>NZ_FOHE01000011.1:0-135335 GCF_900111445.1 Oceanobacillus limi | reverse complement strand
ATGAAGAATCGACGTTCAGACGGAAGAATCAACGTTCAGACAGAAAAAATCAAAGTTCACCCGGGAAAATCAACATTCAAACAGACGAATTAACCTTCAATGGTACTTCACACAAAAAATAATGTGGGGGAAAACCCCACATTTTACAAGAAGCTTCTCTTAACACGGTCCCAAAAGGAGTTGTTCTTCAATTTTACTGTTTTTATAACACGGTCACTTAACGTAATCGTTATGTTTCGAATGTTTCGAACGGAGTATGCCTCATTATCAAATCCGATGATAGGATAATCGTTTCCATCTTGAATGATATCAAGCTTTAATGATCGATCCTTGCCTAAAACAAAAGAGGATCCAAGTGTTCGGTAACGGTTGTTATTAAGGGAGGCGAGCTCGGTAACTTGGAAACTCGGTATTAATGGGTCGATGACTGCTCCGTTTGTTGATTTATTATAGCCCGTACTACCAGTAGGTGTGGCAACAATTAATCCATCGCCACGAAACGTTTCAAAGTGGTGATTATCAATGAATACTTCCATTGCAATTGTTTTGATGATAGACGACCGAATACTTACTTCATTTAAACAATAGAAGGATGACTCTCCATTAACATTTGCCTCTAAAATAGGAAAACGTCTTACTTCCATTTCTTCATGCTCCATCGAGTGGAGCATTTCGTCAAAGCTATCTAAATTAAAATCACAGTAGAGACCAGACTCATCATCTTTTGTGATACCAACGTATAAACAATCTTCCCGGAAATTTGTTTGTCTTACGGCCTGTAAAAAGGTCCCATCTCCACCGACACTGACGATGATATTTGCATCAATTGCATCGGATACAATTGTAAAATCGTTTTGCTTTGCTAATTCATATAAAGGCTCCAATCGCTTATTTACTTCAAGGTCATATACATAAAAAAAGATATTTTTTCGGTATGCCATTTATATTCCTCCTGTGAAAGTTAACTACCATAATTTTATCATTGCCATCAATGAAATTCTAATTTAGAAAAATTTTTATCATAGAAATGGAAAAATGTAGCATGCTAATAACAAGGGTATATGGAAGATAGGGGTGGGTAGGTTGGTTTGGGTTTTTATTGGTTTTGTGTTATTTTTCCTTGTTGTCATGGTACTGGTTTCCAAGGTTTATATTAATATTAGTTATACATACCAAAAGCATTCACATGATATTCAACTTAATGTACGAATATATCGACTGAACATCTATTCCAAGGAATGGCATATTAAGAAACAGGAAGACATGGATATCTTTGATTTAATAGAAGAAGTAGATATATCTGGCGGAACCGATCGTTTTAAACAAGTATTTAAGGATTCATTTAAAAAAATGAAGATATCCTTGGCTACGATGAAAAGGTTACTAGCAAAGTCGTGGTTCCATCAATTAAATTGGCAAACCACAATTGGGACTGGAAACGCTAGTTCAACAGGGATTGTTATAGGAGGTATTTGGACATTAAAAGGAATGATGATCTCCTATCTAAAAGAGGTTGGGAATATATCCGGAAACCCCAAAATAAAAATTACTCCAAATTTCCAATTGAAACAATTGGAGTCAAAGTTTGATTGCATTGTATCGATAAGAATAGGACAAGCTATATACACGGTTATGAAATCTATTCGGAAAGCTTCACAAAAAAATGAAGTATATTCTTAGTTAACGAATAAACTTGGATAATGATGAGGAGGATCAATAATATGGAAGAACATCCGATACAAGGCCTAATGACTACTGCGATGGAAAATTTAAAAGATATGGTTGAGGTAAATACTATCATTGGGGATGCAATAGAATCTCCAGACGGCAGTGTTATTATTCCTGTTTCGAAGTTAGGTTTTGGTTTTGCAGCAGGTGGAAGTGAGTTTGTTCCTGGAAATTCCCAGAGTGATAGCGGGGACGATAGTGATAGTGGAGGCGGTTCTATGCCTTTTGGAGGGGGAAGTGGTGGTGGAGTTTCTATTACGCCGGTTGCATTCTTAATCGTAAGTCCTAAAGGTATCAAAATGGTTCATTTAGATGAACATACACATATCTATGAAAAAATGATTGATTTTGCACCTAAAGCAGTTGATAAAATCCAACAAATGATAAGTGATTCAAGTCAATCAAAAAAAGATAGCGAAAACAAGAAAAGTAAACCTAAAAAAGGAAGTAAAAAACAAAAATCGGAAAATGATGATAGTGAAGAAGATGATGAAGATACCATGTCATTTGAAATTTAATTCAAGGGTAGTTAGTAGACAATTTCTATCTGAATCTTCATAATGAAAGTGAATCGTTAAATGTGATAGGAGGAATGATCATGGTAGACGTTACATTCAAACAAGATCCAGTCACACTTTTAGGTACAGAAATAAAAGCTGGAGATCAAGCACCTAATTTTACTGTTTTATCTAATGACTTAAAGGAGGTTTCCTTAAGTGATTACGAAGGAAAAATTAAATTAATTAGTGTTGTTCCGTCTTTAGATACTGGAGTTTGTGCCGAGCAAACAAAACGCTTTAATGAAGAAGCCAGCAAATTAGACAATGTCCAAGTATTGACGGTAAGTATGGATTTACCTTTCGCCCAAAAGAGATGGACAACTGTGAATGAAGTTACGGATTTAGTCACATTATCAGACCATCGGGATGCTAATTTTGGGGAAAAGTATGGTGTATTAATTAAGGAATTACGCTTACTTGCTCGATCCATATTTGTAGTTGGTTCTGATAATAAAGTTTCTTATGTCGAATATGTAAAAGAAGTTTCTAATCATCCAGATTATGATAAAGCATTAGAAGCTGCCAAAAATACGAAGTAAGTGCTTACATGATAAAAATGCTCTCTCGACCGGTTTCGAGAGAGTTTTTTATGTGCAGAAGTACTGGCAATTTGGTACAATGGTTACGCTCTAGAATGAACGGAGGATTAGATATGGAAAAATCAAATGTCGAAACACTCTTTGAATGGATGGATAAAACAACGAATGATATTATGCAGCATGAAAACGAACCATACTTAGACAGTTTAGCCATTACATTAGAATCGTTATTTTACCAAAATGTGGAAGATTCCATGGATGATATTTTAACACATAAAATTCAACAAGCATTAAAAGAAATTGACATTAGTGGCTATCGTCCAGATGAGATTCGCAAAGCCATTCAGTTTTCAGTTCTAAAGGGGATGAATAATACAACACAACAGCAGCATATGATTACGCCAGAATCTGTTGCACTGATTGTTGGCTACCTTGCAGAAAAGTTAACTGCTGGTAAAGAAAAGGTCCAACTATTTGATCCAGCTAGTGGAACAGCCAATTTGTTAACAACTGTAATGGGACATCTTGGAGATAAGGTAGATGCATTTGCGAGTGAGAT
This sequence comes from Oceanobacillus limi, assembly GCF_900111445.1. Classification (GTDB taxonomy): domain Bacteria; phylum Bacillota; class Bacilli; order Bacillales; family Amphibacillaceae; genus Ornithinibacillus; species Ornithinibacillus limi. The sequence continues at coordinate 131,949 of NZ_FOHE01000011.1, read as the reverse complement.
TGATCCGACCTTAATTAAATTAGGATTAATAAGTGCTAATTTGCAAAAGATGGAAGTAGAATTTTTCCATCAGGATAGTTTACGTCCATTTCTAATTGACCCATTAGATTTGATTGTTTCTGACTTACCTGTAGGTTATTATCCTGACGATATTCGAGCAAATGAATTTGAATTGAAGGCAGACGAAGGGCATTCTTATGCACATCATTTATTTATTGAACAAAGCTTGAACTATACAGCAGAAGGTGGACATTTAATATTTGTGATCCCAAACTTCCTTTTTGATAGCGATCAGTCCGATAAACTAAATAAATATCTACATAACGTGGCACATGTTGTCGGTGTACTTCAATTACCAGAGTCTGCTTTTAAATCAGAGAAAAATGTAAAAAGCATATTAATTTTGCAGAAGAAAGGGGAAAATACTACTGCTCCAAAGCAGCCGTTATTAGTAAAGTTACCTTCGTTAAAAAATACGAAGGCTATGGAAGACATTTTAGGCCAAATGAATAGTTGGTTCGCATCATACAAAAGTTAAAGACAACTAGGAGTGAAACAAAATGAGTAATGTATTATCAATCAATGCTGGAAGCTCATCCTTGAAATTTCAGCTTATCCAAATGCCGGAGGAAAATGTTTTAGCAATAGGTCTTGTTGAAAGAATCGGATTAAATGATTCGGTTTTTACCATTGAGGCGAATGATAATAAGGACAAACAAACATCTGATATCCCAGATCATGAAGTTGCTGTAAAACAACTATTAGATAAATTAATTGCCTCAGGTGTCATTTCTTCGTTTGATGAAATAGACGCGGTTGGACATCGTGTTGTTCATGGTGGCGAGAAATTCAATGATTCTGTGAAAATTACAGATGAAGTTATCCGTGAAATTGAAGAAATATCTGACTTAGCGCCATTACACAATCCAGCTAACTTAACAGGTATTCGTGCGTTTCGCGAGGTTTTACCAAATGTTCCAATGGTTGCTGTTTTTGATACAGCATTTCATCAAACTATGCCTGAAAAATCTTATTTATACAGCTTGCCATATGAGTATTATGAAAAGTATGGTATTCGTAAGTATGGTTTTCATGGTACAAGTCATAAGTACGTATCTCAACGTGCTTCGGATTTATTAGGTGTTCCACTAGAACAGCTGCGTTTACTATCGTGTCATTTAGGGAATGGGGCAAGTATAACTGCAATTGAAGGTGGAAAATCCATTGATACATCCATGGGGTTCACTCCGTTAGCTGGAGTAACAATGGGGACACGTTCCGGTAACATTGACCCAGCACTTATCCCTTATATCATGGAAAAAACGGGACAATCCGCAGAAGAAGTGATTAACATCTTAAATAAAAAGAGTGGAATGTTAGCATTATCTGGATTCTCTAGTGATCTACGCGATATTGAACAGAAGGCAGACGAAGATGAACGAGCGGAGCTTGCGTTGGACGTGTTTGCTGGACGTATCCATAAATATATAGGATCATATGCAGCAAGAATGTCTGGTGTAGACGCCATTATTTTCACAGCAGGTGTTGGTGAAAATAGTGCAACGATCCGTGCTAAAGTATTGAAAGGATTAGAGTTTATGGGAGTTTATTGGGATCCAACATTAAACAATACACGTGGAAAAGAAGCATTTATTAGTTATCCACATTCTCCAGTTAAGGTAATCGTTATTCCGACTAACGAAGAAGTAATGATTGCAAGAGATACGATCAGACTTTCATAATGAAAACACCAAGGCTTTGCTATAAGATAATGGCAAAGCCTTTTTTAGGTCAAGTAAGGGAGGGGTTTCAATGTCTGTACAGGATCATAAAAAGAATAAACTAAATGTTCACTGTATGATACTTACGATAAGTGATACAAGAAATGTGAAAACAGATAAAAGTGGTGCATTAATGAAAGAGCTTTTAGAAAATGAGGGGCATATCGTTACCATTCATGAAATTGTAGCCGATGAACAAAAGGCAATTGAAAAACAGATTGAAGCAGGCTGTAAAAATCCTAAGGTCGATGTTATCTTAACAAATGGTGGTACTGGTATTGCTACCCGGGACGTTACCATTGAAACGGTTAAGCCAATGTTAGATAAAGAGATGACCGGTTTTGGAGAAATTTTTCGCTTGTTAAGCTACCAGGAAGATATAGGATCCGCTGCAATCTTGTCTCGTGCAATTGCAGGTGTTCGAAAATCGACAGCTATTTTTTCAACTCCGGGCTCTTCTGGAGCGGTTCGATTAGCGATGGAAAGATTAATAATCCCTGAATTAACTCATGTTGTCCATGAATTAAGAAAAGATAGCTAAAAGAAATCGGTATAACCCGATTTCTTTAACGTACTACTAATACATCACATGTAGCATATCTAGTAATGCTTTCGGAGACGCTTCCAATTAGAAATCGTTCTACAGCATTCATACCAGTTGCTCCACAAATGATTAAATCAGCATGAACGGAGTTTGCTATATCTTTTGCAATTTTTACTTTGGGAGATCCATATTCAATACAACGTACAATGTCGGTAATACCAACTTCTTTGGCATTCTCAACATAGCTGTTAATGAGTTCTTTTGCGTATTCTTCTGCTCTTTCTCCAAGCGTTCGATCATAGGCTTCAGCTGTGGCGAATGTTCTAGAATCTACAACATGCGCTAAGATGAGGCGAGCGTGATTTCTTTTCACAAAAGTTAAAGCCTTTTTAAACGCTTTCTCTGAAGTTTTCGAACCGTCAACTGCTACAACAATATTTTTATACTCAAATTCCATATTGTTCTCCCCCTTCTGACCAGTTCATCTTACATATTCATTATACTATAAAGCGCTTACATTTGGTAAAAGAAAACATGACAATAATATGGATTCTTGCACAAACTAATAAGGAAACTCTAAGATTTGGGTTTCAATTTGTTGGAGGTGAACAATTTGGCTAAAAAGAATAGCAAAAAAGTCGTAGAGGATAGAAAAGGTGTAGCAGCTGTTCAAAACCAGTTGTTTGAAAGCTATCAAAGTGGCGTCGTGGAGGATCAAAAACACAATAATATTGGTGTATGGCATTTCAATAATCAAAAGAACTAAGAATGATCCGGAACAATCCACTCTGTCATGGGTGGATTGTTTTTTCGTACATAGTACCACGAAGGCATTTGTAAGCCCTTAGCGAGGGATAAATTTTCTCATATATAATGTACAAATTTTTTAGTATTATCTGATTTAAAATTACGCGCTTGCGATTTTATGATTTATCGAATATATTAAAGAGGAAGATGCAATTTTTGGCATACTTTGGTACAATGTAAGTGCTTACATTATTACTTTAGTGGGAAGGATGAAATCATGTATATAGGGATCCCAAGAGAAATAAAAAATAACGAAAATAGAGTAGCAATTACTCCTGCTGGGGTTTTATCATTAATATCTGATGGGCATGTCGTGGTTGTGGAGGATGGTGCTGGGTTAGGCTCTGGTTTTACAAATGAACAGTACCTTGAAGCAGGAGCGACAATTGTAGAAACGGCAAAGGAAGCTTGGTCACAAGAGATGGTAATGAAGGTTAAAGAACCATTACCTGAGGAATATGATTATTTTTATGAAGGTTTAATTTTATTTACATATTTACATTTAGCAGCAGAACCTGGTTTAACAAAAGCGTTAATTGATAAAAAAGTCATTGGTATTGCTTATGAAACGGTTCAATTAAATAATGGTGGATTACCACTTCTCACACCGATGAGTGAAGTTGCTGGAAGAATGGCTTCTCAAATTGGTGCACAATTTCTTGAGAAATCAAAAGGTGGAAAAGGTGTTTTATTAAGTGGGATTCCTGGAGTAAAACGTTCCAAAGTTACCGTAATTGGTGGTGGTGTCGTTGGTATGAACGCTGCTAAAATTGCGCTTGGACTAGGTGCAAATGTTACTATTATTGACTTAAACCCAGAGCGCTTACGTGAATTAGAAGATATATTCGGTACAAATATCAACACAATTATGTCAAACCCAATGAATATTGCGGATTCAATAGCGGATTCTGACTTAGTTATTGGAGCTGTATTAATTCCAGGAGCAAGAGCACCGAAATTGGTTACGGAAGAAATGGTACAGGCTATGCCAGAAGGTTCCGTAATTGTGGATGTGGCAATTGACCAAGGGGGTATATTTGAGACAGTTGACCGCATAACTACTCATGATAACCCGACTTATACAAAACATGGTGTTGTACACTATTCTGTAGCGAATATGCCAGGAGCAGTGCCACGTACTTCGACGATTGGCTTAACGAACGTTACAGTTCCATATGCTTTACAAATTGCTAACAAAGGGTATAAGCAAGCGTGTTTAGATAATGCTGCTCTTCTTAAAGGAATTAATACAATTGAAGGATATGTAACGTATCAAGCAGTCGCAGAAGCACACGGTCTTGAATATGACAATGTGATGGGACATTTGGAATAACTTTAGAGCGACTTCTCATGGATAATGGGAAGTCTTTTTTATATTATAACCCATGAAAAAACAGTGTGTTCTTCATTCGCTGTTTTTTTGGATAGGGGCAGTAATGATATAGGAATATAAGTAGATGTATGTTTCTAAATAATTTTAGAAAGGCTAGAAATGTCTTCCAAAAAATTTTCAGTAATCATTCTAGTGGTATTTAAGGTTTTACCTGGTAGTTGAAATGGGGGATCAACTGAAAATCAAATATCCGGTTCGTTCATTTAACAATCAGTGGGAGATAAAAAACGACTGATTGAAGATCCATTTTATTTTTAAAAGGATTCTGCGCTTTTTTATCGAATAGAGATAGTAACACTGTTAAAAAGGAGAGATTTTTGTGAAGGTATCCTATCATGGACACTCCGTGGTACAAGTGAAAACAAAGGAACATTCTATTTTGATCGATCCATTTATCTCTGGGAATGATGGATGTGATTTGGATCCCAATACTGTCGAGGCTGATTTCATTTTATTAACACATGGCCATAATGATCATGTTGGAGATACGGTTGAGATCGCAAAACGAACAGGTGCATTAGTGGTAGCTCCAAATGAGTTAGCGGTGTACCTTGGACAAAAAGGTATTGAAACACATCCAATGCATATTGGAGGAGCAAGAAATTTTGACTTTGGACACGTAAAGTTCACCCAAGCTTTCCACGGCTCTTCTTATACAGAGGAAGATGGATCTATTATTTACACCGGTATGCCTGGTGGAATCTTACTAACAATTGAAGGTAAGACCATTTATCACTTAGGTGATACGGCATTGTTTACTGATTTAAAAATGTATGGAGAGATGAATGACATCGATCTTGCATTCGTTCCAATTGGAGATAACTTCACGATGGGACCAGATGATGCATTAGTTGCTTCAGATTGGATCAAAGCGAAAATGGTGGTGCCTGTACATTACAATACGTTCCCGGTAATTGAACAAGATCCACAGGAATTTGCACAAAGCGTGAAGACAGGTGAAGGGCGTGTGATGAATGTTGGTGATGAGTTGGAGTTGTAAAAGTGAGCTATAAAAGCTCACTTTTACTTTAATTAATGATATAAATATTATATCCAGCTGGTGAATAACATGCATTTGCATCTTCATTTATTTTCAGATTTGAAAATAAGTCTCTATCAAAGGTTGCGGTTCCTTTAACACAAATGGCTCCAGCTCCCCATTCCGGTGTTAAATCACCTCTTACGTGCAAATCGCCGTTGATTGTAATTCTAGAGTTTTCTTGAAAGTGCAAGGATTTATAGAAATCAGCGTTTCCTTTAATGGTCAGATTACTATTTCCCATTAATGTGACATTATCTTCAAAGGTAGCGTTTTTATCAATATTTATATTGGAGTTTTCTTGAAAAATAGTATTATTTAGGCTGAAGAAATGTCCTCCAATTAACATTTTACTGTTACTTTGTACGGTTAAAGGTCCGTCCACTCTGAATCCACCTTGTGTATTTAGTTGAGAGTTGGACTGTAAAGTAAATTTATCCAAAATTAATAAATTATTAACCGTCATTTTACTATTAGATTTTAAAGTTGATTGTCCTTCCAAACGTGCATTATTCTCAATCGTTAATTCTGAGTTTGATTCTAAATTGAATATATTATCAGCGAAGAAGTTAATACCACTTGTAAAATGTATAGTACTATGGAAAGAAATGTTGTTTTTAAACCATGCACTACCATCGACAACTGTTGGGTTATTACACGAATTCCAGGGACCAATTTGATGTTGTGTAAAACTTGTATACCCAATAAAATTGCAATTTTCTTGGGTGTCTCCAGGGGAATAACCAGACTTGTCATTTGTAATCGATTCGAAGTCATCCTTACTATCAAAATCTTCGTTATTGTTTAAATTTATATTCATTGTTAATTCTTCCATTTTGTTAAAAACCGTTTCGACAGTTAGCTCTTGTCCTAAATTATTTCTAGTAACAATTCGGATTGGAAGATTTTTTTGATTCTTTATCCCCTCAATGCAATTATCAATGATATTTAACTCCTGATTTTTATTAATAACAACTTTTATAACAGAAATATCCTCATAACCACTAAAACAAAGGTTGAATGTGTCGCTTGAAAGGTTGTCGATCCTGTTTAAATAGTTCTCTCTGAGTTCGTTAATAAGCACATTGGTTTTTTGATTAATGGAAACCTGACTACTTGAGGACCCCTCTCCCTTCATGATTTGAGAAAGAAGAGAGCCTGATAGAATGATAACTATTGAAAGTAAACTAAGTGCAGCAAGTAATTCTATCAAAGTTATTCCTTTTTCATTTTTAAATTGTCGAATTATCATGTTTTTTCACGTCCAGTATAATGATATAATAGGAAGAAAGTCACGTTCGTGGAGTGAACTCTATGTTAATAAAAAAATGGATTGTTAATCGCGATGGCTTTACTCTTATTGAGATTATAGCATCTATTGCACTATTAAGCATGGTAATTGCAATATTTTTACCTATTTTTCCACAAATAATAAATTGGACAAATCAATCAGAAGGACAATTGAAATCAGGCAACTTGATGGATCAAGTCATTTTTGATTTAGAAAACCATTCAAACATACACACCAACTTTAATACTTCCTGTCCAGCCATGAGTGATCCATTTGATGTTCGAAACATAAGTAACGAATTTATATACTTAGAAGGTTATTATCCAGTTATCCGTGGATGTAAGGAAGAAGAGTTAGACTTGTATCGGACACAAATACAGATTCATCAAACAGATGACCCAGGAAGGATTTTCAGCGATACATATATTTATTTAGAAGGTGAACTCGATGAGTAAACTTCAAAATGAGCATGGTGCTGCACTAGTATTAACACTTTCTCTCATAACTTTATTGCTATTATTTATAATGACTTTGTTCTATCAAGTTTCAAATACAACAAAGCAGATTGTAATTATGGAGGATAACATGGATGCAACGAATATTGCTGAAATGGGGATAGACTATTACCAATATCACTTCGAAGAAAACCGAGATCTCTTTCAACAAGTAGTAGATGAAGGGAGTATTCAAGATTTAATTTCGGAAATTAATACGCTTAACGATACACTAAGTGGGGTAAAAGTAATTGAAGATGGGAATAGGTATTTTGAATTAGTACTTCCTACATTGCATTACACAAGTACGGATGATCTAGAGGAGATAGTTATTGAATTTGACAGTATTGGAACTGCTCGTGGGAAAGAAGTTGTAGAAAACAGCAGCGTAACAATTGCGTTAACGCAAAACTAGAAAGTGAGGCGAAGATATGGCGCAGCGTAAACGCCTAGGAGACCTATTAAAGGATGCGGGTCTGGTTACAGAAGACCAAATCCAGGAAGCGTTAGAGGACAAAAAGCCAGATCAAAAGCTTGGAGATGTAATGCTCAAGCGTGGATATATAACAGAACAACAATTAATAGAAGTGTTAGAATTTCAGTTAGGCATACCGCATGTTTCTCTTTATCAGTATCCAATTGATGAACACGTACTAGGATTTGTACCTCAGGAAATGGCGCAACAGAATTATATCATTCCTTTAAAGGTTGAGGACAATGCTCTACTAGTGGCAATGAAAGATCCGATGGACTACTATGTCATTGATGATTTGGAATTGGCTACAGGGTTTAATATTAAACCCGTCATTGCTACAAAGGATGATATTCTTTTTGCTATAAACAAATATTATTATAATCAGAACTCAGAGTCCATGATCGAAAACACATCTGAAGATGATGAAGAGGCAATTATACGGCTATTAGATCAAATTTTAACTACAGGTGTCCAACTGAAAGCTAGTGATATACACATTGATCCACATGAAGCAGATGTACACATTCGCTATCGTATTGATGGAAGACTACATACTGAAAAGACTGTTCAAAAGTTCTTACAAAATTCACTCATCGCTCGGATAAAAATATTGGCCAACTTAAATATTACGCAAACCCGATTACCTCAGGATGGTCGAATTAAAACGAGTGTTGGTGTCACACCAGTAGACTTGCGTATTTCATCTCTTCCAACGGTTCATGGTGAAAAAATAGTGATTCGAATATTGGATTTAAATAATGCATTAATGAATTTGAGCGAATTAAATTTTTCAGCAGAAAATTATAAAAAATACCTAAAACTAATCAAGCAGCCATCTGGTTTAGTTCTGCTAACAGGTCCAACTGGTTCAGGTAAAACATCAACATTATATGGAGCTCTTAATTATTTAAATAAAGAAAATGTCAACATTGTTACGATTGAAGATCCGGTTGAGTATCAAATGGAAGGAATTAACCAGGTACAAGTAAACAGCGCAGTTGGCTTAACTTTTGCGGATGGGTTACGTTCCATTCTACGTCAAGATCCAAATATTATTATGGTTGGGGAGATCCGGGACCAAGAAACAGCTGAAATTGCAGTTCGTGCTTCGTTGACCGGCCATTTAGTTTTTAGTACATTGCACACAAATAGCGCATTAGATACAGTGCCTCGGTTAATTGATATGGGAATTGAACCGTATCTTGTTGTGTCATCTTTGACAGGTGTGGTTGCACAACGGTTGGTAAGAAGAATTTGTCGGGATTGTATAGCAGATCGTAAACCAACCGAAATGGAAAAAGAAATATATGCTAAAAATGGAATGGAAGTAGATCGCGTTTATTTTGGAGAGGGATGCAGCACCTGCCATCATAATGGATATAGGGGAAGAATTGCCATCCATGAGGTTCTTGTAATTGATGATAGAATGCGTAGTATGTTACTGAATAATAAATCGATATCTGAATTGCGAGCTTATGCTAAAGAGCAAGGGATGGAATTTCTCATTCAGGATGGACTGCAGAAAATGAAAGATGGGTTAACGACTATGGAGGAAATTATGCAAGTATCCATTAGCGTCTAGGAGGATTAGATATGAAAGAGCAATTTGAGATGTGGTTAGTCGAAGCAATCAATCAAAAAGCATCTGATGTACACTTAACTGTTGGAAAAGCTCCTATTTATCGTGTGAATGGAAGATTAACAGAACAAAATATGAAAAAATTAGAACAAAAAGATACGGAACAAATTGTCCAGTCCATACTCTCAAAAGAAAAATTGGAGCAACTAGTGATTAATCGCGAACTAGACTTCTCTTATGGAATTCGTGACTTATCTAGATTTCGTATTAATGCATTTTATCAACGTGGAGATGTATCATTGGCAATTCGAATCGTACCCTCCCAGATTCCATCAATCGAGGAGTTACATCTACCGTCTATTGTTAAAGGGATAATTAATTACGAGCAGGGACTAGTTTTAGTTACCGGTCCAACGGGTAGTGGTAAAAGTACAACACTCGCTTCTATGATTAACTACATGAATCGAACAATGAAAAAGCATATTATTACACTTGAAGATCCAATTGAGTATATGCACGCTCATGATCAATCCGTAATTGATCAACGAGAAGTGGGTTTTGATACAAATAGTTTTGCCGGAGGTTTACGTGCTAGTTTAAGACAAGATCCTGATGTCATTCTAGTTGGGGAGATGCGAGATTTAGAAACGATATCAACCGCAATTACAGCTGCTGAGACAGGGCATTTGGTATTCGCAACACTTCACACAACTGGTGCAGTTTCGACGATCGAACGAATTATCGATGTATTCCCAGCCGAACAACAGACGCAAATCCGGATACAATTATCAAGCATTCTAAAAGCGGTTATCTCCCAACGCTTATTGATAACAAGTGATAATCAAGGAAGAAGAGTGGCAACGGAAGTATTAGTAAACACATCTGCAGTTAAAAATTTGATTCGAAACGAAAAACTTCATCAAGTGCAAAATGTTTTACAAACATCCAAAGATCAAGGTATGCATACGTTGGAAATGGATATTAAACGTTTGCTTCAAGAGGATCAAATTTCTTATGAATCGGCTTCTCCTTTTATTCACGAAGGGAGTAATTAAACATGAATTTCCAATATAGTGGAAAAAATTCCTCTGGAGAAAAAGTAAAAGGGAAGATTGATGCAAATACAAAAAAGGAAGCACTATTGGCTTTAGAAAAAAATGGACTTGTTATATTAGAAATTGAAGAAACAAAGCTATGGAACAAGGATCTTACCATTACGAAAAAGGTAAATCATAAGGATTTTGTACTATTTTTAAGGCAATATGCAACATTAATACATGCAGGCATTTCTATTTCAGAAGCTACAAAAACAATGATTGAACAAACGGAAAGTAAACCGTTAAAAAATGCCTTAGCGGATATTGATCAACAGCTAGATCAAGGACAAGCACTTTCTAAATCGGCCGAACGGCATCCGAAAATTTTTCCACCTTTATTAATTAATATGATTCGTGCGGGTGAAGCTAGTGGTAAGTTAGATGAAATTCTAAACCAAATGGCTGATTATTTTGAGAAGCAATACCAAAATAGACAAAAAGTCGTATCTGCGTTAATTTACCCTAGTGTAGTAGGTGTGATTACACTATTATTAAGCATTTTCCTATTGGTTTTTGTTGTTCCACAGTTTATTACTATGTTTAATTCATTTGGTGAAGATATTCCTGCATTTACCCTTTTTATTTTACATTTAAGTGAGATCGTCGGTACTTACTGGTGGATTATTCTAATGTTAATTTTAGTAGCCATCATACTTTATAAATATTTGCATGAGAAGTATGATCAGTTCGCATATCGAATGGATATTGTAAAAATGAAGTTTCCTTTTTTAGGTATATTGGTTCATAAAGGTGCATTAGTACGAATGACCCAAACGTTAAGCACGTTAGTAAATAGTGCTGTTCCCATTTTAGAATCAGTCGAGATTACCGAAAAAGTTGTAGGCAACAGGGTAATAAAATCTACATTAGAGCAATCGCGTAAATCCCTTGAAGTTGGTCAATCTATTACCAAGCCGATGATAGGACACTGGGCATTTCCGACATTGGTTACACAAATGATTCAAATTGGGGAAAAAACAGGAACACTTGACCAAATGCTACAAAAGGTCTCTGATTTCTATGAGGAGGAAGTTGATCAGTTATCGAACCGAATTAAAACACTGATTGAACCACTCATGATTATTGTGTTAACCGTTATGGTAGGAAGTATTATAGCTGCTGTTGTCATACCAATGTTTTCTTTATTTGAAAATCTCCAGTGATTATGTATTATTTTGTAGGACGTATGTAATCTCTTCTTGAAAATGTTGTGGATATTTGTCTACTCATACATTATAATATAACTAGGACAATTGTATGATATGATGACTGACTATCTCTATTTTTGGGCACTTGGATAGTCGTGAGTAAGTAGTGCAACCGACAACGAATGTCTTAACATAAATAAAATCTTAATGATAAGGTGGGAATTATATGTTAAAACAAGTTTGGAAGAAGTGGAAGAAAGAAAAAGGTTTTACCTTAGTTGAACTATTAGCAGTTATTGCTATTTTAGGGATAATTTTGGCGATTGCTGTACCTGCTATTGGGAATGTAATTGATGATTCAAAGGAAGATGCTTATAATGCAAATATTGAATTAATCCTAAATGCTGCTAGGCTCGCTGATGTTAGTGGTGATTTTACTGATGATATGACTCCGGAAGCTCTTCATAATGCTGGGTATTTACAAAATATTCCAAAAAACCCTTATGATGAGACGGAATTTAAAGGAACAGTATCAAAGTCAAGTGGTACATTTAGTTATAATGCAGCAAGTGGAGAATCAACTCCATAGATAAAATCACCCTTACCTATGTGAGGGTGATTTATTAAATATTGTATATTGGGGACTTAAATATGTATATATTAATTTCTACATTATTTTTCCTTTTCGGCCTAATTTTTGGCTCCTTCTACAATGTTGTCGGACTCCGCGTGCCAAAAAACGAACCTTTCACCAATGACCGCTCCATTTGTCCGCATTGTAAACAAACGCTTTCATGGTATGAACTTATCCCGGTTTTATCATACATATTTCAAGGTGGAAAATGCCGAAATTGTAAAACAAAAATTTCTATGATGTATCCAATCATAGAGCTTTCAACTGGAATTTTGTTTTCACTAAGTTACGTAAAGTATGGATTTACGATGGAATTGATAACGTCACTATTACTAGTGTCCATGTTAATGATTATAGTAGTATCAGATATTAAGTACATGTTAATACCAAATAAAGTATTATTGTTTTTCCTGCCATTATTTGTGATTCTACGTATTATTACACCACTGGACCCTTGGTGGTCATCTTTAACTGGTGCTATAAGTGGTTTGGGTATTATTGCTATCATAATCCTAATCAGCCGTGGTGGGATGGGCGCTGGCGATATGAAACTATTTGCAGTGCTAGGTATCGTACTTGGATTTAAAAACGTACTTTTAACCTTCTTTTTATCATGCATCATTGGATCAGTATTCGGTGTGGTATTAATTCTTATTAAATTTATTAAACGTAACCAACCAGTGCCATTTGGTCCATATATAGTGTTAGCGACATTATTAACTTATTTTTATGGCGAAAAATTAATTGATTGGTATATCAATTTCTTTCAATTATAAACTTTTTTCATAGTCCTTTAACTAAAATTATGTAGGTAGGTGATAGCAGGTGGGGTTATTTAGTAAGGGTAGAATTAATATTGTTATCACAAATCGCTTCTTGCGTTATACATATCCTAAAAAAAATAAAAAGGGAACGTTAGCTTTTGGGGAGGAGAAATTGCCAGAAGGAGTTATTAAGGATGGGAAAATAGATAAGGATGTTGCCTTTTCAAAAATCATTAATAAGCTAGTCAAAAAACATAAATGGAAAGGTAAAAATCTTTATTTTTGTATTCCAGATGATACGGTTGTAATCAGGCAAATGCAAATTTCTGCAGCATTATCTAAAGAAGAAGCGAATGCATATGTAAGGAATCAAATCGGTGTAAGTATTCATTTGCCATTTGCTGATCCTTCAATTGCGATCGAATTTTTATCAAAAGAGCAGGAAAACCAAAATATTCTTCTCTTTGCTTATCCGAAAGAAAAAATTACTGCATTTCAAGCCGTTTTCAAGGAGGCTGGACTGAAATCAGTAGCGGTTGACTTAACATCGCTATCTGTATACCGTTACTACTATCAACAACGTGATAAGGAAAAAGAGAATGTGTTGCATATACATTGGAATCAAGATGCACTGGAACTGACTGCATATCGTGATCATAAAGCGATTTTTATACGTTACATGAAAATAGAAGCCTTAGACGAGGTGGATAGTGAACAGGCGAAACAAGTTATTACTGAATATACGAGGGAGATTACTCGGATTATCGATTTCTATCAATATTCGATTACAAAAGGGGAAGCAAATATTAACTTACTTTTACTTACGGGAGATTTTCCCTTTTTAAAACTTGTTAGGGAAGAATTGAAAAACGTTACTACTATTCCGTTACACAATATCAGAGAAGAATTACCAATAAAGTTTGTTGATGCACTTGGACTAGCTTTGAAACCGGAAGTTCGTAAAGGGGAGCAATAAATGAATACAGAAATAAACCTTTTAGAACAACAACCAAAAAAGAATTATGCTCCCTTCGTTATGGGTGTGGGTTTCCTGCTACTACTAGCAGCTGTTTCGGTGATCTTATATATTCAAAAGGGGGAATTAGAGAAACAAATTGTTGCTCAAGAGAATAAATTAATCCAATTTGAAAATTTACTAAGAGATTATAATCAGGAGACAGCTACGGAACAAGAATTATTGGAACTACAGGATAGAGTAAATGCAATTCAGAATAAAACTATTCCAAATGTTGCGTTATATAAGGATACATTGAATTCCTTGGAGACAACTGCTCAATTATCCAGTTTTACGTTTTCTGACGAAGGTCATTTTCTGTTAGAAGCAAATTTTGGAAAGGTAGATGCTATTGCAGAGTATGTCAGCCAATTATTGAATAAACCATATGTTCTAGATGCGCAGATTTCTAATATAAACAACATGGGAGAGCAGTACCAAGCAACCTTATCGGTTACGATAAATGGTGATGTTTTACGAGAGGAGCTTGGTGATAATGGCTAAACGGAAAAGAATTAATACTGTTATTTGGCTAGGATTAATTGTGTCAGCCTTGGTTTTTTATGGGATTTGTTTCATAACGGTAATCCATCCATTAGAAGACCAACTTCATTCCACTGAGCAACAAGTAACCATGTTTGAAACGCGTTATGATGCACTTGTCAGCCAAACAGAAGATATAGATGAGGATCTTTCCTATGTTGCTTTACAGATCCCAAATAGAAAATCTCCCGACAATGTTTTATCAACGTTTCATACGGCTGCATCTAATGCTAATGTAGTTATTGAATCCATCTCATCGATTGGGGAAGTAATGGAGGAAGAGTCGGCGCAGGTTCGTAATACAAGTTATTCCATAGAGGTTTCAGGAGATAAATTAATTAACGTTAATTTGTTTTTAGGTTCCTTGTTAGAGAGTGAACGACTTATAACGATAGACTCGATCTCTGTTAACCAACGAGAAGATTCCGTTTCCCTTTCTCTGACAGTAACCACTTATTTCTCAGAAAGATAGCAGAATGGCAAAGGAATTGTCATTCTGCTTTCCTGTTTATATTACTTGGTACAAGGTTCTGATTGAGTCTCTTATGTCATAAATATGTATTAAGTAAGAAAGGGGGAGGAATTACCATGAGACACTATGCAATACTACGACTATTATTAGCAGGCTTTTTTCTATATTTTGCTTGGCCACTTATCCCAGAAGCATCTTCACAGATGGAGGCTATATTTTGGGGATCATGGCTTGTCTTTTTCCTATTAGTAGTTGGGGCAAATTTTGCAACACTACTCCAAATGACAGCACCACCTGCAATGGAACAGGAACAATACCGACAGCGTCAACGCCAATATTAATTGAGGTTCTGAGGAATCAACTGTATAATAATAGTAAATAATTGGACTAGTACAGTTGAAAGTCGGTGACCAAACATGGCAACAAAACATGAACAAATTATCCAACATATTATCTCATTAGACATTGGTAACAAAATATCCGTTCGTCAAATAGCAAAGCATTTAAATGTTAGTGAAGGGACTGCATACCGGGCAATAAAAGAAGCAGAAAACCAGGGAATCGTTAGTACAATCGAACGAGTGGGAACGATCCGAATTGAACGAAAGAAAAAAGAACATTTTGAACGCTTAACCTTTGCAGAAGTAATTAATATTATTGATGGACAAGTACTAGGTGGGCGGGAAGGACTGCATAAAACACTTAATAAGTTTGTTATTGGTGCCATGCAATTGGATGCAATGATGCGTTATACAGAAGCAGATTCCCTACTTATTGTAGGTAACCGTGTAAAAGCGCATGAGTTGGCTTTAAATGAAGGGGCTGCAGTCCTGATTACAGGTGGATTTGATACGGAGGATTATATTAAGAAGTTAGCAGATGAAAAAAAACTTCCCATTATCTCCACGAGCTATGACACCTTTACGGTAGCAGCGATGATCAACCGGGCAATTTATGATCAGCTAATTAAAAAGGAAATTGTATTCGTAGGCGATATTTTTACTCCATCCGATGAAGCTTTTTCATTGACTGCAAAGGATACGGTGAAACGTTGGTATGAATTAAATGAACAGTCGAAGCATACACGCTTTCCTGTATTAGATGACAAACAGCGTGTGATTGGAATTGTCACATCAAAGGATATTATTGGAAGAGAGAGTGACTTATTAATCGAAAAAGTTATGACGAAAAATCCAATTGTTGTTCAATCAAAAACTTCACTAGCCTATGTGGCACACATGATGGTTTGGGAAGGTATTGAAGTTGTTCCAGTCGTTGATCAATCTTCCGTTCTGCAGGGAGTTGTTTCGCGACAGGATGTAATCAAAGCATTACAGCAAATTCAACGTCAACCACAAATAGGAGAGACGATCGATGATATTGTTTCTAGCAATATGATCGAACTGGAGGATGAAGCACCTACCTACCAAGCCAAGGTTATTCCGCAGATGACCAATCAATTAGGAACCTTATCAAACGGAGTATTTACTTCCTTAGTATCTGAAGCTAGTAGTCGAATGCTTGCTCATGTTAAAAAAGGGGAGCTCGTAGTTGAGAATTTAACGGTTTACTTTATCAAACCGGTTCCTATTGATAGTTATGTAATACTGAAGCCAAAGCTTCTTGAAGCAGGAAGAATGTATGCCAAAATAGATGTGGAAGTATTTAATGGACGTAAAATTGTTGGGAAAGCATTATTAATGGCACAGATTATGGATCGATAAACCCTCAATAAAAAAGCTGACTAGTTATTCTAGTCAGCCGGGTTTAAGCGTCGCCACTCTCTACGATAATGTTTTGTTTCTTTGAAACCACGTACAGCTTGCATCCCACCAATAATGATAAAAACAATCCCGATAAATAGGGATATTTTTGTACCGTAGAATACATATTGATTGATTCCAAAAAGTAGCAAAAAACTGCCTAAACAAATGCGAGATTTCGCATTAAAGTATGCCTGTGTTAATCCGTCTTTTGTTTTCAAAATAGCCACTTTATAATAAATATATAAAACGGCAGATAAGACGATTAGTATTGGAAATATGATCATTCGTTCATCTACTCCTAGCCAAAGATTCGAAACGTTACACTTCTTCCATTGTAGCTTGTTTTGGAAAATAACGCTAGAAGGAGATATGACAATTAATTTACATATAAAGGAGAAGTAATGTGACTACAAATCAAATTAGAAAAACTATTGAACAATATGATACCATTATTATTCATCGTCATGTGCGACCAGATCCTGATGCTTTAGGATCCCAAGCAGGACTAGCAGAAATAATCAAAGAATCGTTTCCGAGTAAAAAAGTATTTATCGTTGGTAAGGATGATCCATCGTTGACATTTTTGGTTGAAATGGATCAAATAGCAGACGAGGTTTATCAGAACGCATTAGTTATCGTTTGTGATACCGCTAATACAGAACGAATCGATGACCAGCGATACACTATGGGAAATAAAATTATTAAAATTGACCACCATCCAAATGTTGACCCTTATGGAGATATTGCTTGGGTTGATACTGCTGCTAGCTCAACAAGTGAAATGATTTATGAATTTTATAAAGAAAACCAGGAGGCGGGTGTCCAACTAACTAATGCGGCAGCTCGATTTCTTTATGCGGGAATTGTTGGAGATACAGGTAGGTTCTTATTTCCTAGTACAACAAAAAAGACGCTTCAGTATGCAGCTGATTTAGTAACATATGATTTTGATCGTCCAGAGTTATATGAGGGCATGTATAATGTGAAGGATACGATTGCACGACTTAGAGGATACGTTTTGCAAAACTTTACCTTATCAGCAAATGGTGTTAGTTCCATTAAACTTACAAAGGATATTTTAGCAAGGTTCAATGTGAGTCCTTCAGAATCTGGAATGCTAGTTGGAATTTTAGGAGATGTTGAAGGGATTAAAGCATGGGTCTTCTTTATTGAGGAGGACGAATTAATTCGTGTACGTCTCCGTTCAAAAGGTCCTGTTATCAACGAAATTGCTGCCAAATATAATGGTGGTGGACATCCATTGGCATCAGGGGCCACAGTTTACTCTTGGGATGAAGCAGAGCAGGTCATTAATGATATGGAAATAGCCTGTCAAAAATAAAATAATACCAAAATAGCATTGATTACGGTGTTTATAATCAATGCTATTTAATCTTTTGATTGAATTGTTGTGTATTTATCATCCATATCACTAACTACTCATACTTTCTTTCATTGGAATAAACCAACATCCATTCGGTGTTTCATCATAGTAAACGTCCATGTTGTTCTTTAAGATTTCTCTTTTTATCAACCGAATGACTTCTCTAGATTCAGCGTAAGCAGAGTACCCATTTTTTAACTGGTTCATTTTACGCTCGCAAATTCTTTTTTCGTGTAAGACTAACATTTAGATCTACCCCTTTCCTTAGAGTATATAAATGTAAATGAAAGAATATGATTCTACATTTATATTTTACAAGAAAATTCTCATAATCTCTATAGTATAGGAAAGGGTTTCATGAAATGTTCACAATGCCTATTAATTGGAAATTTTTGCTTCAGCACTTATTTTTACATTTTTAGAAATGAATAAACGTTTGATTTCAAAGTTGTAAGTGAAATCATCGACCTTAAAATTCTTATTTTCAATTGTAGCTAATAACAATTCATTGCTTTCATTAACTACATTAATATCTTGTCCAATAATATGTTTGATTTCTTCTTGTACCATTTGTTCTAGCTGAACAAGTAGTAATGTGTCGATTCGCATGTCTTCTGCATTAGTTATTTCTAATTCAATGTTTTCGACTGTCATAGGTTTTTTGGATTGTTCGTCCAAGCTTTGATTGTCCTCTTTTAATGCATCAATTCGATTATTAGCCTCTGATAATTCTAATTGCAATGTACTATTCTCTTCCACTAATCGCTCATACATGGTTCCATACATAAAGATGACAACGAAATAGGAAATTAATGCACCAAAGAATACACCTGCTAAAAAACGTTGCCAGCCAGGCTTTTTATGATATGGTGGAATGTGCATTAGGTAATCTCCTCCTGTATAAGCCAACCGATTAATAACATAGCACCCTTCACGCCACCCATAGCTGATAGAATTAGTAACCCTTGTTTGACAATATCTATGGAAGATCCATCGGGACCTAAGCTTTTTTCTAAATTTTCGATAGCATCAAATGTTCCACCAATTGCGGCTACAATTGCCCATATCCGGAGTTTTTTTGCCAATCGGTTCATTTCTGTAAATGGAGCATCTCCAGTTGCGAAGGCACCAATACTTCCTATCAGAGTTCCGCCAATAATTACTCCAAAGGCTATAAAAAAACAATGTATCAAAGAAGCAAAGAATCTTTCCTCCATTTTAGACGCTCCCTTTTTGTTCTGTACTTCTTTCATTCTATGAAATGAGTAGACAAGTTATGTTAAAGGTATGTTGATATACAGAATGGATATAGATTCGTTATAATAGAAGAAACATTCCCGTTATTCGGGTTGATAGTGAAAGGTAAGGGCGGGATACGATGTCATTCACTCACTTGCAAGTTAAAAGTGGTTACAGCTTAATGAACAGTACAATAACGATTGAAAAATTAGTGAAAAAAGCTAGCGAGTTGCAATTTGATGCATTGGCATTAACCGATGAAAATGTATTATATGGTACAATTCCTTTTTATAAAGCATGTCGAACGTTTGGAATTACACCTATTATAGGAATGACTGTTACCGTATTTAATACGGACGAAGAGAATGAGTCCTGTGTACTGTTAGCGAAAAACAATCATGGATACAAGCAGTTGGTGAAATTAAGCACCACAATCCAAACAAGACAACAAAAGGGGATAGAGAAAGGGAAACTTAAAGAATATACGGAGGGTACATTATGTATTCTACCTATTCATAGCAGTAAGTTGAAAACTAGAATAACGTCTACCTCTTATGATCGGGTAAAACAATATTTAGATACTTGGGAAGCGATGTTTGCTCCTGGGGATTTTTACTTAGGAGTGGAAGATCATGGGGAAGAGAATGACCATGCAATTCATAATGCAACAAAAGCCTATTGTGAATTATACCAGACGAAAGCAGTTGCCATTAATGATGTATGTTATTTAAATGAAAATGAGGATATTGCATTTGACTGCTTGCAAGCATTAAAGCATGGAAAGCAGTGGTCCATCGAACATGCTAAACCTACAAAAAAGCAACATCACCTCCGTTCGTCACTAGAGATGGAGCAAGTGTTTCATGATTCATGGAAGGAAGTAGTACTAGAATCCGGTAATATAGCAAAGAAATGTGAATTAAGCTTCGATTTTGAGAAGCGTATGATACCTGCCTATCCAGTTCCAGAGGAAGTCTCTGCGCATGCCTATCTGGAAAAAATTTGTTGGCAAAACCTTGAACAAAGGTATGAAGTGGTAGACGAACACGTTACGAATCGACTAAATTATGAGTTGGAAGTCATTCAATCAATGGATTTTAGTGACTACTTTTTAATAGTTTGGGATTTTATTAAGTATGCAAAGGAAAATAACATTGTGGTTGGACCTGGGAGGGGATCGTCTGCTGGTTCAATTGTTGCGTTTGTTTTAGGTATAACTGACGTCGATCCAATGAAACATGATTTATTATTTGAACGTTTCTTAAATCCTGAGCGAGTTACCATGCCGGATATTGATATCGATTTTTCTGATCAGCGGCGTGATGAAGTAATTGAATATGTGCGTCGTAAATATGGGCAAGCACATGTTGCCCAAATTATCACGTTTGGAACATATGCCGCACGCTCTCTTGTACGAGAGTTAATCAAGAGTTTAGATGTTGACCAACAAGATGCCTATTTTATTTTAAAAGAGATCCCAACGCAGTCATCTAAGACATTAGTAGAACATGTGAAAGCTTCCGAAGAGTTAAAGAATTATATAAAGCACTCAGAAAAACTAAAGACATTATTCCAAATTGCTGTTGTTTTAGAAGGGTTACCAAGACACATTTCTACACACGCAGCAGGGGTTGTGATCAGTGAACAGCCACTTATCGAACATGTTCCCTTGACGGTTGGGACAAATGAAACGAGTCTAACCCAATTTACGATGACAGACCTAGAGTCAATTGGGTTATTGAAAATTGATTTTTTGGGATTGCGCAACCTAACATTACTGGAACGCATTTTACAATCTATTTCCTACACGGAAAAGGAAACGATAAGTTTAGAGGAATTTCCCGAGAACGACGGTGAGACATTTCGATTATTACAAGCGGGACTAACAAATGGGATATTTCAGTTGGAATCTGAGGGGATGAAACAAGTATTAACGCGTCTAAAACCAACTTCGTTTGACGATATCGTTGCCGTTAATGCATTATATCGACCTGGACCGATGGAATTTATTTCTGTATATATCGATAGGAAACATCAGCGAAAAGCAACGACGTTCCCTCATCCTGACTTAAAATCCATCTTGGAGTCTACTTTTGGTGTACTTATTTATCAAGAGCAGATTATGCAGATTGCTAATCGTATTGCAGGGTATTCCTACGGAGAGGCAGACATATTACGGAGAGCGGTTAGTAAAAAACAACAGGCGATTATGGAAGAACAAAAGCAACTCTTTATACAAGGATGTTTAAAGAACGGATATACAAGGGAAGTTAGTGAAGAATTATTTGCCTGGATTGTTAAGTTTTCGAACTATGGCTTTCCTAAAAGCCACGCCGTTGCTTATAGTAAAATTGCGTATCAGTTATCTTACTTAAAAGCACATTATCCGAAGAATTTTTATGCGGAATTATTAAGTTCCATTGTCAATCAACACGATAAAATACATGTGTATGTGAACGAAATGAAAAATCTAGGTATTCCTATATTTGCTCCAAACATTAATAGAAGTTACGGTAAGTACGCTGTTGAAGATAATGGTATTCGAATGGGGTTACTCGCGATTAAGGGAATTGGCAATCAGGTAATCAAAGAAATTATTCAAGAACGTAAAAATGGTGGTCCATTTAAAAATCTGTTTGATTTTTGCCTGCGAGTTTCACAGAAAGCGATTAACAGGTCTACTATAGAACAGCTGATAATGGCTGGTGCTTTTGATGATACGTATAGTAATCGAGCAAGTCTATTAGCTTCTATTGATCAAGCAATTGAACAGGGTGAATTGTTTAAGGAATTCTCTGATCAACCAAGTCTTTTTCAGGATCAATTGGAGCTAGATGTAAACTATGTAGATATAGAAGATTTTAGTCAGATGAAAAAATTGTCCGATGAAAAAGACCTATTAGGGGTCTATATCTCTAGTCATCCTTTAAAAGATGAGCGTGTTCTATTACGAAAGAATGGGTTTGTTTCATTAGATCAATCGAAGCGTCTAGTAGGGAAGAAACATGTAAGAGGTGTAGCAATTGTACAAGCAATTAAGGCTATTCGTACCAAAAGAGGTGACCAAATGGCGTTTGTAACACTTGGTGATGAGTCAGGTGAAATGGATGCAGTTGTGTTCCCAGATACTTATCGTACAATAAACCGTTGGTTAGCTGAAGAGGTAATAATTGTTTTTTCGGGTAAGATAGAAGAAAGAAATGGTAAGCTACAGTGGATTCTATCAGAGGTTGTTAAGTTTAATAGGGACAAGCTTGCAACAAATGTGCAAAAGCGCTTATTTATCAAATTAACCGAACAAACGAAAAAAGATGCTTTGTCATTCATACAAGGACTAGCTCAGGAATACCCTGGTAATACTCCGATTATTATTTACCAAGAAGAACAAAAGAGAACCTATCAATTATCCTACGACTATAATGTCGATCCAAGTTACGCCTGCTTACAGGCATTAAATAAAAAATTTGGAAGAAGTAGTGTTGTTTTAGAAAAATAAACAATGTTTTCAAAACGATTTGCTTTTTCATGTTGATACGTAGTAGATGTATTATGCGACGTAAGAAATGTACTCAAAAATGAAGCTGATGGTGGAATACGTAATCCGCCAATGGGAGAAAGCAGGATTCATTTGACCACCATTGGGTCGAAATAGCGGAATCACGATCCTCATCAATGACGAGGTGGATCCTCATTCCGCTAAATCGCCGATATCATTCTTTCGGAGCATGGTTTTGGATCCTCATTCCTTTATTCACCTATATTTAGTATAATTTACACTGATTTATGACTAATAGAGGAACGAGGATCCTCATACACCTGGTTTGGGCGGTATTTTTGTGATTTAGCGGAACCTCGATCCTCATCAATGACGAAGTGGAACCTCATTCCTTTATATTTAGGCTCAGGCAATCCGCGGAAAGTGAACATCTGACGTAGCGACTTTCTAACAATACTTCCATTGGGTGAAACCAAAAGTTGCGTCGCAGTATATACATAATGCGCAGCAAAAAATGCGAATACGGCTATTTTTAAAGAGGCAAATTGTCTATACTTTACAGACGTTTTTGATCTGTTATAATGTAATAGTTAAGTGGTCTGACCACCTATTTATCATAAATTATACCTTCTACTGCAAAAGGAGAGAATAAAGTGAATTTACGTGATGAAGCATTACAAATGCACAAAGTCAATAAAGGTAAATTATCGACCCAATCAAAGGTACCAGTTCGAAATGCAAAAGAACTCAGTCTAGCATATTCCCCTGGTGTTGCCGAACCTTGTAAGGAAATACACGATCGTAAGGAAACAGTTTACGATTATACAATGAAAGGAAATATGGTTGCAGTAGTAAGTGATGGTTCGGCAGTATTAGGACTTGGAAACATTGGGCCTGAAGCGGCATTACCAGTTATGGAAGGGAAATCCGTTCTATTTAAGAGTTTTGCTGGAGTAGATTCATTTCCAATTTGTTTAGACACACATAATGTAGAGGAGATCGTACGAACAGTTAAATTGATGGAGCCTACATTTGGTGGAGTAAACTTGGAGGATATTGCTGCGCCAAATTGTTTTATTATTGAAGATCGCTTAAAAAAAGAAACCAATATTCCAATCTTTCATGATGATCAGCATGGTACGGCAATCGTAACAGTTGCTGGATTAATTAATTCATTGAAGTTAGTAGGGAAATCTTTCTCGGATATAAAAGTAGTCGCAAACGGTGCTGGAGCTGCAGGAATTGCTATTATTAAATTATTATATCATTTCGGTGTCCGTGATATGGTTATGTGTGACTCAAGAGGTGCTATTTTTGAAGGAAGACCTTACGGAATGAATGACGTGAAAGATCAGGTTGCTAAATTTACAAATTTAGATAAAAAAGAAGGAAGCCTTGAAGAAATGCTTGAAGATGCAGATGTGTTTATTGGTGTTTCTGTAGGTGGAGCCTTAACAAAAGAAATGGTACAAAAAATGAACGAGGATCCTATCATCTTTGCAATGGCAAATCCGGATCCTGAAATCATGCCAGATGATGCGAAAGAAGCTGGTGCAAAGGTAATTGGAACAGGAAGATCAGATTTTCCTAATCAGGTGAATAATGTTTTAGCCTTTCCAGGTATTTTTCGTGGGGCATTAGATGTTCGGGCGACTAGAATTAACGAGAAGATGAAAGTTGCTGCAGCTGAAGCTATTGCTTCCCTTATTAGTGAAGCAGATATCAATCCGGATTATGTAATTCCTGCCCCGTTTGATGCGCGTGTCGCACCGCTCGTAGCTTCTAGTGTTGCAAAGGCTGCGATGGAGTCTGGGGTTGCTCGCATCCAAGTTGATCCAGAAGAAATAGCTGAGAAAACAAGAAAATTAACGAAAATAGAAAATTAATGGTCAAATCCTATATACGGTAATATAGGTGTAAAGGAGTGGATCATGGCTGTGTCCATGTCACCGAAGCAAAAGGTATATCAGGAAGTTCTACAGGAAATACGTAAGTTAATTGATGAAAATAAGCTAAAAACTGGTGATAAATTGCCATCAGAACGCGAGCTCTCTGAAAAGTTAGGTGCGGGGAGGTCGTCAGTTAGAGAAGCTTTACGTGCGATGGAACTGTTGGGTTTAATTGAGACAAAGCATGGTGAAGGAACATTTCTAAGTGCATATCGTCCCTACCAATCGGTTGAGGTTTTAGCATCTTTTATTTTACAAGAAACGTCTACAAGGAATGATTTATTACAAACGAAGAAGAAGCTAGAAAAAGAAGCTGCTAAAATGGCCTATGAACGTCTTACGGATCAGAATATTAATGAACTTGAAAAGCTAACAACGGATCTATCTGATGACATGAAAAAGCAACATCTTACCTATTTTACGTATTTATTTACTAAAACAGAGAACCTTTTATTAACCCGGATATGGAGGTTAATGGAAGAGTATTCACATACAATGGATGCACATTATTATGATCAAAAATTTTATGTTGAACTAATAAATATATTTAGAACTAGGAAGTATCCATCCATTGAATCCCTATTTGAGGATACAGTTATTATAAAATAATTTTTATCGACTCTTTATGACACCTTTTTTATATTGGATTCGATATAGTAAGTAGAGTTTCAACACTTCTGAATGAAAAAACCGATCGATCGCGGTCGTTCCGAAAAAAGGGGGAGTTACCTTGCTTAAAGACCTTTTTACTAAAAAAAGGAAATATGCATCGGTACCAAGCGAACAAGTGAAATCAGATATACCAGAAGGGCTCATGAAAAAGTGTAGCAATTGCTACAAAATATTTTACCGAAAAGAAATGAACAAAAACTTAAATGTTTGCCCGAATTGTGGGCACCATCATCAATTAACAGCCTGGGAAAGAATCGATAGTTTATTTGACGAAGGAACATTTGAAGAATGGGATGGTGGATTAGCACCTACTAATCCTCTTAATTTTCCAGGTTATGAAGAAAAGCTAGAAAAAGATCGTTTGAAAACAGGTCTAAATGAAGGGGTTGTAACAGGAAAAGGTACGATTGAGGGACAAGCTACTGCCTTTGCTGTAATGGATGCCAGCTTCCGAATGGGAAGTATGGGTTCTGTAATGGGAGAGAAAATAGCCCGTGCAATTGAAAACGCTAAAGAGCAATCCCTACCATTCATCATATTTACTGCTTCTGGTGGAGCAAGAATGCAAGAGGGTGTGTTGAGCCTCATGCAAATGTCAAAAACATCTGTTGCAATCAAACGTTTCTCTGATGCTGGTGGATTAATGATTTCTGTCATGACGCATCCAACTACTGGTGGAGTTTCAGCAAGCTTTGCATCCTTAGGTGATTACAATTTTGCTGAACCAGGGGCTTTAATAGGATTTGCTGGTAGACGGATTATTGAGCAAACTACAAGAGAAAAACTTCCAGATGATTTTCAAACTGCTGAGTTCTTATTTAAACATGGGCAGTTAGACCAAGTAGTTAATCGTCATGATTTAAAACAACTATTTGTCAAGATATTGAAAATCCATCAGAAGGGTGGGAGCTCTTCATGAAACAGGTACTAGAGTTTGAGAAACCTATTGTAAATTTAAAAGAGAAGATTGCAGAATTGAAGAAATTTACTAGTGAAAGTGATATTGATCTATCCGAGGAGATTACCACATTAGAAAAACGTTTAGCCACTTTAGAAGATGATATATATGGGAATTTAAAACCATGGCAACGTGTACAAATGGCAAGACATCAAGAACGTCCAACAACATTAGACTATATCGCGGAGTTATTTACGGATTTTGTTGAGTTTCATGGGGATCGTTCTTTTGGAGACGATGAGGCAATTGTATCAGGTATTGCTTTTTATCGTGATACCCCTGTGACTATCGTTGGACATCAACGCGGAAAAAATACAAAGGAAAATCTTCGGAGAAACTTTGGAATGCCACACCCTGAAGGTTATCGAAAAGCGTTACGTCATATGAAGCAAGCTGAGAAATTTAATCGTCCAATCATTACATTTATTGATACGAAGGGAGCAGACCCAGGCAAGGAATCAGAAGAACGCGGTCAAAGTGAGGCGATTGCTAGAAATTTAATGGAAATGGCTGGTCTGAGTGTACCAATTATCTGTATTGTAATTGGCGAAGGTGGAAGTGGTGGAGCATTAGCATTAGGGGTTGGTGATCGTATCCACATGCTTGAAAATTCGACTTACTCTGTTATTTCTCCTGAAGGGGCGGCTGCATTATTGTGGAAGGACTCAAGTCTTGCTCAGAAGGCTGCCGAAACGATGAAAATTACAGCACCTGATTTATATGATTTAGGTGTTATCGATGAGATAATTGCTGAACCAAAAGGTGGAGCACATCGTAATATTAAGGAACAAGCAGTTAACATTAATAAGGTTCTAGAAGAATCACTCAATGAATTAATAAATGTTAAAGCTGATGTATTACTTGAGAAAAGATGGGAAAAATATAAACAAATTGGAGATTATATGGAACTATAGGGAATAATCATGTGGGTTCGCAACCCTCATGATTATTTTCATTTTTATGTAAATTTTAGGAATTTTACATAAGGGAAATTCTCGGTTAATAAGTATGTTACATTTTAAATGGAATATACTGTTTAAACGTTGGTGCATCAATAAGTAAAACATAATTAAAAATTATTATTCAATCCATTGTTTTTAATTGATATTTTACGTTTTTACGATTATCTTGGATAAGGAGGTATCCTTATCTAGAACCGGTTTTGGTCTGACATGCTTAATTTTTAAGCAGGAGTACATACTAATACTGGATAATATAGAATATCAGCAACTTGAGGTGATTATTAAATGAAAAAAATAGGTGTTTTAACAAGTGGTGGAGATGCACCTGGAATGAATGCTGCAATTCGAGCAGTTGTTAGAAAATGTATCTATCATAATGTTGAGGTTTATGGAATAAAAAATGGGTATCAAGGACTGATCGAAGGTAATATTGAGAAAATGGAGATCGGGTCTGTAGGAGATATTATTCAACGTGGTGGAACGAAGTTATACTCTGCAAGGTGTGAAGAGTTTAAAACAGATGCCGGGCAAAATAAAGGAATTGAACAGCTTAACAAGTTTGGAATTGAAGGTTTGGTTGTAATTGGAGGGGATGGTAGTTTTAGAGGTGCCCAAAAACTAACAGCAAAAGGTTATCCTTGTATTGGCGTACCTGGGACAATTGATAACGATATACCAGGAACCGATTTTACTATTGGCTTTGATACAGCTTTAAATACAATTATTGAAGCGATTGATAAAATTCGTGATACAGCAACATCTCATGAACGTACATATGTAATTGAAGTGATGGGTAGAAATGCTGGTGACCTTGCATTATGGGCTGGTTTAGCTGATGGAGCAGAAAGCATTTTAATACCTGAACAACCAGATGACTTTCAGGATGTAATTGAACGCCTGAAGCGTGGTCATGAACGAGGTAAAAAACATAGTATTATTATCCTTGCTGAAGGTGTTGGAAGTGGAATTGACTATGGCAAGAAAATTCAAGAGGCAACAGACCTGGAAACACGTGTCACGGTGTTGGGGCATATTCAACGTGGAGGTTCTCCGACGGCAAACGATCGTGTGTTAGCTAGTAGGCTTGGAGCAAAGGCTGTTGATTTATTATTGGCAGGGAAGGCTGGTAGAATGGTCGGAATTGAAAATAATAAGTTAGTGGACCATGATATTGATACAATTTTAACTGTCGAACACACAATTGATGAAGAAATGTATCAGCTTTCTAAAGAATTATCGATTTAACTTTTTTGACATGAAATAGATAGATTTATTTTCATTTGATTTATAATGTAGGAGGAATTATTAATGAGAAAAACCAAAATTGTATGTACAATTGGTCCGGCTTCGGAATCCGTTGAAACGTTAGAGCAGTTGATTGGAGCGGGAATGAATGTAGCGCGTTTGAACTTTTCACACGGAGATTTTGACGAGCATGGTGCTCGTATTAAAAATATTCGAGAAGCGGCTAAAAAAGCTGGAGAAACGGTAGCTATTCTTTTGGATACAAAAGGTCCCGAAATTAGAACTGGTACGTTTAAGGATGGGCAAGCAGAGCTTGTAGAAGGACAACCTGTATATGTGTCCATGAAAGAAGTTGAAGGTACAGCGGAACGCTTCTCGGTAACGTATGAAGGTTTAATTGATGATGTTCATGAGGGTTCAAAAATATTATTAGATGATGGTTTAATTGAATTAGAAGTAGTAGAAATTGATCATACAAACAAGGAAATTAAAACCGTGCCATTGAATTCTGGTACAATTAAAAATAAAAAAGGTGTAAATGTACCAAACGTTAAGGTGAATCTACCTGGTATTACAGAAAAAGATGCCAATGATATCGTATTTGGTATCGAACAAAATGTAGATTTTATTGCCGCTTCATTTGTACGGCGCCCTTCGGATGTATTAGATATTAAAGAGCTTTTAGAAAAACATAATGCAGAGCACATTAAAATAATTCCTAAGATTGAGAATCAAGAGGGTGTTGATAATATTGATGGCATCCTTGAGGTTAGTGATGGTCTCATGGTGGCACGTGGAGATTTAGGTGTCGAAATCCCAGCAGAAGATGTTCCATTAGTTCAAAAAGAATTGATTAGGAAATGTAATATCGCAGGAAAACCTGTCATAACTGCTACGCAAATGCTAGATTCTATGCAGCGCAATCCAAGACCAACGAGAGCAGAGGCTTCTGATGTTGCTAATGCAATTTTCGATGGAACAGATGCGATTATGTTATCCGGTGAAACAGCAGCTGGTAATTATCCAGTTGAATCTGTTCAGACAATGAATAATATAGCAGTGAAGACAGAGACAGGCCTTGATCATGAGACAATTTTAAAAATTCGATCTGAATCCGTTGATATGACAATAACAGATGCGATAAGTCAATCGGTATCTCATACAGCAATGAATTTAGGTGTTGATGCAATTATTACACCAACTGAAAGCGGTCATACAGCACGCATGATTTCCAAATATCGCCCCAAAGCACCAATTGTTGCTGTTACATTTTCAGATCAAGTAAACCGTCAATTATCGCTTGTTTGGGGTGTACATGCTGTAATGGGTGGAAGAGCAACGACAACCGACGAAATGCTTGATGTTGCAGTTGAAACTGGTATTAGTGCGAACCTATTCAGAAGAGGTAGTCGTGTCATTATTACGGCGGGTGTTCCAGTTGGAGAAAGCGGAACGACTAACTTAATGAAAGTCCATGTAATTGGTGACGTGGTTGCAAAAGGGCAAGGAGTAGGAAAGAAGAGCGCATATGGAAAAGCTGTCATTGTTAGAAACGCTGAAGAGGCAGTAAAAAATGTTGAAACTGGTGATATTATTGTAACGTATGGTACAGACCGTGATATGATGCCAGCAATTGAAAAAGCAAGTGGAATTGTTACGGAAGAAGGTGGGCTAACTTCACACGCTGCAGTAGTTGGTTTAAGCCTGGGAATTCCGGTAATTGTTGGTGCTAAAGGTATTGTTGATCAGTTAACAGATGGAGAAGACATTACAATAGATGGTAGTAAAGGTGATATTTATAAAGGCCATGCTAGTGTTCTATAAGGAAGTACCTATAGCTTCTAAAGCATAATGTACAGTGTTAACTAAAAAAGAGGGGGAATCCCCTTCTTTTTTATAGGTGTAAATTCTGAATATTAGATCTAAGTAAAGAGAAAGTAAACGTCACGCATTCCTTCATAACAGAGATGAAAGCCTAAATGAAGGGAAGGAATCCTCACTCGGAAACTTATAACAAAGATGTAAAGCATCATTTATTCCAACAAAAAATGTCTTACATATTCAAATTCATAATAATGGAGGGGTTACATGCGTTGGTTATTAATAGCATTTCTTATTATACCAGCCCTTGAGATTGGAGTTTTCATTTGGGCAGGAGGAATGATCGGACCGTGGTGGGTTGTTGGACTCATTCTACTAACAGGAATTGTAGGTTTAGCTTTAGCTAGACAACAAGGAATAGAAACGTGGCAACGAGCACAACAATCCATGAATTACGGTCAGGTTCCAGCTGAAGAAATTCTTGATGGAATCTGTATTTTTGTTGGTGGTGTATTTTTATTTACACCTGGATTTATCACAGATATTGCAGGGTTTATTTTAGTATTACCTGGGACAAGAGGGGTTTTTAAAGGTGTACTACAAAAGCTTATTAAGCGACTAATGGATAAGGATGTTGTTATATATCGAAAGTGGTGAATTAGGCTAACCTTTAATAAATTCCCAAACTCTTGACAATGTACGTGATTGCACGAGTACATAAGAAAAAATCATTAATAATGGTGCAATCAATATCCCAATAACGCCCCAAATTTGGATACTAATAAAAACAACAAATAATCCAAAGAGTGGATTTACACCGATGCTATCTGATAGAATTTTTGGTTCTAAAATTTGCCGAACAATAATAATTAGACTAAAAAGTATCGAAATACTTATTGTTAACCAATAGTTCCCAGTTACAAAAGTAAATAAAATCCAAGGAATAAAAATTATCCCAGTACCAATAAATGGTAGTATATCGAAAATTGCTGCTAGGAATGTTATGGTTAAAGCATGTTCTACATTAAGAATCAATAGTCCGAAAAAAGTAATACATGTTGAAATACTAATAAGGATTAATTGCGCCTTAAAGTAACCACCGAAAGCATTTTTTAGGTGAGCGGCTAGGTCATGATAGTAATTGTGTAATTTTTCAGGGATGACTCGTTTTCCAGTATGCCTAAGCCGCTCCAAGTCTTTTGTAATAAAAAAAGTTGCTAAGATAATAAAGATAAAAATTGTTAATGAATTTGGTAATAGTAAAATGAGTGATGGAATATTTAAGAAAAAACTTTGTAGTGCTGCTGTCCCTGTAGTAGTAATGTATCCTAAAAAACTTTGTATGTTTTCAACAATAGTTTCCTGCTGTGCTGGTTGTAATGTATGAATGTAAGAAGTTATCGATTGATATAAAGGAAGTACTTTATCATAAACGAATGACTCGATAATTCCGACAAACGTTTCAAAATAGGTTGGGATTATATCGGCTAAATACAATGTACCTTGAACTACTTCAGAAATAATAAGAAATACAGTTCCTAAAAGAATAACAAAAATAAATATGATAACAGTAACTGTTGCTAAGCTACGAGGTAATTTTGCTTTTCTTTCCAGTACCGTCACCATTGGATTGATAAGTATAGAGATACCAATTGCAATGATGAATGGATAGGTATACATGAAAGTGTATACGAACAAAAAATAGCAACCGAAACTAATTCCTATGACGATGAGGCATCTTAACATTTGATTGGATAACTGCTTGTACATATGATTTCCCCATTTTTTAAAAAATCTTATCCTCTATAGTTTTATTTATGATGCTTTAAGAAAAAATAGACATGCTTTTAAGAATTAAATGGAATACTTTTTGCAACAAAAACAATTAATTTGTCGGTTGTAATCGCTTTTTTAGGAAATAATCTGAGAAAATCAAACGGTTTCAATTCACATTAGCGGTAGAATACTTTATAATTATTCATGGGGATGACAATGTTTATTTACATAGGGATATTGTCGAATAAAATTTACATTAACTATGTTATTACTCTTAAACTATTTCTAGAAAAGGAGAGGGTATTTTATGACAGCAACGAAAGGACTTGAAGGGGTTGTTGCAACTCAATCATCAATTAGCTCAATTATTGATGATCAACTAACATATGTTGGTTATAAAATTGATGACTTAGCTGAAAATTCAAGTTTTGAGGAGGTAGTTTATTTATTATGGAATTTAAAGCTACCAACCCAATCGGAATTAGATGCTTTTAAAAATGAAATTTCTAAACATATGGAAGTACCGCAAGCTGTAATTGACCATCTACGTTCCTACGACTTATCGACGGTACACCCTATGGCGGCATTACGCACTGCAGTTTCTTTATTAGGATTATATGATGAAGAAGCAGATGTCATGGAAGAAGAAGCCAATAAACGTAAAGCAATTCGTTTACAAGCACAAATTTCCACAGTGGTAGCTGCTTTCGCACGTATTCGCCAAGGTAAGGAGCCGGTTAAACCGAAAAAAGGTGTTAGTTATGCGGAAAACTTCTTGTATATGTTAAATGGAAAAGACCCAGAACCAATTGAAGTGGAAGCAATTAATAAAGCGCTTGTACTACATGCTGACCATGAGCTTAATGCATCCACGTTTACTGCTAGGGTTTGTGTAGCTACCGAGTCTGATGTTTACTCTGGTATAACTGCAGCAATAGGAGCATTAAAAGGCCCATTACATGGTGGTGCCAATGAACGTGTAATGAAAATGCTTTCTGAAATTGGTGAAGAAGAAAACGCAATTCCTTATATTGAAGAAAAACTGGCAAATAAGGAAAAAATTATGGGGATGGGACACCGTGTTTACCGAAATGGTGATCCACGTGCAAAACATCTTCAAAAAATGTCTAAAGAATTAACAAAACTTACTGGGCAAGAAAAATGGTATAATATGTCCGTGAAAATTGAATCATATATCAAAGAAAATAAAGGGCTACCAGCAAATGTTGATTTCTATTCAGCATCTGTATACCATAGCCTAGGTATTGATCATGATTTATTTACACCTATTTTTGCAATGAGTCGAGTGTCTGGTTGGTTGGCTCATATACTTGAGCAGTATTCCAATAACCGTCTTATTCGCCCACGTGCAGAGTGGATTGGACCAAACACACAAGAATATGTTGCAATTAACAACCGATAGGTGAAATAATAGAATGATAATAGCCGGTATTCCCGGCTATTATCATGGATTAAACCATAGAGGATAAGAAGACTAGGAGGATTTAGTTATGACACAAGGTGAGAAAATTATTGTAGAAAACGGACAAATGAATGTCCCAAACAACCCGATCGTTCCTTTTATTGAAGGAGACGGAACAGGACCTGATATTTGGGCAGCAGCTAGAAGAGTGCTTGAAGCAGCTGTTGAAAAAGCATATGATGGAACGAAAAAGATTGAATGGTTAGAGGTACTTGCAGGTCAGAAAGCATTTGACCAAACAGGAGAATGGTTACCAAAAGAAACTCTAGATAAAATTAACGACTATAAAATTGCTATTAAAGGACCTTTAACAACTCCAATTGGTGGTGGAATCCGTTCTTTAAACGTTGCACTACGTCAAGAGCTTGATTTATTTACTTGCCTACGTCCAGTACGTTATTTCGAAGGTGTACCATCACCGGTTAAACGTCCAGAGGATGTTGACATGGCTATTTTCCGTGAAAATACAGAGGATATCTATGCTGGAATTGAATGGCAAAAAGGTACTGATGAAGTGAAGAAAGTTATTAAGTTCCTTGAAGATGAGATGGATGTACATAAAATCCGCTTCCCAGAAACTTCTGGTATTGGAATTAAACCAGTATCTGAGGAAGGAACGAAACGTATTGTTCGTGCAGCAATCGACTATGCGCTGAATGAAGGTCGTAAAAGTGTTACACTAGTTCATAAAGGAAACATTATGAAATTTACAGAAGGTGCGTTCAAGGCATGGGGTTACGAAGTTGCTGAACAAGAATTCGGTGATAAAGTATTTACTTGGGCTGAGTACGATCGTATTGTGGAAAAAGAAGGTAAAGATGCCGCTAACAAAGCACAAGACGAAGCACTAGCAGCTGGAAAAATACTTGTGAAGGATGCTATCGCAGATATCTTCTTACAACAAATTTTAACTCGTCCAAAAGAGTTTGATGTAGTTGCTACGATGAACCTAAATGGTGATTATATTTCAGACGCACTTGCAGCACAAGTTGGTGGAATTGGTATTGCTCCTGGAGCAAACATCAATTATGATACGGGGCATGCAATTTTCGAAGCGACTCATGGTACGGCACCTAAATATGCAGGATTAGATAAGGTTAACCCTTCATCTGTTATTCTATCAGGTGTATTAATGCTTGAGCATCTTGGATGGAGAGAAGCAGCTGATTTAATCACAAAATCAATGGATAAAACCATTGCTTCTAAAGTCGTAACGTACGATTTTGCCCGTTTAATGGATGGCGCAACAGAAGTTAAAACTTCTGAATTCGGTGACGAACTGATTAAAAATATGGGATAATCACTCTTCTAATTTTAGATTCAGCTTGAAGCTTCAACCGTTTTACTTCTTGATAAAAGACAAGGGGGTTTTCAAATGGGTAAAAAACGAAATAAAATATCTGTGATTGGATCTGGATTTACTGGTGCAACTACTGCATTAATGATAGCCCAAAAAGAACTTGGTGATGTCGTATTGGTTGATATTCCTAACATGGAAGATCCAACAAAAGGAAAAGCTTTGGATATGTTAGAAGCTAGTCCGGTTCAAGGATTTGATGCAAATATTATTGGAACTGCTAACTATGAGGAAACCAAAGATTCTGATTTAGTTATCATCACTGCAGGTATTGCACGGAAACCAGGTATGAGCCGCGATGACCTTGTAAATACGAATGCTAAAATTATGAAGTCTGTTACACAAGAAGTTGTTCGTTATTCACCGCATACAACGATTGTTGTATTAACGAATCCTGTTGATGCAATGACTTATACAGTATATAAAGAATCTGGTTTTCCGAAAGAACGTGTTATTGGTCAATCAGGCGTACTAGATACTGCTCGTTTCCGTACATTTGTTGCACAAGAATTAAA
The DNA here is from genome assembly GCF_900111445.1 of Oceanobacillus limi. GTDB lineage: Bacteria > Bacillota > Bacilli > Bacillales > Amphibacillaceae > Ornithinibacillus > Ornithinibacillus limi. The sequence continues at coordinate 96,250 of NZ_FOHE01000011.1, read as the reverse complement.
CGTGTCTGTAAAAGATGTAACCGGATTTGTACTAGGTGGACATGGAGATGACATGGTCCCATTAATCCGTTATTCTTATGCAGGAGGCATTCCTTTGGAAAATTTAATCTCAAAAGATAGACTTGACGAGATTGTTCAACGTACGCGTACTGGTGGCGGTGAAATTGTAAATCTCTTGGGGAATGGTAGCGCATATTACGCACCAGCTGCATCACTAACGGTAATGGCAGAGGCAATTTTGAAAGATCAACGTCGTATACTGCCTTCGATTGCATATCTTGAAGGTGAATATGGCTATAAGGATATTTATCTAGGTGTACCTACAATCCTTGGTGGTAACGGTATTGAAGAAATTATTGAGTTAGATCTAACAGAAGAAGAAAAAGCAGCATTAGATAAATCTGCTGATTCGGTTAAAAACGTTTTGAACATATTGCAATAGTTATCATGAAGAGCTTCTTTCCTTTTATGGAAAGGAGTTTTTTCTTTTATTTCGTAGAATATCATGGTATTATTTGATATAATAGAAAACGCTTACATTCTATGGAGGTGTCAACATGATAGGGAAGAAAAGGAAATTAGGAAAGAAGATCGATAATTTACATATTGGTGATTCATACACTGCAACTCACATGATTCAAGATAAGGATTTATTATTATATCTTGGTTTAACAAATGATGCCAATCCTCTTTATATCCAACACGATTACGCTTCACAGACTCCATATCATCGTCCAATTGTACCTTCCGTAATGCTATTTGGAATGGTGTCTTCCATTGTTTCGATGCATTTACCAGGGCCAGGAAGTCACATTACAGACCATGAAATGACCTTTCCAAAACCGGTATATCATAATACGGAAGTTAAATTTACGGTAGAGGTGACCTCCATTGATGTGGAGGCTCATAAAGTCACGCTATCTGTTCATGGGTTTGATGTAGAAGGGGATGAGGTCATAACAGGAGAATTAAAGGTTTGTCCCGCTTATAAACCAAAATCCATCACAGCAAGTTCTTTGGAGAATTTTTTCTAATAGTAGAAGATAAGAGTTATCTTTTATCGGATAGTTCTTTTTTGTTTAAGACTAATTTCAACTTGCCTACCTTAAATGTTGTTTTTAAAGTTTTCTTTACAATTCCATTCAAATATTTCTTTTATCTTTCATCCATTGTAAGATAGATATATAGAATGGCTTTTAGGGGAAATGGGGAATAGATGATGAATGAGAAAATACTTATTGTTGATGATGAAAGCTCAATCGTAACTTTGTTAAAATTTAATATAGAAAAAGCTGGTTATCGTACGGATGTAGCGTACAACGGACTAGAAGCTATCAAAAAGGTAGAAGAAAATGATTACGACTTCATCATTCTTGACTTAATGTTGCCTGAAATGGATGGGATAGATGTTTGTAAACATTTAAGAAGTGAACACATAGAAACTCCAATTTTAATGCTCACTGCTAAATCGGAAGAGTTCGATAAAGTGTTCGGGCTGGAGATAGGAGCGGATGATTATTTAACCAAACCTTTCAGCCCAAAAGAAGTATTGGCACGGATTAAGGCGATCCTAAGAAGGACCAACAAACAAGTAGAACAACGGCCAAATACAATAAAGATCGGTGACATAACAATATATCCAGAAAGATATGAAGCGGAAAAAGCGGACGAAGTATTAACGTTCACTCGAAAAGAATTTGAATTACTTCATTATTTAGCAAATCACAAAGGGAAAGTATTATCTAGGGATCAGCTTCTTAGTGCCGTATGGGATTATGATTTTGTAGGAGATACTAGAATCGTAGATGTGCATATTAGTCATTTACGGGAAAAAATTGAACCATCAACGAAGAAACCTGTTTATATTAAAACCGTACGAGGACTTGGATACAAAATGGAGGTACCAACATGAAACCCCTATTTAAAAAGCCAATTATTTATTACGCGCTAGGAATTACACTTTTGGTTATTATTACGGGTATTGTTTTATATCAAGTCATTGATAATTATATCGTATTAATATCAGCATTATTAACACAATATATTATTTTAATTATGATTCTTTTACATGTGTTTGACATGTATATAAAACCAATTCAAAAAGCTAGTAAAACAATGGATGCATTGATCAAAGGTAATTTTCGTGCTCGTATGCATCATCCGATAACAGGTAGTGTCGGAGAATTGAGCAGTAAGATTAATGCATTGGCACGAAACCTAAGTGAGTTGTCAATTCATGAGAAAATGCAGGCGGAACAGTTTTCAACTGTTATCGAAAATACCCAAAGTGGCTTGGTTCTAATTGATGATAAAGGGTATATTCATTTAGTGAACCGTAAATTCTTATCCATGTTTGGTCAAAACCAAAAAGACTACATCGGTTATCTTTATTATGACGTGATCAATCATGAAAAAGTACATCGTACAGTACAAGAAACTTTCTTATATGAAAAAAACGTAAAAAAGTCGATTAAACAAGACAATGATGGAAAGCAATACATTGAGGTTGTGGGTGCACCGATCTTTAATGAACGAAATCTATTAAAAGGTGCTGTACTTGTCTTTTATGATATTACCGAGCTAAAAAGGTTAGAAGTAATGCGTAAAGACTTTGTAGCAAATGTATCACATGAGTTAAAAACACCGTTAACATCTATTAAGGGATTTGCGGAAACGTTAATGGATGGAGCTCTTGATGATAAGGAAACAACGCAAGATTTTACACAAATAATTTACGACGAAAGCAACAGGCTTCAGGCATTAGTTGAAGACCTATTAACGTTATCCAAACTAGAAAAAGAAGAGTATCAACTGTCTTTAACAGAGTTTAATTTATCAAAGGTAATTAAGGAGATTATACCGATTATAGAACACCAGGCTAAAGAGAAGGAAATTAATCTTACAGTAAATTGTGAGCAAGATGTATTATTAGAAGCAGATTATGATAGTATTAAACAAGTATGTATAAATCTATTAACCAATGCGATCAATTATACCCCAGCAAATGGAGATGTGTCATTGACTGTTATCGAAACGGATGAACAGATATGTATTGTTGTTTGTGATACTGGAATTGGTATTCCATCAGAGGCATTACCTCGTATATTTGAGCGCTTTTATCGAGTCGATAAAGATCGGAGTCGAAATACTGGGGGCACAGGGCTGGGGTTAGCGATTGTAAAACATATTGTTGATGTTCATGAAGGTAAAATAGAAATAGACAGTGAAGTAAATAGAGGAACAGAAGTTACGGTATACTTCCCTAAAATTTATAAGTAAGCCTCAAATAAAAACCTCGCAAATGCGAGGTTTTTATTTAGGAATGATGGATTTGCTCTTACAAAAAATACATTGGTTTTTCAACCCAAAGTTCCTCGAAATCTTCCATAACATCTTCATCAAAGTAATCTGGGATACCAGAAGTATGTGTTAAAAGATGGTTAATGGTTATTTCTTCATGAAAATGTGGAAAGCTTATAGGAAGACAATTCGTTAACTTCGTGTCAAAGGATAACCTTCCAGCTTGTACCAACTGACAAATTGCTCTTTGCCTATATTGGAAAGTATTTCATCATTAGTTTACATATTTTTTTACGGCCGGTAGAGTAAATGATAAAATAAATGAAACAGAGGTTCGAGAATGGAGGAAGAAATTTAATGTCCAATAAACTAGTATTAATTGATGGTAATAGTATTATTTACCGTGCATTTTTTGCTTTACCTTTATTAAATAATGATAAAGGGGTTTATACAAATGCCGTTTATGGATTTACAACGATGTTGTTACGTATCTTAGAAGAACAGAAGCCAACCCATATGCTTGTAGCATTTGATGCGGGAAAAACGACGTTTCGGCATAATACATACAAAGAATATAAAGGTGGGCGTCAGAAAACACCACCCGAATTATCGGAGCAATTTCCATTAGTAAAAGAATTATTAGATAAGTTTAATGTCAAACATTATCAACTTGATCAGTATGAAGCAGATGATATTATTGGAACACTCTCCAAGCAGGCTAATGAAGCGCAGTGGGATGTGTCTGTTATCTCGGGAGATAAAGATTTATTACAGCTTGTTTCTGATTCAGTAACGGTGAATGTAACGAAAAAAGGAATCAGCGATGTGGAAGCATATACCCCTTCTTATATGATGGAAAAAATGGAGATCTCTCCAGAACAAATTATTGATTTAAAGGCATTAATGGGGGATAGTTCGGATAATATTCCTGGGGTACCGGGTGTTGGAGAAAAAACGGCTACGAAACTATTGAAGCAGCATAAGACCTTAGAAGAAGTATATGAACATGTAGATGAAGTAAGTGGTAAAAAGTTAAAAGAGAAGCTGATTACACATAAAAATGATGCATTCATGAGTAAAGAATTGGCAACGATTAATCGTAATTCTCCTATAGACATCACCTTAGAAGACCTACCCTATTCTGGATATGAAGTACAGGATGTTAGCTCCATTTTTAAAGATTTGGGCTTTCAATCATTACTTGAACGTATTGGTGCTGAAGATTCTACACAAGAGCATCAAGAAGAGTTAGAGGACATTGACTATCAAATCGCAGACGAGATAACACCTGATATGTTTACTGGAAATGAAGCTCTCGTAATCGAAATGCTTTCTGACAACTACCATAAATCACCCATAGAGGGGATTGGTCTTGTTAATCAGCATACATCTTACTTTATCCCAACAGAAGTTGCTACGAACTCGGAAGTATTTAAAAAGTGGGCTGAAGATGCTACTAACAAAAAACTAGTTTTTGATGCAAAGAAAACCTTGGTTTCATTATTAAAGCATGACATTCACTTACAAGGTATTACGTTTGATATGCTACTTGCATCTTATTTGTTAAATCCTTCTGAAAACAATCATGATATTCCAGCAATTGGTCATCGAATGGGGAAAAGAGGGGTATTAGTTGATGAAGAGGTGTATGGTAAAGGTGCGAAAATGAAAGTCCCTGAACAATCCATTTTTGCCGAGCATGTTGTGCGGAAAACGGCCTTGTTATTTGAATTGCAGGATGAAATGGAAAATCAATTAGAGAATAATGAACAAGCTTCCTTATTAAAAGAATTGGAAATGCCATTGGCGATCATTTTGGGTGAGATGGAGCATACCGGAGTGTTGGTTAATACAGACCGATTAGAAAAAATGCGGATTGAACTCAAAGAACGACTAGATGAATTAGAAAAAGACATATATGAAATTGCTGGTGAAGCGTTCAATTTAAATTCACCGAAACAATTGGGGCCAATCCTTTTTGAGAAATTAAAATTACCGGTGATTAAGAAAACGAAAACCGGATACTCTACCGCTGCTGACGTTCTTGAAAAACTAGAACACGAACATGAAATCATACCAAAGATTCTGTTGTATCGACAATTAGGTAAATTACAATCTACTTACATTGAAGGGCTATTAAAAGTAGTAGATAAAAAAACAAGTAAGATTCATACCCGTTTTAACCAGGCACTTACACAAACAGGTCGACTAAGCTCTATCGATCCAAATTTACAAAATATACCAATAAGACTGGAGGAAGGACGTAAAATACGCCAAGCTTTTGTTCCGGTTAAAGAGGATTGGCTAATGTTCGCTGCTGATTATTCGCAAATTGAATTACGTGTTCTTGCTCATATTGCAAATGATGAAAAACTAATCACAGCTTTTCAAAACGATATTGATATCCACACGCAAACAGCCATGGATGTTTTTCATGTTGAACGAGAGCAAGTAACGGATAATATGCGTAGACAAGCCAAAGCGGTTAATTTCGGTATTGTTTATGGAATAAGTGATTACGGTCTTTCCCAAAACCTCGGTATCAGTCGAAAAGAAGCCAAGCAATTTATTGACCGCTATTTCGAAAGTTATCCTGGGGTAAAACAATATATGGATGATATTGTTCAAGAAGCCAAGCACAAGGGATTTGTAACCACCTTGATGAACCGTCGGAGGTATTTACCAGATATCACAAGTCGTAATTTTAATGTACGTAGTTTCGCCGAAAGAACGGCAATGAACACGCCAATCCAAGGAACCGCTGCAGATATCATTAAGAAAGCGATGTTAGATTTACATGAAAAGCTTCTAGAAGAGAAGCTTCAAGCACGTATCCTTCTACAAGTACATGATGAATTAATTATAGAAGCTCCAAAAGAGGAACTTTCAGCTTTACAAGAAGTCGTGCCTGAAATGATGGAAAATACTGTAGACTTAAAGGTTCCATTAAAAGTGGACTATGCATATGGAACAAGCTGGTTTGATGCTAAATAAGGAGATAGAATAGAATGCCAGAATTACCAGAAGTAGAAACGATTAAAAACACACTTAAACGATTTGTTCTTGGAAAAAAGATTGCTAATATAACGGTTAATTGGGGAAATATCATAAAAGAACCCGATGACGTAGAGGAATTTAAACATTTACTTATCGGTCAAACCATTCATGATATTCGCCGAAAAGGAAAATTTCTAATGTTTGCTTTAGATGATCACATATTGATTTCTCACTTGCGTATGGAAGGGAAATATAGTGTCGTGGCAAAGGAAGAAGCAATTCCTAAGCATACTCATGTTATTTTCCATTTTACGAATGGGGAGGATTTGCGTTATAACGATGTACGAAAATTTGGCACGTTACACGCAATTCCTAAAGGAGAAGAGTTTAAAGAAAAGCCCTTAAATCAATTAGGACCGGACCCGTTTGATGACGGTTTTACGTTCGATTACTTTTATGAGAAGTTGAAAAAGACAAATCGCGTTATTAAATCGGTGCTTTTAGATCAAACGGTTGTAGCAGGTCTTGGAAATATTTATGTGGATGAAACTTTATTTAAAGCTGGAGTTCATCCCCTTAAGAAGGCAAATAAATTAACAAAAAAAGAAGTGAAGGCGATTCGTGAGCAGGCAATCTTGACTTTAGAGGAAGCTGTTACACAAGGTGGTACAACAATTCGTTCCTATGTAAATGGCCAAGGTGATATGGGGATGTTTCAACAAGAGCTTTTTGTATATGGTCAGGAAAATAAACCATGTAAGAATTGTGGGAGTCAAGTCATCAAAATGAAGGTGGGTGGACGAGGAACGCATGTTTGCCTCAACTGTCAAAAAAATTAGGAGAGAGATGCATGGCATTAATAATTGGACTTACTGGAAGTATTGCAAGTGGTAAAAGTACGGTTTCCCACATGTTTCATGATCTGAACATTCCGGTAGTGGATGCTGATAAAATTTCTAGAGAAGTCGTGAATCGTGGGGAAAAGGCTTATCAAGAGATTATCGATGTCTTTGGTGAGGGCATCTTGACAAAGAGTAAAATAATCGATCGCAAAAAGCTGGGGGCTATTATTTTTAAAGATGAAACCAAACGTAACCAATTAAATGGAATTGTACATCCTGCTGTTCGGGAGCGTATGCTTGAGAAACGAGATACTTATGTAGAGGCAGGAGAAAAATGTATCGTACTTGATATTCCTTTGTTATTTGAAAGCAAATTAACACATTTTGTCGATAAAACGCTAGTAGTTTTTGTTGATGAAGATGTCCAATTACAACGATTAATGGAGCGCGATGGTTATACAGAGGAAGAGGCCGACCAACGAATACAATCACAAATCCCGGTTAAAGAAAAAGCTAAATTGGCTGATGCTGTAATTAATAATAATGGAACAATAAATGAAACGAACCAACAACTGAAACAAATTCTACATGACTGGCAAGTTTTATAAGATAAGATCGAAGCTTACGGTGTTTTTATGCCGTAAGCTTTTTTTCATCTTGGTTATATTTTGTGGGATGATCAGAAGTTTAGTATGAGAAAGTTTTATTTCGAAATAACATCACTTTTTACTTAAAATATGTTATACTAATTATGGAAAACATATATAAAGTATAACATATATAGGAGGACTAGAAATGGAGAAAACTCGAATTGCAATTAATGGGTTTGGCCGCATTGGACGAATGGTGTTTCGTCAAGCGATTCAAGATGATCAATTAGAGGTTGTTGCAATTAATGCAAGTTATCCTCCAGAAACTCTTGCACATTTAATTAAATATGATAGTGTTCATGGCATTTATAACGGAAAAGTGGAAGCGCTTCAAAAAACATTAGAAGTCGATGGAAAGGAGATCTTCCTTGTTAACTCTAGAGAGCCGGAAAGTTTGCCTTGGAAAGAAAATGATATTGACATTGTCATTGAAGCAACGGGGAAATTTAAAACAAAGGAAAGTGCAGGATTGCATCTACAAGCTGGAGCGAAAAAGGTTGTCATAACAGCACCTGGTAAAGATATTGATCGAACAATTGTTATGGGAGTTAATCATAAAACATATCAAGCAAATGATGTAGTGATTTCAAATGCTTCCTGTACGACGAACTGCCTAGCACCGGTAGTTAAGGTGCTTGATGATCGTTTTACCATTATAAATGGTTTAATGACAACCGTACATTCATTTACAAATGATCAAAAAAATCTAGATAATCCCCATAAAGATTTACGTCGGGCTCGAGGCTGCACCCAGTCAATCATTCCGACATCAACTGGAGCAGCAAAGGCCTTATCGGAAGTGTTGCCACATTTAAAAGGAAAGTTACACGGCATGGCTTTACGTGTTCCAACACCAAATGTTTCTTTGGTCGATTTAGTTGTCGATGTAGAGGATTCAGTAACGGTAGATGAAGTTAATCATGCATTTCGGGTAGCTGAACAGAATGAAATGCATGGAATTTTAAGGTACAGTGAGGATCCACTTGTATCTATTGATTATACGACTACAGAGCATTCTGCTATTATTGACGGGTTATCTACAATGGTAATGGATGAGCATAAAATAAAAGTGCTCGCTTGGTATGATAATGAATGGGGTTACTCGAAGCGTGTAGTTGATTTAACAAAGTATGTTGGTGAAACAATCTATCAAAAGCATGCAAGTTTTTCCTAGATAAATAGAATAAGAAAACTGTTGTTTTAAGAAGTCCGAGCGGTGATTCCAAGTTTCATTCTGCAAAGAGTGAACTTGAGTTCGTTCGGATTTTTTCTTTTGTAGAGAATTCATACTTTGAGGTTAAGTTTGCTTGTTATTTCAGTGGTTTTAAACTTGCTTACGTCGACTGTAGGTTGTTTGGACTGTTTTAATTATAGTTGAATTTTGCTAGCTTACTTATTACGCTAGTCAGGTTTGATAACAATGTCTAAGTACGCAGCTATTACCTGGTTTTCTAATAAATTCTACTAGGGGAATTGTCGAAAACATGTTAAACTATAGGTAGAATAATATATCGGAAAATAATTAATTGGAGTTGACACAGATGGCTTTTCGTCATACAGTATCAAAGTATTTAAATAATCATGCAGAAACAAGTGAAAACCATTGGGATTCTACGCTGCAAACCAAATATTATAAAACAACAAAAGATAAAGCAATGGCTGCTTTAGAGAATATTTATAAAAATGCTCCAAATTATGAGATTAATTCCATCTCGCAAGATCACGGTGAAATAAGTCTTCATGTCAAAAAAGGGAAGAAGGCATTTATCGTTGTCACGGTGATCATGGTACGTCCCTACCAGACAGCAATTGATTTTTCTGTAACAACGGAATCATTATTACCGATTGATTTTGGTTATAGTACAAAATTAATTCAACGATTATATGAGCAAATAAACAAAGACTTGCCTTTAATCGACAAGAAGTAAAATGATTGGAGCCTAGGTTAGATGAGATGTTCAAATTGCCAAAATAAAAGTACAAAGGTACTAGATTCTAGACCAATTGAAGAAGGAAGATCCATTCGACGTCGACGTGAGTGTGAACGATGCGGCTTCCGCTTTACAACTTTCGAGCGAATTGAAGAGATTCCGTTGATTGTTGTTAAAAAAGATGGAGCAAGACAAGAATACAGTCGAGAAAAGCTCATCCGTGGATTAATCAAGGCATGTGAAAAACGTCCAGTATCGATGGAAACAATTGAATCGTTAGCTTTAGACGTAGAAAAAGAATTACGGAATACAGGAGCTTCAGAAATTGACAGTAATGAAATTGGTGAAATGGTAATGGCCAGACTGTCAAAAATTGATGAAGTTGCTTATGTTCGTTTTGCTTCTGTTTACCGACAGTTTAAGGATATCAGTGTATTTTTAGAAGAGCTAAAAGAATTAATCAATATCGAAAACAAAGAAACAAAATGACCTGGTATACAGCTCTGTTTTAAGAACTGATACCTCCACTAATTGAGTTAAACAAAGGCTTATCGCCATAAAGGCTTGGTGATAAGCCTAGTTTTCTTATTAGAGAGTAGCGAAGGCACATGCCATTATAATTAGGCCTTTCCTCGTGTTTTAATGAATGAAATGACAAAGGGGTAGGATACCAAATGAACTTTATAGGAAAGATACTACCAATCGATGGTTATCATGTCACCTTTCAAGGGAATGCCCTGCCAATTGATTATACACAGTCTTTAACCCATCTATATCAACCATTAATAGGTGTGAAAGCTGTTATGCTCTACCAAACCCTCTTACATGAAATCGAATTGCAAACGACTGCAACAAAGCAAACACACCACACCTTAATGAACTATTTAAACATTCCGTTAGATGAAATCTATGAATCTCGTCTAAAACTAGAGGGTATAGGTTTATTAAAAACCATCAAATCAGATATACAGGAACAAACTTTATTTACGTATGTATTAAAAAGTCCTTTTGCTCCAAGTGAATTTTTTAAAGACGGTATGCTCCCACAACTATTATTTCATCATATAGGTGATCATAAATTTCATACTCTTAAAGCTTACTACGGAAATACAGAGAAAGTGGAGGAGGGGAGCGATATCACCGTTTCGTTCCATGATGTATTTGATACGCTAACTCCAATTGCGGGCAATAAGGAACCTGTATCATCTGACACAAGTCCTCAAGGACCAAATATAGAGGAAGTGGACTTTACTTGGATGGAGCAAATGCTGAAGCAGCGTATGATCCCTGTGAAAAATGTATTAACTAAAAATAATAAACGAGTTATGAATCAGATGATGGTATTGTATGACTTAGCGATGCATGAAATTGAGAAATCATTATTATGGGCCCTAACGGATGAAAATACGTTAAATATAGATGAATTTATCAACGCTTGTCATGATACGTTTAAATCAAAACAAGGTCAGGCAAAGGTTCAATTAGTTGAAAAAAGTGTCCAGAAAGTTGACAATCAACAAGTAAGTAAACCTTTAACAAAAGAAGAGCAATTAATTAAAGAGCTTGAAACCATGTCACCAAAACAATTATTGGAGGATTTATCGAGCGGGAGTCACGCATCTGACCAAGATTTAAAAGTGATACGTGAGGTAATGACTACGCAAGGGTTACCGTCACCAGTTATGAATGTGTTAATTCACTATGTATTACTGCAGTCTAATATGAAACTCTCAAAAGCTTATTTAGAAAAAATAGCGAGTCACTGGTCGAGAGCAAACTTGAAATCAGCAAAAGAGGCGATGGCCTTTGCGAAGCGAGAAAAGGATCGATATCGTCAAGGAACAACGCAGAAGCAGAACACGAATTATTACAAGAAGCAACAATCTACAGAGGTTATTCCTGATTGGTTTAAGGATCGGAAGAATAAGAAAGGAACTAATACAGCACGGGTAGAGACGGCAGATGACGCTCAAAAGCAGGCAAGAATAGATGCCATTCAACAGAAATTCTCTAGTAGAAAAAATAATAATATTCAAGGATGATTTTTATGAAACCAGTACAATCTTCCTTAAAAAAATGGATGGAAGAGAACAAAAATTTTCGAGAAAATTATAAAAAGATAAAAGAAGAGGTTTTAACAGATCCTGAAATTAAGGAATTTATAGAATTGCATCCAAATATACCGCAGCATGAAATTGATAAAAAATTGATTAAATTATACGAATATAAAACCCAATCAAAGCAATGTGCTAATTGTACGTCGATTGAATCATGTAGAAATATGCTACAGGGCTATTCGCCAGTATTACATGTAGAAAATAATGAAATCCATTTATCCTATGAAAAATGTCATAATAAAGTAATTGCTGAAAAGCAACAGGAACAACATAAATTGTTTCAAAGTTTGTATGTTCCCAAAGATATATTACGTGCTACCATTGATGAAATCGATCGTACTGATCCGCAGCGAACAGATGCTATTTTAGAAATTTATGAATTTCTCGAGCAAATAGATAGTGGCTTACCTCAAAAAGGGATTTACTTCTATGGTCCGTTTGGAGTAGGGAAAACATATTTTTTAGGAGCTCTTGCAAATAAATTAAAGGAATATAACATTTCTTCCATGCTGATATACATGCCAGAGTTTGTACGGGAAATCAAGTCTTCATTGAAGGATGATTCCATTAACCAGAAAATTGATTTCTTCAAAAAAGCAGATGTGCTAATGATTGATGATATTGGAGCGGAAACACAATCTGCTTGGTTCCGAGATGAAGTACTTGGTTCGATATTGCAATATCGAATGATGGAGCGTTTACCAGTCTTCTTTACATCTAACTATAGTATGGATCAACTAGAGAGCCACCTCGCTAAAACCAACCGAGGTGATATTGATAAGGTGAAAGCTGGTAGAATAATGGAACGAATTAAGCAAGTAAGTAGAGAAGTACCTATATTTGCGAATAATCGACGTGATAGCTAACATTTTGTTAGCTATTTTATTTTTTTAGAAGAATTTCGGAATCATGATACAGTCAACAGCGGAGCTCATTTTTACATTGGCATTATGATCACTTATAAGGGCATTCGTTAGAAATTAGGACAACTTGCACTACTAGAATTGGGGTTATTTGCTATGGATGAAATTTAGATTTCACCTTTGTAGCTAGGCCTGAGGTAAGCTATGGTTAAACTATCTCAATCAGGACAAATATCCAGAGTTACTAGTTTTCCTGGATTATTCATTTTTTTGTTTCCTTGTCCATATAATGTAACAGTTTGGTTTTGGATGAGGGTGATGTCATTTGCTGGATGTTTATTTTAGTTCGAATAAAGAAGTAATTAGCTTTTGTGAGCAATTATTTCGTTATAACAAGAAAATTGAGTTACATTGGAAAACTCATGAAGAATGGGGGAATCATTTACAAATAGACGAGCAAGATCCGGATCAGGTTGCGTTGGAAGCTGTTGCTAAATCGATGGTGGATGTTTACATGTCACATCGCCTCTCACATTTAATTAAAGGTGTCATTGAAGATTGTTATTATTATACAAATCGAGATGAAATCGAGAGGATTTTAGACCTAACACATTGGATCGTTTCCGGTGAAGATGATGATAGTTTAGAGGTGCGTAATAGTAAAGAAGATCCAACACAGATTTTATATTCATTATTCCTTACAAATATAAAAGATATGTCAACCGTTCATTTTGATTCCATTATTAATTTTCGGCTAAAGGTTTTTAAAGATCAAATCATTCATTATGTGGGTTTGGCTATTGATGAATTTAAGCGTGAAGAAGACCATCAGGAATTTGTGAATATGTTACGAGATTTTATTACAAAAAAAGAACCAAAGTTTAATGTCATTTATATTTTACAGGGTAATCCGTTTGATTTTTTTAAGCCTAATGGGAAACGGTTTTCGAAAATGGAATTAAGAATGCTGATGCAACAAGAGCCAATGTACATTGTTGGATTGGATGAGGATGAACTTAATCTTGCCCCATTGGTAGCTATGGCACCGAAAAAAATTAAAATATATGGGGATCATCCATCAGAGCCAAAAACAACGACTGTCATTAATGTTTTTCAAGAACGAGTTGAGCTGGAGCCTGTTTCCAAGTTTCCATTTCCGTATTATTTAAAAAATAATTAAGAAGGCTTGATTATCTGTTTTATACACGCTATAATGTGATTTATATTTAAATATTAATGATAGGAAAAGTAATGAAAAGGACAAGATCATTTGCTACGTGTGTTGCACAGAGAAGGGGGTCCTGGCTGAAAGCTCCCACAACCAACCAAATGATTACCACCTTTGAACTCTTTTACTGAACCGAAGTAAGTAAAAGCGTATTATCTGCGTTAAAGATCCATGAAGCTGCAACGTTTTTTAGCAGGAATTAGGGTGGAACCACGTGACCAAGCGCTCGTCCCTTTGCATATAGGCAAAGGGGTGGGCGTTTTTATATTTTTCTAATTCAATAACTAGGATACATACTATTAAAAAGGAGTGTTTATGATGGCAGAGATTGAAATTATTTTTCCAGATGGAGCAGCGAAATCGTTTCCTGAGGGAACAACTGGTGAAGAAATAGCAGCATCTATTTCACCTGGGTTAAAAAAGCAAGCATTAGCTATTAAATTAGATGGACAACTTTATGATTTGCGCCGTGGATTAACAGTTGGTGGTGAAATCGAGATTATTACCTATAAAAACCAAGAAGGGATCGAAATTGTAAGGCATTCTACAGCTCATTTATTGGCACAGGCAATTAAACGTCTGTATAAAGATGTTCAGTTTGGTGTCGGTCCAGTTATTGAGGAAGGTTTTTATTATGATCTGGATATGGAGCATTCCATTACACCAGAAGACCTACCTAAAATTGAAAAAGAAATGAAACGAATTGTTGATGAAAATCTAGAAATCCAACGAATTGAAGTATCACGAGAGAAAGCAAAGGAAATGTTCCAAGAAGTAGGCGATGAACTTAAACTAGAGCTTATCGACGCCATACCGGAAGAAGAACAAGTTACGATTTATCAACAAGGAGAGTTTTTTGACCTATGCCGTGGGGTTCATGTTCCATCAACAAGCAAGCTAAAAGCATTTAAATTATTAAGTATTTCCGGTGCTTACTGGCGCGGTGATAGTAATAACAAACAATTACAGCGCATATACGGAACTGCCTTTGAAAAACAAGGTCAGGTCGAGGAATACTTACAAATTTTAGAAGAACGTAAAGAACGTGACCACCGAAAGTTAGGGAAAGAATTAGATATCTTCACAAATAACCAACAGGTTGGTCAAGGGCTTCCATTATGGTTGCCAAAAGGTGCAACCATTCGCCGTCAAATTGAAAGGTACATTGTTGATATTGAAGAACGTTTAGGATATGACCATGTGTATACTCCTGTATTAGCAAATGTTGATCTATATAAAACAAGTGGACACTGGGATCATTATCAGGATGATATGTTTCCTGTAATGGAAATGGATAATGAAGAATTGGTGTTACGACCAATGAATTGTCCGCACCATATGATGGTATTTAAAAATCAATTATGGAGCTATCGTAACCTACCAGTACGTATCGCTGAATTGGGAACGATGCACCGATACGAGATGTCTGGTGCTTTAGCAGGGTTACAACGTGTCCGTGCTATGACACTTAATGATGCCCATATTTTTGCTCGTCCAGATCAGTTAAAAGAAGAGTTTGTTCGGGTTGTAGAGCTTATCCAACGCGTTTACAAGGACTTTGGTATTGATGATTACTACTTCCGTCTATCCTATCGTGATCCAGAGGATAAGGAAAAATATATTGATAACGATGAAATGTGGGAAAAAACACAAGGAACCCTTAAAGAAACAATGGAAGATATGAATTTGGATTATGTAGAAGCGGAAGGAGAAGCAGCGTTTTACGGCCCTAAATTAGATGTACAGGTGAAAACAGCATTAGGAAAAGATGAAACATTATCTACTGTACAAATTGATGTCCTTTTACCTGAGCGTTTTGAATTATCCTATATTGGTGAGGATGGTAAGGAACATCGCCCGGTTGTAATCCACCGTGGAGTCGTTTCTACAATGGAACGTTTTGTTGCATTCTTATTAGAAGAATATAAAGGGGCATTCCCAACTTGGTTAGCACCAGTGCAAGCAAAAGTAATCCCTGTATCCCCACAGGTTCATTTAGATTATGCGAAAAAAGTAGCAGATCAGTTACAATTTCAAGGGGTCCGCGTACAAGTTGACGAACGAGATGAGAAGATTGGGTATAAAATTCGGGAAGCACAAACGGAAAAAATACCATTTGCCCTTGTCGTTGGGGATAATGAAATTAATGAAAATGCAGTTAATGTAAGAAGATATGGTGAGAAAGACTCCGAAACAATTCCATATGAGGATTTTGAAAAACTAATTAAACATGAAATAGATGAGAAAGTATTACGTAAGAAGAAATAGTAGAACACGTCCCGAGCACATTTGCATATAATGAATATGTGCTTGGGCTATACAGTTTATCTTATCTATGTTATAGTTATAAAGGTTAAGGAAAGTAATTTCCTAACAGTTGACAGATTATACAATACATGCTATTGTATAAAAGTTGATAATTAAATGATCTGAGACAAGTAGAAGCACCCGCTTCTCACCTGTTCAACGCAATGGCAGTTGACTGGTTAAACATCTTTAAACTTGACATTAAAGACGTGTGGGTGCATTTGTGTGCCCACTTTTTTTATGGATAGAAACAGCTTGTCAATGAAGGATCAATTTTTTAACAAGAAGCAACGTGACCAAATGTATGGAAACGGAAGCTGTATTTAAAAAATTTGGAGGTGGCTGGCTATTAGCAAAGATATGAACGTTAATGAAAAGATTCGTGCGAAAGAGGTACGTCTTATCGACTCAAATGGTGATCAGCTTGGAGTTAAATCACGTCAAGAAGCATTGGAAATTGCATCAACTAGAAACTTAGATTTAGTTTTGGTTGCACCTAATGCAAAACCACCAGTATGTCGAATCATGAATTACGGTAAATATCGTTACGAGCAACAAAAGAAAGAAAAAGAAGCTCGTAAAAATCAAAAAGTTATTAATGTAAAAGAAGTACGCTTTACACCTGGAATTGGTGATCACGATTTTAACACAAAATTGAAGAATGCTAGAAAATTCCTTGAAAAAGGTGACAAAGTAAAAGCGACAGTTCGTTTCCGCGGACGTGCAATTACGCATAAGGAGCTAGGAAAAGAAGTTTTAGACAGATTTTCTGAAGAAGTTAAAGATATTGCAACCATTGAATCGAAAGCAAAAATGGAAGGCCGTAATATGTTTATGATGCTTGCTCCGATAAATGAAAAACAATAATTATTGACGCTTACGAGGAGGAAATCAACATGCCAAAAATGAAAACCCATAAAGGTTCTCAAAAACGTTTCAAGAGAACTGGTTCTGGAAAACTGAAACGCTCACATGCTTACACAAGCCATATGTTTGCAAATAAATCTCAGAAACAAAAACGTAAATTACGTAAAAGTGCGATGGTATCTTCAGGAGATTTCAAGCGCATCAAGACAATGATTCCTAAGTAAGGAACTGGGATGGTTTTAGCACCCTGGTTGTAAATGTCCTGGGTGTTAGAGCTAGGTAGGACAAACTAAATTAAACTAACTTGATATACAATGGATTTGTATTAGGAGGGAATTAATATGCCACGTGTAAAAGGTGGAACAGTTACGCGCAGACGTCGTAAACGCGTATTAAAATTAGCTAAAGGTTATTATGGTTCGAAGAGAACGTTATTTAAAACAGCCAAACAACAAGTAATGAAATCAGGTCAGTATGCATACCGTGACCGTAAACAGAAAAAACGTGAATTCCGTAAGCTTTGGATCGCACGTATTAATGCTGCTGCACGTATGAATGACCTTTCATACAACAAACTAATGCACGGTTTAAAATTAGCAGGAATTGAAATTAACCGTAAAATGTTGTCTGATCTTGCTATCAATGATGAGCAAGCATTTACTCAATTAGCTGAAAAAGCAAAAGCTGCTTTAAAATAATTATTTTTTTACAGAGGACCAAACCACAATAGATTGCTGGTTTGGTCTTTTTTTACCAAATAGGAGAGTTTAAATTTTTCTTATCCTACATAAATGTAACGAAGGCATTGTCCTAAATATATTGGCGAATGCCAAGTAACTTGATTCGCTTCAAGTGATGCTTCCGATGAGGTGTTTGATTAATGTCGCGGTTACGAAAAAAATAGGAGTGATAATATTGGGCGAATTGCAAATGTTCTTCCCATATATTTTGGTTGTGAATATTGTTGGTTTTCTTTTTATGGGATTGGATAAGCGTAAAGCAAAAAAACAAGAATGGCGTTTACCAGAACGTACATTGTGGGGGATTGCTATTTTAGGTGGTGCAGTAGGATCTCTCATCGGTATGAGAATATTTCGCCATAAGACGAGACACAAAGCCTTTGTCGTTGGAATGCCCTTATTAATAATACTACATTTATTAGTGTTGATATACATAATGGATATGTCATAACCACTCGTCAAATGTCATACACTTGTTTTATAGAGGAAGTGTTCATGATCAAGCTCTAATCAAGGGAGGCGGATTATGGAAGGGTATAGCACTTATATTTTGGCTATTATTGAGACGGGTGGATTATTAGCTCCTTTGCTTTTTATTAGTTTTCATTTATTAAGACCATTATTTTTTCTGCCGGTTGTGTTTATATGTATAACTGGAGGAATCATGTTTGGAGCTGTTGCAGGGACACTTTATTCCATCATAGGGATAACCTTATCAAGTGTTATCTTTTATGGAATCATACGTTGGATGCCAAAAACCTTTCAAAGATTGGTAAATTTAAAGAAAAAGATTATTGGCAAGCATGGTGAATTAACCACCTCGCAAATTACGGTCCTACGACTCATACCGTTTATACATTTTCATTTATTATCCCTGTGCTTGATTGAAATATCAACAAGTTTTAGAGATTATACGAAGGCATCATTAATCTCTAATATTCCACTAGCCTTTGTTTATACATCCATCGGTCAATGGATTGCAACGTTATCTCCAATTTATATCTCCGCTTTTTTATTAGCTCTCCTGCCATTATTATATGCTTTGAGAAGAAAGGAAGTTATCATAAAATGGCAAGATTTCTTCCAAGTCAGTACGTAATATAACAAGAGTTAGTATCCGAACGATTACAATTGTTCGGATTTTCCTTTCGTGTGAATTCACCCTTTTGTTGCAGATTATGTATATAATGCGGCGTAATGATTTGTTATATTTGCTTTCAGTAATTGATATATTAATTGAAAGATCAAACCGCCGCTACGAAAATTTCACTACGCTTTCCGCGGGCTCGCGATAAGCCTCCTCGCTCGCAACAAAAACAGTGCGCCTACGTCTTCTAGTAATGCTTCGCAGTAGGCTTCCTCGGCGCAAGGGAGCAAAGAAGTTTATTCAAGTAGGGCCCTCGCTCTCTGTGGGGTCTTATCGTCTTCGCTTTCCCGTAGGACAATGGTTTTCGGTGGGGCGAGTAAGCGCAGTCCCAAGGAAAGCTTCGGGAGCGATACATCGCACGCAGAAAGTTTTCGTTATGTCGTGCTGTCAGATTCCGAATCATCTGAAATCATGAGCTTATTGATTGGATGTTTCCATTTAACTTTAGAAAATGGATAGTGAATTAGTAATTCTTTTTCTAAAAAGTACAGGTCATCTCGAGTTAATCCCTTTAGTTCCATTGGGTCATGCACCACAACATGTATATCAACAACCTCAAAAGACTGCTCGGTAGTCCCAACATATTTTTCTCCTTCAAATAGACAACCTTTAAAGACAAATTGTAAATTTTTCTTACTGTTATTTGGCTCATCTAAAAAATAGAATTCATTTGATTCCTTTGCCTTATGCAGTTTCCTTTGTGGGTTTAGAAAATATTGAACAATAGTATAAATGAGGAGTCCAATTGCTAGTACAATTAGGATGCGAAATAAGTAAACTATCATTATCGATCGTCTCCCTAGTTATTATTATCTGTGCATACGAATAACATAGCAACTTAGTTTCACGTATTAGTAAAAAACATGATACAATGATGAAAAAAAGGAAAGAGGTAGAATATTGGATTGGTCTTCATTATTTAGCATGCAAAAAAAATTAGATTCGTACATAGAAGCAAATCACGGCTTAAAAGAAAAAAATGTGTTTGATGACAAGTATTTAGCGTTACTGGTTGAATTAGGCGAATTAGCGAATGAAACGAGATGCTTTAAATTTTGGAGTTTGAAGCCTAGTAGTAGCCATGATACCATCTTAGAAGAATATGTAGATGGGATCCACTTTATATTATCATTAGGAATTGAGAAGGAATTACAGTTTGATACAACGATTGATGAAGCCCCATCTATTTCGCTAACACAGCAATTTAACAAGGTCTTTCAATTATGTGTCCTGTTCAAAACAACACCAAGTAAGGAAAGTTATGAGCAATTATTTAAAAGTTATTTAGAGTTAGGGCAGTTACTCGGATTTTCCGAAAAAGATATACAAAATGCCTACTTTAGAAAGAATGAAATTAATTACGAGCGTCAGAATCAAGGTTATTAGGAAAGTAATTGTATTGTTTTTAAATTTTTCTAATAAAAGTTATACTAAAGTAGTGTACTGATAAAAGGAGGATAACATGATATGGCAAAATTAGATGAAACATTAACAATGCTTAAAGATTTGACAGATGCTAAAGGAATATCCGGCAATGAAAAAGAGTCAAGAGAAGTTATGGAAAGCTACATAAAGCCATACGCAGACGAGGTTTACACCGATAACCTAGGAAGTTTGGTTGCAAAGAAAACAGGAGATGAGAACGGCCCTAAAATTATGGTTGCCGGTCATTTAGACGAAATTGGATTTATGGTTACTCGAATTGATGATAATGGATTTGTCTATTTCCAAACAATAGGTGGATGGTGGAGTCAAGTGATGCTTGCTCAACGAGTAACGATCACGACTGCAAAAGGTGATGTCACTGGTGTAATAGGTTCAAAACCACCACATATTCTTCCAGCAGAAGCTCGAAAAAAACCGGTTGATATTAAAGATATGTTCATTGATATTGGAGCATCTAGTAAGGAAGAAGCAGAAGAATTCGGTGTGAAGCCAGGGGATTCTGTTGTTCCTTATTTTGAATTCACTCCTTTAAAAAATGAGAAAATGCTATTAGCAAAAGCATGGGATAATCGTATTGGCTGTGCAATAGCAATTGAAGTGCTAAAGCAGCTTAAAGGTGAAAAACATCCGAACGTTGTTTATGGTGTCGGTACGGTTCAAGAAGAGACTGGTTTACGTGGTGCTAAAACATCGGCAAACCTAATTCAGCCTGATATTGGATTTGGTGTAGATGTTGGTATTGCTGGTGATACACCAGGAATTAAAGAACATGAAGCTGATAGTAAATTGGGTAAAGGTCCTCAGATTATTATTTATGATGCCTCAATGATTTCACATAAAGGGGTAAGAGATCTTGTTGTTCAAACTGCAGATGATAATGATATACCATATCAGTATGCTTCGATTGCGGCGGGGGGAACTGACTCTGGATCCATTCATTTAACTGCAAATGGAGTACCATCATTATCAATCACGGTTGCTTCTCGTTATATTCATACACACGCTGCAATCATTCACCGTGACGATTTTGAGAATGCGGTTAAGTTGATTGTAGAAACGATTAAAAAGTTAGATGCAGATAAAGTGAAAGAGATCGTATTAGCGTAACTGGTTGAAATCGAATCGGTTGCAAAAAGGATCGATAATTCCATTTCCTAACGCATCATAATTAAGATAAGAAAAAGGCGCTTCGGTAATAATTACCAAAGGCGCCTTTTTCAAATTGGAAAACACTTGCTATGCTAAGTAGGACTTCATTACTTTTTTCACGTAATTTTGTGTTTCCTGTATAGGTGGTATTCCATTATATTTATCCACGTTTCCTGGCCCTGCGTTATAGGCTGCCAATGCTAATTCGACACTTCCATTATATCGATCGAGCATTTGCTTTAAATATTTAGTACCACCTTCAATATTTTGAGCTGGATCAAATGAATTGGTAACTCCAAGACCTCGAGCTGTACTAGGCATTAATTGCATTAGTCCTTGTGCCCCAGCATGGCTTACTGCTTTGGGGTTGTAGTTAGATTCTGCTTTTATTACAGAATGGATTAACTTTTCATCGATTCTATATTTTTTAGCAATAGTAGAGACTTGTTCATTAAAGCTAGAGTTAGATGCAACAAATGTATTCTGAAACGAATCGATCGTGAATGGGTTAACTGATGATGACACAAAGGAATTACTTTTATCAGAATTTAAATTAGTTGTCGTAGAAGCTGCATTTAATTGATCCTGCAAAATTTGTTTGAATGCTAGATCTATCATTGGTGATTGACTTGATATCCCATCCTTACTCCCCTGAAGAATTGACATTGCTTGACTTTGGATCATTTGTTGTAAGTATCGTATTTCCATGTAAAATCGCTCCTTAAAGGTGTGCAATACTAGTCCCATTTGACCATTTATAGAACACACACCTAAACCTAATTCTATTGTACAACATTTTAAATAAAATACTAGATTGAAATTATTTCCTTTCCTGATTTTTGTAGCATATTATGGTAGAAAGGATCATTTCCAATACAAATAACACGGTGACAGATGTCTTGGATTTCATCCATATCATGGGAAGTATAGATGACCATGACCTTATGTTCCTTTGCTTGTTTTTTCAAGTACGCACCGATTTCCTTACGGGATTTCAAATCAATTCCTACTGTTGGTTCATCTAGCAATAGGAGCTTAGGCTGATGGATAAGGCTTATTGCAAGGTTTAATTTTCGTTTCATTCCACCGGATAACGTTTTTACAGGTTCCGTCCATTTTGATAAATTCATATCAATGCATAGTTTCTTTAATTCATCCTTTGTTCTATTACTCCAAGAAAGCTTTTCAAAAAACAACATATTTTCTTCAACGGTAAGCTCTTCCCAAATAGCAACATCCTGTGGAACAAAACCAATCCATTTTCTTATCTCTTTATATTGTTTGGCATATGAAAGATCATTCAGCGTAACTGTTCCGTTAGATGGTTTAGCAATAGTTGCCAAAATCTGAAGTAGGGTACTTTTTCCAGCGCCATTCTCTCCGACAAGGCCGATTATTTCTCCAGGTTCTACATGAAATGATAGCTGATTAAGAATATTAATATCACGATAACTCTTACTAAGCGTTTCAACATTAAGCATTGGAATGCTCCTTTCTAAAATACCAGAGGATTACCATAGAGATACAGATAAGTAACCATAATACTGTTATTTCACCAGATAGAAACTGTTGCAGGGGATTAATTGTTCCGAGCCAATCTATTTGGCTTTGAGATGGTAGAAACATGCCACTTGCTATTGCAATGATGGAAGTGATGGCAAATGTAACACAATAAGAAACATAAACATTTCTAAATAGTAATACGAATAAAAAAGCTAACAATGAAATCATGACCCGATAAGAAATAAGGACTAGAATGTTTGCTTTTGAATCTAAATAAAAATAAAAGACCATTAAACTAATGAAATCAAATAGAAACATTAAAATCGTATAAAGAAATAAATTATGTATTGCGTATTTCTGAAACCCCACCTTTGTAAAATAAAAACGAGTAAGTACAGAAGTAGATTTCTCCTTAATGACCCAGTCCATGATTAAAAAAGTACTAAGAAATGATAGAACTGCCCAGATGGTCCATGGATTCCAACTTATTTTGTCTTCATCTTCAACAAACGTGTTAGCCCCCAAATACTGAAAGGAAGTATTTAGTAAATTTTCTTTTGCTTGTATTTCTTTACTCTTATTTATGATTGCTTCACTTGACCAATTTTGTTCTTCATCCATTGCTTGTACGGTCTGTGCTGCTTTCGATCGCCCGGTCTCTTGTTGAACAAGTGATATAATCATCTCCTTTACCGGAGCGTATGCAAATGATCGTTCCGTTTGATAGCTAGTTATTAAATTGCTTCGACTTCCATTTTGGATTTGTTCTTCATAGCCCTCATGAACGATAAAGACACTGTCAAGTTCATGTTTTGTTAGTAAATGTAGTGCATCTTCTTCGGTAGCTTTATTGATGTGTACCAAAGAAGAAGCTTGAATGGATTCATATAGCCCCATTGCCAACGGTGTTTCTTCTTCTAGTACAATACCAACTGGAACTCGAGAATCCTCTTGGATGGTATTAGAAACAGTAATTATTAAGATTGTTGCTAGTAACGGAAAGAGTAACCAAAACAGGAGACTTATCCATTGTTTTTTCCACATGATAATACGAGTATGAAATACGTCTCTCATTGATTTATTCGCTCCTTCCATAATGAACAACCAATCATAATCAAAAATCCTATAATAATTGTAAGGAATAGAGGAAGATAGTCAGCATAAAGCCTTCCATTCACAATAATTTCCTGCAACCAATAGAAGGTTTGAGTGGAAAAAATATGTTCTATTTTACTCTGTATATATAAAGGATAGTAGATAGTTGGGATCACTGCTCCACTCAATAGAATGATCAATAAAGTAATCATCGATTGAATAAGTAATCGTAATTTGGAATTGCGTATTAAGGTTTCTAGTAATACGAGTAATTCCAAGTAAATTATACTATATAGCAACGTTAATATCGCAATTCGAGAGAAACTCTCTAAAGGTAACTGGATCTCCTCCTGTAATAAGTGTAGAGTAAGGAAAGCTGCCCCTGCTAAAATAGATACGAATACTAACGTGACGATTCCTTTAGAAATTTGTTTAGAAAGTTCTGTTACTCCATACATTTTCATCCGTTGTTGCATTTTAATGGAATCTTCTTGGTATAGAAAGTTATAGATCACGAGTAGCCAAATGGTCAAAATAATAAACCAAGCTGAAATGCTATAGTAAAGGATGGGGGAGGATGTCGCGTTATTTCTTATTTCCTCTTCGTTCAAAATCCTATCCTTTCCTAGAGTATAAAAAAGAAACTCTTGAAACTGTTCAAATAATAAATTACTTCTGTCTTCTTCATTCATTCCTAGTTCCTTGGCATAGTAATTTATCGCCAAAATATTCGCTTGTGATGTACTAATATGTCGCGTAACACTATCTACTATTTCTTTAATCAGTTGGCTCTCCAATGATTGCTCAGGATTCCCAATTATGGATATTTCCACGGATTTACCAGTATATAACTTCTTCGTGAATTCATTAGGAAAAACAAGGTATGTACTTATTTCATTTTGTTGCATCGCAGAAATTGCCTCGGATTCTTTCATTTCATCCATTTGAATAAATGTACCTAATTGATTGGATTCCTCCATCAATTCAATGATCATTGTTGTTTCATCCGATTGATCTAGGTCTACTAGTCCCACCGAAATGGACTTGTCTTCAGATGGAGAGACGATCGATACAACAATTAAACCTATTAATCCTATAATAATAATTGGAAATAGTAAAAGAAGAGGAAGTGTTCGCCACTTCCTCCAAAGTTGTAGTATATTTGTTTGTAAAAATATAAATGTATGCTTTGCAAACTGCATGGTTTTCACCTACTTTGAACCTTTAGACTTAAAATCCAGGTCCCATAATACCAAACATCCATTCCTCAAATTGAGGGTATAGCTCCATTTCCATGTACATCATTAATTCGTCGATATTCATACTACCAAGATCCTTCACTTGATCATCACTAGGTATTTCTACAGAACTAACTGTAGAAGCATCTTTAGAAAGATGTAAAGTTAGTAGATCTTGTGGTACTTCAGGACTTTCAACGGAAAATGCATGTTGTGAACTCATTTGATCCGCATCATAGGAAGCATCTCCAGTCCAATTTAATGTTCCAACGAATCCGTATCCGTCATCAACAGAGAACCTACGTTCAAAATCTTTCTTATTATCATCGAGTGATTCACTAGATTCATAGGATAGTACTACATCTTCTGCTGATAGTTGGATTGAATCATTCATTTCACCATTTTCAAGTGATAGCTCGCCCGTCAATTCGACCGTACCTTCATCATACGCATCTTTAAAACCAATTTCGTACGTGAATGATTGATTTGCTTCCTCCATTAAGTGGTTGCCGTTTAAATGGAGTGTAACCATTTCGTCTTCATTTGGTCCAAGTTCGACTTCAAAATCACGTTTTACAATTAATTTATTATGGATCCAAATTGTAGAATTCAAGCCATCTGGCATGGATAATTCTTCAATTTCTTCGCTCGCTTCTTCCATTCCTGCCGTAAAATCAGCAATAAACTGATCCGCATCCTCCATTAATACGGAGGACTGTGGTACTGTAAATGCACCAAATGTTTGTAGTTGATACTGCTCTTGGATTATGTCTTTTAATCTGTCATCGTTTGCCATCTTCTCAAAAAGCTCAGATAGGATCGTTTTTAATTCTTCTTCAGATAGGTTAAAGGCTATTTTCTCTGTATCTAATGTTTCGTTAGCTACTTTAATTGTTTCGTCTGTAGATTCAAAAGCACTATCAGGCAACGAATCATAGATGAACAAAGCATATTCTTCCTTTAGGTAATCTATGTCTTCGTCTGATAGTAGATTATTCCCATCGAACATCATACTAAAATCCAATTCTTCATCTCCTGTGAAGGTATATGGATCCATTTGGCTTAGTAGTTTACCAAAATCCTTGCCTTTAAGCTGTAGTAGTTCCTCAACGAAAGGTAATCCTACCATACCTTTTTCAGAAGTAACAAAAACATCCAAACCACCGATTTCAAATCCACCAAGACTACCTTCCAATTTAGAGGATAATCGTTTTTCTTCTCGATCTATTGCTGTCGTCATTGTTACAGTAGAATTGTTAATAATTTGTTCTGGACTCATTAGGCCGTAGGATTCTCCTGATGGATCATTAAATTCTGCTGATAACTCCATTACGCTTTCAATTGGATTTTCAGCAGAATACTCACTCCAGTCTAATTCAGATTGGTAGCGTTTCTCAATTTGACCTGTTAAGAATTCTAAGGAGTCTTTTTCTGCCAAAAAATATTTTTCTTTCGGTGATTTGTCCATTATTACATAAGCTGCAACAGACCCTCCGATAACTAGTATTGCAACCAACGTAATCATGAAGATTCGTTTAATGCCTTTCGGTTGTTTTCCCCCACTTTGTACGCTATCTTCCATTTCTCTTCCCCTCTCTTATAAAACTCCTCTATTATATGTATTAGGAGTCAGTAACTCAAATTCCTATTCGTTTGAATTCCCTT
This sequence comes from Oceanobacillus limi, assembly GCF_900111445.1. Lineage (GTDB taxonomy): Bacteria > Bacillota > Bacilli > Bacillales > Amphibacillaceae > Ornithinibacillus > Ornithinibacillus limi. The sequence continues at coordinate 69,165 of NZ_FOHE01000011.1, read as the reverse complement.
ATTTGTATACCATTTCATTGGAAAATAGTCAAATAGTGCCGAAAAATCTAAAATAAGGAAATTAATACGTTATACCTATATTTTTCTACGAGTTGATCCCAATTCATAGTTCTTTTATCATAACATATGTTCATGATTACGTAGAGTTATGATTTGTAATCATAGATAATAAATTAGCAAATAGGTCGAAGGATGTAATTTGAATGAACGACAACTTTCGACGAATTTCTCTTTCTCGAAATAAAACCAATTAATCATACTAAAAAAAAAGGTGCTGTAGGACATGCACCTTTTTCAAAATTAGCTAGTTGCTTGTTTTACACCTTGTTCCAGTGCATCAAGCATTTCTTGTTTTTCTTGTTGCCCTGATTGATTCCAAATTAATTCAAATAGTACTCCTAATCCTGGTAGCATTTTTTCTTCTCCTTGTTGAATCGCATCAACAATCGTTGCTTCTAATTGTGACTGATCATTTTCGGAAATGTTGGATAAAATAGCCTTACGCAAGTTTAAATCCATATTTTCACCCCTTTTTATATTTAAACTATGGATAGTTTGACCAGCTTGTATGGAAATATGTATGATAGTACAAGATAAAATGAATAGGAATGATCATGCATGATAACATCGATACAAAATGATAAAGTGAAAAACTGGAAAAAATTACAGAAACGAAAAGAACGTCGAAAATCTGGAACCTTCCTTGTTGAAGGCTTTCATTTGGTAGAAGAGGCCAGGAAAAGTGAGTGGCAACTACAAGAAATTATCGTACAAGAAGGGATAGAAATTCCAAGCTGGTGCCGATCACTTGCTATTACGGAGGTCGGAGAAAATGTATTCCAGTATATTTCTGAAACAAGAACGCCACAAGGGATTGCTGCTATCGTCTCCATTAAACAACCATCAGAAATAATGGGGAATTATATATTATTAATTGATGCGATTCAAGATCCAGGTAATCTAGGGACGATTATACGTACTGCAGATGCTGCTGGTTTTGATGCTGTAGTGCTTGGGGATGGGACAGTGGACCTATTCAATGATAAGGTTATCCGATCAACGCAAGGATCCATATTTCATATTCCAATTACACAAGAACCACTGGAGTCACGTATAAAATCTCTCCAAAAGGAAAATTTTTCAATATGGGCTACTGCATTAACCGATGCCAAACCTTTTCATAGGATAGAAAAACAAGAAAAAGTTGGATTAATTGTTGGTAACGAAGGTGCAGGTATTCATGAAAATATATTAGAGATGGCAAATACAATTGTAAACATACCCATTTATGGAAAAGCAGAATCACTGAATGTGAGTGTTGCTGCTGGTATTTTAATGTATCATGTAAAAATGTGACAAGGTTAATCTTGCAAATTACGATTAATTTATCTATAATTACCATTAGATTTAATATTGAAAAGCTGTGAAAGAGCATATTAACAACTGTAAAGATCAGTAAAGGGAGGAAATGCCTTAGACTGGAAGCATTTCTACTGTGAAATGTTGTTAATGCTTCACTCTGGAGCTGACACTTGGACCTTGATGAATCAAGTAAAGGTGTTCCGGATTTATCCGTTATTTTATTGAGTTGGACACGTAAGTGAGATATATGTGTCAACAAGGGTGGTACCGCGACCAAAGCCTCGTCCCTTTTTAGGGATAGGGGCTTTTTTGTTTGCTTAACATTACTCCTCGTGACAGTGTTAACAAAATGTTTTGGCTTAAAATTAAATCTATAGTTGATTAAGAATTTCAAAAACATAAGACTAATGGGAGGTTTTAGACATGAAGGAAGAATTACAGTTGCTAGAAAAAGAAGCAATTGAAAAGATTGAGCAAGCAACAGATATGAAAGAACTTCAATCCATTAAAGTGGCATACCTTGGTAAAAAGGGCTCACTTACGAGTGTTCTACGTGGTATGGGGAAGCTTTCAAAGGAAGAACGCCCTGTTATTGGTGAGCTTGCCAACAAGGTAAGGGAAACGATAACAAATGCTATTGAACAAAAGAACGAAGGACTGGAACAAGCAGTATTAGAAGAGAAATTACAAAAAGAGGCGATTGATGTAACATTGCCAGGCAGACCAGTTCCTACTGGAGGTCCACACTTACTAACTAAAATTGTTGAAGAAATTGAAGACTTGTTTATTGGTATGGGTTTTGAAGTACGCGAAGGACCAGAAGTTGAAACAGATTATTTTAACTTTGAGGCTTTAAATTTACCGAAAGATCATCCAGCACGTGATATGCAAGATACATTTTATATAACGAATGAATTATTATTACGTACCCATACATCACCGGTTCAAGCACGTACAATGAAAGCTTATGATGATTCTAAAAGTGTAAAGATGATTTGTCCAGGTAAAGTTTATCGTCGTGACACAGATGATGCGACTCATTCGCATCAGTTTACTCAAATTGAAGGACTATTTGTTGATAAAGATGTGAAAATGAGTGATTTAAAAGGGATTTTAGATACGTTTGCTAAAAAACTATTTGGCGAGGATCGTCAAATTCGTTTGCGACCTAGCTTCTTTCCGTTTACAGAGCCTTCGGTAGAAATGGATATTTCTTGTAAAGTTTGTAACGGAGACGGGTGCTCTGTATGTAAGGGTTCAGGATGGATAGAAATTTTAGGTGCTGGTATGGTACATCCCAATGTGCTATCTATGGCAGGCTATGATCCGAAAGTCTATTCTGGGTTTGCATTTGGTATGGGGCCTGAACGAATTGCAATGCTAAAATACGGGATTAAAGATATTCGTCAGTTTTACACAAATGATGTTCGATTCTTAAAACAATTTCATAATGCGTAATAGGGAGGTTTCATAATGTTAGTATCTTTAAATTGGCTAAAAAATTATGTTGACATAGATGGGATTAGTCCAGAAGTTTTAGCTGAAAAAATCACGAAAACTGGAATTGAAGTAGATGGTATTGAATACATTGCTGAAAAAAGTAGTAATGTTGTCGTTGGTTATGTGGAGTCTTGTGAAAAACATCCAAATGCAGATAAATTAAATCTATGCCAAGTAGATGTTGGAGACGAAGAGAATTTACAAATTATTTGTGGTGCTCCAAATGTGGCACAAGGCCAGAAGGTAGCGGTAGCGAAACCTGGTGCTGTATTACCTGGGAATTTTAAAATTAAAAAAGTAAAATTACGCGGTGTTGAATCGAATGGAATGATCTGTTCCTTGCAAGAATTAGGAATTGATGAAAAATATGTTCCAAAGGATGTAGCTGAAGGAATATTTGTATTTCCTAATGATGTTATCGTTGGGGAGAGTGTTGAACCATTACTGAATTTAAATGATGCTGTTTTAGAATTTGATTTGACCCCCAACCGTGCAGATTGTCTAAGTATGTTAGGTGTTGCTTATGAAGTAGCTGCAATTCTGAATCAACCGGTTAAACTTCCTGACGAATCCTTAGAAACTAGTGAGGATTCTGTTCGTAATCATGTAGAAGTAGAGGTAGAAGATCCAGAATTAAATCCATATTATGGTGCATTCCTTATCAAAAATATTGAAGTGAAACCAGCTCCGCTATGGATGAGGAATTACTTAATGGCAGCAGGAATTCGTCCAATTAATAATGTTGTTGATATTACGAATTATGTTCTACTAGAATATGGTCAACCATTACATGCATTTGATTACGATCGTCTGAACTCGAATAAGATTGTTGTTCGTCAAGCGAAAAATGGAGAGAAAATAATTACATTGGACGAAGTAGAACGTAGTCTGACAGAAGAAAATTTAGTGATCACAAATGGTCAGGATCCAATAGCACTAGCTGGTGTTATGGGTGGAGCTAATTCCGAAGTAACGGACCAAACAACGAACGTCTTGTTAGAAGCAGCTTTCTTTAATCCATCTTCTATCAGAAGAACCGTAAAACAAACGGGGTTACGCAGTGAAGCTAGCACAAGATATGAAAAAGGAATTGATCCAAACCGTGTCAAGCGTGCCGGGATTCGTGCAGCCCAGTTATTACATCAATATGCCGGTGGAAGTGTATTAGATGAGGTAGTAGAATTCGATGCATTGGATCGGGATGAAAAAGTGGTTTCTATGGATGCGGATGAAATTAATAAACGGTTGGGCACCGAGATTACTAACGAAGAAATGGGGAAAATTTTAAATCGATTAGGGTTTAATTTTGACCAAAATAAATCAGACTTTACCATTTACGTTCCAACGAGACGTGGAGATATTACAATCTTTGAAGACATGTTAGAAGAAGTCGCTAGAATTTATGGATATGACAATTTACCATTTACATTACCTCAAGGAACTTCACAAGCAGGAGGTTTAAGCGATGAGCAACGTTTAAAACGAGAAGTAAAAGGTTTCTTGCAAGGCACTGGCCTAATGGAAACAACAACCTATTCTTTAACAAATGAAAAGCTTATTCGTACGCTAGTAAGTCCAGAAGTAAAGGAAATGGAACCACAACCAGTGGAATTGGCAATGCCGATGAGTGAAGATCATAAATATTTGCGACTTAGTATCTTGCCAGAATTACTGCAATCTGTAGCTTATAACCGTGCTAGAAATCAATCCGATGTAGCCTACTATGAGATAGGTTCTGTATTTTTAACGAAGGAAAAGGAATTGACTACACAGCCGAACGAACAACTACGTTTAGCCGGAGCATTAACAGGTAAGTGGTTAGAGCATCCTTGGCAACAAGAAGTAAAGCCTGTTGATTTTTATGTTATTAAAGGAATTGTGGAAGGATTGTTCGATCAATTACAAATGCCTGTTGACTTTGACCAAGCAATTATTCCTGATATGCATCCAGGAAGATGTGCCACGATTTCGATGGATGGGGAAGTTATTGGCTTTTTAGGTCAATTACATCCAACATTAGAAAAAGAAATGAGCTTAAAAGAAACTTATGTATTTGATATCAACATGGAAGCTGTGATTGGAGCATATAGCAACGTTCCAAACTATTCACAAATTCCTAAGTATCCGTCAATTTCTCGTGATGTTGCTTTCATAATGGATGACAATGTTAAAGCTGGTGATGTAAAAGAAATTATTGAATCTACAGGTACTCCACTAGTAAAACAAGTACAGATTTTTGATCTATATAAAGGTGATAATCTTCCAGAGGGTAAGAAGTCTGTAGCATACAACCTGTTATATCAAGATCCAGAAAAGACGTTAAAGGATGATGAGGTAGAAGAATCATTCCAAAAAATCATTCAGACCGTTAATGATATATTTGATGCTTACGTACGTTTTTAATGAAGAGATTTAGGCAATAGAGCTTTAATCCAAGAAAATCCGAACGATCAAATTCGTTCGGATTTTCTTATTGAATGAATTCTTATTTTGCTAATTAAGTAGAGAGTGTAACACAGTGAATAATATGAATTCACAAGTCTGTTTGTTCCCATTTGACTCCATTTGATTCTATAACATCAATAAGTTTATTTCTACCTAATATTTCGTAATACTTGCCATCAATATTTAAATGATTATTATCTTGAATATTAATTGTATACCTGGTTTTATTTGTCTTAATAATCATAAAGTATATACTGTTAAAAAGTTCTCTTTTTCTTTTAAATTTAATTTTTAAAGGTTGCTCAATTAGTTTTGTGATTTCATCATTGTTCGTAAGTCTCATTTCTTTTTCTTCGTTATTAACTGTATTAAGGTATAGTATATAAATTTCACTAATATCTTCATCTTCCGAAAATAAATTATTTATAACTTCTTCATAAGTAGTTGTACTCCATTGATTAATTAATAAAACGATAACTAGAAAAATAAATAAGAAGATCACAGCAAATATCCATCTTTTGTTCTTCATTCTATCCATCACTCTCACTCGGAGGAATTTTTATTATAATTTTATGACAAAACTAATGAATATAGATGCATTTTTCCTACAAAACAATAATTCCAAGAGAACTTTTATCCTATATACAACTGGCAGGCAAGACCTTAACGCGACGTCTTGTGTGTTGTAAGAACCCAATTAAAACCACGAGCTAAAACCACAGAGGTAAAGTGGGGATCGAAAATATCTGATTCGTTCAACTTGGTATATGAGTAGCTTAAGAAGCCCCACTTAAGAATCATGAAGAATGGTTGCAAAGTCGTATGTTACATTACATGAAAATGGTCTTATAGGTATGCTTTAGCTTTATTTGTATTTGCGAAGTGTACTTTTGCGCACTTTTGTAAGACTGGTTCACCTTTTTCCTTGATGACTCTGGCAATCGTTTGATCTACTAATTTTGAAGCACCTTTCTTTAATGGTATACCTAACTCTTCAGAAAGTTTATCCATTTCTTTAACAAAGCTTGCTCTTGCAATAATCGATCCAGTGGCAACAGCAATAGAATAGCTTTCTGCTTTCGTCATAAAGTACGTTTTTTCATGTAACGTGTGGTTTTCTGATCCTATATGTTTTTTATATACATGTGGTTCACAAAACTGATCAATTAATATTCCGTCTAACGATTGGTTCCCTACCTTTTGCAGCAAATTGGAAATTGCAGCATGGTGAAGCATTGCTTTCATTTTTCCTTGGGACCAACCACGTTTTTGCAGGGTGTTATATTTGTTATTGTGTAGGACCAGTAACGAATATGGTATGTTTAGTTTAACAATTTCTTTTGCAAGCTTAGATATTGTCTCGTCTGTAAGATTTTTAGAGTCCTTAACACCGAGTTGTTTTAATGTAGTAATGTGACTGCTATTCACATAAGCACATGCAACCGTAATTGGGCCAAAATAGTCTCCTGTTCCCGCTTCATCCGATCCGATATGAGAACCCGTAAATAAACTGCTTGGTGGGGTATATGATGACGTAGATGAGGTTTTTTTATTTGTTGGTTTATTGTTTTTAGGAATTTCTGCGTCATCTATCCATTTCACTGCCTCGGCTTGAGGTGAACTCCCTTGAAACATTACTTTGCCAGACTTATAAGCTGTGATCACGGCGTTCGTCGTTTTCGCACGAAATATTGCGCCTTGTGGTACATTTGTTAATGATTTATGATAATATTGTTTCATTGCTTCTATTTTTTGTTTTGATAGTAAAAAGACATTTTGTGCCATTCAATCGCTCCATTCATTGTTATACTATTGACTATAGCAAATGAAAGGTTATAAATGAAATGTTTAAATTTTGCATAAGAACAGTTTCCTTAATACGTGTCTTCGTGTTAAGATGAAGTGAAGAATTTTAATGGGAGGCTATTTGCGTGACCCAGGATGATAAAACCCGTTTAACTGTTGAAATACATAATAGATCATATACGATAGTTGGAACAGAATCGGCCAGCCATGTACGAATGGTGGCTAGCTTAGTTGATCAAAAGATGCGAGAGATTCAAGAAAATAACCCCCAGTTAGACACGGCTAGTTTAGCTGTACTTACTGCGGTAAATTCCATGAACGACTATTTGAAATTAAAAGAGGACTATGCAGCTTTGCAGGGGTCATTAAAAAAGAAAGAGGATTAAAAAAGTATGATAGATTTCATAATAATACTATTATTGTTGTTTGGTTTATTAATAGGTTTAAAGCGAGGATTAATTTTACAGGCTGTACATTTGGTAGGGTATATCGTATCATTTATTGTCGCTGCAACCTATTATGATGATTTGGCCTCCAAATTGGCTTTATGGGTCCCATATCCTGAACTAACAGACGATAATTTGTGGGCAGAATTTATTCAAGCATTGCCATTGGAAAATGCTTTTTATAATGCAATTTCATTTGCGATTATCTTTTTTGTAGTAAAGATTGTTTTACAAGTTATTGCATCGATGTTAGATTTTGTCGCTTCGTTACCGATTCTGAATTCTATTAATAAGATTCTAGGGTCGATGCTAGGATTTTTAGAGATATACTTGTTATTATTTATCGTATTATACATATTAGCACTAACACCGTTAACCGAATTACAAGAGTGGATTACGGATTCATCCGTAGCGATGTATATTGTTGAGAATACACCATACTTATCAGAGAAAATTAAATCTCTCTGGTCAATAGAACCATATATATAGATAATGTTAATAGAGAGACTAATTCAAATTATTAGGGCTTATGTTGTATGGTCATGTACAATAAGTATAATCCTATAATGAATTAGTCTCTCTTTGTTTGGATAGATGTAAGGAAAAGGTGATTGATATGGAAATAAACAAAAAAGATGTTATAAAATTATTAGAAAAAATCGCTATATATTTAGAACTAAAGGGTGAGAATCCATTTAAAATTTCTGCTTATCGCAAAGCAGCACAAGCTCTTGAGCGTGACGACCGTTCCCTTACAGATATAGATGATTTCACAAAAATTAACGGTATTGGTAAAGGAACAAGCGCGGTCATTAAGGAATATGTAGAAAACAAAACTTCCGATACTTTACATCAGTTAGAAAAAGAGGTCCCTCAAGGTTTGGTTCCACTATTAAATGTCCCTGGGCTTGGTGGGAAAAAATTAGCCAAACTTTACCAAGAGCTTGATGTTATCGATGCAGAATCATTAAAAGATGCATTGCAAACTGGGAAAGTTGAGGGTTTGGCAGGATTCGGTAAGAAGTCTGCGGAAAAAATTCTAGCTTCATTAGAAGAAGCTGGTACGAGACCTGAAAGGTTACCTATTGCTGTTATGCTTCCTATTGCGGAAAGGATCGAGAATTTTTTAAGTGGCTTACAGAATGTAAAACGTTTCTCTCGAGCTGGTAGCTTGCGTAGGATGAAGGAAACGATAAAAGATATTGATTATATTCTTGCAACAGATAAGCCAATTGAGGTTAGAGAGCAATTATTGCAAATAAATGACCTGAAGGAAGTAATAGCCAAAGGTGATACGAAGGTCTCTGTTACAATAGAAGACGTTTATGATATAAATATTGATTTTCGGTTAGTCAAAGACGAGGAATTTGTAACAACTCTCCATCACTTTACTGGATCGAAAGACCATAATGTTGCGATGAGGCAGCTTGCAAAAGCTCGTGGCGAGAAGATAAGTGAATATGGAATCGAAGTAGAAGAGACGAATGAAAGTCTTACATTTGATACAGAAGAAGCATTTTTCAATCATTATGGACTCAATTATATCCCACCTGAATTAAGGGAAAATAGTGGTGAAGTTGAAGCGTTTAAGAAACAGCATAATTTGGTTGAACTAGATGACATTCTTGGAGATTTACATATGCACACAACTTGGAGTGATGGTGCCCAATCTTTAGAAGAAATGGTTCTCCAGGCTCGCAAAAAAGGTTATCGTTACATGGCGATAACCGATCATTCAAAATATTTGCGGGTTGCCAATGGATTGAATGAAACTAGATTACGACAACAACGGGAAGAAATCGAACGTTTAAATGAAAGATATGAAGACATTCATATTTTCGCAGGAGTAGAGATGGATTTATTACCTGATGCAACCTTAGATTTTTCTGATGAATTTTTAAAGGAAATGGACTTTGTAATCGGTGGAATTCACTCTAGCTTTAACCAGTCGGAAGAAAAAATAATGGATCGTTTATATGCAGCTTTGGATAATCCATATGTATCAATTATTGCACATCCAACTGGTCGTCTTATTGGACGCCGAGAAGGTTATAAAGTAAATATGGAAAAGTTAATGAAACGAGCAATGGAAACAAATACCGTATTAGAAATAAATGCGAATCCAAATCGGTTTGATTTATCTGCAGACTGGGTTCGAGTTGCTCAGAGTATGGGCGTTAATATTGCAATTAATACCGATGCACATAGTTACCCGATGTTAGAACATATGAAGTATGGGGTAGGTGTAGCTAGAAAAGGTTGGATTGAAAAGGATACGGTTATTAACACTTGGTCCAAAGAGAAACTTATTGCTTATTTTAATCGTAATAAATAAAAATAGGAACAACGAGAAAAGGGAGTAATCCAATGAATGAACGAATTCTCCGGGTATTAGAATTTAATAAAGTTGCAGAGCAATTAACCAATCATGCAGCTACGTCGCTTGGGAAAGACCTCGCTACAAAGCTGAAACCATCTACAGATATTAACGAAGTTGTTGCATTACAAAATGAAACAGATGAAGCAGTCCAAATTTTAAGGTTAAATGTAGCAATTCCCCTAGGCGGTATATTTGATATTCGTGGTAGTGTAAAGCGTAGTGTTATTGGTGGTATCTTGAATTCTGGTGAATGTCTTGATATTGCAAATACAATATATGGAGGTCGCCAGGTAAAGGATTTTATAGAAAAGTTGGAAGATGATCTACCAATATTGAAAAAGCAGGTGGAAGGAATTACTCCACTCCGGGATCTAGAAAGGAAAATTAAAAGCTGTATCGATGATCATGGATATATGATGGACAGTGCGTCGGAAAAACTTCGGGCGATTCGCTCATCGATTCGCACCTATGAAAGTAGAGTACGAGATAAATTAGATAATTATACGAAAACGAAAAGCAACATGTTATCAGATGCAATTATTACAATAAGAAATGATCGTTATGTTCTACCAGTTAAACAGGAATATAGAGGTGCAATTGGTGGAATTGTCCATGATCAGTCTGCTTCCGGACAAACCTTATTTATGGAACCGAAAACAGTAGTTGATCTGAATAACCAATTACAGGAGGCAACATTAAAAGAAAAGCAAGAAATAGAACGGATTTTGAAGGAACTTAGTGATGAAATAGCAAACAATGAAGATGTCTTACTAAATAATGTCGCTATTTTAGCAAGCATTGATTTTATCTTTTCTCGGGCAAAGTTAGCCCAAGAAATGAAAGCAGCAATGCCACAGATGAATGATAGTGGCCGAATTAAAATGCAACAAGCCCGACACCCATTAATTTCGATGGATGAGGTCGTAGCAAACGATATTGAAATTGGCAGTGATTATACTGCAATTGTGATAACAGGTCCAAATACTGGTGGTAAGACAGTTACCTTAAAGATGATTGGTTTATGTACGTTAATGGCACAATCTGGATTACAAATTCCGGCTTTTGACGGTTGCGAATTAGCCGTATTTGATGATGTGTTTGCAGATATTGGTGATGAACAATCCATTGAGCAAAATTTAAGTACGTTTTCATCACATATGACAAATATTGTAGATATTCTAAAGCATGTAAATGCTCGTACACTTGTGCTGTTTGATGAGTTAGGTGCAGGGACGGATCCTCAAGAAGGGGCAGCCTTAGCAATGGCTATACTGGATGAAGTTGTGTCGAGGAATGCGCGAGTTATTGCAACTACGCATTATCCTGAACTGAAAGCATATGGATATAATCGATCAAATGTCATTAATGCTTCCGTTGAATTTGATGTAGAAACACTGCAACCAACGTATCGATTATTAATTGGTATTCCGGGAAGAAGTAATGCCTTTGATATTTCACGTCGGCTAGGCCTGGATGAACAGATTATTGATCATGCGAAAAGTCATATTGGTGTAGATTCGAAAAATGTTGAAAATATGATTGCTTCACTGGAACAATCACAGATTCAAGCAGAGAAAGATTATGAAGAAGCACATCGAGTCTTGCTTGAAAGTGAGCAACTTCGGAGTGAAATGGAAAACGAGTGGTCCAAACTTGAGCAACAACGTGAGTCGATTTACAAGAAAGCTGAAGAAAAAGCGGAAAAAGCATTACAAAAGGCAAGAGAAGAAGCTGAAGCAATCGTAAATGAAATTCGAAATATGAAGACAAATGCTGAATTGAAAGAACACGAATGGATTGAAGCGAAAAAGATGTTAGAAGAAGCTCGTCCTAACCTTGGCAAGAAAGAAAAAAATAGCGAGCAGACATCTAATAATTCTCAACAGGAATTGCACCCAGGCGATGAAATTAAATTGCTTACTGTGAATCAAAATGGTACTGTGTTAGAAAAGATCAGTGAGAAGGAATATCTTGTTCAGGTCGGAATTATGAAAGTGAAAGCTAAACGTAAGGATTTACAAAAGGTAGGCAAGAAAAAGCAACAAATAGAAAAACCACTAGCCACAATCAAAGGGTCTAATTACCATGTAAAGACAGAGCTGGATCTTCGTGGAGAACGATACGAGAATGCACTTCATCAATTAGAAAAGTATATTGATGATGCAATTCTAGCTGGTTATTCGAAAGTTTCTATTATTCATGGGAAAGGAACAGGTGCATTACGAAAAGGTGTTCAGGAATTTGTGAAGAAGCACCCAAACATTGCTAAGCAAAGAGCTGGTACTGCTGGTGAAGGTGGAAGTGGAGTTACGGTGATTGAATTTCAATAGTTTTTCTTGGGGGGAGAAGAAATGGAAGGATTTTGGGAACTGCTTGCAGTAGAAACAGCAGCAAGGTATAGTGTTGTAATTTTATGTACCATTGTTTTTTTAGCAGTATTCGAATTAGTAACAACCTATAAAAATTGGTCAGAAATTAAAAGTGGAAATTTAGCGGTAGCAATGGCAACTGGTGGCAAGATTTTTGGAATTGCCACCATTTTCCGCTATTCCATTGAGCATAATGATTCTTTGTTAATTAGTATCGGTTGGGGATTGTATGGTTTCTTACTTCTACTCATAGCATATTTTATTTTTGAATTTCTAACACCAACGATTAAAGTTGATGAAGAGATTGGGAATGGAAATATTGCTGTCGGTTTTATTTCTATGGTCATTTCCATAAGTTTGGCATTTGTAATAGGTGCAAATATCATCTAGGGAGAGGAAAAATGGATACACTTGAAGTACTTGCAAAAATATTAATCGTTGTGGCAATTATCTTTGTTGTTGTAGGGGTCTTTTATTTAATCTAAATACGTTAATTCCTACTCATTATGCCGATTTTTTGATGATTTATTAAAAAAATATACAAAAAGTTAAATAAAATTTCAAAAAATATCAATTAGTCGGTATAATGAAATATAAATATAGTACTAAGGGAGGAATTGATGTGGAAGAAAAGCTATGGCATGCGAACTATCCAAAAGAAATTCCAACTACCATTGATTACGACGAAAAACCTTTACATGTCTTTTTGGGTGATGCTGCAAAACGTTACGGTGAAAAGAAAGCGCTTTATTTTATGGGGAAGGAGTTGTCATTTACTGAGGTCCATACACAAGCAAAGATAATGGCAAATTATTTCCAACAATTGGGGTTAAATAAAGGGGACCGAGTAGCAATCATGCTACCTAATTGTCCGCAAGCGGTCATTAGTTATTATGGTGCCCTAATGGCAGGTGGAATTGTAGTCCAAACAAACCCTCTATATACAGAAAGGGAGTTGGAGTATCAATTAAATGATTCAGGTGCAACGTTTATTGTATGCTTAGATATCTTAGTGCCGCGTGTAAAGAATGTTAAGAAAGATACTCCATTAAAGCACATATTTGTAGCGGGGATTAAAGATTATTTACCATTCCCGAAAAACCTAATTTACCCTTTTATTCAAAAGAAGCAATATAATATGGTGGTTAAAGTTGATCATGGCGGGGATACACATGTTTGGACTAAGATTTTGGAGCAAACGACTCCTAATTATCAACCGGTTGAAGTCGATCCGAAAGAAGATTTGGCTTTACTACAGTATACAGGAGGCACAACTGGTTTCCCAAAGGGGGTTATGCTAACCCATTATAACTTAGTGTCTAATGTTCAAATGAGCGACGCTTGGCTTTATAAGACAAAAGAGGGAGAAGAAATTGTTCTTGGTGTGTTACCGTTTTTCCATGTGTATGGGATGACTACAGTCATGAACATGTCGATTATGGCTGGTCAGAAAATGATTTTAATGCCGAAATTTGATGCTGGTGATGTCTTAAAAACAATTCAAAAGCAAAAACCAACATTGTTTCCTGGTGCACCAACGATATATGTTGGATTGTTAAACCACCCAGATTTGAAAAAATACGACCTCTCCTCTATTGAGGCTTGTATTAGTGGATCAGCACCTTTACCAGTTGAGGTTCAAGAGCAATTTGAGAAAGTTACTGGTGGTCGACTAGTTGAAGGATATGGTTTAACAGAATCATCTCCTGTTACACATGCTAATTTTGTGTGGGAAAAAAGAATAAATGGTAGTATTGGTATCCCATGGCCAGATACAGATTCTAAAATATTGGATATGGAAACGTTAGAGGAAGCGGAGATAGGTGATGTTGGAGAGGTTGCTGTGAAGGGTCCTCAAGTCATGAAGGGGTATTGGAATAACCAAGAAGAAACAGATAAAGTGTTAAAGGATGGTTGGTTATTCACTGGAGATATGGGCTACATGGATGAAAATGGTTATTTTTATATAGTTGATCGAAAAAAAGACATGATTATTGCAGGTGGGTATAATATTTATCCAAGGGAAGTAGAAGAAGTATTGTACGAACATGAGGGCGTACTAGAAGTGGCTGTTGCCGGTATTCCGGATCCTTATCGCGGGGAAACCGTTAAGGCATTTGTGGTAGCGAAGGATGGATATGACTTAAATGAAGAAGATTTGAATACTTTTTGTAGAAAGCATCTTGCTGCTTACAAAGTTCCACGATTATATGAATTTCGTGATGAATTGCCGAAGACTGCTGTTGGGAAAATATTAAGAAGACAATTAATCGATTCCGATACAAAGAAAAAACAGGAAGAAAGCAATGTTACGTAGTATTTTTTTAATTCGTTTATGCCCAAGCTGTATATTGACATCTACATGATTCAGAAGTATAATAAAATATGAATGAGTATTCATTCATTTTAGTTTTGTAGATAGAAAGCTACTTATTTAATTACGTGCACGTAAAATATTTGCCCTAAAGGCTCTGCTTGTGCACAGCTTTCTAAGGTTGTTCGAAGGAGTTCAAGTATGAAGAAAAACAAGCCAAAATACAAATTAATTATTGATGCAGCTGTAGAAGTAATTGCAGAAAACGGCTATCACGCTTCACAAGTATCAAAAATTGCTAAAAAAGCAGGGGTTGCTGACGGTACTATTTACCTCTATTTTAAGAATAAAGAAGACATTCTTGTTTCTGTATTTGAAGAAAAAATGGGGCAATTCATTGAGCAAATTGTGTCAGCAACTAGTGAAAAGGAAGATGCGAATAAGAAGTTGCTAACTTTGATCGAAATGCATTTTCGTCAATTGGCTGAAGATCACTATTTAGCGATTGTAACTCAATTAGAGCTTAGACAATCCAATATTGACTTAAGGTTACAAATTAATAATGTACTAAAGCCTTATTTAGTAGTTATCGATGAGATTATAAAAGAAGGAATAGAGCAAAAGCTCTTTCGCGATGACTTAAACAGGAAATTAGTACGCCAAATGATTTTTGGAACGCTGGATGAAACGGTTACGAACTGGGTAATGAAAGATGAAAAGTATGACTTAGTTAGTTTGGCGCCTTCTGTTCATGCGTTAATTACAAATGGTCTCTCTGTTAAGTAAGATTGCTCCAGCTCCCAAAAATGGGAGCTGCGATGGAGAGATGTGATAAAAATGAGTAGTTTTGTTAATATAAACATAAGAAGGAGGGGGAACATGGGGACATTATCATATGAACTACAGGATCAAATAGCTGTTTTAACGATTCAAAGTCCACCAGCTAACGCATTATCTAGTAAATTATTAAGAGATTTATCCGTAAAGCTCGATGCAATTGAACATGAAAATACTGCAAAAGCGATTGTTATTAAAGGGGAAGGGAAGTTTTTCTCTGCAGGGGCAGATATAAAGGAGTTTACTTCTTTCCAAAATTCTTCTGACTATCAATCATTGTCAGAAGAAGGGCAAAACCTTTTTGACAGGATGGAAAGCTTTTCTATACCAATTATTGCAGCTATTCATGGAGCAGCATTGGGTGGAGGATTAGAGTTAGCGATGGCTTGTCACATTCGTATAGTGACAGAAAGTGCGAAGCTTGGATTACCAGAATTAAATTTAGGTATTATTCCTGGTTTTGCTGGAACACAGCGCTTGCCACAATATGTTGGGGGACCAAAAGCATATGAGATGATTTTAACAGGTGATCCAATTAGTGGAACTGAAGCGCAGGCCTTTGGGTTAGCAAATCGAGTCGTCGCTGATGATAACTTAGTTGAAGAAGCTATGAATCTAGCAAAGAGAATTGCTGCAAAAAGTAAACCAACGATCAATCAGGTAATGAAGCTGGTACCATATGCAAAAACGACACAATTTGCAGAAGGTGTGAAGGAAGAAGCGAGAGCCTTTGGAGAGATATTTGGCTCTGAGGATGCCAAGGAAGGTGTTCGTGCTTTCATTGAAAAGCGAAAACCCAATTTCCAAGATAAGTAGATTATCTATTTAAACCTGACTTAAATTTTGAAAACGCTTAAAGAGGAGGAAAATCAAATGAATATTTATGTATTATTGAAAAAGACATTTGATACAGAAGAGAAAATTGTCGTATCAAATGGGCAGATTGAGGACGATGGTGCAGAATTCATTATAAATCCTTACGATGAATATGCAGTGGAAGAAGCAATTAAACAGCGTGATGAACACGGTGGAGAGGTAACAGTAATTACGATAGGTGATGAAGAATCAGAAAAACAATTGCGAACTGCATTAGCTATGGGAGCAGATAAAGCAGTGTTAATTAATACAGAGGAAGATCTTGAAGAAGGAGATCAGTTTACTACTGTAAAAATATTAGAAGCATTCTTTGAAGATAAAGAAGTAGACTTAATTCTTGCTGGTAATGTTGCTATTGATGAGGCTAGCGGTCAAGTTGGGCCTAGATTAGCGGAACGTTTGGATATTCCTTATGTGACAACAATTACAAGTTTGGAAATTGATGGAGATACGGTGAAAATAGACAAAGACGTAGAAGGTGATGTTGAAAAAGTTGAAACAACTTTGCCTGTTTTAGTCACTTGTCAACAAGGTCTTAATGAACCAAGGTATCCATCATTACCTGGTATTATGAAGGCAAAGAAGAAGCCATTGGAAGAATTGGAAATTGATGACTTGGATTTGGATGAAGATGAACTAGAACCAAAAACGGAAACCGTTGACATATTCCTTCCACCAGAAAAAGAAGCAGGAAGAGTGTTGGAAGGCGAAATAGACGATCAAGTAAAAGAGCTTGTGTCATTACTTAAGGATGAAGCGAAGGTACTTTAAATAGAGGGACAGAAGGGAGAAATTCTCATGAGCGATAAATTATTAGTTATTGGTGAAACAAGAGACGGTGTATTACGAAATGTAACCTTTGAAGCTATTGCTGCAGCAAAACAAATTAACCCAGATGGAGAGATTGTTGGTGTCATCTGTGGGGAAGAAAGCCTAAAAAGCCAAGCGCAGGAAATGATTTATTATGGAGCAGATCGAGTAGTTTCTGTTCTTAATGAAAAATTAAAAGATTATACCTCAGACGGTTACGGGCAAGCCGTATTATCTGTCATTGAGGAAGAGTCTCCATATGGTATTGTTATGGGACATACTGCCGTTGGAAAGGATTTAACGCCTAAACTTGCAGCAAAACTTGAAACCGGTTTAATTTCCGATGTAACAGGTATTGATGTAGACGGTGATGAGGTAGTATTTACACGACCAATATACTCTGGTAAAGCCTTTGAAAAGAAAACAATTACGAGTGGTGTCGTTTTTGCTACGATACGACCTAATAATATTCCAGCACTTGACCATGATGATTCTCGTTCTGGAGAAGTTGATGAGAGAGAAGTAGATATTGCTGATTTACGTACAGTGATTAAGGAAGTTATCCGAAAAGCTTCGGAGGGTGTTGATCTTTCTGAAGCAAATGTAATCATCGCAGGTGGCCGTGGGGTTAAAAGTGCTGACGGATTCAAGCCGTTGTATGAGTTAGCAGAGGTACTAGGTGGAGCAGTTGGTGCTTCACGTGGTGCATGTGATGCAGATTATTGTGATTATTCGTTACAAATTGGTCAAACTGGTAAGGTAGTAACACCAGATTTGTATATTGCTGTTGGAATCTCCGGAGCAATTCAACATCTGGCTGGTATGTCAAACTCAAAAGTCATAGTAGCAATTAATAAAGACCCAGAGGCAAATATTTTTAATGTAGCCGATTATGGAATTGTTGGAGATCTATTTGAAGTAATACCATTATTAATTGAAGAAGTAAAAAAGATAAAAGGATAAATACTTTGAAGAGGCTTGGATAAAAGGAATCAAGTCAAAAGGAATCCGAACAATGATTCAAAATTCTTCCATTAGAATTGAATCAGTTCGGATTTTTACTTTACGCATCTTCATAGTTTACTGCGCGTTAGGTATATTATGTGACGTAACTTTTGGTTTCACCTAATGGAAATATTGTTAGATAACCGCTACGGCAGAACGCTTCGCTTTCCGCGGGCACGGCCTTAGCTTCCTCAGAAGCAAAAACCGCTTCTTCCGGGATCTTCGGACACGTGCTGTTCCCGCAGGAGTCTACGCATTCTGTCTCCGCTGTTGAAGTGGTTCTTATTTTGCGAGAATATACAAAACTATGATTATTGATTGAATAATAATCAAAAAATATCAGCGGAGGAAATACATGGAGACTCCTGCGGGAACAGCGAAGATGATGAGACCCCACAGAGAGCGGTCTTTGCGATCGAGGAGGCTCAGCACGAGCCCGCGGAAAGCGTAATGTATTTCCGTAGCGGTTGTCGAAGCGCTAAACAATCGTCGTTAAAATTTTTAACTAAAGCTACAAGAAGTATGACGCATCATATATCAACTGTGAATCAATTTAATCGTGTAATTGTTCTTGGGGTTGAAAGTTTTAATATTCTTCAGTCTCTTTCACATAATTATACTGATAAAAAAATTGGCTTGAAGCAAACTATTAGTAAGGTAATATTTTTGATGATATACTCGTTAACGAGTACAGTATGAGGAGGAAAAATAATGGCAATTGTAAATGTAACTGATCAAAACTTCGCTAGTGAAACTGCTGAAGGATTAGTATTAGCTGATTTCTGGGCGCCATGGTGCGGACCTTGTAAAATGATTGCTCCTGTTCTAGAAGAAATAGACGGAGAAATGTCTGAAAAAGTTCAAATCGTTAAACTCGATGTTGATGAGAATCAGGAAACTGCAGGGAAATTCGGCGTTATGAGTATCCCAACTTTATTATTATTTAAAGATGGTAACGTTGTGGATCAAGTGATTGGATTCCAACCTAAAGAAGCACTTGTTGAATTAATCAATAAACACGCTTAAGAAAATATATGATAACATGAAATAATAATCCCTTGTTGCAAATGTGACAAGGGATTAACTATCGTTATTATAAAATAAGAGTTAAGGATGAAATTGGTTATGAACCAAAATATAAAAGAAAAGTTGGCTGTCCTCCCCGCACAACCTGGCTGTTATCTTATGAAGGATAAGCATAAAACAGTGATATATGTAGGGAAATCAAAACTACTGAAAAATCGTGTCAGATCTTATTTTACTGGTGCTAATGATCAAAAAACACAGCGACTTGTACAAGAAATAGATGATTTTGAATATATTATTACTTCTACGGAAATGGAAGCTTTAATATTGGAAATGAACCTAATCAAAAAGTATGATCCTAAATACAATGTTATGTTAAAGGATGATAAGTCGTATCCTTATTTAAAGATAACTGCAGAGCGACATCCCCGATTGTTAATAACACGGAAAGTAAAGAAAGACAAGGGAAAATATTTTGGTCCGTACCCAAATGTTTCAGCAGCTCGGGAAGCAAAAAAATTGCTTGATCGACTGTACCCTCTACGTAAATGTAATAATCCTCCAGGTCGATATTGTTTGTATTACCATATGGGTCAATGCCTAGCTTGTAGCGAACAACCACCCACAAACGAAGCGTATAATCAAATTGTTCAACGAGTGACATCATTTCTTCATGGTGGTTTTAAAGATATAAAAAAAGACTTACAAACAAAAATGTATGAGGCAAGTGAACAACTTAATTTTGAACGAGCAAAAGAGTTACGAGATCTAATCGAACATATTGAAGTTGTGATGGAACAGCAAAAAATGACATTAAATGATAATGTGGACCGAGATGTGTTTGGATATAGTTATGATAAAGGCTGGATGTGTATTCAAGTATTTTTTATTCGCCAGGGAAAATTAATAGAGCGGGATGTAGCTATTTTTCCATTTTTTGATGAACCAGAGGAAACATTCATTAGTTATGTGGGACGGTTTTACTTGCATCAACATCACCCAAAACCAAAGCAAATATTTGTTCCAATAGGAATTGATATAGAACTTCTCAAGGAGTTACTTGAAATTAACGTTCATACACCATATCGTGGTCGTAAAAAAGAACTAGTGGAGCTTGCTATGGAAAATGCGAAAGCATCCTTAAAAGAGAAGTTTTCTCTCATTGAACGTGATGAGGAACGCACTATTCTTGCCGTTGAAAAATTGGGAGATGCATTAAATATTGAAATACCACATCGAATCGAAGCTTTTGACAACTCCAATATACAAGGAACAGATCCGGTATCGGCAATGGTCGTTTTTATTGATGGTAAACCAAATAAAAAGGAATACCGAAAATATAAAATTAGAGATGTTAAGGGACCGGATGACTACGAAACAATGCGTGAAGTTATTAGGAGAAGGTATACACGTGTTTTAAAGGAATCTTTACCTTTACCAGATTTAATTGTTATCGATGGGGGAAAAGGACAAATGAGTGCAGCTCTAGATGTATTGGAGAATGAGCTTGGGGTAGATATTCCTATTTGTGGTTTAGCAAAGGATGATAAACATAAGACAAGCGAATTACTATACGGGGATCCTCCCGCTGTCATTCCTCTATCACGAAAATCACAAGAATTTTATCTTGTACAGCGTATTCAGGATGAGGTCCATCGATTTGCGATTTCATTCCATCGACAATTACGTGGTAAGAGTTTATTTCAATCGGAATTAGATAAAATACCGGGTGTTGGAGCGAAGCGTCGTAAGTTATTATTAACCCATTTCAAATCCGTTAATGAAATAAAACGAGCTTCCATTACAGATATTACGAAATTGGGAGTACCTAAAAACATTGCTGAAGAAATCTTAGAGTATCTCAATACGGTAAATAATGAAAGAGGTACGGAGTAATGTCGTACCTCTTTTTGTAAATAGTTGTATCTACTCAATAAATACAATTTCGAATTCAACTTGGCGTATTTTTTTATTAGTTTCTTCGACGCACTCACAGTCTTTTCCTTTTAATATACGTATTGCTTCCGCAAGAAACCCTGCTTCAAGTCGGAAATTTACATCTATAGGTGCATTAATCCGTTGTACGACGGAATCTGAGAGCATATGAAAGATTAATTTGTTTCTCTTTTCTTTAAATAGGTCTAGTTTTCCCCAACCACATTTATCAAAGAAGTGAACAATATCTCCTAAAGATTTGATTTCAAACTTTCTTGCCAAATTCTTTCCCATAAAGTATAACAATGTATCTGCTTCTGATCCTAAAATATCTGGTAAACTTATGTAACGAAGGATGTCATATCCCGCTCCCGAAGTGTGTAATTCATCAAGAACAGATAATGATAGTGGTTCCTGTTTGTTCGACATTTTATATTCCCTTCCTATAGTGAAAATTAGCAAATGTAACTAATAGTATTATGTATGCATTTATAGGATTCTGCAAGGGGGGCTTTCGATCATTTATATATTATCTACCTAATCGTAAAAATGATGTATCCATTCCTTGACGCTTATTGTAGATAGAAGTACAATAAATATGTTGTAAATATGTACATTTTAAGAACAATAATAAATCTATAATTATTGTCTGAAATGTCCAACTTTATAAAAAAATCATAGATAAATTAAGGGGGGTAACACATGGCAGAGCATCGTGAGTTTTTTTACAGAAGATTGCACTCACTATTAGGCGTTGTTCCAATTGGGGTATTCTTAATTCAGCATTTAGTGGTGAATCATTTTGCTGTGTATGGGGAAGAAAGTTTCAATAAAGCTGCTGCATTTATGCATGATTTACCATTTAGAATTGTACTTGAAACTTTCATCATTTTCCTACCAATTTTATTCCATGCTATTTTAGGGGTTTACATTGTGTTTACAGCGAAGAACAATGTGAAAAGGTATGGATTCTTCCGTAATTGGTTGTTCTACTTACAACGATTTACTGGAATTGTGACGTTAATCTTTATTTCCTGGCATGTATGGGAAACTCGTGTACAAATCGGATTAGGTAACGCAGATTTAGATTATAGTCTTATGGAAGGGATTCTAGCTAATCCTATCATGTTTTGGTTCTATATTATTGGTGTGATTTCTACTGTATTCCATTTCTCTAATGGGTTATGGGGATTCTTGGTTTCTTGGGGATTTGCTCAATCACCGAGATCTCAAAAAATCGTTACATATGCTACTCTAGTGGTGTTCTTAGTAGTAAGTTACATCGGTATTCGTTCATTAATTACATTTGCTTATGGAGTATAAAGAAAAAGGGAGTGAGTATATATGAGTAATCGTAAAGTCGCTGTAGTCGGTGGAGGGTTAGCTGGACTCATGGCAACCATAAAAGCTGCTGAAGCTGGTGTAAGCGTTGACTTATTTTCTATCGTACCTGTTAAACGCTCTCACTCTGTATGTGCCCAAGGTGGTATTAACGGGGCTGTCAATACAAAAGGGGAAGGAGATTCTCCTGATATCCACTTTGATGATACGGTCTATGGTGGGGACTTTTTAGCAAATCAACCACCAGTTAAAGCTATGTGTGATTCTGCACCTAGTATCATTCATATGTTAGACCGAATGGGAGTAATGTTTAACCGTACTCCTGAAGGTTTATTAGACTTTAGACGCTTCGGTGGTACACAACATCACCGTACAGCATATGCAGGAGCTACAACAGGACAACAATTATTATATGCATTAGACGAACAGGTTCGTCGTTATGAAGTAGAAGGATTAGTTACGAAATATGAAAGTTGGGAGTTTATCGGGATTGTTACCGATGATGAAGGCGTTGGTAGAGGAATCGTTGCACAAGATATAAAAACACATGAGATTAAATCATTTCCATCTGATGCAACCATTATGTCTACTGGAGGACCTGGAATTATCTTTGGTAAATCCACTAACTCTATGATTAACACTGGTTCTGCTGCTAGTGCTTTATATCAGCACGGTGCGAAGTATGCAAACGGTGAGTTTATACAAATTCATCCAACTGCAATTCCTGGAGATGACAAACTACGTCTAATGAGTGAATCTGCTCGTGGTGAAGGTGGACGTGTTTGGACATATAAGGATGGTGAACCTTGGTATTTCTTAGAAGAGAAATATCCTGCCTACGGTAACCTAGTACCTCGTGATATTGCAACCCGTGAGATTTTCGACGTTTGTGTCAATCAAAAACTAGGTATTAATGGGGAAAATATGGTTTATTTGGATTTATCTCATAAAGATCCTAAAGAATTAGATGTAAAACTCGGTGGTATCATTGAGA
This sequence comes from Oceanobacillus limi, assembly GCF_900111445.1. Lineage (GTDB taxonomy): Bacteria > Bacillota > Bacilli > Bacillales > Amphibacillaceae > Ornithinibacillus > Ornithinibacillus limi. The sequence goes on along the minus strand of NZ_FOHE01000011.1, from coordinate 45,719 downwards.
TTTATGAGAAATTCGTAGGTGAAGATCCACGTAAAGTGCCAATGAAAATTTTCCCTGCTGTTCACTATTCAATGGGTGGGTTATGGGTTGATTATAACCAAATGACTAATATTCCTGGTATTTTCGCAGCTGGTGAGTGTGATTATTCGCAACATGGTGGAAACCGTTTAGGGGCTAACTCGTTGCTATCAGCAATTTATGGTGGTATGGTTGCTGGACCTAAAGCGATTGAATATATTGAAGGTCTAGAAAAGCATGTTGACGATCTTCCGTCTAGTTTATTTGAGAACCGCGTAAAAGAAGAGGAAGAAAAATTTGAAGCAATGATGAATATGGATGGCGACGAAAATGCTTATCAGCTTCATCAAGAGCTTGGCGAGTGGATGACAGATAATGTAACCGTTGTACGCGATAATGAAAAACTATTAAAAACAGATGAAAAGATCCAAGAATTACTTGAGCGTTGGGAAAATATCAATGTAAATGATACCGCACGTTGGAGTAATCACGGGGTTATGTTTACTCGTCAATTGAAAAACATGCTTCACTTGGCTCGTGTTATTACAATTGGTGCATATAATCGTAACGAAAGCCGCGGGGCGCACTATAAGCCAGAATTCCCTGATCGAAATGATGAGGAATGGTTGAAAACAACAATTGCTCAGTTTGATAAAGAAACAAACTCTCCTGTCTTCTCTTATGAAGATGTAGATGTTTCGTTAATCAAACCTCGTAAGCGTGATTACACAAAAAAAAGCGAAGGGAGTAAATCTTAATGGCTGAGAAACAGACAGTTACTTTTATTATAACTCGACAAGACAGCCCAGAATCTGCTCCTTATGAAGAGACATTTCATGTGCCGTATCGTAAAAACATGAATGTAATCTCTGGGTTAATGGAAATCCGTAAAAATCCAGTAAATGCAAATGGGGAAAAAACAACACCAGTGCAGTGGGACATGAACTGTCTTGAAGAAGTTTGTGGAGCTTGTTCCATGGTTATAAACGGAACGGCTAGACAATCTTGTGCTGCATTAGTTGATGAGCTTGAGCAACCAATTCGACTTGAGCCAATGTCTACTTTTCCAGTTGTTCGTGATTTAATCATTGACCGCGAACGTATGTTTGATGCGCTTAAGCAAGTTAAAGCATGGATTCCGATTGACGGAACGCATGATCTCGGTCCGGGGCCACGTATGCCTGAAAAGAAACGTCAATGGGCTTATGAACTATCAAAATGTATGACATGTGGTGTATGTTTAGAAGCTTGCCCGAATGTTAATGATAAATCAGACTTTATTGGTCCGGCTGCGATTTCGCAGGCTCGTCTATTCAACTCTCATCCAACAGGTGAGATGAATAAGAGTGAAAGATTAGAAGGGTTAATGGAAGATGGAGGAATTGAAGGATGTGGGAACGCACAAAACTGTGTTCAAGTTTGTCCAAAAGGTATTCCGCTAACGACTTCCATTGCAGCGATGAATCGTGCAACAAGTATTCAATCATTTAAAAATTTCTTTGGTAGCGATAACGCTCATTAATAGTTTATGAACAATACGACCCCTACCTAGCTTGGTAGGGGTTATTTTTTACAGAGGAGAAAAATATATGAAGAATATTAGTTATATAGATAATATGGACACGTGGAGAGAGGAGTTTACCTTTTCTACACCGATAAAAATAAGGTTTTCTGAAACAGATATGTTTGGCCATGTTAATAATGTATCCCCTTTCATTTATTTCGAAGAAGCTAGAATCGAGTTCTTATCCTCGCTAGGATTGTTTGGTGAAAATCAAGCAAGAGATGGGATTCCGATCGTAGCTGATTTACAATGTGATTATCATAAACAATTGTTTTTTGGACAAAAGATTGATTTGTTCGTAAAAGCGAGCCATGTTGGAACAAGTTCTTTTGATATTCATTATATGGCTTTAAATAAAAGTGGAGAGGTTTGTTTAACCGGCCGAGGGAGAATGGTTTATGTAAATCCTACTACTGGAAAGCCTGTCCCTTTACGTGGTGAGATGAAAGAAAAGTTGCAATCTAATTAGTATAACTATGGATAAAACCGACTTCCAAAAAAGGAAAGTCGGTTTTATTTAGAGCTTTAGTTCGCCCATACGAATAAGCTCTACTACAGCTTGAGAACGCCCCTTGACACCTAATTTTTGCATAGCATTTGAAATGTGGTTACGGACAGTCTTTTCAGATATAAACAATTCCTGGGCAATTTCTTTTGTTGTTTTGTCCTGTACTAAAAGTTCGAAAACTTCTTTTTCGCGTTTAGTTAATAATTGCTTCGGTTTGTAGTCGTTGTCCTTCAAATGTTAACCCCTCCTTGCTGTCATAGAGCTGCAGTATGAAGGGAAATTATTTAGTCACTATTAGCTTATGAAAAGATGCTCAAACGGTGCGCACATTTCCATTTTAAAGAATATAATTACGAATAAAAGCTGGGCTTGTAGTATGTTTCCTCGGGAAAAAAAGAAGCTTGTCTATTCTGCAAAATTAAAATTGAAGCAGGCGTCTTCAAGGCTTCATGAATGTCCATTTTTGAATAAATTACATGTTTCACAAACAAATTATAAGTTTTTTAGCTTATTTATGATAAAATATGACTATATACAGGGTAATTCTACGGGAGGTTACATCTTTGGAAACAGAAATGCAAAGAGACGCGATAGAGAGATTAGAAAAAAGGTTACGCCATATATCCGGCGCAATAAAACAAAATGGTCGAAAAATTTTAAATAACTATCCAATTACATCTCCACAGTTTATAGCTCTACAATGGTTGATGGAAGAAGGAGATTTAACTATTGGGGAGCTTTCAACCAAAAACGGATTAGCTTTTAGCACAACTACTGATCTTGTAGATCGAATGGAAAAAAATGAACTTGTGGAGCGGGTACGTGATTCCAATGATCGACGAGTCGTTCGGATTCATGTATTAGATAAAGGGAAACGAATTATCAAAGAAGTAATTTTAAAACGCCAACAATATTTAGGAGAAGTTTTAGAAAATTTCTCAGATGACCAAACAGCTACCTTAATAGAACTGTTGGATCAATTACATGATAAAATGAAAAGTATCAATGAAAAATAACAGCAAAGATGAGGCGGTATGTTTGAATAAACCAATTGGGGTCATCGATTCTGGTGTCGGTGGCTTAACAGTAGTGCATGAATTGATGCGCCAATTACCGAAAGAAAAACTGATTTATTTAGGTGATACACAGCGTTGTCCATATGGTCCAAGATCGGAAAGTGAAGTAGTTGAATTCACATGGGAAATGGTTGATTATTTATTAGAAAAAGATGTGAAAATGATCATCGTTGCTTGCAATACTGCTACAGCCTATACGTTACAAGATCTTCAACGAAATTTAAATATTCCGGTGTTAGGTGTGATTCAGCCTGGTGCTCGGGCAGCCATAAATTTTACCCAAAGCAATCATGTTGGAATAATTGGAACCGAAGGAACAATTAAAAGTAACGCATACATCCATGCATTACAACATATAAAATCAGACATCAAAATAGATGCATTAGCCTGCCCTTTGTTTGTACCGATGGTTGAACAGGGGATATTAGCAGGAGATTTAGCAAAAGATATTGTGCAAAAATCATTACAACCTATAATACGTGATAAAGCGAATATGGATTCTTTAATATTAGGATGTACCCACTATCCATTAATTAAGGATGTAATCCAAACTGTGCTTGGTCCTGAGATTACGCTAATTTCGTCTAGCGAAGAAACGGCACGGGAAGCAAGTGCACTGTTAGAATTTCATCAGCTATTAAACAATGGGGATGAAAAAACGACGCATCAGTTTTACACAACAGGGGAATTAGATATTTTTACAGAAATTACTAGAAGTATTTTTAATAGTTCCGTTGAAAATTTACAATCAGTAACAATTGAAAAAGCGGTTATTCAAAAAAATTAGGACACTATTATCTCATAGCGTCCTAATTTTTTTATGTACGAATTTTTAAAGGTTGGTCTAAATTTAAAATAGGCTCGTATATATAATAGTACAAACCATCGTAGGAGGGAATTGCATGAGAAAACACCGCGTAAAATTATTCATTGCTGCTACTAGTGTTTCGCTTATTTTGACGGGATGCTTTCAAGGTGAACAATCACTTGAGGAGAATATGGATCCACCACAAGAAGCGGAAGCAGTGGATAGTACAGAAGATTTAACTTCTAGTATCCAATCAGAAGATGAAGAAGCAGAGTCTTCTGAAGCTGCAAAAACGGTTGAGCGTGAATTATATCTATTAGACGCAAACGGTATGGTAGCATCTCAAACTGTAGAATTGCCAGTACTAGATTCTAAGGAAGTTGCAACACAAGTTCTTGAGTATTTAGTAAAGGATGGTCCAGTATCCAACATATTACCTGATGGGTTCCAAGCTGTATTACCTGCAGGTACGGAGATTTTAGGATTGAGATTACAAGAGGAGGATGGCACTTTAATCGTTGACGTATCGGAAGAATTCAAAGAATATGAGGCAGAAGATGAGGTCCGCATTTTAGAAGCAATGACTTATACGTTAACTCAATTTGACAATGTAGAAAATGTAAAATTATGGATTAATGGACATGAGCAAGAAGTTATGCCGGTTAACGGTACGCCGGTTGCAGATGGTTATACACGGGCTAATGGGATTAACGTAATTGAGTCAGATAATATTGATCTTATTAATAGTCAAGCAGTAACAATGTATTTTCCTGCTGAGTATAATGAAAATCAATATTTCGTTCCAGTGACACAGCATGTGAAAGTGGAAAATGGAGATGAATTACAAGCAATTACGGATTCTCTAGTAAATGGACCGGGATATGTTTCGAATTTAATGCAAGTATTCAATTCAGAGACGGAGTTGGTTGAAACGCCAACACTAAAAGATGGTGTGTTAGAGTTAGTTTTCAATGAAAATGTATTACAGGATACAGATAATTCTGTCATATCTGATGAAGTTATGGAAACCTTGGTAAGGACATTTACCGATCAGCGAGATGTTGAAGCTGTTAATGTGCGTGTCGAAAACGTAGAGCAGTTAGCAAATGAAGATGGAGAAGTTTACACCGAGCCAGTTACAAAAGATTCTTTTATACAAACTGAAAAGTTCTAACATATATATAGCCTCAAATTACACACTAACGATTTGTTAGTGTGTTTTGTTTTTTTGATACATCTTTTCAGCAGATATATGTTAAGCTAATGGGTGACAAGAGGAGGAGTTTATCATGAGACAAGATCAAAGAGAAGCAAATCAATTGAGACCAATTACAATTACAAAGAATTTCGTCAAGCATCCAGAAGGCTCTGTTTTAATCGAAGTAGGAGAAACAAAAGTAATATGTAATGCAAGTATTGAAGACAGAGTTCCTCCTTTTATGCGTGGACAAGGGAAAGGATGGATTACTGCTGAATATGCCATGCTCCCTAGAGCAACTCAAGAGCGAAATATAAGGGAATCCTCTAAAGGTAAGGTAAGCGGAAGAACGATGGAAATCCAGCGATTAATCGGACGTGCCCTTCGATCAGTCGTAGACTTAAATAAAATTGGTGAAAGAACAGTTTGGGTAGATTGTGATGTGATCCAAGCGGATGGTGGAACGAGAACAGCTTCAATTACGGGAGCGTTTGTAGCAGTTGTTATGGCTTTTGGAGAATTAATAAAACAAAAAAAGATTAGCAAGATGCCTGTCACAGATTACTTGGCAGCAACTTCTGTAGGGATGTTAAGTGATGGTAAGGAAATATTGGATTTGAACTATGCTGAGGATTCAAATGCAGCAGTTGATATGAATGTTATTATGACGGGTTCAGGAGAATTTGTGGAAATACAAGGAACCGGTGAAGAAGCGACCTTTTCATTTAACCAATTACAAGCAATGCTTCATCTTGCTAATGATGGTATGAATGAAATCTTTACGATTCAAAAGGAAACGATCGCTGATTTGGCAAACCGTATTGGAGAGACTGATGAAGATGGTGATAAGTGATGAAAAAAATAATTATTGCGACTAAAAATAGAGGTAAAGCTAAAGAATTTGAAACGATGTTTACAAAATATAATATTCAAGCAGTGTCTCTATTGGATTTAGATAATGATATCCCAGACGTAGAAGAAACAGGATCTACGTTTAAGGAGAATGCAGCATTAAAAGCAGAAGAGATATCTAGACTACTGGAAACACCTGTACTAGCAGATGATTCAGGACTTGTCATTGATGCACTTAATGGAAGACCAGGGATTTATTCTGCTCGATACGCAGGGGAGCCAAAAGATGATAAAGCGAACGTTGAAAAGGTGCTGGCGGAGCTTAAGGAAGTACCAGAAGAAAATCGTTCAGCGCGTTTTGTGTGTGTATTAGCCGTTGCGATACCTGGGGAAAAGACACTTTTTCGGACAGGATACTGTGAAGGGAAAATCCAACGACAGCCGAGAGGTGAAAACGGGTTTGGATATGATCCTATTTTTGTTCCAAAGGATTATGATCGAACAATGGCAGAGCTTGCGCCTCAAGAAAAAAACAATATTAGTCATCGGAAAAATGCGATTGTTCAGTTAGAAGACTGGCTGAAGAGTTTATCATAACGAGGTGTTAAAATGAATCGTGTACTAATTGTAAGTGATAGCCATGGCTTAACAGAAGAACTCATGGAAATTAAACTGCGACATGCTTGTACATATATGTTTCATTGTGGTGATTCAGAGCTAGAATTCGATGCGAAGGAATTAGAAGGCTTTACAAGTGTAGGTGGAAACTGTGACTTCGATTCCCGGTATCCAGAGGAGTTCGTAACCGATATTGGAGATCTCTCTTTCTTTATCGCGCACGGACATTTGCATAATGTTAAGATGAACAGTATGACGATATCCTATCGTGCAGCAGAATTGGATGCGAAAATAATATGTTTTGGTCATACGCATATTGCTGGTGCGGAAAAAATAAATGATCAATTATTTATTAACCCGGGAAGTATCCGATTACCAAGAGGTAGAACAGAAAAGACTTATGCTGTTATGCAATGGGATAACGTAAATGATATAGAAGTCCTCTTTTATACATTAGATGGTAAATTGGTGGAGGATATGACCTATCATACAGATCTTGCGGATAAATAGATGATCTACTAATGCTTTTCAAAAGGGGCAGTTATAACCTTTTGAAAAGCATTTATGATTTTTTTGAAATAAATGGTTGACATATTTATGTGTAATGAATATAATATATTTTGTGACCAAAAAAGAAACCTTAATTTTAAGTGGTAAAGCTACGTGTTGTTCCGAAGCACAATAATCAATGAATAACCTTATGCGGGTGTAGTTTAGTGGTAAAACCTCAGCCTTCCAAGCTGATGTCGAGGGTTCGATTCCCTTCACCCGCTCCAATATGTCCCAGTAGCTCAGCTGGATAGAGCAACAGCCTTCTAAGCTGTGGGTCGCAGGTTCGAATCCTGCCTGGGACGTTTACCGTTATAAATTCCGATAAAAACCCGTTAACTTAGGCGATAGACCAGTACGGAGAGTTATCGGTGAGTATTCCGATTTTCCCTTTCCGATAAACGTAACGATGCAGGATACGGGAACACTGTCGGACTAGAACGCTTCCTTGCGTGGGACTAATGTCACCGCGAAAAGGAGGCGTTTTTGTTTTGGGACGAAGTTTTATCGGAGAAAGACGACCAACAGCCGTCCGTTCTGTCCGACAACGTAACGATGTCACACATACGGACATAACGCTCGACGAAGCGTTAGAAATATTCGTTAATGCGAAAGAGGCGGAAGGTGTGCGTGAACGCACCGTCAAGGAATATCGACTACATATCCGTTACCTATCCGAATTTATTTCGGAGCAAAACGGACAAGCCGAGGTTATGTTATCGAGTGTGACTCCGGACATTATCCGAGCATACATTACGTATTTATTACGCGATAGGAAGGCGTATGAGGGCGATTTAACACGCCGAGATACGAAGGAAGGGTTATCGCCTAATACCGTTAATATACGCCTTAGAACGCTTAAGACGATGTGTCGATTTTGGTACGAAGAAGGTTACGCAGAAAGTAACGCCATGAAAACGATAAAGCCGGTTCGGACGGATAAGGTTGCGGAGGTGCAAGGACTTTCCGAGCCGGAGATTAACCGAGTATTGAACGCGTTGGACGAAAGGCAATACGCACAATGGCGAGATAAGACGCTTATTTACCTGTTGCTCGACACTGGCTTGCGGATTAACGAGGCAGTCACGTTGACGGTCGGGCAGATTAATCAGCGACATAACGAAATCACCGTTACATCGGAAATAGCGAAGAATCGGAAGTACCGCGATGTTCCGGTTAGTCGCGAAGTGTTAAAACGATTGCTCGAATTGCATCGCGAATCAACCGATTATTTCGGCGGTACTGACCGTATATTTATGAACGCGTACGGCGAGGAATTTACGGCAGATGCGTTCCGGAAGCGATTGAATCGACTGAAAAAGAGAATCGGAATGAATACGCTACATCCGCACCAATTCCGACATACATTTGCTCGCGATTATCTATTAAATGGCGGAGATTTATTTACGCTGCAAAAAATCCTCGATCATGCGGATATTAAAACGACGAGGAAATACGTACAGATGGACGCCGAACACGTCCGCAGTCAGCATACGAAACATTCGCCATTACGGAGATATATGCGAAGAAGATAACGGATATGCGTCACCTTTTCGGAGGTGGCGTTATTTTTTTTGCGTAAAAGTGTGCGAAATGAGGTTCTCGCGCATCTAACATTATAAGAGCGAAAATAATTTCGTGGATTTATTCGCCATTTGTGGAGTTAGTTTCGATGTAGTTAATAGGAGGTGGATATATGACGAATGAAAATCTCGTATCCATCGAGACAAAGACCGAGCGTTCCTTAACGGACGGGAAGTCGGAAACGCAGATATTCCTTAAGATGTACGTCAGTGCCGTCAAGCACGGGTTACTAGCCGACATGGGCGATAGCAACTGGCGTACACTTTGCGTCATAGCTTCGTTCATGGACGAGGATGGTAACTGCTATCCGACACAATCGCAAATAGCGAAAGGGTTAGGAGTTTCGCGTCAAGCAGCCGGAAGGAGGGTGCGGAAGTTACTCGAATACCGATGGCAAGGTCGTCCGTTAGTAACTGCGATACAAGATAGGCACGAAGGTAGATTCGATAATACGAGATATACAGTTCTTCCGATTAGTCAGATACGAATATTTGACGCAGAACCCGAAGAATTGTAAGGATTTCGTAGCCACCGTGCTACCTGTGGTCGCGCGACTGTGAGCCGACATGGTTATAGGTTGCACTAACTAGAACTAGGTTTTAACAAGAACTAATCTTTTAACAAGATAAAACATACCGCCTTAAAGAAATTCACTTTAAGTCGGGACGAATAAAAGATATTCCGAAATGTATTGTATATAGGTATTTGTCGGAGAAGTGTTTCTTGTTAAAAGAAACCAAAGAAAATTAAAAATAAAAGAAAGGTGGCGCAGCGACGCCTAAAAGGAGTGAGTAACATGGTTTGCGACTGTTGTAAATCGAGAGGTAAAACTTGGGAAGGTAGCGATCCTAAATGCGCATTTGATAGCGAAGGTAATTTTCTATCGGACAATTGGAATTGTGGAACTATGAATGAATTACGATTTATTGCTAATGAGATAGGAACCGTCAACCGTGACGATAACTCTTGCGGAACAATAGGATATGTACCGGTTGATAACGATTTTGCACCGGATGATTTCGATACTTTCGGCGGATACATCGTTATGATGTGGTATAAAGATCGCGGTAGAACAGATAACGCCGTGTTCATGACTGACGATGAAACTAGCGATATAACTATAAAACACGCAGAGTTGGCGATAACCACGTATCAAACTTATCGAAAAGGAGGACGATTAACGTGAGCGAAAAAGTCGCATTACCGAAGGAAGTAGCGGAAGTAATCGAACACTTGCGAAGCCTACCGTATTATTCCGACGATAAAATACTCGAAGTAACCGTCGATCCTGCTGACGAATGGGTAGGCGCTAAAACAGACGCACTAAATGGTGTCGACACAATGACGTTAGCAAGCGCACTAGTCAACGGATACACCGTCGAGCAGACGCCTCACGAAAAGTTGCGCAATTATTACGAAGCTAACGATTGGTTACAGGATTCCGAAGAAATGAGTTCCACGGAACGGCAGCGGTCGTTAGGGTGTAGGCAAGGCGTTCGAAAGACGCTACACATTCTCGGAATCATCGTCGAAGGCATCAACGACACCACAGACGCAAAATAACCGCCCACACAGACGTTTTTATCCGCAACATGAACGCTAATACTCCGAGAGCGTCAAACGGCTTATATGGGCGTTATAGTAACGAAATTATTACGGTAAATAGCGAAAGGGTGACGAAGTATGACGGACAAAGATCAGGCGGATTATTTCCACGAAAGATGGTGTGAAGAACGCGAAATCACCGCAGACGCTCACCGCAAACTAACGACCGTTACGCAAATACTCGATCATATGACGGAGAGTGGCGTGCATGACGTAAGTATCGACTTAGTTAAGGCGTTATTACAACCGACAAAGGAGGCGTTGAAAGATGGCCAAGGGTCTTAGTTTTAACGTAACTTTAAGTGACGAACAGATCGATCAAATCGCGGCAGTAACCGCGGATAAAATAAGGTATTCTACGGAGGTTGAGCGTAATACGCACGAATACTACGAAAGTAAGTTAAGGACAGAAAAGAGGAAATTCGAATTATTAAGCCGGAAGTTAGCAGAGAAAGAATTCGCGATAGATCGTCTACGTGACGTAGCGAGGAAATGGAAGGAAAAGGCGGAAGGGAGTGCTGACGATGACGGAAACTAAACGACTAACCGACGAACAACTAGCGGAAATCCGTGAGCGTGCCGAAAAGGCTATGGAAGGTCCGTGGCGAATCGGAAAACAATCGCCAAACGGTGCGCAGAATGTCGGAACTATGGGCGGATTATTAACGGCACAAACTACCGACTTAGATAACGCAACCTTCATCGCACACGCTCGCGAGGATATTCCGAAGTTGGTGGCGGAGATTGAGCGGTTACGTAAGCAATTAACGCTAATACATTCCGACACTTTTTACGAAGATGATGAGTTTATTAGCATAAAGCACGTAATCAGAAAACGGACGGAGATAGCGTTAGGAGGCGAACGCAAATGACCCGAACTAAATCGACCGACTGGCGTAACCTTCCGCTCGACAAGTGGAATACTTTGACATTCCACGCCTACCTATCGGACAAGCACGAAGAAATGTTCGGAGTGGAATACGTACCCTACCGCGGATGGCAAGCGGAAAAAGGGTTAATCGGAAACTTGATCGGAACTAAGACGAAGGGAGCGAAGTATGATAAGGCGATTGTTAAACGATTTATTGACGAAGCCATGTCCGAATATAAGCCTACGCGACAATATCCCGGAACTAGTTTCGGATGGCTTTATACGTACCGTAAGCAGACATGGCAACGTGTGTTGGCGGAGGTACAGCGGAAAGAGGAACGGAAGGAAGCGCAAGAAATCGATGTGGACGATATTAGCGGATGGCTATAAGCGAAATTAAAAACGGAAAGGGAGCGGTATAATGAGCGGAGTTATCGAAAATATGGAGGCGAATATCGAGGATTTACGGAATGAGGTTGCGGAGTTGAAGCGTAAGGTTGGGGCGCTGGAAAGCGGCAATATCGAGAAGGAAGTATGTACGACGTTAGAGGAGCGATTATGGACGCCTCAAAAAGAGCGTGACGAAATCGTGGAGCGCGCTAAGTCTGATGTGGAATCCTTAAAAGATTCTAAGGGAGGCATAACCTCGAGGCTAGGGTATAGGGAAGGTGAATCTGGTATCATATGCGATGCAGAATTTATTGTTAACGATGGAAAAAGAACAGTCGTTTGCCTACTGAAAGGGCAGCTAAGTTCGATTGTCTACGCAAGAGGTATCGCAAAATGCGCCCCTAACGATTGCTTCAACGTTCATATCGGAAAGGCTATTGCGTTACGACGCGCACTAGGACTCGAAGTACCTAGCGAATACCTTAACGCACCACAACCGACGGAGGTTCGCGTTGGTGATATCGTTGAGTACGAAGGTGAGTTTTGCGAAGTGGTACCGGATAATACGGATATAGGCGATGAAGTACCTTTACGTTATTGTTGGGTAACTAGCGCATTTGCAACGCAAGGTAAAATCATCGACGACTCACGCGAATAATTAACGGAGGTGAACGCAAATTGACGAAATGTTTATTAGACGGAATCACCACGTCAGCCTGTTCGCCAACTAACGCAATCCACACGGGGTTTCACGGCGTATCCGGCGAAGGTGGGCGCGTAGGCTCCGCAGGTGTTCCGAAAGATTACCGCAATACGACGCTCACCAATTCACCAGTACGCGAGAGCCAAGCGCAAGCATATGCGGTATTTGACGCCTATGTATCGACATTCAGCCGTCAGTTTGAGGCGGACGGCGAGCGGATAAAGTCGCTATACCTATGGAGCGAATCGCCCGGTACCGGTAAGACGACGTCAGCCAGCGCCTTGCTTAACGAATGGCTCATACGCCACTATGTCGGAAGTATTCAGCGAGGACGGACGCCGTTACAACGTCCGGCATATTTCCTCGATGCCAACGAGTTGCAGACGGAATATAACGCGTTCAACCGTCCTAGAGTGCCGGACAGTATCGCAAATCCCGCAGCCGAGCGGTATTATAACGCGATTAATCACGCAAAGCATACGCCATTTGTCGTGATTGACGATGTAGGTGTCAGGGATGTGTCGGATGGGTTTCGCGGAGATTTCCACAGTATCGTCAATTACCGTGTGACGGCGCAGTTGCCTACGGTGTATACCTCGAATATTCCGATGAAGGAATTACCGCGAGTGTTCGGTGAGGAGCGACTGTACGATCGAATGCGAGATATGACGCAAGAGATTGCGTTTGGTGGCGAGAGTAAGAGAGGTAAACGCTAATCCAACTCGGCATCCGGCGGCAACATACTCCGATCCCACACACGCTCTTTCCGTTCGAAAGGTTCGGCGCTAAACAGATATTCGCGCATAATATCGGATGTCATCGCCTTTAACTGTTCGGAAGTATACGTAAGCGTTCCGGAATCTTTTCGATCATTCCATCGATATTCCGTCGCTGATATTTTACGCAAAGTCAGTCCGTACTGTTTCAACAGTTGCGCCCGACTTTCGTTAATATCACGGTGAATATCTTCGATAATGGAATCGATCTTATCGAGATATACGTTACCTACGTATAATCCGTCGAGTTGTTCTCGGTCTTGCTTGAATATATGTAGCGCTAAGGGGAGCGCAATAATACGTATAATTAATCGGTTCAACTTAATCACCTCATCACGATTATATCAGAATAAGAAAAGGAGGCGAAGATATTGGAGGATATAATTATTTATTCGATTCTGTTGCCGTTAGTGCTATTGATGTGGGCGATGATTATGGGCGCAATTATAGAAACGGTAAAATATTTTAAACGAAAGTGAGGCGAAGTAAATGCGAAAATCAACGCTAATCATCGGAACATTATCCGCAATCCTCACGTCAGCATCCGTCATCCTAGCGCAACGCACATCCGACAAACCTGCGGAAATCCAATGGATTGACGGAGAGGATTCCGATGATATGAACGAACCTAAGCCGATGTTTTACGTAGGCGACGACGTTCTCATCTACGACCCATATACCGCCGAATTCTTCTCGGACGGTGAAACGATTGCTCCGACTAAATACGAAATTACGGACGTTAAATATGACGAGGAGCATAGCGTATTCCGTTACCGACTAGAAGGCGGAGATCCTAACGATTGGTATTCGGAAGATTGGCTGTCATTGCCGGCAACAACGGACTTTATCCGCGAATGGGAACCGGAGGGGATGACGGAAGCCGAACGCGAAAAGTTGTCGGAGGAATTGGACGATAGCGCACGTCAAACGGCTATCGACTATTACCTCGATATGTTAACGTACGGCTCCGAGAATGAAAAGGCGTATGCTGAACGATTGCTTACCGAATTGACGAAAGGGGAATGACGGTGTCAAAACGCAAACAGATTTACGAGATAATCAACGAGCATATCGAAGTAGAACACGAGAGAGATTATGTTTCGGAATATATCCGTAATTTACACGAAAAGATTAGCGAATTAGAGTCGTCTGTCAGTCGGAAGAAGAAACGTCGTTCAGGGAGAAGGCGCAAGAGCAAATTAGGTACGAGCCATAAGAAAAGAGGATCGGAAGGATGAGCGACCGTTACGAATACATGTCGAACGCGGAATTGATCGAGGTTATACGGAAGTTGGAGCGTGAGATTGCGCGACTGGAACGTGAAAGGCGTAAATGGGCGGTAAGTACGAGTTTTGGACGATGAAATAACGAAAGGAGGACGCAACTATGCCCGCATATGGCGAATCATTCTTATCGAAAATTCTCGATGATGGTAACGTGTCGGCTGTCCGTTCTCATTCCATCGAAGAATCCGACTTTGCTACGGAATCCGAACGCAATGTATTTCAATACATTACGGAGTACGCCGAAGCCAATCGAGGACAAGCGCCGGACTTCCGTACAGTGGTCGAAGAATTTCCGGACTTCTATTATCGAGAAGGTGTGTCGGATAGTTACGAATGGCTGACGCGGCAACTAAAGTCGGACGCAGCCAAGCGAGAATTTATTGCGCTAGTTAACGATAAGGATACGCAGAGAATGATCGAACAATCTGACGGAAATGATTTCATAAAAGAGTTGCAATCGAAATTGGATCGTATTACAATGAGAACAAGTGTTCGTGAAAAAATAGGAACAGACGTAAAAAATGATACGAACAAATTCCTCGAAGAATATCGCAAACGTAAAGCCGGAGAATCATTCCGCCTATGGGAATCGAAGTTTAACGGAATCAACAAGGCAATCGGCGGATATTATTCCGGAAACACTTACGCATGGTACGGTAAAAGTGGACGAGGTAAATCCGTGTTTGTCATGGAGGACGGAGCAATCGAACCGGCTTTTCAGGGCGCAAATGTCCTCGTATGGGCTCGAGAAATGAGTAAATTCGAATGGATGGCGAGAGCCTACGCAAGTATATCGGCAAGGGTTAGCGGTACGGTCGAGAAAATTGACGGAGTTGATTATGAAGTCGGTTTCGAAAATAGTAAACTATTATCCGGTAAGTTAGACGAAGGTTATGAAGCCGGATTAGAAATGTTCCTTGAAAAATTAGACGATATTTTACCGGGAAATATTACGGTTCGTGCGATAGATGATGAGGATTTCACACGCGCAGACGTCCGTCAATTAGAATCGGATATTATTCAGACTAACGCAGATATAGTCGTTATTGATCCGATTTATTTAATGGACTTCGAGCAGAATAGATCACGGACAGCAGGCGGCGATGTAGCGGAAACTTCCAAGAAGTTACGCGCTCTTGCTGGGCGCACAAATACCGTTATACATGTCGTTACACAAGCCGAGGAAGTTAGCGCAAATACAGACGAAGAAGGTAATCGCGAATTGCAACCGCCGAAACGTAGCGAGGTTAAGAAATCGAAGCAGATTCTCGAAGATGCGTTCAACCTATTCGGAATAGATACAGTGGACGGTCGCTTTATGATCGAGATAGGCAAGGGGCGTAATGGTGGAGAAGGTACGCAAGTTGAAGGAGTATACCTTCCGAATTACGGGATAGTCCGAGAGATATCGGAGGATACGTTAAGTGCGGATGAGTTTACGAAGGAATTTTAGAAAAAAAAAATCGTAGAGACTATTGCAGATCGAAAAAAACGGGGTGTATTCTATTAGTGCAATCAGAAAGGAGGACGCTTATGCCGATTATCCGAATACAAGGCGAAGAATTAGACGTTGACATCCGCACCGAACTCGAAGCCTTTCCGTGGACTCGACCGCGCTGGTCATCCGATAAACTTATCGCA
Source organism: Oceanobacillus limi (assembly GCF_900111445.1). Classification (GTDB taxonomy): domain Bacteria; phylum Bacillota; class Bacilli; order Bacillales; family Amphibacillaceae; genus Ornithinibacillus; species Ornithinibacillus limi. The sequence goes on along the minus strand of NZ_FOHE01000011.1, from coordinate 29,672 downwards.
GCTTCACCGTTCCGTTACGACAATACTCCGTCCTTCTTCGTCAACCTAGACGGAGAATACGCGGGAACATGGCGGGATAGTGGCGCATACGATTCCGACTATGAATCCGGTAACTTTCCGAAGCTACTAGCGTTCTTACGCGACGAAACCTACGAGGAAACGTGCGAGTACCTTACGGAGTTATACGGTATGCCAGCGCAGACAGAATCGTACATTATACCGAAATTATCGCTACCTAAACGGAGAGTCCCCGTAAAGTTACCGGAATCTACGTTAGCGCCGTATCGGTATCGGCATAAGTACCTCGCAAGTCGCGGAATCTCCGAAAAGGTACAGCGGTTCATGGGCGTAGGTTATTCGAAGCAATCACGGGCGATAGTCCTACCGTGGCGTCATGCGGACGGATCGCTTGCTAACGTCAAGTATCGGAAGGTACGCGGTAAGGTGTTTTGGTACGAAAAAGGCGCAGAACCCGTCAGACGCCTCGTATATGGCATCGACAAGGTGTATCGCCATAACCTAACAGAAGTGTACGTATGTGAGGCGGAGATTGACGCTATGAGCGTATGGACGAGCGGTAAACCTGCGGTAGCCATCGGAGGCGCTTCGGTTAGTGACGAGCAGCTCGAATTAATACGGAAGTCTCCGATTGAGTCCGTGGTAATTGCGACGGATAACGATAAGGCTGGCGAGAAGGTTAAGCGACAGTTGGTCGAGGGGTTGCGCGGATACGTGGGATTGCGGGAGTTGGCGTTGCCGGACGGAGTGAAGGACGTGAATGATGCGTTGGTGAGTGGGCGTATGGAGGACTTACAAATAAAGAAAACAAACATTTATCAATTGTTAAAAAATGGGTAACGCTTTCAAGTAAAATTTTGTTATAATTGACAATGAGTTAGGGATAACTTCACTTAATGATGAAGTAAATTCACGAAGAAAGGCATTGACGCCTTACTCCTCCTTCTTGAAGCCTTGGTATTCCCAATCGTAGAACTCCTCGGCATGGCAACCTATGATGATCGAAAACTCTATAGCTGTCCTATAAGACATGTATTTTCGCCCATTTATATAGTCGCTAATTTGAGTTTCCGTCTTTGATGAACGTTCTGCCAGATCTATTTGTTTCATGCCGGCTCTACGTAATACTTCACGAAGGAGACATCTTCCGAATTCAATCTTCATAGGAAGCCGTCCCTTCATTTAATATTTAATTAATTATGTATATCAAAGGGGTTATATTCTTTTTATTTTTACTACTTGTTCTATATTAACATCTAAAAACACACAGATCTTTCCTATTGTAGTTAAAGTTAGAGATTCTTTCTTTTTGAATTTTGCGATGGTTTTTGTGCTTAATCCTACTTCTTCACCTAGTTCGGACAGACCAATATTACGGTCATATAAAATGTTCATTAACGGGGAGTAGTCAATGGTAAAATCATCCAACAAAAAATTCACTTCCTTTTTATAAATTTTTATTTACTTTTGGAAAGAAAATAGGTACAATGTAATTATAATATAATCATTACTTTTAATCAAGGTTGTTTAAGGGAGGAGAACAAATGGGGCAGGGGAAGGATTTGTTATTAAATTTTATAGACGATCATGATTACAAACGTAAAACAATCGCGGAATCGGTTGGGGTTAGTTGTGCGACATTGTCCAACTTCTTAAACGGAAAACGACCATTAAATTTTGACGTTGCTTTCTCTATTCAAAACATATTCTTTAAAAAGGATCGGGAATTTATCCGTAGCGTATGTTTAAGTTACGATAAAATGGAGCACGTCAGACCGGCGTTAGAGTTCTTATCTATAAACTTTTTGTTAGACGACTTAGAAAAATTACTGAATAAAATAGAAGGGTATCACGGATTCGAGGAAGTTCATTCTGTTTATTCTTTTGTCTTAAAGTACCAAAGAAAATTACATTCTTATGAGATAATCCTTCGGGATTTAAAAGGTCTATATTCGGAAGTAAAATCTATGGATTTAACTGCTTTATTACATACGATAGAAGCTAACATCTATTCTTTAACTAGAGAATACAAGTCCCTATTTCGAGTAGCAGAAGAATCTAGGTTACTTATCGAAAATTTGGAAAGAGGTTTTGTGAAAGAATGTTTCCGAATAAGAATGTATGAGGTTTTAGCGCAAGCTCATTTATTCCACAATAACGACTTAGAAAAGAGTCGTAAATATGCAGAATTAATTTTTTCCATGAAAATTTGCGCGAAAAGCGAAGCTTATGCATCTTATATTATAGGGACATCATTCATGTTCCAAGATTACGCGGAATCATCATTTCACTTATCAGAAAGCGTTAAGAAGTATCAAGAGTTAGGTTTGATCGCACACAGAGATACAATTCTGAATCAAAACATAAAGTTGCTCGAGACTACTTGGAGTCATAGGTTGGACGAGACTGACGGTTTTATGGATGATTCAGAACTAGCCTATAGATACGCTAAGCGTGGAGATAGTGATGCAGCATTGAATTTACTCGACGGACTAGATGAGACTGCGTTCAGAGTCTACTACCGAGCGTTGGCAACAGAAGATTACAGCTTACATTTAAAATCACTCGGTATGTTTATGAAGGAGGGTGATATGTTTTATGCGCAATTTCCGTTAAAGGAATTATCAAAGAAAGAGGAATTTAAAGAATTAATCAAAAACATACTATAGGAGAGTGGAAAATTATGAAAAAAGTAATCGCAGCAATTTTAACAGGTGTATTAGCATTCGGAATCTTCGGAGGAACGGTATCAGCAGACCCGGGCAACCCGGTAAACGAACCAACAAGTACAAGCTATGAGGTTGAAACACTTAATACTGACCCAGGAAACGTCGTAAATTAATTAAATACATTAATCGCCCTCTAGTCTAAAGCTAGAGGGTTTTATTTACATAATAGAGAATTTTAAGAAAAAATAAATTCTAGGAAAGTTTAAAAAATCAACAAGAAAAATAAAGAAATTGTTAATGTATAAATACATCCTACGGGTGAACTTTTATAAAATAAAAAATTTACTATTTTTTGCGCGAAATACAATTCACGTGCATCTAATATAGTACAAGCACTAAGGAGGAATTAATGAATGAAAAGTCAATTGAATAGTTTAGCTGATTTGTATAGGTCAAATCCTACGGAGGAATTATTCACTAGGATCTACACCGAAGCAATGACGAGTTATCGAGAAAACGCCGAAACGGTAGCCAAACATAACGGAATCGATAAATTCGATCTGTTAGCAGGATATGACGATGTGTTTATGAACTGCCTCGATAGCTTCAAAGATAATTTTGAACATCTATTAAGTCGCTCACTAAAGATTAAGCGACTGGAACTACGGAGAAACAGAGCAACGAAAGAGAAATACGAAACGCATATCATTAACTCGGAAGGTGAATCTGACGCTGCCACGTTAGATTACTTACTACTTAAACAAGATCGCGTAGAAGACGGAGATCATACGGAACATATTACGAAAAGCGATGAATTAATCGAACTTATCAAATCGCTTATAAATCCAGACAAAATAAAAGACCCCCTAACGACTGCCATCGTTAACGAGGTCTTAAAAGATGAAACGATAGGAAAGTTTCGACCGACTGCCATCGCGAAGAAACTAAACGTTCATCACTCTAAAGTTACCCGTAAGCTTGCCCAGCTTAAACATAATTACGATAGCGCCCGTTTTGGCGATTACCGCGATTATTTATGTGGATAACTGTGTCTTTCTTACTATATTTTATACGCAATATAGTATAATGACAACCCGGAACGTACGTTCTTATTACGTGTGTTCCGCGTTCTTCTTAATATAATGATACGCAAATATAAACGAAAATATACCTAGAGAGGACGATAAAAATGACGGATTCAGAAAAAATTAAACGCGACATTGACGAATATATAACGAAGAATCACCCGCAAGTCGTATACGAAGGTACGATACCTACGGACGACGACCTCGCAGATTACTACGCAATCGATACGATAAAGGCGGTGCGTGTCGGATGAAAACTACGCTAGACAATCCGATTATCAAGTATCACGCGAAGTTACGCGCTACCGAAAGATTCGGTATTAAGCGATCAATCGTCGAAAATTGGGCGAAGCAAAAGGCGTCTACTTCCGTATTCGTATCCGAAGTTATCGACGACAACGGAAAGCCGGGACGATTGTTCGTATCGAACGGCGTAGGCTTAATCGCCGATATTACGCAAGACATTGTCGTCACAATCGTCGACCCTAAGACGTACGGATTCTCGGAAATTAACCGCAAGCTAAGTCGTTTTGCTGCGAATGAGTTGACGATTGCTGAACGAAATGAAGCGAAGGAACTACGCAATATCGAGCGCCTGCGTGCCGAAATTGAAATCGAAATAGGCGAGTTGAGGTTGCGCTTGTTAAAGACGCGTAGCCTTCCGAAGAAATTGGCGATACAAGGACGCATGAAGGCGTTGGAAATGCGGTTAAACGAATTACCTTCGGAAGAACACGCAGTCAAGCGTAAAAGGGTGCGTAAGGCTATCGCGTTGGCGCGAGTGATATAACACTCGCCCGTCCGTTATGGCGTATGACTGCGAACACTATCGGTCGTGCGCTGTCACGGGCGGATATATGCGGAAATGCCTAGCGTGAGTAAGCCGTGCCTCCGAATATCGGCGCGACTGAAAGCGTTAGGGAGTGCGCACCGTTTCCGCAGTTTGCTCGATAGGACACGTAAACCTTTCGGACATCGAACGGAGAGATGCGTCTCAATGTCGGATAAGTAGGTTCGCAACCTTGCCGAAAGTAGTGTCCGATAATTAACGATAATAGGACGAAAGGGAGCGATTTAATGTCGAAGTATCAATCGGGAGCAGACGCTCTAAACGCATTAAACGAAGAATCAAACGGAGGCGGAAGCAATGCCGAGTTTTCTCCGTTTAAGTCCGGTACAACCTACACGGTAAAAGTATTAGGTACATCCGATTTAATCACGTTCTTTTCTTACGGAATATATAAGCAACTTAACTCGTTCGTAGCGAAGAATCCTTCGAAGAAATCCGCGAAAGGGTATCCGGTCGATAACCTCACAGCGTTTGACAAGGCGTGGAAATATCACAAGGATTTATCGGAAGATTTTTCGGACAAACACGGACAGGAAGCCGGTAAGTATCGCGCTAAACAACGCTTTGCAATGGGATTCTTCGATTTAGATAGCGGAGAGCCTATCATCATTGACGTATCTAAACCGCAAGCGCAAGCGATCCATGGCTCGATTAAGAAGTACGAAAAGAAAATCGGCAAGATTGCGTTCGAACTATCGAAGGAAGGCAGCGGAACAAATACAACGGTAAGCTTAACGCCGGTACTCGATATGGACGAGGACTTGACCGACAAGCAACGCGCTAACTTCGATAAGGCTCCGGAATCATTCGATATGGCGTTGTTCGACGGAATCTTGTTCGAAAAGGACGAGGACGAAATGATTGAGGCGTTACAGTCTGTAGGCTTTGACGTTAGCCTTATCGGATTACAGCCGAAGAAAGAGGCGGACAATAGCGGTGACAATGACGGAGTTGAGGCGGTAGAGGACGGAGAAATCAGCGAGGATAAGTTACCGTTCTGATTGAGCGGTAGTTTGTCCGAGTGATTAACGATTGTACAACGAAAGGGGACGGTTAACATAGCACATATATCAGAACAGACGGGGATCTACTCGCAAGTTATCGCAAAAGCGGCGCTAATAGCCGGCGGATGGCAGGTCGCAGAAACGGAAACAGCGGAAGTGTACGACTTTATCGCAAGGGATCGATTAACTGGCGAATGGCATACGTTCCAATGCAAGACGATTCGCATACGCGGCGACCGCAATAACGAATTAGTCGTCTACGCTAAGAACGGAAAGGGGCAGCCGTACTCGAAATCCGACGCGGATTATATCATTGGCGTCTTGGCGGAGGACGGCGAAACGCCTCGCGTATTTTACTTCGAAAACGAAGAAAAGGGCGAATATTGGGCGTCCGAACAGTCGGCAGTTAAGCGTTGGGTCGAGTTACCTATCGCACTTGACCGAGGAACCTTAACGGATGAGATTGCGAGTGTTACCGCATGACTATTCGAAATTATGACGAATGGAAAACGAAATTACCCGAGGATACGCGCAAGGTAGTCGGAGATTGTGCGCATTGCCTAGACGAGATCCTCGAAGGTTCCGAGGTTTGGTATTCGCAAGAACACGACATTACCGTATGTAGTGTCGGATGTTTAGTACGGCTGACATCGAAGTTTGACGTCGATATCGATGAGTTCGAAAATATCGAAATGGGGGCGGAATAATATGGCGAAGTTACAAGGCGTAGAAGTAATTGATATGGTTGGCGGAGAGGTTACGAAGATTGCGTATGCTGGTGCGGAATATACGAAGGTTGATGAAAGAGCGGAAATGGGAGATATCGTTCTATCTAACGGGACTATTGACGCGAGAAAAGGTTTTTATTACGAAGTTAATACGGAGGACGGATACGGGGATAGAGCGATTGTAGACGACGTGAGCAGTAAACGTTCAGCGCTAGATAAATTTGTAGTATTCCGCAAATCCTCCGCACCGACGCTGACCGAACGCGTAGGCGATTTAGAGACGCGGGTGTCTGCGATAGAGAGCGGAAAGCAGGCGGAAGGTTTCGTTAAGGTCGACCGTAAGCCGAAAGTGGGCGATTACGTGAAGTTTACGGAGACGGACGATGACGACATTACAGTCGGAAAGTATTACGAGATTATCGAAATTGATTCAGACGGCGACCCGAGATTTATCGCTGATGGTGGCGGAGAAAATGTCGCAGTTTCTTACGAAACTTTCGAAATATACGCAAAGACTTCGGACACGCCTACGCAAGTAATCGAGGGCGATCCGCAAGTTGGCGATAAGATTCGGATTGTTGACGTTCACATTCTTAGCGTCGGCGATTACGAGGAAGGCGACATTTTTACGGTTGATAGCGTCCATCATAAGACGTTTTCGCATCGTTCGTATGTCAAGGTAAAAGAAAACGACGAAAACATTTTCCGCGAAGAATTCGAAATCATTGAGCGCCCTAAAAAGGCGGAAAAGCCTGCGCTTAAAGTCGGAGATTATGCGAAGGTTGTTGAGCACAATAACGATAATTGCTTCGGCGGAAAGGGCGGTACACCAGTAGGCGACATCGTAAAAATTGTGGACGTTTGGGGATCGTCATTTAAGTGGTATCGAGTCGAAGAACTTGACGGCGGTGACTACGACGGCAATCCGAACGCTAAAGAAGACGCGCTAACCAAAGCAACCGACGAAGAAGTTGCGGAAGCCAAACGCAAACTTGCCGAGCAAAAGGAAGCGGAAAAGTGGAGTGCTTTAGGGCGTAAGCCTAACGAGTATAAGGTAGGCGATATTGTTCGCGTTACTATCGCAGCCTTCGGAGGGCATGAAGTCGGAACAATCGGAGAGTTGGTCGAGGAAATGAGTATAACAGGGAATCATCGCGTATTAGCTAACGGGAAAGTATATTCGCAACGATACGAACTAATCACGCCAGTTGAACAACGTTTCGACCGCTAACGCGGAGGTGCTTCGCACTATAACGAAGCCACAACGCGAAAGGAGGTACCGTCCTATTGACGGAAATTAAGCTATCGCTCAATCCGAAAGCAACCGAATCTACTGACGCTAAATCTCGCATAAAGGACGCAGAAAAACGGAAGGCCAGCGCTAACGAGACGATGGACGAGGCGTGGGCGCGGATATTATCGATGAAACTATCGGATAAAGACCGACGCCTCGTAAAGTTGGCGCAGCAGGCGTTTAATGACGGAAATATCGGACGACTAAAAGACGGTAAGTTTTCGAAGATTGAAGCCGTTCAGATGGGGCGACAAGTGGATGAAGAAAATAAACGGGTTATGCGCGAGGAACGTATGCAAGATACGCTCGCAAATAAACCGAGCAATTACTTCGTCATTACCGACGACTCCGACTTGCCGGCTATGGTCGAAAGGTTGCGTCAAGAAGTCCGACAACAACAAGACGACGATTGGTTTCGTAAAGTATTCCGGCTATTCAACGATACTCATATCCGCAAGAAACTAACGTCAAGAGGCGTTGATTTGCCGGAGATAACGTCATTCACCGAATGGGATACGGAGACTTCCGGAACAGATACGATGATCGACATGTCCGGCGGTTATTCGTTTTGGCTTCCGATATTGAACGAAGGTTATTACGTAGCTTACGGACACTTAACGGATGATCCGCAATGTTCTCGGTCGGCTGCGCTAGGTGCAATACGAAAGTTTATCGAACATCCATCGCAAGCCAAAGCGTTTCATAATACGCCGTTTGACTACTCGATGTTTCTAAACGACGGAATGAATCCGAAAGGGTTTCGATATGATTCGTTGGATGCGCAATTTATCCTTAATGAACACGAAGAATCAAACGGACTAAAACCGTTGACGACGAAATACAAATCGCTGATAGGTACGGAACACCTAGACGACTATACATTCGAGGATTTATTCGGAAATGGGTCGCCAATGGTCTACCCTCCGGAAGTTGTCGGCATATATGCGATAAAGGACGTAGAAAAAGGCTGGCTATTAACGAAGTGGCAAATCGAAATGATGCTCGCAAAGGATGATCTATATAAACCGTACTTTGAGATTCGCCAATATCTTTACGAGGTAAATACGACTATCGAGCGAACTGGGTTCGTAGTCAATACGGAAAGACTTGCGGAACTAGAAGCCGAATATGAGCCGAAATTACAGGAAGCAATCAACGCAATCACGGAAACGTACGGGATTAATGACGAGTTCTTACGTAAGATGGATCGTAAAATTAACGCAAATAAGATCGATAAGTGGTGCGAATCTCAACGGAAGCGAATTGTACGCAAAAAGGAACAGATCGAAAAGAAGCGTAGTAAAATCGCAGAGTTACAGTCGGAAGCAAAAACGCACTTAAAGTCGTACCAGAATGAAAGAGATATGCTCGAAAAATATGAACGTGAGTTATCGGAATTAGACGAACCTACTATCGATAACGCTCCGATATTTACCGAGGAATTTAACCTTAACTCTAACGATCATCTAGCGTACCTAATATACGACGTTCTTAAGATCGAGGATAAAACGAAACTATTCGATAAGAAGAAAGAGCGCTCAACAAGTAAGGACGTTCTCGAACTGTACTTTAAGGAGGAGGAGTCGTTAAAACCGCTATCCGAATACTCGAAGTTGTCAACTCTATTAGGTACTTTCATCAAAAAGATACCGAAGGCGTTCGATTATGACGGCAGAGTACACACGAGCCTAAGCACGGTATCAACCGGTCGGTATGGCTCAAAAGGATATACCGGAAAGCCTAACGAACTTTGGCGCAATAATATCGATGATAATAATTTTCTCGATCACATGGCGGTACTTGTTGAAGCGGAGAAAAAATCGAAGAAGGGGACGAATCTACAGAACATCCCGTCACGCACCGAAGAGGGACAAAAAGTGCGAATGGCGTTCGAACCTCCGAAATATCACACGTTCTTTGGTTCCGACTTATCTTCGATTGAGCCGAGGATTCAAGCGCACCGTATGGCGACCGAGTTTGACGATGAGATATTCGCCGAAATGTATCGGAAAGGTCTCGATCCATACGTCGAGTTTGCTGCGATATTGTTCGATGTTCCGAAAGAGGTATGTACCGAGGCGTACTACAAGTCGGTAAAGGGTACGGACAAAGCGGTTCCTGCGTACCGTAAGGCGATGAAACAAATGTTTCTAGCGATAGGTTACGGACAAGCTTTCGATATGTTCTATAAAGGCGTTATCCCTTTCGGAGTTGGCGAAGAACAAGCACAAGTAGCTTACGACAAATTCGACGAAATCCTTCCGGGATTTAAGGGGATGGTCGAAGCTACATTCGAACATTTACGCAAGCACGGTTGGACGGCAACTATATTCGGACAGAAACGGAGATTCCCCGGATATGTCGAGAAATATAAGCGACTGTGTACGCTAATGAAACTCGCAGGGATTTCGGATAAGAACGATCCGGAACTCGGTAAGAAAGCGAATAGGTTACGTAGAAAAGGCAGTAAGGATTCCGATTTAGTCGGCGAGTTTTGGGACTTAATGCGATTTACCGGCGGATGTGAGCGGGCAGCGTTCAACCATACGATACAAGGTTCGGGCGCTAATATCTTGCAAATGTGCATGATTCGCGCTTACTACGAATGTACGTTAGGTCGCGGATGGGAGTTCTCGCTAACCTTGCATGATGAATTGAAATTTGCGGTACCTAACGAACAAGTCACGAAAGAATCAGCAGAGTTGCTCGACGACATTATGAAAAATACGTATAACCTCGTATTGCCGTTAGATTGCGATACGGTAATCGAACCTCGGTGGATGGAAGAATATTCGCCGGACGAATGGTTTTCGAATAAATAACGAAAGGGGATCGATTAGATGTACGACGTTGATTATAGTAGTTTAGAGGAAATAAGAGAAATGATCCTATATAAAAGAGTAATCTCGGTAACCGATGATGAAGTACATCTCGAAAATGGCGTTAAGTTAACGATAGAGTGCAGTGAATGGGATTGTTGCGCCGGTGGAGGAGGAACTTTCAGTCTCACCGACGGCGAAATTCCTTTGGATGCCGTAATAACTGATATTAACGTAGATGAACAAAAAGACGTTCCTGATGATGATACAACAGTATCGGAAAACACTATCACTATATTCCACAATCAAAACCCCATCATTGAAGCTAACGCAACTACAGACGCAGGTAACGGCGGTTATTATTACAGCGTAACAAGTCTTGTTGTAAATGGCGCACACTTCCCGTTTGTAAGGGCGTAAAATAAGGAGGAGATTAATTGTCGCAACAACTAGCGGATAAAATAGCGAAAGATTTTCACGAATTCATGTCGGAGTTCCACCGTTACAATCAGCCATACGACGATAATATGGACGCAGATATTCACGAAAGGTATGCGAAGGTGTTACGCGAACAATCGCGATGGGGTTACTTCGATTTCAACCGTAACCCCGACGGAATAAAGCGCCCGCACTTCGGACCATCTAGCGCAGGCTACAGTGACCGCGAGCTTTACGAAAAGGCGCGTAAGTCCAAACGTGACCCTGCGAAGTTTACCGAGAATCAGCGCGATTGGATCGGACTTGGTTCGCAGATTGGCGATTACTTGCAGCGCGAAATCTTATTAGCCGAACGCCATTTCGAAAAGCTAACCGGTAAGCCTCCGCGATTCAAGTTCGAACGTCATGCGAACGGCAATCCGAGATATGAACACTTTGACAAAAAGATGCACGAAATCGAACACAACGGACAACACTTCGCCTATTTCGGATTGCCGGACGGTATTCTCGAATACATTACGGACGATGGCGAGAAATTACGAGTCGGACTCGAAATTAAGTCGGTACAGCAGAATTGGTCGAAGTTTAAGTCGCTAGATGCGCCGAAAGCCGGTCATATAGCGCAAACAACGGCTTATAGCGATATGTACGACTTTGACTACGTAATCGTTGCGTATATGCTGACGTACGGACGCGGTTGGAACGAGGACTTTAGTCGACTGAAAACGTTCGGTAAATACGTGTTGGAAGGCGAGCGATTACACTTGCGCGATAGGTGTGCCGATGCCGTCAGACGTGCGAAGGAGAACGATCCGCCTCCGTTAGATTTAGCGGATTGGAAATTTAACGATTACAAAACGGTGATTGCGAAGTCATTAACGGAGGACGAACTGTTTGATCTGCGTAGGCAGGCGGATATGGCGCAACAATCGAATTTACCTGCGTGGCAGAAACGGAGTTATGCGGAAGCTATTGCGGAGATTGAGGAAATACGGAGCGAACATAATCATCGCGATATGGTCGACTTAATGAAACGGCGCGGTGTGCAATGACTAAACGCTACCTTGCGCTAGACACCTCGCTCACCAAGTCAGGCTACGCAATCCTAACGGTATCTGACGGATCGCTCTCTCTGACAGACTACGGACTTATCAAGTCCAACGCGAAACTGTCTGACGGAGAGCGTTTGCGACAGATACACGAAGGAATTACGAACGTAATCGCACAGTATCCGGACATCGAGCGTATCATTCCGAGGGAAGCCGGTATCGTCCGTTTTAACCTTCCGACGAAGCAGATATTTAAGGCGCATGGTGTGACCGAATTCGCCCTCGCTGACTTCGAGATTGTTGATATCAACATACAGACAGTCAAGGCGTGGGCGAGGCGTATCACCAACTCGCCAGGTAAACGGAACGATAAGGCGATGATTGCGGAGGCAGTTCGGATATATTTCGGAGATAGCGGGATGAAGCTGAATAAAGGCGGGGACGAAGCCGATGCGATTTCGGTCGGTATCGTCTATTTAATCGGAAAAGGGGAGATTGTATGAAAATATTACTGATTAAGATAGTCGTTTTATTACTGTGTATTCCCGCATATCCGTTTTACGTGTTTTTCGTAGGCGCGGAAAGGCGACGTTACTTTGGTAATCAGACGACTTACAAGGACGTAAGTAAAGAATATTGGCAGGATGTTAAAGAAACTCTTTTATACCGAAAGGAGGACGAATAAATGGACGTATTAAACGACATAGCGAAAATTATCGGAATGGTGTTACTCGTCGTATTCCTAGTTCCGCTAGTTCTAACGGCACTCGCGTACATCGGATACTTTTTCGGACTTATCATCGCTTTCCTAGCTGGCGGAGTCCTTACCGGAGTATTTCCGATAACCTCCGCGACAACTATACCGTATGTTATCGCATGGTTATTCGTAATTGGTGGAGTATTCTCGTTAGGCGGGCGCAAAAGTGAGTAGCTTTATCGAACAACTGACGAAAATGTACGACGATCAGAAGCGCGAATATGCGGAGATTGAGCGGAAGGAACGCGAACTAGACGAACGTAAATCGGAATTAAGGGCGGACAAGGTCGATGTATTACGCGGAATTATGAAAACGGAGCAAATCCTCGAATGTTACGGAGTTAACCCGAATGTCGAGCGGTAACACCATCGTATACTACTCGATGACCGGCAATACAAAGGCGTTTGCCGAACGATTCAAGGCGGAAGGTTACGAGGTGGTTTCCGTAGAACATGCGGAGCCTTCCGAACCTTTCACGCTATTTACTCCGACATATAATTTCGGAGAGGTTCCGCAGCCTGTACGCGAGTTCCTCGATAAGTACGAGGGGTTACTGACCGGAGTGGTTGCGTTCGGCAATCGAAATTGGGGCGCTAAGTTCGCACAGGCTGGCGACTTGATTGCGGAAGTGTGCGAGGTTCCTTTACTGCGGAAAGTGGAAATGCGGGGGACGGACGAGGATTATGAATACGTAAAGGAGCGGATAAATTGGCAGAAATAACGAAGTCACATATCGTGCTAAACAACGAAATAATGACGAGAGACGAACGAGGAACTTTGCGTTTTGATAAAGATAAAGAGGCGGTCAGGGCATACTTTATCGATCATATAAACAACCGTATGAAATGGTTCCATTCGCTCGAAGAAAAGATCGGATACCTCATCGATTATAACTATTACGACAAAACGTTGACCGACAAGTATCCGATGGGCGACATCAAAAGCGTATATAAGCGAGCGTACTCGTACAAATTCCGATTTCCTTCGTACATGTCGGCGAAAAAGTTCTACGAAAACTATGCGCTTAAGACGAACGACAAGTCGCTATTTCTCGAACGTTACGAGGATCGCGTAAGCATAGTCGCCTTATACTTCGGTAACGGTGACGTGGAGTATGCGCTACAATTCGTAGATTTATTAATAAATCAAGAGTATCAACCGGCTACTCCAACGTTCCTTAACGTAGGTAAGGCGCGACGTGGCGAGTTTGTATCGTGCTTCCTTCTCGAATGTGGCGACTCGCTGAACGATATTAACATGATGAACTCGACCGCCCGTCAGCTATCGAAGAAAGGCGGAGGTATTTCGATTAACCTATCGAAAACACGCGCAAAAGGCGAATCGTTAATGGGCTACGAGAACGTAACTAGCGGAGTTGTTCCGATAATGAAGAACCTCGACCAGTCATTCCGCCATATTAACCAAGCCGGTCAGCGTAACGGAAGTGGTTCCGTCTACCTTAACGTATTCCATGCGGACATTTACGATTTCTTAGATACGAAGAAAATAAGCGCAGATGAGGACGTACGTATTAAGACGCTAAATATTGGCGTAGTTATTCCGGATAAGTTTATCGAACTAGCGCGCGAAAATAAAGCGGCGTACTTATTTTATCCGCATAACTTACACCAAGTTACCGGAAAGTATCTCGACCAAATTGACTATGATACGGAATATGATTCGCTAATTAATAACCCGGATATACGGAAAGAGCGTATTGATCCTCGCAACCTATTAGAACGTATTGCAATCGTTCAACTCGAGAGCGGGTATCCGTACATTATGTTCGAAGGAAACGTAAATAAGTCGCACGCACTTGATAACCTCGGAAAAGTGACGTTCAGTAATCTATGTTCGGAGATATTGCAGTATAGCGAGGTGTCCGAGTACACCGACTACGGCGAGGAAGATATCCTCGGTCAAGATATATCATGCAACCTCGGATCGTTAAACATCGTATCGGTTATGCGTAATAAGTCGATAGAATCCTCGGTAAAACTCGCAATGGACGCACTTACGAAAATATCCGATGATACCAACATCGCTAATGCGCCAGCCGTCCGCAAGGCAAACGAGGAAATGCATAGCGTAGGACTTGGCGCAATGAACCTTCACGGATTTCTAGCGCAAAATGGTATACCGTACGAAAGCGAAACGGCTATCGAGTTTGCTGATGTATTCTTCTCTACGGTTAATTTTTGGTCGCTAATTCGGTCGAATCAAATTGCGAAGGAACGTGGGGAAACGTTTAAAGGATTCGAAGGCAGCCGATACCATACCGGAGATTACTTCGACGAATTTATCGAAAATCCTGCCGAGATTAAGTCGGAAAAGGTTGCGGAATTGTTCGAAGGTATTTTTATTCCGAAATCCGACGATTGGGAGCAACTTAAGGAGGACGTAAGGGAACACGGACTGTATCACAGTTACCGCCTAGCGATAGCTCCAACTGGTTCGATAAGCTACGTCCAATCGTCGACAGCATCGGTTATGCCGATTATGGAACGAATTGAGGATCGCGTGTATGGCGATAGCAAGACGTACTATCCAATGCCGGGATTATCGGCGAATACGTGGTTCCTCTATAAAGAGGCGTACGACATGTCGATGTACAAGGTTATCGACTTAATTGCGACGATTCAACGCCATGTCGATCAAGGATTATCATTTACGGTGTTCGTTAAGGATTCGACGACAACGAGGGAATTAACGAGGATTCAACTGTACGCTCACTATAAAGGGATAAAAACATTATATTACGTCCGACAAAAAGACACAGGGAACGAGGAGTGTATTTCATGCACAGTTTAACGACTATCCTAACCGCAGCTAATTGGAACGCAAAGGACGACGAATTTTCCGAAATGTTTGCGTTACAAAACCTCCGCCAATTTTGGCTTCCCGAGGAAGTATCGCTATCCGGCGACCTCCTAACGTGGAAACAACTCGATGCCACCGAAAAGGATACGTATAAGAAAGTTCTCGCAGGACTAACGCTACTTGACACGTTACAAGGCGACGTAGGTATGGCGCGTATAGCCGAACATGTTCCGTCACACCAGCAGAAGGCGGTACTTACGTTCATGGGCGGAATGGAAAACCTCATACATGCCCGGAGCTATTCGAATATATTCCTAACGCTCGCAACTAGCGCAGAGATAGACGCACTATTCGAGTGGGTCGAGAATAATCCGTATTTGCAACGTAAGGCAACGATCATCAAACGATATTATGACGAGATAAGCGGGTATAACATGACGCTATATCGAGCGATGGTCGCGTCGGTTGCACTCGAGTCATTCCTATTTTACAGCGGATTCTACTATCCGTTGTATATGGCGGGTCAAGGCAAGTTGATTAATAGCGGTGAGATTATCAACCTCATAATCCGTGACGAGTCCATCCACGGAGTATATGTCGGATTATTGGCGCAACAACTCGACGTAGACAAGGCGGAAGCAGAAACGTTCGTACACGAGTTATTCGACGAACTCCTCGAAAATGAAATCGAATATACTCGCGATGTATACGCTGGACTAGACGTAGAGCAGGACGTAATCGAGTTCGTTAAGTATAACGCAAATAAGGCGTTGAATAATCTCGGATTTGACGCAAAGTACGAAGTTAACGAGGTTAATCCGATCATTATTAACGGATTAGATACGAAGTCTAAATCGCACGACTTTTTCTCGACGAAAGGTAATTCGTATAAAAAAGCGCTAGTTGAACCGATTCAAACGGACGATTTCTATTTCGAAGGGAGCCGGTAGCTTATGCCATTACCTGACGGAAACCTATTACACGGATTTGCACCGAAATTAACCGACGAACAACGCGAGTATGTCGACTCTATATTCGATAATCAATTTACGATCGTGAATGCGAAGGCTGGCACGGGCAAGACAACTCTTGCCGTCGCCTGCGCTCACGTTATCGGAAAGCCGTTAATTTATACGTTTTCGCCAGTCGAGGAAGGTTCCATCGGATATACGCCGGGTACAGTCGAGGAAAAGGAGTCGAAGTACACCACGCCACTACTAGACGCTTTAAACGAGATAGGCGTCGACCCTAGATTCGCCATTAAGTCGGAAAATAATCCGGACATTATCAATGATAAGGCGTGGATTACGGCAAAGTCGCACACGTTCTTACGCGGTAGCAATATCAAGGATTCAACGGTCATTATCGATGAGGGACAGAATATGACGCGCGGAGAATTGAAGAAGGTCTTGACGAGAATTCACGATAGTTCCCGCGTTATCTTAATCGGACATGACGGACAGATCGACTTAAAGAAACCGGAAAAAAGCGGTTTTATGCCATACCTGCGTCACTTCGAAAGTGAGCCGTACGTAAAGGTGGTTCACTTAACGAAGAACTTCCGAGGTGAATTGGCGCAACATGCGGACGAACTAAGTTGGCGTTAGTTTCGCCAACAGTCCGTTCATATCGATTATATAAATAGGGGGCGGTTATATGAACGATAACAAACGGAATGACATCCGCACACTACTCGAAATGGTGGCGTCAGCAGATGATCCGGATTATAGCGAAGTAGAGGCGATAGCTAAACGGAATGGGTTCGAGTTTGCTGCGGACGGCACGTTAGAGGAGGCGGAGTGATGGGTTATAATTTAGCGAAGCTAGTATCAGAAATTACCGAGGATAATCGACATGACTTCATATGGGACGAACCCATTTCCGACTTCGACAACGGATATAACCGAGGATACATTACGGGAGTCCTCGCCAACTCTCCGAAAACTGCCGACGTCAAAGTTAAACGCATACACTCGGACGCAGTTATCCCGACCAAAGCGCACGACGGCGACGCTGGCTTCGATCTATTTGCGGTAGAGGACGTTATTATCGAACCTAACGGAACAGCGTTAGTCAAGACGGGAATTGCCGTAGAGTTGCCGGAAGGGTACGAAATGCAGATTCGCCCACGATCCGGTATTACGCTAAAGACGAAATTACGCGTGCAATTCGGTACGGTTGACTCGACGTATAGAGGCGAAATTGGCGTGATTGTCGATAACATTACCGATAAACCTAGCGCAAATTTACGGTCATTAGCGAACATTAAACGGATAAGGACGGTAGAGAACGAATTTATCGATTGCGATGAGGCGGTCAGACAAGGCGCCTATATTATCCGCAAAGGCGAAAAAATCGCACAAGCGATCATACAACGATTACCTTCCGTACAATTTACGGAGGTTTCCGAGTTAGGTGAGTCGGATAGAGGCGACAAAGGATACGGTTCAACGGGGGTGAGCGAATGAATGTATTAAGCGTACTATTTGCGTTATTTTGGTTCGGTTGGTTTATCGCGTTATGCCTCGGCGTTGAGCCGGATAAGGTCATAATTGGTTGCGCGATGTTAATATCCGCAGTTAATTTCTTGAAGGAGGTCGAATAGATGGCGAAATCAAACGAATTTATCTCCGTATTAGATCAAGGTTATATCCGACTAGTCAACGTAATGGGTTCGGACTTAACGGTAGCAAACGCAGCGCGTGTCAGCTACGACAAGGAATCGTTTGAACTCGACGAAAAGGACGAAAAGTTAATCCGTTTCTTGGCGCGAGAGGGGCATACGTCCCCTTTCCGCCATGCAACGTTACAGTTCGAGGTCTATGCGCCGTTAATGGTCGCTAGGCAATGGTGGAAGTACGTAGTAGGCTCCGACCATACGATGGACGCATGGAACGAATCATCGCGACGATATGTTACCGAAGAGCCGACGTTTTATATTCCCGACAATGACGAATGGCGCAGCAAACCAGCGAACAGCAAGCAAGGTAGTGGAGAGCCAATCGATTACTCAGACGGAAAGCACTTTACGGGGGCATTAATGCGTTATGTAGACGATGGTTTGGCAATGTACGAAAAGGCGATAGAACAAGGAATCGCTCCCGAACAAGCGCGCCTATTCCTTCCGGCATACGGAATGTATGTGCGTTGGTACTGGACGGCCAGCCTACAGTCGGTCGCACACTTCGTCAATCAACGGTTAGCACACGATGCACAAGCGGAAATACAAGCGTACGCAAAGGCGGTCAACGCGTTAGCGGTCGAACATTTCCCGGTAAGTATCGAAGAATTAACGAAGCACGCGAAAGGATGATTCTATCGGACTCATAACGAAAATCACGCTATTACCGATCATAGTCGGCGTATTCTTGTCGGAAAATCCGGAGGTGATTGACGATGTTCAAACGGTTAATAGCGATATTCCAACGATTGAAAGCGAAGTTTCAACGGACGATAGTGGCGATAACCTTAGCGCTTTATCTTCCGAGGAACAGTCGGAAACGTTCGAAGTAGAGGCGACATCTTATACGGCACGCTGCGAAGGTTGTAGCGGAATTACCTACACGGGATATGACGTACGCAATACCGTATATACACCGGAAGGTTATCGCATTATTGCGGTAGACCCTTCGATCATTCCGTTACATTCGACGGTTAGGATTACGTTAGGTGACGGAACAACCTACGAAGCGAAGGCGTTAGATATCGGAGGCTCTATCGTAGGAAAGCGTATTGATTTCCTTGTAGAAACGCGAGAGGAAGCGTTACAGTTCGGAAGGCAGACGGTAAGTATCGAAATATTAAACGAAGTAAATTAGCCTAACGGCGAAAGGGGAGCGGTAATATGAGCGAAGTTAAACGACACTACATCGCAGACGAGTCACTAGGCGGAATCGAACGGGAGTATGTCGAGGTTGATTGGAAGGCTGACGTTGGGGATTACGTCGTAAGCAACGAGCAACTCGAATTTATCGATAGAATATACGAGGTTTATCACGTGTCTGTCGGATGTATACTTGGCAAATACTCTCGAGGTCATGCGAGTTTAAGCAATTATAAAACGCTATCCCCAACGAACATTATCCGCCACAACAACGTACGTTACGAAATGGTCGATAGGCGTGCGGAGGTTGGCGAGAAGGTTATCATCATCAATCCTCAACACACGTTAAAGATGTACGGTTATAGAAATGGCGATATTTTTGACGTAAAAATGACTCACAGAGTCTCTGTAGAGTCAACGACCAAAACGCCTGGAAGAGGCGACTATTTACGGTTTTGGGAAGAAGAATACCGCGTACTCGTCCCGCTAGAATCTACCTCGCCACAATCTACCGACGACATCATCGCAAACTTAGTCGGACGCCTAGCGAAAGCCGAGCGCAAGATTGCGGAACTAACCGAGCAATCCGACTCTAATGCGAAGGATATTCGCACATGGGCGGATGATTATACGGAGTTTAAGTCGTCACCAAGTCTGTGGGCGACGCAATCCGACGTACTAAGCATCAACGCAGAACTCGGAATCTTACGCGAAACGTCGTTCGATTGGTCGGAGAAAATCGAGCAGAAAATTGAAATGCTTATCGATGATGTCGTCGCAATAGACGAACGCACGCAACCGCTAACGACCGAAGGTGTATCGGAACTATCCGAAGAATTGACGAAAGTTGTTACGCAAGCAATCGACGATAAGCTACGGAAGGTAGGTCGGTAATATGGCGGAAGTAGTGACGTTCAATCCTGAAGCCAAGGCGGAATATTTCCGTGAGAAAGTGGCGGAAGGCTTACCAGCTGATAAGCTGTTCGCAGGACTTGTCGGAAATATTGCGGAAGGACGCGACGGATTGGCGGACTTTCATATGGCGGAGTTGCGTGCGCTAGTTAGCGCTTATAACGAAATAGAGTCGGAAAGGCTGGCGAAATTATTCGAGGAGGTTAGCGGATGAAGATACGGATAACGGAAGGTCGCGGTTGGTATACGGATAAGGTCGGAGAGGTGTTTGATGTCGTTGGGAGGTGGGGGAGTCACAAGTACATCGTTAATAATAACGGAGATACCGAGAATTACTTCGTAAGTGACGGCTACTGCGAAATTGTCGACGAATCAAATTCCGAAGCCGACGCGATTAATTCACCTCAACATTACACGAATGGGCGCTTCGAGACGATCGAAATTATCGAAGAAATAACGAAAGGGTACGACAATGGTTACGTCAGTTATTGCGTAGGTAATGCGCTGAAATACCTCGCAAGGGCACCGTATAAGCACGGAGAACCTACGGAGGACTTACGCAAGGCAGCGAAATATATCGAGTTTGCTATCGAACATTTGGCGAAGGAGGGCGAGTGATTGAGTAGATTTACATTCGTAGAGTTGTTCGCAGGGATTGGCGGTGTTTCATTCGGATTTGAACGATTAGGCGGTAAGTGCCTGCTTGCTGCGGAATATGATCCTCAAGCAAAAACGCAATTTGCACAAATGGCGTACAAAACGCTACATCCCGATTCAACGGTAACTGGCGACGTATTCGAGTTGCAGTCGGAAGATGTGCCGGACCACGACGTATTATCCTTTACAACTCCTTGTCAATCGTTTTCCGTTGCAGGGAAGCGAGGCGGATTTAATGACGTTAGAGGTACGTTATACTTCGAAGCTATGCGAATTGCTGCCGAAAAGAAACCGAAGATTATCTTTATGGAAAACGTAAAGGGACTTGTTGGGCACGATAAAGGTAAGACGCTAGATACAATTGTAAAAGTAGCGAATGAGTGCGGCTATACTATCGATTTTAACGTACTCAACTCGAAATATTTCGGTGTACCGCAGAATAGGGAGCGGTTCTTTATGATAGGCATTAGAGACGATCTAATCGAACGCGAGCCGTGGGTTATCGAAGGCACGAACGTAGTGGCGAAAGGTAAACGAAGAATTAGCGAATATGATGACTTAAAGACGTTCAATTTCGACTGGCCTTCGCAAGATTCCGTGACTACTAGATTACGAGATATTCTCGAAACGGACGTGGACGAGCGGTATTATTTGAGCGAGGAAAAGACGGCGAAGTTGATATCGCAGCTAAACGAAGGTAGTGGGATCGGTAAAGACGGAAAGTTAAGTACGATATGTACGGGCGAAAACATATCTCCGTGTATTGACGCTAACTTTACGAAAGGTATTGGTCCGGCAGATGTAGCGAAGAATCGTAATAGACGTCCTCATATGATAGAACCTCAAATGGTCGGACATATCGACCTAAAAGGTCACGACGCAATCCGCCGAGTCTACTCGGCGGAAGGTGTATCACCAACCCTTACGACAATGGGCGGAGGTCATCGCGAGCCTAAGATTGCGGAACAACAATCGTTAGACGCCGGTATGAATGAGGGCGCGACCAAAGTACGGGAGGACGGATTATCCAGTACATTAACCGCCTCATATCACAAAGGACTATGCGGTCAATCACGCCCATTTGTCGGAGAAGAAGTCCGCCCCGTTCTTACGCCTGACCGCGAAAACAAGCGCCAAAACGGGCGCAGATTTAAAGACGACGGAGAAGAATCGTTCACCCTTACGGCACAAGATCGGCACGGTATAGCGGAAGGCACTCCGCCAAAATATCGCATACGCAAACTTACGCCAAAAGAATGTCTACGACTTCAATCGTTTCCCGACGAGGTATTCGAAAAACTAACGGAAGCAGGCATCAGTAACTCGCAACTCTACCGTATGAGCGGAAATGCCGTCACTGTGAACGTTATCGAGGCGTTAGGCGAGCGGTTATTACCGTACCTATAACGAACCGTCTTCGCCTGCTCTAGCGTCATCCATAAGCTGAAACGCATATGCTCCGTCAGGGTATTCGGAGAAATCGCGACCTACGTAATTATATCGGAGTGGTAAGTCAGCATCCGACAAGCCAACGGAATTGATTAACGGACGTGCTGACGCATAACCGCGTTTATCGATCTTATGTGGCTTGACGTTTGCTGGGCGAACCACATCCGCAGCACCTACGATAATTCGCTTATTAGCGATGTCATATCCGATTTGCACCGTATCAGAGCCGACTAGACTGCGCGCTTTGGCGTTAAAGTATAGGCGACGTTGTGCATCTACGGATATAAACGGATCACGGTCGGGTTCGGACGTAATCCAACGGAATGATTCCGATTGTTTAGCGGATTTTTTCGGCATATAGGACGCCTCCTTTGCGATGGTTGTACGAGTAGTATAACCGAATTATAAACGATATAAACGGTAAATGCAACGGAAATGTAACGATAAATATGCGAGTGTGTAGCGCACATGTATAAATACGAAAGGACGTGGTTTATTGAGCGGGAATATAACGGAACAAGTAAACGGAATCCTCGGTATTAACGATTCATACGAGGCACCTACGAAAATCATGGAGATATTACACGATAAGGAACGTAGAGAGTCCGTGTTTAAGAAGTTCCTCGAAATATTCGATTATGACGTATCCTACGATTGGTTCACGGATTACTTTCAAGACGAACACGCTGACCGAAAGAAGAAAAAGCAAGACTTTACTCCCCGTAGTGTCAATACGTTAATCACCGAATTAACTGGCGAAGAATATGACGGGAGCCATTACGAGCCTTGCGCCGGAACTGGCGGAATGACTATCGCAGCATGGCAACGGGATCGTATAAAGCACTCGCCATTCGATTATAAGCCGTCATGGTACGTCTATACTTGCGAGGAATTAAGTGACCGTGCGTTGCCGTTCCTTTTGTTTAACGTAATGATTCGAGGTATGAACGCTATTGTCGTCCACTGTGACGTACTATCTCGGAAGTCATACGGAGCGTTTTTCGTACAAAACGACTATGACGATCATCTCCAATTCTCGTCGCTAAATGTTATGCCTTATACGGACGAGGTTGCTAATCACTTGGCGGTAACGTGGGAAGAAGAACGGTATGAGGCGTTAGTTGAAACGCCGGGCATTCCGCATCATGTACTGTATCCGACACCTCGCGGAGAGATCAGCGACTTTACAAAGGTTGTGTACGAATTAGTCGGTGTGGAGGTGATGGAATGAGTAAATATAGCGTTGGAGACGTAGTACGAACTAAAGACCGAGGATTGCTTGGATTGTGGGAAGTAACGAATATATGCGATATTGCCCGCGACCCGGATTCGTTTGATTATGATTATATGATAACTGACAACGAATGCGACTCGGAGATTTACGTAAGGGAGAACGATTTAATCCTTGTCTGTAAAGTGGAAGATAGACGCGATATTGATGAAGGAGTGTCAAAATAAGTGACTAAAAAGAAAAAGTTAATGTTTCCGATGAAATGCGATAAGTGCGGAAAAGAACCAGTTGCTGAGATGAAAAAGGACTGGAAAGTGATTAGATTAGATTGTACTTGTGGCGGCCGAATTATTACCGATTATAGCGATCCCTACTACGAGTAAAATACAGCTTCAAGGAGGTTGAGTTGAATGAAATCTAGTGAAGATTTAGTACCTTGTAGCCATTGCGGGGAGTATATTTCTCTATCTGAGGCACATAAAACTGAGTGGAAGGAAATAAAGTTGTCATGGTATTACTGTGAAAGGTGCGAGGGAGTTTTTAAGGGTTCGAACGGAATGGAGGCGAAGTAATGGGCGCAGTATCCATCGATATACACGAAAAGGAACGAAAACTAGACGAAACCTATGCGCTAGATAGTCCGGAAGGCGTCCGCCTACTCTTATCCGACTATCATGCGCTAGTCAAACGGCAATATGACGGCGATACAGACGCGATTGTCATACTCGCAGACCTAGCGCACGCCATCGATAAAGCACGTCTTACATGGCGCCAGAAAAGCGCCTTGCATTACGTATTTATCGAAGATTGGACGCAGGAACAGACGGGAGAGGCGTTAGGGATTGCGCAAAAGAACGTTTCCACGCTAATAGACCGAGCGTTATTAAATATTGCGGAAGTGTTCGAGTATTGGGCGAGGCATGACGAAGGGTATCGATTAACTTACGGAGAGGCGGAAACGGAATGAATATCGACTTCAAAGGCGACTACAAAGCGAAATTAAACGAGATTATCGACGGCTTGTACGAAAATAAATCGGGGATGAGTCGTAATCAGCGTATATGGGCGGTTCAATATTATACGGATGAGTACGTTAGGCAGACGGGAGAGCGTCCGGAGAGTGGCGCATTAGACCGGTTAGCTACGTTAATACTGGACGATGAGATTGCGGATAAAGACCGAATGAAGATGCGCAATAACGAGTATCCGATAATGAGTGACGACCAACAAGAGCGGAGAGATCGCGAAGTGGCGTCGATTAAATGGGCGGAAGAGGTTGGGGTTGACGGTAAAGACCACCGACCAAAAACTAGTAAGACCGTCCGTAGCAGGGAACGTAGATTCATGTCGTATAGAGAGTTTACTAAGGTTCAGCCGGTGATTACGTATAATTTGCGAGAAATTTAACGTAAAATGGTATATTTTACGTGATTTTGTACCTATACGTTATAGGAATACTTTTACAATCGTCTGTCCTACGTGGCAGGCGTTTTTATTATGAGAAGGAGGACGATGTAAATGGCGGACAAACAGTCGCGCGAATTAAAGGAAGGAAACGAAAGCAATGTCGGAAACATATCGATCAAGGTGGACGTAGATTGCTCGGATGCCTTAACGGGATTAAAGGCGATCCAACGTGAGGCGAAGAAGGCTACACAAACGCTACGAGAGTTGGAGGCGGAACGAGATCGCCAAGACGAAGAGTTTGGAAAGTTGTTCGACGCGCACCAAAACTTAGCGCAACAACACGACGATCTGACGGTTAAGCCGTTATCTAACGCAACAACGGAAGAATTGACGGAAGAGTTGGCGAAAAGGGAAGGCGTAAGGAAAGCGGAGATTAAACCAGATATTCGTGGCGAGTTATTGCCGGAAGGAATAAGTGGATATACAACGTTTATTCACGGACCTGCTCGCGTATTGGTGGTGACGGACTAGTGGCGAAGTCTTATTTACGCGGTCATGAAATCGAACAAGTGAACGGAGAATGGGTTTACGTAGATACAAAAGAACCTACGGAAGAAACATGGCAACAAAGAGCGTGCGGACACTGCCACAAACACGCAACAACCGAAGGGCATGACGCATGTTTAGGAACGTTACCTGGCGTTATGAACGCGTGTTGTGGTCACGGACAAGACGACGAGGCGTACGTACAATTTCTCGACACGTCCATTATCCGTGGGTGTGACTCGCTTGAAATAATGAATATATTACGGAAATATGCAACGAATAATAGAGACGGAGGAATCCGATGAATAAGAGTAAAACCGATGAACACCGTTATTTTGACGGTGTTTTTTCTTATACAGACGAAAACGGTGAAGCGCGTATATCCGCACCAGCTACGACACATCGCGTAATCAGTTACGAACAAACCGAAGCCTATAAACGCGAACAAGCGGCGGAGAAATGGCGCCGAGGTCGCCAGCCTAGCTTTACCGCGACTAGGATGCGAAACATACACGAAGTATATGACGCACTAACTACCGCACAATGCGGGTATCTCATGCGCTTACAATGCTCGGTAGATTACGTAACAGGACGATTGGTTAATTCGGATAAATCCGCGATGAGTTACGCAGACATGCGGAAAGAACTCGGACTAGCGCGCAAGAAAAGCACATTCAGCGAATTTTTATCGGCGTGTAAAAGGAACGACATTATTACGGAGAAAGACGGAGAGCATTTCGTCAATCAACGGTACCATTTCCGAGGCGCATTTACCGACCCTTACGTAGTTAAGGCATATACAACGAAAGTGAAGCATGTGTATCGCGAAGTAAAAGCGGCAGACATCGGATTGATGTACCGAATGCTTCCGTATGTACACTACGACCTAAACGCGTTGTGCGACAATCCTTACGAAGATGATCCGAATAAGATTCGGTGGTTCAATCGGAAAAGTTTAGCGGAAGCAATCGGCGTTGATCCAGCGACATTAGGACGTAGGTTGCCGAAGATGAAATTCGGTGATGAATACGTGATTGCACGGATTAAGGTCGGAGGTAAAGAGAAATATACGTTCAATCCGAACGTGTTTTATCGGAAGGATACGAAGCCATCTGACGACTTAATTGCGATGTTTAATACGAAGGAAGCGTAAAAAGTGTGACTTTATTCGAACAAAACGGCAAAAAGTGTGACTTTATTCGAACGAAATAAAAACGGAGTAAATAAGAGAAAACGTTAGTATGACGGAGATATATCGAGATATATGCGATTTTTGTTCGTGAAAAAAGCGTAATTATATCTTAGTCTTTGTCAGTAATAACAAGGAAGGATAATACCTTGCGATTTCGGGAAAACCGCCCTCATCGCTATCATTACATTTTCGGAGATTCTTTTCCGATAATAAAGAACTTCGATAACTATTGATAGTAATACGGGGTGAACTTTCCCCGGATTACAAAGGTTTTAATCTTTTTATAAGACGCAACTTATAGGCGCTAAGTTAATCCGCCAAATGTAGCCGCAGATATTATCATATCTAACCGTACATTTGGCGGAGATACTTCCGTATCTAGCGGTAACTTATGCGCACATATACGTAATCGGAGGCGTTATTATGACGGAACAGGAACGTAAGTATATCGCACCTTTTGCGGAACTATACGGATATTCGAAGGGAGAAGTCGCAGAGTATGGCGATATTATAGCGCGGACTTTAACGTTTAAGCGCTATGTATTGGCGGAGAGTATACGGGAATTATTTAACGGAATTATACGGAGGTGAACGAACATATGGCGAAGAGATTAAGCGAAAAGCAGATCGCAGCAATAACGATACTAGCACAACCGAAGATGAACGGAATGACTAACGATCAAATAGCCGAGGAAGTAGGCGTAGATAGGTCGACATTATATCGGTGGAAGAACGACGATACATTCAACGAGGAATTAAAGCGTACGATTATGCGCAATACACTCGACAGATTACCGGAAGTAATGGCGTCTATACCCGACCATATTATTAACGATGGTAATGCGGCTATGTTCCGTACATTACTGCAAGCACACGGAGTATTGACGGAGAAGCACGAAATTAATACGAAGTCTAGCGGAGATTCTACGGACATTGATGCGATGAAAGCGGAGTTAGAGGCGTTTAGAAAACGGAAAGATTCCGAGGAATAGTCGCAACGGAATTATTGGCGGACATTATAATAGGGAAGATACTCGGAATTTCTACGGAATTATTGCGCGAGTTAATGCGACAAGTGGACGCAGATTTATCGAGATTACCGGGCGACAGGCTTTGGCGCGTGACCCCTCGATCACTTTGACGGAATCCTTGGCGAATATACACCGCACATTATACCGAATATGCACGATTTTATACATCGGATGATAAACGGAAGGAATTGGTAAACGTTGATATAGCGGTATGTAGGCGAATGCATAAACGAAAGTTACGTTAATGTGCGCTAGGTATGTGCGTGAGTGTAGGCGTAGCAAGGCGCGAGGACGTACGTCAATGTAACATAATCCGTTTTTGTTACATTCGGTATTCAGCGGATTGTATGAAAATACATGCGGATATGGGTGACGAAAATAGGGGGCGGCGGGTCAAGCCTATCCGACCTTTGTCAGGCGGATTTTAAATACGGATATCAAAAAATCACTTTGAGTCGGGGCGATATGCCTTCGGCTCTTTTTGCGTTGGAGGCGATTATATCGGTAGAGGATCGAAGAAGTACCCAGATAAAGACGCAGTCATGAACGAAATAATACGTAGACATAGCGAAGGATTGCCTGTAAATTATTCTGCTATACGAGTACAAGACGATGCCTTACGTAGAAGATGTACGGCTCTTTTCGGAGGGTATTCGAAAGCGGTCGAGGCGTGCGGATTTAATTACGATGACTTTCGTACAGATACCGCTATGGCGTCTTATTATGGGATAATTCTTGAGGATTTGGTAAAAGACATTTTCGCAGAGTTACGAATCGAGTTTGGCGAGAAGCCTCCCGGCAATCTTAGACCGGACATTATTATGCGATACAAACGTTGGGTAGACGTTAAACTTTCCGAATGGACTATCGATAATAGAGATTGCCCGACAGTAGAGAAATACCTACCGCATTGTCGTTCCCTTACGATTGTATACTTACGCGGTCGTCAAGGAGGTAGAATGTACGACGATAAGGTTAGATTAATAAACGTAAAAGAATATGTCAAGCAATTACCTAAACATATAAGAAGCTATTACTACAGTAAATTAGACGAAATAGAAACGATGTTAAACGAAATAAATGTATAGGTTACGAAACAACTACGCAATATAAACGAAATAAAGGCGATTACAGACGTTTTTGTCCGTTTTAGGCACGATAACCCTCGGCGCAAACAAAAACGCCACAGAGACGCTCTAAATGCGTTCTATGACGGTTATACTTCGTGTTAGCACAAGGGTTACACCTCAATGCTTTCGTATGCTTCCGATATTTCGTCGGCTGTCACACCGATATATTTCAGCGTTTCTCTTTCGGAACTGTGCGCTAGGATCGTCATGATACGCGTAATATTCACGCCGTTTTCGTATAGGCGATAGCCGAACGTTTTACGTAGCGAATGGGTTCCGATGGTACCGAGCTTATCCGTAAGTCCTGCGCTTGCTACTGCGTCATTTAATATGCGGTATGCTTGCACGCGGGATATGGGGCGATCACCTTTCCGACTAGCGAAAATATAGTCGCTATCCTTACCGGACAATATTGCGATTTCTTTTTTAACGGACTTACTAAACGTAATCGTCCGTTTTTTCTTACGCTTACTTTCCGTTAAGGTGAGCGCATCTTTACCGCGCAAGTCACCGACCTTTAACGTAAGTAAGTCGGAGATACGGAGTCCAAACGCAGTTCCTAGCGTAAGTAATAGGCGGTTGCGTCCGTGTAATTGGCGCTTGATTTTATTAAAATCGCGTTTATCTTTTATCGGATACACTTCGTTTCCCATAACGTAACACCTCGCAAAGTTTTGTTACATTCAGTATATAACGAATGATTGACGATGTCAACGAATAATTAACGTGTGTATAGCGCACATGTAATAACACGAAAGGGGG
>NZ_FOHE01000001.1:359328-421090 GCF_900111445.1 Oceanobacillus limi | reverse complement strand
TCATCAAAAACGAAATGGATCCTCATTCCGCTAAATGACCGATTTCATTCATTTGGTGCAGTTTTGGATCCTCAGTCTGTTGCCAACTCTTTAGTAGATGTTCCTTTGTCTCTCTAAGAGTCTAAGGAAACACAATATTCCAGTATTCCCTTGTCTGAGGGCAGGCCACGGAAAGCGAATGACCATAAAGGAAATCATGTTGCTTTTACGGCACTGTAATGGGCAACAGCGTTACGGGAATGGGCAAAAACAAAAATCCGACGAGTTCAAAACAAATGAAATCGTTTTGAATCATCGGATTCTTCGACACGAGCTAAATTACACTTGCTCCACTTTATCTTTTAAATGTCTTCTTAAGATTTTCCCTGTTGTGTTTTTAGGTAGTTCTTCTAAAAATTCAATTTTAGCAGGTACTTTATATTTTGCTAAATGTCCTTTACAAAAATCGCGTAATTCATCTTCTTGGATGGACGCATCTTTTAACACAACAAAGCTTATCACTGCCTCGCCAGTATCGGGGTCTGGTGTTCCAACGACCGCTGCCTCGGCCACAGCTGGATGACTATACAATACTTCTTCCACTTCACGAGGGTACACATTGTAGCCACCGACTAGAATCATATCTTTTTTTCGATCCACAATGTAGAAATATCCTTCATCATCCATTCTTGCCATATCCCCTGTATATAACCAGCCATCCTTTAATGCTACAGCAGATTCTTCTGGCATCTTATAATACCCTTTCATCACATTAGGCCCACGGACAATTAATTCTCCTACTTCACCAACGGGTAGTTCTTCACCAAATTCATCGACTACTTTATTTTCCACATGTATAATACTCATGCCAATCGAGCCAGGCTTACGTGGACGGTCCAATGGATTAAAGCAAGTTACTGGCGCTGCTTCAGATAGGCCATATCCCTCTGAAACCTTCACATTGAATGTTTCTTCAAATTGAGTTAGTAGAGCAACAGGCATTGCCGCTCCACCAGAGATACATAAGCGAATACCAGAAAAGTTCTCCTGATTGCCTTCTGCTGTTTGAAGTAAATAGTTATACATGGTTGGTACTCCAGCAAAAACCGTAGCTCCATGCTCTCTGGCGATTCGAAATACTTCTTGTGGGGAAAACTTCGGTACGATTAAAACCGTTCCACCATTCATTAATGGTGCATTCAAAGAAACGGTTAAGCAAAACACGTGGAACATTGGTAATGCAGCAATTACTCTATCTTCTCCGTTAATCGTTAAGTAATCCGCTACATCCTTGGCATTCGAATACAAATTCTTATGACTTAGCATGGCACCTTTGGGCTTCCCTGTAGTTCCAGAAGTATATAAGATAATTGCGGTATCTTCCTCATCTAGCACCGGTTTCTCATCTTTAAACTCCGCTTCTCCAGTTCGCACCAAATGCGTAAACGATAGCAATTTAGAAGCTAATGAATGTGATGATAGATCTAGATCTACCCCACTTTCACATGATATGTAATGTTCTACATTTGGCAAGTGATTTGAAATAGCTTCGAACTTCTCTAATAGTACATCCATTGTAATAATCCCTTTTACATCACCGTTTTGCAAAATATACGTCATCTCACTAGGCGTATACAGCGGATTAATCGGAATTACTACTGCTCCAGCTCGGAGCGCACCATACAGTCCAATAATAAAATAAGGACTATTACCAACTACTAATGCGATATGGTCTCCTTTCTTGTAGCCTAAGTTTTCTAGCTGTGTTGCAAACCGTTGTACAGACGTTTCGAGTTCGAAATAACTAGTCTCCTTGTCTTGGAATACATAGGCTGTTTTTTCCGGGTGTTTTCTAGCTGTTATAGATAATTGCTCACTTAAATTCATTACAAGAAACCCCCTATAAAATAATAAATGAATGAATAGTCATTCATTTTGGTCTAAGAAAAATACCTTCCTTAATTAGAAAAGCAATTTTTCCTATACTTTAAATTTTAACACTATTTTAAGTATAAAAGACCAAACTATTATTTTCAAGTGGAAGCGTTAACATTTAGAGCGAAAAAGTAAGCAGCCCGAAATACGAGCTGCTATACCTTAATAAATTAAGTTAATTAGGTCTTCTTTTGTAATTTTTCCTAAGTAATGGGAAACATCTACATCGGCCAACGCTTCTTCCAATGCCTTTTTCTCATGTCGTACACCAATAATCTTATTTTCCAACTCTGTTACTTCACCTAAACCAAAGAAAT
This sequence comes from Oceanobacillus limi, assembly GCF_900111445.1. Lineage (GTDB taxonomy): Bacteria > Bacillota > Bacilli > Bacillales > Amphibacillaceae > Ornithinibacillus > Ornithinibacillus limi. Next base: position 418,859 of record NZ_FOHE01000001.1, on the reverse strand, counting down.
CACCAAAAATTTTGCAGTTTTCGATTAATCCTTTTTTCACATCTAAACGGACATCAACAAGACCGCCTGGGAACTTATGCGATACTTGTACATTAAATGCAGGGGATTTTCCATAGTTCCATTCCCATTTTTGATAACGTTCCTCGGAAATCTTGTGAATATTTTTCCAATCCTCTTCGGTTAATTCATAACGTGGAACTTCATTTACATCTTCTACATCGAATATATATGTTAAAATGAGCTCCTTGAAATCTTCCATCGAAATTTTTTCATCTAGGAATTCAGATATATTTGCTACACGGCTACGAATCGATTTAATTCCTTTTGATTCGATTTTTTCTTTTTTTACATTTAATGCTTTTACAACGTTTTCTATTTCAGAATCTAGCATTAATGTCCCATGACTGAACATACGCCCTTTTGTAGAAAACATTGCATTTCCTGAAATTTTACGTCCGTCTGCTACAAGGTCATTTCTACCTTTTAGTTCAGCAGGTACACCTAGTTTTTGTAGCGCTTCTACAACTGGCTTTGTAAACTTCTCAAAGTTATGGAAGCTTTCACCATCATCTTTTGTAATAAAGCTAAAGTTTAAGTTCTGCTCATCATGATAAACAGCTCCCCCACCTGAAAGGCGTCGAACAACCTTAATACCATTATCTTCAACATAATCCGTATTTATTTCTTCAACGGTATTCTGGTTTCTTCCGATAATGATGGAAGGCTTGTTGATATAAAATAGTAAATATGTATCCTTCTCACCAAAATTCTGTAAGATATATTCTTCGATTGCTAAATTAATAGTTGGATCTGTAATGCCTTTGTTATCAATAAATTTCATGCTTGTCCCTCCTAATTACATCGTACTACTATCAGTTTAATGGAAAAATTAGGAGCAATCAAAAGAAAGCTCTTCATTTTCCCATATTAACCCTTCTTCAGCTAATTGAATCTCACCATCAAAATAATAACGTGCTTCTCGGACTAAATCTCTAGGCTCTCGATACTGTGGTAGGTGGCTTAATAACAATTGTTTCACACCTGCATTTTTGGCAATTTTTGCACCTTCATGACTCGTCATATGTCCTGCACCCGCCCCATCCTGATCTGCATAAAAGTTACAATCTGTAATAAGTAAATCCGCCTCTTTACTAAAGGGAATCCATTCATCTTTATAGCTCGTATCAGCAGTATAAACGATAACTTTTTCTCCATCTGTTATTCTCATTCCATAACAAGGAACTGGGTGTTTTGTTTTTAGAAAGGTAATAGAGAACGGACCAATAGTCAATGTGTCAGCAGGATCATATGCTATCCCTTCTGTACACTCATGCGTCAATGACTCAAATCCAGATGGGTCTTCCTTATGGCCATATATGGGTAATATCTCTTTCATTCCCGTAACGTAAGACTGAACAAGCCATGCATATTGAAGTACTCCGATATCAGCAATATGATCATGATGATAATGTGACAATACAACAGCATCAATATCCATCACATGCTTATAGTGCTGTAATTTTGACAACGAACCACTCCCTGCATCAATTAACAAGGTAAAGCCGTCCTTTTCTAATAGATAAGAGGATGTAGCCCCACCTGGTGCAGGAAATCCTCCCCAAAAACCAATAACAGTTAATTTCATTCTAATCACCTCAATATTCTTATTTTTGTTGTAACACAGATTTGACAATTTGCATACTGTTATAATACAATAAAAACAACTACACAAAGGGGGAGCCAAATGATAAACGTCATTGAGTTTTTCAGAAATTTACCTAAGAAACAATGTCAGCATTGCGGTCAGGAAATGGACGAAAAAGCCGATTGTTACGGTAATATTTGTGACGAATGTGATCATCCGGCTAGGTAACGCGTTAGATAGTTTATATACAAATGTAGTTTAACCGAAAAACAAGTATAGCAACCTATTTCAACTGTAGTATAACACACTTCTACTTTACAGCTATTGGGCAAATAGCTGTGTTTTTTTGTTGTCATTTAGCTTCTCTTCCAATAAAGCTTCCACGAATGAAAATTTTCTCATTCATTTTTAGAAAAAATACTGAAAAATCATATCATTCTAGCTAAATTTATATTATAATACTTAGAGTACCGAAATAGTTTTTTTGAAGGAGAGGGGATTTTTAATGACAACAACAAAAGCAAAGCGTCTGAATCGTTCTGAAGTACCCGTAGAACAAACATGGAATTTAACAGATTTATTCCCGTCTGAAGATGCTTGGGAAAAAGAATTAGAGGCTGTACAAGCTGATATAACAGAAGTTACACAGTATAAAGGAAAATTAGTGAACGATTCTACTACATTATTAAATGGTCTGCGTGCCTTAGAAAACTATCGCAAACGATTGGTTCGAGTTGGTACATATGCTAGTCTTCGTTCTAGCGCAGATGGTAGTGATCCAAATAATCAACGAGACTCGGCTAAAGTTTCTTCTGCAATGGCTAGTATTGGAGCAAAGCTATCATTTGTTCAATCGGAACTATTAACCTTATCCGAAGAGCAGGTGGATCAATTTCTATCCGAAGAAGAAGGTCTTGTTACTTATAAAAAAATGCTACAAGATACATTAGAAGACAAACCGCATACCTTATCACCAGAAATTGAAGAAACACTAGCTGCACTTAGTGAGGTGCACGGTGCACCATATATGATTTATGGACGTAGTAAATCTTCCGATATGCAATTTGATTCCATTAAAGATGATGCAGGTAATGAATTGCCTATGTCTGCTGCATTATATGAAGACCGCTATGAGCTAGAAACAAATACTCGAATTCGTCGTGATGCCTATGATTCCTTTACCAAAACGTTGAATCAATATAAAAATACGTATGCAGCAACCTATGCAACAGAGGTAACCAAACAAGTAACGATGTCTCGTCTTCGTAACTATGATTCTGTTACAGACATGCTCCTTGCTCCACAACAGGTAACAAAAGAAATGTATCATAATCAGCTGGATGTGATTCAAAAGGAGCTTGCGCCACATATGCGGCGTTACGCAAAATTAAAGAAAGAGAAGCTAGGTTTAGATGAGTTGTATTATGCGGACTTAAAAGCACCACTAGATCCTGAATTTAATCCAGAAACCACATACGAAGAGGCTAAATCTGTTATTTTAGAAGCACTTGAAGTAATGGGTCCTGAGTATAGTGAAATTATGCAAAAAGGATTAAATGACCGTTGGGTAGATTTAGCAGATAATGTTGGAAAACAAACTGGGGCTTTCTGCGCTAGTCCATATGGTGTTCACCCTTACATCCTGATTACATGGACAGATACAATGCGTGGTGCGTTTGTATTAGCCCATGAGCTTGGTCATGCTGGACATTTCTATTTAGCAGGTAAAAATCAATCATTAGTTAATACACGTCCTTCGACTTACTTTGTCGAAGCACCATCTACGATTAATGAATTACTACTTGCCAATCACTTGTTAAATAAAACCGATGACAAACGGATGAAGCGTTGGGTAATTACTCAATTATTAGGAACGTATTACCATAACTTTGTTACGCACCTACTAGAAGGTGAATATCAACGTCGCGTTTATGATTTAGCAGAGGCTGGGACTCCTTTAACGGCGAATGTCCTAACCCAACAAAAACAAGAAGCACTTGAAAGCTTCTGGGGTGATGCTGTAACCTTTGATGAAAATTCCGGACTTACTTGGATGCGCCAACCACACTATTATATGGGCCTATATCCGTACACGTATTCAGCTGGATTAACCGTATCTACTGCTGTTGCACAAAAGATTCAAACGGAAGGAAAACCTGCTGCAGACAACTGGTTAGAGGTACTAAAATCTGGTGGCACATTAAAACCACTTGATCTTATTAAAAAAGCTGGTGTTGACATGTCCAAACCAGATGCAATTAAAGAAGCTGTTGCCTTTGTTGGTTCTCTAGTAGATGAACTAGAAAAAAGTTACGAATAATAGGTGATAAAGAAGATCTCAAGTTCGCATGAGGTCTTCTTTTTTTACCAAAAAAGTCTATTGTCATATAGTAAACACTCTGAACAAAGCAAATATTTTTTGCTTAATCTCATAAAAAAACTAGCTCCAGCATCAGCTGAAACTAGTCTTCTATTAGCTACCCTTTTAAAAATTCTAAAACATCACTGACTGCCTGTTCCCCTTGTTCGATACAATCTGGAATTCCAATACCTTCAAAGGAACTACCTGTTAAAAACACGCCGGGCAATCTATCTTTTGCCTCTTGACGAATCGTAGCAATTCGTTCTTTATGTCCTACTGTATATTGAGGCATCGCATTTTTCCAACGTGATACCACACTGAATTCCGGCTTCGCAGTAATGTCCATCGTTTTATTTAAGTCTTTTAGCACGATATCAATAATTTCTTCATCTGATAACTCTACAACAGACTGATCATTAGGTCTACCGACATAGCACCGTACCAACGCTTTTCCTTCTGGAGTTGTGGAAGGCCACTTCTTATGTGTCCATGTGCATGCAGTAATTCGGTAGTCACTATTTCTAGAAACAACAAATCCTGTACCATCAATGTCTTTTTTAATGGCTGACTCATCAAAAGCTAAGGCGACATTCGCAACAGATGTTGCTGGCATCTCTTGGAATGTTTTAAAGAAATCGTATTGACTAAATATCTTAGGTAAATGATTATGTGGTGTTGCCATAATAACAGCATCTGCTTTAAATACGTCACCATTACCAAGTAATAAGTGATAGCCCGTTTCTTTTTTCTCTACATGGTCTACTGGAGCTTCTAATGTAACCGTTCCATCTTCCAGTTTTTCAGTTACTTTTTCAACCAGTGTTTCTAGACCTTCTGGGAATGAAAAGAACATACCTGGCTTTTTACCAGTTGATTTCTTCGGCTTTGGCATTGTTTGTTGCAACCCTTTTACTAAGCTACGATGCTCTTGCTCTAGTTTATAAAAATTAGGGAACGTGGCCATTATACTCATGTCATCAATATCCCCAGCATAAATACCAGATAATAAGGGTTCGATCAAGTTCTCAACTAATTCATCTCCAAATCGATGACGGAAAAAGGCTCCAAGAGATTGGTCTTGAACAGGCTTCCCTTTGGGTAATACAAAGTCAAATCCTGCCCGTAATTTCCCTTTCATAGAAAAAATCCCGGAGAATAAAAACGGTCGAACCTGTGTAGGAATCCCCATAAATGAACCACTAGGCATTTTATGGAGTTTATTATTTACTAAAATATACGATTGCCCTGTTCCATTACGAATGAGCTGATCATCCACACCAACTTCTTCTGCCAGTTTCACAGCAGGCTTTTTACGAGATAGAAACGAATCTGGACCTTGCTCAATCGTAAAGCCATTTTTGCGTATGGTTTTAATCTTACCACCTAGGCGGTTACTCGCCTCTACCAGCTTCACTTCATACGGTAGGTTATTGGCTTTTATTTGTTTTTGTAAATAGTAAGCAGCAGATAAGCCAGTTATTCCACCACCTACAATTACAATCGTTTTATTGTCCGTCATTACGCATCACGCTTTACTTTTTTTAGAACAACATCTGCCAATGTTTCAATGAATTGCGGGTGTACATTTGGCATTTCAGGACGATAATAACTAGCCCCTAATTCATCACAAACAACTTTACACTCATAATCATTATCATAAAGTACTTCTAAGTGATCTGCGATAAAGCCTACTGGAGCATATACAAATGCACGATATCCTTTTTGCTCGTATAAGTCACGGGTTAAATCCTGAACATCAGGTCCTAACCAAGGATCGGGTGTATTCCCTTCACTTTGCCATCCAAGCTCATAGTTTTTAATTCCTGTTTCCTCAGAAATTAATCGAGCAGTTTCTTTTAGCTGGTCTGGATACGGATCACCATGTTGCAAGATTTTCTCAGGTAAACTATGTGCTGATACGATAAGAACTGCTTTCTCACGTTCTTCTGCTGACATTTTATCGTATTCCGTATTGATTTGATCTGCCCAGTATTTAATAAACCCTGGTGCATCATACCAGCTTTCTACAGAAGTAATCGAAATACCATGTTTATCTGCTTCTTCTTGGGCACGATTATTGTATGATTTCACACTAAAAGTTGAATAATGTGGAGCTAATACAAGAGAAACGGCCTCGTTAATACCCTCATTGGCCATTTTCTGTACAGCATCCTCGATAAATGGATGGATATGCTTCAATCCGATATATACGACAAATTCATATTTTTCTTGTGATTCATTTAATTTTGTTTCCAAAGCTTTTGCTTGCTGTTCTGTAATTTTAGCTAATGGGGAAATTCCTCCAATTGCTTTATAACGATCTTTTAAATCTTGTAATGCTTCTGGTTCTGGTTTTCTACCATGACGAATATGTGTGTAATAAGGTTCAATATCTTCTTCTGTGTATGGCGTTCCATATGCCATTACCAATAGTCCCATTTTTTTTCTTTCCATTTTCAATACACCTCACCAATTGTATGCTTTATTCCTTAACGTTTTGAATAAGAATGAATTAAGTTTGTAAGCTTTTTCAATGTTTCTGGATTAATATCTGGTGTGACACCATGTCCTAGATTGAATACGTGTCTTCCATCTGCTTTTGATTGATCTAAAATCTCTTTTGTACGAGTTTCAATTGTATCCCAATCAGAAAGTAGAATCGCAGGATCTAAATTTCCCTGTAACACTTTGGTGACACCTAACTCACGTGCCTCTTTAATCGATGTGCGCCAATCCAAGCCAATGACATCTACTGGTAGGTCATTCCACTCTAATAGCAAGTGACTAGCACCTACACCAAACATAACTAATGGTACATCTTCCTGTTGTAGCTCAGAAAAAATCCTTGTCATTGTTGGCTTTATAAAAACGCGGTAATCCCTTGCATTTAACGCGCCAACCCATGAATCAAAAATTTGAATAGCTTTGGCACCAGCTTCTATTTGCGCCTTCACATATGTAATTGTCATATCCGCTAGCTTGTCCATTAATGCAAACCATGCATCTGGATCACGGTACATAAATGACTTAACCTTTCCATAATTTTTAGATGGGCCACCTTCAATCATGTAGCTAGCTAACGTAAAAGGTGCTCCACTAAATCCAATTAGTGGAACAGATAATTGTTCTTCTGATAATAACCGGATCGTTTCTAAAACATATGGCACATCTTCTTTTGGATGAATCATTCCTAGCTGTTCAACATCATGAATATCTTTCACTGGGTTATGAATTACAGGACCAATACCTGACTTAATCTCTACATCTACCCCAAGTGCTGGAAGTGGAGACATAATATCCTTGTATAATATCGCTGCATCTACATCATAATGCTCTACTGGAAGTCGTGTTACATATGCGCAAAGCTCTGGTTGATGTGTGATTTCAAATAAAGAATATTTCTCTTTTAATTTTCGATATTCTTCCTGTGACCGACCTGCTTGCCGCATAAACCAAGCAGGCGTATAGTCTACCTCTTCCCCATTATACGCTCTTATAATGGTATCATTTATCTTTCTTGTCATCGCTTTTCACCCTTTTCAATAGCTGTCCAATCCTAATTCCATGCCTATTATTGTCCTCTTCTACTATATCGGTTTACAACGATAGTGTATAGCAATCAAGCTTTATTGTCATGAATTTGTCTAATTTTGATACGATGTAATAGACCAATCAAACCGTTAAAAAATGGGGACTTAATTGGTCATGTATTACAAGTCTTACAATCCGCCAATCTTTTTATTCCATTGAAATGATAATTCTACCTTATCCGAATGATCGCCTTCTAGCTTTGTTAGAGGATCATAAGGTACAACATAATACCTACTAGATTGGAATAACGGGACATGATCAATAATATACTCTGACGTTCCTGTTACTTCCCCTATTCGCTCATCTACACCCGGATTATCTTGATACACGCGATAAACTACTCGTTCATCAGCAGATCCATCCCAAGTTATTTTTCCTTTAACAAAAGACAAACCTGAGAATTCGTAGGATGCACGAACATTAGCTATTTGTGGTAATTCTATCGGTTTTGGTAAATCATTAACATTAGCAGGCTTCGTAAACTCTCCTACTAACGCCTTTTCCTTATCGATTTCAGATAAAATTTTCTTTGTAAGCTCGGTTGGATAGCGACTACCACTAGTTAGATAGTGATCGGCATCTGATTTATCATACCCCATCCATAAAGCACTGACATATTCAGGTGTATACCCAACAAACCACGCATCTTTTACCCCATTAACATGCGGGTGTTGTGTCGTACCGGTCTTCCCCGCTATTGCTTTACTATACTCTCCATATGCTGCTGTTCCGTCTTGAACAGTTTGTGTTAAAATCTCCGTCATATCCCAGGCAACTTGTGGAGAAAACACTTCTCTTTCCACTGTTTCCATTTGATAAAGGAGTTCATTATCTTGGGAATATATCCGATTAATCGTTGTAGGCTGTACCGTTTTCCCACTATTACCAAATGCACTATATGCCTCAATTATTTCTTTAGGCGTAATTCCTTCACGAAGCCCTCCTAAAGCCATTGCCAAACCATCATCAGTAATGGAAATCCCCATTCTCTCAAGGTAATTCTTTGCATATGAGATTCCAATTTGGTCCAACAACCAAACTGCTGACGTATTTTTGGACCGAACAATTGCATCATAAATTGACACCATTCCATCATAGTTTCCATCTACATTTTTGGCTTGATATCCATTATGATCCATTAATTGATCAGGGATAAGGGAATAAGCCTTAAAGTTTTCTTGCATCATTGCCGGACCATAAACTGCTATTGGTTTAAATGTGGAACCTGGCTGTCTCTTCACACTAACGCGATTCAAATCACCTAATGTATATTCCCTTCCTCCGATAGCGGTTATTATTTCCCCCGTGTCATGCTTCATCATGACATAAGCACCTTCGACACCATTCGTATTTCCTGGGAAATAATCACCATTTTGAAACTGATTATACGCTATTTTTTGAGCTTTTTCGTCCATATTCACGATAATTCGATATCCGCCGCGTTTTAACTCATTAATGGATAATTGTTGATTCTCCACTGCTTCCTTCATAACGAGGTCAAGATAACTATCAACCCATGGTTTGTCCTCCCGTTCTTCAGAAGATAGACCTAATGTTTTGCCTTGTTCGTGGAGACGTTGTTTTGTATCAAGCAATTTTGCATCCTCCATCGCTTCAAGTACAACATTCCTACGTTTCGTCGCTTTTTCTGGATGATGAATTGGTGAATAACTGTTAGGTGCTTTTACCATTCCAGCAAGTAGTGCACCTTCAGAAATGCTTAAGTCACTCGACGGTTTAGAAAAATAAAGTTGCGACGCCGCCTCAATTCCGTACGCACCCTGTCCAAAATAAATACTATTTATATATAACTCTAGAATTCTACTTTTCGAAAAATTACGCTCTAAATATATGGAAGCCATTACTTCTTTTGTTTTACGCATCCAAGTTTTGTCGTTGTATAAAAATAAATTCTTCGCTACCTGTTGTGTTATTGTACTAGCACCTTCTACCTTTTGCATGGCAACTACGTCTTTATAGACAGCACGCATTACGGATCGAAAATCTACTCCAGCATGATCTTTGTATCGTTTATCTTCTATTGCTATAAAAGCATCAAGAACATGATCTGGTAATGATTCAATATCAACTAAGTGACGATTCTCACGATACAGCGTTCCGATAACTTCTCCATCTTTCGTTTCAATTGTAGTTGCTGCATTTAAAACAAGATTCTCCTCATTAACAACCAGTCTTCCACCATACAATATAAATGCATAACCGATCATACCTAGTAGTAAAATAGACGTACATATAATAATAGGTATTCTAATGAACAAAGGGATCGTATTTATTTTTTCTTTCCAAATTTTGGCCATCTATTCACCTCTATATAAACAATTAAGGTTACTATACTAGTATACGACATTTTTCTACATTCTCAAAGTAATAATAACTCTTACCAATTAATAATTATTTTAAAGTAATAGTTGTTGCACATAATTGCTAATAGATATTTCAATCACTTGACTATGAATGGTTAAAATAGGGTACGATGAGAATAGAAGGAGTTGGTAGCATGAAAGCATATATGACGAACGGAACTGGGGATTTTTTAGAGAAGTTAGCTAAAAAGCATCCTCAACAAACCATCCACATTATGTCTAGTGGTGCTGGTAGCTTGGCGTACTATGAAGGAACAAACAAGGAATTATTTGTTGCAGGAAGAACGTACGAAGTGCTTGTTGAAAAAGGAAACATTCAAGAAGAAGGTTTCGTTGCCATGAATAACATTCCAGTTACAGAAGAAGGTAGACCTGTTTTTGAAGATCGATTTAAAAACAGAAAACATGAAGTAGATAATATGGAAGGGTTTCAAGCCTTTCGTTTATTAAGACCAGTCTCTGGAAACACGTATGTCGTCCTTACGCAATGGAAGTCGGAAGTAGACTATGATCATTGGAAGAACTCTGGTAGCTTTAAAAAGTCTCACTCCGAATCACCAACAAAACCACCAGCCTACTTCGCAGACCGACCATTTTTAACAACTTACTATATGAAGAAAGAGGATGAATAAAAGCTATTTAAGTATTTACTAGTGGGCAAAGCTTTTGAACAAAAGGGTTACGAATAAACGCGGGAGATCTTAAATGCGCATGTGATCTCCCGCGTTTATTATGTTATCCGTATTATTTTATCCGCATACAACTGGCAGTATGCCCACCGCTGATCGATGATTCACATTACGATCCTATTTCTCCACTTCCTTCATTTTAAATAGGAAAAAACTAGCTCCAGTACGAACTGAAACTAGTCCCTCACGTAACCTATCGTTTTAAAACTTCTAAGCACAGCTAAGTGCCTTTTCCATATCGTTAGGTTAAATCTTCACTTATCAAAAAACATCAATCTAAAACAAATTCATTAAAGAATGCCGTATACTCATCTTCATCACGTTGACCAAGAATACTTGCTACAACTTCTCCGTCGTCAATATGCACTACTGTTGGTGTTGATTCAACTCCATATTTTCTTGCTTCTTCTGGGAATTCCAATAAATTTAGTTTTTTCATATCTACGCCCAATTCTTCTGTAAGCGGAACAAGATATGGTGTCGTATTTTGACAATAAACACAGGTTGGACTATAAAAATACACGGTTACCGCGTCCCCGGTTTCCACTTTTTCATCTAACTCTTCTGGCATAATTTGATTTCCATAATTAGGATCGTCTAATTGATCGATTGTTGCTTGATCCAAATTCTTTGTTCCATACGGATTCTCGCTATTATTAATCGCTTGGTTATTTTTATAATCAATAACGAAGTATAAAGCTACAAATAATACCAGGATTACTCCAACTATGATTAACATCTTCTTTTGCATGTCATTATTTCCCCCTATTTTGTTTTAGCAGTAGCAAACTTAATACAAATATAAGTACAAAAGCAATACCTGCCAAAAACGGAATGGTAACAAATCCAAAGTAATTGACGTATGCTGCATTACACGGAACCAGACCACAGGCATCTCCAGCATCTTGTAAGGCCGGTAATTTTTGTACAAGATAATGATATGTAGAAACGAACATACCTATTCCACTAAGTATGAAACCTGGTAATACTAGGTTTATATCTTTCTTCCAAATGGAAACTCCATAGATGATAACTAGTGGATACATTAAAATTCGTTGGTACCAACAAAGTTCACACGGAATGTAGCCCATAACTTCAGAGTAAAATAAGCTCCCTGCTGTAGCAATGATGGATACGGTCCATATCCCCAATAGTAAATTTTCATTTTTCATAATAAAGGCTACTCCTTCCTTTAATTCAATTTGATTATACAATCCTGGTGACAAAAAAACAAAAAAGAGGCTTAGCTGCTACTAATCCTCTTGTTTCAATAATTGGTTTCGGTGGACATAAACCGCTGCCTGGGTACGATCATTTACCTCTAGCTTCGATAATATATTACTCACATGTGTTTTTACAGTTTTTATACCAATGTATAATTTCTCACTTATCTCCTGATTCGTCATCCCATTTCCAACACATAAAAGCACTTCTAATTCTCTATCCGTTAATTCTTCATGCGCTTTTCGTTTCTCCGTACGGAAACTAGACATCATTTTGGTAGCTACTTTTGGTTCAATTACATTTTCCCCTCGTGCTGCTTTCTTTATCGCAGCTACAATTTCAGGTGCAGAAGAAGTCTTTAAAATATAACTGAATGCACCAGCCTCAATAGCTGGAAAAACCTGCTCATCATCATAATAGCTTGTTAGAATAATAATCTTACAAGAAGGGTAATTATCTATTACTTGTTTCGTAGCTTCTATTCCGTTGCCATCATCCATCATTAAGTCCATTAACACGACATCCGGCTTTTCCTCTAAAATTAATTTTGCTCCCTCATTACCACTAGAAGCCTGCCCAACTACATCAATAGCTTCATCCGTTTGCAAGTAGGAAATAATTCCTTTACGGACGATATCATGATCATCCACCACAATCACTCGTATCATCTAAATCCCCCCAATTTTAGCATGGTATTCGAATATCAATATACGTCCCTTCATTCACATTTGAACGGATCGTAAACGTACCGCCTAATTCCTCACATCGTTCCTTCATTGTTTTTAAACCATAGGATGTTTTCTTCACCGAGTCATTTGTACTATCAAAGCCTTTTCCATTATCACGAATATGGATAAACAATTCATTTGCCCTTCTAGTAATCGCAAGCGTGACTTCTGTAGCATTCGCATGCCTTAATGTATTTGATAATGATTCTTGAACGATACGAAAGATGTGCTCTTCCTTAGCCTCTGACAGCACAATGTTCTCATCCATCGATACGTGAAAATCAATTTGACTCTTTTGTTTTAATTCACTTACTAACTTTTGAATCCCCTTAGGTAATGGATCACCAGACAGATGCACCGGTCGCAAATGTAACAGCAATGCACGCATTTCTGTTTGAGCTTGTAAAGAGGCTGCCGCAACATCCTTCATTTGATCTTTTGCAATCTTAGGATCTTTATCCAATTGCTTCACAGCCGCTTCTGACATCATCGTTAATGCAAATAATTGCTGACTTACAGCATCATGTAGATCTCGCGCTAAACGCTGACGTTCTTCAATTACAGCTGACTTATGAGCTGTTTTCGCAAGTTCTCCTTTTTCATCTGCCATCCGTTGCAAGGATTTAACTTGATTTTGTAATTTCTCCCCTAGTTCATTTAATTCGTTCCCAATTCGTGCAAGCTCATCCGCTTCATTCGAATATACTTTTGAACTATAATTACCATTTGCGAACTGCGTAATTAGTACAGAGAGATAATCCAAACGTTCTTTTAAATCACCACTCGATTTAAATCCAACATAAAAGGAAAAAATAATAGCTAAAGTAATATATAAAGAGATAAATAAAAAGATACTTTCTGATGTTAACCATGTCGGATTAAATAAAACGTGAATGGTTAATAAAATGGATAATATCGTTACCGTCGTTAAGAAAAGGGCATTTAAATGGGATATAATATATCGGTAACGAATACTGGCAAATCGCTGTTTCATCACGTGTTCCCCCTATACATAATCAACGCGAATTGAACCTGCTTTTAATTTTAAGTGTAAATCTAATTTCCTTGTAGCCATATGATAATTCTCTGTTTCATACTGAAGGCTACGGTTAATACCATCTGCAGTCCTTCCTACAACATCAATGTCACCAGCCTTAACCGAAGCATGTACCCGAAAATCAATATTCTCGGGAATTAGTAAATGAACATCTCCTGCAAGTGCACTAATTTTAATCGGAATTTCTTTTTCAGGAATATACGCCTTAGAAAAATCTAAATAGAAATCACCAGCCAAATTACTTAAGTTCATTGGCTCTACCTTCCAATTTGGTTGATTATACTCATGACTACCTACTGTAAAAATTGATCCATTATAGTGTGATTTACTTTTTTTATCACCACCTGAAGTAATGATAACGTTAGGACCTTTCGACTTACCTATAAATAGAAACCCAAAATATACAATTAATAGTGGCCATAATTTAAACACATCTTTAAATACAAATGATATAACCTCAAAACGGTCGAGTAGTAATAAGGTTCCAAAGATGAAGAAGAAAGAACCAAAAATCCAACTTCCTCCACGGTTTCGATAACGATCTATGATCCATTTAATCCCTAATACCACAAAGATAACAGGATAAATAAAAAACCAAGCATTTCCCATATTAAACGATGCTACACCGATGTTTTCCAATACAAGCATCGCACCAAGGACGATTAATATTGTTGCAATTATATAGCGCATGTCTTTTGCCCCCTATTAAAATTTGAACTCTAGTATTTTTTTATTTCGTAGATTGTATATTGCAATAAGGGTAATAATGATTCCACTAACGATCATTATGGATTGAATACCAACACCTATCGCGATTAAGACCGAGGTTACCACAAATGAAACAGGTACAAATCCGGTAGATACAGTCATTAGAAAGCTCATCATTCGACCAATCATCTTCTTATCCGTTGTTTGTTGTAGCATCGTGATTAATGGTATATTTACTAGCTGTGTCGTAAATGTCATTGCCGCGACCAACCCAGCCATTATCAAGGTGTTGACTGAAAAACCCGTAACCGTATAAAGAACTCCAAGCGTAATTAAGCTTATAATCATTACATATCCAGGCTTTTTTAGTTTGATAGAGGCCAACAAAATCGCCCCAATTAATGCTCCAATTCCCATCGCTGTTTGTACGGTAGCTAGACTCACCGCATCACCTTGAAATATATCCTTAACCATTATTGGAAGTCCGATTGCTAATGGTCCTGCAAAGAAGAAGTTTAAAAAGAAAGCCATAATAACGATGGATACTACTAATTCATTTTTCCTAGCGTAATTCCATCCCGCTTTAAAATCTTCCCATGGAGATGGCTTTTCAGCTTCATCACTTTCTTCTTTTAAACGGATAAACAATACAGCTATAGATGCTAGAAGCAGCATCGCAAGTGATACGGAGAATACTCCTTCAAAACCTAATAAAGCAATTAATGTTCCACCAAGTGCGGGTCCTAGGATCGGACTTATTTGTGTAGTCATTTGCATAAATGAATTCCCACGTTGTAATTGTTCCTCGTTTAATAATATCGGTGTTAATGAATTCATTGCTGGATAGCTAAAGGCATCCGATATTCCAAAACAAGCGGCTAATATGATCAAATGAACTGCTGTAATCGAATCCGTAAGTAGAAATCCAATTAAAATACCAATCAGAATTGCCCTTGATAAATCTGAACAGAATAAAATCGTACGTTTATTAAATCGATCTGCTATTAAACCACCTATAGTCAGTAGCAACAATCGTGGTATAGAGGCTGCAAAAAATAACATTCCAAAGTAGAATCGATTGTCATTAATTGAAAGCATTAACCACTCCGCACCGATTAAGTATACGTAATAACCAGGTGAAGAAAATATCGCACTAATAAACAACAAAACAAAATTCTTATTCTTAAAAACCGGAACTTTCATTTGTTCCTTTTCAACCACTGCTTCCATCGTAATGGCTCCCTCCATGTTTTGATCCTATCTTTATCATAATGAAATTCACATGAAGGGGTAACCAACTGTAGCATGCTTTTATCTCAGACTTAAGACCGAGCTTTGCGTTTTTGAATATGCTCATATGCGAATATAAAGCCAATTAAACAGAACAGACCGATAAAGAATCCAGCTGCAATATCTGTTAAATAATGGACGTTAATAAAATAACGACTAATCCCTATTAAAAAAATCAGTATGGCAAATGAAATCTGCACAGCTAAAATTGCCTTTTTCGAAGTCATTTTCTTTGTAATAAAATATGCTAATAAGCCGTAACAGACTAACGTAATCATGGCATGCCCAGAAGGAAAACTGTGTCCTTCTGCATTCGCCTCTACTAATATATTTGGTCGTTCACGATTAACCAAAGACTTAATTAATTTATTGAGCAAATGACTTATTAACGTACCACCAGCGAATATTAAGGCTGGCAACCAATGGCGAAAGAGCCACCACAATCCAAGACCACATATAAAAGTAAATGGATACATAAATGGTTCCGAGCCTAGATTTGTTACAGTACGAAAAAAAGTATAAATAAAGGTACCTGGAAACGTATCAACCGGATCTCTTGTCCATTGGTCTACATATGGAAGCTCTCCGCGGTTTATTTTAACGATCCATACTACCATCGTAGTAAATACCATCAATGATAAAAGTGCGATAAGATAATGACGTTTTTTCATTTTTCCTCTCCTATGTAACAAATCATATTATACGATTGACTAATTAAAATCTTGAAATTTTTCGAAAATAACTTTATTCCTATCATACCTTAAAATGTTTGCTAAAAAAACAATATTTACATAAAATTTCATAAACGTTGAGAAATCATCATACAAGATTTCTAACTCCGGTTTCACGTTAATTAATGTTATACTAGTTAGAAAATAACGTAATTAAGGGGGACACAGTTTTGTTAAAAAAAATTCACAAGGCCATTGATGCGCAGTATCCAGAAATGGTAGAAATTCGACGTTATTTACACCAATATCCAGAGCTTAGTTTTCAAGAATATAAAACGGCAAAGTATATCGCAGAGTTTTATGAGGAGCTAGGGATTCCTTACAAAACAAATGTCGGTGGCAATGGTGTGGTTGCAACGTTAAAAGGTGGAAAAGCCGGCAAAACTGTCGCATTAAGAGCAGATTTTGATGGCCTACCTATTCAAGATGAAAAAGATGTACCATACAAATCGAAAGTAGAAGGAGTCATGCATGCTTGTGGTCATGATGGCCATACAACAACCCTCCTTACGTTAGCAAAAGTCATGAAGAACTACCAAGAGGAGTTACCGGGTACGATTGTTTTCTTACATCAGCCTGCTGAAGAGTATGCTCCTGGTGGGGCAAAACCTATGATTGAAGATGGTGCATTAGAAGGAGTGGATGCTGTTTTCGGCACACATCTATGGGCAACAACTCCACTTGGCGTTTTACAAACTTCGAAGGATGTATTTATGGCAGGTGCTGATCGGTTTACGATTACAGTTCAAGGAAAAGGTGGTCATGGAGCTTATCCACATGAAACCAAAGATGCGATCGTCATCGGCTCACAGCTTGTTTCACAGCTTCAACAAATCGTTAGCCGTCGAATTGATCCTTTGGAAACTGCTGTATTAACGATAGGACAGTTCGAGGCTGGAAGCGCATTTAATGTAATTGCAGATACAGCCACATTGGTTGGTACCGTTCGTTACCTTGAGCCGGAAATTCAAGACATTGTGATTTCAGAAATGGAAAAGATTATTGAAGGAGTCTGTGTCTCAAATGATGTGACCTATGCATTTGACTATAAAAAAGGTTATCCACCATTAAAAAATCACTCCGAAGAGGCAGAACTTGTTTTAAAAGCTAGCGATAATATTGAAGAAATTCATACACGTGAAGAAGTTATTCCTGTAATGGGCGGAGAAGACTTTGCTTACTATACAATGGAAAGGCCTGGGGCATACTTTTTCACAGGTGCCAATAAAGATGGGAATCCATACCCACATCATCATCCGAAATTTGATTTTGATGAACGGGCACTGCCTATTGCAGCCAAAACATTAATTAATGCCTACTTTGCATACCAAGAGAAGTAGGAACTCTTAAGAAAGTCGGTCTAGGTAAAGGATAATTAGATAAAGAGTTTGGGAAAAAGAGTTTTAGTCCAAGTGAAATCCGAACAATTCTTTCATTAGAATTAGTCGGATTTTTCTTTTGAAGATTTTCCGTAACTTTATTGCACATTATGTATATAATGTGACATAACTAAAAATGATTGTTGGATGCATATAACTCGCTACGGAAATACATTTCGCTTTCCGCGGGCTTGCGCTGAGCCTCCTCGCTCGCAAAAATCGCTCTCTGTGGGGTCTCATCGTCTTCGCTGTTTCCGCAGGAGTCTACATGTATTTCCTCCGCTATAACAGTTTCTTCTTATGATTAAATAAATAAACTTAACCTTAATGATGTATATTCTTCCATAAAATAAGTATCACTTCCTCAGCGGAGGCAGAATGCGTAGACGCGGGAACAGCACGAGTCCGAAGACCCCGCAACGGTGGTTTGGCCGTGAGGAGGCTGAGGCCGTGCCCGCGGAAAGCGAAGCGTTCTGCCGTAGCGGCTTTCTAACGAATACATCCATTAGGACAGGATAATTTGAAGCAATCAAGTTACGTCGCATAATCCATCTACTATGCATTAAAATCCTGTAACAATCACTCTTACTATCCATATTCGTTAGTCATGAGAATAGAATGTTATGGTTATATTCTAACCCCTTTTTCATACGAGCTTTTGTTTGACATAACCGTGAATAAATACATAACTAAATACAATTCCACCGGCTAATGCAACAATAAAACCTAAATACTCTAACTGCAGTAAGAACACAAGGGCAAACAATACTGTTTGTACCAAAGTTAATTGGAACAACCATGACGTCAGTGCTTTCTGACGCACCTCTACCTCTACTGGATAGATATCAAGCCACATGATCGTGCGGTGATGCTGGTAAAGTGTCATTAATTGAAAACTACTCATATATAAAAATAACAGGACAAACAGTAATTTCATCCACAAATTCGGTACAAAGTAAATAAACAATCCACCAATGACGATCAAGCGAACATACATCCCGACATAATCCCCACCACGGATAAATGTAATGCGATATAAATAATTATAGGTTTGCTGTTTAGCAAAAGGTAATCGACTACCTAGCATCGAAACCAGCCAATGTCTCTTTTTAATTCGGTTTTTTATATGTGGTACATCCGTAAACATATTGGCAATACGATAAAATGTTTGCATCCTGTTTTGGTCTTTTTCCACTAATAATTCCCAAGCTAATCCGGCTTGCTTATTAGATAGGTTCCAATCATACAAAAACACAACGACAAACAATACTGTTGTAATTCCAGCTAAAAACAGCTCTCCATTAACAAGAAAATAAAAAACGGCAATATTTAACAACAGTCGTGCAAACAGGTCAATATGACGAATACTACGATCACGAACTCGTAACATCCACCAATTAGCAATTAAATTCCACAGCTTAAATACCAGTACAACGAACAGCGTAAGTAAATAGGTAGAACCTTCTCGATCCGTGTACGTCTCAAAATATAAAGGTCCAAGAGCTGCAACAGCTAAAAAGATTAAGTAGATCTGAATAATAAAACTATAGATTAGAGCATTGCGAAAATAAGCATTCATCTTATGTTCAGCGGTAATTAGAAATACCAAATCAGGCTCTTTCAATAACGTACGGACTGGACTATAGCTTACTAATAATCCAAACGCAATGCCGATGATCCATGCCGTTGGAAAGTCTTCTGGTAGTTGCGCTAACCACTGTTGATAGTAGTATGCCAATGCAGAGATTAAAAATAAGGAAGCAACAGCAATATGTCCATTAAATATGTATTTAAGATATCTGCTTGTCTCCTTTATATGCGCAGAGAACCTTCTTTTAAAAAAATCATGTGAATTAAACATGGTTATCTTCCTTTGTCAACTGTACATAAAGATCATCTAATGTAGCATTCGACATATTAAATTGCTCTCGCAGTTCTTCTAATGTCCCATATGCTCGAATTTCTCCTTCATGAAGAATGACAAAACGATCACAGTAACGCTCTGCAGTAGCTAAAATGTGCGTAGACATTAAGATACCCGAACCATTTTTCTTCATGTCTTCCATCAACTGTAGATAGGATTGAATTCCTAAAGGATCTAATCCTACAAATGGCTCGTCCACAATATACAGTGGTGGCTCAATTAAGAATGCACACATAATCATTACTTTTTGCCGCATCCCTTTTGAAAAGTGAACGGGAAACCACTTCAACTTCTTCTCCATGCGAAATTCTTTTAGTAAGACTTCCAATCGTTCTTCAAATAAAGCTTCTGGTATATCATAAGCCATTGCGGTTAACCTTAAATGTTCATACAATGTTAATTCATCATATAGGATTGGCATTTCTGGTATATATGCTAACTGATTTCTATATTTATTTGGATTATCTTGAAATGTTTTCCCATTAATGGAAACAGATCCTTTTTTCGCCTGCATTAAACCAATAATATGCTTAATGGTTGTGCTTTTACCAGCGCCATTTAATCCGATTAATCCAACAATTTCTTTTGGTTTAACTTCAAAAGAAATTCCATGTAAAACATTTTTATGGGTATATCCCCCAACTAAATTATCTATCCGTAACAAAGGCTCCACACGTACTCCTCCTAGACTAATCACTTGATTAAAATTTTATCACTTTTACCACACAAAGCCAAAACAAACTGTCATACGATTTTCGACATTTTTTTAAAATGATGTGTATAGAAAATACAAATCGGATCACAATAACTAATGAAGATCGAGGATGATTCACTGCAAGACAATTTGTTAAACACAAATGAGGTGTTAGTGTTGGCGTATAAAAAGGCTTCACTACAATTAAAATGTGTTAAAAACAAATGAGGTGTTAGTGAACGATAATCTAATGAAATAAAACCCTTTTGTTAGAAGAAATCTCAACGCCATGAGGTACTGATGAAAAGGTTTTGGTAAAAGAAAGTTATGAAGCTTAGCGATTAACTAATTTACAAAGTCCCCACATTAGCTTTATTGACATCCTCGATCTTCACAAAGCAGGCGCGTCCCACCCCAGGGACGTTGCCTGTTTATTTTTTGATTAAAGTTTTATTCACTCCCGTTTTTAAGTGAATTTGTAGATTAAAGCTGGAAAACTTTACATCATACCTTCACTCTATATAAAATGGAGAAAAATACCGAAGGAGTTGTCTACTATGCCACATGAAGATTGTATCTTTTGTAAAATTATTGAAGGAGAAATCCCTTCTGCCAAAGTATATGAGGACGATTATGTTTATGCTTTTTTAGACATTAGTCAAGTTACGAAAGGACACACGCTCGTCATTCCTAAAACTCACACGAAGAATATTTATGAAACCCCTGCAGAGGTTGCGAGTGAATTATTTGCACGCGTTCCTAAAATCGCCAATGCAATCCGCGATGCCTACAATCCAGTCGGAATTAACTTACTAAATAACAATGAAAAAGCAGCTTACCAATCTGTCTTTCACCTACATATTCACCTTATCCCACGATATGGGGAAAATGATGGTTTTTCATTAAATTGGGATACGCATAGTGAGGATTATAAGCAAGAGGATTTGCAACAAATTGCTACAGATATCCAAAAGGAAGTTAAATAGTAGGATATCTGAAAATTACACCTTTTTATTTTACCAAATGTTTGTTATAATGAATGTAAGTTTCTGCAACTGACAACGAGTGTACAGTTGAGGGACAAATATTTTTTAGCTGAGAAAGCTGAGACGAGGAGAGGTACAAATGAATACGAGAATTTTGGTCATTTTATCACTATTATTGGGGATTGGTGCAGTATTACACTATGTCATTCCAGGATTTGTCTATGGAATGAAGCCTGATATGTTATTATCGATGATGTTTTTAGGGATTATGCTATTCCCTAAACCAAAGTATGTTGTCACCCTAGCTATTGCAGCAGGTGTAATTTCTGCTTTGACTACCCAGACAGTAGGTGGTCAGATTGCAAACATGATCGATAAGCCTATTACAGCATTGCTGTTCTTTGGACTGTTTTTACTAGTCAAAAACCGCATTAGCATGAAATTTAACGTACCAGTCTTAACTGCAATAGGTACCATGATTAGTGGATCAATATTTTTAACTGTTGCCCTATATGTTGTTGGATTAATGGATGGAACATTTATATTATTATTCCTAACCGTTGTGCTTCCAACCGCAGGATTAAACACTGCATTTATTTTAATCACATATCCAATCGTACAACAAATTTTAAAACGTTCACAACCAATTGCAGTGAGCTAATCAAAATATGAATTAAAATCCTCTGGCACAACGCTTGTCAGAGGATTTTTTAAAGAAAACTGGTATAATGTAGAAAGATAAATACATAAAAACTTTCATAGTATGAGAAAAATCGGAAAAAATTAAGGTATAGTGGGAAAGGAGCGGATTTGTATGGCAAATAGTAAGTCTTTATTACTCGGAGTTATGGTTGGTGGGGTCGTTGGTGCTACCGCTACATTGCTTAGTGCCCCTTCTTCTGGAAGAGAATTACGGTTTCGTGTACGTGAACAAAGTGCTGAGTTAAAACAGCTCGCTGCAAACTTAAAACAAGATGGGTTAAAATTGAAAAATCAAATTGCTGCAACCTCTAAAGAAGGTGCAACGTTAATTAAGGAATTAACTCATGAGATGAAAGACTCTGTACAGGAATGGAAGAGTACAGTAGAACCGCACCAGGAAAATATCCGTGAATACTTAGAGCAAATTGAAACAAGCCTAAAAGAATTAGAAGAAAAAGTGCAAAAAAAAGAATAGCAGCCTTACTAAAAGAGTGAGACAAAGTAAAAAACATCCGAACCACCTCGGATGTTTTTTGTTTATATATATTTGTTGCGTATAACGTTTATTATGCGTACTAACTTTTGGTTTCACTTAATGAGAATATTGTTAGATAACCGCTACGGCAGAAGGCTGCGCTTTCCGCAGATTGCTTGAGCCAATATATAAAGGAATGAGGATCCACTTCGTTTTTGAAGAGGATCGTGGTTCCGTTAAATGACAAAAACACAGCCCAAACAAGGAGTATGATGATCCTCATTCCGCTATTAGTCATAAATCAGTGAAAATTATAGTGGAAATTGGTGAATAAAGGAATGAGGAACCAAAACAATGCTCCAAATGACTTATTTCTACCATTTAACGGAATGAGGATCCACCTCGTCATTGCTGAGGATCGTTCTTCCACTATTTGGACCCAATGACGGTTAGAGGAACCCTACTTCCCCCATTGGAGGATTAAATATTCCACCATCAACTTCATTTTTGGATACATTTTTTACGTCGCATTATACATCAACTCTGAATTAGGCTCAATCTACTTCCTATTCTTTGAACTAGCTCACGTAACAGGTGGATTCTACCTACTAGCATGTAATGAAAAAAGAGGCCGATACCTTGTATCAGCCTCTTTCCTTATTATTCTACGCCTTCAGTCCACTCAGAAACTTTTTCTTCGTTTTCTTCAACCCAATTTGCTGCTGCATCTTCAGCTGATTCACCGTTATATACATCTAACATAACAGATTCCATATCAGCAGTAGTCCAGTTGAATTGGTCTAATACTTTATAAGCATTTGGAAGGTCTTCTTCTAGTCCTTCACGAACCATTGTGTCGATTGTTTCAGCTTCACCAAATACACCTTCAGGATCTTCTAAATACTTAAGATCATATTCAGCGAACTTCCAGTGTGGAGTCCAACCAGTAACAATAATTTCTTCTTCGTTCTCAATAGCACTTCCTAGTTCAGTTGCCATCGCACCACTTGAAGAAGGCATTACTTCCCAATCAGATAAATTTTCATATGTTTCAACAGAAGTTTCTGCTGCGTTAACAACACCAGCACCTGCTTCAATACCAGTAATTGTTTGGTCCGCTTCATCAGTTAAATCAGCAATTGAATCTACATCCATGTATTCAGGAACTACTAAACCAATTTTTGCTCCTTCTAGGTTTGAACCTAATTCAACCATTTGATCAGCAAATTCTGCATACTGAGACTCATGTGTTGCTGGTAACCAAGCTGCTACCATACCATCTGCTTCTCCACCTGCTACAGCTTCCCACATGGCTGTATTGTCGATTGGAGTTAAAGTAACATCATACCCAAGACCTTCAAGTACATTTCCTACAACGTGAGTAGAAGCTACTTCAGAATCCCACTCAACATATACTAATTCGATCTCTTTACCATCACCTACAGATGCTGAACCTTCTGAATTATCGTTAGAACCTGAATCGTCATCAGATCCACATCCTGCTGCAAATAATGATAATGAAAGTCCAGCAGCAATACCTAGACGTTTCCAGTTACGTTTAAACATAACGTAAAATCTCCCCTTTTTTTAAAATATATATATGGAACTTTTCACAATGAAAAGTATACCAACGAAATAATTAGTTGTTTTGTTTGCTATTCATACTTTGTGTAATACGATCCATAATAATCGCAAGAATAACAATACCGATACCGGCAACAAAACCTGTACCAACGTTAGAACGTTGTAGTGAGGATAGTACCTCTCTTCCAAGACCTGGTGCCCCGATCATTGATGCAATAACAACCATAGATAAAGATAACATAATAGTCTGGTTAATACCTGCCATGATCGTCGCTTTCGCCATCGGAAGTTCTACTTTAAATAGTTTCTGTGCACCTGTACTACCAAATGCTTCAGATGCTTCTACTAGCTCTTTGGATACTTGACGTATTCCTAGATTCGTAAAGCGTACCGTTGGTGGTGTTGCAAAGATCAAGGATGCAAATACACCCGGTACCATTCCAATACCGAAGAATGCAACAGCTGGAATCAAGTATACAAAGGCTGGCATTGTTTGCATGAAGTCCAAAATGGGCTTAATAATTGCCTCTGCCGTTTTACTTTTAGACATTAAGATTCCAATTGGCACCCCAATAATAACGGATAGAATACTTGCCAGTAGTACCAACGTAATCGTACTCATCAATTGCTCCCAATAACCTTGGTTGTGGATCAACCATAGACCAATTAATGTAAATGCTGTAATTCCCCATCGTTTACCAGATACAAAAAATGCAATGATTGCAAGTACTAGAATTAAGATAAATGGTGGAATTACCATTAATATATCTTCAGAAACCCATTCCATAAAGGTACCGAAATGCTCTTTTATCGGATTAAAAATAAATGAAAATGTTTCTTTTACCCAATCTACAAATGCTTCTGTTCCTTCTGCTAACGGTATACCTTCTGTAAACCATTCCTTCAACGTATTAAACATTTTCAATATTCACCTCACTATCTCCAGCAAGTGCTGCAATAACCGCACCACGAACAATAATTCCTACAAGTCGTTCATTTTCAACAACTGCTACTGGAATTGGCGAACCATTAATTATTGTGAAAATATCATGCATTGCTGTGTCTTTTTCAACTTTAGTTATATCTGTACGTAATATTTCATGAAGATCACGAACATCTTTTTTCTTCGCTTCAGATGCATCATCTGCTGTTACATAACCTTTCAAATTACGTTTGGCATCAACAACTAAAATACTTGAAAGACCTTCTTCACGCATACGTTCCAATGCTACACGTGGACCGTGTTTTTCAATATTTACGGTTTCCGGTCGTTTCATAATATGTCCTGCTGTTAAGATCTTCGAACGATCTACATCTTCAACGAATTTTTCTACATAATCATTCGCAGGATTTACAAGGATTTCTTCTGGAGTTCCGATTTGAACAACAGAACCATCTTTCATTAATGCGATTCGATCCCCAATCCGTAATGCTTCATCCAAGTCATGTGTAATGAAAATGATTGTTTTCTTCATTGTTGATTGTAAATCAATCAGTTCGTCCTGCATATCTTTACGAATTAATGGATCTAATGCTGAGAAAGCTTCATCCATTAGTAGTACTTCAGGGTCATTTGCTAATGCTCGCGCAAGTCCTACACGCTGTTGCATACCCCCAGATAATTGATCTGGTTTTTGATCTAAATAACCACCAAGACCAACCATTTCTAAAGCTTCTTTCGCTTTTTTAGACCGTTCTTCTTTAGGTACATCCTGAATTTCCAATCCATATTCTGCATTTTGTAATACAGTACGATTTGGAAATAAAGCAAATCGTTGGAATACCATACTTAATTTTTCACGTCTTATTTGACGTAATTGTTTCTTATCCATCCTAGCTAAATCCTGTCCATCAACTAGAATGCTTCCTTCTGTTGGTTCAATCAATCGGTTAATTAATCGTACCAAGGTAGATTTACCACTTCCTGATAATCCCATAATTACAAAGATCTCACCCGGTTCAACCGCAAATGATGCACGGTTTACACCTACAGTACTACCTGTTTCCTTTAATATATCTTCTTTGGTTAATCCCTCATCTAAAAGTTTTAAGGCTTGCTTTGAGTTCTTACCAAAAACCTTCGATAAGTCTTTCGCCTCTATAATAGGCACATCTTTCACCTCTTCTTAATATTTCTTTTTATCTAGTAAATAAGTTGTCATAGATAACTAGACACACATAAGCACCGAACTAGGTCAACTTACCTTAATACTATATAACGTTTTACCAATTCAGTTCAAACATTATATACCATTAATTTCGTTCATATTTTTTGTACAGTTTATTCTGTACAATCTTTTTGTGCATTTTCCTTTTAAATGCTCCAAATTGCTAGAAAATACTTACCAACCTGATATTTTTAAATTTGATTAATTTATTGTAACCTTGATGTAGCAATGTTTCTAGGAGGATTACATGTTGGAAAACAACGTAGAACAAGTTCGCAATAAAATAGTGACCGAATTCGCTAAAACAATAGAGATGTTTGATTTAACCCCTTTAGAGGCAAGACTTTTTGCCTACTTATATTTATCAGAAAAAGCCCTCACCTTGGATGAAATGAGCGATGCATTAGGAAAAAGCAAAACTTCTATGAGCAATAGTATTCGAAGTTTATATGATATGAATCTAGTAACACTTGTATGGAAAAAAGGCGTGCGCAAAGATCTATATCAATCCAACTCCCAACTATTTAAACTATTTATGACTACATATATTAATAAATGGATAGACGCCACAAATCACCAGAAAGATGCCTTAACAGAACTGGAACATAATCTAAGTGAGTATAGGAACAAACCAGGAAAAAACGATGAATGGGATAAACTAACGAAACAATTAGATGACATAATGGAATTCCATAAAAAATTGGATTCATTCTTTCGAGAAATGAAATGATAAATAACCTTCATGTAATTAGAAAAAAGCGCTTATTTAAAGCGCTTTTTTTCATTTAATATGCCTAAGAATGAGTCCATTAAATCATGATAATAACCCTCTTTTTTTAATGCTAAGATCGTTTCATCAGGATGTAGCTTTTCATTTAGCATTCCCGCAAAGTTAATTAGCAGCGAAGAAAAGTCAAGCAACCCTTCTTCCTTCTGAAGCTCATATTTTTGATTTAATACGTGTAGTAACTCCAAAAGATCATTATATTCTTCATTCGTAATATTTTTCTCAATAATTAATTTAGTAAATGGGTACTTTTTCAGATCAATTGTTTTCGAAAGCAATTGTAAATGAAACATCGCTGTATCGCCCTGACTATAACTTTTCAATACCAGCCTCTCCCCCATTCTAACCCCGTTCTTTATGTATTCATAAACCTAATTTTATTTCATTATAATTCTTTATAAAATAATTTACAAAAAAACTATTGCAATTCCGTTGCAAACGTAATATCATTCATTAAGGATTTTTTAATAAACTAATCGTGAGATAGCATCATAACAGTTTCGTGCAACTTAGGGGGGCATACAAATGAATTGCTGGAAAACAATTGACTTCAAAAAAGAATATGGCTTAAGATGGCTAAGGTTTATTTCTTGGTTTACCGGTCTATTGGCATTCATTTTACTCTATGTTCCAACGACAATTGCACACGGCGGCAACCAAGTAAATGAATTAGGCATATTATATTTAATCATTGCGCTAATTTTGTTACCACCTTTTAATTCTTTAATGCATATTTTACCTTTATTATTATCAAAAAGAAAAGTAAAGTTAATCGATAAACGAAAAAGTCGAATAATCCCATTATTTACTCGGTATCCACGCATGCAACTAACGAAAGTTCACTTTTTAATGGTTGCCTTTGCACCAACCTTTTTTATCACGATACCGGGAATTATACTCAGTTTTCTTGTCCCTGAGTTTTATGTATATATTTTATTGTATACGTCCATTCACATTGGGATCACGTTTATCGACTTCATCTATATTTTCCATATATCAAGAGCTCCTAAACATTCAATTGTGGAAAAAGGAACAGATGGATTCGATATACTCTTGAAAGCACCTCATTAGAACCTGCACAGCAGGTTCTTTTTTGTCTCCACCTATCAGCGGTATAAAAACCTAACCGCAGAATACTTCGCTTTCCGCGGACTGCCTGAGCCTATATAATAAAGAGTGGAGTTCATCCTAGTTTTTGATGAGGATTGTGGTTCCGCTAAATCACAAAAATACCGCCCAAACTAGGTGTATGAGGATCCTCGTTCCTCTATTAGCCATAAATCAGTGTAAATTATACTAAATATAGGTGAATAAAGGAATGAGGATCAACAACCATGCTCCAAATGAATTATATCGGCCATTTAGCGGAATGAGGAACCACTTCGTCATTGATGAGGATTGTGGTTCCGCTAAATCACAAAAATACCGCCCAAACCAGGTGTATGAGGATCCTCGTTCCTCTATTAGCCATAAATCAGTGTAAATTATACTAACTATAGGTGAATAAAGGAATGAGGATCCACAACCATGTTCCAAATGAATGATATCGGCCATTTAGCGGAATGAGGAACCACTTCGTCATTGATGTGGATCGTGGTTCCGCTAATTCACAAAAAACCACCCAAACCAGGTGTATGAGGATCCTCATTCCTCTATCAGCCATAAATCAGTGTAAATCTTACTAAATATAGGTGAATAAAGGAATGAGGAACCATAACCATGTTCCAGACGCTTTATTTCGACCATTTAGCGGAATGAGGTTCCACCTCATTTTTGATGTGGATCGGGGTTCCGCTATTTGGATCCAATGATGGTTAGATGAATTCTGCTTTTTCCCATTGGCGGATTAAGGATTCCACCATCAACTTCATATTTGATTACCAACTTTTTAGTTACGTCACATAATACATCTACTACACAACTAAGATACAATCAACTTGTTACTTTAATGTGAATTGACCACGTTATGAAAAATTGCAGAATAAGAATGCTAATTTACCTGTCAAAAAAATCATCATACCACTATTCACAAATTAAATAATTTGATAAAGTAAGATAGGAAGATCAACATAGTACATTTGTAAAAGGCATATATATTATAAATATTTCTCGATTCACAAAAGGTACTGTTTCATAAAGGAGGGCCATTATGTTTTATATTTTTATTATCTATGCATTAATTATTTTATTCATATTCAATTCGCTTACACATAAATTTTGTACAAAATTGGAAATGAACCAAAACAAACAAGCGAGCGTCTTTCGAGTAATCAATATTATGATGCTAATTCTATTAGTATCCTCCTATGTGAAAGTATTAAATTCCATGATATAAACACCTCTAATATTCCTATTTTTTAATAGGACTATTTTTTTTATGTTAACCTATGTTATATTACTTATTAGGACAAAACTTTTATAAGAAAATGATTAGGAGTGTCATGCATGAAAAAACTAGCAATTGCAGCAACAATTACAGCAAGTGTCTTCACATTAGCTGCTTGTAATTCAGAAGATCCAGAAGTAGTTGTAGAATCAGAAGTTGGAGAAATAACTAAAGAAGAATTCTATAATGAATTAAAAGATCGTGTTGGTGAAGGGTTACTTTATGAGATGGTTATTCTTCAAGTACTTGAAAATAACTATGAAGTAACGGACGATGAAGTAGATGCAAGAGTACAACAAACGAAAGACCAACAAGGCGATAACTTTGAAATGTACTTAAACCAACAGGGGTTACAGAATGAAGAAGAATTCCGTGATCAAACGTATCAAATGTTACTTCAAGAAAAAATGGCATTTGAAGATGTAGAAGTTAGTGATGAAGAAATTGAAGAAGAATACAATCGCATGAAAACGGAAGTGGAAGCAAGCCATATTTTAGTTGAAGATGAAGAAACAGCAAACGATATTAAAAGTCAACTAGACGAAGGAGCTGACTTCGCAGAACTTGCGCAAGAATACTCTACTGATGAAGGATCTGCTGAAGAAGGCGGGAGCGTAGGGTACTTCTCTTCAGGTGAAATGGTTCCAGAATTTGAAGAGACTGCATACGCCCTAGAAGTAGGAGATATCAGTGAACCTGTACAATCTCAATTTGGTTACCACGTTATTAAGGTAACGGACAAGCGTGACAAAGAGGACTTCGCATCCTTAGAAGACATGAAAGAAGATATTCGTCTTGAGTTATCTTATTCAAAGGTTGACCAAACTGCATTCCAAGAGAAAATTAATAAACTAATTGAAGACGCCAATATTGATGTTAAAATTGAAGAATTTGAAAACATCTTTGACGTACAAGAGGCAAGTGCACAAGGTTAAGTATAAACAAGAAAGGCTATCCTTTATAGAGGGTTTTCCCTCTTTAAGGATAGCCTTTTCTTAATTAGATGCTTGCTGTGTCTGTTCATGATCTTGTTGTAATCTTCTTAGCCTATCTTCTTCAATTCGGTCCATGTATACTTTACCTTCTCGCTCAATATATTGCTTTTCCAGTTCCTTTTCTGCTCGCATCGCGCGAAAAGCCATATACCCACTCAGGAAAATAAACAAGACCATCATAAAGACCCACCAAGGAACACCAAAAATCATTCTATTACCTCCTTGTCCAACACGTCTACCACATATATATGAACAAGTAGGACAAATCATTACTGTAGATTGTTATTCTTCTTCAAACAAGGGCTTATAGAACGAGCGATTATCCATTGCAAATAGACGTTCCGTAAATTCTCCTGGTTTTACATTTTCAAGTGAGCGATTCAGCATATTCATTTTCGCATCGATCAAATCAATGAGATGAAGCAATTCTGCCTCTCGAACCATAGGGGGTTTTGGACTTCCCCATTCTGCCTTACCATGGTGGGAAAGAACAAGGTGTTGTAGAATAAGCACTTCTTCCCCTTCAATTTGTAATTCCTTCGCCATATGTCCAATCTCTTCAACCATCATTGGAATATGGCCTAGAAGCTTCCCTTCCATTGTATAGGAGGTAGAAACAACGCCTGATAATTCCTTTAACTTACCTAAATCGTGAAGGATAATTCCTGCGTATAGCAAGTCTCGGTTTACTTGTGGATACAGCTTCGAAATCTCTCTTGCTAAGCCGATCATGCTTACAATGTGATGGGCAAGTCCAGATACATATTCATGATGATTTTTAGAAGCTGCAGGATACGTTAAAAGCGGCTCCTGATATTTTTTTATAAAGGCACGAACCATCCGTTGTAATACTGGATTTTTCATTTCAAATATCGCTTCTGTTAGTTTCTCTGCTAAAACATCACGCTCTACGGGTGCTTTTTCAATAAAGTCAGATACATGAACACCATCTGTTGGTTGGGCTGGACGTATCGAAGTAATCTTCATTTGCGCTTTGCCACGAAATTGATTGATTTCCCCAGTAATCCGTATGATTTGTTCCGCAACAAATAGCTCTTCATCTTCTTTCGTTACATCCCATAGTTTCGCTTCGATTTCTCCGGTAGCATCTCGTAAAATTAGCGTTAAAAAGGGCTTTCCCGTACTAGTAACTCCCCTATTCGCTTCTTTAATAAGTACAAAATCTTCAAATGAATCCCCAATCTGATGGGTGCGTAATCCCTTCTTCACTGCTGTTCCCCCTCTTATTGAAAAAGAGACTGACAGTAAATAGGCTCCATAATTTCATGCCTAATTTATCTTGCCAATCTCTGATCGCTTCATTTATTTTTCATTTTTTGGTATGTATTTAAAAATTTCTCCGGATTCCACAACCCTTATAAATTTCATCAACCAATGATAATAATTCTTCGCGTAATCCAATCTTTCAATATCCGCTTCAATTTTATTTTTTAGTTCCAGACTATCGGTATTTTGATAAATTTTTTCTAATTCTTCAATCGCTTCATTTGCTTCCTCAATATTAGATTCGGTATGCTTTCGCCAACGATTTCCAAATAAAGAAGTAAATGATTTATACCAATCTTCCTCAGATTGATACAAGTCTTTACGGATTCCTCTTTTAAATGTCGGTTCAACCATTTTCATATCAGCTAGTGTGCGTACACCTGTAGACATACTTGTCTTGCTCATTTCTAAAGCATCACGCATATCATCTAAAGTCATTGGCTCTTCTGAAAAAAATAGCGTTCCATATAATCTACCTACTGAAGAGGTAATCCCATATAAGTTCATATTTTTAGCAATTACTTGAACAAATTGTTCAATTGTTTGTTCGTACTTGTCCCAATCTTTTTCATAATTCTCTTCGGGCATGGCAGTCCCTCCGTTTACAATAATTCCTATCATACCTTAGCTTTTTTTATCTGAAAACAGTTTATCACTTATTTTCCATTTATGGAACCGAATTTTATAATAAGATTAAATTCGGAAAAGTTGATTCCCTTATTTCTTTTTTACAGGAAAATAAAATCACTTGTCTAGTTTCAGCAATGATCGCAAGAATTTCCATGACACGTTCTGTTCGTATGGAATCAAAATGAACAAATGCATCATCCATTACAAAAGGTAGGTGATTTTTTTGCGACATAATCTCACCAATTGCTAACCTTAGCGAAACATATAGTTGATCCATTGTCCCTTGAGATAATTCATTTACAGTATATCGGATCTTGTCTTTATTCTCTACTAAAAATAATTTTTCATCGGTTGGTGGATAAACATTAGTATAATTCCCATCAGTTATTTTTTCAAAGTAAAACGCAGTTTGCTCAATAATTTTTGATAAATACGTATTACGATACGAACGCTTTGTATCCATAAGTAACTCTTTTGCAACTTTATAAACTGCCCATTCTCTTGCCATTTCCTTCAGATGCTCTTTCTCATTTTCGTATTGGTGTACTATTTTCGAATAACCCTCCGAAGATTCCATTTTCTTTAGATCTGTATTTAAATCCGCTAGATCCTGTCTCCAAGCTTGTAACTGGTTTTCCATTTCGGAAACTGTTTCTTCGGTTTGCTCTATTTCTGCCTCAATTTGGCTTTGGGTTGGCTTTTCATCAACCATAAGTTCCCATTCTTCTGAAGAAAAAATAGAAGTATATTGTGACACAATTTTTTCACAAGCCGCTTCCAATTCTTCTTTTTGTTTCAACTGATTCCCTTGCTTATAGTACGCTTCCTCACTACTTACCTTTGCGGTTTTATATAAGGCGTTCATTTCATTATTATATGCAGCTATTTTTTTCTGTATATTTTCTTGCTGATCTATATTCTCTTCCAAAGATTTCTTCACATGCTTTAGAGAACGTTCCATTTCGTGAACTCGATCAAGTTCTTCTTGAATGATTTGTACCTGCATTTCAACAGAACTCGGAAACTGGCTCACGTTTATCGTTTGGAGAAAATCCTTCACCTTTGTTGCATATTGATCCGCCCTGCTACTAGCTATCTGATACGATTTTTCAAGTGTTCCTTTTTCTTGATGTAAGGCAACCAGCTTTTTCACCGCATGAAAAATATCAGACCAATAGGATACATCCATTTGCTGTAAAAATGGATAATGTCTTTTTTGTTCCTGAATTTTCTCCGATAACCGTTTCTCTTTCTCACTTTTTACCGTTTGCTTTTCATCGAGTTGAATAAACTGTAAATCGATTGACTTTAGTTGTTCTTTGAGGGCGCTACATTCTTTTCGTATCTCCTCATCCATTGATAATAGTCGATTAGCTTCCCCTATTTCACTTTCTGTTAGATCTTCATTCGAGGAAATCCGGTTCGTCTCTAATACGAATTTTTCTAATTTCACGATTGATTGTTTCCCTAAGACCCATTGGCCAACTCCAAATAGGGCAAGGAGAACAGCTAAATTTAAAAAGATAAAAGAATC
This sequence comes from Oceanobacillus limi, assembly GCF_900111445.1. Lineage (GTDB taxonomy): Bacteria > Bacillota > Bacilli > Bacillales > Amphibacillaceae > Ornithinibacillus > Ornithinibacillus limi. The sequence goes on along the minus strand of NZ_FOHE01000001.1, from coordinate 384,919 downwards.
CATTAAGATACCCATCACAGCAACTATTCCTGTAAAGAAGAGAGATCCTAGTAAAAGGGTTATCGTTCTTCGTTTGGTTCTTTGTTTCGTTTTCGTCCAGTTTTCTAGTTTTTTTTGATCTTCCTGTTGCAACCTTTCGAGTAATTGATGCTCCTTATAATCATTGATTTTTTTTCGAAGAGATTGTTCATACTCTCTGTCCAAGAGTTGTTTTTCTAAATCATGGTACTCAGTTTCTATAAATGATTGTTTATTCAATAGTAATTGTTTCTCTTCATGAATTTGCTCATCTTCTAGCATGAGTTTTTGTTGCTCTTGTTTTAACTCATTCCAAATCTTTTCCAAATGGAATGGCAGCTTCAATTCTTCTATTTCCGTTGGTGATAGTTCCAAATTCAATTCTGCTAATGATGAAACAATTTGGTCCTCTTTTCGGTTTATTTCAACTTTCAATCGGTTACGTTCATTATTTATTTCTTTGTATGTATCAAAATCCCGTAAAATATCACTTGCTTCTACAACGTATTGTTTTGCGTTTAGTGATTCTTCTAGTTTTTGTAGTTGCTCCCGGTGTTTATCTTCGTTTAGCTTTAAGATAGACATTTCACTTTGTAGTGGAATTATTTTTTCTTTTAATGCATGATGCCTCTCTATACCATCCTCTGGAAAAGAGATGTGTTCCGAAAGGGTGGACAGCTGGGTCACATATTTATGATATTCATATACAGATGGGATCGCCTGTCGCTTTTTTTCTAGATGAATGACCGATTCTTTGCTTTTTTTCATTCTTTGTAACAGGTCTTCGATTAAACCATTTAATTCTTGTTGTCTTGTTTTCTTTTGACGATACGTAGCTTCATCTTCTTTTAACTGTTTTAACGTCCTCTGCTGACTTTCTAAGCTCCTAATTTGCTGATTAATTGCTGGCTTCTTTCCATATGGCTTAAATAATCCAGTTAGTTGGGAGTCTAATTGCTTTTCAATGGAGTGAATATGAGTAGCCCCACTTAAACCAATTCCTAATAACACTTCTCCCATGTCTTCTGCTTTCATGGTTTGAATTGTCGCTAAATCTTGAGAGGAAAATGAGAATATACCGTGATAAGCTTCCCTTGACATCCCACCCAGTCGTTCTTGAAGCCAATCTTCTCCATGTTCTTCTCCATCGTTCGTAAAACAGACTGCAGCACCATTTCTGTTTTCATCCATTCGTTCTATTGTGAATTCACCATATTGAGGATCTGAAACCGTTAACCTTCCTCCCATTTTACTACTTGTTTTCGGACGATAATAAGCTCGCTTCTTTGGAGGCAAGCCGAAAAGCATAAACAATATAAATTGGTATAAGGATGATTTCCCCGCTTCATTTTCGCCATATAAAACCATGAAGTTTTGCTTCGATAAATCAAAATCATAATCTACCCATTTCGCAAAACCATCGATACGACCATGTAAAATCTTCAATGCATTCACCTCATTTCTCTAAAAGCTCATGAATTAATAACTCATATGCTTCATTTTTAATTTCTTCTATTTCTTCGTCTGCAAGAAATTCAATATGTTTCCTTGCTTCTTTATGTTGGAATAATTCATCTAAGTAAGGTAGAATACCAGCATTTCTAGTTCGCTCCGCTAACTCTCCGATAAAATATTCCCCTTCATGTGATTGCAAAGCAGCTTTATCCGATGTTTTTACGCGATAGCGATAAATATACCTCCAATTGGGTGACTCTATTATTTTTTCATTAATGATTTCTATTAAATCTGCTAAACGATTTCCTTTCTTCCATTCTAGCAGTTTATCAGCCTTGCTTTTTATTGTAAGATGAATTAGTTGTGGAATCTCCGTTTGGTGAAATTCCTGTTTTAAACAACTACGGATCACACCTTCTAACTCATGTATTTCCTCACACTCAAATGCATCTACTACTATGGAACAAAACTCGATAGATTGTAGTGGAATGAATTCCATCGTATGTCCCAATTCCGACAGCTTTACATAGTAACATCCCTTTTTCCCTGCCTCTTTTCGGCTACGTCCTTGTATATTCCCTGGATAAACTACCGGTGGGTCATCTTTAATTACCTGCCGTTGATGAATATGTCCTAATGCCCAATAAGAAAAGGGTTCATGGTCGAAATCACTTCGTTGAAATGGTGCATAGTTATCATGCTCAGTATCATTTTCTATACTTCCATGAAGCATTGCGATATGAAACGGAATTTCAGAATTCATCACCTTATATTGAGGAACTTTCCTGTCCGTAACAGCACGGTTTTCATAGCTGAAACCGTATATCTTTGCAAGCTCCTCTCCATCTCTTCCATATGTAAACTGCTGGACTTCTTCACTTGGAAAAATAAACACATTTGGTGGGTACATTATTGGGTGTCTATTCCCTTTTATATAATCGTGATTACCATATGAAAGATAAACCTTAATATCATGCGCTTCTAATTGTTGAAAAGCATCTCGTAATTTAACCTGTGCCTTTAAACTTTGGACTTCGTGATCAAATAGATCTCCTACTAGAAGAACAAAATCAACCTGCTTTTGAATGGCTTCTATTACCAACTTGTCTAGTGCTGAAAATGTACTGTTACGCACATCTTGAAAAACACGCTCTGGAAGGTTGGCGAGTCCCTTAAAAGGACTGTCTAAATGTAGGTCAGCTGCATGAATAAATGACACTTCTTTTGCCATAAACCGTCACTCCAATTACTTTCTGATATAGCTATTCTACCAAAAACCAAAACCGAATGCACGTTCGTTACAATATAGGTTATCTGTGCTTGGATCACCACTAAAACAATTCATTAACTTGTAAGACAAATAGGAAGTGTTTGAAATTACGATACTGGCAATTGCATCTTCATTCACAGTTGATCTATTATGCGACGTAACAAATTCTAAAAGAATTTGGGATATTATTATCACCGCTACGGAAATACATTACGCTTTCCGCGGGCTCGCGCTGAGCCTCCTCGCTCGCGGGCCAACAGGATGTTGGTCACGAAGGCGTTGCCACAGGACGTGGCGATCCTAGCCTTTGTTCCTTATCCCTGTGGGGTCTCAACGTCTTCGCTTTCCCGCAGGAGTCTCCATGTATTTCCTACGCTAGTATGGTTGCAGTTTTTTTGTACTTCAACTCAATTGTCATGAAACACTGGTTTAAAAAAGAGTTATATTTCTGTGAAGATCAAGATCACAACACCAGCGGAGACAGAATACGTAGACTGTGGGAACAGCACGAGTCCGAAGATCCCGGAAGAAGCGTTTTTTGCTTCTGAGGACAAGGAAGGCTTCGTCAGCAATACATCGCACGCAGAAAATTGGTTTTTATTTTCAAGGAAGCTGAGGCCGTGCCCACGGAAAGCGGAGTATTCTATCGTAGCGGTATTCTTACACTACTTTGAATATGAGTGGATGAGCAAATTATATAAGTTGCGTCGCATTACATTCAAACTCAGCAGAAAATCCGAATACATCTCAAAAGAAAAATCCGAACGTATTTAATCCATTTTCCAATTAGGAAATGATCAAATTATCGTTCGGATATCAGCAGGCTAACACATTGGTCTCAGCCTATTATTTTTCTTTTTTCGTTAGCTCGATTGCTTTTTTCATGTCTTTTAAAGAGCTTGAACGACCATACATTAATACGCCACCTTTATACACGCGTGCTCCTATTAATGCCAATATTATAATCGTTCCTATTAAAAGCCCTAAGGAAATTGCAACTTCCCAAAAAGCAATATCTAGCATACCTACGCGTAAGAACATTAACATTGGTGTAAAAAACGGAATAAATGACGTTACGGTAACTATCGTAGATTCCGGCATATTTAAACCAAACATAGCTAGTAGAAAAGCAGCAACAACTAATAATGTCATTGGTGTAATTAACTGATTAACATCTTCTACCCTACTTACTAAGGAACCTAGCATTGCAGCCAATGTCGCATATAATAGATACCCTAAAAGGAAGAAAATGACGCCATAAATATAAACCGATAGAGACGTATCCTGGAGCCCAAAGTATTCAAATATCCCTCCCGTTAATTCCTCTTGCTTCGCCTGTATGACACTATAACCAACAACTACAAATAAAATGATTTGCGTAAGGCCTAGTAAGGCAATACCGGAAATTTTAGCAAACATATGTGTAACTGGAGAAGCACTCGAAACTAAGATCTCCATCACACGTGAAGATTTCTCAGTAGCTACATCTGTCGCTATCATTGTTCCATACATTAGTACAGCAATGTATAGCACAAATAACATAACATATACAATCCCACGTGCCTGACTTAGCTCTTCATCTGTTTTTGCACTTTCATCAAGTGCGATTTTTTGAAATGTCACAGGACTATATATATCGGTTATCGTTTCCTGATCAATACCTGCTGCTGTTGTAGCCAAAGCAACCTTTACTTGTTGTAGTTGTTGTTCCAAGACCGTTAGTGTAGATGATTCTGTAATATTATTGGAATAGTATGTTGCTTCAGGTAACTGTTCTTCATTTATTTCTAGCACCATAAGAGCTTGATAGACATCATCTTGTACATCTTCCTTCACATTCTCTTCTGATTCTTCAACAGCAACCAGCTCTATATCATCATTTGTGCTTGAGACATTTGCTTGTAATGCTTCAAACAATTCACCAGATTCATCGATTACTGCAATTTGATTTTTGTCTTCACCGGAAAAGGTATCAACAATTGTTTGAAAGTTAGCCATACCAACTATAAATAACAATATTATTGCCGTACTTATATAAAACGATTTTGTTTTTAATCTTGTCATATACGTATGCGCTAAAATAATCCAAAACTTATTCATATGCCGCACCTACTTTCTCAATGAAAATATCATTTAACGATGGTTCTTCGAGATCAAATTTTCGAACAAAACCTTTATTCTGTAAAGATGAAAAAACCTTTTGGGATACATCTTCATTTTCAATTTGTAATTCACAGCCTTCAGAAATCTTTTTAAATCGAACTACACCAGTAATATCTTGTAAAAATTCTAATGGCATATCTGCATGTACGATTAAATTCTTTTTCCCAAAGGATCGCTTAATATCACGCAAAGAACCTTGAACAACTTGTTTACCTTTATGCAAAATACACAGATGCTCGCATAATTCTTCTACATGTTCCATTCGATGAGAAGAAAAGACAATGGAGGTACCTTGATTTTTTAAATCTACGACTGCTTCCTTTAACATTTCTACATTGATCGGATCTAACCCGGAAAAAGGCTCATCTAATATGAGTAATTTCGGCTTATGAATAACAGCGGAAATAAATTGAATCTTTTGCTGGTTCCCTTTGGATAATTCTTCTACTCGCTTATTCATATATTCTGGAACTTTAAATCGGTCCAACCAGTATTCAATTTCTGTTAGAATATCTTGCTTTTCCATTCCTCGTAATTTTCCTAAATAGACTAGCTGATCTCTTACTTTTAGTTTCGGATAAAGACCTCTTTCTTCTGGTAGGTAGCCAATTAAATGACTTTTATCATAATTAATCTTCTCCCCGTTCCAAGAAATTTCCCCATCCGTACGATCCAAAAGACCCAGAATCATCCGAAATGTTGTAGTTTTACCTGCTCCATTTCCTCCTAAAAACCCAAACATTTCGCTTTCAGGAATTTCTAGCGATAAACGATCTACCGCTAAATTTGGGCCAAATTTTTTCGTTACATTTCTAAGCATTAACGTCATGGTAGTTCCCCCTTCATTCATTGGAATTATAATAAGCACTAGCTATTGCAAAAATCATGCAGTGAAGTATATATAATATAGTTAGCAAGAAAAAGCTAAACGATATCCCATCAAACATAATGACAATTGGCCAAGCTATTAACATAACAACTAACATAACATCCCACGTTTTCCCTTTTGCTTGATTGTTAACTTGATAATACCGTTCATCATATCGATGGTTTTTCTTTCCGATTCTGCGCTGGATAAAAAACAGGGTAATTAAAAATACATAATTACCAAGTAAAATGAGTATGACACTTGGGTTTTGTAAGAAATCCTCACTCAAGATTTTCGTCCCCCTCAAATATAAATAAGTCTTCTATGGAACAATCAAAAAGTTGCGCGAGCTTATGTGCAAGAATTAAAGATGGTTTGTATTTTCCTTTTTCTAGGGAAATAATCGTTTGTCTAGAAACCTTTAATACCTTTGATAATTCTTCCTGTGTCATATTTTTTTCATTACGCTTTTCTCGAATGAACGTTTTCATATGATCTCCCACTTTTATAGTAAAGTTAACTTTACGTAAAGCTTACATGACAATTTCACTCGTGTCAAGTTGACTTTACAAAACTATTTTTTTTAATAATAATAAGTACATCATTTCAGTACTTTTAAAAAGAAGGATTTTTCCCTTTTCTATCGAATAGTGTTATAGAAGAATAACGTCAAGGAGGGCATCGTATGACACGAACATACGTATTAACGGTTTTTGATAAATCAGGTGGAAAATTAATGGACGAATCGTTCACCGCGGCTAATGATCAGGAGGCAAAAGAGGTAGGAACAGCAAAGTTATCGGAAAGTGGATACAATGAGCATACACATCGCTGTGTATCACCCGAAGCAAAATTAGTATTATTTCATCGTTAGTTGCACAAGTCCACTTATTCGCGAACTGGGACTGCCTAATTTCCGTACAAAAGTTTTCATGTTAATTTTGGAGCTTGATAAAACTCGTCTTCAGCCAAAATGAACCAACAACTAGGCAAAGAGATAATTTTGTGGAATTTAATATTCAATAAAAATGCGATACTTCTGGCAGTATCGCATTTCGTTTTCATAAAAACTTTTGGCCCATACTAGCCATTGTTCTCTAATTTTATCTTCCGTTTTCTTAATAAGACCAGAAAAAATTCCTTCTCATCTATTCTCCTGTAAATTGTGGAGTTCTTTTTTCGAGAAACGCATGAACTCCTTCCTTATGATCTGCTGTATTTCGTAAGTCCCATTGCGATTTTTTTCCTCTTTTAAGTAAAAGTCTAATGTATTTACATTTTTGGAATGATACATTTGCTTTGTTTTCAACATAGCAATAGTTGGAGTCGTAAGTAATTTTTGACCAAGTCTAGTTGCTTCTTCTACGACACTCTTATTTGTAAGTATATCAACAAGTCCCATACTTTTTGCTACTTGACCTTGCACTTGCTTCATTCCCCAAATAAACTGTTTCGCACGTTGAGCACCTAAACGCTGTTCTAACCAAAAATGCCCTCCACCATCTGGTGCCAATCCAACACCAAGAAATAGCATTCCAAACTTAGATTCATTTTGGCCGATAACATAATCTGCTGTTAGAGCTAGACTCAGTCCCAAACCAGCAGCAGATCCTTGAACAGCTGAAATAACAATTTTATTCAATACGTATAGTTTTCGTACAATCAACCCAATTGTATCCATAATCTCCCCAAATACATCCTGGTTACTGAATTCTTTCATCATACTGATATCCCCACCAGCACAAAATGCATTTCCATTTCCAGACAAAATTACGATTCGATCATGGTTATTTTCAACTTTTTCAATGACCTCTAATAAATCCTCTAGCATTTTTTTGTCTAAGGCATTGTAGCGTTCTGGTCGATTTAATCGAATATATGAGATTCCATCTTCACTTTCAAATTGTACGGTTGTCATGAGTTCATTCCCCTCTCTTTTACTATTTAATTCGCTATTTTTTGTAAAATTCCTTTATTTTCACGTTGAAAATTAAATGCTTTAAAATTTGGTAAGATGTGTTTTGTAATTGAATTGTACATTACTAACAAAATAATAAAAAAACCCACAAATTAATTGTGGGTTTTCTCGCGTTTGGCTTTATTCTGCTGCTTCCTCTTGAGAACCATAAAGCTCTTCTAGTGGTTTGGTAATGATTTGGCTAATTTCATTAATCATCATGTTTAAGCGTTGCTCTTCTTCCATTAATTTAGAAATATCCTCATGTTGCTGCACCAATTCAACAACACTACGAGCTTTCTCTACTTCTTCCTCTGTAATTTCTTGTCCTTGCATTTGTTTTTCCTGTAACTGCATTTGCGTATCACGGAAATTCTCAAACATTTGCTTTGCCGAAGGATCATTCATTACCGCTTCAAAAGCCGATTTTAATCCTTTAAATTCTTCACTTTCACGAATTGCTTTCTCTAGGTCATATGCACTATCATAAATATTTGGCATGATATAGCCTCCTTAAATTTTTTATCGTAAACTTGCCATTTGCTAAGTCATTATGGTAAATGCCAAAGTTTACTATGTAATATAGATTATTTACTAGAAAAACCTTTCTAAAACAATGCAGCTTTTCTCCATTTATAACCTTGACTAAGTGTAACAAACGAACGGATTCATGTATAGCGATTCGTTAATTTCTCAAAAACACAAAAATATTTTTTTACCTAATCGAACACTGCTATAATTAAATTAAGGTCTAGAGGAAAAGAGGATTCTTACATATGATTGACCAATTAAAAAAAATTTTCCCATCATTAATTACATACAATACAATGGAACATAAAATCGACCCAGAGTACGAGTGGTACCTTAGTGAAAAAAAAGAATTAATTGGAATTCTTAAACGTGAATTATCTGTAAAAGATAAGCAGTTACTTCATACATTCTTAGAGCCTTACAACCATAACTTTCCCGTTCCTACCGAGAAAGAAAAGTTGTGGCAAAAGCGGATTCATCACCACTCAGCCAAACAAGAGGATTCTCTAAACAGGTTTCGGTTTGTTTACTTTTCTATTCCTAGTAATCAAATTGACCCCATATCATTTAAAGAAGCAATTACAGAATTATTCCCTACAGATATATCGATCTTATGGGAAAATCAACAAGAAGGAATTATTGTTGAAGATGAAAGTAATGAAGCAATATCTTATAAACAGATTATCGATATATTAATGAGTGATCTATATGTAAAGATTAAATTTCTAGTCGGACCATTCCAAGCCGATTTACAATCAGTTCAAAAACATTATCAATACATTATCCATAGTGCTAGAATAGCTTTTTCCTACACGGAAAGAAATGTTATTTCTTATGTCGAAGCTATTCCACATCTTCTCATCGACCAAACGAGTACCTCTACAAAGCAGGATATATCAAGTATCGTTTTGAAAGGATTCGCCGATGATCAAGAACTAATACAGACGATTGAGGTGTTTTTAGAAAGCAATTTAAATATATCTGTTGCAGCTAAAAAGTTATATATGCATCGCAACAGCCTCCAATACCGATTAGATAAATTTAATGAGAATACTGGTATTGATGTAAGAGACTTTCATCAAGCCTTGCCAGTATACCTAGCTCTATTAGCAAATCAGAAGTAATAGGAAGACTTGTAAAGATGCACAAAGAGTTAAAACTTCTTTGTGCATCTTTGCTATTTACCAAGCTTCTAGATGTGGATATACTAATTATAGTAAAACGCTTTCAAAATTGGAGGAATTAATAATGGCAGAATTACGATTAGAACATATTCAGAAACAGTATGATAAAGATGTAATTGCAGTGGACGACTTTAATCTTCACATCCAAGATAAAGAATTTATCGTATTTGTTGGACCATCTGGTTGCGGAAAGTCAACAACACTACGAATGATTGCAGGACTAGAGGAAATTACAGATGGCGGATTATTCATTGATGATAAAAAGATGAATGATGTTGCACCTAAAGACCGTGACATTGCAATGGTATTCCAAAACTATGCACTTTATCCACATATGAATGTATACGATAACATGGCATTTGGCTTAAAGCTACGTAAATTTAAAAAAGACGAAATTGATAAACGTGTGCAAAATGCTGCGAAAATTTTAGGATTAGAAGCATACTTAGACCGTAAACCGAAAGCCCTTTCAGGTGGACAACGTCAACGTGTTGCTCTTGGACGTGCAATTGTACGAGATGCGAAAGTATTCTTGATGGATGAGCCTTTATCAAACTTGGATGCGAAACTACGTGTACAAATGCGTGCAGAAATCCAAAAGCTCCACCAGCGTCTACAAACAACTACGATTTATGTAACGCATGACCAAACAGAAGCAATGACAATGGCTACTCGTCTTGTTGTTATGAAGGATGGTATTATTCAACAAGTTGGAGCGCCAAAGGATGTTTATGATCTTCCAGAGAATGTTTTCGTAGGAGGGTTTATCGGTTCTCCATCTATGAACTTCTTTAATGGTAAGCTAACCGAAACGCATTTCGAAATGGAAAATGTTAAAATAAAAGTTCCTGAAGGTAAGTTAAAAACACTTCGTGAAAATGGATATGTGAATAAGGAAGTAATTCTTGGAATTCGTCCGGAGGATATCCATGATGAGCCAGTGTTTATTGAATCAACTCCAGAAACGAAAATCACAGCACAAATCGATGTTGCTGAATTAATGGGTGCAGAATCATTCCTTTATTCGAAAGTTAATGAGCAAGACTTTATTGCACGTGTTGACTCCCGTTCGGATATTAAAGGCGGAGACAAAATTGATTTAGCATTTGATATGAATAAATGCCACTTCTTTGATGCTGAATCTGAGCTTCGTATTCGCTAATTCATAAAGACAGCTAGAACAACAAAGTACTAATTCAAGGAAGACCGGATGAATTCAATTTTTCGTGAATCTGAATTCATTCGGTTTTTTGTTATGGATGAAAGTTTTCTTAATTTTATCCGTATTTCATTCATTTATTAATATTTTTAATTTAAAAACATTGAATGATTTATCGTTTCATGGAATTTTTTTCAAAGGATTAGTAAATACTACCACTAATTCATTAGACACGAAAGTTGAATAGGCTAAGATGTCAGGTATTTGAAGTCCTTTTTCCTTATGCGTAGAGATTAGCTTTACACGAGTTATTTGGCTACTAGTAACTTACACCATCTATCAGAAAACAAACCGTTCGTTTCCTACCATAAGAAAAAGGGAAAGTCTTTAACGACTTTCCCTTTTCATCAGGGTTTATCCCCTAGAGGCCATGGTTATTGAGTTTGTTGTCCATTTAGTTGTTGTTGAGCAGTTTGTACTAGACGCTTCGTGATTTCTCCACCAACTGAACCGTTAGCACGAGAAGTTGTGTCAGCTCCTAAGTTAACACCAAATTCAGTAGCGATTTCATATTTCATTTGGTCAAGAGCTTGTTGAGCGCCAGGTACAACTAATTGATTTGAACTGTTGTTGTTAGCCATGTTTATCACCTCCTGTACTAACTATTGTGAGCAGATCTGCAAATCTTATCACAAATATTTGTTGGTAATTTGTTCATGTTTTTCTACAATTTTAAAGAAGTGTACAGGAGTGGATAATTAATAAGAATGAAAACCCCGCTTTTGCTAGGCAAAGCGGGGTCTTCTCTGTTTATTTCGGATATGTCATCTCTTTTGGATTCACATATTTATCGAACTCTTCTTCTGTTAAAAGTCCTAACGCGACTGCAGTTTCTTTTAAAGTAGCATTATCATTAAATGCTTTTTTCGCTATTTTAGCTGCATTCTCATAACCGATATGAGGATTTAATGCAGTTACAAGCATTAAAGAATCATTTAAATATTTTTCGATTTGTTCATGGTTTGGTTCGATTCCCTGAGCACAACGCTCATCAAAAGATAGCATACTATCCGCTAATAATTGACTAGATTGTAGGAAGTTGTATGCAATTACTGGTTTAAATACATTTAATTCAAAATTACCTTGACTGGCAGCAAAACCAATCGTTGCATCATTCCCCATCACTTGCGCAGCAACCATTGTTACTGCTTCACTTTGCGTAGGGTTTACTTTCCCTGGCATGATCGAGCTACCTGGTTCATTAGCAGGTATCGTGATTTCTCCAATTCCACAACGTGGGCCACTAGCTAACCAACGAACGTCATTTGCAATCTTCATTAAATCAGCAGCTAACGCTTTTAATGCACCATGTGCGTATACGGACTCATCATGAGCAGTTAATGCATGAAATTTATTTGGTGCAGATACAAAATCTTTACCCGTATGTTCATTAATCGCCTTACATACGCGTTCAGAAAACTCAGGATGTGCATTTAAGCCTGTTCCTACTGCCGTGCCACCAATTGCTAGTTCCTTTAGGTATTGAAGGCTTTCACGAATCATATTCTCCGATTTTTCAAGCATACGGTGCCAACCACTAATTTCTTGACCAAGGGTAAGTGGAGTTGCATCTTGTAAGTGAGTACGTCCAATTTTTACAATGTCTTGGAATTTATCCATTTTTCCTTTAAATGTATTTTTCAGCGTGCGAAGTGCTGGCAGTACAACATCTTCTAATTTTAATGCTGTAGCAATATGCATTGCCGTTGGATAGGTGTCATTCGAACTTTGTGATTTGTTCACATCATCATTTGGATGTAATATAAGATCACTTCCTTGTTCCTCTAACCATTCATTTCCAACAAATGCAATAACCTCGTTTACATTCATATTCGATTGTGTTCCACTTCCTGTTTGCCATACAACTAATGGAAAATGGTCTTCTAATTGATCATTAATTATTTGTGTTGCAGCATATGCAATGGCTTCTGCTTTCTTTGGCTCCAATAAACCTAAATCACTATTAGCTTTTGCTGCACTCTTTTTCAAAATTGCAAACGCTTTTATAATTTCGCTAGGCATTTTCTCGTTACCAATTGGAAAGTTCTGTTTACTTCGCTGTGTCTGTGCTCCCCAAGCTTTTTCAGCGGGAACTTTAACTTCACCTAATGTATCTCGTTCTATACGATAGTCCATATGTATTCCTCCCAAGTGTCTTTACTATTTTAATCCCTATCCTATTGTACCAAATTTTTAATAATATTTAATCCTTTTCTGTTTAAGAGAAGGGAATTTTTCTATTGTTGTCCAGGAATAACTTATTCTTCACACAATAATTTTTGTAGAATAAGATTTTTTCGCAACCAAATACAATCATATAGACACAAAATTGTCTTTACTTTTCCCACCAATTCATCTCTTTTTTGTTTTATACTAGATATAGAAATGTAATAAACGAATTTTGTTTTCATAAAAGCATATGTCTTTGTGATATACAAACTCGCTTTTATAAGGGGGATTTTAATGCCTAATATATGGACACATATGCTTTTTTGCGAAGATGTAGTAGACTCCATCGGAAAGCCAAATCCATTCCCAGCTAACGAAAAGTTCATGAATTTAGGAGCACAAGGGCCTGACCCATTCTTTTACCATAACTTTTGGCCGTGGATAAAAGAGGATGCTGTCCAGGAGGTAGGACTAAAGCTACACCAAGAACAATGCGGATCGTTTTTATTGGATTTAATTACCGCAGCAAAGTCACTTAATGATCATGTACGTGCCTATGTATTCGGTTTTGTCACGCACCATATTCTTGATCGAAACACACATCCATATATTCATTACCGTGCAGGATACGAGGGGAACAAACACCAAAAGCTAGAAGTGATAATTGATACGATCATGATGGAAAAAGATAAAAACTTAAAAACATGGAAAGTACCAGTATATAAGGAAATTAATGTAGGATCATCCTTACATGATGACATCGTACATCTTTTGGATAAAACCATTAAGAGGCATTATAACAATGTTAAATTGGATGAAACAGACATCAATAAAGCGTATCAGGATATGAAATTGGCTTTAAAAATCTTAGCTGATCCATACGGGTGGAAAAATTTATTGTTAAAATCAATGATATCATCATTTTCTCACCGTCCATTAAAAGATCAAGAGGATTACTTGAATATAAATAAGGATACTTGGTATCATCCAGCAACAAAAGAGCCAAGTACAAAAAGCTTTATTGATCTTTATGAACAAGGCCGAATTGAAGCCATTGAAATCACTTCCTCTATCTTAAGTTATTGGAATGATGACAACGTTACCGAAAACCATCTTTATGATTTAATTGGTGATATTTCATACGATACAGGGAAACCATTAGAATTACATCTAGAAAACCGTTATAGTGATCCAATTGTTTAAGCATGTAAAAAAACCTGCAAAGCTGTTTTGCAGGTTTTTTGTAATTGTCCGACTTCTTTCAAAAAGTAAGTTATTTAAATAGTTTTCGTAATGCTTTTCCAGTTGCTTTCCCTGCAACTCTTCTCCCAACTCTTTTTCCCACTTTTCCTTTTTTAACTGCGTTAACATCCCCCAATATTCGAGCGATTTTATATAATGTTTTTCGAATCTTATTTATATTCATCGCCAACCCCCCCTTGCTCTATTTCGGATGAACAGTAGACATTCTTTTGGCATCTTCAATGCCTTTATCCACATTAACACGTGTTAGTAAAAGTATACCCACGATAAAGAAGAATACCAATGACAAAATTCCTAATCGAGGATTTCCAGTAAGTTGCCCTACTAGTCCAAAAAAGAACGGTCCAAAAATAGCCGCAAACTTGGAAGAGATTCCGTAAAATCCGTAAAATTCGCCTTGCTTACCTTCTGGAATCATTTTTCCAAAAATGGACCTACTCAACGATTGGGCACCACCTTGTACAAGCCCCACACAGACTGCTAGTAAATAGAAATGGAAAGCAGAGGACATGAAGTATCCTAAAATTACGATCCCTAAATAAATGAACAAGGATAGGATAAGTGCTTTTTTTGCTGAAATTTTTGTTGCTAACCAACCGAAAAAGAAAGTGCAAGGAATTCCAACAAATTGAGTAATTAACAGCGCAACAATAAGTGAATTCTGGTCAATTCCAATCTCACTTCCGTAAATAGTAGCCATTCGAATGATCGTAGATATCCCATCATTGTACATCCAAAAAGCAAACAAAAAAATTAATAACTGCTTGTATTGCCTTATCTCCTTAAAAGTAGCTCCTACTCTAGAGAACCCAATTCTAATATAGGACTTATCCCTCTTCGTAGAAGTCCTTTTTTCGTCTTTAATATGGATAAGAAGTGGAATTGAAAATACGAACCACCACACTCCAACTGTAACGAAAGAAACTTGACTTGCAACAGTAGTGTTTGGCAAACCAAACCAGCTAGGATTTAAGATCATCAGTACATTTACGAGTAATAATAGTCCACCACCAACATAACCCAATGCAAATCCGTTTGATGAAACTTTATCCATTTCCCTTTCGTCGGCTATTTCTGGTAAAAAAGCGTCATAAAAAATATTAGCACCAGAAAATCCAATAGAAGCTACGATAAATATAACGGATGCAAAGATATATTGACCTTCACCAACAAATGCTAAAAGGATACTAGCAATGATCCCCATAAACGCAAAAAAGCGTAAAAACTTCTTCTTCGCTGCAGAATAATCACTAATCGCTCCTAATATGGGTGCTAAAATAGCAACGATGAGTACTGCGATGGAATTAGAATAGCCCCAATAGCTCGTTGCTAAGCCTTCATCTAACCCCTTAGCAGCCACACTTGAGTAATAAACTGGTAGAACTGCTGCCATTATCGTTGTCGCAAATGCTGAGTTACCAAAATCATATAAAGCCCAACTAAGCTGTTTTTTCTTTTTTTCATTCATTCTCACCAACACCCCTTCCTCCCTGCCATTCTACCAGACGAACGTAAAATAACGATGAAACCAATGTAAATATTGTCTTTTCTTATACGTAAGCGATTTCAAAAATGATATACTTACACACTTTCTAAGCTTGCTGCCACTTGGTTTGTGCTTTCAATTGCCTTCGCTAAACTTCCTATTCGTGTTACTTGTTCATCCACCATTGCTTCTAGTTCTTCAATTGTAGCCGTTGTCTCTTCGATTACCGAAGCCAAGCCATCCACTGAACGGTCAATTGTCCCAGAAGCTTGATCAATTTCTGTCGCTTGATTTTGTAAGTATTGTAAGTATGTAATGAAGTTGTTTAACTGATCTGTGATTTTCCCAAAGTTACTCCTTGCCTCTTTTGTACGATTAGCACTTACTTCAAGTTGTTCGTTATTATTGATTACCTCTGTTTGAGCTCCATGCGCTTCTTGCTCTACCAATGCTAAATTTTCACTTATTTGTTTTGCCGTATGCTGTGAAACTTCTGCGAGCTTTCTTACTTCTGCTGCTACAACCGAAAACCCTTTACCTGCTTCTCCAGCTCTTGCTGCTTCAATACTTGCATTAAGCGCTAATAAATTGGTTTGCTCTGCGATATCTTGAATTTTCACGGCAAATCGATTATTTTCTTGAATTCGATCTACAAGACTTTCCATCGTAGCTGTTAATTGCCCAAAAGACTGCTGAAACCCAGTAATGGTTTCCGATAGTCGCTCCATCGATATTTGCCCTTCAGATGATAATTTCACTAACTCTTCCCCATCCTTCGTACTTCGTTCAAATGATCTCAACATTTTTCCTACCAATTGAGCCGTATCCTCTGTAGTAGTAGAAATGGTCGTTGTTGTTTCGGACTGAGTCTGGCTAGCTTTCGTTATTTCATAAAATCCCTCTCTCATTTCTTTCATTATTTGTGCATTAAAATTACTATCAGCTTCAATTGCATTCATTTGCTTCCGTACATCCTTGGCACTGGATTGCACAAATTGTGCATGCTCCATTTGCTCCTCTGATTTTTGATTGCTTTCAGCCAATGCAAATTGCATATCAGTTAAAAAGTTTCGCGCTACCTTCACTTGGATAAACAATACAATAAACACTAAAACAAAAAAGACAATTGTTATCGCAGTTGCTCTTACATCAAAACCTAGTATAGATCCTTTTGTCACAACAAAATATGTGAGTAAGGTTAACCCTAGTCCACCACCCGTAATTAACACAGCGCGTGATAAGGAAACAGCTGCCACAGCCAAGACATAAAACGTAAACAGCATGTTTGTTACATAATCAGAGCTCAAAATTATTGTGAATGCTACTCCAGCTAATCCAATTACAGCGATATATGGGATAAGATTACCATATATTTTTTTATACTGAAACAATCCCATTAACAGTACACAAAATCCTCCACCAACACCTAGTGCTAGCATATTCTCCAGCGGCGCACCAACAATTACTTCAGCACCCAATCCTAGGAATAATGAAAATAATAAAATGTAGAATAATATACCATTCTGTCTATCCCTTATTGCTGCATCTAAATTCATCATCTTGTCCCCCTTTTTTGATTAAAAATAGCCTCACCTAATAAGGCAAGGCTTTAACTATCTTGTATAAACTGTAACGAAGGCAGTTTGGAAAATGCCACGTTAATTATTGATGCTGTTTTTTTACTCCCAAATATAATCTAAATACGCTTCACGCAATTGTTCAAATTTTTCTTTGTTTCCTTCTTCAATGGAGCTATTCAATTTTGCTTCTAATTGTGCTTTATTCCAATTAAAGCATATTTCATCCAATACAAGCCTTGCCGTTAGTTTGACATCATATGGAATTTCTCTTCTTGCTTTTATTACCTTTCCATCGTATGGATGATAACGGAAAATAACTTTTTCCTTTCTCATGGGAACTCGCCCCTTTGCTCCTTTACTCTATTATCCTAAATTTTGCGAATAATTGCAATGGAAAGTTAAAAAAATTTTAACAGTATGACCTTATCTTCCTCAGAAAGTTTTACCAATGGAAACATAATTTCAAGAAGTTAATTGTTATTCCTTCATGCTTGAATTTTTCTCTAGACTCAGTCAATACTACTTTGGTAGACTGTTATAATCATACAAGCCTGGAGGAAAATCCATGAATCACAGTGACAATTTAAAACAAGGTGAAAAGGGTGCTTGGATCAGCATTTTTTCTTACCTATTTCTTGCAGCTACAAA
The DNA here is from genome assembly GCF_900111445.1 of Oceanobacillus limi. Classification (GTDB taxonomy): domain Bacteria; phylum Bacillota; class Bacilli; order Bacillales; family Amphibacillaceae; genus Ornithinibacillus; species Ornithinibacillus limi. The sequence continues at coordinate 367,108 of NZ_FOHE01000001.1, read as the reverse complement.
ATTAATCATTGCTTATACAGGTAATTCAGAAGCATTACGCGCAGACGGATTAAATAATGCAACGGATGTCATCGCATCAATTGCAATCCTGATCGGCTTAAAAATATCTAGAAAGCCGCCGGATGAAGATCATCATTACGGACATTATCGCGCAGAAACGATTGCTTCCTTATTAGCATCGTTCATCATGGTGACAATTGGGATACAAGTAATTATTGATACGTTTCAAAAGATATTTGAGCATCAAACAGCACAACCAAATATGATAACGGCTTGGACTGCGTTAGGGGCAGCTGTTGTTATGTTTGCTGTTTATCGGTACAACCTGAACTTAAGCCGAAAAATTAATAGCAGTGCGATTTATGCTGCATCACAGGATAACAGGTCTGATGCACTAGTCAGTATTGGTGCATTTATAGGTATTATAGGAGCACAGTTTGGATTATTTTGGTTAGATCCACTGGCTGGATTTCTTGTCGGAGTCATCATTTGTAAAACGGCCTGGGATATATTTAAAGATTCTAGCCACACATTAACAGATGGTTTTGATGAAAAAGAGATTGGAAAAATTAAAAAGAGTATAGCTAAAACACCTGAAGTAAAAAAAGTAGAAGATGTTAAAGGACGTATTCATGGTAACCAACAGTTTATTGAGGTAACGATTTTAGTTGACCCACTTCTAAATGTAACAGAAAGCCATGATATAACCGTACGAATTGAAGAATTATTAGCAGAGAGACATGGAATTACATATGCTCATATTCATATTGAACCTTATAAAGAATAGGGTGGGGAAAGCTATTTTAGTTCCCCCCCCTCAATTCTACCTTAATTTGTTCGAATCTCTTGACGCATAAATAAAACATAAGCAATTGCAAAGCAAATCAGAGTTGCTGCAATTAGGCCCGTTAATTGCGGCCAAATTAATAAGAGGCTTTGCCCAAACGGCAATGGGCCTGTAATTGCTCCCACCGTTTGTTCCATCGTTAGTGGTCCAAGACTGCGTACGGATGGGGAAAGGAGTGTTGTAGTTGATTCCGAAAATAGGTAGTTTGGTGACAATCGCATTAAGTTCAAAATAGTCTCTTGCTTTGTAACAGCTTCGTCTGTGCTAGTTATAGATTCAGGATTTAAATATCCTTTGCTGATAAAATCGATGATCATGTTATAAAAGACACTAAAGAAAATCCAAACTGCAATACTCGATAAAGCTGAAGTTGCTGCTTGTTTAAATCGGACTGAAAATAAGATCCCCAGATTTAACCAAAAACCAATGTATGCAACACATAAACATAAAAAGCACAGAATTCGCAAAAATTCCTCAAAAGTAGGTGGAATACCTATTATCAATATTCCTAGTGCCATCACAATAAAGCCTAATGCAAAAAATAGAGTTGTACTTACAAGCAACGCAGCTAAAAATTTTGCATTAATTACATAATCTCTTGGGACAGGCTGTGACATTAAGCGTGTTAACGTACCTTTATTCCTTTCTGCATTTACAGCATCAAATCCTAATGCAATTCCTAGTAATGGACCTAAAAAAGAAACAAAGGTTACAAAGGGTGGCAAGGTTCCATCTGATGTCGTAAAAAGCTGTAAAAATAAATTAGTGTCTTTGGCTATCTCTTTTACATCCTCTGATCGAGATAATGTATCTTGTATGGTTGTAATAGCTGTATAGAGTGAACCCATACAAGTAAGTATGATTATTATTAATAAAATAATGATTCGCCAGCTTTTTATAAAATCTGTAAACTCTTTTCGAACAATAACAGAAAATACTGGTGAAGTATTTTTTTGTTCTGCTTTTTCGTTCTTCGTTTCCTCCTCACCTTTACGAAATTTTAGCTTTTTTGGTATTTTCATCTATTTCACGCCCTTCGAAATAGAGATGATAAATTTCATCCAACCCATGATCTTTACAGCGTATACTATATAATCTAGCATTGTTTTGAGTAATCGTTTCCGATATAACTGGAGTCATATTTTCTTGGCACGTTACTTCGATAAAAGAACCATCCACTTTCTCCACCCCAGTTACTCCATCTAATTGATTTAACCTTGCTAGTAAACTTTCGGTAATTTCGCCTACTTCCACTTGAACAACCGATGAACGAACACCAAACAACTGCTGAGCAAGTTCATTTACATTGCCTTTTGCTAGTAATTTCCCATCAACAAATATCCCAACTCGGTCACAAATTTGTTGTACTTGATGTAGATGATGCGAGGATAGTAGGACAGTAATATCTTTTTCTTTGTTTAATTGTTTAATTAACTTCAAAAGTTCCTGTACCCCTTTTGGATCGATCCCTAATGTTGGTTCGTCCAAAATAATAATTTCCGGTTCTTTGATCAAAACATCTGCTAACCCAAGTCGTTGCTTCATACCGCGAGAATATTTTCCAGTTTTTTTATGCATGGCATCTTCTAAACCGACTTGCTCAAGTAATTGCTTTGCTCTCCTTTTGGCTTCATCTCTTGAAATTGCATTTAATGAAGCAGTATAAAGAAGATTTTCAAATCCGGTCATGTTTTGATAAAAGCCTAAATCATCTGGTAGGTACCCTACTCGCCTCTTAACATCTATAGGGTTTGTTGTTGAATCAATACCACATACTTGAAGATTCCCACTTGTTGGTTGAATTAGTCCTAATAGCATAAAAATAGTTGTTGATTTTCCTGCACCATTTGGACCTAATAGACCAAATACCTCTCCTTTGTTGATGGAGAGTGATAATCGATCGACAGCAGGCTGATCATCATAAATTTTGGTTAATTTGTCTAACGATATAATTTTCTCGCTCACGACCTATCTCCTCCCATACTTTCGAAAAATACCATATAACCCGCCTACTACAGCTAAAATAGTACCTACTCCCACGAATCCCCATAGAGTTGACGTTTTTACAGACATTCGAAACGTGGCATCATGTGATACTTCCGCTGTTTGAGCAGTAAATGTTGTTACATAATCGCCAGCGATAGCACTATCTGGTGCGGAAAGTGTTGCTTTTATAGTTGCTTTTTTCCCAGCCTTTAAGGTTGGAATCGTATCTTCGTCAAAGGATGCTTCCCAATCTGGTGGAGTAGTAGCACGTAATTCTATGTCTGTTAAATCAGTTGTACCAGTATTCTCGACCACTAATTCAATATTCCTCTCTCCACCGGCAGTAACATCTGCATTTAAATTTCCGTCTGGAGTAGTGACAGTAACACCATAAGTTCCTGTGATAACTGCCTCCACTTCTATATCACTTGAGGTTGTACCAGACGAAGCATTTATCGGAATTTTGTATGTGTCTGCTTTTGCATTTTCTGCTGGAGTCACAACTACCTCAACGCTTTTCTCTGCACTCGGCTCTAACGTGACAGAGGTAACTGTATTGCCATCTGCTTTAAACTGAACATTCCAACCCTCAGGCGCTTGAGCACTAAGGCCATAATGCTGTTTCTCAGCTGTCTGATTTTTCAATGTCGCACTGTAGTTAAATTCAGAATCTGCATGCCCCTGCATATTTGTTTGATCCATTGTAAAATTTGTTTTGAATGTACCCTCTTCCGTTACGCGCACCAAAAATGGTAATTTATCCTGATTTGTGCCCTTTGTTACAAGATTAAAGTTATATTCTCCTTTTTCAATTTTTAATGGTACTGTTACATTAATACGAACCTGCTCTTCCTTATTGGGGCGTATCGATAGTTGTTGAATGCTCGTACCATTGGCTGTAATTGAATAGTCCCAGTCCTCTGGTAACCCCTCCATTTCAAATGAAACATTCTCAACAGAATTTCCATCATTAATAATATCCACACTGTACTCAATATCCTCACCAGGGGTAACAGAAAGACCTGTATAGGGGGTATAGGCGGTTACATCTGCATGAGTTATTTGAGTGTGAAACAACATCCCTCCTAAAACAAATACAGTAACTAAAAAGAAAGCTTTTCTCAGCATATACAAACCCTCCCAATTTATTTTTTTCACACATGGTACGAACAGCTAAAAAAATTGGATTTGTTTTTTTGAAAGTTTTTTAGTAAAATTTTTTTGAATCAAGTGGGATAGTATCTAGATTGTTGCTAGAAATCCATAAGGGGGATTTATAATAATGGATAGACAACAGGAAGAAAATATCATGCTATTACAATTGATTTCTAAAGGATCACAATCAGCCTTCAACCACTTTTATGAATTACATAATGCTTTTGTTCTCCATATCGCAATACGGATTCTAGCTGATCGCACGGAAGCGGAAGATATTTGTCACGATATATTTCTTGATATTTACAAGAAACCATTACAATATAAGGCTCAACGTGGAAGTGTAAAGGCTTGGCTAGCAGTTAAGACAAAGAGTCGATGTATTGATCGGCTTCGGAAGCGAAAACCTGTACTACAAAACAAGTTAGAGCAGCTATTTACTGTTGATGAAGTAGAAACCGAAATGCATGTACTTACACAAATCGAAAGCTCTATTTTATTAGATGCACTAAAACAACTTCCGAAAAAGCAACAGGAAGTAATCTACGGGGTTTATTTTGAAGGGAAAACACACGCTGAGTTAGCAAAAACATTAAATAAGCCATTGGGCTCGATTAAATCTTCCATACGATATGGTCTAAAGAATTTACGTAAACAAAAATCTTTATTGCAGTGGGCAAAAATGGATAGGGAGTGACATTCATGAAGCATATAGATGAAGAAGTAATGATTGATTATGCTTTAGGAAAAGTCTCACATGAACAACAAGCTTCTATTAGAAAACATCTATTCTCCTGCGAAAAATGCAATAAAGCTGTACAATATTGGGAACAATTATTAACCGATCAACAAATAGAGGCAGTTCCCCAAACCCTAGAGCATCGGCTTACTCAATCAATTCAAGAAATAGAAACCAAAAAACAAGTAAAACGGCCAAAAAAACCTGTCATTGCATTAACATGTTTTGCGGCTCTATTAACTCTTTCTTTTGGATTACATCAATTCTTTTCAAACGAAACCAATCCTATAATTGAACAACAATTTTATACCGCACAACATGAAGAAGTACCTAAAAGTAGTTTTATGGAAAATCCGGATACGAACCGTTTGGATATCGTTCCAGCAACAATAGATGAAAATATTGAAAGTGATATTTGGTTAAATGAAGAAACAAACGAAATGGTCCTATATGTGGATGGGTTGCAGCCATTACAAGCACAAGATTATCAGTTATGGATTAACTACCATGACGATAATTGGTACGGTGAATTATTACAACTACGAGATGGTGTGGCATATGTCTATTATCAAGCAAATGATATTGCTAATCTAAAACTCCTAAAAGTCAGTATCGAACCACAAGGAGGTAGTAAAACTCCTACTGGTCCAGAAACATTATATCTTAACTTAAACGATTAAAAGCTTGGCTCCAGCCAAGCTTTTAAAACATTTATAGAAGGATAGACAGAGGCGTTCTATCCTTCTATTTTCTTTAATAAATCCTCGATATTTTCCCAACCATAAGCAGTTTCCTGGTATGTGCCTTTTCCAATTGTCACCTTTTCTGTGCCTACTGGCTGTGCTTCAAAACGCTCGTAAAATCTACTTGAAGGATTTTGAGTTAAAACCCAAACAAGAATAGATTGGTATCCAATTTCCTTCATTTCCTTTACAAACGTTTGTAGAAGTTGGGTTCCTAACCCCATCTTTTGGTATTCATCTGTTAAATAGATTGAATAAATTTCCCCATCATAATGAAAATTCTTCGTTCGTTCTGGTCCTCCAGAAACAAAACCAACAATTTTTCCATCATCTTTTTTTTCCATGACAAAGGTACATTGATTTTCTTTTTGTATCTTTAATATGGTTTCCCATAATGTTTTTCTATTTTCATATGTAATATTGGATAAATCTTTTTCATCCAAAAGTTCCTTATATGTACTTTTCCAGCTACTTACATGAACATTAGCAATATACTCTGCATCTTCAAAATTTGCGCTTCTGACCGTAAACATAATGTTTCCCCCCACTATTCCAGTAAAACTTATATCCTTATTCCAACTCTACTATATCACGGCAGTAAGGAGGAAAACAGTAGCGATTGCCCCTATCACAACTATGATTACATTTAGACCGATGTATGCTAATCCTATCGCAACTAAACCACCAAGAAGACCGATATGTGGTTCACCTTCCTTAACAGTCATAATTCCTGGAAAAATAAGTGCACCTAAAGCAGCATAAGGAATTGCATTTAACCAACGATTAACCCAACCTTTAAATTGCAACTTATCTACTATAAATGCAGGAATAATCCGCGGTATCATAGTTGCCAGTGACATTCCTATAATAATAAGTAAAATCATCACTCATCCTCCTTCAAAATGAAGATCCCACAAAAGCCACCAAGAACCGTGCCTATGACGATTGCCCATCCTGTACTCATGAATTGGGCACAGATCGCATTAATTAACATTGCTATTATTGCGATCAATCCAACTCGAATTTCTTTTTTCACAGATGGAACTAACAAACCAATAAACATAGCATACAGTGCAATTCCCATACTCTGACTCAAGGATTCTGGTATAACATCTCCAAGCACGCCACCCAAAACAGACCCCAATACCCAGGAAGTATAAGCAGTCAAAATCAGAGCGGTATAAAATAAAGCCCCTTTCTCCATTTTGGCTTCTTTTGTATGTAGAGATGAAACCGCAAATGTTTCATCGGTTAATCCTAGTGATAGTGGTGCTTTCCAGTTCAAGCCAATGTCCCGAAGACGATTCATAAACGAAAGACTCATGACAAAATGTCGGAAGTTAAGGACAAATGTTGCGATGATAATCTCTAATGCCCCAGCACCTACAGCGATCATGTTAGCCCCCATAAATTGACTGGCACCAGCAAATACCATCACACTCATTAATGTAAGTTCGGTCAATGTCATTCCAGCCTGTTTTGCTAATACTCCGTATGTAATGGCAATTGGTAAATAGCCTAACATAATTGGAAAGCCAACAGCTATCCCACTTTTAATCATACGTAATGCCTGCGACGATTTCTGTTTCTCCGTATCCACTGTCTCCATCTCGTCTTCCCCTTCTTACACGAAAATTTCTACTATTATAACTTATTATTTTAAAATGAAAAAGAATTTCAACTTATGAATGACAAGCATTAAAAAAGAGCCTCTTCGATGTAAAGAAGCCCTTAAGCTATAAAAATCAGTATCTAGATGAAATTATACCGTTGTCGTAGCGTTCGAATTGGGTTATCGACGTTTGTTTCGAGTTATCGACGTTCGTTTCGAGTTATCAACCGTTCGTTCCGAATTATCGACGTTCGCACCAAGTTATCGACGTTCGCACCAAGTTATCGACGTTCATCCCGACTTATCAACCGTTCGTTCCGAGTTATCGACGTTCATCCCGACTTATCAACCGTTCGTTCCGAGTTATCGACGTTCGCTCCAAGTTATCGACGTTCGCTCCAAGTTATCGACGTTCGTCCCGACTTATCAACCATTAGCTCCAAGTTATCGACGTTCATCCCGAATTATCAACCGTTAGAACCAAGTTATCGACGTTCGTTCCAATTTATCAACCATTAGCTCCTGGTTATCGACGTTCGTTTCGAGTTATCAACCATTAGCTCCTGGTTATCGACGTTCGTTTCGAGTTATCAACCGTTCGTTCCGAATTATCGACGTTCGCACCAAGTTATCGACGTTCATCCCGAATTATCAACCATTAGCTCCGAATTATCGACGTTCATCCCGAATTATCAACC
>NZ_FOHE01000001.1:0-359318 GCF_900111445.1 Oceanobacillus limi | reverse complement strand
ACGTTCGTTCCAATTTATCAACCGTTAGATCCGAGTTATCGACGTTCATCCCGACTTATCAACCATTAGCTCCGAATTATCGACGTTCATCCCGAGTTATCAACCGTTCGTTCCGAGTTATCGACGTTCATCCCGACTTATCAACCGTTCGTTCCGAGTTATCGACGTTCATCCCGACTTATCAACTGTTCGTTCCGAATTATCGACGTTCGCTCCAAGTTATCGACGTTCGCTCCAAGTTATCAACGTTCGTTCCAAGTCCTAGTTATCAACAACGTCACAATCTTCAAACCAAGTTAGCGGTCTTCCCCCGTCAATAGTGCCGTTAATTTACGAAGTCCTTCGAGTAACCGAGGGGATGGCCTACAATATAAGGACTCTTCCAATACATGGATATTCCCTTCTTTGATGGCATCCATGTTACTCCACCCTGGACGTTTTTTGACGAGTTCTGGATTCATTTTCTCTTCCTTTACACCAACCCACACCATACAAATATGATCCGGATTCTTCCTTTTAACGTCATCCCAATCTGTTTGAACACTGGCCATTTGATGGTCAGCATAAACATTACGTGCACCTGCTAGTTCACTTATCTCTGTTAACCAATTGGTCCCACCAGGAGTGAAAATCGGTTTTGGCCACCATTCCCAGTACAGACTTGGATTCGAGGTAAATGTTGAAGCTTGTTTTCGGTGAAAATGAATCTCGTTACGAAATTCATTCGCTTTTTGCTCTCCTAATTCTCTTTCATGAATCGCATTTCCCACTTGTTGAATATCATCTGCTATTTCATCCAATGAATTGGGGTCAAGCGTAATATACGGAAGTTCCTTTTCCTCTAATCCTTCAATATTCTTTTCCATTCCTGGAACACTTAAAGAAGCAAGGACGAGATCTGGTTTTAACGAAGCCACCTTTTCCATATCAATCGATAAATCTGGTCCTACCCTAGGTAAGTCTAATACAGCTTGTGGAAAGTCTGAAAAGTTATCAACGCCAACTAACAGATTTGTCTTTCCGAGGTATTCCATGATTTCCGTATTACTTGGACAAAGTGACACAACTCGCATCTCGATCCCTCCCCAAAAATCAACGCACTTATTTATCTTGGTCTGTTATAATAATCGGCTCATCTTTCGTGATCACAATGGTGTGTTCATATTGTGCTGAACGCCCTTTATCAACCGTTCTTGCTGTCCAATTATTGCTATCCATTTGACTCTGCCAGCTTCCCTCATTAATCATTGGCTCAATGGTAATGACCATTCCTTCTTTAAGACGAAGTCCCTTATTTGGTAGTCCAAAATGAGGAATATGTGGGTCTTCGTGAATCGTTGGCCCGATCCCATGTCCAGTAAAGTCACGTACTACGGAGAATCCTTCTGCCTCTGCATATGTTTGAATTGCATGACCGATATCTCCAATGCGATTTCCAGCTTTCGCCTGTTCTAGTCCTTTATAAAGAGATGTTTTCGTAACATCCATCAGACGTTTTCCTTTTTCGTCTACATTCCCAACGGCATAGGTCCATGCTGAATCAGCTAAGCCTCCATTTAAATTCACGACCATGTCAATGGTTACAATATCTCCATCAGCTAATTTTTCATCACGAGGAAAGCCATGACAAATCTCGTCATTAATAGAAGCACATGTTACATATGGATAGCCGTTGTAACCTTTTTGTTCTCCAGTTGCACCATGCTCTTCCAAATACTTTTCCACAAAAGCATCGATTTCTAACGTAGTAATACCCGGTTTAATCATTTTTCCTATCTCTTTATGGATCTCTACAAGTAAATCTCCTGCTTTTTGCATTTGTTCAATTTCACGTTTACTTTTTCTTGTAATCATACTAAAAACTTCCTTTCTATCATCAACAGACATATTCTCTATGTTAAACTATTTCTATAGATAATTTTACATTATTCAAGTTTATCATATAATGAAACTTCTTTCAGTAGCGACAAACCATTTCATACAACAATTTTAAAAATGAGGGGGATCTAGATGATCGAAATAAACCAGGTCACGAAACACTTTGCTGGAAATAAGCGAGCGATTGATTCATTAGATTTAACAATACCCAATGGAAAAATAGTTGGATTTCTCGGGCCAAATGGTGCTGGAAAATCAACAACCATTAAGATGATGACAGGTATTTTACCCATTGATGAAGGTTCCATAACGCTAAATGGATTTAACATTGAAAAACAACCAAAGGAAGCAAAAAAAATATTTGGTTATGTCCCAGACCATCCAGATATGTTTTTACGCCTGAAGGGTATTGAATATTTAAATTTCATCGGTGATATTTTTAATGTGCCGGCCGATATACGAAAGGAACGAATAGAAGCTTTAACCAAGCAATTTAACATTGATCAAGCATTAGGTGATTACATACAGACGTACTCCCATGGAATGAGACAGAAAATTATTGTTACGGGTGTATTGCTTCATGACCCCGATATTTGGATCCTAGATGAACCATTAACTGGATTGGATCCAAAATCCGCTTATATGCTGAAGGAAATGATGCGTGAACATGCCGATAAAGGAAATACTGTCTTTTTCTCAAGTCACGGGTTAGAAGTTGTCGAACAACTATGTGATATCGTTGCCATTATTAATAAGGGAAAATTACTTTTTTACGGCACCTTAGATGAAATGCGTGAAACATATCAATCTGATCAATCGCTTGAACAAGTTTTCCTGGAGTTGACAAATGATGAATAAAACATTACTCGTTATCAAAACAATGGTTAAGATGCATTATTCAAAAGCAGGGAAAAACAATACCCAAATTATTCTATTCGTTTTAGCTGCATTTTTTCTCTTACCTTTTTTAATGTTTTATCTAGATGCATTAAAACAAGCTGTCCAAACCATTTACCAATTATTAGAACCACTTGGACAAAGCTCCATCATTTTAGGTCTATTGTTATTAATCCTGACTATCCTATTATTTATTATAAGCTTTATTACCATTATCAGTGCGTTTTATTTTGCAGAGGATATCGAATCATTCATTCCGTTTCCATTGCAGCCCTACCAAATATTATTAGGGAAAGCCGCAGTACCCTTTATCTATTTGTATACAACAACAATCGCAATTTACTTACCGATCATGTTTTACTTTGGTAATTTCAGTAGTGCAGGTTTCCTATACTATTTGTTTGGTTTGTTACTATTTTTCATACTTCCAATTATTCCGTTCACAATCGCTGCCATATTCGTTATGTTTGTTATGCGATTTGTTAATATCGCTAAAAATAAAGACCGATCGAAAATTATCGCCGGGATCGCCCTTTTATCTTTTATCATTGGAATAAATGTACTTGTTCGACTAAATACCAATCAAGATGCATTCTTACAAAACGTTGCTCAATTTTTACAAGAGAGAGATGGACTATTGCAGTTCATTACAACGTTCTATCCACCTGCTTTATTTGGAACAAGAGCACTTCTTACAAATGGTCTCGAATCGTTGTTATTCTTTTTACTCTTTATTGGTTTAAGTATTGGTTTCTTTTTTTTATTTATTGGTGCAGGCCAGCGTTTTTATTTGAAAGGAGTTCTCGGTGTTAATACTGGACACAAAAAGCAAGTATCAAGTCAACAAGTATTGAAAAAAACAACTGCCAAACCTGTTTGGATCACTTATATCCAAAAGGAGTTACGAATTATTTTTCGAACACCTACCTTTTTCATTCAATGTGTCATCCAAAGTCTATTCGGTCCAGTTTTTTTATTTATTATCTTATTAATGGATTCAAACACTTTATCCCTATCAGGAATAATGACTGGCTTAGGACATAAACAAATGATACTACTTTTATTTATTGTTACTGTATTTATTCTGTCAGCCAATGTGACAGCGATATCTTCTGTTTCAAGGGAAGGAAAGAATTGGCATACAAATTTGTTTCTGCCATTAGATCCAAAACAAATTTTCTTTAGTAAAATTGCTATTTCATGGTTGATAAACTTGATTACCATCGTTTTATTTGGAATAGTGCTTTTGGCAATTCTAGATGTTTCATGGATTCCATTTCTTTTATGGCTCCTTCTTGTTTTACTTGCCAGTTGGTTTACAAGTGCAGTCGGAACCTATCTCGATTTTTCCCAACCGAAGTTAAATTGGACAGATGAACAAGAAGTTTTTAAAGCAAGACTAATTGGTTTATTTGCATTACTTTTTGAATTTGTGCCATTAGGTTTTATTGTTTTGCTACTATGGAATCTTCCATTTATTAACGGATTATTCGTAACGTTTACTATTCTATTCCTTGTCTTAACTGGTGCTACCTTCTTTATTCATTATTTATTACAGAAAAAACTAAATGACCGTGATCATCAAACCATTATGTAAAATAATCCAATAAGCATGTATTGATTCTGAGTAGTCAATGCATGCTTTTTTATTTGGATTCTCACCTAATATAGACATCCGCCCTGCCAACTAAAGAAAGCATACATACTATAATATCGAGGAGGTGGGAAGATATGAGTAAAGGAGTAGAAACAGGTAGCGGGTTTGCGTTTATTGTTGTCTTGTTTATCCTATTAATAATCGTAGGTGCAAGTGGGTTCACTGGCGGTTATGGTCCCGGATATGGTTATGGCGGTGGTTGGTGGTAATTAAACCACCCCTTTATATAATAAACATCGTTGGAGGTGACATGTATGGGTTACACAGGCGGATATGGTTATGGCGGCGGATTCGCATTAATTGTCGTCTTATTTATTCTCTTAATCATTGTTGGTGCAGGTGGCTTTGGTGGCGGATTTTACTAAGCCATAATATACACAAGAAAAAAACGAAAATCTGCTCAATGGCAGATTTTCGTTTTATTTTAGGAATAGTCTTTCACATTATATATTTTTCCATTTTTTAAATTTGCTTCATCTCTTATAATATCAAAGAGTACACTACCGACATCACTTACATTACGTAATTGGTTATTCTCTTTATAATTTTTAAAGGTTTCTACTTCAATGAAAGACTCACGGGAGCTTGACCTGATTTTTTCTTGCATATTGGTATCCATAACTCCAGGACTAAAGGCAATGACTTTATGTTCTGACTTCAGTTCTTCTAGCTCTAGGGCCACCGTTTTTGTATACATATTAATGCTTGCCTTGGTGCTACAATAGGCACTCCAACCATAGATTGGGCGCTCCGCTGCACCCGACGTAATATTTACACCAAAAAGTGTCGTATTTAAATTTGTTGCTGTTTTTAAGAGATTGTTCATAAATACCATTGGTGCTACTGTATTAACCTGAACATGCTTCGATAACGCGTCACTATCGATGTCCATTGCTTGATTAATTGGATCAATCATTGCAGCATTATTCACTAAATAGATAGTAGATGGTTCGTTTTTAATCAACGCTTGATTAATATTAGCTATAGTTTCTTCCATTTCCGATACATTTCCTAGATCACAGGAAAAATGTTTATATGTACGATCATTTTCTTTTGCTGTTTCATGAAGTGCCTCATTATCATTTCGCGATACACCAATGACATGAATTCCCGCTTCTAAAAATAATTTTGCTATTGCTTGCCCCAAACCCTTGGAAACACCTGTAATTATTGCTGTTTTCATGCGTTCATAACTCCTTGTACCAATTTTACATACATAGTAATTCCCTATTATACCAATTCTATCATATTAAGAAAGGCTTCATCCCTCATTTTGGTGTGAAGCCCTTCTCTCCTTTTATTCTTTTATGGAATTATAATAGTAAACTAACGTCTCCATTCCTTTATCATAGCTGTCTAATGGAAAGCTTTCATTCGGTGAATGTAAACGATCATCTGGTGTTCCAAATCCAAGTAATACGATTGGCATTTGATAAATCGCTTCAATCCATTCTACAACTGGAATCGATCCACCCATGCGTACATAAACCGTTTCCTTGCCAAAAGCTTTGGTATAACTATCTGCCGCTTTTTGAATTAATGGATTGTTTGGCTCTACTTTATATGCTTTAGCAGAAAGCTTTTCTTTTTTCACTTCAACGGTAACACCAGATGGTGCAACCTTATTCACATGCTCTTCTAGTAACGATTGGATTTTATCTGGATCTTGTCCAGGAACAAGTCGACAGGTTATCTTAGCAGTTGCAGAAGAAGGAATGATTGTTTTGGTACCTTCTCCCTGATATCCACCATAAATCCCATTCACTTCGAATGTTGGACGAGCCATCGTATGTTCTTTAGCTGTATATCCTTTTTCAGAAGCCGTTTCCGGTATACCTGCAGTCTCTTTGTAATCTTCTCCAGGTACTTCCTTAATTAATTTTCTTTCTTCATCTGAAAGAGGCTCTACACCATCATAGAAACCTTCTACTGTGACTACTTCGTCCGTGTTTTTCATACTTGCTAAAATATGAGATAGGGCCATGATCGGATTACGCACAGCGCCACCGTACATTCCAGAGTGCATATCATGGTCAGGGCCGTTAACCGTTATTTCAATTCCCGTAAATCCTTTTAAACCATATAGAATCGTTGGTTGATTTTTTGCTACCATACCGGAATCAGAGATGACCGCAAAATCAGCATCAAATAATTCTTTCTTTTCATGAAGCATATCATATAGATTTTCACTGCCAATCTCTTCTTCACCTTCAATACATACTTTCACATTGATAGGTAGTTTTCCCTCTGTTTTCATGAATGCTTCAAAAACAGCTAAATGCATGAAAACTTGTCCTTTATCATCGCTTGATCCACGTGCATATAAGCGTCCGTCCCTAACTTCAGGTTTAAATGGATCACTATCCCAAAGATCAATTGGATCCACTGGTTGAACGTCATAATGTCCATAAAATAGAACAGTAGGCGCTTCCGGACCTGCTTGATTATATTCAGCATAAACGAGTGGATGCTTCTTCGTTTCTAACTGTTCAACATTTTCAAATCCAATGTCTTGTAAATAGGTTTGTAAAAATTCAGCAGCTGCTTTAATGTCTTTATTATGTACGCTGTCTGTACTCACACTAGGAATAGATAAAAAGCCATTTAATTTTTCCAATAAGCGATCTCGATTATTAGATAAATATTGCAATACTTGTTCACTCATCTATCATGCACCCCTTTGTTTGGTTTATTTTATTATTTTAGCATAGATAGATTAAGGGAACTAACATACTGTCTGAATGAATGAGGGGTGTAAGGATGAAGGAAGTATTTTGTTAGATATTATGAATGGGTATAGGAGATAAATATTGCCTAGGAGTACCGTAAAAAAATACCTGGTTATATTCTGTATAGGTAGAATGAAAATAAATAGAAATCGGAGCATGTAGAAGGTACGGATAGTTAGAGAAAAAAGCTTGATCCCCATTCATCATTCCTCTAATTGCAGTAGGCATTTCTTTTTGGAATATGTGAAAACGAGTGTTTGTTACCTCTTTACTAAACTCCCCGTTATCTACATAAGCGTGTCCTACAAATACGAAATGACAATCATACTGCCATTCTCCCAGCACTTCATCCCGCATTTTTGGGTTAATAGCCTGAACATTGAATACATAACCGACATCTAAAAACAATTCAGCAGTAGCATCGGAGTGGGTAAGCGTATATTTCCTTCCAATAATTGGTTGCAAATTATTCGCAGGTGGGATAACATTCACCGATAATTTTTGAGAAGTAAAATGAGCCATGACGCCTCCTTGTGAAAGTGTCTACGTCATATATATGCATATTTAAGAAAAAGATGTTGATCCTGAAGTACAATTTCAAAGGTTCTTATATCAAAATAAAAAATATCGCATCAACGTATAACCAATCAAACTAAAAAGGAAAAAGATATCAGCATCTCATCATCGTTTATAATGCGCAACAATTTTATAGGAATATTAGAGTGAAATTTTGAGACAACAATAAAATCGCACTGTGCAAACTCATATATGAATTTGCACAGTGCAATTACAATTTTAGAATGATAATGTGTGTGGCTCGTGACATAGCTGTCACCAATCAGTCTGCCTTTATTTTATTCCATTGCTTGCTTTAAATCTTCAATAAGATCTTCTGCATCTTCAATTCCAACGGATACACGAATCAAACCATCTGTAATTCCTAATTCAGCTCTTCTTTCAGCTGGAATGGATGCATGGGTCATTTTTGCCGGGACGGAAATTAAACTCTCTACAGCACCAAGACTTTCAGCTAGCGTGAAATAATTGACACGCTCAAGAACTTTTTCCGCTTGTTCAGCGCTACCTACATCAAAAGAAATCATTCCACCATGTCCATTGGTTTGCTCCTCAGCTACTTCATGACCGGGATGATCCTTTAGCCCTGGGTAATAAATGATGGATACTTGCTTATGTTCTTGTAAGAAAGCAACGATTTTTTTCGTATTTTCCTCAATTGCTTCCATACGTAGTGCTAAGGTTTTTATTCCACGCATTAATAACCAGGAATCTTGCGGTCCTAATACAGCACCAACCGAATTTTGGATAAAATGAACTTTTTCAGCTAATTCATCCGAATTAACAACAACCAATCCAGCTACCACATCACTGTGACCACCAATATACTTCGTGGCACTGTGTAGTACAATATCTGCACCAAGATCAAGTGGTTGCTGCCAATAAGGTGTTGCAAAGGTATTATCAACAATTAATAGTAAATCATTTTTCTTCGCAATTTCTGCCATTTTCTTTAGATCCGTTATTTTTAATAATGGATTTGTAGGTGTTTCAATATATAATGCTTTCGTATTTTCCGTTATAGCTGCCTCTACTTTTTCAGGATCACTGGAATCGACAAACGTATGCCCTAATTCAAAACGATTTAATACACTTGTAGTTAATCGGTAGGACCCACCGTATACATCATCTGTCATAACTATATGATCACCTGAATTAAACAGCATCATCACAGATGTAATCGCTGCCATACCAGAACCAAATGCAAATCCTGCTTTTCCATTTTCCAACTCAGCAATAACAGTTTCTAACGCATGTCTTGTTGGGTTACCAGTTCTCGAGTATTCAAAACCACGATGGTTTCCTACCCCATCTTGTTTGTACGTACTTACCTGATAAATTGGTACAGAAACAGCACCTGTTTTATCATCACCTGTAATTCCGCCATGTATCATTTTTGTTTTTGCTCGCATATTTTCACCTCATGCTACCCTAATCAATTGTTGGGTATATATTTTTGCTTAAATATCGATCACTGCCATCTGGAAATACCGTCACAATGGTTGTACCCGGCTTTGCTTTTTTCGCCTCTTGTAGCGCCGCAGCCATCGCTGAACCAGAGGAACTACCTACTAGCAAACCTTCCTTTTCAGCAAGCTGTTTAACCATATCAAATGCGTCATCATCTGTGATCGTATAAATTTGATCAAAAAAAGACGTATTCATATACGAAGGTAAAAACTCCATCCCTATTCCTTCTGTGCGATGAGGACCGGGTTCACCACCTGCAATAATAGATCCTTCAGGTTCCACAATAACCGTCTTTATTTCTGAATTCTTTTCCTTAAAAAAGTTGGCACAGCCCATAAATGTACCACCTGTACCTGCACCAGCTACAAATACATCAACCTTACCATCTAAATCATGCCAAATTTCAGGAGCTAACGTTTTATAATAAGCGGTTGGATTAGCAGGATTTTCAAACTGCTTTGGAGAAAAACTATTGGGAATTTCTTTTAGCAGTTGCTCTGTCTTTTCAATAGCTCCTACCATTCCAGCTTCCCTAGGTGTGTGCACTATTTTTGCTCCTAATGCTTGCATGATCATCTGTTTCTCTTTACTAAAATGTTCTGGGACACAAAAAATCACCGATAACTTTTTTTCTTTGGCCGCAATAGCTAAGCCAATCCCTGTATTCCCAGCAGTTGGTTCAACAACCGTTCCACCTGGTTTGATTTGGCCACGGTTGAGCGCATCCTCAATTAGTTCTATACCTAGCCTATCTTTGACGCTTCCACCTGGATTAAGAAACTCTAATTTGGCATACAAACGGACACCATCTGGTAACGGAAAGTGAGTAAGCTCCAATAATGGTGTCTCGCCAACCAGTTCTTTTATGGAATGATAAATAGTCATTCTTTTCCCCTCACGTTTTAGAAGACTTCATGCCATTCATCTTTTTTCGCTAACATTGCTTTTGCGATTTCTTTCGCACCTTCTAAGCTATGGTTAGCAGCCCAGCCACATTGTACTTCATTACAAGCCGGTACTTCATCTGCTTCTAATACATCTTGTAACGTTTTTTCTAAAGTATTTAATACTTCATCAAAATTATCATTATTTAATATGGCTAAATAAAAACCGGTTTGACATCCCATTGGCCCAATATCCAATACATTATCCATATGGTTACGAATATTTTCAGCCATTAAATGCTCGATAGAGTGCAATCCAGCCATTTCCATATGTTCCTTATTCGGTTGTTTAAAGCGAATATCATATTTGTAAACCTTATCACCTTTTGCTCCCTCTGTAACACCTACCAATCGAACATATGGTGCTTTCACTTTTGTATGATCCAAATTGAAGCTTTCTACGTTCATTTTTTTCTCCATTAAAACCTCTCCTCTACCTTATTTCTTATTTGCTATCAAAATCCAAACGAAATCATTCATTTGCTTCCATGATACCATGAAATGATGTCGTTCAAACATATCTTTTAACACATCTATTGTTGTATAATATTCGCGGTTCAAATCCTCCACTAAGTCAACATATCCCTTAGCATGTGCATTTGCAATGATATCTTTCCTAACTTGGTTGGATGCAAATATTGTATCTGCGAATACTACTTTTCCATTCGTCGGTAGCATATTTGAAAATTGCTTAACAGCTACTTCCTTTTCCTCGTCCGTTAAATGATGAAAAGCATACGTACTTACGATTGTATCAATTTTCATTGGTGGTTTTGGAAATGAAATAAAATCCCCATCCATGATGTTTAAATCTGGGATTTTCTCCATTACGATATCACGCATCGCTGGTGATGGTTCAACTCCTACTACTCCTAAGCCTGCATCAAGCAATTTCTGAGATAAATTTCCCGTACCAACTCCAAATTCCAATACGTTTCCAAATGATTCGTTTGTAACTTCGTTTAATATCGCATCATAATTCGCAAAAACAGCTTCATATTGTGGATCATGACCAGTCACACTTCGATCATATTCCTCTGCCCATTCTTCAAATATATCTAAAAATTCACGCCCCATTAAACTCATCTCCAATATAATTCATAGTTTTCAACTCTGTTTAATACGAATTATATGTTTGACTATATCATATGTTAAAGTTTTTAGCAAAAATGGGTATATTAAACTGTCATTTGGGAAATGGTAAATAATTGCCTTATAAAGGAAGTATTTCTCATATTGTGTCTTTGGTCTCATTCCCTTGATGAGAGACATTTCTCCCTCCCTCATTCTCGCTATATTCACGTCTTCATTCCTCCACGATCAAGAACTAAAAAACGAGTGCACCCTATAAAATGGAGCACTCGTTTTTACAGCCATTATCGATTTTGAGGGAATAAGCGTTCAATCATATTTCCCATTTGGTCAAAGAACCCTTCAATTGGTTCCCCATTGTTCATGTCACGGACATAATTATTCGTTAGATCAACAAAATCGGGATTTGTTGACACATAAACATTGTCAATATCATTGTCTACCGATTGAACGATATCACGAATTTCATTTTTCACTTCATTCGTTAGTTCATCACCACGATTATTATTATTATTTACGCGGTTATTCGTTTGTGCATTTTCATTATCCAAAGCAGCAGCAACGTACGCATTATTATCTGTTGTTAGTACATAGGCATTATCAATCTCATCAATTTGATCCGTTATTTGATCCGCAGCTTCATCCGCCACATCATAACGATCATTTCGGTCTAAATTATGAGCCTGATTGTCCATTTCATCTGCATTATTATCTTTACCATCGTTATAGTTTACATCATTATCCTGGTTTCGTGTATTTGTAATATTGTTGTTATTACGTTCTTCGATATCACGATCCATTGTGTAATTTCTATCATCAGCTAAATCTTTATTACCAAAACGAGTTTGCTCGATATTGTTATTGTTGTCATCTAATCGTTGCCCTGCTTCATCATCTGCTTGACATGCTGCTAGGACGAAAAATAACGCACTTACAATCGTTATAAGTTTCCACTTCATCGTAGCATTCTACCTCCTTTACATGATGTAATTTTAGTATGTTTCACGTATACTCATTTATTCTTTTACAAAATGTAAACCTTATATTGGTAACTACACCATTTTTGTTTAAGTAAATATATATATATTACGGGGAAGCTATAATTACCCTTGAATTTAAGGAGGGGAATTTATGGATATACCAGATTATGACAAAGCGTTATATTATACGTTATGGGGTCAATGGGATGACTTACTCGTTTTAATGGTGCGCACAAATGATGATTTATTATCCAAAAAAATACAGCAGTTTTTACACGCTTACCACTATTCAATAGACGAACAGAAAATATTATCATCACACGATAACCTTCTATATTATATAGACCATGCGATGAAACACACACCAACAGCAATAATGGAAGTATAGGATAACTACTTCCTAAAAAAAGAGGAATGCATTCAATCCAAATGCATTCCTCTTCATTTATTCTTCTTTTCCGAGTTGTTGTTTCTTTTTCCATCTTTTTTCTTTGAATGATGTTTATGGTTACCTCTACTTTTATTTTGCCCTTTTTGTTTCTCTTGTTCCATTTTCTTCTTTGAATTATTTTCGTGTTTATACTTTTGTTTATTTTTCCCCTTAAATTTATGTTTATGGTTCCCTTTATTCTTCCCTAATTTATTCCCGGGGGTCTCTTTTTCCTTCTTTAGCTTATTCTTTTTCTGGGAATTCAACTCCCCATTTTTCCCTTTTAACTTACTTGGGTGGAGTTCATTATCCACCTTATCCTGCTCCATATCGCTCGAATCCTTGTCTTCCATATCCTTTTCAGAGACTTTGGATTCATCCGCTTCACTATCCGAAGATACTTCATCGATGCTGACTTCCTCCATCTCTTCCTCCGAACCATTTTGTTCCTGATAGAAAGAGTTGATAATTTCTTGCTCATCATTTGATACCGAATCAGCCATTTCATCTAGGAGCCTATCTTCTTCTATTGACTCTGCTAATGCTTGATTCATGGATTGGTCTGATTCTTTAGCAGTATTCCGAATCTCCGATGGAATTTGCATTGTAACAATTTTCCAATCGATGTCACTATCTTGTGAAAAATGATCATCAATCATATGGAGCAGAGATGTTTCATTTCCCTCGACATTATTAATTCCAACTAATACATTTTTATTTATATTATAAAGTCCTCTTAGTTCTGCTTGCTGGATAACAATCTCAATGGCTCTTTCAACCTTTTTCCCCTTAATATCCAATTCTTCCATTAGAGTGGAAGCATCTTCATTTAAAGGATTAATTGCTACGACACGATATTCCCTATCAATTTCTAATTCCATACTTGGATTAATATCAATATCGACATAAGCATACGTATGATCTTGGTTCATTACCAAAAAGGTTGGAACGATTAACAATGCGAATATACAGGCAATAGCAACCATTCGGATTGACAATGGCTGGTTTTTCATTGCTAGTGGATGGAGCAAACGATTTGTTTCCTTGTAAGGTTCGTACTCCACTTCTTCGCCTACCTTACAGTTTCTAATGGGATGCGCTTTTGAAAATAGACCATCCTCCGTCATTACAATGATATATTTTCGATGCTGCTCCATTACAATTCCTTTATTCAACATCCCACCCCCTTCAGGTAATCTTGTAGATAGACATAATCCTCCGTTAGCACAATAAACATTGCTAAAATAAATTTGCGGTTTCGCTCTAGCGTTTTTTTACTTACATCTACTTTTTTGGAGAGTTCCTTCATTGGAAGTTTTTTCTTCTCTATAACAAATTCCCGAAGTTCCATATCCGTTTGTAAGATTCTCGCAATTCGAACAGCAGTATCCCTTGAGTCTCGATGCTTAGGAGATACCTTCGTCAATTCTTCTAGAGATAATTTATATTGGCCGAGTTTTTGACTAAAATCTAAAATTTCTTGCTTCCGATACCAAGAATCTTCTTCTCTATCGTATCTATCCTTCACAATAGAAAGTTCCATTGGATTCTCCATCTGCTCTTCATCATAAGATTCGTCTAAGGATACAGCAGTAGGCCCTTTTTTCATATACCGTATATAGTCTATCACTTTACGTTTAATAACTAGTGTGGCAAAGGTTAAAAAAGAGGACCCTCTGTCAGCAGAATACGTTTTAATGGATTCGTTAAATGCGGATAAACCAATACTAAATTCATCGTCCCGCTTTGGATCAATATATCTTTTGCAAACTTCCGAAACACATTTGGCGATAAACGGCTTATAGGTCTGTAAAAGATAATTTTGGATGGACTCGTCTCCTTTTTGAGCTTTTGCAACCATCTCTTCTAATGGGATGTCCCTTAATGCACCACTCATTACTACCATGAACCTAAACACCCCTGACTTTTATAAAATTCGCTACCCACTATCATCTTATGGGTGTCGCTCTAATAATTATTTAAGAACATAATTTTCCACGATATATAAAATATAACGCATGGCTTGTCTACGAGCCATCACAAGAAAATTACATTTTGTTTAAAAAAAGAATACAAAAGTGAGGTAGCATTATTATAAAGCAAAAAAGAAGAGTCCTTTCACTCTTCTTCATGTTTATGACGATGGGTATCTATTATGAAAATAATCGATAGGTACAAATAAACCCACTTTTCCATGTGTGTCGTCCTTCAGAGTGGCAAATACAACGCCAATCACATTTCCATCTTCATTAATGACAGGACTGCCACTATTGCCACGATAAACTGGGGCATGTAGCATGAGTACCGGTTCATCCCAATCACTTAATTGCGTGTAATCAATAATGGTGCCTTCATTCGCAATTCCATTAAATGCAAGTGGATTACCTATAAAAGAAATTTCTTCATCCGTTTTAAATTTTGCTTCGGCTGCTAAATCCAAATAAGGTAACCCTTCTCCCCCGTCTACTTTTAGCACGGCTAGGTCTACTTCTGGATAAGACTCCATAACCTCTGCAGAGAAAAGTCCTTCGTCTGGAAATGCGATTGTTAATGTTTCATGCTCATCTACGACATGATCATTGGTAATAATAACGCCATCACTTGAAATAGAAAAACCAGTCCCTTTACTTTCACCAGTTTCAACGACTACAACGGCTTTTTTATATTCTTGAATATCTTCCTGTGTTGAGAGTTTTGCGGAAGTAATCAAAAAATCAATAGCTGGAATCGAGAACGTTTGTGGTAATACTGCAATGACATTAATAAACATAGCAATGGCGATCAACCAAAACGTCCACTTCGGGAAGGGACGCTTTGGTTTGCCACTTATTTTTTCCATAGCAGCTCGCTCGAGAGCCTTTTGTCGCTCTTCTTCTACTAGTTCGTAAAGTTCTTCATCATCAATCTCTTCATATAAATCCTCATCAATGACATCGTTGTTGAGATCCTCTTTATCCATAAGCCACCCCACAATTGTAGAACATTAAACGGCATGCTGTTGCGTTGCGCCTTGCTGCATTTGATACATCTGATAATAGGTTCCTTTTTCACCAATTAGACGATCATGATTTCCTTGTTCTATTATTTTACCACGATCCAATACAAAAATCGTGTCTGCTTGTTGAATCGTTGACAAACGATGTGCAATAACTAACGTTGTTCTTCCTTTTTTCAGCACCTCTAAAGCCTGCTGAATAATTGTTTCTGTTTCTGTATCAATGTTTGCCGTTGCTTCATCTAATATTAAAATAGCTGGGTCAAACGCTAAGGCTCGTGCAAAGGATATTAATTGTCTTTCCCCTAAGGAATAAGTAGTACCACCTTCTGTAACCTTCTCATCATATTTTTTCGGTAGTTTTTCAATAAAGCGATCCGCACCAACTGTTTTCAACGCTTCAATGGCTCTTTCTCTTGTAATAGCGGGATCATTCATTGTTACATTGGAAACAATCGTCCCAGAAAATAGAAATGGATCTTGTAGTACAATCCCCATATGACTTCTTACTTGCTGTCTCGACCATTCCTTTGTATCCATTCCATCAATCGTTATCGTTCCTTTTTGGTGATCGTAAAACCGGAATAATAAATTCATGATCGAACTTTTACCTGAACCTGTATGACCTACAAATGCAGCTGTCTTCCCTGCAGCTACTTCTAAGGAGATATTCTTTAATACATATTCATCCTTATTGTATGCAAAGGAGACATTGTCAAACTTTATGGAACCTCGATACCGATTCACTGGTTTGTTCTCAACATCCTCGCCGTCTAAGTCCATCAGTTCAAATACTCTTCCGCCTGCTACCCTTGCTTGTTCTAATAATGGAAGCTGATTAATAATGTCATTAACCGGCTCAAAAAGTCTTGTTAAGCAATCAACAAACGCGTAGAGCATTCCAATCGAAATAATACTACTAGGCTCTAGTGAAAAAGATCCAAAATACCATATAAATGCTACAAAGGCTAAGTTCCGAAAAACCCCTACTAAATTGTAAGAGGTTAAAGCACTTAATTTTACTAATTTTCGTTGGAATGTAAAATGTTTTTCATTTAGCTCATTAAATTCTTCTTTGGTTTTTTTCTCTCGTCGAAATGCCTGAATGATCGGCATCCCCTGAATTGCTTCATTTATGTTTCCATTAATTTCACTAATCGTAGAACGAATTACTTTATTATATTTTGTACCAAAGTATTTATAAAACCTCATCCAAACGATGATTAATGGAATCAGTAATAAACACCACGCTGCCAGTTTTGCATCTAAAATAAATAAAACTACGAAAATACCGGCCATATAAATAACACTTGTAACAATTATAGAGAGTACTCGTTCATATAAATCACGAATAGCTTCGGTGTCATTTGTGACTCGAGCAACGATTTTCCCTGCAGGCTGATCAACATAGTAGTTGATCGGAATTCGTTGTGTATGAGCAAAAATATCATTACGCATTTTTTTCACGATTTGATTTGAAGCTTTTTGTAATATAAAGGTCTGATAAAATTGAAAAACACCTGCAATTAATAATAGGACCATGTATAGCCCTAACAACATCAAAATTGGTTGTTGTTCCGGTTTGAAGAATTGATATATATCTGATAACGAAATTTTATCAGCGTTGTATGTTAATTCTCGTTCTGGAGAATCAATTGTTATCACACCATCCTCAACCGTTCGTTTCCCCGTCAAAGGAGCCTCTTCTGGTAAAAAGTAGTAATCTGTTCCGATTTGTAAGATCGAATGGACACTTAAAGATTCTTCCGTATCTAATAATCGATCTTCCCGTTTATAAAAATGGTTGTTGTACTCCACTGTATTCTTATCATCATTAGTATTCACTTCGTGCCAGGTACCTTCAATACCAAGAATATGGTCATCAATAACTGTCTTGGCTATTAGTGGCCCTGCTAGTTCAAGTGCAGTAGCAATGACTAAACAAACAATTCCAAACAAAATTCCCCGCTTAAATTGCCATGCATAGTCAAGTAATCTACGTTCTGTTGACCTCCTCTTCATTAGGAGATCACCTCCCCATCATTCCCCAATTGCTGTTGTTCGTATTGTTCTTTATACCATCCACCATTTTTCATTAATGTCTCATGGGTCCCTTCCTCAACAATTTGCCCATTTTCTAAAACAATAATATGATCTGCATGTGTAACAGCTGACATACGATGTGCAGCAATAAAGGTCGTTTTGTTATTCCGTTCTTTCCTTAAATGCTCAATTATCTTCGCCTCAGTCTTCCCATCTACTGCCGATAATGAATCATCTAAAATTAAAATTTCTGGATCTTTAATAAATGCCCGAGCTAACGCTACCCGTTGTTTTTGCCCACCAGACAGGGTAACACCGCTCTCTCCAACTTGAGTATCCAATCCGTTTGGCAATTGTTTCATATCATCAAGGAAATGCGCTAATTCCATCACTTTAAAAATTTCTTGATCTGTGGCATCTGCTTTTCCAAACTGAATATTTTCTCGAATCGTTTTGGAAAACATCATTTGATCTTGAGGGACATACCCAATCCAAGAACGAATTTGATCGAGACTAAGCGCTTCAATTGCCTTGTTTCCATATTGGATTTTCCCATCAATACCAGGGTATTGCCGTAACATTAATTTAAATAGCGTTGTTTTACCAGCTCCGGTTTTCCCCACAATTCCGATTGTTTGCCCTTTTTTCACGTGTAATGAAAGTTCTTTTAGTTGACTTGTTTCTGTACCAGGATACGAAAATGTTAAATTTTCAAAATCAATGGTATCTAGAGAGTTTACTGTTACAGGGGCTTCTGACTCCTGTACATCGGCTACGTAATTCATTGTTTCATTTACTCGATCCAAAGAAGCGTTTCCGCGTTGCAATACATTAATTAATTCGCCAACAGCAAACATCGGCCAAATTAACATCCCCAAGTAAACATTAAATGTGACAAGATCGCCTAACGTAATAACATTTTCAAAAACAAGCAGCGCTCCGTATCCTAATCCAATGGTATAGGAGAGTCCGACGAGCACCTTCATCGTTGGTTCAAATAACGCATCAATTTTTGCTACGGCTATATTTTTGTCATATACATCCTCTGTCATCGTTTGGAAACGCTGGCGGTCCTGTTCCTCTTGCACAAACGCACGAATCACACGAACCCCTCTTATGGATTCCAATACTTCATTATTCATATTTCCAAATGCAGCTTGCGCCTTCGTAAAACGCGCATGAATTGCAGCTCCATATTTATTCATAATTATTGCCATAATCGGTAATGGAATTAATGCTGCTAAAGTAAGCTTCCAGCTAATTGTAAATCCCATCATCGCAATTAGCATGAACATAAAGGTTGTTGAATCTACTAACGTTAAAATTCCAAAACCTGCTGTTTGAGCGATTGCCTTTAAATCATTCGTGCTTCTGGCCATTAAATCTCCGGTTTTGTTTTTACCGAAAAATGTCGGTGTCATCTTCAAAAAATGGTCCATTAATCGACTACGAATCCATTTTTCTAAAATAACCGCTCCACCAAATAACGTGTAATCCCACAGAAATGAAATGAGATAATGCACGACAATTAAACAAAGATAGCTTACTACGATTAATACCAATAGTTTCATTGTTAATGTTTCAAACTGAATGTGATCGATCGCATACCCCACAATTTTTGGAGGAATTAAACCGATTGCACTTGCAATAATCAACGAAATAATTGCAAATGTATACCTTTTCCAATAATGTTTGAAAAACCAATCTAATTTCTTAAATACTTCAAACATATAAATCACCTTCTCGTTCCCCTAAGTTTTGACTGTTCTTTTCTCCATAAAAAAAGCATACGTCGTCTATGACGTATGCTGGTACGGATGGATGTAAAGAGAATACTACTATCCCTATAAGCACAAAAAGGCCACAAAACGACGTGACCTTTCCAAGACAAATATTATGTACAATACCTAATATCTATACTTCTTTTATGAAGGTCACAAGCGATATGAAGTTCGTTTTTTTGATAATAATTTGGTTTAACATTGCTGCAACCTCCCTTTCGATTAATTTTGATTCTCAACAATTATATTATTAAGAATATTTCTAGTCAACTGTTTTTTTGAAAATTTTTAATCGTGTTTAGCAACTTAAAGTGAAAACGTTTTGTTTCTCCAGCAAAAATTGCTATATTTTTAGTATAGGTTGTTCTTTCAAAGACGAGTGCTTATATCATAAACTACGACGTAATAGCAACTTGATTCCCGCTGTTGGGAGTCGGTTCGTTTTTGATGATGATTGTGATTCCGTTAAATGACCAATAAACCGTTCATATTGGTAGTATGTGAATCCTCATTCCGCTATTAGTTATAAATCGGTGAAAATTGTGCTTGAAATTAGTGAATAAAGGAAAGAGGATCCTAAACCACGCTCCTGACGAATTAATTCGGCCATTTAGCGGAATGAGCTTCCGCTTCGTGTTTGATGAAGATTCTCATTCCGCTATTTGGAGCCAATGGTTTTAAGAAGAACCCAACTGACGGATTTACATTTCGACCATCAGCAGAATGCTTTCGTTACGTCGCACAATATAACTATAAGCAGCTTTCGTTATTAAAAGAACCTTGATCACTAATTCTCTGTAGGGAGTTGAAGAAATGCGTTTAGACGAAATGCTAGAATTCAATGAACAGTTTGTAGCTGGAAAAGAATATGAACAGTACACAACAGACAGTATTCCAAATAAGCGAATGGTTGTTTTTACTTGCATGGAATCCCGCTTAGTTGAATTGTTACCAAAAGCACTGAACATCCAAAATGGAGATGTCAAAATGCTTAAAAACGCGGGAGCAATCATCCGTAAGCCATTTGACAGTATAGCAAAAAGTATTCTTGTAGCAGTCTATGCCTTAAAAGCCGAAGAGGTAACCGTAATTGGACACCATGATTGCGGAATGTCCCGCATTGACCCGGATGCACTAACTGAAGAAATGATTGAAAAAGGAATAAAGGAAGATGTCATCCAAAACCTTAAAAGTGCAGGTATCGACTTCCATCAGGAATTTCATGGATTCGAAACAGTTGAGGAATCGGTTATGCAAAGTGTAAATATCATTCGTAACCATCCTTTACTTCCTGACTATGTCAAAGTACATGGTCTCGTAATTGATCCTGCCACAGGTAAAGTAGACGTTGTAACAAGAGAAGATTAAGACCAAAAGCGCAAGCGCCATTCTTGAAATGAGCTCAATAAGATCTGAATTTCGCTTTCTTAATTTAAGAAAAGAAAGAAGATGATTCCAATAGCCGGAGTCATCTTTTTTATTTCAACGAAATCCTCCCATTCTTTCATAGGTTTATATTTTCTACACATACTACCACTATTAGTTGTCGTTTTCGGAGGTTATAAATGAGAAAAAGAAATAAAACCAAGGATAAATCTGGAGATACCATTTTCCCACTTAATATAGATGAACTAGAAAAGGTTATTAGTAGTAAATTTGAAAACAATCCAGATATAAAATTTTCAACATATGAACAACAAGGAAGAAAAGTAGCTATATTTTTTATTGATTATCAAGTTGATGTACAAAAGTTACAAGAATCATTGTTAGGCCCCTTGTTAAACATGGAAAAGGAATGGTCAAATGATTCCATTGTAAATGAGATCCCATTAAACTCAGCTACGAAGATTTCCTCCCTAGATGAAATTCTAAAGAGACTTGTCATCGGAGAAGTGATTATCTATGTAGAAGGAGAGAACGAAAGTCTTACCTATTTGCTTTTACATAAAGAAAGTCGTTCGTTGGAAAAAGCCGAGACGGAATCCTTAGTACTTGGCCCTAAAATTTCCTTTACCGAGTCATTAGCAACCAACTTGAATATTGTTCGGTGGAGAATCAAATCAACGGATCTCGTCTTAGAAGAAGTTAAAATAGGGAAAACAATGCCACATGATGTGCGGATAGTCTATATGAAGTCCATTGCGAATGAGGAAGATGTAAACACACTTCGGCAACGACTGAAAGAGCTGGATGTTGATGAGATAGAAGATAGTGTCGTTTTAAAGCAGTATTTAGAGGATTCCCAATACAATCTTTTTCCTCAATTCGATCACACGGAGCTTCCTGATCGGTTTACCTATTCAATAAAAAAAGGGAAAGTTGGGATCTTAGTCGAGAATAGCCCATCTGGTTTTCTGACGCCATCAACTTTATTTAGCTTTTTGGAGTCTACCGAAGACCTTTATATGAGATGGCAAGCAGGTACATTTTTACGATTATTACGTTTTTTTGCCATGGCCTTTTCTATAATTGTTACCCCAATGTATGTAGCGGCAGTTTCTTTCCAATATACAATTATCCCTACGGAAATATTAATCACCATAGGGCAATCAAGGGCTGCGGTTCCTTTTCCACCTTTAATAGAAGCCTTAATTTTAGAATTTTTACTTGAACTATTACGAGAAGCAGGTGCGAGGTTACCAACAAAAGTAGGGCAAACAATGGGTATTGTTGGTGGTATTGTTATTGGGCAAGCTGCCGTAGAAGCAGGACTAACAAGCAACATTTTAATAATTGTTGTCGCGATGAGCGCTCTGTCATCCTTTACGGTACCGAGCTACTTGCTAGGAACAACCATACGGTTAATCCGTTTTCCACTAATCTTGCTCGCTGGATTTTTAGGGTTTTTAGGGATCATGTTTGGTTTATCCCTACTTATTATCCATTTATTACGACTAAAGTCGTTAGGTAGACCATATTTAGTGCCTCTATACCCATTACGTTTGGAAGATTTTAACAAAGTTTTCTACCGTACGCCATTTAACTTTACAAATAAGAGAGCAAAAGCGTATAAGCCAAAGGATTTAATTCGGTTTAATAAAAAAGACGCAACAAAAAAGCGTGATATTGATGAGTAGGTGACGATATGGATGTAAATGTAAAAACGAAAGCCAGCGTCCAAATACAAGCATTTTATTTATTTTACATTATTGTGGGGATTCAAGTTGGCGTAGGAATCATGGGGGCTCCAAAATTTATTTTCCTGGAAGCCGAACAAGATGCTTGGGTCTCCATTCTTCTCACATTCGTATTTATGTCCATAATTGTCTTGGTGATGTTTGCAATTCTCAAGCAATATAAAAATGCAGATATTTTCGGTATTCAATTTGATGTTTTCGGAAAGTGGATTGGTACGATTCTCGGTACAATCTATATTTTACACTTTACGGCAAGTTTATTGTCCATCATGCTTACATACAGTGAAGTCGTAAATATTTTCCTATACAATACTTTTCCCAATATAGCACTCGGGTTAGTTTTACTATCGCTGACCATCTATACGGTATTAGGCGGTTTTAGGGTCGTCGTTGGTGCCATGTTCTTATTTTTTTTCTTATCTTTCTGGTTAATATTTTTACTCTATGATCCAATTACAAGAATGGAGTGGACAAACTTAAGGCCCATGTTCCAAGCCTCCATTCCAGAATTGCTCAAAGGATCTCGAGCAACTACATACACGGTATCTGGCTTTGAGATTCTTTTTCTAGTTTATCCATTTATTCAGAACAAAAAAAACGCAAAACTTCCTGTATTTCTTGGAATAGCTTTTACAACTTTGTTAATCCTTGTAACTACGGTTATTTCTATCGGATATTTCAGTCCCAATTCATTAAAAAATGTCGATTGGTCTGTATTACTTTTATTCAAAAGTGTCTCTTTAACGTTTTTCGAACGTCTAGACTATATCGTAATCGTGGAATGGGTTATGGTTATTCTACCTAATTTAGTCATTCTCATGTGGGGGGTCACGTATGGAATAAAACGACTGTACAAGGTTCCACAACGTGTGTCCCTCTATGTTGTTTCATTGTTCTTGTTAGTCATAGTCAGTATTGTTAAGTATGAGCACCATATTACGACTTTTACCGACTTTGTTGCTAAGGTTAGTTTTTGGATTGTTTTTGTTTACCCACTACTCCTCCTTCCATTGGTTTGGATTAAAAAGAAATGGAGAAAGCGTAAAGGAAGTGCGTCAACATGAATCGGATTCCTTTTTTCATAATGGCCATCATGTTACTAATACTACCTGGATGTATTGAAGCACAACATTTAGAGAAACTAGGTATCATCCATACGAGAGGCGTAGATGTATTAGAAGATGGAAAAATCGAATCCACCATGTCCATCTTTCAATTTGAAGCACAATCACAAAAATTCACCAAGATTGTTTCCGGTAAAGGAGACACGGTTAAAGGAACTGTTATCCATGCAAGTAAGGAATCCAATTACAAGCTTGTACCTGGAAAATTACAATTAGATTTATATAGTGTAGAAGTTGCAGAAAAAGGACTATCTCCATACCTTGACACGTTACGTCGTGATGCAAATATCCCGGATGCAATGTACCTTGCATTAAGTCGTTCGAAAGCGAAGGAAATCATGATGACTGATGAAGCCAAAGTTTCCAACAATATTGGCCAATATTTACAAGGTCTTATTGAAGAAAACGCTCAAGATCATCACTTTCCCAAGGTATCGCTGCAAGAGTTTTTAAGTACCATAAACCTTGGTGGTAAAGATGCAATCTTACCAATCTTCTCGATAGGGGATTCTGATGTTCCTGAGATTACCTCGATCGGCATTTTCAAGGAAGATTCCTACGTTGGTGAGGTCTCCATTAAAGAAATGGAATTATTTAATTTAATGGAAAAAAGTATTCAAGGAAGATTCTTCGAGTTAGAACTACCCACAGAGCCTTTAAAAGATATACTTGATCAGGAACCAGAAGAGGACAAGTTTAATACAGCTTATAACATTGAATACGGTAAAGGAAAAATCATTCAAAAAAAGGATGACAAATTATCCTTCACCGCTAATATTACCATTGATTTAAACTTATTAGAAACGTCTCAATCCATTGACTTAGGTACGCCTGATGCGGTTAAAAAATTAGAAAAGCAAGTTCAGAAAGCAATAACATCGCGCTATGATCAAATTTTTTCCCAGTTACAAGAGATGGGATCCGATCCTTTTGGCTTTGGTATCATCTATCGGATTAATCAACCCGATGGAAAACTAGGAGTAAAAGAATGGCACAAGATTTTTCCTGATATTAAAGTGGAGTTTAATGTGAATGCAAAAGTCATTCGTCATGGCACCGTAGATAAATAAAAACTGACCACCTTATGGTCAGTTTTTTCCTTTATATATAATATTCATCACTTTCTTGTACATCTTCAGATACTAAACCTGACAATACATGCACACGTAAAATAAATCCAACAAGCTTTTCTTCGTCATTAACAACTGCTAGCGGATATTTCGATTCTAATGCTTTTGGAATAATATCGTTAATATATTCCTCTTTCTTCACAATGGAGAAATCATCACGAAGAATATCTTCAAGCGTCTTCTTCTCCTTCACAGCTGAAATGGCATCATCAATCGTTACGATTCCTCTTACATGTCGACTCCGGTCTACAACAAATACAGAAGAGATCCCATTATCCTTCATTTCCTTAATAGCAACATTGATTCCATCCTTCATAGAAACCAATGCATTTGGCTTAATCATGATATGCTCTGCTTGGAAGACCTTGGAACGGTCTATATCTTTAATAAAATCCGTGATATAATCATTCGCTGGTTCTTCGATGATTTCTTCTGGAGTTCCTACTTGAACAACATGACCATCTTTCATAACAGCGACTCGGTCACCAATTTTGAATGCTTCATTGACATCATGTGTAATAAAGATAATAGTTTTTTGTAATCTTTCTTGAATGTCTAACAGCTCTAATTGCATCTCTCGTCGAATAAGTGGGTCAAGCGCACTAAACGGTTCGTCCATCAAGAGGATATCTGGATCATTTGCAAGTGCTCTAGCAAGACCAACACGTTGCTGCATTCCGCCAGATAATTCATCGGGATATTTATCCTCATATCCTTTTAACCCAACTATTTCAATATTCTTCATGGCTAATTCCCTGCGTTCTTCTTTTGGAATATTTTTAATCTCTAAGCCATATTCGACATTTGCAAGAATCGTACGATGACTAAATAAACCGAAATGTTGAAAGACCATCGCAATTTTGTCTTGCCTAATCTTCTTAAGTTGTTCCTTATTGGAAGTTACAATATCTTGATCATCAATGTAAATTGAACCAGTAGTTGGTTTATTTAGCAGGTTGAAACAACGAATAAGGGTCGATTTACCACTACCTGAAAGACCCATGATAACGAATACTTCACCTTTTTTGATATCTAATGACGCATCATATACACCAACCGTATGGTTTGTTTCCGCTAATATTTCATCTTTTGACTTTCCCTCTTTTATCATAGGGATTACCGATTTCGGTTTTGGGCCAAAAATTTTGGAGACATGTTCAAGTTTAATTTTAGTCGACATTAGCTTACCCCCCTATGCTTTTGGAATTTGCCAGCAACACCATTTGTAATACGATCGATTATAATAGCTAGAAATACGATACTAATTCCTGCTTCAAAACCTAATGAAATATCGATTCGGTTAATCGCAACAAGTACTTGTTCACCAAGACCTTGCGCACCAACCATTGACGCAATAACAACCATCGCCAATGCCATCATGGTCGTCTGGTTAACCCCAGCCATAATCGTCGGTAAAGCTTGTGGGAGTTGTACTTTTTTAAGCATTTGCCATCTAGATGATCCAAAGCTCTGAGCGGATTCAATAACCTCTTTGTCAACACCTCTGATCGCAAGTTCTGTTAAACGAATAACAGGAGGTAATGCGTAGATTAATGTCGCAAATATCGCGGATACATTTCCTAATCCGAAGAAGAAAATAGCTGGAATCAAGTATACGAAACTCGGCATGGTTTGCATCGCATCAAGCAGGGGACGCATAACCGTTGAAAATCCTTTGCTAAATGCCATCCATACTCCTATTGGAATACCTAGGATCAAACATATAATAACGGCTGTTAAAATAATTGCAATTGTGGTCATCATATCTTCCCATAAACCAAACGTTCCTATCAAAAAGATAAAAAATCCGTATAGTATCCCGGAAAAGATCGATTTGAAATACCATCCTAATAAAACAATTAATAAGATGAAGAACCACCAAGGCATCCAAATAAGTAATTCTTCGATACCATTAATCGTACGAGATGAGATAAAAAAGATAAGATTAAAAAAACCTTCAAATGTTGTATCTAAGAAATCAACGAGACTATCAACGTAATCCCCTATTTTGGTTGTTATATCTGGAAAGTTTCCCATAGATAGACTGCTTGTTGCAGCCTTTACACCTCTCTTTTACATTTTTTTAAGAAGTTTTTGGATTAATATTAGAGGGAAAAGGAATTACTGAATTCCCTTCCTGAGGAAAGAAAAAGCAGCCAACCAAGCGGCCAGCTGCTCTTCATATTATTCTAGAGCATCTTTGACTTTATCAGCGATATCTTCGGATACCCAGCTCGTCCAAATATCTTCGTGTTCTTGCATCCACCATTTAGCTGCCTCTTCTGGATCCGCATCATTTTCATCCATATATACTAATGCTTCCTCGGTTAGTTCACTACTAGTTTCATAGTTACCGAGGAACTCATATACATCTGGTGCTTGCTCAGGAAAATCTTTATGAACGGTTACAACCACATCGTTTGGTGGGAATTCTGTAGCTCTTGTTTCATTCCAAATTTCTTCATCATATTCCGGCTCTTCTAGTAACGTTAGATCATATTTTGCTGTTACTAATGTTGGTGACCAGTAATAGCCAACCCATGGTTCTCCAGCTTCATATGCATCCACTAAGTCAGCAACTGCTGCTGAATCAGAACCAGGCATGAAATTATTCATTGTTTCGTCTAAACCATATGCTTCAAATTTTTGGTCAATTGTCTCAGCAACGGCCCAACCACTTGGAGCATTAATGATACGCCCACGACCTGGGTCTTCTGGATCTTCAAAAACATCTGGATAGTCCTTTAAATCTTCCACAGTTCTTAAATCTGGAGCTACTGGTTCAATTCCGCGTTCTTCATCTCCTTCAATAACATACGTTGGAACATATAGTCCTTGGTTATTGTCATCAAAGTTTACAGATACTTTTTCAAAGTCGCCTTCTTCGATTGCTTCTTCATATACTTCCTTAATATTATCTGTCCAAATTTCGGTGTAGACATGAACATCTCCATCGCGGTGCCCTTGTACGGTTGCTGCAGTTGAACCTGCTGTTACTTCTGTTTCATAACCAAAACCCTCTTCAATAATTGTTTGAGCAATTCCATTATGAACACGAACACTATCCCAACCAGCATCAGCTAAAATAATTGTTTCAAGTTCTTTGTCTGCACTTGAATCTGAGCTACATGCTGCAAGAATAGCTAGTACCATGACACTTAAAAGAATAACTATTTTTTTCATGTTGACCTCTCCCTTTTTTTAAATTTCTTATGTAGCATTTCCATGAATAATAAAACTTCAGATCACAAAATAATTAAGACATTAAAACAGAAGAATAATATAAATGTTGAATAGATGGTTTGGACATGTGAAAAATTGAAGAAGAAAAAAGATGATCGCGAAGAAATTTATCATGAATGCAACATTAATAAGATTATCGAAGATGTCGATTTATATCAAATGCGCTAATCAACGATATAAGCAGATTATTACGGAAGACGAATTATTTAACGTATATAAATAACAAGAAATGCCATTATTGCCATAAATACTCGTTATAACTCTATAATTCTCGTAATTTGATGATAAATCTGTAAATTATATCCATCAAAGCTCCTACTTGATTATTTATGATGGAGTAGGTAAGATATAATAGTTCACTTATTGAACTATTCATGTTGTGAACTTTTTAAACGGATTGGAGGTATCTTCTACATGAATTTAAAAGAAATGGTCGATCGACACCAAACAGCCATGAATTCCATTTATCGCAGGGTGAATATTATTCTAAAAGAAAAAATTCATTCAGATATTACGACGGATCAATTTAGTACACTAAATTATATTCGAAAGCATGATAGATGCACGAGTTCCGACATTGCCCATGAATTTGGAATTGGAAAAAGTGCTGTCACTGCACAAATAAACCGTCTTTTTGATAAGGAACTCATCGAACGGAAACGGGATGATAAAGATCGTCGGGTTGTTTATTTAATTGTTACGGAAAAAGGTATTGAATTTGTCAATTTTACCGAGAAAGCGTTGCACGAAGAATTAGAAAAGTACCTAAAGGATTTTAGCCAAGACGAGATTTCCATGTTTATTAACCTATTAGAAAGATTATCTAACAACATGGAAGACAAATAGAAGGAGGATTACAAATTGAAACAAATTATACGCTTTCGTTGGATCATTGCAGCTGCTTGGATTTTAGTGGCGGTTGGTTTATTTATCCTTGCTCCAAACTTACAAGAGCTTGTCCGTGAAAAAGGACAAATAGCAGCACCAGAGGATTCCCCTTCTGTAGAAGCACAGCAATTAATAGAAAGTATGTCCGATGAAAGAACAGATGATTTAGCAAGTTCCGTACTCGTTTTCCATGATGAGGCTGGATTAGACCAGTCTGATCAGGATGAAATCGTTAAGGCGATCGAATTACTCGAAGAAAATGAAAATCAACTTGCCATCTCAGATATACTAAAATTCACGGATGACCCAGCAATTGAGGACCAAACCGTATCGGAAGACGGAACAACAATTATTGTTCCATTCCAGGTTTCTATGGCAAACCAGGAAATCGACGAATCGCGTGAGAAAATATATAATACCATTGATGCGATCCAGGTTGATCATTATTTAACCGGGGAAACCTATATCTCACAAGATATTATTACAAATTCCGAAGAAGGACTTAAAAAGACTGAAATCATAACGGTGGGATTAATTTTAATTATCCTGTTTATTGTATTTAAATCATTTGTTGCTCCATTTATCCCGTTATTAACCGTTGGGATTAGTTATTTAGCAGCTCAAGGAATTGTATCAATTCTAGCAGATACAATAGATTTTCCTTTATCTACATTTACACAAATTTTTATGGTTGCAGTCATGTTTGGAATCGGTACGGATTACTGTATTCTTCTAATTAGTAGATTCAAAGAGGAAGTAGCAAAACAGGATTCGATCAAGGACGCCGTATTGACAACCTATCAATCCGGTGGTAAAACGATATTCTTTGCTGGTTTAGCCGTATTAATCGGGTTTTCAACCATCGGATTATCGACCTTTTCCTTATACCAATCCGCTGTTGCAGTTGCGATTGGGGTAGCTGTCGTTTTAATCGCATTAACGACACTTGTTCCTTTTTTCCTTGTTGTTTTAGGGAAGAAGTTGTTCTGGCCATTTGATAAAAATGTCTCTCATAAAGAGAGTAAAATATGGGGAGCAGCAGGTAATCTCGCATGGGGAAGACCGCTAATTGCGTTGCTAATCGTTGCTGTCATTACCGTTCCTGCATTACTTTCTTATGATGGGGATAAATCCTATAATTCACTTGAAGAAATTGGGGATGAATACGACTCCGTTCAAGGCTTTAATTATATTTCTGATAGCTTTGGCCCAGGACAAACAATGCCAACAACAATTGTAATGGAAGCTGAAGATGTAGTTGATACGGCGGAGGAATTTCAACAAATCGAGTCCATCTCACAATCGATTGCCAAATTGGAAGGTGTCAAAGAGGTGCGCAGTGCTACTCGTCCAACTGGTAGTATTATTGAAGACTTTTTAGTAGATAATTTTACCGGACAATTATCCGATGGAATTGGACAGAGTACCGATGGAATTCAAGAAATTGAAGAAGGTTTACGTGAAGCTTCCAATGAGCTAAATGATGCACAACCACAGCTACAAGATGCTCAAGATGGTGTCGATCAGCTTATGACTGGAACCCAGGAAGCAAATAACGGAATCGGTGAAATACAACAAGCACTGCAACAAATCCATGACGGCATCGAATCAGGTGCACTTGGAGCAGATGAAATAAAAACAAACCTACAAACGATCAAAGACAACCTTGACCAAAGCATCGCTGCAAATAAACAACTATTGGATGGGTATCAAGCTATTGCTGATGGGCTTCAGGATTTCGGTAGTGACAATTCCATAAATCCAGACGATTTAGATGCGATGATTCAGACATTAGAAGGATCCAAATCAAATATAGACCAAATGTACGAAACAGCTATTGATGCAACTCCTGAATTACAACAGGATGAAGCATTTGTAACTGCTTATCAAACTGCGATTGGGCAGACCGATGGTGTAATTGACGGCATCAAACAGATAAAGGAAGAACTCGCTAAATTAGCTGAAGCACAGCGTGTCCTACAAGATCAAGTAATTGCACCCTTAGGTGAGCTTAACGGAGGCTTAAAGCAATCCATTGCTGGCCAAGAGCAATTATCAAATGGTCTCGCTGAACTAATAGAAGGAGTAGATGAATTACAATCTGGCTTACATCAAGCAGCAAATGGCCAAAGTGAAGTAATCAATAACTTCCCTGGTTTACAAGAAGGGTTAACGGATATTCATAATGGTCAAAAAGAGTTAAAAACAGCATTTGCTGACATGCAAGATCAACTCGTAGAATTATCCGATGGGCTACATGAAGGTGCGGAAGGCTTACATCAAATCGATGACGGATTAACAGAGGTGGAAAGCTATCTGTCAGAATTTGAAACCGATAAAACCAATCCGGCTGTTGTTATCCCTGAGGAAGCGATGGATAATGAAGATTTCATGGAAGGTGCAAACATGTATCTTTCCGACGACAAAAAGGTTGTAACCTTTGACGTCGTACTTGATTATAACCCGTATTCAACAGAAGCATTAATGATGGTTGATACGATTAAAGAAAAAGCAGATGAAGCCAAAAAGGATACAATCTTCGAATCTAGTGATCCAAAACTAGGCGGAATTAGTAGTACCAACAACGATTTACAAAATGTGTCTGATGCAGACTATTCAAGAACGGTAATCTTTATGATTGCTGGTATCTTTATTATCTTAATTATTTTGCTAAAATCACTCATTATGCCTCTTTATTTAATCGGTTCGCTTGTTGTAACCTACTTTACGTCTATGGCATTTAGTGAATTAATTTTCGTAAACATCTTAGGATATGACGGCTTAACATGGGCTGTACCATTCTTCGCCTTTGTCATGTTAACAGCATTGGGGATTGATTACAGTATCTTCCTCATGGATCGCTTCAACGAATACCGTGATGTGAGTATCAAAGAAGCCATGCTTACAGCAATGAAAAATATGGGAACGGTCATTATTTCAGCTGCTGTGATTTTAGGTGGTACGTTTGGAGCAATGCTTCCATCAGGCGTATTATCTATTTTGCAAATCGCAACAGTCGTATTAATTGGATTATTCCTATATGCACTGGTGATGCTTCCATTGTTTATACCAATCATGGTAAGACTATTTGGAAATGCAAATTGGTGGCCGTTTAAACGAAAATAAGTAAACGAGGACGTTCCATGTGGAGCGTCCTTTTCTTTGTGGTACTCATGCAGTAATTCGGATTGCTAATTGAACGTTTTTCTATTAGTGGTGTGATACCTTGATGGAATTCGGTTATTTTGGATTATCCACCCATCAATATATATACACCGAACCATTACAGAAACAAACAAAACCACCTTGCCATACAAAGCAAGATGGTTTGTCACTTATTTACCAGTATTTTTTATAATCTCAATGACACGATCACGTGATTTGTCACTTTCAAACTTTTTCATATGGTCAATCATAATAGGTGCTTGCTCTTTCAAACGTTCTAATTCTTGTACAAGGGTCTCCTCTGTAAGTTGTTCCTCTTGTAAGACGCGAGCATATTTTTTTGATTCAAAGGAGTTTGCATTAACGATTTGATCTCCTCGGCTCGCTTGTTTGGATAATGGGATTAATAGCATTGGTAACCGAAGGGCCAAAAATTCAAATATCGCATTTGAACCTGCTCGTGACAGAACAAAATCCGATGCTGCAAACAAATCCTTCAGTTCTTCGTTTACATATTCGAATTGTGCATATCCTTGACGCTGAACAGTAGGGTCTGTTTTTCCCTGTCCGCAAATGTGAATGATCTGAAATTCGGCTAGTAATGGATCTAAGCTTTGTCTTACCGTATCATTTATCTTTTGCGCTCCAGCACTCCCTCCCATAATAAGGAGAATCGGTTTTTCCCGTGTGAAATGACACAATTCTAACCCTTTCCCCTTATCTCCTTGAAAAAGCTCCTCGCGGATTACAGCACCAACATGCTCGGCTTTTTTCTCTGGTAAATAATTCATTGTTTCGGAGAATGTAGCCAATACTTTTTTCGCAAATGGTATCGCTATTTTATTGGCTAATCCTGGTGTGTAGTCTGATTCATGGATAACGGCAGGTACGTTTCGCATTTTCGCAGCTAATACTACTGGTACAGATACAAAACCACCTTTCGAAAAAATAATGGATGGTTTTCTTTTGCCAATAATTCTAGTAGCTTGCATAGTCCCCTTCAATACTTTGAATGGATCCTTGAAATTCTCTTTAGACATGTATCGTCGTAATTTACCTGTTGAAATAGGGTAATACGTAACATTCTCGAGTTGTTCAATTAACGTACGCTCAATACCATCTTTCGAGCCAATATAATCAACTTCCCATCCATCACGCTGGAAAACAGGAATCAAAGCCAGATTAACAATGACATGGCCTGCAGTACCTCCACCGGTAAAAAGAATTCGTTTCTTTTTCATTTCACGATTTTCCTCTCTTTCTTATTGCTTCATAAAACCGTATAATAGCATTTGTATGTATAAAAATGATATATTTATTTATTGGTAGCTATATCAACTTTGTACCAACTAGGATAAATTCGTCACTTCTCTATCCTATTAGAAAAATATAAAAAAAGGAAGAGTTTTATGTATGAGACAAAGACCATCAAAGAAAAAATAAAGCTATTTACTATCATAAGTCTTCCCATCTTGATCACGCAAGTAAGTATGTATTTAATGAACTTTTTCGATACCGTCATGTCTGGTCGTGCAGGAGCAGAAGATTTGGCCGGTGTTGCAATTGGATCAAGCTTGTGGGTTCCTATATTTACAGG
Organism: Oceanobacillus limi; assembly: GCF_900111445.1. GTDB lineage: Bacteria > Bacillota > Bacilli > Bacillales > Amphibacillaceae > Ornithinibacillus > Ornithinibacillus limi. The sequence continues at coordinate 325,562 of NZ_FOHE01000001.1, read as the reverse complement.
GATCAATGGAATTCTTTTAGCAATCACTCCAATTATTGCACACTTAATTGGGGCAAAATCAAATGACGATGTTCCAAAAAAGCTACAGCAAGGAATGTACCTAGCAACTGCTTTAGCTATTTTGGTCGTTATCATTGGAGCACTAATTCTGAATCCAATCTTAAATGCTATGGATTTAGCTCCTAATGTACGTCATGTGGCAAAATATTACTTAATTTCGTTAAGTACAGGAATTATTCCCTTATTTATTTTCAATACATTGCGTTGTTTTATTGATGCACTAGGACAAACGAGAATCTCGATGATCATCATATTAATCTCGTTACCATTAAATCTTTTTTTCAACTATGTATTCATCTTTGGGAAATTAGGTTTCCCTGCCTATGGAGGAATTGGTTCAGGGATTGCAACTGCGCTTACGTATTGGTTAGTTTGTGTAATTGCCATAGGTATCATCAAGAAAATATACCCATTCCGAAGCTATAACGCCTTTTCAAATTGGGTGAAGCCAGCCCTGCGAGAATGGTGGGAACAGTTGAAAATTGGTATCCCAATTGGGTTTGCCATCTTTTTCGAAACCAGTATCTTCTCCGCAGTTACACTGTTAATGAGTGTTTATCGTACGGAAACAATTGCTGCACACCAAGCTGCCATGAACTTCGCATCCTTATTATATATGATACCGTTAAGTGTTGGCTTAGCATTAACGATTGCGATAGGTTTTGAAATTGGTGCAAAACGTCCAAGTGACGCACGAGCTTACGGGTTAATTGGCATCAGTGGCGGTATATTCATCGCTTTATTTAATGGAATCGTACTATTTTATTTAGACGATGCTGTCGCAAGATTATATAATACCGATCCAGCTGTCGTTGAACTGACAAAACAATTTATCTACTTTGCGATCTTTTATCAACTTGCAGATGCATTTGGGGCGCCTATACAAGGAGCGTTACGTGGTTATAAGGATGTTAATGTAACTCTAATTATCGCATTTGTATCATTCTGGATTATTGGACTTCCAAGTGGTTGGTATCTTGCAAATTACACAGCGTTAGAACCATTTGGCTATTGGGTGGGAATTATTATCGGATTAAGTGTTGGAGCCATCGCCCTCTTGTTCCGCTTATTCCAGCTACAAAATAAATACCGTAATATACAAAAAAACGCATCAGCAACATAAATTGCTGATGCGTTTTTCATTGACGAATAGTCACTTGAAAAAGTGCGTATTATGGATAGTATGCGACTGCCAGCAATGTGTTTCCCGCTGCTGGCAGTCGCTTTTTTGCTGGTATGTCTTTAAACAAAATAGTACTGGAATGCTTTTCTTCCTTAAAAACCTAGAAGACGAAGAACATCTGTTAGGACTAGGAAAAAATCACGCTCTAGGCGTTTTATTTCGGCCATTTAGCGGAATGAGGTTCCGTATCGTTTTTGATGAGGAACCTCATTCCGGATCCAATGATGGTTAGATGAATCTTGTTTTTCTCACCGATAGATTAAGTTTTCCACCATCAGCAGAATACTTTAGTTACTTCGCATAATACATCATAAACACACAAAGCTTTTACCTACACCTATAGGAACAAGCCTACCATTGTTGCAGATAGGATAGATGCTAGTGTAGCACCAATTAGTAGCTTCATTCCAAAGCCTGAGACTTGTCCGGCTTTCTTCGCATCGATACCTTGAACCGTTCCTGCTATGATACCGATTGATGAGAAGTTTGCAAAACTTGTTAAGAACACAGAAACAATACCAATCGTTTTCTCTGATAAATCACCTAGCATTGTTTCAAATTCAAGCATTGCAACGAATTCATTGGTAACAATTTTTGTACCCATAACAGATCCAGCCTCAATGACTTCACCTGGTGCAATTCCCATTAAGATACCAATTGGAGCAATGATATATCCAAGGATTTCCTGTAACGTTGTACCAGCTGCAACAAGTTGGATTAACCAGTTAACCAATTCAAGTGATGCAATAAATGCTACAAGCATCGCAGCAACGATAAGGGCAATTTTACCACCTTCTAATGCTCCATTTGCCATTGCCTCAAATATACTTTTATCATTCGATACATCTTTAATATCTACATGATCTTCCTCTTTAGGAACAGATACTGGCGCAATTACAGATGCAAGAATTAGTGCACTAAACATGTTTAATGGTAAAGCTACCAGTACATATTGTGGTGGCAACATTTGAAGGTACGCACCTACAATCGATGCAGATACAGACCCCATTGCTGATGCACTTACAATGTATAGTCTATTATTATTTAAATGATGAAATTGCGACCGGATAGCAATTAATGCTTCCGATTGACCAAAGAATATACTGTTAACAGCATTAAATGATTCCACTTTCGGTAACCCTGTCACCTTTGAAATAATACCACCAAGATATTTAATAATTGTTGGTAATATTCTTAAATAAGTTAGTACAGATAAGATCGTTGCAAAGAAGATAATGAGTAATAACACATCAAAAAAGAATACTCCACCTTCAGTACTAACTACTCCCCCTACAATAAATCCTACACCTTCAGATCCAAATTCAATTAGCTTGTTGAATCCTGCTGAAATACCATTTATTATGGTTTGTCCAATTTTGGTTGTAAACATAAACCAAGTAGTAATAAGTTGCGCAACTAACATAATCCCGATGCCTTTATAATTAATTTTTTTCTTATCGTTTGACATCAAAAATGCTAGTCCGAGGACGATAATAATTGCTAATAACCCTAGAAGTTTATCCACGGATGTAGCCTCCCTTAAAATTGTATTGAAAATGCTTTCATAAATAAAACTTCACTTTTAAAATTTTAGCAGGTTGTCAGACGTCTTTCAACAATTATATTTATTTTATCGACATTTTTCTCCATCCTTCTATAGTCATCCCCCATTTCACAAGTTTTACCACATAATAAAAGGTGCCAGGCACTTGTCGAAATTCGACAAGTGCCTGGCACCTTCTTAATGGGTTTTAATGTGCTGGGAAGTAGATCATTTGGATTAGAAATATGATTCCGAATAGATATAGTATCCAATGAACTTCTTTTCCTTTTCCAATTGCTAGCTTAAGGATTGGGTACGTAATAAACCCAATAGCAATTCCAGTAGCAATACTTGAAGTGAATGGCATTGTTAATATAATAGCGAACGCAGGAAATGCTTCATCAAATGATTTCCAATTAATTTTTGATAAACCTTCCATCATAAACGTTCCAACAATGATTAAAACCGGTGCTGTAATTGCTGGGATACTTGAAATTGCTCCAATAATTGGAGTGAAGAAAATTGACAGTAAAAATAAAGTCGCTACAACGACGGACGTTAATCCCGTTCGACCTCCAGCAGCAACACCTGAAGTAGACTCAATATATGCAGTCGATGGACTTGTACCAAACATAGATCCGACTGTTGTTGCTGTAGCATCAGCTAATAATGCTTGCTTTGCACGTGGCATTTTTCCATTTTTCATATACCCTGCTTGTTCCGAAACCCCAATCATCGTTCCAGTTGTATCAAAAATAGTTACAAGTAAAAAGGCAAACACAACAGTATATAGACCATGTGTGAACACTCCTGCAACATCAATATCAAAGAAAACAGGTGCTGGTGGTGCCGAGACAACTCCTTCAGTAAAGCTTAATTGTCCTGTTAAAAATGCGATGAGTCCCGTCACAAGCATTCCTAAGAACAATGCCCCTTTAACTTTTAAAACATATAAAATGATCGTTATCAATAGGCCAACAACCGTAAGAATGATCATTGGCTCATGTAAATCACCCAGCCCAACAATATTCTCTTCATTAGGAATAACAATACCTGAGTTACGTAATCCTACAAAGGCAATAAATAATCCAATACCAGATGTTATTCCATACTTTAGTGATGAAGGAATTGCAGCTATTAATGTTTCCCTCAACCTCGTAAGGCTCAATAACATAAATAGAATACCGGCAAGAAATACTGCACCAAATACAACTTGGTAAGATAATCCCTGTGATGCAACAACGCTTGCGAAATAGGCATTTAATCCCATTCCGGGTGCAATTGCAATTGGATAGTTTGCAAATAAGGCCATCATTAATGTTCCGATAACAGCTGCTATTACGGTTGCCATAAATACTTGATCAAATGGTACTCCCGCCGATGAGAGAATAGCAGGATTTACAATAACAATGTAAACCATCGTCAGGAATGTTGTAACACCTGCTGTAACTTCTGTTCGAATATTAGAATTATTAGATGTGAGTTTAAAGAATTTCTCCATATAAATCCCCTTACTTTCCGAATTATAAAACCAACATGTTCAATAATATTCGTTTTTATCTCGTAATGCAAGTGAAAAATGATTCATCACCACAAAAAAACCTTGTAATGACAAATTATCATTACAAGGTTTTTCTAAATCATTCGCTAATTACCCTTCTAATAGTAAATCATATGGATCTTCTAGTAGTTGTTTCACACGTACTAAGAATTGAACCGCTTCTTTTCCATCTACAATTCGATGGTCATATGAAAGTGCAATATACATCATTGGGCGCACTTCAATGGAATCATCAGGCATTACCATCGCACGTTTTTGAATGTTATGCATTCCTAAAATACCAACTTGTGGTGCATTTAGAATTGGTGTGGAAAGCATGGAGCCAAATGTACCACCATTTGTAATGGTAAATGTTCCACCTTGAAGTTCTTTAAGGCCTAATTCTTTATCACGAGCTTTTTTACCAAGACTTGCAATTTCGCTTTCGACTCCAGCAAAATCAAGTCGATCCGCATCACGTACAACTGGTACAACTAACCCATCATCAGTAGAAACAGCAATACCGATGTCATAGAATTTCTTAATAACAAGTTCATTTCCTTGGATTTCTGCATTAAGCAATGGGAAATCTTTTAATGCGCCAACAACTGCTTTCGTAAAGAAGGACATGAAGCCTAATTTTACACCATGCTTATCCATGAATTTTTGCTTACGTTCACTACGAAGCTTCATCACATTTGTTAAATCAACTTCATTAAACGTTGTAAGCATTGCAGCGGTTTGCTGTGCTTCCACTAGACGATTCGCAATCGTTTGACGGCGACGAGTCATTTTAACACGTTCTACTGGCTTATCAAATTCTGTTTTCTCAGCAGATTTTGGAGTATCTTTCTTAGCCGGTTTTGATTCTGCTTTTGGCTCATTTGCAGCTTTTGCAGCAGCTTCTACATCTTCCGGACGAACTCTTCCTAATGGATCAACAGGTTTAACAGCACTTAAATCAATATTTAATTCACGAGCACGTTTTCGAGCTGCAGGTGAAGCAATTACATCATGCTTGGAAGCTTCCTCTTGATTATCCTCTTTCTTTGGAGCTTCTGCTGTTTCTTCTGCTTTAGGAGTTTCTTCTTTAGGCTCCTCCTTTTGTTCCGGTTCAGAGGAAGTATCTTCCGTCGCTTCTCCTCCTTCACTAACTTTACCGATCACGTCGCCTACTTCAACGTCATCTCCTTCGTCACATACGATTTCAGTTAGGATACCCGAAACTTCTGAGTTAACTTCTACATTAACTTTATCTGTTTCTAGTTCAACAACAGGATCTCCTTTTTCTACTTTATCCCCTTTTTTCACTAACCATTCGGCAATTGTTCCTTCTGTAATGGACTCCGCAAGTTCTGGTACTTTAATTTCTTTCACTAGAATCTCCTCCTAAGCTCAAGTTAATTGCTTGTTGTATAATTTGTTGTTGCTCGTGCTTATGAATATTTGGCTCCCCAACCGCAGGTGCTGAACGTTTCGGACGTCCAATGTATCGTAGTGTTTGACCTTCTTTTAGTAAATCTCTTAAGTAATCATCTACAAAATCCCATGCACCCATATTCATTGGTTCTTCTTGCACCCAAACAACTTCTTCTACGTTCGGAAGTTCTTTTAATACCTTCTCCACTTCCTTTTTAGGGAATGGATATATTTGTTCAACTCTAATTGCGCGTAACCAGTCATATTTCTCTTCGGACTCAGCAATGGTTTCTTCGATATCAACCATGATTTTTCCGCTACCGATCAATAGACGTTTCGCATTTTTCTTACTCATTTTTAGATTTGGTTGGTCACGTACTACCTCAAACTTACCTTCTGTAAATTCTTTTGCTTCAGAAGCAATTCGTTGGTTTCGTAACAAGCTACTCTTTGGCGTCATTACGATTAGTGGGCGCGCTTCTTCACGGCCACCTAATGCTGCCTGCCTGCGAATTAAATGGAAAAATTGAGCAGATGAAGTGACATATGCTACAATCCAGTTATTTTCAGCAGCCATTTGTAAGAACCGTTCTAATCTTGCACTTGAATGCTCTGGTCCTTGCCCTTCATAACCATGTGGCAGAAGCATAACCATATTAGATTTATCGCCCCATTTAGCACGAGCAGCTGATATAAATTGATCAAATACAACTTGCGCTGCATTGGCAAAATCACCAAATTGAGCTTCCCACAATACAAGAGTTTCTGGAGAGTGAATGCTGTATCCGTATTCATAACCTAATACTCCAGCTTCGGATAGCGGACTGTTACGAATATCAAATGATGCCGTCGCATCTTCCAGGCCATGCATCGTACAATATTTTTCATTTGTAACCGTATCATTTAGAACGGCATGACGGTGAGCAAATGTTCCTCGTTCGGAATCCTGTCCGGTTAATCGAATAGGTATGCCATCCTGTAAAATTGACGCATAGGCTAATGCTTCTCCGGCACCCCAGTCTGCTTTATTTCCATCTTTAAGCGCATCTTTGCGACGTTTTAGAATCCTACCGAGTTTTTTGTTCAGATTAAACCCTTCTGGTCTGTTTAATAGCCCCTCATTAAGGGCTTCTAATTTCTCCAAGGATACGGCTGTATCAAATTGATTTAAGTCCGTTTTTAACGCTTCGGGCATAGACTGGCATTCAGCTTTTGCCATTTCATTTTCTTTCATACTATCGTAGGTATTTTGCAAGCTCTCTTCTACCTGGTTCTTCATTTGATAAAAATCATCTTCTACTAGATCACCTTTTTCAAATAAAGCATTCGCAAAAACATTTGCAACGGTAGGATGTTTATCAATCTCTGCATATAACTTCGGTTGCGTCACACGAGGTTCATCCATTTCGTTATGTCCATAACGACGGTAACCTACTAAATCTATTAAGAAATCTTTATTAAACTTTTTACGGTATTCATATGCTAACTTAATTGCCGATACACAAGCAATTGGGTCGTCTGCGTTCACATGAATAATTGGTATTTCAAATCCTTTCGCTAGATCACTAGCATAGCGAGTTGAACGACCATCTTCTTGGTCTGTTGTGTAACCAACAAGGTTGTTTGCAATTATATGAAGCGTTCCTCCAGTTGTATACCCTGGTAGATTAGCTAAATTCAATGTTTCCGCAACAACACCTTCACCAATAAATGCTGCATCACCATGGATTAATACCGGAATTGCTTTATTAACATCTTGCTTTGGATAGCCACGCTCCGAACGATCTTCTTGAGCTGCTCTCGCAAAACCTTCTACGACAGGGTTTACGAACTCCAAATGCGATGGGTTATGAGCTAACGTGATTCGTGTTGTTGTCTCTTCTCCATCAACAACGTCCTTGACCGCACCAAAGTGATATTTCACATCTCCAGTCCAGCCATAATTAATCCCTCTTGATCCTTCAGAAGGAATTAATTCCTTGTTAGGAGAATGATGGAATTCGGAGAAAATTTTATCCATTGGCTTACCTAGTACGTGTGCTAATACACTTAAACGACCACGATGTGCCATTCCCATCATAATATTTTCTACCTTATCTTGAATGGCGTGTTTAACAACCCGATCAAGCATTGGTACCATTGTTTCTAATCCTTCAATAGAAAAACGTTTTTGCCCTACAAATGTCTTGGACAAAAATCCTTCAAAGCCTTCCACCTGTGCCAGACGGCCTAACAACTGTTTTTTCTCTTCAACAGTTAGATTGAGATAGGCTTGCCCTGATTCAATCGTGTTTAACAACCAGGTTCTTTCTTCTTCATTATTAACATGATCATATTCATACGTAATTGTTCCTGTGTAAAACTTTTTCAGTTCTTTGACAACATCTAACCCATGGTCAACACCACTTGGTGCATTTTCCCACAGCCATGATGCCGGTATTGCTTTTAAGTCTTCATCACTTAAACCATATGTTTTTGGATCTACTAATTCTGATGTACGTTCTTTTTGCAGGCCTACAGGATAAATGTCCGCCTCCAAATGTCCGAAACGACGAATAGCCTCAACAAGTTTCATTGCTGAGGTAAGATTTTTGACATCATTTATAGAAGTAGATTGAGAATTTTCTTGTCTCACATTGTTGGTTTTATACAACCACTTTGGAGCCCCATACTGATCAAATAATTCCTTAATGGATGGATCAACGGTTTGAGGGTCCTCTTTGTACAACTCATACTGTTCCTCTATATACCCCATGTTCGGACCATAAAATTCTTCCCAGAATCTTTCAGCAGATTCATCATTATGTGCCACGTCTTATACCCCCATTTGAAGTTAACTTTCTCCGTTGTAAACGGTTTTTCAACTCAATCCCTATTATAGGACTGAGGAATGACTTCATCAACTAATATACCTTATTTTATGAGAGAGAACAATATATGTTAGAAGGATTAGATAAATAATTTTCATTTCTTTAAACTTTATAGCTTATTATGATAAATTCTGAAGAAATTTAAATGAAGTTGTCAAAATATACTATAAAATTTCGTTCATTAAATTTCCATTTCTACTAGTTCACATTCCTTTCATTATTCGGTATAATAATGGCATACTATGTTTAAAGATATTACATAAGGTTATATTTCACTTGTAAAATGTGGAGGAGGACAACGGTATGAGTTTGAATTTAGTATTAATCATAGGCGTGATGATTGCATTTCTTACCGCTATGTTTACAGCGGGTTACGATGCAAAACCTGGCGTACCAAAGAATAATCAGTAAGAACTAAAGCGTAAAATAGTAAAAAGCCGTCATCTCGAGGTGACGGCTTTTCTTATGTCATATTTGGAAAACCTTGTTGACGAAGTGCTTCATACACAATAATGGCAGCTGTATTTGATAAATTAAGCGACCGAACTTTATCATTCATATGAATTCGCAAACATTGCTCTTCTTTACCTATTAACAAGTTTTTGGGAATACCATCTGTTTCACGCCCGAACACGAACAGGATCTCCTCTTCGGTATTACTAAAATCGAAATCGGTATAATGCTTTGTTCCAAAGTTTTCAATATAATAAAAAGAGCCATTTGGATACCGTTCATACAACTCCTCTATTGCGTTATATTCTTGTATATCTACATTTTTCCAGTAGTCTAATCCTGCGCGACGGACCATCTTATCGTCTGTTGAAAAACCTAGTGGATGGATTAAATGAAGCGTCACATCCGTTGCTAGACATGTTCTTGCAATATTTCCTGTATTTGCCGGGATTTCTGGTTGATATAGTACTACGTGTACACTCACTGTTCATTCTCCTTGCCTTCATTTTAACTTTCTTATTATATCACTACTCACCGATTCGGAAAAACTTATAGTTGATGTTAGGAGTGTATGCTGTTGAATCTTCATAGGACCAATACCGATGACGACTATTATCCGTATGTGCGTTAACTAACGGTTCTCCATTATTATCTCGAGATACAACAATTGTATTATGATCCCACCTACCATCTCCTTCAAAATCGTAACAAATAATATCTCCTGGAGATAGTTCACTAGCAGACGCAACTGCTGTTCCTTTCAAACCTGATGTAGAACCATTTAAATACCAGCGAAGTGAATGTGCAACAGACCAGCTATAACTCCAATTGTTCCCTTGGTACCACCAGCCTTTATTCCGATTGGGCGCACCACTCATTGGAGCTCCACCAGCACGTAAGCATTGGGAAACAAAATTTGTACAATCTACTTCAAACTTTCGATAATCTGGATTGTAACTATTCCACCATCTTTCAGCGTATTGTACTGCTGCCATCCGATCATAATGGAACCGTTCAATTTGACCATTTCGAACTGCCTCAGGTTCAATCTTTTCCTTTGAAAGATTATTAACTGGAGCTGGAATCGAATGATGATCCCTAACTTCTCCATGAACGAATCGAAATTGATACGAATTCACGCTTTCCTCCAAATAAAAGTGATCCTCCTGCTTCATTAAAAAGGTTAAATGCAGTAAATAGTTTATTGTCTCTCCTTCACGATGCTGTAAGCGCTGGTAAATATGACCATTCCCATTTATTCGAACAATTTCAACACCACGCCTGTCACATAACTCCTTTTTCCGCTTCCACCAATTGTTATCGGTATCTCGATCCGATTCAAAAACATGAATCCATAAGGACTTTAGCTCATCCATATTAAATCCCCTCCATTTAATGTATATGGAGAGGATGCTTGTCATACGATAACGTTTCTCTTATAGAATAATGGATTCATGGTTTAGTAAATATTCCTTTTTATCCAATCCACCATTATATCCAACCATTTTTCCATTCGCACCAACTACACGATGACAAGGAACAATGACAGAAAACGGGTTTTTATTTACTGCACCGCCTACTGCACGTACTGCTTTCGGTTGGCCAATTGCCGTTGCAATCTCTTTATACGACACCGTCTTTCCAAAGGGAATAAGTTCGTATAATGCATTCCATACCTTTTTTTGAAACGGAGTACCATGAAAACGGAAAGGAATCGAAAATTCATTTCTCTCATGGGAGAAATATGCCTGCAGTTGACGCTGAACCTCCGAAACGCGCTCCGCATTTTTCACTAAAGTCACTTGTCCAATATACCGTTTAGCCCAGTTTTGAAGATCCACTTCTCGCTCTTCCATCGATCCATAATCAATTCGTAAAATATGTTCTCCATCACTAACAACAAGCAGCGGACCAATAGGTGTATTCACTTCATCATAATATAGATCCATTTGTATCACGCTTCCCCTTTATTTAGTTGTAACTTCTTTTTGAAAAGCTAGACCTTTTTCCATTTCGAATAACACTTGTTCATCGGTTTCCGTATTCATCGCTTCTCGAATTGCTTCATATGCTTCATTTGTACCTATTTTTCCTAGTGACCATGCAGCAGTTCCACGGATAACCGGACGTGGATCATTGTTCATAACCGCTATTAACTCTTCGACTGCCGTTGTATCCTTATAATGGCCTAAGCCAATGATTGCATTTCGTTGAATCGGTTTTTTCCCGCGCCACGATCCAGAAATATGACCAAACGTCTCTTTGAATTCTCGGTTAGAAATTCGAAGCATTGGCTTTAGCTTTGGCTTGGCAATATCATGCTCTGGTTCAAATTCTGGATGGATATGAAAATCTACCTTTTTATTTTTCGGACATACAACCTGACACGTGTCACAGCCATAAACTCGATTACCGAGCTTCGTACGGAATTCATCTGGTAGATAGTCTTTTGTTTGCGTAAGGAATGCAATACAGCGTTGTGTATTCAGTTGTCCTCCTTGTACAAGGGCTCCGGTTGGGCAAGCATCCATACATTTTCGGCAATCACCACAGCTATCTTCTACAGGAGAATCCGGTGTGAAGGGAATATTCGTAATCATTTCTCCCAAGTATACAAACGAACCAAACTCTGGAGTAATAATGGATGTGTTTTTACCACTAAACCCAATACCTGCACGTTCCGCAACAGCTCGATCCGAAAGTTCTCCTGTGTCAACCATTACTTTCGTATTCGCATCGTTTACCTTCTCCTGGATGAAGGCTTCTAGTTTTTCAAGACGGTTACGTAAGACATGATGATAATCCGTTCCCCAAGAAGCGCGAGCAAATATACCTCTACGTTCTTCCTTTGTACTTTTTGGAGCATCTTTCATTCGAGATGGGTACGCAATTGCAATGGAGATAATGGACTGTGCTTCCGGTAACAACCGTTTCGGTTCGGTACGTTCTTCAATAGATCCTTTCTCAAAGCCGGACTGATACGCTAACTCTTGTTGTCTTTTCAAACGTTCTTTTAATTCACTGAAGACATCTGCTGTCGTAAATCCAATTTTATCAATTCCAATTTCTTTACTATATTGGATAATCTCTTGTTTTAATTGATCCGTATGCAAGGACCATTCCTCCTTTATTGCTGGGAAACACTTGCCGTTCGCATTCGATTTAGAACAGCTGCTATCTCATATCGACGTGGTCGAGCCAAGTCACCTGGATGTTGGTTAGGGAACGTAGTGAGTGAAGCAAGTCCCTTTTCATCCATTTGTTTCTCGATATCATCTAATAGTTCCCTTAGCGTTTTCTTACCTAACCCATTGGTTCGATCAAGAAACTGAATAACTTCAGCTATCATTCTGGTTTGAGATGGATCAACCAATTGTTCTACTTGATCAAAGGAAATTTCCGTACGCCCCATCAAAATTTTCCTCAACCCTTTAGCCTGTGTCTTGGACCGTTTTCCTTTCTGCGTTTGTAAGGACTTTTGATGTAAAACTCGTTCTGTTACCTTTCCGAAAAGCTCCTTTGGTTGTAACACTCGATCAATCGGGGAATTTCTCATAATTTCTTTTGCTTTATCGGTTACATCATGAGGAATATATTCATCCATCATGATCACGGTATCTGCAACATCAAAGTAATCACCAGAACCACCCATGACAAGAATAGTAGATACATCTAATTGCTCCTGCATTTGTTTTATTTTATCAATGAAAGGGGTAATCGGTTCTTTTTCTTTACGAACCAGCTGTTGCATCCGTTCGTCTCTTATCATAAAGTTGGTCGCGCTTGTATCTTCATCAATCAATAATGTCGATGCTCCGGCTTCTAATGCTTCCATCACATTTGCAGCCTGGGAAGTACTTCCGCTAGCATTTTCTGTTGAAAACTGTTCCGTTTCTTGACCATGAGGTAAATTATTGATAAACGGCGAGATATTTACTCCCGTAATTTGTCGTCCATCTTCTGCGCGAATTTTCATGGCATTCGGATCAGTTAGCACATATTCACGGCCGTCTCCTTTTGTATGGCAGTATACACCTCGTTCCACTGCTTCCAAAAAGGTGCTTTTCCCGTGATATCCTCCTCCAACAATTAAGGTAATACCATTTGTAATAGCCATTCCTTTAATAGGTTCCGTTTGATGCGGAATATCGATGGAAACCTCGTTTTCCTTAGGACTTTGAAAGGCAATTGCTTTTTTCAATGGACGGTTACTTACCCCACTTTCCCGTGGTAATATCGAGCCATTTGCAATAAAAGCAACCCAATTATTTCGCTTCATTTCTTCTCGAATGGCCTCCTGCTGGTCCGCCAACACCAGTGCCTGATGGATTTGTTCATCCTTAACAGCAAAAACAGAGTTACGTATGATGTTTGGTAAAACCTCTGCAAAAAGCTTCTGCGCTTCCCTTCCATTAATTCGTCGCCCGTTCGCCGGTAACCCTACCGATAAGCAAACCGTAATGGAGGAATGATCAACTGTTACAGCAGTCCGCGCCAAAATCTCCTGTCCTGGTTTGTCAAACAGGATTGCACCGCTCTTTCCTGAACCTTTGATAAACGTGTGATCTTGATCAACCGCCTTACCTACAGCACGAGCAAAAGCGTCTTCCGTGGCTAATTTTCGGACAGAAGTCTGTAACCAATCACCATGTATCAGTCGTTTTGAATTGGGAACTATGATACGAATCTTCGAAGGGGATGCAAATGGATCTCCCTGAACATAATCTATATATAAGTCAAAATTTGGATATCCATAATGACCCTGAATACCTTTGTACGCCTTATATCCTTTCCCATCAATTTGTTTCAGTTGTTGTAATAATGATTTCATAATGAATCCCTCTTATATTATAGTAGTTATGTTTAGCATACGTATGGAAATTAAAATATTCAAGTGATGTGATACGTTATGTAGGAAGGGCGAAAAGCGTGGATTTAACAAGAGGAAAAATAAAAAACGCAACACCTCGTAAGTTATGTTACGAAACACTGCGTTAAGACATATGTATGGAGCGGGTGAAGGGAATCGAACCCTCGACATCAGCTTGGAAGGCTGAGGTTTTACCACTAAACTACACCCGCATCTAAGTAAAAATAATATTTAATTCTACATTACGCTCCATATTTGGACAAGCTATGTTCCTACATCTTCTAGCCATTTCATGGATGCTTGGTGCTTCGGAACAACTCGTAGTTGATTCGGTAGAAGTATCGCTCGTAACTACACCCGCATTTTAGTATAAATAATATTTAATTCTACATTACGCTCCATATTTGGGCAAGCTATGTTCCTACATCTTCTAGCCATTTCATGGATGCTTGGTGCTTCGGAACAACTAATTAATCTGTTGAATGTAAAATTAATTATAGCAAGTTATTTTTCGCTTTGCAAGAAGAAATATTACATTTTTCTACAAAAAATTGTAACAAGGACTGAAAATAAAGAGGTTTCAGCCCTCTTACAGGACACAATTTTCGACAGAACACTGTTCACAGGATAAAAGCTTTTGCATATAAGATATATCTTTAATTAGAAAGTATTTATTATCACTGGCAATAATCCCATCCTGTTTCCATTTATTCACAACTCTACTCACCGTTTCTCTCGATATTCCTATATGTTTACTAACCTCTCGAATTAAAATTGGTTCCGTGATTCGAATCCCGTCTTGTTTGACAACCCCATACATATTAGAATAACGAATAAAAACTGCTGCAACTGCACCTTCTGATCCGAACACAATATAATCTCTCAGCTTTGCTTCACTTGTTTGAAGGGATTGGGAAAGCCAGCGTGTGAAATGTAATCCCATTGTACCGTTATCTGCTACTATTTTTTCAATCACATCTTTATCCATTACATATAAACTCGTCTTCTCTATTGCAATAGCTGCATTTGAATAGGTAGATCCGCTAAATACACCTAATTCCCCAAAACAATCTAGTTCTCCACGAATAAATAATATTATTTCTTGATCCTTTTCGATCTTTTTATAACACTTTACCTTCCCTTGCTTGATAAAATATAGCTGTGTAGCCAGATCCCCTTCAGAATATATAGTCGTTCCCTTTTTAACATCTAATTGTTTGGAACAATTGATTATCATCTCATATTCTTTACGTTCTAATCGTTGTAATAATGGAACCATTGTACACACTCCCCTCTTCCACTTCATTATATAAGCCGCGTGAACAGGAAACTGTGATATTCATCACTATCCTTGTACTTTTCTGAAAATATCATCCATTTGCACAAGGAATACCCTATAGAGAGAAAGATGTCAGAAAATAATTAATTCGTTTACATGAAGAAAGATCCATAATAAAATAATCATAACGATGAAGGGGGCGAAAGGATTGTCTGTTTATCCAGTAGTTTTATCGCAAACAAAGTTGATACACCGTGACAGTGTAAAATATCCAATGGAAGAAAGAGCACTACAATTTGGGGATGGTGTATACGAAGTCATTCGAGTTTATCATGGTAACTATTATTTATTAACGGAACATGTGGATCGATTGTATCGATCGGCAGAAGCCATTAAAATAGATATTCCATTTTCCAAAGATACACTCACCAATTTATTAAACGAATTACTAGAACGAAATAATATAAACGACGATGCAAAGGTTTATTTACAAATATCAAGGGGGTCTGCACCACGGGATCATGCATTCCCGACCGATGTATCCCCAAACTTCTATGCGTATGTTCAAAAAATGCCACGTAACATGAAGAACTTAGAAAATGGCGTAGCAGTAATCACACACGAGGATGACCGCTGGCAAAACTGTTATATAAAAAGTCTGAATTTACTACCTAATGTTATTGCCAAACAAGCGGCACATGAAAAAGGCTGCTATGAAGCTATTTTACACAAGGGTGGATTGGTTACCGAGTGTAGTGCAGCAAATGTTTACCTCGTAAAAGACGGAAAAATTTATACACATCCAACTACGCGCAATATTTTATATGGTTGTGTTCGCCTACGTATTGAAGCGTTCACAAAGAATCTGGGAATTCCGTTGGTTGAAGAAGCATTCACCTTAAAAGATATCGAAACAGCCGACGAGTTATTTTTATCTAGTAGTACATCTGAGGTACTTCCGATTATTGCTGTTGATGCAATTCAGATCGCGAATGGAAAGCCGCAAAAAATAACCAAACAATTACAACAGGCGTATGAAGAGGATGCAAAGATCAATATAAATCCAGGGAATACTCAAGACGTAAAAAATACTTTTGAAAACTCCTATTAATCTATGTTTGGCGAGCTACAGTTTAGGGAGAGATGGGGTCTATAGACCTCATCTTTTTATTCATATCAAAGAAAATCTATCATCCTAGTAAAATATGTTGCGATCTAATTGATTCGTAACTCGAAATAGTTTAGAATGAAACAAAGTTTAGAAAATTTAACATTTAAAATGGAGGGAACTATACATGGCTAATTCAAAACGAGCAATTACAGCCGAGGATTTTACAAATTTAGAAGTATACAGTGATCCACAGTTTAACCCTGAAGGAAATAAATATGCTTTTGTTTCCACTACCGTAAATGATAAAGATGATTATGATTCACAGCTATTCGTCCAAGATTTGAATACAAATGAAGCCAAGCAATGGACCTTTGGAAACGAAAAAAATAGTAACCCTCGTTTTTCACCTGATGGGAAATCCGTTGTTTTCCAATCCAATCGAAGTGGAGTTCCACAGCTATGGCTCTTACATACAGATGGTGGAGAAGCCAAACAAGTAACGACGTTTAAAAATGGCGCAGTAAGCCCCGAATGGTCTAAGGATGGTAGATACATCATCTTTACAGCTTCCTTAGATAAAGATGATGATGTGAAGTCACAAAAGGAACAATCCAAAGAAGAACGTCAAAAAGAACGTGAAGAAAAAAACAAACAGCCTTTGGTCGTTACTAGCCTTCGCTATAAATCAGACGCGAAAGGTTTCCATGATGATAAAAAGAGCCAAATCATCGTGTATGATGTGGAAAATGAAACTTTTACTCAACTAACTACTGCAGACACACACCACGGTTATCAGGACATCTCCCCTGATAGTTCAACCGTTTTATTTGCCGGTAATCTTAGTGAAGATGCAGAATACGAACTAACGAATGATTTATATACCGTAAATATTGCTACCAAGGAAGTGACAAAGCTAACCAATGGAAAAGGGACCTATCATAGTGCTAGCTATTCTCCTAGTGGGGAAAAGATTGCTTTCTTTGGACACGAGCAAACACATGCAGGTGCGACGCTTAACGAATTGTATATTCTAGACGTTAAAACAGGAGAACGTACTTGCCTAAGTAGTGATTGGGATTTCCAACTTGGGGATATCATGATTGGTGATACACGATTAGGCGCATCAACTACTGGTCCGGTTTGGTCCAAAGCGGAAGATAAGTTATTTTTTATTGGTACGGATTATGGTGCTACTGGACTTTACCAAGTGAATTTACAAGGTGATTTAGAAGTATTATATAAAAATGATAATCATGTATTCGGCTTTTCTTATGACGGAAATTCAGAATCATTTGTCATTGGTGTGAGTACACCGACAAACCCTTGCAACTTCTATTTACTAGATAGCAACTCGAACTTAACTCGATTAACTAACGCCAATGCTGCGTTTTTAGAAGAGGTAGAAGTGATCGAACCAGAAACACTAACATATCAAGCGGAAGATGGTTGGGAAATCCAAGGTTGGTTATTACGCCCGTATGGATTTGAAGAAGGCAAAAAATATCCATTTGTACTCGAAATCCACGGCGGACCACATGCCATGTATGGTCAAAGCTTTTTCCATGAAATGCAGTTACTTGCTGCAAAAGGTTATGTAGTTCTTTATACTAACCCTCGTGGTAGCCATGGATATGGTCAAGAGTTTGTTGATGCCTGCCGAGCGGATTATGGTGGCAGTGACTACACAGACTTAATGAGTGGTGTAGATTATGTACTCGAAAATTATAGCTTTATCGATGCGGATCGCCTTGGTGTAACTGGTGGAAGCTATGGTGGATTCATGACAAACTGGATCGTCGGCCATACAAACCGCTTTAAAGCAGCTGTAACACAACGTTCAATCAGTAACTGGCTAAGCTTCTATGGTGTCAGTGATATTGGTTACTTCTTTACGAAGTGGGAGCTCGGTCAAAATCTATTAGAGGATACAACAAAGCTGTGGGATTTCTCCCCATTAAAATATGCTGAAAATGTAGAAACACCACTATTAATCTTGCACGGTGAACAAGATTACCGCTGTCCTATTGAACAAGGAGAGCAACTATTCGTTGCATTGAAGCATTTGAAGAAGGAAGTAGAATTTGTCCGCTTCCCTGGTGCCAGCCACGAATTGAGCCGCAGTGGTAAACCAGAAATGCGTATAGAACGTCTCAACCATATTTGCAGATGGTTTGAACAGTATTTGTAAGCACGAGTTGAGTTATAGAAAGTAAGAAGAGCACCCTGTATCCTGAGAAGTTCGGACGCAGAAGGGAAATTAGTTAATAACCATTAATTTCTGTTCTAGTCGCAGCAAATTAGTATTCAAAACAACAATCAAATCAAGGTAGAATTGGTATAGGGAATAGCAATCCTTATACCAATTTTTTAATTTATTTCAGAACATGACATAAATAGATTTTGTTAAATATAGTATTTGGAAAGAATATACTTAAAACTCCCTCAGATAGATTCATCTTACTCGTAAATGCTAATGAACAGAAGAGTTGAATAAGGATAAATTATTTTATGGTAAAATATACGTAGAGAATCGCTTAACTTTTGTTCAACAATCGGAGTCAACTTGTGGAACATCAGATACAGACGTAGACGGGGTGAACACTTTGATTTCAAGAGTTTTTTCGCGCTTTTATCGTAGCACTTCTAGCTATATTATTAATAGGGTACATAGGGCAAAGACTGATTGTCAAAAAGAATAAACTTGATGGTAAAACTATCAAGTTTATGGCTGTCCAAAGTCTGGTTATTGCTCTGTTGTATGCTTTCATTATCTAAAACAAACGGGCGAAAGCGTATTATAAGGTCAATCAGAAGAATTTATCTGGTTGGCTATTTTTATTTTACCGTATCTTTTTGTCCAACTTATACGTCTTTAAAATAGTAAAGTAATTAATGGTGTTCCATCAGTGGTTTGGTGGGATTTTTATAATTTGTTTCATGTTATATAACCAGTAGAGGAAGGTGATCTAAATAAGTTTCGTCATTAGCAAAAATTAAGGGTAATTTTATTTATCAAGGACCAATTCCCCCTCAAAAAATGCTGAATACGATGCCCAACGCCAAGGAGGAACAGTCATGAAATACCATGCTAATGTAGTTAAGTTTTTTATATTTTGTTTTTTAATTAATCTGCATTTATGGATTCCCATCTGGATTATATTTTTACAAGACCGTGGGATGAGTTATGTCCAAATTGGAGTATTAGATTCTATTGTACTTGTAATTATGACTATTATGGAGATATTTACTGGTGCAGTAGCCGACAAATACGGAAGAAAAACCTCAATGTTAATTGGAACACTTCTATTTTCACTGGGGATGTTAGGTCTTGTAACTCAAGTACTTTCACCGATTTTCATTCTTGGCTTTATTATATGGGGGACTTCCTTTACCTTCATCAGTGGTGCTGACATGGCGTTTTTATACGACAGTTTAAAGGCAGAGAACAAAGAGGATAAATATAATAAATTAATGGGAAGATATCTATTTATTGTGCAAGGTTCTCAACTCCTCGCCAGTTTACTTGGAGGGTATATAGCCTCATTAGATATGACATATAACTTCATAATTACTTCAGTTATTTCACTTGTTGCCTTTGTCGTTGCATTAACTTTTAATGAACCACCTCAAAGTAATGAAGGTTCTTCGAATGATGAAAAAAGTTACTTTCAGACGGTAATACAAGGGCTAAGAATTTTCATATATAATTCAAAAATTCGATATATAGTTATTCTGGGTGCGCTTTTGATAGTAATGCCTGTTTTGTTAACATTAGTTGTTATCCAGCCTTACGCTATTCATGTTGGGTATAGTGTAGCTAATTTGGGTTTAATCATTGTATGTGTCAGAATTGCAGGGATGATAGGATCCTTAACGTCAAACTGGTTTTCTAGAAAGTATAATCACTGGTCCTTAATCTCTATTGTTCTGTTGGTCATTATGATTTGTTATGCATTAATTTGGATCTATCCAATGCTCGTAACAATTGTGCCATTTGCAATCATTTCATTTGTTGCATCACTTGTACGTCCTGTAATGTCGGATTTATTGAATAAATCCATATCTGGCAATCAAAGAGCTACTATATTGTCGATTCAGTCTCTATTGTTCACTTTATTTTTGACAATTTTAGAACCTCTAATATTTATTTTAGGAGAAAAATCGGGACTGCCAATGGCAGTTGGGTTATCTGGCATTTTCTTAGTCACTCTATCCCTTATTTTAATAAAGCTTTGGCGTTCTTCAGAAATTGTTTTTTTGAAAAAGGAAAAAGAATATCCAGAAATTAAAACTAGGTAACTTATATTCGTGAATGCTTTGAGAGGAAAAATATGTATCGTCTAAACTAATTTTACTTTCACCGTATCTTTTTGACTAAGTTAATCGTCTTTAAATTAGTTCATATAACCGAAGGAGGCTAATTATGCAACATTTAGGGGAAATATCTAGAAAAGCAAGAAAGGAATTTGAAACTTTTATTAAAGATTTTCGAAAGGATTTGTGGAAATACTGCTTAAATTTAACAGGCTCACCTTGGGAAGCAGAAGATTTAGCCCAAGAAACCATCTTAAAGGCATTTGCCCAACTATCATTTGTTTATCAATCCGTAAACACAAAATCTTATTTATTCCGTGTAGCCACAAATCAATGGATTGACCAATGTAGAAAATCAAAAAATATAGTGGAGGGTGATGAGGAAATGTTTGAACAAGTTCTTAATGATGATGAGATTGATCCAATTGAAATTAGAGCTTCTATGGAATATTTAGTTCAGTCTCTCCCTCCTCGCCAACGTGTTTCAGTATTACTGGTAGACGTTTTTAAATTTAAACTCGCCGAGACAGCGGAAATGCTATCTTTAACAGAAGGAGCTGTTAAATCCTTGATTCACCGGGCTAGAAAAAACTTAAAAGAAAAAAATATTCAAGATAATGTCCTAGATAAATATAAATTGAGCGACTTCAACCGAAACATTGTAGAGAGTTATATTAAGGCTTTCAACGAACGTGATGCAGACAAAATTGCTGGCTTATTACATGAAGGTGCCGAAATGGAGATTGTTGGAGTTACTAAAGAATTCGGAAGAGAGACTATACGTAAATATTCTTTAACCGATTGGGAAAGAGATCCAGCAAACCTACATGCCTCCTTTGAAATGTTGAGAGGAATCCCGAGTATTTTGGTTTATGAAAAACGTGAAGGGCAACAAGATGGTTTGAGTACCATTCACCAAATTAGAACTAGTGAGGAACAAATCCTCTATATAAAGGATTTTTATTTCTGTCCTGAACTTTTGGATCACTTTGGAAATAATCTACAAGTTCCAAGTTTTTCAAACGGGTATTTTTGGAATGAATAGTAAGTTTAGAGAACCAATCTAATCGACTGTTTTATATTGTTTTCAAAATTGGTTAATAAAGTAATCTTTTTGTGTTACGAAGGGCTAAAGGTAAGACGTTCGGGCGAGTGGGATTCGATCCCTTCCGCAATATTGGCCACTTCCTCATCTGTAGAAACATGTTAGGGGCTGGTCGATAATTGGATCTCGTGTAACAAGCGAAGCGATTAAACTACAAGAAGTAGGTTTTTTTCATCCCCCACTGATTGTTAGATGAACGAATCGGACATTTACTGGCAGTTGATCCCCCACTTAACCTCCTTGGTTATACCTCGTAGGTTTGAAGCGGGGGGCTTACTGCCAGTTATATGCGAGATAAATAGCACCAATAAGTTCCATTCTCCCACCGCCCCTATAATTGTTTTCATATACCTAAGTTACCGTGAATCTATTAGCATTAAAATAAGTGATGAAATAAGCGTTCTCGGTTCTCAAGGAATTGCTTCATAATAGCATAATGATTCGTCTCTTCCAGCTCAACCTCATGCATCCCCTCTTCTGAAAGCTCGATTATTTTCGCGTGAGGATAAGCCATTATTATTGGCGAGTGTGTAGATATGATGAATTGCGATCCTTGTTGGACAAGCTCATGGATTCTAGATAACATTGACAATTGTCTCAAAGGTGATAAGGCTGCTTCCGGTTCGTCCAAAATATATAACCCCTCCCCCTGAAATCGTTCTGTAAATGCAGCAAAAAAGGACTCGCCATGTGATTGTTCATGAAGGGATTTTCCACCAAAGGAATCGATCACTTTCCCACCATATGATGAAGGTTCATGATCCATCTCTTCTATATTCGTTGCAACATTGTAGAAGGTCTCCGCTCGAAAGAAGAAGCTATCCTTTGCCCGATAGGTTCCTTTTACCAACCGAAGATACTCGTCTAGCTTCGAATGAGAATCATAGCTTGAAAAATTAAAATTTAATGTACCACCCTCTGGATTAAATCCAAACGCAATTGCGATTCCTTCTAACAAGGTAGATTTCCCCATCCCATTTTCCCCAATGATATACGTTACATTCGGATGGAATTTTAATCCGGTAAATGTTCGAATAACCGGGAGGGAAAAGGGAAAAATCTCTCTCGAAGGTATTTCTTCTTCTTTTAGCCGAACCTCTCTTAGAAATTGATTATCATGGTTAAGTTTCAACAATATTCATCCTTTTTCATCTACAAGATCACTTTAAAGATCGGTTGCTCAATTACTTAGACAAGTGTATTTTACTTAAATCCACTTGCTTCAGCCCAGATGTTTATATACAAATTGGTTATCGTTATTTCAATCATTGGCTCTTTCTCCAAATCAATATCTATTCCTTCGTCTGGTGAAGGAAGGTGAATACCAAATTCATCACCATCTCGATAGTTTAACCCAGATGATCCAGACTGAAATAATTCATAATCTTCTCCTCGATACGAGGCTTGCGCTTCTGCACGGAAAATATCGGTAAAACCTTGACGATTATGAGCGTGTTCCACTGCAGATACTAGCGTGGCTCCCCCTGTGTTAAACGTACCACTTGACCGAAAACCCACTTCATAATGGGAATCATTCTGAATAACTTTGGACACATAAATTTGATTGGCCCCATCATCAAAAAGAACTCTTCCTTCATTACTTTCTAAATCACGTAAGTCAATCTCAACAGTGTATTCCCCCTCAACAGGATACGCATTATTATGATAATCCTCCGTATCATTAGCAACATGACTAATACCGTTTATCCACAATCCACCGTGTTCACTTATCCAAATAATAAAAATTGTAGCTACTATTATTGCGGCAAATGCATGATAAACTCTGTCTAAGTTTACTTGTTCGTTCATCAAATCCCCCTATATATTTGATACGACTTGAACGACTTGATCTTCCCCATTTTTTTCAAAGGTTTTGTATGTCTTCATCCCAAGCTTCTCGGCAACTTTTTGAGAAGGGATGTTTCTTATAGAGGTATAGGAATAGATTCTAGAGTAGTTTAACGTATCGAAAGCATATTGCTTACAAGCCATCGCTGCTTCTGTTGCATATCCTTTATTCCAGTAATCCTTCCGAATATGAAAACCTATTTCAGGAACGGTTTCTTCCTCAATCCTCTGCATTGTAATGCCACAATCTCCAATCAATTTATCCCCCTCTTTTAAAATCACTGCCCACAATCCATGGTTAAATTGCTGATAACTATTGCGGTTCCATTCAATCCACTTCAATACCTTTTCCTGATTAAATGGCATCGGATAATACTGCATCGTTTCTGGATCCGAAAGAACCATAGATAAATCTTCTACATCGTCTGAGACTAACTCTCTTAAATACAGTCTCTCTGTTTCAATTATTTTCAATTTGCCACCTTCTTTAAATATTGGACATCATGTTATAATTTATCTAATAATGGAAGGATTTCATGTAAATCTTCTATCGTACCGTCCGCGGTAACATCATCCCAGCCATCGTTTTTCACCCATATCGTTTTCTGGATGATCACCAACAAAAATACTTTCAGCCGGCGACACGCCAAGCAGCTCTAGCGCTTTTTCAAAGATCTGCGGATCGGGTTTCTTTATACCTTCCCACTCTGATATGAGAATCGTTTCAAAGAATGCTTCTATCCCTAGAGCCCTTATATTGTTCATCTGGAAGTGACCTTTCCCATTAGTAATTAATCCAAGCGTGATATTTTCTTCCCACAACACTTCTAATGTAGGGATAAGATTCGAAAATGGCACACAGTAATGTTTAAAATTACGGATGTAGTCTTGGAGCAATTCCTCCGATGTAACACCTGTAATATTAAATTCATGCACCAACTGTTGAAAAACTTTATCCTTCCAAACATAACCTCGATTATCAAGTTCCACGAATCTTCTAATGTACATTTCTTTTGGAATATGACTTACATGTTCTGTCAAGCGCTGGTACTGATTTTCAATATAATGCAAGACGGATGGATCTCGATTTAAAAGTGTTCCATCTAAATCGAAAAGAATTGCTTTAATCATACTCCTCATCCCACCTAACCTTACTTTTTTAACTCCCAATCAGTGGCGCCTTATTTCCCGCCCATAAGATATCCTCTTCCAAAAGCCTCCTACAATAATTTTAACATAATATTCCGATAATAAGATACTTCGTTTGTTAAATTGTTATTTCGACCCGAACCATTAACTTATCATCAAACATCGATTTATTTTCCTAAAAGATGGAAATAATAATAGTAATATTTCGATATAGTCACTTTTTTTACTAAGGAGGGAATGGATATACCAAACGAACAATTTGCTAATAGTTACTTATTATTTTGCTTTATTAGAGGCCTTAATTCTGAAATTGAAAGTGATATTCGCAAGGAACTTAAAAATACCAAATTAACCTTTCCTAGCTTCCGTATTTTATGGATTCTATATTTTCATTCCGACATTAACATGTCACAGCTTACTTATCTCACTCAAACCAACATATCAAATGTTTTTCGACAGCTAGAAAAATTAAACAAGCACGATTACGTCGTGATTAAAAATGGTGCTGATCATCGCATTAAAAACATATCATTATCTGAACAAGGAAAACAGATTGTAACTGACTTTATGCGTAGAAACACAAAAGATACTGAGCTTCAGATTGTTCAGTTAATCGAAAGCATTCCAAAAGAAGACCTAGCCAAATTCATCGAAGTTTGCTCCATATTAAGTAACAAACTGCTAGGTGAGCCTTTCAGCACCTTTGTTATGAAATCAACCAATGATTTATTAAACACCTCTACTTAATACGTTTCCAAACCAAAAAGCAGATTCAATACATAGTGGATAATTATGTATTGGATCTGCTTTTTGTTTTACTGTAAGGATAGATCATTTTTTACTTGCATTCGCAAATAATTAGAATAGTTATGTACATAATAACGGATGCAATCTTAACACCATGCACGAACATCATCGCTCTATGGGAGGTTAGTAATTGAAGAAACTCATACTTATAAACCTTGCTTGTGCATTATTTGCTTTTGCCACGTCCATTGTTCAAACACATCGAATCATTAAAAATACGAACAAGTTTAACATGCGTAACTTTCTTTTTCTCACCACATTAGCAATATTTGCAGCAGGTGTATCTGTTTTTCAAAGTAACGTTATTATTAAAAAAATAACCCAGAAAATCGTTGGAAGTCTCACGAATAATAGTCCAATATAATACCTAATGACATCCCCCGTTCTTTAATCAAGCACGGGGGATGTCAGCTATAACAATTTTGACATATAATATTCATCTACGTACTTATCATCAATTAACAACGAGTCCCTTTTCGTCCCTTCGATTTCAAAACCCATTTTTCTATACAATGATAACCCTGCTTCGTTTTGGGTAACTACTGTCAATTCTAGACGATGGACGTTTTGGTCCATTGCCCATCGTTCTACTTCATTAAATAATAATGTACCAACGCCTTTTCCACGACATTCCGAATGAATTCCAATCACGAGATAAGCAGCATGTTTATTTCTCTTTGCATTACCCCCAATTGCAAGTAAATACCCCATTAGTTTCCCATTATCCTCAGCAACGAATAGATTGGAATTTCTACTCTCCAAAATTCCGGTAATCATCTTTTGTGAGCCTTCTGTGGTTATCTTTCGTTCTCCAGCTTCCCAAAGCATATATTGTGAACTTTCATCCACTTGTTGCATCAAATCAGCTAATTTTTCTGCATCGGAATGTTGAATCTCTCGTATATCCATGGTTCGCCTCCATCTATCGGTATTGAATCGGTTTATAAGGAATAATTCTGACCTTTTAGGTATCATAACAACAACATCACTTAAAAACTAGTATTATCTAATGACTATTAATAGCGTAAGGATTACTTATACGAGAGTAATAATATATCCTATACACTTGCTTCATAAACCAATAGGAACATTAATCCAACACAATATGAAGTATATTTCAAAATATTGTGGTAGTATGAGTACATATAGGATAGAGCGATTATTTTTTGAACAAGATGAGAAGTTTCATGATAAAAGACAGGAGGGGTCTTATTGAGTGATCTATTTATTCTACTTCCCATTATCACCGTATTGGTAGGACTATATTTCATAACATTAGGGCTTTGGGAGTTAAGAGAAGGAGTAAATCGTAAACAATATATAAAATATATGTTTACGGGCTTATTTTTGTTGATTATTTTAACCCCTATGTTTTGGCTTTTCGGTAATTATTTCTTTAGCCGAATCGGGTAATAATAGATTCATAAAAAAATGCTCAGATTCCACTCTGAGCATTTTTTATATCGATTTAATCCATGTTTTTGTCCAAAAAACTATTTAGCGTTCTTATATACTTCTCTTTTTGCGTCACAAACCCCTCCCCATGATTGGCCCCATCAATCGTTATCATTTCCGCTTCACTGCTGGTATGGTCATACAACTCATGTGTCATTTCTGTAGGGACGAATGTGTCCGCATTGCCGTGTATATATAGAATCGGTACTTCCGCTTTTTTCACCTGGACAAGAGCCGATGCCTCCGTAAACGAGTAACCTGCTTTTGCTTTCGAGACTAGGCTAGTTGTATCTAACACTGGAAAAGATGGCAGGTGAAACATCCTAGTCATTTGATAGGCAAAAAGCTCTTTCACACTAGTAAATGGACTGTCTGCGATAACGACTTTCACGTTATCTGGCAATTCCTCACCACTCGTCATAAGAACCGTTGCAGCACCCATGGATAGACCGTGTAACACTATTTCGGTATCCTCGCCAAGTTTATCTATTAACTTATTAATCCAATCCACATAATCTAAGCGATCATGCCAACCGAACCCATAATAATCACCATCACTATTGCCATGTCCTCTCGCATCAGCTGTGAAAAAACTATAGCCCAGTTCCTCATAGTAATATTGACCGTAGAGTCCCATTTGCGAGGCATTTCCAAGGTATCCGTGCGCCATTACAACCAACTTATTTGTTGGCTCCTCTGCCTCTAACAGATACCCCTTTAATGTTAAATCATCAAACGAGTTTAGTTCTAACTCTTCAAAATCTTGATTTTTCACCCATTCTCGCCAGCCACCTTCTGTAAATTCTTTCATCGCTTCAGCGGACACTTCTAAATCCTCATTATCTTGAAGAAAATCCTTTTGTCCCCGTTGAATGGCTAGATTATAAAAGTAAAAACCGGCAATGATATCTATTAGTAATAGAACGGTAATAATTCCAATAAAGACCCCTAGTAGTTTTTTACGCTTTCTCATGCTGCCCCTCCCCAATTGTTGCTATATTTCTATAATTCTATTATACAAAAAATTCACACCAAAATGGGGGCTTTTTCGCTGGTATATATTTCAAACAAATGACAAAATGATTACTAAGGCTAAAATGAAATTATTCTTGATATTCGTTTTTCTTATCCAAACCTAATTTTTCTTTTACTTCCTTCAGTTGTTCGATATGACGTAGCTCATGATAGCCAACAAATTCGAAGGCTTGCTTTAAATTCAAAAGTCCAAAAGCCGGATGTGGAATCCCCTTTGCTTGTAATTGTATCGGGTCTGCACGTTGAAACAGGCTTCTTAAAGCTTGATGAGATGTGTTTAGTTTTTCCTTTAGTGCTGCTAAGCTAGCATAGTCATCACTTGGCACCGCAAACTCCGGTGCTTTAACTTTATAACCTCGGTCAACTGTTAATTCGATTGGCTGATTTTTTACGTTTACATCCTTTCCACTTTCCAGTTGCCTTTCAATCAATTTTGTAAATGTAGTTTCTATTAAATATAAATGTTCCAATATCTGTTTCATCGACCAGCCATTTGTAACTGGATTCTGATTTAATAACTCATCAGATATCCCACTCACCTCTGACCACAGCTCATTCCGAGCCCTTTCGTTAACTTCCATCCAACCCCTCCCTATATCACACTTTAATTATAACAACATTCTGAAAACGGTGCCAGGCACTTGTCGAATTTTCGACAAGTGCCTGGCACCGTGTTTATCGTTAGGTTCTTCTTCTTAGGATTATGGTTGTTGTGATCCATAATATAAGTTGAAATAGGAATAAAATGATTCCACCTTGTTTTTGTTCTCCTACTGGATCAAATGGTAGCAATAACTCAAAGTATTCTGGTGATAACGATTCACCAGGCGGTAAACATAATTCCATAGCCGCGACAAACGAACGCATATCCGTGTACAAGTTATAAAAGCTCTCATTAGACAGCCATAGCAGTAAACAAAACGGAAGCATTAAGAAGACCATCCAACTTACATAAAGAACTTTCCGTTTCACAGCAAACCTTTTTGATGAAAGAACAGGAAGCCACATAAAGATGGCTGCGAGAAACAAACCGAACATGTAAAAGTAATTCCAAAATAAATCGATTCTCGCTTGATCAAATACAGCTGGAATGTGATATCCATAAAATAATATGATAAACAAACCTAATGTAAAAATAGGATGCATAACAAATTGCATGATTTTTTCCAATGGCGAAATAGTCAACAATTGGTCAATTGCTTTTTGTTTCCGTCCTAAGATTAATAGGACAGGAGCAATAAATAGTAACAGAATTAATTGAACGACGTGGGTACTAAATTCAATCCTACCAATAATATTTATTGGGCTACCAATTGCCACAAATATACTTACAAGACCAACTAAAAATAAAATAGATTTCCAAATCGTATGTCTCTTGTCTTGTGGAAGCAAAAACAAATAAATAATTGCAGCAAAACAAATAAATAAAAAGATACCTCCATTCCACAGAGACGAAAAGTGAAATTCATCCAAAATAATATCAAGCATGTGTGTCCACCCTCTTTACCAACATTTCTTTAGTTTCAGTATAAAGGTTCCAAGACACACTGCATGATCAAGTTCTAACAATCTAATGAACAAAAGCTTCAGCGTCCTGTTTGGGCGCTGAAGCTAAACATGGCTGTTACTGTAAGTAAGCTTAACAAAGCCAAATTTTTTATACTTTCTTATCTGCAAACGAAGTAACACTAGTCCTGTAGACGCTCCACGTAACGCTTTAACACGTTGACAGTCTGTACACAATCCTGTAAATCAGACCACTCTGCTGGATTATGGCTTATCCCATCTTTACTTTGAACGAATACCATCGCAATGGGAAGCTTTTTACCAACAACCATCGCATCGTGACCTGCACCACTTGGTAATTTATACGGACGGATTCCACACGCTCGAAAGGATTCTTCTAATAATGCTTGAGTTGATTCCTCGATTGGAACTGGATCGACTCGCATTTTTTCAGAAAATCTAATTTCCATACTTTGTTTCATTGCGATGTCACGACCAAGTTGAATTACATCCTCCACTAACTGATCTCTCGTTTCTTTGTAGATATCACGAATATCTATATATAATGAGACGGATCCAGGGATGACATTAACCCCATTCGGCTCCACCTGTAACTTACCAATCGTTGCCACGGCAGAATCATTTATCTTTTCAGGTAACTTGTTCACTTTTTGAATAAATTCACTCGCTGCAACCAAGGCATCCTTCCGATCGTTCATTGGCGTGTTTCCAGCATGCCCGGCTTCTCCCGTAAATGTAACTTCTAGCCAACAAGGACCAGCAATTCCGGTAACAATGCCACAAGGAAGGTTTTCTTTTTCCAACCGCTTCCCTTGTTCAATATGTACCTCAATGAACATTTCTACTTCATTTAAATTTCTTTTTGCAGCTTGATACCCTTCAACTGTTAGGCCAACATCCTGCAATACTTCTTCAAACGACATTCCTTTGCTATCTTGAAGAAGCAGTTTTTGATTCATGTCTACTTCTCCAATCATTGCTTCACTTCCACTTAATCCACCATTAAAACGAGCCCCTTCTTCATCAGAAAAAATGACAACCTCAAATGGCTTTTCTGGTCGATACCCTTCCTCCTTCCACGCCTCCACGACTTCTAATGCAGAAAGGACACCTAAAGGTCCGTCAAAATGACCTCCATTCGGAACACTATCCACATGGGAACCACAAAGAATAGCAGGCACGTCTTTTTTCCCTTCCAAACGTCCAAAAACATTACCGGCTCCATCCATCCGGACCGATAAACCAGCTTCACGCATCCATTCCATCACTAATTCTTTTGCACGCTTTTCTTCCTGGGAAAAACCGGGACGATTTGATCCGTTATCATTTGTTAATCCTACCTTCGATAGTTCACCAAGGCGATACGCCAGTCTATTTCCAGACACAGTTGTATCATTCGTTTTATCATAATCATTTACGAGTTCTCTTTCCAGTTCAAATTTTCTCACCTTTGTCACCTCTTTGTCCTACAATACCAAAATATTCGTAAAAATAACATACATTGAAACCAGGAGATAGTATAATAGATAGTATGACACATAAAGGGAGTTGAATCTTGATGGGACAATCGTACTTTATTACTGGTTATCCTGGTTTTTTAGCATCGAATCTATTGAAGCAACTCATCCACGATCATCATAAAAATATAGAAAAAATCTATTTGCTTGTCCTTCCACATTTCAAAGAAGAAGCATCCATCAGCCTGGAACAAATCATTCATACGTCTCCATTACAAAAAGAACAGTTCACTTTCATTATTGGAGATATTACAAAAGAAAACCTCGGTGTCCAATCCGAGGAACAAGCACTACTTCAACGTACGGTTACACATGTTTTTCATCTTGCTGCAATCTATGACCTAGTTGTTCCACAACCTACCGCGTATAAGGTAAATGTAACTGGAACAAAACATGTAAACAACTGGATAAAGGGATTACAACAATTAGAGCGATATATCTATTTTAGTACCGCTTATGTTTCCGGGAAAAGAGAGGGGCGAATATTGGAAGGCGAACTGATCGCTGGACAAGCCTTTAAAAATCATTATGAACAAACCAAATATGTAGCCGAAGTGCTCGTACAAGAACAAAAAGATACCATTCCTACTACGATTATTCGACCAGGTGTTGTAAAAGGTGATTCAAAAACTGGTGCAACCATTAAATTTGATGGGCTGTACTTCATGTTAAATCTACTCGATAAATTGAGATTTTCACCTATCATTCCCTTTATTGGCGATGGTAATGCTGAAGGAAATTTTGTGCCAGTGGACTATGTCTTACAGGCAACTAGTTATTTAGCAATTCATCCAATTGGTGAAGGGAAAACCTATCATTTAACAGATCCTAACCCTTATCAAATGTGGGAAATACAGCAGCTATTAACCTCTTATTATCTTGGGAAAAGTCCTAAAGGGACAATCCCTATCACAGCTGCTAAAGCACCACTAGCATATAAACCAGTGCGAAAATGGCTGAAAGCTGAGCCGGAAGCAATGGATTACTTTCTCATTCATGCAACCTATGATTGCTCCCAAGCAGTTACCGATTTACAGGGTTCTGGAATCACTTGTCCTGACCTAAAGGAAACACTTGAACCAATGATTGCTTTTTATCGGAAATATAAAGATGATTATACAAGACATATTCCCATTTCATAGGGCTATTCTAGTAATATTGTCATAACATACAGATTTCCGTGAATATTGTACCATTTCCCGTTAATTACATATTCAAATTAGCAAAATATAGTATAATGATAGAGACAGGAAGTGTAAGGTGAATCGGACAAAAAGTAAGTGGAGCAGTATCGGCGGCTTTAAATCCCTTATGGAAGGGGTTGAAGTCTGTGATACCAATTGATAAAGCGATTGAGTTGATGCTGATGTTTGCTAGCTTAGTGCTGTTAATTGTAAACAGCAAAGAAAAAAAGTAATCACCCTGACGGTAGTAGAGCCCAGGATAATTACCTTTTTTCGTTCCCTAATGAAGTCGCCGCTTCTTACACAAGTACTGTCCGGGTCGTAAGTTGCCGCTTACGACTCGTATTTTGCCGTCTTCGATTAGAGAACAGGTGTGCAATAAACACTCCCAAAAACTATTATACAAAATAATACAAGTTAACTACAACATGTTTTTGTCAAAATAATGAAAAACCTTTAAAGGTCAGCAATAAATTCGCAATTGATTTCCCTTCACCTTTGCTTGTAATGCAACCAGACCGATCCATCACCAACAGGTTTCGTTTCCAATAATTCTAGTTGCATCACATCTTGAACAGACTCTAATTCAGGACAATCAAATAAGGAAGGGGTAGTTGTTCCACCTACGGCTAATGGAGCAATGACTAAACTTATTTCATCAATTAAACCATGTCTTAAAAAGGCACCATTGATTGCACCACCACCACTTAAGCCTAGTTTCGTAAAGCCTAGATCATACAATTGACGAAGCGCTAATTCCAAATGAATATGGTCGCCTTTTCCAGCTTGAATATAGCGAATTCCTTTATCCTTTAACTGGGCTATGTATTGTTCAGGTACATCCTCTCGTGTAATGACAATCAGTCCTTCGGTTTGGTACCAATTAATTCGGCCCCTTCCATCGAAAACAATATATGCTTTTGATTTTTTAGGTTCATAGATTGGCTCATCTAATTCAACCCAATGTTTACCATAAACCATTAATGTTTCACTACCTGATATCAACCCGTCACATTCCAATTCATCATACAAACGGTGGGTAATATCATGTGCTCCTCCATCAAGACCTGCTGCCGCCCATTCGGTTACATTATGCGCAGGTGCAGTAGTTATTTTTCCATCTATAGAAGAAAAAACATTCAAAATTACTGTTGGTCGTTTCATTTCTCATCACCTCTTTTTTTTGTAATGTTTTAATTATAATTCAATTCAAAAAATAATGTCAGTGAAATTGTTCAAATACAAATGAACAAATTGCTAACCTCCGAATAAAATGATGCATAGGCATTTATATGAGGTGATACCAGATGAAAGAGATCCCATTCCTTTTAGCGGGACCTATTATTCGCAGAGTGCAATCTGACAGTGTGTACCTCTGGCTTGCTACCAGCAAAGAAACAACTATTCAGGTAGAGCTTAATCACATCCAAGAAGACAATGGATCCATCGAATATGATCCCGTTGTAGTCCATTCCAATACGAAATCATTACGTGCAGGTAAAAATTTATATATCCATCTTATTGAAATATATCCACCATACAGCAGCTTTCCTGTAGACGTTTTACTTGGCTATAATCTACATTTCAAAACAAATCATCATGCATTTGATTTAGGTGAACTTGGTTTACTTCATAGAGAAAATCCAGATTCCATTGTTTATGGAAGTTTAAAATATCCATCTTTTTTTATTCAAAAAAATTCACCGGCAAATATTTTATATGGTTCCTGCCAAAAAACACACGGCAAAGGGAATACTGTACTAACAAGTGCAGACTTAACCATTCAAAATCACTACTTACAGACGAACAAAAGACCAAGTGCTCTCTTTTTAATGGGGGACCAAATTTACGCAGATGATGTTCCCGATCCAATCTTTCCTGTTATCTCAAATTTGGCGGACAATATCATTGGAGAAAACAAAGCCAAAATTGGAGCTATTGAACCAAAGCTTCAGGAAGAACCATTTCGACATGCAATTGATCAAATCCACGGTAGACAATATATCATGGATCAATTCGCAGGTTTTACATCAAGTAACGCTAGCAATCATATGATTCGATTTAGTGAGTATGCCGTACTATATCTACTAACACTTGGGCCAGCTTTATGGGAGGACACAGACATTCCTGATTTTGATGAAATTCTTGAGGAAGACCAGCTCTATTTTAAATATCCTGATACGAAAAACCATCGAAAAAATCATCGGAAAGAATGGAAGCAGCACCGGAAACGATACCATGAACAATTAGATGAAGTTATTCCATTTATTTATTCTTTGGGGCAAACAAGACGAATACTCGCGAATACACCAACATATATGATATTTGATGACCATGATATAACCGATGATTGGAATATTTCAGCAGAGTGGAAACACATCGTTTACCATTCATCACTAGGAAAAAATGTCGTAGCAAACGGATTAACGGCTTATTGGCTTTTTCAAGGATGGGGAAATGATCCAGTTGTTTACCAGCGACTCTATCAAGAAATGAACGATTATCTAGATTACTATTTACGTTATTCCTACTTCCCGGATCATTGGGAGACGAGAATATGGGATTTCCATAACTGGACATTTGTAGCTCCAACAAACCCTAGAAGTCTATTTCTTGATACGCGTACCATGCGTGCGTACGACATGGAACCACAACCAATACGAATTGGGAGAATCATAGGTGAAGGGAAAAATGCTGCACAACTCATTGGAGAAGCTGGATGGAAGGTGACTGATAACGTATTACAACATAGCACATGGTCACACGGAGAACCTCTCATCTTAGTATCCCCTACCCCTCTTTACGGGATTGGAATTATTGAATCCTTTTTAAATCGTTTTATTTACCCTTTTCGAGTTCTTGGCATCCCTACAGACTATGAATTGGATTTTGAGGCATGGAAATATAATGGAAAAGGGTTTCATCAATTCCTAGAACATATCGGGAAGTGGAATCCAAGTCCATGCGTTATTTTATCAGGAGACGTTCATTATGCTGGGGCCGTTGAATCCAATGTAACTTTTTCCGATCAAAGAAAGGTTCAAATTCAACAATATACCAGTAGCCCAATTCATAATATGAGCTTTTCTGGTGTTTGGGGAAAATTACTAAAACTTGCTGTATGGTTTAATGGATTCAAACGTAAACGCCGCATCATCCACCGCTGTTGTGACATCGCACATAATCTGACAACTGGGAAACGCAACGTGTCAAAAGTTAGCGACCATCGATGGCGAGAAGAAATTAAATATATTTCATCTATGAAAGGATCCATTATTGAAACAAAGAATAATATCGGATATTTAGCTTACGATCAAAATGGGATTTCCAATAAGCTGCTACAATTTAATGGCATTCAAACGGAGGAAGTTACCTATAAGCGCATGGTTACTAAGCAACATAAACAAGAGAAAAAACAAGTTGCTACTGAAAAATAAATGGTGAACAACATGACAGACACTGATAGGTTGCGTTTGCGTTACCTATCGCAAACATTAAAAATACGGGATAAAATGACTAACGAATTGTTGAATAATTTGTTAGTCATTTTCTTTTGATTTAATGGATTTCTGTTTCAATTTGTGTTCAATTCGTGTAGCAAAATGTAGCCTGTTTTATATAATGCAACGGCTATTACACCCCAACATTT
The DNA here is from genome assembly GCF_900111445.1 of Oceanobacillus limi. Classification (GTDB taxonomy): domain Bacteria; phylum Bacillota; class Bacilli; order Bacillales; family Amphibacillaceae; genus Ornithinibacillus; species Ornithinibacillus limi. The sequence continues at coordinate 289,644 of NZ_FOHE01000001.1, read as the reverse complement.
TGCATTACATTTTAGTATGCAATTTACGATACGTTTCAATGTAAAAGCACCAATTGATTAATTATTTGACTGAATTCACAAATTATTAGGAGTATGTATATTAAAATAGGTGTAGAATATGTGAATGATTATACTTAACGGGTAAGGATTGTTTAGATTGCTGAGGAGGATATAATGAAACACATTCTTAAAAATATGTTTATAACTATGTTGGTATTTTGTCTACTTAATATTTATTATTTCCCCAATTATGATAGATGTTTTTTTAAAACCTAATGGATTTGCGTCCGAGCAAAATGATTTAACAATAATGTATATTGGTATAATTCTACTTAGTGGACTAATAATGGGGTGTACTACAAGTGTTATAAGTAGGATAGAAAAATTAGAGGAGAAAAGAAAGTAATCTTTATTACATCGACCTAAGTTTGTGAAGAATGCTGCTTAAAAACCGGGGACAAGAGTTGAAAAACAACTTGTCTTGTTCAACTAAAAAGGTTAGTTCAAGAGTAAATTACTAAAGGGGGAAATGAAGTAGTGGAGGTTTTACAAGTTATTTTTGTTTGTGGAATAATTTACGGTCTGATATCGTTCTTTATTACATTAAAAAAACGTTCAAAGGATAAAAGTCAACTTACGCTTGCTATTTCTTTAATAATTGTTTGTACAGCATCTTTTATAAAGAATTTTATATCATAGTATTTTACTCGGTTCATATTGAACTGGTTATTTTTTTGCATACAAAAAGCACAGTTTCCCTTCAAGGAAGTTCTACTAAACACTTTGAATTGGCTCTTTTGGTCTCATGACACAAAACGAGCATTCAGGGTCATCGCATGTATTCTCTGTCCATTCATTACACCTTGGACAAAAGAAGGAGTCGTAATGCTCATAGAGTACCAGATTCGTATGGCAAGTGTCACATTTCATTTCATGGTCAATAAACCCATCAATACGATATCCATTTATGATTACGGATGATTCCGTCTCTTTTATTTTCATCAGCTCTTCCACTCTCCACTTACTATAATTCTATCGTGCCGTAATGAAACAACGCCGTTTTTCGCCTATGTTGTGTAAACCCTAATTGTGTAAATCTTCCACTTTTCCAGTGATCCTTTAATACGATCCGTTTTTTGGCTACACGTTTTGCTTCAACTATTAGTTCCTCGGTTATAGCAGTCTTGAGAGCTTCTCCTCTGATCGAGTTTAACCCGTTAGACGTGTCGATGGTTGTGGGAAACATCGGATCAAAGTAAACAATATCATAGGAATCCGTCTCAGCTTCTCGCAAGTACCATTCATGGTTAGCTTTTACCACATTTATTCTTCTCATCGCTTGGTCGAGGCGTTCAACTTCAGTTAGAACCGTTGCGAGTCCTTCTTTTGCCAAAAAGTGTAATAACTCATTACCTTCGATTCCTGTAACACTTCCCTTATTCCCAACTGCAAGACTAGCAATTATACTATCCGATGCCAAACCAAGGGTGCAGTCGAGAAATGACATCCCTTCTTCTAGCTTTGCTGTTGATATAAATGGTTCCTCTTCTCCTTTTAGAAACCGCTTCGCTCGAACCATGGCTAAATTTGGGTGGAAAAACAACGACGATTCTCCATGTAATGGCGTAACATAAAGTCTGTTTTTTCCAACTACCGCTATATCATCCTGATATCTTTCTTTTAGCGACTCAACTGAAACCCCTTTGCGTTCCTTGTATAAGATGTTATAGGAAGTAGAGAGTGCTTTTGCTTTTTCTACTAGTTCTTTGGTAGCTCTACCTGCTGTTGTAATGATCATCGTTATCGTCCTTATCTAGTTAACTTACGCTGTTTTTATTTAGTATAGCATACGGAATAATTCTACTCATTTGCTATTAATTGAAACCCATTTTTATAGGTTATAATGGACACTGTATTGCCATTTTTCTCGTAAATGCCTTTTGAACCTAATCGATCAATTTCTTTCCAGCCAAATAATTTAACATGCTGTTCATATAGCGTGTTAATCCCATAAAACCGATACGACTTACTATGTTTCGAATGTTCGGCTTCTAGTTGAGCAAATAATGGTATGGGAAACTTATGTATTGGGGATGGCTTAAGCGTTCCAAAAAGTAATAGAAATAACGCAACTGTAACACCGATTATCCATAACAACCTCTTTCCTTTCATTTTACTCTCTCCTTGGGGAAACAGCTAGATTAACAAACCTAATCAACTGTTTCTAAGATCTTATTAATTTCGTCTAATTTATTATAGAATTTATAACGAATGGCTTTAAAATGCCCATCATTTTTAAGGCTCATGCTGTTCCCATCTGTAAATAAGAGCTGATACGTCGCATTTCCATCATCTCCATTTTCCTCGTATATGATGGAATCTAATTCTTCCCAACTATATGTGGAAACTTCCAGTGTCAATAAGGAGCGGTATGAAATGGAATCGTCTGATAACGACTTATAACTGAGGGAGGCAACAACAAAACAAAAAAGACCTAAAAGAAGGCAAACAACACTTAATACAATAGACTTTTTTCGGATATCCCAAAAGAAAAGAAAGAAAAAACCAGCTCCAAAAACACTAAAATTCTCTCCCGATGTAAATACATACCAGGTATCATCACTATAATACAAAATCTGTGCAACAGTTTGTGGAACAAAAATTAACAAGATCGGTGAAAAAATTGCAATACATATACCAATTGCTAAGTAAATATGGCGGGTTTCATATAATTTATCGCTCATTTTATCTCTTCCCCCCTTCGAATCAACTTCCTATACAGTTTTACGGGCAATCCTAATAAAAGGTTTCAATAGTATTAATATTTAGATAATAAATATCAGACTATTCCTTTTCCTCTTCAACTTTTATCTTTAGTAGCAATACAATATGATCATCCTGTATCATTGTTAGGAGTTCTTCTTCATTCTGATAATCGTACATCTTAATTAAATTGTCAGCTGGACGGCGATACACACCCAATACGAGCGTTTCACCTAATTGTAATTCTTCCACATCGTTACCAATTGCGTAGTCTCCATTAAAAGGCAATTCCTCCTTAATTTCATTTAAATCAATCTTTCTAGGCTCTTGGGTAACGCCAGGTGCATAAAGAAATCCAAGTGGGGTATCAGAATGAGGGTTTATCACACCAAATCCCAAGCTTCCTTCTTCATACTTGTTTGGACTCATGCCATAAGATAATTCAATTAATGGGTCTTCCTGTTTCTCCCCATCTATATACTTTTCAACCCATACTCTTACCCAACGCTCATCTGCATGGGGTAGTGAAAAATCAAAATTATAAAGTTCACCTAAATGTAGTTCTTCGAATGTAGAATTATACTCAGCGTCTGAATTCACAGCAATAGTGGCAACATCTGTGTTTTGGTTAGAACAGCCAACCAAAACCAGTAAGGTGATATAAGTTAATCGTAATATGTTTTTAGCTCTACCCAAATGTATCCCTCCTCACATATAAATTCTAAAAAAATCTCTATATGTTAAAATTAAAATAACCTTCGAATTTGCTTAGGGGAACGTCCCAATGAATATTCTATTATTGCTTTTACCAATCATAGGAGCTATTGTTTTAATCATGACGATCATCGTTTTTATACAGACAATATGGAAGGATAAAAAGCACTTCTTTTCTTGGTATATGGTTGGAATATTAACCTTAATTCTATGTATAACAATTTATTCTTTTCTTACCTATATCAATGTTATCTTACATAACCCATGTTCCATACGATTTATGCTCTAGGTATGACAACTGCCTGACAAGACTTCTCATAAAATTCTATCGGTCCTGCTCCTCCAATAATGGCATATTCATAGCCGATTTCTTTCATGTCGTTCAAGCAGTGGTGCAGCAAGGAATACCCGACTCCTTTTATTCGGTTGGATTTAGCAACCCCCATTGGGTCAAAATAACCCTTCTTTCGTTCAAAAACATCGTATCCCGCAAAACCAATGATATTACCCTTATTGTCCAATGCAATATAAATAGAATGCTGCTCTTGATTCTCGAAAGCGCTCCTTATCGTATTCATCCATTCCTTGGAAAATTCTTCTTCTATAAATCGCAGCAGATTATCCTTGTCCGAAATTTTAGCTTTCCGAATTTGTTTGAATAGATTACTTGGAAACTCATAACCCCCTAGATGTGTGATCATATCCCTAGCCGTTGTTCCTAAATCTATGAACATATCCTTCTGCCCTTCCGTTACGTATTCATTTATCACAGATGTAGACAACAATGCCCTTAAGATATGTCCTTCATTGATTATGTTTTGGTTGTAATGTTTCATATACTTTTTAGCCGTTTCAATTACGGCCAACAGGTTTTCATCTATCGTAGCATGTAACGGTGCATAATAGACTACTCCCTCATCTTGTCTGTTTGTAACTAAATTTCTTAAACCTTCTTCATCAATCGTAACTCTCAATGCAACTTCTCCAAGGGCTCCGGTTTTTTCCTGGAGGAACCCGAGAAATAGATGTTCTTCTCGTAACATAGTACTACCGGTATTATGTTGTTCCTTTATCGCTAATTGAAAAACACGCATCATTCTTTTGGTATACCGTTCATCACATATTTCCAAAAATTTCTCCCCCTAATTAAAACTCGGAAATATAAGTCGTATCAACACTCATAAACAAAATGAATGCTAGTATCGCAAAAGCAATTAGCAGGGATTGAATGCATATACCGACGATACTACAAACCCGGCCAGCGATTGCTATTCCACGCCCATTCCCTGCCGTTTCACCGATTTCCTTTATCCCTTTATTCGCGATAACAATTCCAATAATCCCTAATACAACTCCTATATACGGAAGAATAACGGATAGAATTCCCAAAGTTAATCCTGCTATCGCTTTTCCATTTGTTTCTTGCATGTCAGTTTCTCCCCCTCTGCATCTTTCCACGCTTCCGCTTTTTTATCAATCACTTGGATATAATCATGTTTTCCCGCAATATATTGATCGATATCATTAGGAATTTTCCTTGCTAGCTCCTCTTTTAATTGGCCATACCGAACTGCTTCCTTTGGAAGATGAATCATGTAATCACGAAAAGCAAGATGACGGTTAATTTCTGGATTCCCTTGCTCAAAAACGTGAACATGATGTGTCCGATCATCACCACCCTTACTAAAATATCTTCGGTTTACAATCCCATTTTCTCCACGGCAACGGTATCCTAGATTCTCCATTTCAATGTTATAATCATCCACAACGGATAGATCTTTCACTACGATCAAGATATCAATAATTGGTTTGGCGCTAAGGTTTGGAATGGATGTACTACCAATATGGTGAATCGAAATAACTTGAGAAGTAAATATACCGTTTAGTTTTTCTGCTTCTTTCAGATACTCGTTTTTCCATGCTGGCTGATATGGCACTACCTCTACTTTTCTCACCTAAAATCCCCCTTCATCCTAGAACATTCTGTAATTCTAATATTTCGACATAGTTAGCGGATTTTCCTTCTAAAGAACAAAAGCCCTTTTGCTTTCAAAGGGCCTCCAGTAGCTATTAATCTATGTGTTTCAATACATTATAACCAAAGAAGAAAATGCCTAGCACCGTCACAATTCCACCTATCGCAACAAATGTTAAAAAGATTTCTCCAGCTCCTAAAATAACTAGCGTTAATGCCCCCATCATTACAGGTAACCCTAGATTATGAAGCCAAAAATGAACTTTTGCTGACGTTGTTTGCGCAAGCTTCGGATATAGATTATAAAGTATTCCAGTGATTGCTAGAGAAACCCAACCTAGTAAGTTCACATGAACATGAACACCTGTTAAATTATAATTATGTGCCATGGACATGTAGAGACCTAGTGTTACACCAATTAAAAAATACCAAATCGCAATTTTTATCAACGTATTCCCCATCTAACCTCTCCTCATTTTTTTGTAAATAGTATATGAGAAGGGACAGTTATTAAGGACTAATTTTTGGAAAAACTTTAATAAAGATAGGAATATATGTGGATATATAACGGAGGAGATATACTGATGAAAAGTTTAATTCTAGCCTCTTCTTCCCCAAGAAGACAAGAACTATTAAACCAAGTAAATATTCCCTTTACCATTCGAAAACAAACTTTCGATGAGTCACTCATTCGTACCAGTGATCCCGTGGAAAAAGTACAACAACTAGCGAAATCGAAAGGGGAAAATGTTTCTCTTTTAAAAGAGAATGAAGTTATCCTTAGTGCAGATACGGTTGTATCGTACAAGCAACAGATTTTCGAAAAACCAAAAAATCAAGAGGATGCCTATAACATGCTTTCGACGTTATGTGGGAATACCCATGCGGTTTATACCGGTTATATGATTCGATCATCGGAACACCATGTCATTAGGGTTGAAAAGACAGAGGTTGAATTTTGGAATTTAACGGAGCAGGAAATGAATTGGTATCTTTCGACGACCGAACCGTATGATAAAGCAGGCGGTTATGGAATTCAACAGATCGGAGCAATGTTTGTGAAAAAAATCAAAGGTGATTATTTTAATGTCGTTGGTCTCCCCTTATCAACAGTTGTTCGGGACCTAAGAGATTTTTCCATTCACCCTGAGGTAAAAAATTAAACCAAAGCAAAAATGCCACCCTCTCCTACGATTAATTCGACTGTAATAGTGAAAAGGTGGCATGATGAAATATTTTCGTTACTGATCATCGACCATTGCTGCTCGTTCTTCCGCTGGTGTTGTTCCTTTAATAAAAAAGGCGAGGACAAGCCCAGCTAAGGATAAAAAGGTCGCTACATAGAAAGAGACATTTACACCATGAATTTCATCTCCAACTGTCGCCTCTGTACCTGTAGCAAGTGCTGCACTTGTCATGACAGTCACTAAGATGCCGGTACCAATCGATGCTGCAACTTGCCTCATTGTATTATTCATAGCTGTTCCATGGGGAATTAATCGATTTGGCAATTGATTCAATCCAGCTGTTGTTGCTGGCATCATTACCATCGATACTCCGAGCATCCGCACTGCAAATACCACAGCTAGATAGGTTAAGGAGGTGGATGCTGTCAACTGTGTGTATAAGAAGGATGTAACCGTTAGTAAGGTTAATCCGATAATCACCAACCAGCGTGCTCCAAACCGATCAAAAATTCTTCCATTAATCGGTGACATCAGCCCCATCAGCAACGCTCCAGGCATGAGTACTAGCCCCGTGTCTAGAGGTGTGTATCCCGCCATATTTTGCATGTAAATCGGCAAAATGGTTTCTGCTGCAATCAACCCTAAGAAGGCGATCATTCCGATGACGGTTGTAATACGGAATGTTTTATTTTTAAAAACTCGAAACTCCAGTATGGGTTGTTTCAGTGTAAATTGTCTCCTAATAAAGATCGTTAGTGATATTACGCCAATTAGGATCGAACTAATTACCGCTACACTCGACCAACCGTAGTTTCCTGCACTACTAAATCCATACAATAATCCACCGAAACCAAAAGTAGATAAAATAATGGATAGCACATCAACCTTTGGAAAAGTTCTCATTGTTACATTTTTCATCACAAAATATGCGATTACGATATCAATGAGCACCAATGGTAAAACAATATAAAATAATACTCTCCAGGAATACTGTTCTAATAACCATCCGGATAATGTTGGACCAATTGCCGGTGCAAAGCCAATGACTAAGCCTACTGTTCCCATTGCTGTTCCTCTTTTTTCAATCGGAAAGATGAGAAGAAAGACCGTCATCATTAGTGGCATCATAATTCCAGCACCTGCTGCTTGAATTATCCGACCAACCATTAACAAACCAAAATTTGGTGAAATCGCACAAATAACTGTCCCTACTGCAAATACAGTCATGGCAAATAAAAAAAGCCTTCTCGTTGTAAATGTCTCGATTAGAAATGCAGTGATTGGGATCATAATTCCGTTTACGAGCATAAATATCGTCATAACCCATTGTGCCGTGTTCTCCGTTATATGTAACTCATCCATTAGTACTGGTATTGCAGGTGCTAATAACGTTTGGTTTAAAATAGCTAGAAAAGCGCCAGGTAATAATACAGCAACGATCGGGAACTTTCTCATTTGTTGAATATCTTCTGTCTGATCCTGCTTCAAAACTTTCATCTCCTTCACGAACGCTGTTTAATATAAAATAGTCATCAAGACTTTATTATACCACTTGGTTTTTAGAAAACATAAAAATTTTTATGTTTTTTCACAACATTTGTTCAGAGATACGATAATGGAACGTATTACGAATAAACCTGCTACTACTGATAAGACAGTAAAATCCCCTGCCCGTAAGAACAGGGGGGGAAATTTCTTCTTTAATTGAATATGTCATCAATAAATCCACGTATTCGATCTTGAAATTCTTCTGTTGCTACAGTATAGGCTTTGGTATGACCTGCATCAGGTACAATCCACAATTCCTTGGTTCCACCTGCAGCTTCATAGATACGGTGAGCCATTTCTGTTGGGACAAGTTCATCCGCATCACCATGGATAATATATAGCGGAAGTGTATTCTTCTTTACCTGATCGATGGCAGATGCTTCCCCAAATGTATATCCAGCTCGAACCTTAGTAATCACACTAGTAATATCCAGTAACGGAAACGGAGGAAGATTATACAAGTGCTTTAACTGGTGACTCAGTTCTTCTTTCACAGTTGTATACCCACTATCAGCTACAATCCCTTTTACTTCCTTCGGTAAATCCTCCCCGCTCACCATAAGAACAAGGGATGCCCCCATGGAATTTCCATGTAGCATAATGTCTTTTGCTCCATACTCTTTTACTAGCATATCAATCCAATCAAGGTAGTCCAATCGATCATGCCATCCATAACCTATATAATCCCCTTCACTCTCCCCATGACCTCTAGCATCCGGCATCAAAATGGAGAACCCTTGGTCATAATAAAATTTCACCAGATCATCCATTTGCTGTCGATGTCCTCGATAACCATGAGCTAGTATAACAGCTTTGCCATTACTTTCTTCATTCTCAATATAGTCTGCTTTTAACACCAATTGGTCATACGAAGTCATTTCCAACACTTCAGGCTCCTGATTATTATACCAGTCTATCGCCTCGTTAATGATCGATTGCTCCTCCGTTGTGGCCATTACATTAACAGTATCTGATTCACGATGTAACTCTACTTCTGTACCACGTTTAATTCCTTCATTGTAAAAATAGTTTCCTGCAAATATCATACCTATGATAATAATACCTACTATTATTCCAGTTCCTAGTAATATTCTTTTTTTCATAACTCCACCCAATTCTAAATGATATTCATATTCAACTATTTTATCACAGCATACCAAATTCGGGCGTCTATGAAAGCGTTTATTCTATTGTATCCATTCCAAAAATTCCAACCGATTTCCAAACGGATCATGGATATAGAAACGGTTTGCACCTGGTAATTTACTATCGACTTGATAATTTATTTCAAGTTCATCCAAGTGCCGCTTCATTTTTTCGATATTCTTTACTTGGATCGCCGGGTGCGCTTTTTTAGCAGGTGTAAATGGCTCATCAACTCCGATATGTAGTTGGACAGCCCCAGCTTGAAACCACACTCCTCCATTTTTTTGTAAGGAAACGGGCTTCTCAACCTCATCAAACCCTAAAACCTCTTGATAAAAGGTACGCGCTTTTTCTTCTTCTCCTCTTGGTGCTGCTAATTGAACATGGTCTAATTTTTCATAATGAAACATCATCTCAAATCCCCCATCTCGTTCATTGTTACCTTTATCATATATGTTTCAGACGAAAATGAATAATAGAAATTTATAATCAAAAGTGAATCATTATGCTTATCGCCTCGTACATAAAGTGATTCTTCGATTACTGGGGATCTTATGAAGGATTGGTCGCTGCATTTATGTCGGCACGCTCATTTATAGAACGGGGAAATTACGCTCTGTCATTATTGCAAAATTAAAGACCAACTTCCAAGGGAAGTTGGTCTGCCATTTACTTATTTGAGTAGCCACCTATGCCGTATTTTCAAATAAAAAGTTTTAAACCACCACTTCACTAAGTGGGTGTTTGCAGAAACCTTCCTGCCTTCCGCTCTATGGCGGCACGGCATTAGAGTTTCAATGTAAAACTCCCTATTATCTCATTAGAGGTTAAAACTTAATTTAATACGAACATCGTAGCTTGTATTTATATATTACTACGTAGACATTCATTTATCAATGTTAATTCCATCCAGTAATGGAAAATAAGAATTTTAACCTATCATATTTTAAAAAAGTAGTTCATATACCTCAGTTAATTCATCAACCCTTGTTTCATCACCAACATTTTTTGCGTAATTCAATTCTCTCTCTACTAAAGAATCTAAATAAGCCATCTCTTTGTCTGACAGATTTTGCACAAATTCTTCTTCGCTTTCGTACTGATTTGCTTCAAGTTTTTCATATATTCCTTTACATAGGTCATTTTCACTGTAGTTTGCCAGCGATTCTCGCAAATACAATAATGTCTGATCGATGATGTTCACCTACTTTGTACGCTTTCTTATATTTTGGTGTTTTTCTTTTTCGAGCGTTGCTCAAGTTGTGATCTTGGCTGTTGATCTTCTACATCTTCCGATAAGCCTTGTGGATTAACACTTGTTGTATCTCGCTTCTTACTCCAATTATTGTTCTTTTTACTCATTAAATTCCACCTCCATTTATTATTATTTCAAAATCATTTCCTTTTATCCTTGTAAATAATTATAATGGTATTAATGGTGTTTTTTGGTATATGAGTTAGATCTAAATAGGAGATGATGGAATGAAACGTACGCTTTATCATTTATTTTTGATCGTAATGGCAGTTGTTATGATTGGCTGCCAATCAGAGGAAACAATTTCCTTTTCAAATGAAACAATAGAAGAATCCATTCGTGTTGAAATTGATAAGGAAGAAGGAGAAATTTTTGCAGAAGATCTAGATGAGATTACCGAACTTGACCTTTCTGGATTAGAATTAAAGGATCTTGATGGCCTGGAACACTTGGACGCTGTTGAAGTTCTCTATCTTCAAAATAATAATATAAGCGACTTTACCGTGCTTGAAGATATGGAGAGTCTCCAAAAGGTTACGATTGCTGGTAATCCTTATGATGAAACCGCTGAATTCCTTGGCGAACTTTCTGATCAAGACGTCGAGGTCATTACAAAATTAGCAGTAGAGGTACTAGGTACTCCAAATGGTCCTGGTGGGTTTTTGTGGAAAGTTGAAAATGGTGAGACAGTGGTTTACCTACAAGGAACGATACATACCGCTACAGAAGACTTTTATCCACTCAATGAAGAAATTGAGAAAGCTTATGCAGAGGCTGATGTTATTGTTCCAGAGATTGACTTAGTCAATTTAAATCCAATGGAAGTTCAAGGAACCACGATGGAATTAGCTGTATATCAAGATGGAACAACAATTGAAGATCATATTCCATCCGATTTATATGAAAAATTGGATTCCACGCTTAAAGAACTTGGTATGCCGATAGATATGCTAAAAAATTATAAGCCATGGTTTCTTTCTTCAACCATCCAACAACTCATGATGCAACAACTTGGCTATATACAGGGTGTTGATGAATATTTTCTTACCAGAGCTGACGAGGATGGGAAAGAAGTAATTGGACTCGAAACCGTCGAAGAACAGTTACGTATTTTTGCAGAAACATCACCAGAATACCAAATCGAGATGTTGGAAGAGGCCTTGATTGATTTAGAAGAATTTGACACCCAAATGCAAGAAATGTTTGACCTTTATAAAGAGGGAGATGAAGAACTTCTACTTGAATCGTTAACAGAGGAAGGTGCTGAAGTAAGTGAGGAAGAACAAGCATTTATGGAAGCATTGAACGATGAACGTAATTACGGGATGGCAGAAACAATCGAAGACTTCCTTGAAGAAGATAGCGGAGATACTTATTTTGTAATTGTTGGAAGCTTACATTTACTAATGGAGCCACATGTTCGTTCTATTTTAGAAGAAGCAGGATATGAGGTTGAGCGTGTGCATTAAAGAAGGAAAGAGTAAGAAAAATGAATGATAGCCTTAAGGAAATCCGAGTGGTAATTTAAATTCCATTGCTCGGATTTTCGTTTTCGATATTTTGTGATTACTGAATTATGCATAGAATCCACCTTAACTGCAACATGATTTTGCTCCTGCTTCATATTGCGGAACCACGATCCACTTCGTCTTTGAAGTGGATTTTTTTCTATCAGTTAAGAAATTAAGTTCTACTAGTTATGATCTAGAGTACCATAACAAGCTATCCTCTTTTACAACTCCCCACCCCCACTTTCTTTGTGATTACAGCCTATTTTCAAATGAACAAGTACCTAAAAATTGTCATCCGAATATAGTGAAAATGACTAATATATTTGGGAGGATTATAATGGATGCAATAGAAAACAGACAGCCTCGTCATCTTGCTTGGCATGAAACACTTGAAATACATGAGTTAGTTGCATTTCAATCAATAGGACTAATGAAATTAAAAAAGGCAGTTCGTGAAGTTCACGACAATAAACTGCGAGGATTATATCTGCAAACGATCAAAGATCTAGAAGCAAATATTAACGATTTATTAAAATTTTATTCACTTGCACCACGGGAAGACATCGACCGCGACATGAAGGATCTAGACAAGGGATTTTATGCTGGGGATTTATTAGCTTTAGCGAAAACCTCGGTTCGAAATTACGCGATTGCCATTACAGAAACGGCAACACCCGAGGTCCGTGAAACATTAGCTAAACACTTACAAAAAGCCATACGAACGCATGCGAATGTGTTTAATTTTATGTACCAAAATGGGCTTTACCCTGCCTATGATATGAAAAAGTTATTAGAAAATGACATGAACTTAGCGAATAAAGCACTAAAAATGGATTATTGAGAACAATAATAAGACACACAGAAGGATTTATCCCCTCTGTGTGTCCTCATACCCATAGATTAATCATCAAATACCACTCGGGTGTTGCCAATCATATCATGTAGCCCCTGTTTCTCTCTTGTAAATCCAACAACGATATAAAGTAGACTGAGGAACCAAAAGACTCGATGAATAAACCTACCGACTACTTCTCGAAAGACTAAGTCACTCCATTGCAGTGCCTGATTGTCCTCTCGGATCACCTTAATCCCAAGGATCATTTTTCCAATGGTTTGCCCAAATCTCCTTGTCATTAATAGGAAGTATAAATAGAAAATCACCGCTCCAATGATTCCCGTCAATGTCCAGAATCCAATATCGATAACGGTACCATCATTAATAAATTTAAATGGTACAAGGAGGATACCATTAATACTAAAAACGACAACTAAGTCAATGATATACGCCCAAACCCGCATCCAAAATCCTGCATATCGATGGGATGGGTCGGATGGAATTACGGCCATATTATTTTCATTCATTTCACTCATACAGGCACCTCCTTAATTAGAATATAAATACATTGCACGTGGTGCATTGGATTCCCTTATAACTTCCATCATATGATGCATTTCCGTGTTTTCCCCAAACACACTTTGCATAGACATTCCTAGGAATTGCTCAAAACCAAGAGCATTATTATATGTAACTACTTGGGCATCCTCCCAACCTTGGTCTTCCTTCATCATTGCAATTGTATCATCCATGGAACCTAATTCATCCACTAGACCATTTTCTTGTGCTTGTTTTCCCGTATAAACACGGCCATCTCCCAATTCTCGAACCGATGACTCCGACATCCCTCTTCCGTCAACGATAACTTGAACAAAGTCAGCGTACATATCGTCAACCATCGATTGTAAAATGTCTCGTTCATCATCTGTCATTTCTCTAGAAAATGACATAATATCTTTATACTCGCCACTCTTAATCGTGTTAAAGTCAATTCCTAAATCCTCTGCTAATCCAGAAAGATCGTACCCTTCCATAATTACGCCAATTGAACCAGTTAACGTTGCAGGGTGCGCAACAACCTTATCGGCTGGAGCTGATATGTAATATCCACCAGAAGCTGCCGTATTACCCATCGACACGTAAATAGGTTTTTCATGCTCCTCCTGTACCTCTACAATTTTATCGTGGATTTCCGCACTTTCTACTACACCCCCACCAGGTGTATTAACTCGCAAAATAATTCCATCTACACTAGTATCTTTTCCAGCTTCGTCTAGCATTTCTAAGAAGCGTTTATGATTATAAGAAGTTGTATTAATTAACGTACTTGGTGCTGTATCTTGAATAACACCATCTAAATGGAGTACAACAATCTTATTACCTACACCTTCTTCGATTACTTCTTCATCAAATTTCTTGTCCTCTAGAGCAAACATTTGCTCAAAGTTTGCCGTTGCAAAGCTACTAATTAGCTGAAAACCAATGGATACGACAAACAGTACGACTGCAGCAAGAAGCGCAAACCAACGCTTTGCATTCATGCTATCTCCTCCAAATTCTTCCATAATATAATCCTACACAATCATGATACACTAATTCCATTCATATCTCTATTTAGAAATCCGTATCCACCATTATTGGTTAGACATCGTAGAATTATGCTTTCAGTAATGAAAGAATTGGAGAAGTTTTATCCTAGGGATACACTGTCAAAAATGTTATTTACTCAATTTTCCTGTTTTCCTCTGATATAGGTTGCAACCAGTATAAAAACAACTAGATAACCTAGTAGGATTAGGTAATTTTTCAAATCTGGAGAATTTCCTTGAATAATGTTCCAAGCACCACTACCAAAGTGGAAGGATGGTAACCATTCCCCGATATGTTGTAGGATTTTCGGAAAAGTATTAATTTCCACATGCCAGGAAAGAAGAATCGACTTCTCTTCATCAAATCCCACTATACGCTTGGGGTCTTACTGTTCTAGCTTTTTAACCAATTCTTCAAGCTCTTTTGTCCATTCTTTTGCATGAATCGAAATCGAGGTTTCATCGTACTTGTCACTAATCTCAATGTTTAATTTCATCCCGTTGCTCCTTTCTGTTTCTACTATAGCAACCATACATTTACATCGTTGATTTATTACATAAGTCACTTCATTTCAAGTTTAAGTGGTAAAAATTAATGTATGAAATTTCATATAATCAATAAAAAAATGCTCAAGGTTCAAAAATTCCCTGAGCATTCTTCGATGGTATGTTAATTGACTTGTTCTGTTACCTTATGATTATATTTACATGTTCAAAGTCGAACTACTTCACGTTCTCTAATGCAGCTTTTAAATTTTTTACGTCTTCCTGAGAAAGAGTAATCCCTTTTCCCATTTTTTCATGGTCTGGAGCCCAGTCTCTTAGATCATATTTTGGCTCCCGTCCATTCCAGCTAACTAAATTCAATTCCTTCGTCCACCCTTTAGGTGACTCGGACAAAACAGCGATTGTTTCGATGATTTCATATTTAATCTCAGCCATCTCTATCCTTCCTTTCTATACCTTTTATAGGAAAACAAACGCATCCGATTCTATCATACGTATATTTTCTTACTCTTCTTCTTACGCTTTGCTTTTGGTGGATAATATCCACGATCAAAAATTCTCCCTTTTGTCATGTTGCACCTTTCCAAAAATGTATCAACGGAATCCGTTTCATAAGTCTCCAATGCTTTTTGAAAGACTTTCGCTGCAACGCGGGCATCTTCAAGTGCATGGTGGTGATCAAAAGTTATCCCATGATGAGCTGCAAGTGTATTGAGCTTATGATTCATTAAATCTGGCCAAACCCGTTTGGCAATATTGGCTGTGCATAGATAATCCAATTCAGGGTAATCCAATTGGACATAATCCAACGTCTGCCGAATAACACTCATATCAAAGCTAGCATTATGAGCAATCGCTAGATTATTAGCCAAATACTGATGTATTGTCGGCCATACTTCCGTAAACGTCGGAGCGTCTTTGACATCTGCTTCGGTAATCCCGTGAATCCGTGTATTAAAAGAACTAAAGTACATTTTTGGATGGATTAAGCTATAATATTCATCTCGTATTCCTGTCTCATCTGCTACAACGATCCCCACGGCACATGGGCTGAATCGTTTTTCATTGGCTGTTTCAAAATCTATCGAAATAAACTTCAATTATATCCATTCCTTTTACGAATCTTTTCATCTATCATAACATATCTGTCGAGTGACAGCCCTACTAAAATTTGTTGTTGCAAACGATGAAACAGATTGATATGTTAATAGAAAATACAATAGAAGGTGATTACAATTCATGATGAACCAATACTGTCATTAAAAAATGTTACGATGCGTTATTCGAACAACGTTGTACTTAATGGTATTAATCTAGACGTCCATCGTGGGGAAATCATTGGTTACATCGGTCCCAATGGTGCAGGTAAGAGTACAACGCTAAAAATCTTGTTAGGGTTGATTGAAGACTATCAAGGTACTGTTGAAGTTTTCGGGGAGGATATTGCAGCAAGTGATTATTCTTATAAACGAAAAATCGGCTATGTACCAGAGAACGCTGAACTATACGATAACCTAACAGCTTGCGAGTATCTAACATTCATCGGGGAATTATATGGCATGGACCGCCATGATGCTGAAGAAAAAGCTGAAAATTTAATCCTTCAATTCCAAATGGAAGATGTCTTCCATAACCGAATCGCGTCGTTTTCCAAAGGGATGCGCCAAAAGATTTTGATCATCTCAAGCTTATTACATAACCCTGATTTAATTTTTCTAGACGAACCATTAAGTGGATTGGATGCCAATAGTGTGATGGTTATCAAAGACATTCTGGAGCAATTAGTTGCACAAGGTAAAACCATATTCTATTCTTCTCATATTATGGATGTCGTTGAGAAAATAAGTAACCGAATCGTCTTATTGATTGATGGAGAAATTGCAGCAGATGGAACGTTTGAAGCACTACAAGAACAAAACAAGCAAGGTTCCTTGGAGGGAATCTTTAACCAATTGACTGGATTTGATGATTATAAACAAACGGCACAACAATTTGTCGATATCGTAACGGATGGTGAAGGCCGTGAATGAGTTCTATTCGTTAAAATTCCTTGATTTCTTTCGGCCATTATTTCGGCTATTCCAAATCGATTATGAAACCATGCGAAAAATACTACAAATTAAGTTAACGATGGATCAACGGCGTATCCCTACGATCTTTGCATCAAATATGTCTAAGAATAAAGAGAAAGGCAATCAATATCTAAAATCATTACTTGTTTATGCCCTATATGGACTTGTTATCATTCCCTTTGTTTCCCTAGGTGATAACTATATTTTTCTCGTAAGCATTATATTTGGTATAGCAATGTTTATTCTGATGACATCAATGATATCGGACTTTTCAACTGTTCTATTAGATGTCAGAGATAAAACAATTTTAAATACAAAGCCAGTCCATACAAGGACAATTAATGCGGCAAAAATAGTTCATGTTATGATTTACATGGCATTGTTAACGGGTGCATTTATCGGAATTCCTTCTGCTTTTATTTTGGGCGTACAAGGAATTGCCTTCTTTCTTTTATTTATTGTAGCGATTCTATTATTGTTAATGTTCATCATGACGCTAACAGCATTGGTGTACATCTTTATTCTGCAATTTTTCAGTGGAGAGAAATTGAAGGATATCATTAATTACGTACAGATCCTTTTGTCTGTTGGAATTATTATTGGCTATCAAATTGTCGTTCGTTCTTTTGAATTTGTGGACTTAAACTTTGTTTATGAGTTTAGCTGGTGGCATTTATTTATTCCACCAATATGGTTTGGTGCACCATTTGAGTTGTTATTAAACGGAAATCATTCGGGTCCGATAATTCTACTATCCGTTTTAGCACTTATTGGTCCACTCCTATCGATTATGTTGTATTACAAGCTAATGCCATCATTCGAACGAAATTTACAAAAACTGATGGAAAATAACGGAAGTAATAAAAAGAAACGCTTACTACTAAATACGATTTGGGAAAAATTAATCTGTACCTCGAAGGAGGAAAAACAGTTTTTCCGTTTTGCTTCGATCATGCTTGCACGGGAAAGAGACTTTAAGTTAAGGGTATACCCCTCATTAGGAATCGCATTTGTTTTCCCATTTATCTTTTTATTCAATTTTATTAGCACTGGATCATTTAGCGAATTGCAACAAAGCAACATGCATCTCACCATGTACTTTTGTAATGTGATGATTGGAATTGTAGTTTTCATGCTTCGGTTTTCCGGAAAGTATAAGGGCGCATGGATCTTTCAAACGTCACCAATTCAAACGCAATCGCTCGTTTACAGTGCTACATTAAAAGCGGTATTAGCAAAATTATACGTTCCATTGTTTCTTTTATTGTCTATCATTTACATTGGGATTTTTTCTGTACGAATCGTTCCAGATTTGGCGGTTATGTTGGTTACTGGAATATTGCATACCTTGATTAGTTACCGAATCATGACTCATAACAAGTACCCTTTTTCAGAGCCCTTTGAAACTGGACAACAGGGTGGAGAATCGATGAAGACCTTCTTGTTATTGATCGTTGTAGGGTTCTTTTTCTTCGGACATTTTCTTGCCATGAAATTTACTTTTGGAGTCTTGATTTATCTTGTAATTCTGCTGGCTATAACGTTTTTCACCTGGAAATGGATATTTAAAAAGACGGTAGAATGAATTCCACCAATAACACAATCAATATAAGAATTTTAAAAAATGATTGACAATCATTTCGTAGAGGTGTATGTTAGTAATTACAAATTCATAGTAAAAACATTTCTTATCAAGAGAGGTGGAGGGACTGGCCCTTTGAAACCTCAGCAACAGACTGCAAAAGTACTGTGCTAATTCCAGAAGCGTTACATGCTTGAAGATAAGAAGAGCGAACGGTATAACTCCAACCTCTTCTTATCCAAGAAGAGGTTTTTTACTATATAAAAAAGGGGAAATGTATGATGACAAAAACATTAACAAAAGCACCATTTCGAGCTGATCACGTAGGAAGTTTACTTCGACCAGATACCTTACATAAGGCAAGAAAAGACTATAAAGAAGGTAAGATTTCAGCTGCCGACCTAAGAAAAGTAGAAAATGAAGAAATTAAGCGCGTGGTTGATAAACAAATTGAAATTGGCTTGGAAGTTGTTACCGATGGTGAATTCCGACGTACCTGGTTTCACCTGGACTTTATGGAGCATTTAAACGGTGTAGAAGGATATGTACCGGATCAAGGTTATCTATTTGAAGGAGTGGAAACCGAAAAATACGATGTTCGAAACACCGGTAAAATATCGTTCAATAAAAACCATCCGTTCCTGCAAGACTTTATTAAGTTAAATGAGATTGTTGATGGGCGCGCGATAGCGAAACAAACAATTCCAAGTCCAAATCAATTATTCAATAAAGGCATCTTTAACCCAGAGGTTTACACAGATATTGAAGAATACGCGAATGATATTATTCAAACCTATCAAGATGCTATTCAAGCCTTCTATGATGTAGGTGTTCGTTATTTGCAGCTAGATGATGTCTATATCGCTGGTCTATCGTCTCCAAAAATCCCTTTTAACGATGGCAGCTATTCCAGAGACTACTTAATCGACTTAGCATTACGCGTAGCAAACGGAGCGTTAGCAAATAAACCAGAAGATTTAATTGTCACAACACATCTTTGTCGAGGAAACTACCAATCTACCTGGGCATTTGAAGGAAGTTATAACCTCATTGCCCCAACATTATTAGCAAAAGAAAATGTAGATGGATTCTTTTTAGAATACGATGATGAACGATCTGGAACATTCGAGCCATTACAGCATATTCCAGAAGATGGACCACGTGTGGTTCTCGGCCTTATTACATCGAAAAATGGCGAGTTGGAGGATAAAGAATCTATTAAGGCAAGAATTAACGAAGCAGCAACCTATATTCCTTTAGAACAATTATGTTTAAGCCCACAATGTGGATTTGCATCAACCCACCACGGGAATAAACTAACAGAAGACGAACAATGGGCAAAACTAAAATTTGTCGTAGATATCGCGAACGAGGTATGGAATTAAATATTGTGTTTTTTTATTAGCTTGTGAGGTAGTTTGCCTTCACAAGCTATTTAATTGGCTCTGAAGGTTTTTTGTTGGGGTGGGCGTTGATACATTTGGCTGAACGTTAATTTCTACTTTTGAACGTTGATTCTTTGGGTCCGAGCGTTGATTTTTGTTTTTGAACGTTGATTCTTTGGGTTGGAGCGTTGATTTCTGCTTTTGAACGTTGATTCTTTCAGTCTGAGCGTTGATTTACGCTTCTGAACGTTGATTCTTTCGGTTGGAGCGTTGATTCTTTCGCCCCGAGCGTTGATTTCTACTTTTGAAGGTTGATTCTTTCGGTCCGAGCGTTGATTTTCGCTTCTGAATGTCGATTCTTTCGGCCGGAGCGTTGATTTCTGCTTTTGAACGTTGATTCTTTCGGTCCGAGCGTTGATTTCTGCTTCTGAACGTTGATTCTTTTGGTCCGAGCGTTGATTTACGCTTTTGAACGTTGATTCTTTCAGTCTGAGCGTTGATTTACGCTTTTGAACGTTAATCTTTCGGTCGGAGCGTTGATTTTTGTTTTTGAACGTTGATTCTTTCGGTCGGAGCGTTGATTTCTGCTTTTGAACGTTGATTCTTTCGCCCCGAGCGTTGATTTCTGCTTTTGAACGTTGATTCTTTGGGTCCGAACGTTGATTTTCGCTTCTGAACGTCGATTCTTTCAGCCCAAACGTTGATTAACCCAAGCGAAATTCTAATCTTTTTTCAGAAGATAATAAACTTTCCTTGTATTCCACGTAATGAATGGTATATTTTAGTATATAATAGCTAGTGTAGCAATTTTCAAAAGGAGAATACGTTATGTGGTTATATTGGATTATTGGCATAATGGTTCTATTAATCATTATCGAAGAACTCATTTATTATTTTGAAAAACGAATAGCCTATGGAAAGAAAGAATGGAGAATAAAAGTGTGGATTAATAAACTTAATAAACTTAGAAAAAAAGAGGATGATATCCCTGTTAGGGACGATTCGAGGCAAACCTAGTATTTCTCTAAATATATAAAAAGACGCCTTCTAAAAAAGGCGTCTCCTACGTATTTGTGGCGAAGAAACATGTGGTTCACACACAAGATTGCATATTCTTCGACTTACACAAATCAGCTCATCGCAAAATTTATTATATCACGGACTCCAGTAAAATGATACTGGATTTTTCTGGGGAGTTAGTATACTTCATAATTTTGACCTGTCTGTCCTCCATCAACACTCTTTTTATATGCCCGGGCAACGCGCTCAACTGGTACGGGATCAAAGCCTGCAAAAAACTTCCCTAACCGAGACCATGATTCTTGAACAATGTTAGGACTAACACTATTTATACGAATCCCACGTGGCATTTCAATTGATGATGCTTTTACAAATGCCTTAACACCTCCATTGGCCATGGCAGCAGATGATCCTAATGGAATTGGATCATCCATCATAACACCTGTTGTTAAGGTGAAGCTCCCCCCATCATTTACATAATCCAACCCTAATAAGACAAGATTTATTTGCCCTTTCAGCTTGCTTTCAATACCTTTTTCGTTTAACTCTGGCGTTAATTCAGAAACAGATGCAAAATTTGCCCCACCTGCTGCATTTACTACCGCATCCACTTTGCCTACTTGCTGATACATGTTTTTTATACTCTCGACGGACGTATTATCAACGGAAACATCTGCTCCATTTCTTCCTGCACGTATAATCTCGTGTTCTTTCTCTAATTCATTTGCAATTGCCTTACCAATCGTTCCACTTGCACCGATGAGAAGTACTTTCATCGCAAAACAACTCCTTTAGGAAGTATCATAATTATAAATCCCTTATATAAAAACATATCCATTCACCGTTACGCATATGCCATTTATTTGCTAGGAAAAATTAAAGAAACATATACAATATTAAAATGAAGTATCTTATCCTTTGTGCAGCTTTTTCTGCGCTATTTATTAAGCCTATACTCTCATCGAACTTTAAAAATACAAAACCATATGATCTATATCAAAATATTTATTTTCAAACTTTAACGCTTTTTTTTCCGTTCCAAACAATTCGAAACCAAAGTAACGATATAATTTCTTGGCTTTTTCGTTGTTATTAGCCACTGTTAAATAAACCTGTTCAATCCCATCTAACCTTTTCGCTTGTTGAATTGCCTCTTGAACCAGAACTTTACCAATACCCTGGCCTCTTTTTTCAGGAATGACATAGGTAGATACAATCATGACTCTATGGTTGAGTTTTGCTTTGTTTTCTTTTACGACCGTTATGACACCACAAACTTGATCATTGTCTTCGTAACCAAACGTAATAGAGCCTTCAGTTGAAGCTAGTCTACTTCGATAGACTTCAATAGGCTTTTCTATTTCCTCTTGATAGCTGGACGAAAAAGCTTCGGGGCTATTTTTCAAAGCCTCTAGTCTAATTTTATGATACTGCTTAACATCGTTTTCATTTAACCTTCTAACTTTCATTCGTATTCCCCCTCTTCTCCATCATTACTTAACCAAATAATAATCTCTATTTATCAACTTATGATACTTATATGTTTTCTAAAAGATCCGTCACTTCTTATTTATTTAACTCCTTTTTTAGTAAATCAATCGCATCTTTCACTTCTTCCATATTCTCTTTATGGTTCATGTTATTCCGTGCATGAAATAAAACAGGACGTACCGATTCAATGGAACGAACAAATTCATACATCCAATCGTATCGTGGAACCATCCAGGTATGAAAATGATGTGTCGTATCTTCATTGTAAAAATAATATACATATTCAATACCTAATGTATCCCTCTGCGTCTTTCTTATTTTTGCTAGAACATTGACATAATCAATTCTCTCTTTCTCTGTTAGTTCATCAAAGGATTTAATGTGACGTTTAGAGGCTATGATAAATAATCCTCTTACTGGATATGCAACATCTTGATGCGCATGAAAATAATCTGTCTCGTATACTACTCCACCCTCGGGCTCAATCCAACCATTCGTAATTGCGCAACTCAGGCACTCAACTTCTACTGTTTCACCACTCGACAAAGTTACTTCTCTCAATTACCTTCTCCCTCCCAACTCTCCAAAGCCCGTCATCAATTAATTCCTTTTCCCATAATTACTTGTAGGTTATTTATTGAGATAACTGGGGAATGGCTTTTAATCACTTGCCAACCTTTCGTTTTATATAAGTTAATTGCAGGGACATTATCAATATCTGTTGTTAATATAGAAGTAGTATGATGGAGATTCTCTAGCAAATCGTCGTGTAATCTACTACCAATTCCTAAGCGTTTATAGCTAGGAATGACAGCTAATTCAACAAATTCAAAACAACTTGAAAGCCAGGTATTAATTTCTTCTTTCGATAACTGGCTGGCAAGTTTTCTCCGGTAAAATTGTTCTGGTAAGCTTGTGTATCCATATGTAAAACCTACAATCATACCTGCCTCATTGATAGCTTTTAATCCTTTAAAGCCATGATAATTTGCATGCTTTTTTAGGTTTTCAATCGCGCTGTATTTTTCTGCATCTGAGTAGTACTCTCCCACAAACGTCCTGCAGTAGATTTTTGCAATATCATCAAGAGAAGGATCATTACAAGTAAAGCGGACAATTTCTATATTTTCTTCCATAAAAAATATCTCCTATTATTTTGAATTTCTAGAGTTAGATTCTTTCCTTTTGCTTAATCGATGAACGATTGATCTAGTTTCCAACCCTAACCAAAGAAATAGACAAGGAAGAACTGCTGCTAATAATGGGTAATTGATATCCTGCCATCCTAATATATACAAGAAAGGAAACTTAAAAATAATGACTAAAACGTTCACAAGAGATGGGAGTTCACTACTAAAAAGGAGGCTGTAAAAGTACATAACCAGATTAATAATCAATACGAATGAAACAGAAATTGCATTAACAAACCAAGAATGATTATTCCTTAGCAAAAATCCAACAACAAAATGGAGGAATAACATTACTATAAATGTTAGTAACATCGTCTCATTTATTACAGGTCCATTCCAATTAACCCCAATAATCCCAGTACCGAGCACCACCAAACAAAAGTGATAGACTAGTATTTTCACATTTATTTTAAGGTAGCTTTTATATTCCATTTATAGACTATCCTTTCTTGTATTGCTGACTGCTAACTTTCGTAATTCTTCTAAATCAAATGGTAACACAAACAGCAATGGATGTAATGAATTTTCCGAAAAATGCAATTCATATGATAGAATAGATGGTAAGTCTATGGAAAATTTCACTTTAGTAAAAATTTTTACATGTAATACAGTAAAGTCGGAGGAATCAAATGTACAAAGCATTAATAAATCAAAATACATACCTTGCCATTTTAGAACCAAGGCACGCAAATGATTTGTTTCAGATCGTAGATAAAAGTCGTGATAGTATTTCCCAATGGCTCAACTTTCCACAGAAAACAAATTGTGTTGAGGATTCAGCCTTATTTATAGAAAAATCCTTAACAAGACTTTCCGAACACAATGGCTATTGGGCAGGGATTTGGTATAAAGAAGAACTTGCCGGGTCAGTTGGTTACCTTTATATTGATTGGAAGATAGGGAAAACAGAAATAGGGTATTGGCTTGGTGATGATTTTAAGGGCAAAGGGTTGGCATTACAAGCTGCTAAGATGATGATAAACCATGCTTTTCATGACCTGGACTTGAATAAGGTTGAAATAAAGGTTGCAACCAACAATAACAAGAGTAGGGCAATTCCTGAAAAACTAGGCTTCCAAACAGAGGGAATAATACGAAATGATGAATTTTTGAATGGTGTGTATCACGACAGAGTTATTTATGGATTGTTGAAGGAAGAATGGATAAGTGATCTTTAATAAATACAGAGGAACCTGAAAAGACAAGACAACCTATGTTTCACTGACCTTGTCTTTTCCTTTTATCTATTTGACTTTAGCAATTCCCATTTCCACATGTCATCCTCTAAGGCGACCTTTTTCATTTTCAGCTTTTCTAGAACTCTTATGGAGGAAATATTATCTTCATGACATGCTGCGACAATTTTATTAACCTTTCCTGTTGAAAACGCCCATTTTACAATTGCCTTTACTGCCTCCGTAGCGTACCCATAACCTTGGGCCGAAGAAACGATCCCATATCCAACCTCAACCGTTTGCGCTACTTCTGGTTTTCCTTTAAATCCGATATCACCAATTATGGTATTACTTTCTTTTTCAACCACATACCAAACACCCCACCCTAAAAGAGATGGATCTTCTCTCAATTGCTCAAAATACCTACTTATGTGCGGGCCTGCTACATAATTCATTGCTGGAACCGCACTTATTGCCTCAAAATTGCATGGAACTATTTTCAATCTATTTGTTTCTAACTTCACTAACAAGACTCCCCTTTTTAGAAATTTTAGTATGTAGAAATGGGGTTTGATTATTTACAGTAAAAATATTATGATAAAAATATACATAGAAATTCGATGTATATATAATAACGATATATAAAGAAGGTACACAGATGGAATTTGTTACGGAAAAATTACTACTCATTGCTTTATTTATTTTTATCATCCATTCTATTGAAACACTTGCATATGCGGTTCGATTGTCTGGTGCGAGAGTAAAGTTGATCGCTTCCGCTTTATCTCTTTTCAATGTAATGGTTCTAGTTTCTAGATTAGCAAATATGATGCAACAACCTTTTACCGGTAGTTTAATTGATACAGCACCGACACATAATACATTAGAATTTGTGGGGATACAATTTCGCTTTTTAATAGGAGCATCGAGCCTTGGTACTGTATTTGGTATGCTATTACTTCCTACTTTTGTAGCGTTGTTTTCAAGAGCAATCATTCACCTATCTGAAGAGAGAGGGTCCATCCCATCTTTATTCAAAAGAATATTTCAATTTCAGTACATAAAGCGTGGTATTACGCATTTTAGTTTACCGAAATTTTCTTATTTGAGAGATACAAAAATAAAAGATATCCCTCTCAAATTACTACTCGTAAATACGGTTATAACTGCTATATATACGATTGGGGTGTTATCTGCACTATATGCAGCATTATTAACCCCTGAGAGAGCTTCAACTGCAATTATGGCATCTGGCTTAATTAATGGAATAGCGACAATACTCTTAGTCATTTTCATTGATCCAAAAATCTCCGTTGTAGCTGACGATGTTGTTAATCAAAGAGGAAGCTACCATACGCTTAAAAGTATCTCACTTATGATGGTTACTTCTAGATTGTTAGGAACGTTACTCGCACAATTATTATTTGTACCTGGTGCTAAATATATCGCTTGGTTTACAGGGTTGATTGCTTAACCTAGAACAATTATCATGTATTAAAAACGTTTCCTTACTAATCTAAATTCTAGCGAAAAAAACTTGCATGAACCACCTATTTTTTTAAAAAAATTGAATATTCCTTGGCATGATCAAACCCCAATTTTTTCGCTAGTTTCATAGATGGAATATTATTGGCATCGCAATCCCAGCTAGGTGTTAGCCCTTCTTCTATACATTTATTGATGAAATACAGGCCTAAGACGTACGCTAAACCATTCCCTGTATATTCCTTTTCCGTTACGATATCAATTTCAGCAATTGATGTGCTTCTAAATATGGATGTACATTCACTAATTATCCTTCCGTTATCTAACATACAGTATCCGAATCCATCATTTAAGAAATTGGCCACACTTCCCCAATACTGGTTGTAGTACTTCTGGTTAAAGTGGGATGTCAATTCAATTGTCTCTTCATTTATCTCTTTTATAAGGAAGTTTTGGGGTAATTCCTTTTTCTGTTGCGGATACTTTTTCGGATGAAATGAAAATTTATACCGCATCATAGGCGTTACCTGATCATTTAAATAATCATGAAAAACATGATCCCATTCTTTTGTTGCTGAAAACAAAGTAAACCGTTGATTGAGATATAAAAATTCCATTAGTTGCTTATTAAATGCTCCATTCCATTCATTTCCAGCAATAAAAAGCACCTGGTTCTCTGTACTAACTAATATAGTTGTAGGTCTATTTATATCGTCTACATATATCATTCCTGAAATGAATTTTTCCGCAACAGAATAAGCAAATGTTGGGCACGTATGATTGTATTCTCTTAATAATGGGATAACACGATGAAACTCCCTCTCATCTAAAGCGAACATTTACATCAAACCTTTAATAATATATTTTGTAAACAACTCATTTGCAATTAATACCTTTTCGTTAGATAATATAACACGTTGCTCTCCAGAAAAGATTCTAAAAAATCATACATATTAAAAATATTAGGTGTTACATATGAAGTCAAATAATAACATGACAACTATTAATCCAGCTGCTGGTGCTATTGTGATGGCTATTGGAATATTCTTATATGGTTCCATTGAGGCATTTCCATTCCTTCACGATGTGCTAGGTAAATTACTTGTCGTTTTCCTTTTTATAGTAGGATTTTTCATTTATCAGTCCTTATTTAAGCAATTCATGGAGAAACAGGAATTCCTTCTGCTACTAAATAATCCTGTAAATTTCTTTGTTATGGGGACTTGGGTTGCAGGTATATCTGTTTGTTGTAATGTAACCATGAAATATTTTCCGAATCTCGACCCTATCATTCACTGTATCGCACTGGGAAATACGATTCTTTTCTTCATTTTTCTGTTTGGAGCCATACAAAGCTTGTATCGTATCTGGAAGAATTTAAACCAACACTCCCCAAACGGCGTGCTCTTGTTATCAACTGTTGCTACCCAATCTATTCTTATTATGTGGATGGAGCTAGTGGCATTGCCTGATCCGCTTATTCATTTCGTTATCATAGTTGGCGTTATCTTTTATACGGTAAGCTTATTCTTCATTGGATATCGTTATTTTAAAAGAAACGATTGGACATTGATAAAGGATTGGACCAATACAAATTGTATTATTCATGGCGCATTATCCATAACTGGGCTAGCTATGGTATTAGCACAGCTTACTAGCGCTCCCTTCATCATGTTTTATTGGCTTACTGTGCTTACAATATTAATTGGTGTAGAAATGATAGAGATTATTCGTGCTTATTTTCGGGTACGACATATTGGCTGGAAAAATGGATTATTTACGTATCACATTACGCAATGGTCTCGAAACTTTACGTTTGGTATGTTCTATGCATTTACAATGGTGATGCATGCCAACCCAAACTATATGCAATCGTTATATGGATTTCAGGAGGCTTTTTTGCATATTTGGTCGTGGGTGGTTTTGATTTTCCTAGCTGGTGAGATTTGCTTGTGGGTGAAGGCAAAGTATGAAAAGGCTATTGTGATTCCTAAGAAACAAGCAATGTAAATACACGATAGTGTCAAAAGAAAAAGACATAAGGTTTTCGCCTTATGTCTTTTCATTTTTATGATTCAGTCGTTTGAACTTTTCCTTCATCTTCTGGTTGCTTATATTTAATTAATATTGATATGACTAATCCGATTAATGCAGTGATTCCAGCTACAATAAAGGATACATTTACACCATGTATTGCACCTTGGATTCCTTCTTCTGGAATTGCAGCAGTTGTCATTACTGATACAAGTAATGCTGTACCAACTGCGCCTGCAATTTGCCGCATCGTGTTATTCATCGCTGTGCCATGTGGTAGTAATTTCGTCGGCAGCATATTTAAACCAGCCGTTGTCACTGGCATCATTACCATTGCCACAGAAAGCATACGGAACGCATTCACAACAGCCAAATACGTAAAGGTAGTTTCTTCGTTAATAATCGTAAATAGGAACGTGGTTATGGATAATATCGTAAACCCAATAATCGATAACCATTTGGCCCCAAATTTATCAAATAACTTTCCTGTAACTGGGTTCATGAATCCCATTACTAATGCCCCTGGCAACAACATAAGCCCAGATTGAAATGCAGTAAACCCTAACATATTCTGCATTAAAATTGGCAAGATAACTGCTCCACCAATCATGGCAATAAAGACAACCATTCCTAAAAGGGTTGTTAGTGTAAATACAGGGTATTTAAAAATCCTGAATTCTAAAATCGGTTCATCTAGCTTTAATTGTCTTAAGATAAACCAAGTAAGCGTAACGGACCCAATTATTAATGAAATAACAACATGTATACTCGTCCAGCCACTGCTACCTGCTGTACTGAATGCATACAATAACCCACCAAATCCTAATGTGGATAAGATGATTGATAAAATATCAAGCTTTGGAAATGTACGCTTCGTAACATTTTTAAGTATGAAAATAGCTACAATAATATCAATCACAACAATTGGAAAAATAACATAGAACAAACTTCTCCATGGGAAGTGTTCTACTAAATAACCTGATAACGTCGGCCCGATTGCTGGTGCAAAGGATATAATTAGACCAAACATCCCCATCGCCTGTCCGCGTTTTTCAATAGGGAATATCAAAAACATAATCGTTTGCATTAATGGCATCATAATACCAGCACCAGATGCTTGTAGTATTCTACCAACTAATAACATGCTAAAACTTGGTGACACTGCACAAACAAAAGTACCTACAGCAAATAATCCCATCGCTGTTAGGAATAACCCTCTTGTCGTAAACCTTCCGATTAAGAAGGCTGTAATTGGAATCATTATCCCGTTAACTAACATGAAAATAGACTGAAGCCATTGAGCAACATTTTCTGTTAACTCTAAGTCGTCCATAATATGCGGAAGTGCAGTGGCTAAAAGTGTTTGATTTAAAATTGCAACAAAAGCTCCTGAAAGTAAAACTGCCATCAGTGGGATTTTGTTGATAGTTGTTGGATCTCCTGATTGATCAGGAACGTGACTTTTAACCATATTGTTCCTTCTTTCTATTGTTTCTGTTACTATATTGATACCACAACATGCCTATTTTTATGAACAACTCATCATGATATAAATTGTGAGTTTTTGTGATAACAATATTGTATTGTAACACAACGCAACAGGGAACGAAAAGAAATTGATTTTTAAAAAGGGGATCTATTCATGTGTCTTATCAATTTTCAATTTCACGATCACCCAAATTATAAATTAGTGATTGCAGCCAATCGGGATGAATTTTATAACCGTCCTACAGCTGCTGCTCACTTTTGGGAGGATCATCCGAATATCTTAGCTGGACGCGATTTACAACAAATGGGAACATGGCTTGGAATAACAAAAGAAGGACGATTTGCTGCGCTAACGAATTATCGGGATCCTGCACATATGGGGACTGGTAGAAACTCTCGTGGTGAAATTGTAAGGTATTATCTAGCCGGGAGCGATACCCCAAAACAGTTTCTCACTGCTTTACAAGAAGAGAAAGGTAATTACGTAGGATTCAATGTGCTCGTAGGAAGTCAGAATGAACTATTTTACTATAATAATATAGAGAATGAGATTACAGAAATAGAAAAAGGGCATACCTATGGCTTAAGCAACCATTTTTTAAATACGCCTTGGCCAAAAGTGGTGAAGGGGAAAGATCAATTACAAGCTTATTTAGAGAAAACTTCTGATATCGATCCCGATTCGCTTTTTCTATTATTACAAGATGCGGAGCAAGCACCTCTAGATGAATTACCGGATACTGGTATCGGAGTTGATTTAGAAAGAAAGCTCTCCCCGCTATTTATTCATATCCCTCAGTATGGGACACGTTGTTCAACCGTTGTCACCGTCGATCATAAGGATTATGTAACGTTCGTGGAGCGAACATACCATGATGGAAAGTATGTTGGGGAGAAGAAATTTGGATTTCAGATCGTATAGATTGGGTTGAATTGGTGGTTTTGTTAAAAGGTTGGGTGGGATCCGATCATATATTTAGTTTTTCGCTCATAAATCACCGCAATCCGATCATGTATTTAGTTTTTCGCTCATAAACGGGATTCGATCATATTCAAACTAATCTAATACTGAATCCCCATCATATCCCATGACGTAATAATGCCTAACAGTTCTTCAGCGTTTTTACCGTTTTCTGTAATCAACAAGGCATCAATCCGATTCCCTTTCCCGATTTGTTCCCGAAAAATTCCAATCGCCTCATATACCGTGGCAGTCTTACTAATAAATTTGAAGTTTTCATTCTTTTGATATGGCAGAATCTCTTTAATTAACGTTTCTGAACCTGAGGCAAAATGATTATCAGCTAACCATTTTGTAATGGCGCTTTCTGTGAATAGACCTTTAAATTCCTTCCCCTGATAAACGGGAAATTTGGAGAAACCCCTATTATGAATTGCTGACAAAACCTTCGAAAGAGAATCCTCAACTTGAAAGGTTACGACTTTTCTTTCAAACATTGGGACTACTAGCTTTGGCTGAGTGATTTCTTTTTCAATCCCTTCGATTTTTTCCACTACAGAATCATGTGGTTCGGCAATGGCGTGCATCGTATCGATCTTATCGTGAACAATCGCATTCCGAAGTTCAGCATACTGTAATAAATCATCACTATATTTACTAATAATGGAATTGTATTTTGATAGGATTTTGACGGATTTGGAAAAACCAATACCTTTCCCATTCTTCATTTCTTGTTTTAAGGCTTTTTCTATTCGATTAAATGCGGCTAAAAATTTCTCTGAATTCTTTTGCATAGACCATATTCTCCTTCGAAAAAAATAGAGTCCCAATGTGACTTTTTCACCTGAGGCTCTAATACTACTTGTTCCTTTTTACACAGCTTACTGTAACAGCTCCAACAATAAGTCGGGACGGTCTGTAATAATTCCATCTGCTCCAAGCTCGATTAATTGTTGCATTGTTTCCGGTTCATTTATTGTCCAATAGTGAACATCCATTCCAATTTGATTCGCACCACGGATAAGTTTTTTATCCATTAAATTAAAACTTCCTTCTTGTGTAGGCACTTGTACTGCTTCAACTGAAGGCCAATATAAACCATTTAAGTAAAATTTGTGAAGCCCAACGAATTTCGTTACTTCCTTTCGTCCACCACTCACCAATGCTTCATCCTTACTAATCTCTTGTACCATATCAATAATAGCTTGGTCAAAGGATGCGATTAAAACATCATCCTCTACGTTATGATTCTTTATCATAACCCATAGTTTTTCTGCTATCGGTCGATATAGTTTTGGATCATTGGAATCTTTAATTTCAATGTTCCAGCGCATGTCTGGAATTGCTGTGAAAATTTCTTCCACTGTTGGGATATGTACTCCTTGATTGAGGTAATTATTTTGCCCATTTTCGTCCTTAAAATACGTTGCAGCATCCAACGATTGAATTTCTTCTAGGGTCATATCATTTACTCTGCCTTGGCCATTTGTTGTACGGTCAACTGTCGGATCATGAATGGCAACCAAATGACCGTCCTTTGTCATATGTACATCGAATTCAATCACATCAACGCCGAGTTCCATTGCATTTTTGAATGCTTCCATTGTGCTTGATGGTGCTAAATGCTCTCCACCCTGGTGGGCAATCACAAGTGGTCGATCACCTTTAAAGTAAGGGTGTTGGTCAACTTTAGGAACAGGTAAAACATATAGGACTGCCCAGATGCCTAAGACAGCCCCTAGTCCGATTCCAATATAACGAATAATAGGTTTCTTTTTTCGTTTGGTAGGTATTTCTTGCTGCATTTCTACCGGATTGTTCACGTCGTCCAACTCCTCGTTTCCCTCGAAAATCTCTATGTATCTGATTGAAGTATATGCTTGTTAAGAGATTTTCGTCCCGTTCTCTACTTCTTCATCCGGGCGTAACAACACAACATCTCCATCTTCAGGAACGCCACCGATGATCAGTACTTCCGATTTAAAACCCGCAATACGCATCGGCGGAAAGTTAACGACACCAACCACTTGGCGCCCCACTAACTGTTCCGGCTCATACCGTTTAGTAATTTGAGCGGAGGATTGCTTGATCCCAATTTCTTCACCAAAATCTACTTCTACCTTGATTGCTGGTTTCCGCGCTTCTGGAAAGGGTCCCGCTTTCAATACCGTTCCAACCCGCAAGTCCAACTTCATAAAATCATCAAACGTCGCCATATAAATCCCTCCTTTCTAAAAATTATAACGAGGTGCCAGGCACTTGTCGACTTTCGACAAGTGCCTGGCACCAAAATAATTAAAAATATTTTGATTTATTGAAACTTATTGTATATGATGGTCGTATAGTATGGTAATACGACAAGATTTTCAGGTGAGGATGATGGAGATGACTGTATTTGGTTTGGATATACAAACATTTTATTTAACACTTCTAATCGTTACAGGATGTATCACGATTTTATATATCTTCTTTGGAGATGTACTTGATGGAATCGGGGAAGGAATTCCTTTCTTAAATCCTGCACTTATTTTAGCCTTTATTATTTTCTTCTCGGCAACATCCTATGTGTTTGAGGTGATTACTCCACTATCCAGTTTATTCATAGCGGTGATCGCAATAATCATTTCGTTTTTACTAGATATCCTGCTTCATTTCTTTGTTTTAGTTCCCTTATCATCTGCAGAGGAATCATTAAGCTACACCGAAGAATCCCTGAAAGGCAGAGTTGGAAAGATCATTATTCCAATTCCAGAAGAGGGATTTGGGGAAATAGTCATCGAAAGCAAGAGTGGGACAATTTCTAAACCAGCTGCATGCTATGAAAAAACAGCGATTAGCGAAGGAACACAAGTATTGGTTCTTGATATCAAAGAAGGAGTCCTATATGTCACACCATATGAATCGCTTGACGCAGAAAGCATGTAATCGCAATAATCATACAATTCCACATGGAGGCGTATTTTTATAAATTTTCACAATATAAAGGAGGAAAAGCATGTTAGAAAATGGTGTCACAGGTATTTCGATTGTTATTGGTATTGTTGTATTTCTATTAATCGCATTACTAGCTGTTTTTGTTAAGAAATACCGTACTGCAGGTCCAGATGAATCACTGATCGTAACAGGAAGTTACCTCGGTGGAAAGAATGTACATACCGATGAGTCTGGAAACAAAATTAAAATCATTCGTGGTGGAGGTACATTCGTTCTTCCAATTTTTCAACAAGCCGAACCATTAAGCTTGTTATCTAGTAAACTAGAAGTTACTACTCCAGAGGTTTATACCGAGCAGGGAGTTCCGGTAATGGCTGACGGAACGGCGATCATAAAAATTGGTGGTTCCATTGGCGAAATTGCTACAGCAGCAGAACAATTTCTAGGAAAATCGAAAGAGGATCGAGAAAATGAAGCAAAAGAAGTATTAGAGGGTCATTTACGTTCGATTCTAGGTTCCATGACCGTGGAAGAAATCTATAAAAACAGAGATAAATTTTCCCAAGAAGTACAACGTGTTGCATCCCAGGATCTTGCCAAAATGGGATTAACCATCGTATCGTTTACCATTAAAGATGTACGCGATAAAAACGGTTATTTAGAATCCTTAGGGAAGCCACGTATTGCTCAAGTAAAACGAGATGCAGATATCGCTACAGCAGAAGCAGATAAGGAAACACGCATCAAGCAAGCTGAAGCGGCAAAAGAGGCGAAGAAATCCGAATTAGAACGAGCAACAGAAATTGCAGAAGCAGAAAAACACAATCAATTAAAA
Source organism: Oceanobacillus limi (assembly GCF_900111445.1). Classification (GTDB taxonomy): domain Bacteria; phylum Bacillota; class Bacilli; order Bacillales; family Amphibacillaceae; genus Ornithinibacillus; species Ornithinibacillus limi. The sequence goes on along the minus strand of NZ_FOHE01000001.1, from coordinate 254,962 downwards.
ACAGCCGAATACCGTCGCGAGCAAGATACTGCAAAAGCAAATGCCGACCAAGCATATGATCTAGAAACGGCTCGTGCCAAACAGTCTGTGACAGAGCAGCAAATGCAAATTCAAATTATCGAGCGACAAAAACAAATTGAACTAGAAGAAAAAGAAATTCAGCGTCGTGAAAGACAGTATGACTCTGAAGTTAAGAAGAAAGCGGATGCCGATCGTTATGCTGTGGAACAGGCTGCTGTTGCGGAAAAAGCAAAACAAATCGCGGACGCCGATGCCAATCAATATCGTATCGAGTCCCAAGCAAAAGCAGAAGCAGAACAAGTTCGAGTGGATGGTCTTGCCAAAGCCGACTCTCAACGAGCACAAGGGGAATCCGAAGCAGAGGTTATTCGCCTGAAAGGTTTGGCAGAGGCAGAAGCAAAACGCAAAATTGCCGAAGCCTTCGATCAATATGGTCAAGCGGCAATTCTCGATATGATTGTCAGAATGCTTCCTGATTATGCGAAAGAAGTAGCTAGTCCATTATCTAACATCGACAAGATTACCGTTGTTGATACTGGTGGTAGTGGAAGTGATGGGGGCGCCAATAAAGTATCTGGTTATGCAACCGACTTAATGGCCAGCCTACAAGAATCCCTAAAGGCTTCATCCGGTATTGATGTGAAAGAACTATTAGAAAATGTCGTAGGTAAAAATAAATTACCAGATGACTTTGACATTGACAGGATCCGGTATGAAAACGAGAATTCGCAAAAGGAAATGGTCGCAAGTAAAGTTGAAGAAGAGAAAGTGGACCAATCCGTTAAAACGGGATCTGTTGAATAATAATTAAGGAGAAGCAACCGTGATTGCTTCTCCTTTTTATTATACCTATGAATCTATTTCGTTCTCACGAATCATGCCATAGTAGACTAGATCTTCATACCGATCTTCTTTTCTAACGTGATCAAGTAAAACTCCTTCTTCCTTCATCCCTATCTTCTGCAAAACCCTACCCGAGGCTGGATTGGAACCAAAGAAACGGGCAAATATTTTATGGTATTTCTTTTCATCGAATGCAAATTGAACGATCGCATTAGCTGCTTCTGTAGCATATCCGTTCCCCCAAAATTCTTCCCCAACCCAATAAGCAATTTCCCCATGATGGAAAGCCTGATTATTTGATAATGCAATAGCACCATATAGTTGTCCACTTTCCTTACCTGTAATTGCGAATTCATAGGATTTATTCGCAAGGAAATTTTCAAGATGGTGTTCCATCCAGGTTAACGCATCGTTTATGTCGTATGGATAAGGTAAATACAACGTATTCTTGAAGATATTATAATTATTACAGAGTTTCGTAACAGCTTCTGCATCCGATTTTTGAAACAATCTTAGCACGAGTCTTTCTGTTATTATTTTCTTATTTTTTTCATCGTAGTTCATTACCATCCCCCTATATCTTACAGGTTTCGTTTAAAACCCTGTTACTTCTTCCCCACGTACAGGATCTTCTCCTCCATCTAGTTTTATTCTAATCGAGGTTCCTTTCTCCCAATCGACATGATTAGCAACATGAAAATGAATATGAGGTTCACTGGAGTTACCAGAATTCCCAACATAACCTAGCAGGTCACCAGCATCTACCTGGTCCCCCTCGCTTACTTGGACAGATCCTTCTTGCAGATGAGCGATAATACTATATTCCTTATTTTCATGTTCTAGGATCACATGGTTTCCTAGCGGTTCTACCCTATTTGTATCAACAGTCGGTGTATTGTCTTTTATGTTGTTCTCAATTGCTACTACAACACCTTCACTTGGCGCTACTGCTTCTTTTCCAAATGCATAATAGCTTTCATTTTTTGTAGGGTCTCCCTCAAACGAAGAACCATCCTTTACGATTACGAGGTCATAAGCATACCGTTGGGATTCCACTGCGTAATGGTAATTGACAAGTTCATTTGTACCACCCCAAAAGGTGAACCATTCTCCTATCATTGGCATCCGATACGTATTTTCTGTATACCGATTATCCGTTTCTGGATAAGAAGTAATAGGGGTGAGTTGCAAGCCCTCAATCGTTTGGTTATCATCTGCCAAGTAAGCTCGTATTCCTTTGTCTCCTCCATCACTTATCCATTGATACTCCATTAGATCTTGAATTGGCATTTTAGTAACCATCTCAAAGGATTGGACTCCTTTTTGGAAATCACTTCCCATATCTTTGAACTGTTTTAAGGTAACCATTTCTTGAAACGATTCACTTGTTTGGTTATAGATCTGTTCGAAATTACTAGTCAAAAACTGTTCTGGAAGCTGTTCAGGAGTAATTGGTTCTTCAGACGACTTTTTCTGGTTATCCGCTTCCTTGTCTAATGAATCGTTATCGTTATCCGTTTTTCCACATGCAGCTAGAACAATAGTTATCAACATAATGAACGAAGCCTTTACGATAAATTTCATTTATTTTCCCCCTTTTGGTATCTAACAATCTATACGATTCTGGGGGTAAAATGATTCAGTTTTTACAAATGAGTGCGAAGTTTCCCTATTTTACTTCCACTGTACCTTATGACACTAAAAATACTTATTATTCACAGCTTCATTTTTAATCCTTCATGAGTCGCTTTAAAGCCTAACCGTTCATAAAATCGTAATGCGTCATCTCTTTGCTTATCGGTTGTTAGTTGGATTAGATGACAGCCTCTGTTCTTTGCACGTTGAATGGCATATTGAATAAGCCCAGACCCTAATCCTTTCCCGCGATGAGATGCAGATGTCCGCACTCCCTCGATCGTTGCTCGCCAACTACCTTGATGGGTAATATAGGGTGTAAACGTAATTTGTTGTACTCCAATTATTTTATGACCAGCCGAAGCTACCACCAATTCATTATTTGGATCGGCTTCTATCGCTTTAAATGCTTCGATATAGGTTGATGGCAGAGGCTGTTCATAACGTTCCCGTGTTCTTCCTAATTTGTCATCCCAAAGCATTGCTACGATTTGATCCAGATCTTCTTCGGTTGCATTTCGATAAATGACATCGTTTTTCATACTTCTGCCCCTTATGCTTTCGTTAATTTCTATCTAAATCTTAACGAATGTAACAGCAAATAAATAATACCGATTTCGAATCAAATCATATAAATAATAATGATCGTATAGGTGCGGTTTACAATAAGGAATTCCTTACCAAACTTAGGAAGTAAACTGCTCGCTTAAAATGAAAACCAATTATTCTTTAAACTCAATTGGCACTAGTTTATCCAGTTTTTTGTCCCCTTGTTTAAAAACTAATGATACAAAAGTTGCTAACAACAGTACACCAGCACAGAAGATAAGAGAAGAATTAGGATTGATCGATTCAGATACACCACCTGCAAAGAGGTTTCCCCCCATTGCAACTACACCTGATAATAAAATCCCTCCCCCTCCGATTCGTGCTAAATATGCATCAGGAGTGACTGCTTGTCTTGCTGACCCGTTTACTACAAAAGCCATCGATAGCGCTCCATCAAATAAAAACATTCCACCCATGATCAGTACGAGCTCATATGAACAGAGAATCAGTATTATTCCACCACTTGAAACTACCATTAAACCAGCATACAAATACTTCCATGAGAAATGATTAATCTTATTTAATAAAAATACACCAACTAGGTTGCCTACTCCTGCTGAAGAAAGCACCATACCCGTTTGCCATTCATTAAAATAGAGAACTTGACTCGTATAAATAATGATCGTCAGTGTCATAGCGGTCGTACTAAAATTCAAAATAACATGTTGCACGGAAATAAAGGTTTGATACGGATTCGTAAACAAATACCTTACATTTTTAATCGATGATAAATAGGTTTGTCTCATTTTTTCTTGCTTTACGCTCCATTTTTTTTCGTGGAAAGTTAGAAACAGAATACCAAGAAAGGAGATGAAGTAAGTCATAGCATCTATTGTCAATACCATCGCGACTCCAAAACTTGATAACACAACGCCCGCCAGAACTGGGCCAACAAATGTACTGATTGCATCTGCTCCTTCAAAGTAGCTATGTGCATGAACCAGTCTGTTTCTTCCGACAACCCCTGGTACCATTGCGGAAAAGGAAACTTTAAAAAACAAACCTGTAGCTCCCAAAATAAACAAACTTGTAGCAAGAATCCATATTGTTAAATGGTCTGCCCACACCAACATTACTAATAATGACATCGTTAAAAAGCTAATGATTTCAGCAACCATGGCAACTTGCTTTTTAGGTTTCCCCTCTATCCAAGTACCGACTGGAAGAGACAAAATAAGTGGTGCTACTTGGGAACAAACAACAACCAGTGCGGATTGCCATGGCGATCCAGTTAACTGAAGTACAATTAAAGGAATTGCTATTTCACTAAAACGATTACCAAATATCGTAGCAAGTTGCCCAAACCACATGACTGCAAAATTTTTATTCTTAAATAAACTCATGTAAACCCCATTCCTTATTTCTGATATAGTCATTTGATGAAAAAAATTTTGGTTTACATTGGATTTCTCTCCTTCTAAAACTTTCAATTCTGAACAGCTAATTTACTTTTCAAACAATAGAATGGGGTTTTTATCGATCTTCAGTAAACTCATTTTATTAATTTTATCATATTTTTAAATTATTTAAACAATACAAAAAGAAAAGGGCCCGAATTATTAACAGGTTCCGTTTAGAGGTGCACACATTATAATTCACATACTAAATCGCACTGTGATTCACATATAAATTCACAGTGCGATTTTATTGTTAATTCAAGGTTTTTGATGGTTTTATATACTGATTTCACATTATCATTTACATTAACTGAAATAAATAATGTAGGGTATGTGTATCAACGTGTGAAAACTCTGCGAATAAGGTTGTGAATTTAACTGAAACAAATTACCATTGGAACAATTAATTAAATTGGTATGAATAGTATGATAAAATAAGTATAGATATTGTGAAGAAATGTACTTAAACGTAGCAGAATAGTTGAAGAAGCAAAGGGGGAAGAAAGTGAGTATATCAAAAAGATTTTTAACTGGTATAAAAATATACGTCCCTTTAGTAATTGTTATGCTTATAATTGCTAATGGCAATACAACATTATTTCAGATATTAAATTTCTTTAGTATTCTTATATCCATATTGGGACAAAGACACTTAGAAAAGAGAATAAATAAAAAGATAAAGGAAGATTAGCACTTAGTGTTAATCTTCCTTTTTTATATTGAAAAACAATTAGCGTCGAATATACCAAACTTTGTACCTATGTCATCTTTTTATCTATTTTAAGTTGATGTTAATTAAACTAGAATGGGGGAATAATAACATGGAGATTACAGATAAAAATGGAGGTGTTAACATTTCAGTGTAGCAACTATTCTTCGTAGAAAGGAATTTTGTAACGGTAGAAAATAGAGGTAACAATTGTAGATATCAATGGATTGAAAATTTTTTTGAACCTATAAATGAAAAAACACCAAATCGTCACAATTTCTTATAGGAGTTGTTCCATAGGTTGAAGGAAAAGAGCCAAACAAATCCTTTGATAAAGTAAACAAGCAATACTGTAATATATTTTTCCAAGAATCCAACGAGGTGATCGCAAACAAAGTGAAGAATTATACTTAAAGTATAGGGTGCTTTAGTGGAAGAAGCGAATATTGTCCAATAACAAAGGAGCTTGTTTTAAATAAAGCTCCTTTTCTTGTGAATTATAATGTGAATTTTTTGCGTTATTGGTTGAGATTTCCTTTGCGATTTACTATAAGATATAGCACGACGCACCTCATGATGGATCCTGTTACGAATTAATGGTCCCTTTTTTATTGGATTCTCATTCTGCTATTTCCTTTTCCTATCCATAAATAATTCTTGGATTTTATGAATGTAGCTTAAATTAATTCGGATGACAAAAAAATAGAAGACAAAAGAATACATCGTCCGCCAATTTTTAAATTGAAATACATCGAAAAACGTTTCTGATATCCATTCTAATCCACTCAAAATACTAGCCGAAATCAACATAAACCAAATTCTATTAGGTTTCAATTTTCGGAAAAGGTGTATCGCAATAATGATAGGAACTGGATATACAACAACTTGAAGAATAGAATCAAATAATTCTCCGTGAGCATAATCAAGCGTGTCATAAAAATCAAGTGGAGGTTCTGCCAACATTCGATCTCCTACGGTCGCAAACCAAACATTAAACACATATAAAGCAATAATCTCTGTTTGGCTTAACAGGCGTTCTTTTTTGTGTAGAATAATAAACAACACCCAGACAACAACTATAATAACTAATGTATATAGTTCATTTTTATCGAACGATTTAGGTGTAAGTGGTTCTAGAAGATATAGAAATGTTGTCATGGAGAAACGCCACTTTCTTTTTCAAGAATGGTACTAAATATCCGCATGAATAAAAGTGACAATAATAGAATGAACAATGAAATACATACATCTATTATTGGATACCAAGAATCTGTGTTAGAGGTTAACACATTAATCGAAACGTAAACTTGTTTGGAAAGCAAATCCATTCCAATCCAAAGAAATGATAATAATACCTTATAAATAATAGCTATTTTCTTTCTCCATATATAGAGTAGCCAAAGTAATAAAATGGGTAAGACGATACCAAAATGCAAATAACTCAAAACTCTTGGTATCAAGTCTTCCTTTACAGCGAGCCTTTCATATGCGGAAAATAGTTTAAAATTGATATGCTGACATAGAAAGGATAGAAATAATAGCGTTATGATGACCTCTAGTTTTATAAATTTCTGTTTTACATAATATAGTGATGATCCCAATAACAATGAAACCAATATTACCACCAACAGTGTCGTAATCATATCGATTATCCTTTTTTTCCTTAGAATATCCCGTATCATCTGTAATTACTCGTGAAACATCACTATCGGTCGATATTACTTAACCGCCTTCCACATCGTCCATCTATCTTTCTCAACGATCAAGGACTCCTTTGCAATAGAGTTATCGATATGGTGGACTAATTGATTCAGCTCCGAATCAGTCAATTCATGCAAAATACTTCTTCCAATTCTCTCACGCAGTTCAAGTAATAATGCTTCCTTATTCTCGTATACCTTTCTTGTTTCCCATAGTGTAACTTCTTCCATTTCAGTAAACCCGATTGCTTTTAAGGTCTGCATTATCAACTTACTGTCATGCCTTCGCTGGGCTTCTATTTCCACTAACTTGGGAAAGTGTTCAAAAAAGTATCCCCTGATGTGTTCACTGCTCCCTTTTACAAAGCAGTCATCAGGAGTACGATCTTGAATAATAAGGTACCCATCCGAATCTAAAATTCGATAAGCTTCTTCAAAGCAGCTTTCTAAATCGTCAATATGATGAATTAACGCCCTTTCTAATACGAAATCATAGCTACCACCAACTACCCCGGTATCGAAAGCATTCCCCTGTAGAAAAGATATATTACTGTAGTCTTTGCAATTTTCTTTCGCTCCCTCAAGAATCTCCTTGGAAAAATCTACCCCGGTAACGGAGGCTACACCCATGTCTGAGAGTGCTTTCGAATAGATTCCTCCACCACAACCAATATCGATGGCATTGGAAATCTGCTTGATCGGTACAAGGTCTTTTATCGTTTGAATCCATGAGTTATCTGCAGTACGAGTTGTGTAAGAAAAACGGTTTTGCTTACTATGAAAGTCCATTCCCATTTTACATCCCTCCCGCATTATTTCAAACAATGATATTGTAAATTATATCATACAATTATTAATATACAGTCAATTCACCCACTCCAGAGAGATAGAAAGAAAATGAAAAAACCTTTGATCAAATCGAGATCAAAGGTTTTACTTTCATTTCATATTAATTAACAGAATGCTTGCTCATTATCATTGAGGTCAAGTGCTTCTGCAGTTGATACATTTATTTCATGTAGAAGTTCTGGATTATCCATTAATGATACGCCATAGGATGGGATCATTTCTTTGATTTTCGGCTCCCACTCTTTCATATGTTGTGGGAAGCATTTATTAATTACTTCAAGCATTACGTGAACGGCTGTGGAAGCACCCGGAGATGCCCCTAATAATGCAGCAACCGATCCATCTGCACCAGTAATTACTTCGGTACCAAACTGGAGGGTTCCTTTTCCACCAGCTTCCGTATCTTTAATAACCTGAACACGTTGACCAGCTATAACTAAATCCCAATCCTCACTTTTAGCGTCCGGGATAAATTCGCGTAACTCTTCCATGCGCTTTTCTTTTGAGAGCATCACTTGCTGGATCAAGTATTTGGTTAATGCCATGTTTTTTGCACCAGCTGCTAACATGGTAAAAAGGTTATGTGGCTTCACGGAAGTTACTAAATCAAGTAAAGAACCCGTTTTCAAAAATTTAGGCGAGAATCCTGCAAACGGCCCAAATAACAAGGACTTTTTATTTTCGATAAACCTTGTATCAAGATGTGGTACCGACATTGGTGGCGCCCCAACTTTAGCTTTTCCGTATACTTTTGCATGATGCTTCGCAACCACTTTTGGATTATTACACACCATAAATAATCCGCTTACAGGAAAGCCTCCAATATGCTTCCCTTCAGGAATACCAGATTTCTGTAGTAAATGAAGGCTTCCACCTCCACCACCAATGAAGAGAAATTTTGCCGTCTGGCTCTCAACAACACCTGTATCAAGATTACGTACTTTCACTTCCCATAAGCCATCCTTCGTACGTTTTACATCTTGAACACTATGCTTGTAGTTTATATCCACATTTTTATTCTCTAATTGTTTAAACAACCTACGCGTTAAAGCGCCAAAGTTTACATCCGTTCCAGAATCAATTTTGGTAGCCGCTATTGGTTCATTTGATTTTCGGTCTTGCATAATAAGCGGAATCCATTCCTTCAGTTTTTCTGGATCATCGGAAAATTCCATTCCTTTAAATAAAGGATTGTTTGATAACACTTCAAAACGTTTCTTTAAAAAGTTAACATTTTGTTCCCCTTGAACCATACTCATATGTGGTAGTGGCATAATAAATTCCTGAGGATTATGTATTAATTTTTTGTTTACTAGATAGGACCAAAATTGCTTTGAAAGCTGAAACTGTTCATTAATTTTTATAGCTTTACTAATATCTAGTGAACCATCTGGCTTTTCGACCGTATAATTCAACTCACACAATGCTGCATGCCCTGTTCCCGCATTGTTCCACTCATTCGAACTTTCTTCTCCTGATTTTCCAAGTTTCTCATACACTTTTATATTCCATTCCGGTACTAATTCTTTCAAGAGTGTTCCTAATGTAGCACTCATGATTCCAGCGCCAATTAATATGACGTCTGACTTATTTTCTTTGTTGCTCATGATTATCAACCTTTTCCCCTAAAATTTGCAAAAAAGATGCACGATCACATATTCTTTTACGAATGTGTGACCTTATCCCCCCATCTTTTCTGTCTCCTCAAAAAACGATAGACTTAAATATTTCTATTATAAGATAATTATAAGTTATTTAAAAGCTGATAAAAAGTGAGAAGTTTTCCCACCTGGTTTTAGGTAAACACAACCAATGCCTTAACCTCATATGTGACAAGGGTTAAGGCAATAATTATACGCGCTTTATTTCTCCGTATGTTCCTTACGATATCGAAATGTACCTAAACCAATCTACTTAGTCTATATTAACACAAAATACTAGGGATTGTGTTGAAAAACTTCTGAAAAAAGAAGAATGAAAAAGAATTTTGTCAAATGGAAATGCAAAAGTATAATGTTTCTTATATGGGATCCAGTGTAAAAAATGCCTTCAAAATCATGCCTTTGAAACAACTAATTAATTAATATTCTAGTATTCACCATTTAACGGAACCACGATCCTCTTCAAAAACGAAGTGGAACCTCTTTCCGTTAAATGGTCAAAATAACCCGTCTGGAACGTGAATTAGGATCCTCATTCCTTTATTTACCATTTCCCTGTACAATTTTAACTGATTTATGTCTAATAGCGGAATGAGGATCCTCGTAATCCTGATTTGAGCAATTTTTTATCATTTAACGGAACCACGATCCTCACCAATGACGAAGTGGAACCTCTTTCCGCTAAACGGTCGAATCAACATGTCTGGAGCGTGGTTTCTGCTCCTCATCTGACCGCAGCGGAAATCACGCTGCTGCTACGTCGCATTTTATATACTGTCATTCTAAACTTGCTCGAACAGCCCATATTTACACTTGAAACGACGAAGTATCTTTATCCAAGAGGCACTAAATAATACAAGGAAAAAGACATTCGACAGGGCATGTGCTAAATCAAAATAGAAACTAGTGCTATTGTATAGCAAGATCGATTGCCAGTTCACTTCCTGGATGACTCCAATAATAAACCACAGATTCATAAACCAACCAAACAGGAATCCTACGATAAATCCAAACATCGATTTGCCAATCTTATTTTTCATTAACCACGTATTACGAAGGAGTCCTGCAAAAAGTCCAATCATCCCCCACGCATACATTTGCCACGGAGTCCATGGACCTTGGCCGAGAAAAATATTGGAGACGATCGCAGCAGTTACTCCAATAACAAATCCACTCTGTGGCCCTAGTACAATGGCTGAAACAATAATTACAAAAGATGTTGGTTGCACACTAGGTAGTGAAGCAAAAGGAACACGGCTAACAGCTGCAATGGCCCCCAAAATCGCTAACATTACTAGCTCCCTGCTCGTTATCTGTTGACTTGAAAAACGAATCATAAATGGTAGAAACGAGGCAATCATAATTAATATACTTAGGATTAAATAGTATTCTAGATTAATCAAAGGAAAAGCAAGTAGAACGACTAATATGATAATTGCTAAGCTCGTTAAGACCCAATATGGTTTGGTGATAACAGCATCGCCTCCTCCAACGTTACTAAGGCTGGCGTATGAAAGTCACGGGTTATTCGGTTCATCATTGTTGTATAGTACGTATTTTCTTGAAAAAACTGTTTTGTTGGTTCTGTTACGGTGATATCCCCTTGAAATAACATACTGCATCGAGTCGCATAACTAGCAGCAAATTCTATATCATGGGTAACCATAATAACTGTAAGCCCCTCCTCTACTAAACCTTGTACTAACAAACCAAATTCCTTTTTGAAGCTTGGATCCATTCCTTTTGTAGGTTCGTCAATTAGCAATATGGAAGGGTTTCCTAGCAATATACCAACCAATGCTGCCTTTTGTAACTCTCCACCACTGAGATCGTATGGATGCCGATCAAGTAAATCAGCCAATTGGAAAATCTCAAGTAATGACTGTACCTCTTCTTCCCTCTTTTGGTGCTTCCTTGCAATCTCTTGGTACTCCTCTTTTAACGTGTCATGCAGGAAAAAAATCCTTGGATTTTGTGGTAAGTAGCCTATTTGTTGTGGATCTATGTTTTTTACCTTTTTCCCATTGTATTTCATAGTTCCATGCTGTGGTTTAATCAATCCTCCAATCAATTTTAACAATGTTGTTTTCCCTGTTCCGTTTGCACCAACAAGCGCCATCCACTCTCCCTTGTTTATAGAAAAAGACAAGTTATATAAGACTGGCGTACTATGTTTCGTGTATTGAAAGTCAATTGCCTTTAATTCAATTAATGGACTCTTTTCAACAATCGTCCCGTGTCCTTGTGTTGGTTGCTTCAGTTCCTGAGTTGAAATCCATTGCTTTGCTTCTTTCACCGTCAATGGTATTTGATCAGGTTTAGTGGCTTGCTGACTAATCCCCATGTAACACAAGGCCGTACTAGGTAAAAAGGATTGAAATTCCGGGTACATCTGATGAGCTGCTTTTCTCGGACTTTGATCCACAACAAGGTGTCCCTTATCTAATAGCATCACCCTGTTCGCTACAGAGAAAAGCTCTTCCATGCGATGTTCTACAACAAGAATCGTAATACCGAATTCATCATTTAGTCTTTCGAGCAAATGAATAAATTCCTTCGCTGCGATCGGATCTAATTGGGCAGTTGGTTCATCGAGTAACAGTAGCTTTGGTTCCAATAGTAAAACCGATGCCAGGTTGATAAGCTGTTTTTGTCCCCCAGATAATTCTGCTGTTTTTTTATTAACCAGATCATTTAAACCAAAGAAATGAACCATTTCGGCCACTTTTTTGCGCATCTTATCTGTGGTATATCCCATATTTTCCATACCAAATAAAAGCTCATCCATCACGCGTTCCATCACGATCTGATTTTCTGGATCCTGGAATACCATCCCAATTTCTTTTGCAAGAAGAAACCGATCCTGTTCCTTTATCATGCTTCCACGATAATATATATTTCCTCCCAGATTACCATGTGGTGCGATCTCCTCTTTAAGTAAACGTAATAAGGTGGACTTTCCACTCCCCGACGGTCCACATAACAACACAAAGTCTCCTTCCTGGATCGTAAAATGAATATCGTCCAAAACAGACTCTGTTGCGTCAGGATAGCTAAATGTTACATTTTGTGCAGATAGTATTTCCACTTTAGTACTTCCTTTCCTTCAGTAACCATTGGTATTCCAATCAAGGCTAGCCAAATAGAAAAATAAAACCATTCCCTGCCACTTAACCAAACCGACTCAAGAATGGGCTGTAGCAACAACACCCCATCTCCTAACCACCAGCCAAATACTAATAGGCTAAATAAAACGATCATGGCGGTAAGAACCGTCCAATCTGTGCCTTTCATCGTATAAGGGTGATATTTGCTTCTTTTTCGCAATCCATATCCCCTTGCCGCAATCGAATCTGCCGTTTGAATCGACTCTTCTAGGGATGAGGTTAACAGGATTTGGATGAATAACATTCCATTATGGGCACGACGTTTCACACTTCCTTGCTTAATCGATAGTCCCTTGAGCTGTTGTACTTGTTCAATATCCTTCAAGCGCCGGATTAACAATGGAACAAATCGCATCGAAATCATGATTAAGATTGCCCACTGCGGAAATCCTCTTGCGAATAAAAACAGAAACTTATCCGCTGTAAGTATGAGATTAAATGTCAGAAAGGTGGCTAATATACCAACCAAAGTCGCTGCAATCATGATCCCTTGGATGATGGACTCTAGTGTTACTTGGTTTTCAAATAAGTAAAATAAAATATGGTTTCCCCTTCGATTAAATAATGGCGTTAATATTAAGATTAAACTGCTCATCCCTATTAGCATCCACATCCATTTTTTTAACTGTTCGCCTCCATCAAGAATGAGGTTAATCATTAGGACCAGACAAATGCCAGCAAGAAGAAAAAATGGATGTTGATAAAGCATAAAACTAGTAATCACAAAGATATAGTATAGTAATAATAGGATTGGATGAAATGACCGGAAACCTCGTATCATTATTCTGGCATCCCATCTTCAAGATAGTTCGTAGTATACGTCCATTCGATCGTTTGATTCGGTTCAATTGGATAAACACCTGCACTTCGATCGATAAGAATGCCGTCTACCCGAATTAACCACCCACTTAAAGGGCCCTCATCAAATTCATAAAGGTTATCAATACCCTCTACATATGCAGTTGCGCCGGAACCACGAACGCTTATTTGAATCCCCTTTTCTTTCGTTATTCTACGAGTTGCGTCTAACGCCGTATCACCATCCTGGTATAACACAGTTGTTGGCGGCAGGACTACTCCACGGACTTCTCCTGTCGTAATGGAAACCGTAACTGTATCTTTGGGATCTTGATTTGGTTCTTCTTCCTTTGGTTTCTCCTGCTCGTTTTCCTTGGGTTTCGTTTCGTCTTTTTCTTTGGAATCCTTCTGTTTGCTTTGATTGGATCCGTGTTTTTCAGATGCTTTATCATTTGTTTTTTTAGACTTTGATTCTTTCTTGTTCTTAGAATCATTCTCGGATACTTGATCACTAGACACTCTTGATTCATCTGAGCCAGTTTCATCCGATTGTCCTTCGTCTTGATTCGAATCTTCTTCTTTTTCCTCGGTATCATTTCTCGGTGTTTCCTTAGATTCATTCACTTCAATGACATCTTTTGCCGACTGATCCGATTCGTAAACTTCAGAGCTTCTAGTTGTATGCTCCTTTTGCTCTGCTTGTGAAATTACATCATCCTTTTCACAAGCAGATATAAATAACGTGACTAAAATGGATAATACGATGAACAAAAAGCGTTTCATTTCTTATCCTCCTTTTTCAAAATGAGGGTAATCTAACAGATTGCTAGATTACCCTTCTCTTTAAACCCTTGCTTTTCTGCGTTGGATTACAAATAAAATGACACCACCAACGAGGAGAAGCATGCCAGCAATTAAAAAGTTGTACATGTCTGTCGCTGTTTTTGGCAATTCCTTTCCACTACCTTTTGATCCTTCTTTTTCATCGTTGGACTTTTGTCCACTTTGGATTTCTTCTATTTCAAAAACACCAAATGTACTAAAATGGTCTGTTGTTGCTGTTACAATATGATTGGAAGCATCATAGGCGCTATTTTCGATGACCTCCCATTTGTCAGTTTCTTCATTAAGGTAAAACACGTTCACCTTCTCTGGATTTTTGACAAGATCAGGATCCACTTCAAATACCATTGTTATCTCATTCCCGTTGAAGTCATGAATTTCCTGGTCGTTCCCTTTAATCGTAAAGTTGTACACAGAACCAACAGCATTCTTATCCTCCAATTTGTCGAGTATAATTTCGACTGGCTGATTATTTGCTTCGTTTACAAGCTGCTGTAAAATCTCATGTGGAATGTGTAATGTAACATCTCCTTTATCAACGATTAAACTGCTTCCTTGATCTACTATTTTTTTAAGAGCATCATATGCCAATTCTATACGCATTGAAGGCTGTTCCCTAGCCTTATCCGGCTGAATAACGACCAATTCATGACCTGAAAGCTCCTCTAAATCATCGAGCGTAACAGTGATTTTCATTTCATCCTTATTATTCTCAATCGTTGGTGTGATCACTAGTTCCTCTTTCGTTGGATCTTCTGAATGATCTGGGCCACGGTCTGAATCATCATCGTCCGGGTTAGAAGGATTTTCTGGCTGATCATCGTCGTCTTGGTTCCCATCATCATCTTCGGTTAACGGAAATTGATAAACCGTTGTCTTATCCCCATTAACAAATTTCTGATAGGCAACCAAAGCCAAGAGTGCTTGTTGTGTCGACATGGCCATCGAATAATCATCGTCAATAATATGGCTATAGCCCCCATCATTCTGCTTAAACTTCAACAAATGTTGAACCAGGTTACCACCATCTTTTGTAAATGCTTCACTAGTAGGATCAATGCCGACTGAAGTTAAACCGATGATAACCTGAGAAACGGATTCACTTGAATCTCCACCATTGAATTCTTCTGCGTATCCACTCGTATCATCCTGCTCTCGTGATAAATATTCTACGGCACGATCAATGGCCGCACGAACATCAGCACGATCTTGATATGGTGCTAGTGCAGTTAATGCCATTCCCGTAATATCTGCTGTAGGGCGGTCACCAAATAATGCCCATCCCCCTACTTCATATTCTTGTTCTAAGATAAAATCTATTAATTGATCTCTAGTCTCTTTTGGTGCTTCGTAAGAGCCACTATCAAGTGCTAGTAATCCATAGATTGGCATATTAATAGATGAGCTTAAAAAATTTCGGTGATTGATTAATTTTTCTACTAAATTATATCCAGCCACATCAGTAGCATCGGTATTCGCTGCAGCTAAACCAATGATAACCTTATCCAAATCTAAAATGCTTCGGAATTCCCCATCTATTTCTTTTACTCTTTGTTCGACACTAGAAACATAAGAGGAAGGGATTTCTTGTTCGGTATGAGCGACTCCCCATACCCACCATTCATTTCCATATGCAAGGGAAATATTATTTTCTGTTATATAACCTTTGATCTCATCAACTGATGATTGGATATCTTTGTTAGAAATGCTTGGTAGATTAGGTGTTTCTTCTTCCTCTGGATTTTCCTCCTCACTTGGAATATCCTCTGGGTCTTCTTCAAAGTTTTCTACAGTTAATTGAAGATGATCACCTGCTTGAACCTGATGGGCTACAACACTCGTGCTTAACGCTTCTTCATTAACAGCAATATTCCAGTAATCCGTTTCCCCAAGCACTACACTCCCAATGTTGTTGATAAACGTGAAATACGTATCATCAACGGTCGCATCTACAGTTACCCCATGCTTGTCTGCAGCTTGATATAAGGCATCGTATGCACTGGCACCATCCATTAAGGTAACTTCTGTTTCATTAATGACAGCGTTTCCATCTAAATCAATCGCTGACACGGTAACGGGAACCGACGGGCTAAAGTTATCCGTTAATGTAAACAGAATGTGTTCACCATTCTCCACTTCATAGGCCGAAGCACCAATTTCCGGACCTTGTCCGTATACATTAAAGGACCAATAATAAGGGTCTGATTGTTGTACATCACCAATTGCCGTAACCATGTTCCCAAAATCATATTCATCATAGGCTATTTCTACATGATGCTCTTCTCCGGCTTCCAACAGTACATCGAAGGCTGTATCTCCATCATCAATTGATACAGCAGTTAAAGGGAGCACACTTTCTCCTTCTTCGTCGAGAGCAAGAATTGTAACCGCATCTTCCAATGCTTCCGCATGAACGGTAGGTTGAGGTAAAAATGTGATATTGCTAAGAACAAGTAAAATAGTTAACAATATTGCTAGTTTTTTCGATTTTATTTGCATCGCTAATTCCCTCCATCTATATTAATTCATAAAAAAATGCACCCGTAGTCAGGGTGCATGTCAGGTTATATGATTAGCGACGCTATGTATAGGCAAACCTATCATAAAACATGTGCGAGCACACCTCCCTATCCTCGTAGGTTGAATGGCGAAAAACTAGGCAGGTCTCCTGGCTCATGATCTACATTATCTATTCCCTTCCCATCGAATGACAGTGGAATATAATAGATAACTCCCATTTACAGTGGCGGGACCGCGCCGGATTCACACCGGACTTCCCTTTTAATGATTTCAAAATGGTTATTTTGAAACCAACCTAATTTTTATCGTATTCAATTACCTTTATTGTAGTTAAGGGCTCACACATAGTCAATGAAAATTTTGAATCATTTTGGTTCATATTGTCTGGTAAAAAAACATATTTCTATGGCAACTCGTTACCTGCTGCTAAGTAGATGCCATACCATTCCTCTCTCGTTAGCTCAATGTCAGAAGCTTTGGAGATCTCTGTGATTCGACTCGGATTCATCGAACCGATTACAGGCTGAATTTTCGCTGGATGGCGTAAGATCCATGCAATCGCAATAGCAGACTTGCTAACACCATATTTTTCTGCAACCTCTTGCAGTTTTGCATTTAACTCAGGGAACTTTTCATGATCGATAAAGACTCCTTCAAAAAATCCATATTGAAACGGCGACCATGCTTGAATAGTCATGTCATGAAGTCGACTGTAATCAAGAACACTGCCATCACGATCCACACCACCTGCATGCTTCATATTGACATTTAATCCCGCATCTATCATTCCGGTATGCATAATACTTAGCTGTAGTTGGTTAATAATCAGATCTTGCTCTACATATTTTTTTAAGAGCTCAATTTGCATTGGATTATGGTTACTTACTCCAAAGTGACGTACTTTTCCACTTTCCTTTAATGATGTAAATGCTTCCGCCACCTCTTCTGGCTCAACGAGTGTATCTGGGCGATGAAGTAATAATACATCAATATAATCTGTCTTTAACCGTTGTAGACTTTTATCCACAGATCCGACAATGTGCTCTTTCGAAAAGTCAAAAAAACCTTTACGGATCCCTGTTTTTGTTTGCAATACCATTTTTTCACGGATGGAAGGATTGCTATCAATCGCTTCTGCAAATATCTCCTCTGACTTACCACCAGCATAAATATCGGCGTGATCAAAGAAGTCAATCCCTACATCTAATGAACGATTAATAACATCTGCTGCTTCTGTTTTTGTTAAATCGCCCATTCGCATACAACCGAGCGATATATTCGACACACTTAAGTTACTTGTTCCTAATTTGATTTTTTTCATTTATTACACCTCTTTAATAGGAATACATCCATTTTAGCACGATCCATTTGTTAATTATAGAAGGATGCAACAACAAGCATTTTAGGGCGAGGGAATTGTCACTTATCTTAAGAATTATTTTACTTTTTATAATGCTTCCCATTGGTTCTAAATTCCTAGTAATCCTTGCTTGACTTTTTAATTCATACTAAATATAGTGGGATTATTGGTTTTTGAAAAAATGCGATTGGAATGCCTATTTACACCATTTTTTC
The DNA here is from genome assembly GCF_900111445.1 of Oceanobacillus limi. Classification (GTDB taxonomy): domain Bacteria; phylum Bacillota; class Bacilli; order Bacillales; family Amphibacillaceae; genus Ornithinibacillus; species Ornithinibacillus limi. Next base: position 236,635 of record NZ_FOHE01000001.1, on the reverse strand, counting down.
CAGGAAATTTTTTAGTCGTTAGACGGTTAATAAATAACATAAACTAAATTGGCAATTACCATACATTTTTAGCTATAGAAGGAAAACTATCTTCACGATGGTAGACTACTGTTCTACCAATTATGAAATGAGGTGATAGATTGGGTTATTTGAAACGCTCCCTGCTTCAAATCATACCAAGTCTACTAATCCTGACACTTATTGTGTTTGCTTTGGTATACGTTGCTGGGGATCCTGTTTCCCAAATGCTACCAGAAAATGCCACGGCAGAGGATCGGGCTATATTAACAGAGGCACTTGGTTTAGACGAACCGTTCCATATCCAATACCTTCAATACTTGGGTGATATGATACGTGGTGACTTTGGTACCTCGTACCAATACCAAGAACCTGCACTTGAGCTTGTAACCGAGCGTTTAGCTGCAACGCTAACACTTTCCTTAATGGCATTATCCGTCGCTATTTTCATTTCGATCCCATTAGGAATTCTAGCTGCACTTAAACGAAATACGGTGATCGACTTTCTTGTATCAGGAATATCCGTTGTAGGAAAGGCAATGCCTAACTTTTGGATTGGAATTATGTTAATTTTATTTTTCGCGGTGATGTTCCCTATTTTTCCTGTTTCTGGTGCAGACTCACCCTTACATTTTGTTCTTCCTTCCATTACATTAGGCGTCGCACTAGCAGCAGAAATGACACGGCTAGTACGAGCAAGTGTGTTGGAGGTAATTGAGCAGGAATATGTTCAAACGGCTAGAAGTAAAGGACAAATGGAATCCATTGTTATTGGTAAGCATGTATTCCTTAATTCCCTTATTCCAGTTGTTACAATTATCGGTTTGCAATTTCCACAACTAATCGGTGGAGCCATTGTAGTAGAAACCGTGTTTTCTTGGCCTGGGATTGGGAGGCTGTTATTAACTGCAATTGAAACAAGTGACATGGCTGTTGTTCAAGCTATTGTATTTGTTATTGCCTTGATCACGATTGTTGTTAACTTAGTTACAGATATCATCTACCGTGTGCTTGACCCAAGGATCAAGTATAACTAGGTTTATAGAATGAAAGAAATTCGATGAAGAGGAGCTTCTTACGTTGAAACATAAGATTTCATTTTCCAAACAACTAAAGAATATTGGCTCCCGAATACTGGAACTATCCACGCCACTAGGGATGATTGGTCTTATCACCGTTAGTATTATTGTTATTTTGGCCATCATTGCCCCATGGGTTGTTCCACACGATCCATTTTCAATGGACGCAACTAAGCGTTTAACCCCTCCATTTTGGATGGATGGCGGATCTAGTACGTATATTTTAGGAACGGATCATGTTGGAAGAGACTTATTAAGCCGTTTAATTTACGGAAGTCGTGTTTCCTTATTGGTTGGATTATTATCGGTACTGATCGCAGGAATCATTGGTTTATTTCTAGGGCTCCTATCTGGTTATTTTGGGGGCTCATGGATTGATCAATCGATTATGAGGGTTGTTGATGCCATGCTTGCTATTCCTACCTTACTACTTGTTTTAGTAGCAATTGTCGTGTTTGAACCTGGACTCGTAACGTTGATTCTAGTAATTGGACTTACCAGCTGGGCACAATATACAAGATTAGTACGGGGAGAAGTCTTAAGTGTGAAAGAACGGGAATTCGTTCAATCCGCTAAGACGCTTGGAGCAAGCAATACACATATCATTTCCAAGCATATACTCCCAAATGTACTATCATCGTTCATTGTAGTAGCTACGATTGGAATTGCAACAGCGATTATGACCGAATCATCCCTAAGCTTTCTGGGGTTAGGCGTTCAGCCACCTGATATCACCTGGGGAAGCATGCTAAACGATGGAAGAAACTATATTGCAACAAGCTGGTGGATCGCTACCTTCCCTGGATTAGCGATCACCGTGACGGTCTTAGCGATTACCTTCTTGGGTGATTGGTTACGCGACATTCTCGATCCTAAGCTGAAAAAAGGAGGCGATGACGATGACGAATAACGAACAACATACTCCCCTTCTTTCCGTGGATCATTTGGTTACGGAGTTTTCCGCAAAAGGGAATAAAAGTATTACCGTCGTCGATGATGTCTCCTTTACCGTTAATCCTGGTGAAATCGTTGCAATTGTTGGGGAGTCTGGTAGTGGAAAAAGTATTACTTCACAATCGATAATGGGACTACTCAAAAGTGGAGGATCGATAACTAATGGATCGATTCACTACCAAGGAAGCAATATATTAACGCTATCCAAGAAAGAACGCCGCCAGTTACGCGGAAAAGAAATGTCCATGATATTCCAGGAGCCAATGTCATCTTTAAATCCAATGCTACGAATAAAGAGTCAAATTGCGGAAGCATTACGAATCAATCAACCTAGTAAATCAAAACGAGAGACTATGGATAACGCAATTGATTTACTGAAACAAGTGGAGATTCCAGATGCAGAGGCTGTAGCGAACCGTTTTCCCCATCAATTATCTGGTGGAATGCGGCAACGTGTCATGATCGCCATCGCATTAGCGGGTGATCCAAAACTATTAATTGCAGATGAACCAACAACCGCATTGGACGTCACAACACAAGCACAAATACTAGCACTCATTAAAGACTTGAATAAACGTAATGGAACTGGTGTTATTTTCATAACGCATGACTTAAGTGTGGTAGCAGATATTGCAGACCGTGTCCTCGTGATGTATGCCGGAAAGATTGTTGAATCTGCAACTGTGTATGACTTATTTGAACATCCACAACACCCATATACCATTGGACTAATGAAAGCAATGCCGACATTAGATTCACAGGTGGAAGAGTTGGAGCCTATAAGTGGAAATGCACCAAATCTTGCAAATAAACCAGAGGGGTGTGCCTTTTATCCTAGGTGCCCGTTTGCAACGGAAGCCTGTTTAACAGCGGTACCTGAGTTAAGAACACTAGAAAAAGGACATGACGTCCGTTGCATTCACCCTGTAAAAGAAGGTGTTCTACATGAAAAGTGATCCAAAGAATGTCTTACTTAAGGTGGCAGGATTAAAGAAGCATTTTCCTGTTCAGAAGAAGGGAAACAAAAAGGAGCAACAGGTAGTTAAGGCCGTGGATGGTGTTAGCTTTCACGTTCGAGCCGGAGAGACCCTTGGCATTGTTGGGGAATCTGGATCTGGAAAATCAACCGTAGCAAAGCTGATCATGCAATTGCTACAGCCTACTGAGGGTGAAGTTGTTTTTCAAGATAAAGATATTTTCAACCAAACGAAGAAGCAACGAAAACAAACACAAAAACGGATCCAAATGGTATTTCAAGATCCGTACGCTTCCTTGAATCCAAGAATGACGGCAAAACAAATCGTTACCGAACCATTACGGATTCATGAAAAAATGTCTAAAGAAGATCTTGATAAGCGTGCTCTTGAGCTATTAGAGGAAGTAGGACTTGGCAAACATCACCTGAACCGTTATCCGCACCAATTTAGTGGTGGTCAAAGACAGCGACTCAGTATCGCGCGCGCCATCGCACTAAAACCGAATCTCATTGTGTGTGATGAGGCAGTTTCTGCTTTGGATGTATCGATTCAAGCACAAATTCTAAATTTGCTAAAGCAGTTACAAAAGAACTATGGAATAGCGTTTATTTTTATCGCACATGGGCTCCCAGCTGTGAAGCATATAAGTGATCGCATTGCGATTATGTACGCTGGGCAGATTGTTGAAATTGCTGATCGCGATGTATTATTTACGAATCCGAAACATCCCTACACGAAGGCATTGCTTGATGCGGTTCCCCCATCCAACCCGCGTCATCGCAAAGAAAAAACATTGGTTAAGGGGGAGCCACCAAGCTTAATGAGTCCAACACGTGGTTGTCCATTTGTTAGCAGATGTCCAAATGCAACAGAAGGTTGTCACACAAATGCACCTGAATTGTTGGAGCATGAAGTAAATCATCACTATGCTTGTCATCATCCAGTACAAGCACCAAACAACTTAGAAAATATAGGAGGAAGAAATTCATGAAAAAATTATCTTTTCTTAGCATCTTGCTAATCACAGTATTACTTATCTCAGCTTGTAGCTTTTCTGATCCAGACGAGCCGTCAACAGAAGGGGAAGAAGCTTCTGGCTATGAATTAATAACCGTTGCAAATCCAGCAGACATTACGACGCTTGATCCACATAATAACAGTGTAATTACTACTTCTGCTGTTCTTGTAAACATGTATAGTAAATTAATCCAGCGTGACGCATCTGGTGAAATCATTCCAGATCTAGCAACAAATTGGGAAAAAGTAGATGACGTAACCTGGGAATTTGAATTAGAAGAGGATGTAACTTTCCATAATGGGGATGCATTTACGGCAGAGGATGTTAAATTCTCATTAGAACGTGTTGCAACAGACACAACGCTACAACAAAATTCAACATTTCGCGAAATCGACCATGTAGAGGTAGTAGACGAGCATACGGTACGCGTTGTAACTGGGGAACCAGATCCACAGTTATTAAGTCGATTATCTACCCCTGCAGCAAGTATTCTCCCAGCTAATCATTTTGAGGAAGTTGGAGCAGATGAATTTTTCGATAACCCAGTAGGTACTGGTCCTTATCAATTTAGCGCATGGGAACGTGATGACCATGTGGAGTTAGTGAAATATGAGGATTACTTTGTAGAAGAACCAAAATGGGAGACGGTTCATTTCGCGGTTGTACCAGAGGATTCAACTCGTGTATCTGAGCTATTAACAGATGGAGTGGATGTAGCATTTAACATCCCTACAGCTGATATGGAACGGATTGATGAAAACGAAGGTACGCATGTCGCATTAGCACCAATCCAACGTGTTATTCAACTATGGTTATCAACCGAAGAAGGTGCAACAACCGCTGATCCTGCTGTTCGTGAAGCAATTGATTTAGCAATAGACAACCAAGTAATTATCGACGAAATTTTACTTGGATCTGCAACAGCAACAAGAACACATGTCACTCCTGGTAACTTTGGAGCAGATGAATCACTTTATGACACGTATCTTTATGACCCAGAACGTGCGAAGGAAATTCTAGCAGAAGCTGGATATAAAGATGGTGTTACCGTTGAAATCTCGGTAAACAATTACTATACCGAAATGGCTGAAGTTGTAGTAGGGATGCTTGATGAGGTTGGAATTACAGCTGACATTGAGTTAATTGAACAAAGCCAATTCGCAGATCGTCTTTTCAATGAGGATTTAGATGAAGGTGTCTTTGTTGGTTGGGGTAATGATATGTTTGATGGTAGTATCCTAGAATTATTTAAAGAAGATAACGTAACGAGCTATTCTAATGAGGAAGTAGAAGCACTACTTGATGAAGCTGCTTATAACATGAACGAAGAAGAACGCGCTGCACAATATCAAGAGGTTCAACAAATCTTTGCTGAAGAGCGTCCTGTTGTTTATCTATTCCAATTGGAAGGTCGTTATGGTGTGAATGATCGAATTGACTATACACCTAGACTTGATGAGCTTTATTATGTAGATGAAATCACATTAAGTGAGTAATCCGTATAGGAGGGAATGGAAATGACTACAGCAATTTCTTTATGGGAAACATATATGATTGAAACCCTTATTGCTAAGGGGATGGCTCGCGAAACCTTAATCACAACTATCAAAAATGAAGATGTTGAGGCACTTAACAACTTCGATGATAGTTTCGATTATGCGGATTTAATAGAGGCTAGTAAAAAGGCTCCTGGCAATATTGAACAAGCTATTGAATCAGGCTATACGATTAAATACGTTTCAAAGTTTGGTATTAAACGTTTATTAGGCCTAAAATTTTCCCTTCAAGAAGGTACCGACTACCAAATGGAGGATGCTACGTTTTACAACGTGCGCGTAACCGAGGACCAGTTAAGCACATTGAAACAGATGTTAGCAAACCATTGGAAAGTAGAGCATGTTCGTACAGACGAAGACGATCATTTCGTTCATATTATTCATGTAACAGAACAACAATAAAGTGAAGCTTCAATCAGTGGCAGTTTTCTTCATCCCCCCACTAATTGTTAGATGAACGAATCGGACATTTGACTTTCAGTTGCACCCACTTAACCTCCTTGGTTATACCTCGTAGGTTTGAAGTGGGGGGCTTACGACGCACAGGACGTGCTAGTGCCGACAATGCGATAGGACGTCGCGTTTATGTCTGCCCGCCAGTTATATGCGGGATAAAATAGAATTTTGAGAGGCCCATTGCATTCCATTCATGCGATGGGCTTTTTAATGAAATGGAATAAACACTTCGCATCAATCCCCTAATGCGGTGCTACTTTGATCCAAAGAGAAACAAGACCATGTTATCATTCAAATAGCGCTGTTCTATTCTGCCTGACTTTTCAAGTAAGCTTGTTCCTCTGCAGGACTATAAACACCGGTTGCCTCTCCAATAGTACCGCCTTGAAGTCTCCAGATTGCATTATGATCTAAATCAGCAGTTGTAAAATCCCCTTTATCCCATTTTTCTAAAATACCGCGGTACACATCTTCATGTTCAAGTTCCACTTCATTTAATCCAGCTAATAACCAGTTAATCCGCTCTGGATGTATTTCATAAAACCCCCATTTTGCATCTGCTTTCACCTTTTGATGGGACATCCCATGAAGATATTCTTGATAAAAAGTATCTGTTAATTCGTTCATAGCTGTTGATTGACCAAAAGGATTTAATCCTTCCTCTGCAAAACGTGTTAAATCATCTTCAGAAATCTCTCCCTGGATTTCCATTCGCTGCTTTTCTAGTTCTTCCACCTCAGCCGATGCCATATCGCTGTCTTTTTCGCTCTTTTGCTCTTCACTAGTAAGCCATTGGTAAACATTCCAGCCTCCAAATCCAATTAAGACTATTAATATACAGACAAGTCCACTTAACACTACTCGATACATTCCTACCCCTCCAAAATTCAATTTGGATGCTGTCACTCGATGTATTTACGTATGTCGTCCTATTCCAACTTCTTCTATATTCGTGAAATTCGCTGGAGCTTCCTTCTCCCCCTGTGATCGAATCAGATATCTAGTAGAGTGGAGCACTCACCAAAATCTGATGTGAACACTACTCCCTATTACGTGCAGAATAGAAATCCATATGTGGCTTTGCTTCCCGGTAGTATTCTATCCGTTCCTCTCGTGTTCCGGTATGAAATTCAAACTTATGTCCATCTGGATCCGTAAAATAGATAGATTGCTTATCACGCTGATCACGTGGTCTTCCGGTTAAAATGGAAACATTTAATCGTTCCAACTTCTGATAAGCCTCCGTTATATCTTCCTCATCAATGGAAAATGCAATATGCGTATACGATTCATGAACTTCGCTTCGAGGTATGTTTTTTTCCTCATTTAGAGCTAGCCATAACCCATTAAGGTCAAAATATGCTGTTGATCTTCCTTTGACCAATAGTTTCGCATCAAATACATTCTCGTAGAAAGCAATGGATGTATCTAGATCAGAAACAGAAAATAATAGATGGTTTATTCCTTTAATTTTCAAAATACGCCTCCTCTTTCCTATCTCTACGTTTCACCATGGTAATAAATTCCATAGAATCCTTATAAAATATCTTTTCTTTTTTAAAGCCAAACTTTTCATAAAGGTGAATGGCACGTTGATTAAACGTCGCTACTGACAAACGAATATCATTTGAATATTTTTTCGCCACTTCCTCAAGAATATAGGCAAAGTACTCGTAACCATATCCTTTTCCCGTTAAGTCAGGATTCATCCCTATCCCAACATCGACACAATCCTCTTCATAAACATGAAACTTCTCACCAGCAGGAACTTTAGCAGATTCACCAATACAAAAAATACCAATAATACGATCTTCGTGGTCAACGATCATTTTATAAGACCCGTTTAATAGTTCGAGAATCGCATCTCCAGTAAGCACATTATTATATACATCATAAGGCTTCTCGTACTTCCAAGTTAATATATCGATTGCGTCATTTTCTGTCATGTTTTTCGTCTTTAAGTCCATGTTCTCCACCGTTTCCTTTGTTGTATTTTCCAACCATATAACTTTTATATCCGTCAGAACCTTTTTAAATCCTCATTTATGTATTAATTCTACATACTCTTTCGGTTTCCTTTATTATACAATGAAAATTGTTGAAATCGAACATATGTTCCTATATAATGTAATTAAGGAAGTGATAACGTTGACTTTTCAATTGATATGTGAAAAAAACGAACCCTACTTCATCCGGGGTTATGACGCACTTTGGAAAAAATTAATTGCTGGTTTATTTGAGGAATTCATCCAATTCTTTGCTCCTGAGTTATATCATGCAATCGATTTTTCGAAGCGTAAGGAATTTTTACAACACAAATTATATCAGCAATTAATCGCGAACAAAAAAGACCAACAAGCTGTTAATCATTTAGTTAAAGTAATTCTACAGAATGGGGATGAAAAATGGATACTCATTCATATCGGTGTTCAAGACAGCGATACGCAACACTTCCATAAGAAAATGTTTCAATATTTTTATCAAATATTGGACAGATACGATCAAGAAATCTATACAATCGCTCTTCTAACGAATAATAGCTCAAAAAGTAACGATTATTATTACCATTCCTTTTATGACTCAGCACTTATTTACGTATTTCACTCCTATGACGTTGAAGCAGTTCGTATAACGGAATTAAAAAAGTCAACAAACCCCTTTGCAACGGTCGTTCTGGCAGTGAAATATGCAAACTCATCTAGGAACAACACAACAAAACGATATTCCTTAAAACGAAATCTATTGATCCACATCTTTACGCGTTTTCCAATTGACACGAAAAGAAATAATAAATATATTCATGCATTAGTTTTCTTCATTGATTATCAATTACCACTCCCCAAAGAACTACAGCAGAAATTAATCAGAGAACTCGCTACTTATTTTAAGAAAGAAAAAATCATAATTTATCAAAACTCATGGAAGTCAAATCAATCCAAACTAGCTCCTACTTTACTGGAGTTAATGGATTACCTTGATAATAGACATTAATTAGGGAATTAATTGGAGATATTGGAAAGGTGGAAAAACAGGAATAGAACAACAAAAAGAGGTTAGCTAAAAAAAATTGTAAATTAAGTTGTACAAGCACTCCTTCTTGAATAGACATAATTACATCGAGAAATAAAGGAGTGTAGATATTGAACGTCTTCATTAGTTATATATTATTGGGTTTATCGCTCGCGGCACCGATCGGACCTGTTAACGCTGCACAATTAGACAGAGGGATTAAAGGTGGATTTTTTCCAGCATGGTTTGTAGGGCTAGGGGCAATTACTGCAGATGGACTTTATATGTTAATCGTCTATTTAGGAGTAGTTCATGTCATCGATACTCCATTTATAAAAACATTTTTGTGGTTATTTGGAGGGTTTGTTCTCATTTACACTGGGATTGAAAGCATGATTCGTGCAAACGAAGTTAAAGCAAGCCAGGATCGGAATACCGAACCACTGTATAAGTCTTTTTTTGCAGGGTTTATTATGTCAATTACCAATCCATTAACCATCTTATTTTGGTTAGGGATCTATGGATCTGTTCTTGCAAAGACGGCTACCGATTATGGATACCAAGCATTGATTATGTATAGCATTGCCATCTTTATCGGTTTATTAGCTTGGGATGTGGCAATGGCCGCTGTATCCAGTAGTTTTCGAAAATTGCTTAATGATCAGATACTAACATTCATTGCCATTGTATCAGGACTAGCTCTGATTGGGTTTGGAATTTATTTTGGCTGGCAAGGCGTTTTACTACTGATACAGCACTAAGCGTTCTTTTCTTCCTTTTTCCATTTACGATTCATAAAAAAGGCTACTGTTCCAATTAGAAGTAAAATACCAACACTGATGAAAAATCCTGGACGATTGGTTTTATCAAGTAATGTGCCACTTATACCTGCTAGCAGGAATAGGATACCAAGATAGTATTTGACCTTGTCCATCAACGTAACCTTCTGCAATCTTCTTGCAGACAAGATAATAAAAAGCCAATTATAGAGAAGCATTAAACCAGCCCCAGTAGTGATATAGGTATAAATTTTTTCTGGTAACGCGAGGGACATGATAATGGAAGCAGCTAACCCTAAAACAAGCATCCCTAACGATGGAAAAGGAACAGCTAGTCTTCCTTCCTTTGCAAAAAAAGCGGGAGCATCCTTATCCTGTGCTAACGAAACAAGAATGGTTGTTACACCGTAAAACGATGCGACCATTGTTGAGAAACCTGCAATAATCAAGGCCCCATTAAATAGATGTGGTACAAATCCTAAATCAAAATCCTTAAATGCTACAATAAACGGACTTTCATCTGTCTGGAATACATCCCAAGGTACTAAAACTAAAGCTAGTGCGAGAGATATGACATAAATAACAACCAATGATAAAACCATTACTCTACCAGATTTAGGGGCTTCCTTAGGATCTTTTAGCTGGATTGCCATTAATCCCATTACTTCAATGCCACCAAAAGCATAAAAAGCAAAAATTAAACTAGCCCAAAAACCGGTAAACCCAGTTGGAAATAGATCACCCAGTGAATTTGGTATGTTTAATTGTTTGGCTCCATCAACAAAACCAAACACAAATGCTGCTGCAATTACGATAAACATTACGATTGCAGCAAGCTTTAAGACGGCAAAGATATTTTCAATCTTACTCAATCCCTTTGCTCCGATTAAGAGGACAAATATTCCTAATACTGCATACCCCAATGCAAATAACCAAAGTGGAATAGCAGGAAACCAAAAGCGAGAAAAAATAGATAGCGCTGTCAACTGACTACCCATAATTAATATTTCAGCAAACCAATACATCCAGCCAATACTAAACCCAGCCCAATGGCCAAATGCTTGTTTTGCATACGTGCGAAAGGCTCCTTTTTCGGGTTTTTCTGCTGTTAAACGTGCTAAGGCATCAAAGACAATATAGGTGGTCAATCCAGCTAATAAAATCCCGATAACCAATGATGGACCGCCTAATTGAATACCAACAGCTGAACCTAGAAAAAAACCTGTTCCAATTGTACAGCCCACACCAAACAGCGCCAATTGCCACCATTTCATATTCTTCGACTGCTTACTTTCTCGTTTCATCGCCGCAACCTCCTCATACACTACACCTTTATAAAATCCCCAATTTAAGAAATAATAAATTTGAAATTTTTACTAAGTCCGTTCGGCGTGGTAGGAGAGCTATACAAGCTATCATTTTAGCTTTTGAGTTAGAATTGAAATTTGTTGAGACAACTGTGTAGTTTGTTGATTGAACGGTTTTGTTTGAAGTAACTGGGAAAGAGATTCCGTAATACGTTCAAACAAAAATGTCCTAGGTTGATCGGATTGAACCTCTTTTAATAGAAAATTAGTATATTCAAGCTCCTCTGATACATTTATTTCCTTTTCTTTTAACAGCTCCGTTTGTAAACGCTGGATCGCTTTAACGATAAGTTCTACCAATTCTCTCTTTGCTTTCGATTCATTCGTTGATCCCGAAAGCCAGCCCCTTGGTAAGAAAACATCTTTCCTTTCTGTTTGGTCTGATATCATTGGCTTCAACCGCTTTAAAGCAAATCGAATGATATTCTCTGTTGTAATCTCCTTTTCCGACCCTAACGTCCATACATGCATGAAATGATGAATCATTCCTAATAAAATAACTGCTTGATCTAAAGCATAATCAGCCGTTTCTTGAGAAAATACCTCCTCTAGCCGTTTAGCAAGCCATTCGATCTCATCAATATGCTGTTGCTTAATAAAGGCGATTAATTCCTTATCATCTGAAAAACCAACTGTCTCAAACAAAGATATTAAACGGTGTTCTCGATTTATATTCATCCGAATTGCAATTTGTTTCACCAATACAGATTCATCCGTTACAGACTTTCCAATTGCTTCCGCTTGACGTCTGCGATCTGCTTCTTGATGAACAAAATCCAAAATTGCCATTAGACAATCATTTTTCGAAGCAAAATAATTATAAAACGTACCTTTTGCCACATTTGCTTCATCAATAATATCTTGAATGGATGTTAAAGCAAATCCTTTATCAACAAATAATTGTAATGCAGCATCTATAATTTGTTTCTTTTTCTTGTTCATAGGTCCACCTTTTCTAAACTTTGTACTACCATTCTAGTTTAAAAATACGTTAATTTCAATTAATCACTGAAAAGTAAAGAATTAGTGTTGCATTTTTTAGACTACGGGTATAAAATACTTAAGTGCTATTTAAATTACCTTATATCGTAGAAAGAAGGAATGAAACATGGGAGAAACCAACCAAATCCCAACCAAACCACCTTATGCAATGATAGCAATATTGTTTATTGGTGCGTTTGTTGCTATATTAAACGAAACATTACTGAACGTAGCTTTACCTACCATTATGAATGAATTTGAGGTGAAGCCAACAGCAGTACAGTGGTTATCTACTGGATATTTATTAGTAAACGGGATATTAATTCCTGCAAGTGCATTCTTAATCCAACGTTTTACGAACCGCTCTTTATTCATTACAGCGATGGGCCTCTTTACAGTAGGTACAATACTTGCTGGCCTATCACCTACATTTGGTGTTTTAGTTGCAGCAAGAATGATTCAAGCTGCAGGGTCTGCTGTCATGATGCCGTTGCTCATGAATGTAATGCTTGTATCGTTTCCAGTTGAAAAAAGAGGAACAGCGATGGGATTCTTTGGTCTCGTTATGGTTGTTGCTCCAGCACTAGGTCCAACACTATCTGGGTGGATCGTAGAGCATTATAACTGGAGAACCTTATTTTATATTGTTATTCCTTTTGCAGCATTTACCCTTATTTATGCGGTCTGGAAGCTAAAAAATATTACACCTCAGCGAGAAATCAAACTTGATGTATTATCTATCTTGTTATCTAGTCTTGGTTTTGGCGGATTATTGTATGGGTTTAGCTTCGCCGGAGACAATGGATGGGGAGATCCAACCGTATACGGAACAATTATTGTTGGTGCAATTGCCTTAATTGTACTTATCCTAAGACAACTACGCTTGGAGGAACCACTTTTAAAGTTCCAGATATTCAAATATCCAATGTTTGCTTTATCACAAACTATTTCCATCGTACTGGCAATGGCATTATTCTCCGGTATGATTTTATTACCGATATACGTTCAGACCGTACGTGGCTTTTCACCGTTTGAAGCAGGGCTACTCATGTTACCTGGTGCCTTAGTAATGGGGATTATGTCTCCAATTACAGGAAGACTATTTGACAAATACGGTCCAAAAACACTGGCGATAATAGGGTTACTAATAACAATTGTCACATCCTTCTTATTCAGCCGTTTGGATATGACTATTTCCTATACAGCGCTTGTAATCATTTTTGCCGTTCGAGCATTGGGAATGTCGATGGTTATGATGCCAATTATGACGAATGGCTTGAATCAGCTAACGCAAATTGATTATCCACACGGTACGGCAATGAATAATACGTTGCAACAAGTATCTGGTGCGATTGGGTCTGCGTTATTGATTACAATTATGAACGGACGTACCGAATCAAAAGCAGCCGAAGCAATCGCTACAATTGATCCCAGTACAGTACAATCACCAGAAGAAATGGCTCAAATGGAACAGCAAATTTTGAATGAGGCCATGCTGGAAGGAATCAATTCAAGCTTCCTCATTTCCACAATCATTATAGTCGTCGCTCTTATTCTTGCCTTCTTTATTCGTCGAGTAAGATCCGAGCAATCTAATCAAGAAAATGATAAAACGGAGGAAGATAATATTAAAGCCTCCAAGAAATATGTAACAGAATAGAGAAAAGCCGCTTAGGAATTTATCTCCTAGCGGCTTTTTAACTCTTGTCTACAATAATATTCCCTTCATCATCTACTACTTGATACGTAACTTCATGTGGCTCTTCAATATGAGCAGGCAGTTCGTCAATGAAAATATGTTTACTAGTAATTACCGTTTTATTTTGATGTAATTCTTCCCCATTTTCATCCTTTACAAAGTAATGAACCTCTTCAGCCTTTGGATAATGAAAAATTCCACCCCAGACAATATGTTTCTGCTTATCTGATCCATCTTCTATAGAATCTACAGCGATAAAATCACTTTTACCAAATATATTAACTTCTTTTGCGTAGTAACCACTCGATTCTACATTGTAGCGATTATTTGATACGGTGTACGAACCACGACAAAGTCTATAATTGCCTTCTGAATCTTTTGCTAAAAAGATTACAATTCCTTCCTCGTCATCGGAATATAATATTTCTGGTTTATCATGTTCAACAAGACCACTACCTTCAATTGCTTCTAAAAGCGTTGCATGTGAACAACCTCCGACAAGGAAACCAACCAAAACCAAGATAGAAAGCGCTCTTCTCATTTTCTCCTCCTGAATTACTTATCAATTACCCCATTCTCTGTTTCTTTCCTCGTTGATATGTAGATTGTAGACCATAAATCATTTTGACTCTAAACAAGTGTGTATACTATTAGACGAATGAACGTATCAAAAGGTTTCAAAAATAAGGAAAAAATTTACTTATTTTTTAGAAGCTGTCCTATTCACCTTTTTTTTCACAACCCCTAATAATAAATTATTCACTTAACGTATAGGATGAATTGTCATAAAGAACGTCAATTAATTGCTTAAACAAGCCATGTTGAGATTCCTGCTCCCAATCTTCCTCGAACTCTGCCATCAACCACATTACTTCATCTAAGAAAACATGCTCAACCGCTTGTTTCCATGCTAGGATTTCTGGCTCTGTCAACTGTATATGGCTTTGATACCCCGATAAAAACGTACGCCACTCGCTTGGAGTGAATAGTCGATCAGGTGCAGATTCCAATTCATTATGAAATAATAATAAAGCTAATGCGAGATCAAATATTCTGGGAATCCATGTAGCGTTATCTGGGTCAATCAAATATGGCGATGGGGTGTATATTAAATTATTCGCCTTATAATCATGCGGCGTTGCAACATGAGGCAATTCTGCATTTTTTAAAGCATTTTGATTTTCCATAATACGTATGAACTTTTTTTGTAGCTTATTTGCATCTATATCAGCTTGAAACTTTGTGGCATGTTTTGCTATTGCTTCCACACTTTCCGTAACTTCTTCTTCATTAAAATCGTAAACATCATACTCGCCAAGTCCATATTGGTTTTCTGCAGGTGATAATGCATGAATTTTTCCGAGTAACTTCCCCGCTTCATAAATCTTATCCTTTTTTGCACCATAAGATGAGCCATGAATAAATGGGTAAACAACATATGCATCATCCTCTATCAGCTGTGGATTATCCTCCGTTAAAGAAACTGGTGTTACGACTGGAATCCCTTCCGATGATAGCATCCTCGTATAGTTGATTAATCCTTTATAATTCGTTTGCGTTCGTTTAATAATATAATCCTGATCCCCTGCTTTCACCTTATATACGGGCGAAAAAGGATAAATACTTTTCGGTTCGTCTTCTTCTTCAAATCCAAACTGTTGAATAATTTTCTTCCCTGTCATCGAATGCTCATTCCTCTACTATATTTGTTTTTTTGTCATCAACTCTATGATTTTCTCCCGATCATCTGGATAAGTTAAATCAAGCATGTCTACTTCTCTTTCCGTCTTCCAGTCAACTTCATGAATAAGCTGATCCGGATCTTGTATTTTCACTTCTCCACCACAAACTTCAACCTCAAAATAATGAACTTCTATAAGATTGCTTTCTAGCGTTCTTTTTTTGGAGAACAGGAAACGAACAACTTTCACTTCATATCCTGTCTCCTCCTGCATTTCTCGCACACAGCACTCCTCAAATGTTTCTCCAGCTTCTTTTTCACCTGAAGGAACCGACCACCGTTTTTCTTCATTTGTAGCCCCTTGCTTGACCATTAGTATTTCATTCCGGTCATTCACACAAACTCCTGCAGCGCCGTACCATGTTTTCATCGAATTCGCTTTCCCCTTATTTTTTCTTTTTAGAAGATTGATTGAAAAGTCCAATTGCAACTGCTACGGCAATTGCTATTGCCACCCATGATCCGATATTCATCATCCATCACCTCTAGTTCATATACGACTGACAATTCTAAAAAGTTTCAGCAAACTTCAAATTAGGTGATGATTGAAATGCCTTAACTTGTCCGTTTTCATATATAAAGTGGTGATTCTGTCGCTCATCACTCTCTAACATTTTCGGCAAAAAATAGCGCAAGTTAGCAACACCCGTATTGTCAGGGTGTAAAATCCAATCTATCTTTTTCCAATCTAAGATCCCTTCAGATGTTTTTAATGGGGTTTTGAAGTTATATGTGTCAGGTAACTCCACGACAAAAGCATACATCCCATTATCGGAATGCGCTCGATTAACATTCCATGTAACGGTTCCTTTGTCCACAACCTCATTCACTCTAATTCCTGTTTCTTCATAGATTTCTCTCATGATACAGGCTGTTGGCGTTTCTCCCGGTTCAAGTTTCCCACCTACACCATTCCAGCTTCCCATCCAGGTGGCGGCTTCCCGATTTAGTAACAGGATTTCATTTCCTCGCTTTATAAAAGCGATTGTGTATTTTAACATGATAAATCTCCTTTATACGAATTCGTTTAAAGTATAATTTTCTATTTCATAGCAGATTAAGTTGATTGTGTTTCTCCATGTTTTGCATTTAAAAGCTGATCTTTTACATACAAAACCCCTTTATCGACTGAGGTTTCCACATAACCAACCATTTGTTCAAACGTGAATACGTTTAAATCTGCTTCCAAGTCTTGCCTATTATAGTCGAAATCCCCGATTACATAAGGGATAAACTCCCTTACATCCTTCGCCTTCACCTCATCTATATCCGGTAATTGAATAGAGTCGATATCATCTAGTAAATCAATCTTCACTTTGTAATGATCAAGCAGTTTTCCATTTAACAAACGGAAGTCCCCATGGTATTTTTGATAAAGTCCTTCATCGTGGTTCATACGATTTTTCAACCATGATAAATAGAAACCTTTCAGCCAGATATCATCGGCAATTAAATGGGTAACATAGCCTAAAATATAGTTTTGATTCAATGATTGATATTTTTCTTGGAATTTTTCATAAGCAATATATCTTGTGAAGTCTTCTATTTTCCCTGCAAAATAATGAGATCGATCTTTCGGTGCAACTGCGTCTGGTGCAATCCCACCTAATAGAAATGCTTTCTTATCCTTAAGCGAAAGTTGGTCCGCTATTTTATTGGCTATAATTAAATGCATCACTCTTGAACCCAAAAAGTTTCCCCCTTTGTAGATATCATTATTCTAATGCTTTATTTACCGCTTCTTTAGCATGGATTTTTGTAGTATCAAAAAGTGGAACCGTTGCATCTTCAGCTTGGATTAACATTCCGATTTCCGTACACCCCAGTATAATTCCCTCCGCTCCTTGCTCCACTAAACTTGCGATCACTTGTTGGTAATCATTTTTCGAGTTAGCCTTTACTTCCCCGTGGCATAATTCTTCAAAAATGACCTTGTTTATCATTTCCCTATCAACTTTATTTGGAACAATCACTTCTATTCCTTGGTTCATGATTCGAGATTTATAAAAATCCTGTTCCATCGTATATTTTGTACCTAGTAGCCCAACCGTTTGGATCCCCTTGCTCTTGATCTGTTTAGCGGTCGCATCAGCAATATGTAGGATAGGAATAGTTACATTTGCTTTCATTTGTTCCATCACTTTATGCATCGTGTTGGTACAGATTACAAGAAAATCCGCACCTGCTTTTTCTAGCTTACTTGCTACTTCCGCCAGTACTTCTCCTGCTTTCTCCCATTCTCCTAATGATTGATAGGTCTCAATCTCTGCAAAATCCACACTATATAGCAAAATTTTTGCGGAATGTAGCTCACCTAGCCTCGCGTTTACTTCTCTATTAATCTGTTGGTAGTATTCAACCGTAGACTCCCAACTCATTCCACCTATTAGCCCAATTGTTTTCATAAGCAATCCCCTCCACCTTTTGATATTCCCTAAAATTCATAACATACGTACGTAAGCACTTGTAGTGACCGTTCAGCGTTATCTATTAAAACACAACTGTTTATCTAATTTTTTCTCCTGATACAATATGCCAGTGTAAATGCTTAGACTCTTGGTATTCACCAAGATTGGTAATCACTCTACATGCACCAAACTCTATTTCTACTTGTGAGGCAACCTGTTGAATCGTCTCTATTAATTCATGAAGTATTGGTATATCATGGGGATCGATCGTTGTTAAAGATGGAATATGTTTTTTTGGAATGGCAACAATATGTACTTCCCAAAAAGGTCTGGTGTGGTAATAAGCTAATGTATTATCGGTCTCCGATACCTTTTTCACTTGTGTCCTTCCGCTCAGTACTTCGTCACAATAAAAATCGTTGGACATTTATATACCCCTTTGCAATTTTAAAAATAGTATAACATTTGATTGGGATAAAATAACAGATTATTCAGCAGAAAAAAATAGTTCGGTACATTTATAATTTCCACTGCAAGCACAGCTGTTATTTTGAGATATTTCACTGCATTCGGTACATCGTAAAAAAACGCCCATCCAAAACAAAATCGGATGAGGATCATTTATACAATCACTCATCCGATTTACTAGAATTTCTCGGCAAGATATAAAGAAATTTCCCGTATTCGACGATCGATTTCTCCTTCTATTTCTTTGAATTCTTCATTGCCAGAATATAATGTATCTCCTTCAATTATATGGTCGGATAGATTTAATAATCCGATCGCTTTACGGTTATACTTTCTTGCAATCGCAAAAGTAGTTGCTGTCTCCATGTCCACTCCGACATGCCCATCCGCTGCCCAGCTTTGCACAAGTTCCGACGTTTCCATTAGCATTGCACTCGTAGAAAACACGGATCCGGTAACATACCGATATCCTTTCATTTCACAATAATCTATTGCAGCTTGTACGAGCTCTGTATCTGCATCCACAATGGTCTGTCCTGGAATATACCATTGGGAAACTCCATCTTCCATGTAAGCACTCGTAACGATTAAAATATCGCCATATTGAATCGCTTGTGAGAGACCCCCATAATAGCCTGTTTGAATAAAGTTCTCCGTACCTAGAAGTGCAAATCGATGCGAAATCATCGCAGCAACCGGACCACCAAATACGTTGGAAAATCCGACCTGCTTCGCGTTATATTCTCCAATTAACGTATTCCACGTTGGGTGCCAAAGCTCTTTTGCAAGTAATTCTTGCCAGGTTCTTATGTTCCCTTCATGCTCCCATTCTCCATGAAGAATGAAGGTACTCGGAATGCGACTTTCTTCGATTTTCAATGTATGTTTCCAATCGTCTTTGGTAAAATCACCATATAATTTCATCGTTATTCCCCCATAGATTCCGTTGTCATTTACTGCCCCCAACGTATCTTTCATAGCAATCTTCATCTATTATCTTTGATATTTTGTTTTCATCCCATGTTAACTGCAATGCGGACCAGTCCGTTCTTCCAGAGATGCATAGTTTTGTTTCATTTTCTAAGTAAAGTACAATGGCTACATCAGAATGAATGTGTTCTGTTTCTGTATGTGAATCTAATGTGTAGACGGAAAATCCTTTTATCTCCGACCAAACCCCTAAAAATACCAAAGGCTGATATAACATCATATTATTAGATTTGGAATCGCCTCTATAATTTATAGGTTCTGGTGTTTCTTGCTCTTGAAGGGAAAAGTCCCAGTAATCGTCCCAGCCTTCCAACGTTTCCATATATTCGACGTCCACAGTTACATAATGCTTATCAAACCCCAATACAATGGGTTGATAGAACTGATAAATCGGTTCTGGTATCATTCCATTAAGGGATTTACTTAAGAGAGATTCCAATTTTTTCCCTACCATGTTTTCTAAAATGTTAATTTCTCGTTGATCTAATAAAGTCTCATATTTTTTCATAATCATCCCCTCCTAAAAAAGCACCTCTCCCTGAATAAATGGGAGTAGTACAACGATAATGGAAGCAAGCCATAATAACCAAAACAACTTCGATTTCAACCGATTCTTCATCGGATAATGTACCCTTGAAGCAAACAGTACAGTATAAACCGAAAAAAGAATAGTAGCTACGGCAAACCAAACAATCCAAACATCTCCTCCCACGACAATCCCAAGCTGATGATAAAAAGGAAGTAGTCCAAAGTTCGTTAACCCTAGTCCAATGAAGAGAGCCAACAAAACCTCTACCATTACAATTCCAGTAAGCTTCCATTCCGACAATGCAATCATCTCCTTACTAGAGTATATGATGTTCGACAGAAAAATTTATATAAAAAAAGCATTGTTGATGTACAATGCTCTCTCAGCTGTTATTTCCTCTTTTTTGCTTCGGCTTCTTTCTTTTCTAATATATATTTTCCTACCTCAGAATGGTTAATTCCATTTCGAACTGCTGCTTGAATTACAAAATATAAGATGATAATTGGAATGACATAAATAAATACGTTCATTAAAAATGTTAAAAACTCACCCATGTAATTTCCCTCCTTTGTTCGTTCCATTTTCTATATGAGTTCCATTATAGCAAACAATGTCCATAGAATCATTTCTCATCTATTCATTTATAGGCGAATGCCCACACACAACCTCCTTTTCCTTAATACAATGCCATAGGGATGAAAGGAGGGTGTTTTAGCACTTTATGAAAAGATATGAGATTTTCACTCTAATTAGCCTAGCTGTAGTAATCGCAATCCCGATTTTTTTAAATTTAGTAGTTTTTGATGAGCAGAATGGATCTTCTGATGAACCACCACAAGAGGAAAACGGAGACAATAATAATGGTAATGATTCCAATAGCGAGAATGGATCTGAAAATGAGGAAGGCTCTGAAAATGGTGATTCCGAAGAGATCGTTTGGGGCGTAGACTCCGCTAGTTATACGGATGAAGACATGTATTCCTGTGTAATTGACAATTTTGGTGAACCAGAAGTATGGGGACGTTATTTGGGGGATCGTGAAGGAGTATCAGCTGGATTAGATAGTGATGAGGTTGACTACCTACACGAAAATGACATCCAAATTCTAGTAATCTATAACCATGTAAATGATGCGACAGGATATGATCATGGTGTGGATCATGGTGAGCAGGCCATCGAATACGCAAATAATCTAGAGGTCCCTGAAGGTGTTGGATTATTCGTTGATATTGAGCCTGATTATCCAGTAGATGCAGCATTTATGGAAGGTTGGTATGATAGGGTAAATGATTCTGAATATGAGCCTGCTGTATACGGTGTATTTGATGAGGGTAGTGAACTACTCGAACAGTATAACGCAATGGAGGAAGAGGTTCAAGAAGACATGGTTGTTTGGACAGCATATCCTCAAGAAGAAGTGACAACGAAGGAAAATGCTCCTGAATATGATCCACAAGGACCTGAAAATTCCTTATTATATGGCTGGCAATACGCGATTGACGCTGAAACCTGTAACATTGATACCAACCTATTTAGAGGAGAAATGATCGATTATTTATGGTAGACAATAGGTCTTTTACCATCAAATAACCATTTATATAAAACTTAGGGAATATAGAGAAAGGGTGCGAATTGGTATACGATTCGCACTTATTTTAGTTGAAACCTCTTGGCAAGAGAAAACGTATGAATAAGTGTTGCCCTTCCAAATAAGGAGGAATTAAAATGCCGATGGAAGTAATTTTCGTCCTTATCATTGGGTTCGTTTTTATATACTTTGGATTGCTAATATTTACTGGTAAAGTACCAACTTTACTCGATTATTTTCTCAAGCAAGGAGTTACATATCATGACAAAAAGTCCCTCAAGTTTTTCGGTACCTTTATAATCATTATTGGTATCCTTGTTCTTTTTCTTCCTGTTATTCTTGGTGTTAAGAATATGAATCTCTGACATAAAGTGAATCTTCAATCAGTGGGTTTTCTTCATCCCCCACTGATCGTTAGATGAACGAATCGGACATTTGACTTTCAGTTGATCCCCCACTTAACCTGCTTGGTTATACCCCGTAGGTTTGAAGTGGGGGTCTTACGACGCACAGGACGCGCTAGTGCCGACAATGCGACAGGACGTCGCGTTTATGTCTGCCTGCCAGTTATATGCAGGATAAATTTTAATAAGATTGGAGTGTATTCGTATGAATGATACAGTATGTCCAAAATGCGAGCATAATCAAATGAAGAAAGGTACGATTCGAGTTGGAAACGGTGCAGCGGTTCATATGTTTCCCCATGATAATCCGCGAAGTCAATCGTCACCAATCACTTCGTATTTTTGTTTGAACTGCGGATATATATTCGAGCTTTATGTGGAGAAGCCTGCAAACCTTGATTCCTAACTTCCACGATTAGTGAGTAATGAATGATGAATAAGGGATTAGTGAAAAATAGAATCCTTTAAAGTTAAAGGATTCCATTTTTCACTCCGCCACTTTATTTCGCTGCAATGATGGTGGACAAGCATAATTAAATTCTTTAATCTTTTTATTCACCTCTTTCACTTTTTTACGCCGTTCTTTCCCGTCAAGAGTCGATATTATTTCTTTTAATTGATCAATTTCATTTCCGAGCTGGACCCATCTAGGGAGAACGTGATTATCCTTCAAGGTTTTATTAAGTTGTGCTTCGTATGGATTACCTCCATAGTTCCGATCAAGTTTTAATGGTTTTCCCTTTCCAGGCAAGTCATCAAAATGGCCATCCTGCTCTGCTTTTCGTATAATCTCGGACATATGGTCTTTATATTGGAGCCTTTCCTCCACTTCAAAGCTATCTTCTTCCTTCCTCCATTCTGGCTTGATAATCGAATAGATGGATGCATCATGTGATCTTCCATTTTGAAATAGGTACCCCCTTAAGGTTCCTTCTAACGAGAATCCGAGCTTTTGTAATAGTTGAATGGATCTGTAATTTTTCGGCAATGTAATCGCACCAATACGGAATAATTTGAGTTTAGAAAATGCATAGTCCATAACCTCTTTTATTGCTTCTGAAGTATAGCCTTTTTGCCAATAGTCAGGATCTAATTCATATCCAATTTCCGCTCGCTTTCCATCCATAAACAAATTATTTAAGCCTACTGTTCCAATCAATTCATTGGTTTCCTTTAATAGAATCCCCCAACGAATACCTCGCTGCTGCTTGAACATGAAAGCAAACGATTGAATCATTTCACTTGCTTCTTCAATAGATTCCAATCTACTCATTCCATCATATCTTGCTACCTCATCATGGGACAAAATACGATAAAACTTTTCCTTGAACTGCTGATTCATTTCAACAAGTTTAAGCCGATCTGTTTCTAAAACAGGAAATTGTCTCATCGAAATTACCTCTCTATAAATTAATAATTATCAATTACTTCGGTAAACATCATAAATTTCCATACAAAGGGCACCGCCCACTGGCGATGCCTTCTACCATTATTTCATTTGTTCCACTTCAGCTTTCACTTCACATAGGGCTGAGCGATCTATTTCGCTAACAGCCTGATGACCAGTTAGGCCTAACGTTATATCCAAATCGGCAATCAGATTTTGTAGAACTTCTTTTACACCTTGTTGTCCGGCTACAGCAAGACCATACATACATGGTCTACCTACCAGAACCCCCTTTGCCCCAAGTGCCAGTGCTTTGATTACATCGGATCCACGTCGAATCCCACTATCCATTAAGACTGGTATTTGATCATGAATCGCTTCACAAACCCGAGGGAGTGCATCAAGTGCTCCTTGTGCTCCGTCAACTTGTCGCCCACCGTGATTCGAAACAATAATGCCATCCACACCGTATTCTAGTGCTAGTATTGCATCTTCTGGATGAAGGATCCCTTTTAATAGAATTGGAAGATTAGTATGTTCCCTTAAGAAGGCGATATCATCCCATGTTAGTCCCGGGTTGCCAAAGATTTGAGTCCAATACATGATAGCGGCATTAGGATCTTCTTTAGGTGATTTTTCAAGTTTGGAAAGAAATGCTGGATCGGAAAAATAATTTCCAACCCCTTCACCAATTAAAAATGGTAGATACACATTTTTTAAATCATCCTCACGCCAAGCCATCATTGGCGTATCTAATGTGACCACAATGGCAGAATATCCTGATTGCTCTGCTCTTCGTACAAAGCTAGCTGTAATATCAGGATCTTTACTCCAATACAACTGGAACCAACGAGGAGCATCCCCCATTTCTTCTGCAATTTTCTCCATTGGAACGGATGATGCAGAACTAGCTATGTAGGGAACCCCCATTTCTGCAGAAGCTTTTGCTGATGCGATTTCTCCTTCTGGATGGATAATGGATTGAACACCAATAGGTGCTTGCAATACAGGAGATGGATATGTTTGACCAAACAGCTCGATAGATAGGTCTCGTTCTTCTACATTACGAAGCATTCGCGGGATAATTTTTTGTTGCTGAAATGCATCGAGATTTGCTTTCATCGTATTTTCCCCACCAGCACCACCGGCTACATAATAATAGGGACCATCTTCTAGCACATCACGAGCTTTTTCTTCCCATGCTTCATAGGATACTGGTAATCTATTTGGATCGGGGTTTGACATCGTTGAATAGATTTGATATTGAATCTTGTTTCCGATATTCTTCATATAAAATTCCTCCTATCAATTATAGTAAGCGATTTCATACTTCATATTACTTCTTCCTTCGATTCGTAGACTGCAAGTAATGGTAATTGTAGCAAGAATTTTTAAAAAAATCAATCTTATTAGCAGATGAAAAAACTGGGGATCTGATACTTATCCCCAGTTTTCTGGATCCGACATGCGAATCTCTTCTACTACTTCATCTAAATCAAATGGAGTAATTAGATAGATTGCGTAATCCTTAGTTGCCTGTCTTGCTTCTTCATGAAAATAACGATTGCTACCAGGGTGCTCCTCGTCCAATAATAATAAACAACCATCACTTTTATCGATCAACCATTTATTCTTTGCCACAAATTGAAATGGACCTCGATAATCCCCTTGATACATCGGCTGGTAAAAATCAGCGACCATAGTTAACTCTTGATACTTCATTTGTAGTTCTTCCGGCCAGCGGGATTCCTGATTTTCAAACGGTGGAATGATAGCTAGGTTTATCTCATATTCCTCTTTTAAATCTAACACGACTTCTGCGGTCCACATTTCAACTCCCATCTGACCACTGACGAGCACCCATTCTAGACCTTCTTCAATAAATCCAATTAATTTTTTCGTAATAGCCGCTTTTACAAAAGCAATTTTTGGATCATTCTCTTTAAATATATTTAACTCCATTGGTTTATATCCCGTAACGGTCAACACTTTCATATGTAAATCAACCTTTCCATGTAAAAGAGCTGGCTATTTTCCTGCCAGCTCTTTCATCGTATCACCATTCATGCCGTTATCTCCACGGATTTGCACCTGGCATAGGAGGTCTTCCTGCTGCTCCAGCAGGCCCTACACCCGGTCCACCTGGGGCAAATCCCGGTCCAGCACCTGGTCCAGCCGGTGCTCCAGGGCCTGGAGAAGGTACATTAAACGCTCCACCAAATACATCTACACTGTTAACAGTATTACCATATGAAGTTGAATGAGGATACACATGTTCATTTTTAATTAAATGATGATTCATCACGGTAGTGTGTGATGGGTGAATATGCTGTATGGTTTCTTCGCTGCACGTATTTACGACATTACACTTGGTTGGATGAACCACTTGTTTCGGTTTACAAAAATGCGGTCGATGTCTCATTAAAATCCCCTTTCTTGTGTTAAGTTCACTAATAAACTATGACAAGTGACGGGTATCTGTATAAGACATCAACCTACTTTGAGCAAATTTATTAGGTATCTATTTTGGTTTTACGATATAGCATGACAAAAGCTAAAGTTCCAATTACTAAAAAGCCAAGTACTCCCCACACAAGAATAGGGAAGAATTTAGTTTTTCCTAATCCATTTTTTAAGTCAACCTGTTCACTTGGCTCCTTTCCGTCACCAAGAATATCTAAATCCTCTGCTGCACCACTTAACCGATCTGTTCGATCACATATGGTCGTCTCTAAATGATTCTCATCATACATAGATGAAGAGCTAGCATATACTAAATAGTCAAATCCCGGATGAAATTTAATCCCACAATCTCCACCGCCTAGGCCAGTAGACAGAATGACCTGCGTTTGATCAATCCCTTTCCATACAGTATCTACTTCAAGTAAAACAGAAGCATATCCATATCCATTCGTCTTTTCTGTAACTTCTAAAACCTCACCAGAAAATACAGCATCGGATCGGTCAACTTCATCCTGAACACTTGAAAGCTCGGCACACGAACAAGCTGATGAAGGGATAGGATTCATCACGATTATCAAAAAGGTTAAAGCTATAATGATTACTGTACTCAAAAATCTCATAACACTCCCCCTAACCTACTGTTACGAATAAGACGTTACGTACAAGGAATGTATTTCAATATAATAAAATTTCCAAAGACAACTAGCAGCTGCAAGATCCAATCGTTTTCCTATTCTTAATTTTGCAGAACAAAAGAAGGATGCCCCTATGTTCAGACATCCTTTCATTATTAATAATGCGCCAATAACCCTCGTTTCATGGCAAATCGTTCACAATATAAGAAAATAAAGAGGCCTAATACAAAATAAACAACCGCATTAACGCTTAGTATAGCCCAGTCGGTAGCCTGAATTTGACTTAATGTAACGCCATCAATCATAACACTACGAACGAGATCTACCCCTTTGACAAAAGGAAAAAACGCTAAAAATGGTGCAACGGTTAATGGTACAAAGGTTAAACCTGCTAAAATAAATTGTAATATTTGTAGAAATGCTTGCACTTGTTTAAGCACAATTGAAATCCCAGCAATGATAAAGCCAATTCCAAACATGCTAATCAATGTTAACAGTAGGATCGGTAAAAGAGTCCCAACGTCAATATTAAGCCATTGCCCAGTTGTCAGCATGGATAAGAATAATAAAAAGACAACAATTATAAAGTTAAGAAGGGTTGTGGCTAATAATCGTGTCGTCATAATCTTCCAAATCCCCATCGGTGACATGGAAAGCTGCTCGAGCGTATCACGCATTCCTTCATTAATGACTTGCCAGCCAATATCTTGTATAACCATGATCGTTAGGAACCAAAATACATAATTGACAATTGCATATTGCGTATTTATATCCTGTACACTCGGATCACCAATCACTTGTATTCCAAAAAACATTCCTAGGAATACAAAATAAAACGTAAATAACATCGCAAGCGTATTTGGCAAATACCGCTTTAATTCGATATATTCTTTTCGAATATTTGCATTGAATAAATTAAACCATTGCATATTGTTTTTCCCCCTTTACAATCTTCATAAATACCTCTTCAAAATTCACTGTCTTTTTATCAATTGATTCTACAGGGGTATGCTCCAATTTTAGTACATCGAATAAATCATAAATTTCTTCGCTCTTGGTGAGGTCTACCTTTAATGTGGATTGAATCGTATCTGGAATGTATTCTAGCTGCGGAAACTTTTGAAGTAAGAGTTGTTGTTGGTGTTCACTTAAAAATCCATCGAGCGTAATCGTATACGCACGAACATCAAACAAGCGTAACAGGTTATCAACTTTATCGTTTGTTACGATTTCCCCATGGTTAATAATTACCGTTCGTTCGCATAAATTCTGAATAACATCCATATCATGCGAGCTAATAATGATCGTCCGGTTATAATTCTTCACAATATCTTGTAGCATTTCACGGACCTCATAGCCTGTTTCTACATCAAGACCTAAGGTTGGTTCATCAAGAAGGATTACTTCACTATCAGCTAACATCGCGACAGCAATGGCTAACTTTTGCTGCATCCCCCTTGAAAGACGGTTCACTAATTCCTTTTCTTTCTCTTTCAATCGGAACTTTTCTAATAAATCATCAATTTCTAAGGCAACCTCTTTTCGTGACTTTCCTCGGTTTCCTGCAAAATACTCTAAATTCTCGCGTACCGTTAAACGCCAATATAAATTTCGATTTCCTTCCAGCACAGCACTAATATGTCGTAATGCATGCAATCGTTTTTCTTGTGTATCAATGCCATTAACTTTTATGAATCCAGAATCTGGGATAAGTAACCCACAGATTAATTTGATGGTTGTTGTTTTACCAGCACCATTCGGCCCTAATAACCCAAGTATTTCTCCTTTGTTTACGGTGAATGAAATATCATTTACTGCAGTTATAATTTCCTTCGACTTTCTCTTTTTGTACGTTTTTTTAATGTTACGTACTTCAATTATGGATTCCATTTCTCCCATCCCCTCATTTCTTATTTCTATCTATAGCATACAAAGCAACACCGAACTTATCTACGATCTGAAGATTGAAAAAGTTTCAGACTTAAGGCGGAGTCATGGTTTGTCTGAAATTTCTGTTCGTTTGATGTATTGTTGTTTATTCTTTAGAAACCGTACCAAATAGCCCCGTGCTTCTAGATCTAATTTTACCGCTGTTACATGCCATGTAATGGAACCGTCAAACTTTCCATGTAATTTTTCATTTATTGCTTTGGTCAGTTCTTTAAACGAAATTTCTCCGTATTCCTCCATTGTTTCGAGCATTGTCTTTTTCATAACATCGTATTTACTTTTAATAATATTGCTTCCTTTTTTCCCTTCTGGGTGCTGCAATTGAATTCGGTCCACGTTAAAAACCCCTTCTAAAATTTTACACGAAATGACGGAAATGTATGGATACCTGTTCCATGTCGGATAACGTCTTTCCCCCGTAGTTCATACACCGCCTCAAAAACCTCCTGTAAGATCGTAGGTTCGATCCCTAATTGATTATGTGAACCAAACACCTTCTGTATTCCTTCTAAATAAGAAATCTTCTCTAACGAATTCACCAAATCTTCAGGGTCTGTCGTTGGATAAAATGCATAAATTGGGGTTCCTGTATATAATAGATCCCCTGTAAATAAAAAGTCCCTCGAATTGTCCAAAACACATATATGTCCAGGAGAGTGACCTGGTGTATGAAGAATTGTTAATAGACGGTTACCTAAGTCAATTAAGTCCCCATCAGATAGTGTCTCCGTTGGTTCCCCTTGAAAAGGGGTATATGTATCCGGGTGAAACGTTTCCGGTGTAGGTTTTGTAATGTCCCTTCCGATATCGAATCGTATTTGTTCGATGGACAATTCTTTAATTCCATTCATCAACCAGTCTTTTTCAGCTTCATGTACTACGATCGTGTCAAACTCTCCATGACTACCAATATGGTCTACATGAACATGTGTTGTAATCACAATAATTGGTAATTCCGTTAATTGATCCGTGATCCGTTTAATATTATCTATCCCTAATCCAGTATCAATTAAAGCTGCTCACTCCTCACCAATAAGTAAAAAGGAGTGTACCTTTTCCCAGTGACCATACTCACTGATTGCATACGTTTGTGAATCAATTTCTTGAATCGTAAACCAATCGTCTTTAATTTGTTTCATACAAACCCTCCTTTAAACAGAATTTATTCATCGAAAAGGCACATGCTAGTAATATTGTCACCTTCATTCTATTTTATGGAAAATAATAGCATTTGGCAATTTATATTTGGAAAGCTCTCTAATAGCACTTTTTACCAAAAACTAGAAAAGGTAGTTAAAAAACTACCTTTTCTCTCTATTCTATAAATCATGATGTGGATTCTGCTTTTGTCTAGAATGATTTCGGTTCTTAACTTTTTTCGATCCACTCGTTGGCTCACCATATGGTTGCTCCGGGCCTAATGGTAAGTCAGGTTGTTTTTGTTGTTTCGGTCCTTTTGGTTTTCCTGCCATCATGAACTACCTCCTTTCAACATACATGCTTAGTTTTTGGGAAACCTAACGATTTATACAATCCTAATAAATGGAAAAAACATTAGGATCATTTGTAGAGCTGAATGAAAAAATCTAGAATCGCCATTTCGTTCCAATTTTTTACGTAAAAAGAGTAGGTATCCCTTTTTTGGAATACCTACTCTCGGGTGAGAAAATAGAGTTAGGAGTGAATTCTAACTATATTAAGTTAACGCTGCAACAAGTGCTATCAATAGAATAATTGGCGTAAAGATGAAGAACCAGAAAAACAATAGAAGGATCGCTGCAATCATTCCTATTCACCTCCCAGAGTGTTTCTATGAGATCTCACATTAATAAGCTATGTCGAAACCGATTAATGGTATAGACAAAGGTGCATTATTCTGCGATATATAAAAAAATAGTTATTTTTAGTAGGAAAAGAAACCTAGATTTTACCGCATGAACTAGGCAGTTGGACAAAACCAGTATATATATCTAGTTGACCTATTAGGTAACCATATATTTTTTCAAATAATAGACATTCACACTTTCATTTATACGTTTCCTACGTACTCATGTATAGAGAGTATTAAGGTAAGGGTGGTGAATTACAGTTGAAAAGAAATCGGCATAAAAATACTGGTGCTGGAAGGTATAAGCAAATGAGACAAAGTTCAGAATCAAATAGCAACCCATCAACAAGGAACAATCCAGTGAATGTTCCTGAACCGGATCAGGACATTGCTAAAGTTGCCAATCGATTTTTTCAGACAGCTCGAGAAAACAATGTAGAGGAAGAAACAATAACGGATGGGGAAAGATTCCTCCTTCAATTAAAAAATGAATGGGAAAGTAGACAAATTAATACGGAATCACTAGATAAGTTACTTGGAATAATAAACGCGTTAAAAAGAGAGGAAGGAATCGAATATGTTCGAAATCTGATGAATACGATAAAAAACCTTGCACGCAAACTTCCATGGAAAGGAGTGATGAACATTATGTCAGATAAATTAAACCTCGATGAGCTGCTTCAAAATCTTGGCTCAAACGATCAAGCTGCAGACCTTGTCAAATCAATGATGAATGATCCATCAACAAGGCAACAAGCAATGGACATGATGAAACAAATGATGGATGATGAAGAACAGTTCAAGCAAATGACTGAATTAATGACAAAAATGTTTCAGTCGGATAAATAATCTATTAATCTAGTTTGCTAGATTGTTGAATCAATTTTTATTATTTTGGTGAAGTATAACGAGCATCTTTCTAACTCTACCATATTCTATAGTAGAAAGGGGGGATAGATGATGCAAGAAGATGTAAGAAGAAAACTAAACGAGGCGTCACAAAAACTATCAAGTAACTTAAACCAAGTTCAAAACAACCTAACCAATCTACTCCAAAATAATTCCAAAAATGCAGATTTACAAAACCGTTTGACTAGCCTTGTTAATCAATTGAGAAATAGGTAGCATGTAGTTATACTTCTGAAAACCTCTCCTAGTTGGAGGGGTTTTTACATGGTTGATAACTATTGGATACACTATGGAACATCCTTCGATTACCAGAACAATTTCGAGGCACGGGATATACATTTGCCTAAATTCAGAAAACTAGGTATATGCTCCATACTAACCCACCTTTTTTCCCATATTATATTGTGAACAACCATGTCATGATTGCGCTGCATATATAGGGATATTTATTTAGTTGCTGAGATGGGGTGCCCCTTCCCCATTTTAGCTTTTCCTTCAGATCAATGATAGATTGATGCTATTTACTCGCTCTGAAAACACCTACTAAGAAAGAAAAAAACGGATGCATTCAAATTCTAACGAAAGAATTTGAACCATCCGGATATTCCTTTAAGTATTAATATCTTGCTTTCACGAACCCATTTATTTTGTAAAAGCGTCTGTCAATGCCGTAACAATTTGTTTTTTACGGGAAACAACACCTTTTAACAAGGCACGATTTTGATCATCTAAAGCTACGTTGAATGCTGTTTCTACTTTATCTTTTCCTGTTCCACGAGCTAACACTTCCGAATCATTGTTTAAAATATCCGTTACAACGAATAGGAACAAATCAAGCTCTTTTTCATTAATGGTTTGGTCAATTGTTGTTTCAAGCTCTGCTTGTAACGCATAAACCGTACTTGCATCCACTGTATTAACCTGAGCAATTTCTACTTTCGCATCTCCCATCGCAAATTCTTTTGCGTCCATTGAAATTAACTCCGCTGGTGATTTATCGCTTAAATCAGCACCAGCTTGAAGCATTTCTAGACCATATTTTTCTAAGTCTACGTCAGCTTTTTTTGCTAATTCATGTGCGGCGTCTACATCTTCCTGTGTGCATGTTGGTGATTTTAATAGCAAGGAATCAGAGATGATCGCAGAAAGAAGTAGTCCTGCCATATCCTTTTCCACCTCTACACCATTTTCTTTATACAGCTTGTTTAAAATCGTTGCCGTACACCCTACTGGTTCTGCACGGAAGTATAGTGGTTCTTTTGTTTCGAAATTAGAAACACGGTGATGATCGATAACCTCAGCAATACGAACATCTTTGATATTATCGACACTTTGTTGAAATTCGTTGTGGTCAACTAAAATAACACGCTCTACATCATCAGCTACTTTTTCGATGAATTGAGGTGCATCTACCCCGAAATAATCCAATGCAAATTGCGTTTCTTTGTTAACTTCACCTAGACGAGCTGGCTCTGCATCTAAACCTAACTTGTTCTTTAAATTCGCATAAACAAGTGCAGAGCAAATTGTATCTGTGTCTGGACTCTTATGTCCAAAAATCAACGTTTTTCCCATGTTCATTTCTCCTTTATGTATGGTTCATATACTTACATTTATAATTTTTTCCTGTAACAAGATTAACATATTTAAACATAAAATGCGTAGCAATTTACTAGGAAAGCTCATTATACCAACGAATGATTTTCTTTTTCGTTTTCCCCTCGTTTATTTCCTCTACACCAAAACCAGAAACCTCAACAATTCGAATCATTCTTCCTGTTTCTTGCTGTAGTTTCACGACGCAGTATCCTTCGATATTTGCTGGAATAATTTCGATGATTTCCTCTTCTTGATAAAAATCCTTAATCTTTTCAAGCTCCGCTTCTTCCAACTCCCAATTGACCGTTACATTTACCTGCTTTTGATTTGTATCAAGCATTAAGCCTTCTGCTTTTCCCGACTCCGGTACTTTCATCTTCCAATTGATTTCATGAAGTAGCTTGATTACTTCTGAGAATCCAATAAATAACATCCCCGAAACAAAGCCACCTAATGTCCATGTTATAAAGATGGAAAAGTTAAAGCCGGATTGGACCTGGCCAAATCCATTTGGGCCATAGATGACGGTTTCTGTTGCCCCTACAATAAGTCCTAAAACAAATCCAATCCCAATTTGGGCTATCCCGATTATGTATAATATTTTTGCAACTTGATTTTCCTTCATGTAAACACCCCTCCCTATTTGTTACATATTCTTTAACAATCAGCATTTTCCCTTTTTTTGATTTACAATTCCAGCACATTTTTTATATAGTAAAGATGCTTAGAACATAAATTTAGTTAGTAAAGGATTTTTATATGAAAAAAGTAATTATTATAGGTGCAGGAATATTAGGAGCGTCAACTGCTTATCAACTAACGAAACAAGGTGCTCAGGTTACAATTATTGATCGTCAAGAAGCAGGACAAGCAACAAGTGCTGCTACAGGAATCATTTGCCCATGGCTATCTCAACGTCGGAACAAGGCATGGTATCACTTAGCCAAAAGTGGTGCTAGATTATACCCTCAGCTTGTTCAGGAGTTACAGGATGATGGCGAGTCTGAAACCGGGTATGCTCAAGTTGGTGCCATAAGTATTCGAGATAATGAAGAACGATTACGAAAAATGCAAGAACTGGCAGTTGCACGTCGTGAAGATGCTCCTGAAATTGGTGACGTTACACTTCTTACACCTGAACAAACACGGGAATTATTCCCATTATTAGATGAAAAATATGGCGCGGTCCATATTAGTGGAGCCGCACGTGTAAATGGTGCTCTTCTAAACAAGGCACTGTTACAGGCAGCAGAAAAACATGGTGCAGAAATTGTACATGGAGATGCGACATTAAATCATGAAAATGGTAAGGTTACCGGGGTTAACGTGTCGAATCAATTTATGCAAGCAGACCGATTCATTCTAACCACAGGCGCATGGATGAACGATTTATTAGCTCCATTAGGTGTGGTGTTTCAAGGTACTGCCCAGCGTGGCCAGCTTGTCTATGTACAAGTTCCGAATAGGAAAACCTCTCATTGGCCGGTTGTGATGCCACCATCCGATCAAGCGATTGTTCCTTTCGATAATCATATCGTACTCGGAGCTACCCATGAAGACGAGGTTGGATTCGATCACCGAGTTACAGCCGGTGCCGTTCATGAAGTGTTGGAAAAAGCCTTTCGATTCGCACCCGGCTTAGCAGACAGTACCTTTGTCCAAGCAAAAGTTGCGTTCCGTCCATTTACGCCAGGGTTTTTACCAGTAGTCGGACCACTTCCTGGCCATGAAGAAGTAATACTTGCCAATGGACTCGGTGCTTCTGGGTTAACTACTGGACCATTTGTTGGTTTACAATTGGCCAAATTGGCTTTAGGAAAGGAAATCGATATCCAATTAGAAGATTATGATGTTGCAGGAGCAATTGCTGATTAAGTATTTATCGGCTTTGCTATGTTTTTCTGGGTATAGTCATATAAACAACTAGTGGACAACGACTGTGCTCAGATCAGGGGAGTTCTATTATCGGAATGAGTGTTTGGCTTCAATGTAAATCCATTATTCGTTAATCAATGGGAGTAAGTATCCTAAATAGCGAGAAAAGAAGCTTGATTTTTACACAGCGAAGTTTTATTGATTCACTAAGGGGGAATTTCGTGAAAGACAAATTGCTGATTGGAATTGTTGTTATTGTTACTATCATTTTCGTTGTATTTGCTTGGCTTTACATGAAGAATTTCATGATCGAACATGACATTGAAGAAGTCAGTGAAGGTAATATTAAAGTAGAAAAGAGGTTACACCCATCATAGGGTGCAACCTCTTTCCATCAAATCAGCCGACTTTCGATTTAATCATTTCTTTATCCATGATCAGTCGATCAATTAAGGTAACAAATCGTAAATAAGCAAACTGAAACAGTGGGCTTTGAATAAATGTGAATATAAAAGTAAATAAAAATACAGGCCCTCCCAAAAATATTCCAATGACTAGGACCGAAGACTCCGTAATAATTCGTACCCTTCTAATGGGAGCACCGAGTTTCTCCGCAATCGATAGCATAAACCCATCCCGTGGGCCTGATCCTACTCTTGCCGCGTTGTATATTCCACCTGCTAATCCCATTAGTATAATACCAGCGAGCATAATCGGAATATCCGTCCATGTATGTGTGGCCTTTGGTAAGAAATCCAGCCATAAAAAGAAGTCAACAAATAATCCGACAACAAATGCATTTAGAAACGTACCAATTTTTATATAGGAACGGTCAAGGATAAATGTGACGCTTATTAATACTAACCCAATAATGATTGTCCATGAACCGATCGAAAGCCCAATTTTTTCAAATAAACCAACACTAAGCACATCCCATGGATGAACACCTAAATGCTGAACATTAATCGCAAACGTAATCCCTAAACTAAAAAATATAAGCCCTCCCATAAAAAAGGCCCAACGTATGACTAGCCCCATGCTCCTCTTCCCCTTCTCTATGGTCTCCTGTTAATCATGGGGGATTTATGAGAAATATGCAAGAAAAAGACGCCATGCCTAGAAGCAATGACGTCATTAAATATAATTCAACTTATAATTATTTCCACCCGCATTTTTCACTTCGTATAACGCTTCATCAGCTGCTTTCATTAAACGATGCGCTGATTCCGTCTTAAGGTTCGAAATTGCTATTCCAATACTAGCACGAATAGATATGGATTCATCAGCAATCATCCACGGTGTATCTAATACAGAAGTGATCCGCTTCGCAACATTGGTAACACTTTGAATAGAATCAATTTGCGGGATAAAAATTGCAAACTCATCCCCTCCTAATCTAGCGAATGTGTCACTTTCACGAATAACTCGATTCACACGTGTAGTAAACTCCTGCAAGAATGCATCCCCAACATCATGCCCGAACGTATCATTAATCGGCTTTAATTTATCCAAATCAATCATAATTATAGCAAAACGATTGCCCAAACCTTTATTAGACTTCAACGTTTTTTCAAGATGTTCAATAAAGTACCTTCTATTTAATATACCGGTGAGTTCATCATGATAAGCAAAATTCTCTAACTTAGATTCATAGTTTTTTAGAGTAGAAATATCCCTAGAAACGACGACCATTTGTTTAAATTGACCATCCTCATCATAAACCGGTGAACCATGTAACTCTGACCATATATAATCGTCGGATTCATGTTTTTGGCGAAATTGTTCTTTCCACGGTTCCCCTTTTTCCTTGGACAGATAAAACGTCTTTTTCAAATGCTCGACATCATCTGGATATATATTATGATAAAACTTCTTTCCTAAAAACTCATCACTATAATATCCCAATACTTCTTTATAAGAAGGAGAAGCATAAATATATTCCCCTTCACTATTTAACATCGTAATCAAGTCTCTTGAATGTTCGGTGATAATTTCAAAAATATTTTCACTTTCGGTAAACTTCTCTCTAAATCTAATTTGTTCCGTAATATCTTTACATATCACATATACACCGACAATTTCATCACTTACAACAATCGGTGAGAACTTCGCTATGATCTCGACTTGCTTTCGATCCTTATGCTTGACAGAGAGACGAAATTCCTCAGGAACACCGTTTAATGCCTTGTCATAATACAATTTAGCCTTTTTTATATGGCCTGGTTTAATAAGACGTAGGTACGATCTCCCTGTAAGTTCACGTATCGAATAACCAGACATTGTTTCCAGTGCGTGATTTCCTGTAATGAGTAACCCATTGAAGTCTAGCGTGATAACAGCGTCTAAAT
Source organism: Oceanobacillus limi (assembly GCF_900111445.1). Lineage (GTDB taxonomy): Bacteria > Bacillota > Bacilli > Bacillales > Amphibacillaceae > Ornithinibacillus > Ornithinibacillus limi. Next base: position 199,620 of record NZ_FOHE01000001.1, on the reverse strand, counting down.
TATAATCAAACAAGGATTGATACCGTTCTTTTCCTTCTATTAGCATTTCTTTTGATTTCTTCGCTATTTGCTCAGCCTTTTTCTGTTCGGTAATATCCTTCACAACCGCAACAACATGAGTGCAAACATTAGCCTCATTAAAAATAGGGCTGAGTTTATTTTCACCATAGCGAATCTCTCCGGAAATAGAAGGATAATCATCCTCATAAACGACAATTTCTTGTGTGTCCACTACTTTTTTGTATTTTTCAGCTAAGAAGGAAGCCTTTTCATTTGGTACAACTTCATCTAAAGGCTTATCAATAATGGAATCATCAAAACCAGCCAAATCTTTCACTGCCTGATTAATAAACGAATAAAGAAACCGCCCATTTTGATATTCCATAATGTAAACCATATCTTTTATTCCGTTCATAAGGACATTACGATAAAATAATTCCGTGTTACGCATCATATCACGCTCTTTATTAAAATTTTCACGTTCCTTATATTTTTTCCACCAAAACTACTATAACACAAACAACTCCATATAGGTATATATACCTGCAAATATTTTCTGAAAATATTTGCAACGTAAACCGAAACTCTACTGTTCTTTATGTTCTAGTTCTTTTTCTAAGTCATCAAACATTTCTTGTCCATTGTGCAAGGCTCTCCCCTGTTCGATTGATTGCCGTGCCTTGTCTAAAAGATTTGCCTTTATTTGTGCATCCGCAAGTCCATACCAGTAATACCAGGCTTTCATTGCTGCCAATTTTTCCTCATAAAATTCCTCGATTGTTGGGTAATATGCTTCATACATATTTTCGTCGTGTACCATGTCGCCATCTGTCCATTTCCATACGTTTACACGATACGCGTCACAACAAAATCGATCCCAGATAACTACACTAGTACGCTTCCCACGATTTAACGTGTCTAGTTTATGATAATGATAATTCTCGCCTAATTTCTTCAGTTTATTTTCATGCCAAGTAAAGATAGCTAACTCACTTCCGGCAGATGCACCTACCATCCAACCGATCATGAACTCGTCCGTTCCATTTCCAGTTATATCCGCTAATCCCGCGTAATCAATATCAATACCTTTGCCCGAAGTATCCCATATCTTTTCCCATTTTCCCCTCTCTTTCTTCAACACCATTGCTTTTTGTTTCGAATTGCCTTTTACCTTGTAGGTAACAATCATTTCTTGCACATCATCCTTATCAAAATCGTATCGTTGAATTGCTGTGACATTTTCGGGTTGAGATGGAACGACTAACGCCCCATTTTTCGGTAAAAAGCGCTTTGCGATTTCCAAGTCATCTTCACCCTCATTAGCCAAAGCGCTTTCATGGAGGGACAGGAAGAAAAAGGGGAAAAACGTAATGAATAAAAATAAGAAACGTTTCAAAATCAACACCTCTTTTCATGCTCTATAATTCCCATTATTTAGCTTCTCATGCAGACCGGCTTAATGTCGGAGTTGTTAATAAATAACTGGGATAGATATGGTTTTCCGACACAACGTAAAAATAAAAAAGGAGGGATCCAAGCTGAAAAACATCATTTTTATGATCATGGTTACGTTGCTTTTAATAACTGGTTGTACAAACAATCTGTCCCAAAATGAATCAGAAAAAACGCCAAGCTCGTTTGACAACACAACACAAAAAGATGGCGATAATCAAATAAACAATTTATCGAACAAACCAAAGGGAGACACTGATGAACCTGGTGAAGCTGATAAAATAGACGAAATCGAAGAACAAGAAAATGTAGAAAATGAAACAGAAGAAAAAAAGGATGTTAAGAAACAAGAAAAACCTAATAAAAGAGATGTTCGAGGAATTTACCTTAATCGCAATTCCATCAAGGAAGAAAATGTAGATAAATTCATTAATATGGTAAAATCCAGCAACTTAAATGCAGTTGTTATTGATGTAAAGGATGACTATGGAAAACTCACTTATGATTCCGAAATTGACCTTGCCAATGAAATTGGATCCGATACAAATCCGAGTGTTTCTGACTTAGAGGCGTTAATAAATCGATTCAAAGAAGAAGACATTTATACAATAGCACGTATAGTAACGTTTAAAGACCCATATTTAGCAGAACACAAAACAGACGTCGCATTAAAACGAAAAGATGGATCCGTATGGTCAGACAAAGCCGGTACCAAATGGATTGACCCCTATAAAAAAGAAGTATGGGAGTATGTTACAGATATCGCAGCAGAGGTATCTGCACATGGAATCGATGAAATCCAATATGATTATATTCGTTTCCCGGAAAACGCCAAGAAAGTGGATCAAGAAGTAGCCTTTGATAATCCGAACAACACTTCCAAAAGTGACCTCATAACCAATTACTTGGAATTTTCTAATGAGAAACTGCAGGATCATCCCGTTTATGTTTCAGCGGATGTATTTGGATTAGTGACGTCAGCAGGTGATGATATGGGTATCGGACAAAAATGGGAAAAAATCTCTCCATTAATTGATTATATTTCTCCAATGACATACCCATCCCACTATGCACCAAACTCCTATGGAATCGACAATCCAAATGATCATCCGTACGACTTAATGACAAAGGCCATGGAAGATGCAATCGAAAAGAATAAACAACTTAAAAACAATGGAAAAAGCACAGCCACCATACGACCATGGATTCAGGATTTTGACCTAAAACGAACGTACACGGAAAAAGATGTGCGAGATCAAATCAAAGCATTAACAGATCAGGATATCCAGCAATATCTTGTTTGGAATGCTGGAAATAAATATACAGAATCCGCTTTTAACTAACCGCTGGATACACCAGTGGTTAGTTTTTCTTTTAAAAGGATGAATTGATAAAAAGTAGTTGCACATAATAAAGGAAACGTTTCATCAGTGGGGATTCTTCATCTCTGACTGATTGTATGAACGAACAAATCTTTATTGGCAGTTCCCACCACCTTGAAGTGGAAGGCATGCTAGACAATTATATTAAATAAAACAGGACGTTATTTCATGGTTACAAATTGGAATGGTGAATTATATATCTCATTAGCAGTTATCTTTTTTTCAATAATAGGCTCCTTTTTCATTTTACGATTGGATTGGAAAAAATACGGTTTACTTTATGTATTGAGCGCTTTTGTTGGCAATGTATTATGTTATATTTTCGTAACTATCGGATTTTATACATTTCCGAATCGATTTTTTCCAAACATAACATCTATGCCTATCCTTACCGTAAGTACAGCATTCCCTTTTTTGGTTCTATTTGGGGTACACTATAGTCCTGAACTTTGGAAATGGAAAATCCCATTCTATTGGACACTTGTACATATTGGAGTATTTGCCGAAACCTTCGTACTCAGTCGCACGGATTTGATTCAATATACGTTTAAGTGGGATTTATTTGATTCCTATTCATGGTGGTGGATTTATTTACTTCTATTCGAATGGGTTGGGAATTTGATCATACCGAATAATATTCGGAGACCTATTCCAGTTGAAACGTTTTATTTCGGCAGACTTGGTTGGGGGTTTGTTCACTTTGTATTAATTGTAACAATTTTCCTAGCTGGTTATTATTTGGGAGTATTGAATAGCGAACCTTATGATTTTCCTTAGATGAGCGTAATTCATAGCTACTCTATATTAAATTTTCGTATGAAAAAAAGCAGGGAAATTCACTTGTATTCCCTACTTTTAACATTTAGATAAGTGCTATTAGTGATCCACCAATCGCACCAGTTAACACCACTATCCATGGTGGAAGCTTCCAGTAGACCAGCATACTAAACAGAATCGCCGCGAAGGCAAAGTCAATTGGAGCAAGAATCGAACTTGTGAAAATCGGGTGGTAAAAAGCAGATATCAAAATCCCGATAACAGCAGCATTGACACCCATTAGCGCTCCTTTAATTTTCGGATTACGGCGTAATGCATCCCAAAATGGCAGCGCACCGAAGATCAATAGAAATGCTGGCAAAAATATCGCAGCAGTTGCTAGTAAGCCACCTGCCCAGCCATTCATAACCGCACCAAGATAAGCAGCAAAGGTAAACAATGGACCTGGGACTGCTTGAGCTGCACCGTATCCAGCTAGGAAGGCTTCCTCACTAAGCCACCCTGTAGGGACGAATTCACGTTCCAATAATGGCAAGACAACATGCCCACCACCAAATACTAATGATCCAGATCGATAAAAGCTATCGAACATGGCAATCCAGTCGATCGCGGTAACTTCCCTTAATATCGGTAAAAGGATTAATAAACCAAAGAACAAGGATAAGCAAACGGTTGCAAAGCCTTTGGATATTGGAACACGGATATCCGCATCTTCTGTATCACGATGTTGTTTGTATAACAAGAAACCTAAGACTGCAGCAGCAAGTATTACTCCAACCTGTGTAAAAGCAGTTTGCCATAATAGCGTAGCAACAAGAGCTAATAAAGCCACCGTTTTCCGTTTTACATCTGGTGTCAGTTTTTGAGCCATTCCCAAAATCGCATGAGCAACAACTGCTACGGCTACAATTTTCAAGCCATGGATCCAACCGGCATCAGCGACATCAAGTCCTTGCAAAATTAACGCAAATACAATTAATGCAATTACAGATGGTAATGTAAAACCAATAAAGGATACGATTCCTCCTAAAACACCGGCACGCATCACACCAATTCCGATTCCTACCTGACTACTTGCTGGCCCTGGAAGGCATTGACATAACGCAACTAAATCCGCATAGCTTTTTTCATCCAGCCATTTTCTTCTACGGATGTATTCATTGTGAAAATAACCCAGGTGGGCAACAGGTCCACCAAAAGAAGATAATCCAAGTCTTGAGGATATGATAAGAATTTCTAAAAGTGCCCTAAATCCTGTTTTCTTCTCTTGCATTTCATTCACCTTCTTTTCTAGTCTTTAATTTCCTTGAAAAGCTCATAGGCTTTATTTCTTGCCTCCATTAAAATTTCATTTCCTTTTTCAGTTATTGAATAATATTTCCTTATTTTACCCTCAACATTTTGGTCCTCTCGATTTAATAATCCATCGGCTTCCATCGAGTGTAGGATTGGATAAAGTGTACCAGAGCTTATGTTATAGCCATGTTCCTTCAATTCCTCTACCATCCATACACCATAAATAGGATGTTCCTTCGCATGGTGGAGGATATGTATGTGGATAAATCCTAGAAATAATTTCCGAAGTACTTTATCTTCCAATATATTACCTCCTAACCGTAATATCGAAATTCTATATCGACTTTCAATATCAAAGTTTACAAGAACCGAATGAACGATTCAAGTAGCTCGTTTAAAACTTTACATAAGCTTTACATTCTGTTTGTAAAAGGGAGTCACACCCTTGGCTCGTAATAACAGTAAAAAAGCCACGAACCAAGTCTTTGCTGGTCTCGTGGCACTATTAGGTAGTGCTATAAACTTTTCCATCAACACTACTCTTTTTCAACGACATTCTCCATATAATCATAATCGATGGACCCATCTGCAGTATAGAAAAAACCTTTGTACCTTATCCTGTCGTGTGAATTTATGATGAACGTTTTAACCTCATTCCCTTTCCGATCATAAATCGTTGTTCGGAAACGATAGCCCATATACCCAAAGGAAGGTTTCCCTTTTTGAAATGTTTGTTCATTAAGGTTCGTGATGATATGACCGATGTCTGTATGATCGCTTATCACTACTTCCTGTCCACTATTCCCATCAAACACCTTTATTATGGAAACATTTGCTGGATCTATTGTCACCACTTGATGAGGAATATACGTACTTCCAAATGCCAAAATGAATAATAACAAAGCTAAAACATAAATTTTATGATTTATCCTTTTTCTCTTCCAAATTCCGAATGCAATTAATACGGCAGCTAAACATAGTAAGCTCACGACTAGAAAAGGTACGACATCCATAGACACTCCCACTCCTATCCACCCTCCAATTGATAATGTCATCGTACCATAAAATTCCTTTACTAAACCAAAATTTTCAGACAAATAATTTATACCACAACATAAGATACTCCCATTAAAACGTCGTTCCCTTTCTATAATTACTGGTAAAATAATATCTTCCCCATTATCTATAAGTATTTTGCTACATTTACTTCATGCATTGAAACGCCCCTGTGTAGTAGTATTCTTATCGCAAACATACAAAAATTTTTTATTCGCATAAACTATGCTAGGAGAAACTTGTAGGATGTGAAGTGATGGGATGACTGATGAGGAAAAATTAGTTACAGGAGCTTGGATCGATGCTGCAGGAACCATAATCGCAGCTATTGCCTCAAACAGAGCTTTCGAGGAATCGCCTAGTATTAGTAATAAACTTACTGCAGTTGGAGATGGCTTACAGGCAGTTGGAACAGCATTTATGGCTAGTGTGACAACAGATAACCACTTATCCTTCACAGGAAACTGGATTGATACGATTGGTGCTGCTGCCACTTCTCTAGCTGAATATATGCAAGGTTTAGATGAAACCGTTGATGCAGATTTTATCCGATTAGAAGTTTTGGGAGAATCCTTTCAATCAATTGGAGCGTCCATGAGTTCATTTGCAAGTTATTTATTAGGTGAAAAAGAGCTAGCTATCGGAAATGCACTTCAAGGATTAGGGGCTGGATTAGAAGCAATAGGTAGCGTCCATGAATTAAAAGGAAATCAAGCAGGACAGATCATTGGAGCAATTGGAGCTATCCTGCAAGCAATCGGATCTAATTATTATGCAGTGGTTGTGACCAAGGAGTAATGGCGTAAAATCTTGGTACAATATTCAAATGCTTCAATCATATGAATTTAACCGTAACCAAGATTATATTCTCCTGCTCCAAGTACACAACCTCTGCTCTTCATCTATTTATAGCAATTTCTTATCCACTAGCTTAAACTGCTTATCTGCTACCTTTTCAATAAACGTTTTATCATGCGAGACAAACACAATTGTCCCTTCATAGCCCTTCATAAAATCTTCCAATGCTTCAATCGCTTGAATATCTAAGAAATTTGTTGGTTCATCCAATAATAAAATATTATATTGCCCTAAAAATAACTGGCAAAGTCGTAAGCGAATGGCTTCTCCACCACTTAATGCGTTTACATGCTTTTGTAAATCCGTCCCTTCGAATCGCATGTGATGCAACACACTTCGTAAAAAACCTTCCTCGTAATCGGAGCGAGTTTTCATAAAGGAAAGGACCGTTTCATCCGACGTATATTGATAACTCATTTGGTCGAAATAACCAATTTTAGCCTTTGGAGAAATTACCAATTCGCTACCACGGCCTGCAATATGCCGAAGCAAGGTACTCTTTCCTGTACCGTTATTTCCTGTAATCGCACTATTTTTACCAAGTGGAAGCTGAAATCTTACATCTTCCAAAAGGAGTTTTTCGTTTACTTGAAGGGTGAGATTATCGGCCATAATTGGGAATTTATTATGCAATTCCACGGTTTTCGATTGACGGAAAACAAGCTTTTTCTCCTCCCGTACAGCATCTGCCTCTTGAAGATTTTCCATTCTCTGTTCGATTGCTTTCGCTGCCCGATGGACTGCTTTTTGGCTCGTTCCTTTTGATTTGGTCTCAAACATCCGATTGGCTTTTGCCTTTGCTTCCTTCTTGGGCTTACCACTGGCTTGCGTGATTTTCTCTGCCTTCTTCATTTTTTCCTGTGCCGCTCGCTCCAAACGATTCTTTTCTTTCATATAGTGTTCATGTGCTTGCATTTGCTGATTACGCTCTAGCTTTTTCTGCTCCATGTAATCGGTATAATTCCCTGTGTATACGGTGACCTCCCCGTCCCGTACCTCCCAAATCGTCGTAACCAGTTCATCTAAAACCTTCCGATCATGACTGATAAGTACGAGCGCACCGTAATAATAACGTAATTCATCCAGCAAAAAAGAAATTCCTTGCTGATCCAAATGTGTTGTCGGCTCATCCATTAGAAGTGCTTCATGATAATCGGTAAAAAGCTGTGCTAGCTTCAGTCTTGTTTGCTCTCCACCGCTTAACACATCCGATTCCTTAGGGATAGCCAGTTTTCCTTTCAACGCCGGATCTGCATCGTAATCGTTTGGCGCTTCCACTTGTTGCAGGTATCCGCTGTCAACATGGCGCTTCACCATTCCTTTGGTCGGTTGTATAACTCCCGCTAGCAACTTCAACAGGGTACTTTTACCCACACCATTCTTTCCAACGATTCCAATTCGATCAAATTGATGAATGGCTAATCGTTCAATTTTTAAAATATCCTTATCTAAATAAGAAATCTCTACATTTTCTAATTCAAAACAAATTTGTTCCATTTTCGCTACCTCCGAAATGTAATTGTATTTCGTATCGATAGCTAGGATCGATACGAGTATTTGCGCACGAAACTCGTATCAATAAAATAGCAACATCATCATGTCAATCCCTCCCAAAATATAATTAAAAAATCACAAGCAATCTGCTTGTGATTAATTAAAAAGAGTAAAGGGAAAAGTCCAGTTTCTTTGAAGGTAAGGCAGTCGTCGGAACCTAATGATATAAAAAAAGAAAGGCAGCCTATCCACCTTTCTTCACATTACTTACGTTTATCAAAAATGAAGATTATTAAAAAAGGGCAGACTAATCCCGTTTACTCTGTATCACAAAAAACAGAGTCTTTGAACTTATTTAATTACTTGTTCAAAGTTAGGAATCGTAGTCTCATTGCATGTGTCACCTTTTCATAATCCTCCTTAACCTGTTAGCGTACACCTTCATTATATTTTCTTCCTATGCAAATGTCAAAAGTGAAAAATGATCAAGCAATTGACAAAAATCATATTATTAATGACAATTATACTTGTCAAAATGATTATTATCATCTACACTTAGTTTATTAGATTAAAAGAATAGAAGGTGATGAAGTTTGAAAAGTCGCTTAAAGGAGCTTCGAGCAAGAGAAGGCTATAATCAAACTCAACTTGCCAAGCTCGCAAAAGTATCCAGACAAACAATTAGCTTGATCGAACGCGAAGAGTATATGCCTTCCCTACTTATCGCCGTTCGTATTGCACGTATTTTTAATGAGTCTGTTGAAAATGTTTTCCAATTTGAGGAGGAGGAGTTATAAATGAAATCGATAGTACAGTTTTTAATTAGTGGGGTTGCTGGTTTCTTTGTCGTGTATGGTTTGATGAATTTTTCTGAAGTCAATGTTGCTGGTGAGATAACCGTTATTAGCATAATTGCAATTTCTTTTATTCTAATAACCATGAGTGTATTTCGATTCCAACAGATTAAGGCCCTAAACACACAAAACGTTACCGGGGATGAAGAAGATGAGGTAGAGGATCGAAAATATAAACTGTTTGCCGATTATTCTCTGTCTTCAAATTCCAGTTTCTATTTATCCATTCTCGCTCTTAGCTTGAGCCTTATTATAACGGAGCAATTAAGCATGACGATCGTATCGATTATCTTGCTCGTTTTTAGCTTTTTCCTACTCCATTATATGGGAAAAATAATACAATATATGTACCCAGATCGTAAACCGAATTACGCTAAATCGATACTTGATGTAGCAGACGATGGTGAAAAGCATGTCATCCTAGATGGTTTGTATAAATCACAAAGCATCTTAAATATATCTTTAATTGCTGCGATAACATTAGCTACTGTTTACTCAATGAACAATGGAGAATCTCAAACCTTTTCTATTATTCTTATGGCAGTTATATTACTTGTAGTGAATAGTAAATACTTATTGGTCATTCGGAATAAATAAAGACAGCAGATAGAGTAGTCTTGTCACAAAAGACTGCTCTTTTTTTCCTCTTAAACTCTGTATGGAGTTTGTTTCGTTTCCTAGTAAGAATTAGTTAGTACTACTATGAAACAATTGGAACTTATCTTTGTAGTAAAAAATGGTAACAATTTGGTATAAACGGGCCAGCTTGTCACAAAATAAAAGGAAACCATTTATTCCGTGACAGCTGGAGGAATTAGTATGTCGTATAACGAATTCTGGAATGAAATTTATGATACGAGTATAGAATTAAATTCACTATTAATTTCCTATTGGAAAGAATACTCCAATTTCGATTCCTGGCAATTTTGGTTTGTGTTGGCATTGTTAATTATACCTTTAATCATTCTTTACATGGTTGTGGATCGTTCAAGGATATTTGAGGTGTTGTTTTTTGGTTTTTCGGTTCATATCTTGTGGACATATGTAGATGTTATGCTTGGATCTACTACATTGTTCGTTCATCAATACTTCTTAATTCCTATTCTTCCATTTGCTTTAAGCATTTCTTCATCTGTACTTCCAGTAGGATTTATGCTTATTTATCAATATTGTATCAATCATGAGAAGAATTTTTACCTATACACGATCATTGCTAGTGCCATCTTCGCATTTGGTTTTGCATCCTTAGAGAATTTTTTGGGGTTAATTGAATTTAATAATGGCATGAATATGTTTTATGTATTCCTCATCGATCTTGGAGTTGTATTTCCCTCTTATTGGCTAACAAAATTCGTGAAAAAAATTGGTACGGGAGACTAGCTTAGGTAGAATGATTTGAAAAAATCCCACTTTAGGACGTGTGTTGTACGAATTGGCGGGCTACCCAGTAAGTGTGTAAAAAGCTATATTAAAGGATAAAATGAGCCGATATTCTTTCGGCTCATTTCTCTGTTTCATACTTAGAATCTATCGTGATAATTTTTCCCTCAATCCTTTACGAATCATTCATGTGCTATTCCTGTGTTGCATCATGCTACGAAAACCATAAAGAAAATCCAAGCGAACTTGAAAATTTCGAATCGCTCGGATTTCCCTAGGAGTAGAACTACTTATCTTATTATTTATCTACCGTGTATTCCGTTATCTTACAACAAATTATCCGCTAATTTAGCCTGCCAAATCCTTTAATTTCTTTGATTCTTTTTTCTTACGTTTAAACAGGTTACGAACACCATTTCCAAAGCTATAGAAAATTCGGTATACAGCTGGGACAAGTACTAACGTAATTAGTGTAGCAAATAGCAAGCCAGAGATAATTGCAGTTGCCATTGGTCCTTGGTAATTTCCAGCTGATCCAGAAGCAAGTGCAAGTGGAAGCATTCCTCCTGTTGTCGTAAGAGTTGTCATGAATATCGGACGAATACGATTTTTCCCTGCCTCTGAAATCGACGCAACGAGATCCATCTCTTTTCGTCGCAGTTGGTTGGCTCGATCAATTAGTAAGATCGCATTATTCAACACAATCCCAATTAACATGATTACCCCCATACCAGACATGACACTTAACTCTAATTGGGTAATGAACAATCCAAGAATGACACCAACAATTGTCATCGGAATAACCGACATTACAATAAACGGCTGAGAGAAATGATTAAATTGGACAGCCATTACTAAGTAAACCAAGAAGATGGAAATAACCAAGATTAATACCATATCCATCATTAATTCCTGTTGTGCTTCTAAATCGCCTGCAACGTCAATCGTATATCCAGTTGGCGTTTCAAAATCCTCTAGTAAGTTTTGTACGTCACGATTTACTGTTCCTAAGTCCGTTCCACTTGTATCTGCAGAAACTGTAATATATCGCTCTCCATTATGGTGGGAAATTTCATTTGGAACAGCAACACTTTCTAACTCCACAAACTCAGATAATGGCTCTTCACCAGTTGCTGTTTGCACCTCTAAGTCTAATAAGGATGCTTCCGTTGTTGTCTGTTCATCCCATTTCACCATTAATGGAATATTGTCATCATCGACTTTTACTTCTCCGACTGGCATATCTAAAAATGCTTGATGTACGAAGTGTCTAATTTGACTATCAGACAATCCAGCCTCCTCAATCGCATCATGATTTAGACGGATGACTTTTTCAAATGATGTACGATCAATCGATGTTGTTACTGCTTCAATGCCATCAATTTGTTCTAGCTCTGCGCCAAACTCTTCACCAAGTGTTTGCAGTTGATCAAATTCCTCTCCTGAAATTTGTATTTGCACAGGGTATCCCGCACTTACCGACATCATACTTTGAACATTCGTTATTGCGGTATCCTCGGATAAATCACGTAACGATTGTAAGATCTCGTCATTTACTTCCTCTTGCTCCCTGGTAATGTCATCATCCTTGGTCATATTGATTAACGCAAAGTAGGAACCACTCTCATCTATAAGGTGGTTGGATTCTACATCCTCAATATCCACCAATGTCTCGTTAATGGATGCCGCTAGTTCTTCCCTCTCCTCTACCGATAAACCAGGTTCCACTTCTATAAATAGCTCCGAGTAGCGATTTAACATATCTGGCATAATGTTCATTGGAATTTTTGGTATCAAAAATAGCGAACCGATCAATAAAACAAAGAACAAACCGATTACCGCAAAGCTATGACGCTTTTTCTTCACAATCCATGCAACGAAATTCCCATAACTACTTATAATCTTAGACTCTCTTTTCTTTTTCTTGTTACGAAGCTTTAAGAATTTTTCTGATAGGGATGGAATTAGTGTAAAGGAAACAACAACCGAGCTGATCAGTGTTGTCGCTACAACGACAGATAACAAGATCATCATCTGGCCAACTTCTCCCCCCATAATTCCAATCGGTAAAAATACAACAATCGTAGTTAGCATGGATGCGATAACAGCAGTTGCAACTTCCTTGGTTCCTTCGATAACTGCTTTTGTTGCTTCGAGTCCTTCTTCTTTTTTTCGATAAATCGACTCCAAAATAACAATGGCTGAGTCTACCATCATTCCAATCCCAAGTCCTAATCCGATTAAGGTTAGAATGTTAAAGCTATAATCGAGCAGCCACATCGTAATAAATGTGAGCAAGATCGATGTAGGTATGGAAATACTAATAATGGTTGTTGCTCGAATATTACGGAGAAATAGCAATAGGATAACGATTGCTAAAATCCCACCAATAATAATATTTTTTGTGACACCATTTATCGAATCCTCAATATAATCGGCCTGTGCCACTAGCTCATTTAATTGAAAGCCATCGACAAGCCCTTCTTCCCGGATATCTGCTATCTCTGCACGTATTGCCTCTGCTAATTCAATTTGTGTGGTGTTTGAAGAACGTCCCACTTGGGCAAAAATAAAGTCTTTTGTTCCATTTTTCCAGACATAAGATGAAGAACTTAATGGCTGTAATGAGACACTAGCAATCTCATCAAGGTCTACAAATCCTGTCTGAGTTGGGACCTGAATGTTCTCCACTTCTTCTACAGAACCAACTTGACTTTGCCATCTTATCGTTGGCTCATCTTGTTCCTCTGATAATTCTCCAAGTGTTGCTTCTGTATTTGCTTCTTGAATAACGGAAACAACCTGAGAAACATCAAGTGCATGTTCCAAAATAGCTTCTCGGTCAAATTCTATCGCCACTTCATAGTTCTGGTTTCCCATTAAAGAAACATCACTAACTTCTTTCAAGTTCTCAATTCGAGGTTCTAGTACTTCCTCGGCGAACTTTGTCATTTCATCCATATCACCGTTGGAGATATCTAGGAAAAATTCATAATCCTGTGTCGTACCCACTTGATCTGTTAATACTTCTGTGATTCCAGAAATATCAGCTGTCACCGATTGCACAACAGAAGATACCTCTTTCGAAACATCTTCTCCTCGACCTGACTCAATCATTATGTATATCGAGCTCTGTCCAATAGCGGTTGTTGAGTCAATATCCTCTACTCCATCAATCCCCTGAATGCGTTGCTCCAGCGGATTGGTGATCGTTCGTTCAACTTCCGCTGCCGACATATCACCCGCACTGATAATCGCATAAGCCTGATCAAACTCAACCTCTGGTAATAACACCTGGTCAAGCTTTGTTAAGGAATACCCCCCTAAAATAATGATTAACACGGTAACCAAACTAACTAAGATCTTTCTCTTCAAAATAAATTTCAACATAAAAAAACTTTCCCCCTGGTAACGTATTCAACCTACTTACGAATTATATAGGAGAAAGTTTCATAAATGAACATTAATTTTGTAAACAATTGTAAAGATTTTGACGGGTCGGGCGGACGGGTCGTGGGGACAGGTTCCTTGTCCCAGTAGTTAGTGGAAATTCCCCATCTAGTTGTTCCCTTCCTCTACTTAAGCAAAATAGGAAGCTTACACGTATGCAGCCAAAAAAAAACGCACCTTTAAAAGTGCGTTTTTCCTTACCCGTTTATATTCCTACACATTACCACTTATGTATATAGTCACCCTTGTAATCCTTTAGTTGATTAATTAGCAGGACAGGATCGTGTTCAAAAACAATGAGGTCTTTATAGGCAGGCTTCATAAACCCTTGCTCAATCATGTGATCTAATAGCGCTAGTAGTGGAGAATAATAGTCATTTATATTTAGTAAAGCACATGGTTTGAGATGATAACCTAGCTGTGCCCAAGTAAATACTTCGAACCATTCCTCTAAAGTACCTGCACCACCAGGCATCGCAATGAATCCGTCGGCATATTCCGCCATTAATGACTTTCGCTCATGCATATCTTTCGTTACATGTAACTCCGTTAGTTCGTGGTGCGCAATCTCAACGTTTCTAAGCTTCTCTGGAATAACACCGATCACTTTTCCACCAGCTTCCATCACTGCATCTGCTACAGCGCCCATGCAGCCAACAGTAGCACCTCCATAAACGAGATCTAGACCATTTTCCACCAATACTTCTCCGAGTCGTTTCGCTTCCTGCATATAGATTGGATCTACTCCAGTACTTGAACCACAATAAACAGCAACTGTTTTCATCCGTTCTCTCCTTTTCCCCTTAAACCTTATCTTTTTCTTGATCTATTTCTTCTTTTAGCTCGATTCTTCGTTTCTCTACTCTATCAATTTTTCGAAACGTTACGATAGAGAGAAAAGTAATAACCATATATGGAAATAAACTAGTTTCTTCCCGATAAATAATCTTCTCCATCAAATCCTCCTAAACTAAAAGCGTTTCGTTTCATACTACTAACCAACAGCTAAAACCATACGCAAAGTCTTCAATATATGGCCATCAAAGTTATCATCGAATTCTTCTACTAGCTTAAACCCTTTCGCTTCATAAAAGTTTTTTCCTATCGTATTATCTCTTTCCACGTTAATATATATTTCTCTAATGCCATCTATCTTCTGAATACCCTCTTGTAAGAACGCACTTCCTATCCCCTTGCCTTGGTGCTCTGGGTATAAATAGATTGCGCCTAACTCTACTTTTCCGTTGCGTTGAACCGGTGAGAAATTAGCAAAACCAACAATCTTGTTTTCTACTTCAGCAACAAATAGATAAGACCCACTTAACCGTTGTTCCATCCTTTCGTCACTATAGGCAGCGTTTAAAAAATTTTCTTGAATCCTATTAGGAATGATCCCTTCATATGTTGCATTCCAACTCTTTTTAGCTACGTCTTGAACGTTTTCTATATCTTCTCTTCTCATGTCGCGAATTTTAAAGCTCAAATTTTCATCCCCCTAAAATACACTCATATTTATTGTTTTAACTCATCCGGTAAATCATTATCTTTTGCAAACATTAAATCTGCTATTTTACCTTCTTCGTATATATAGGCTCTCCCCGATAATTCTGCGTCTTTCGCTTCTTGATCTTTTTGTTTGTAAGTGACATGTACAGTAAAATCGTATGCACCTTCTATTGAACGATTCTTTTTGGTGTCAATACTTTCGACATTCATTTCATAGTTATTGTTGAATAATGCTGCTTGGAAATTAATTGCGTACAAACCAATAAAGGTGTCATAGAAATTTTCAGTAAAATAAGATTTATAAGTTTCTTCTAGATAGAGCTCCAGTTCTGTATTTGTTTGTGAGTCGAATGTTTTTCCTTCCCCAATAACCGTAACATTTGCGGGATCTTCTACTAGTTCGATAAAACGCTCGTCTGGACCAGTTAATTGCTCCGTTAAAACAGTCTTTATCATAGTAGTATTCTCATCTGAAGAATTCCCTGATTCCGGCGAACAACCAAAAACAACCAGACTTAACAACATGAATAGAAATATAATCTTTCCTTTTAAAATAACCATCCCTCCATGGAAATTTTTAAATGATCCTACTAAAGCTCCCAACGTTTTCACCAGAAATACCCTTAACTAATTGGCTCTTCTACTTCTTTCACGATCACCCATTTCCCAGCCTGCAGCTCCCAGCTTTCAATCGTAAATAACCTTGCCAAAACGTGTTCATTCTTTTCTATTACTTGCTCATAAAATACTACAGCACTTTTACTATCCTTCATACGAATTATTCTATTTTCGAATTTTTTCTTAGCTCCCATTACTTGTTTTACAGATTGTTGCATTCCACGCACCGCTTCCTCCCTATTGAACAAGTAAGGTTTCTCGTTGCCCCCATTAAAAAACGCTACGTAATAATCATCACTCATTCTTTCCAAAGCAGTGGTATCACCTGATACCATTGCCTGTTGCCAATCCAATAGGAAGTTATCATGCATTTGGGTAAATTCCAATAATTGAACGTCCCATTTTCCCATATGTAGCTCACCTCTTTAATTTAGAGAACAATTAGTTGCTTGAAGCGTTTTTTGAAGTTTTCTGCGGGATGAAATAAGCAAGGCTAGCGGAAACAAAGGCAAAAATAAATGGAAGTAATAACGATTGACGATCACTTAGGAGAACAGCCTCTTGAGATAGATTTCCACTCTTAGTCCAAGCTTCTTCTAGGTCTGGTGTATATATATAGGTTAGAACCATCCCTGACAGAACCTGAAATAACGCATACAACACAACAAAACTAACAGCAAAAATAATATATTTTTTCAATTTGAACACCTCATTTATACATGGTTTATAACGCAATAAATCATCCCGTACAAATCATAATGACATTTCCATCTGGGTCACTAATTGTAAAAAATGCAAAATCATCAAACGTTACAATTTCAGATTCCACTCGATAATCTAATTCTAAAATATAGTCATAAGCTTGCTGAATGTCGTCTGTGTGAAAATTGAACAGGGGATTTTTAGAAGGTTGAATTTGTTTGGTAACCCCTTTAGGACCTGCATCTAAGGTTAATCCGGTATACTGGTTCATTGGGATGTTATAGACAGGATTAGAAACAGTTTCCAGCTCCACTTCCTGATTGAGTAATTGACTATACCACTTTACGGAGCGCTTCAAATCCGTTACATGAACGAAAATCGTGTTGACCTTGTTTTTTATTGGATTTACCATTACTTATTCATCCTTTCTAAAATGGAATAATCTCGTGTCTTATCGATTGATACACCGTTCTCTTTTGCAAATTCCATTAAATGTTCATACCCATTATCAGGCTCCATTTCTTCCAGTTTAATAGGAAAAGCCTTTTCAACTTTGATCTTGACACCTTTTTTCGCCCAGCCAACACGGATGAATTTTAATTGTTTCATCTGTTGCGGATCGATTATCCTTTTAAGAATCACTTTCTTATTAAATAAGATCTCATGTACAAACTGATTCTCGTATATCGCACATCTGCGTCTAATAGAACCTAACAATATAGCAATTATCATTGCGGACAAAAAGATGACTAAGTGACTAGAAAACGTGTCAAATATATTCCATAACACTACAAATAATATGAGGTTAACTAAAAACGCCCCAGGCATTTTTACATTATATACCATCTCATGTGCTCCTTTGAGAAAAAAGGATACGTTCCTTTTAAAGCTCCTTATCGTTCATCATTTCTCTGAATCTAAATTTCTAATTTAATAGTAACATAATATTCCAAAAAATTAACATCATATTTAACAAGGATGAAATATCTTGTAAGGCCCGCACCAATATAAAAATTAATCGGCTTCATAATTTCTAACTCCCACTTCATCCGTGGTATTTCTTTATGCGTTTTCAGCCAAAAAATCTAGGATTTTAAGCCAGGAATCTCTAGAAGCTTTTGCATTTGCCGCTTTTGACCCGCCAAATGTCATCGTCATTCCGCCTCCAACATTCATGTATACCTGAGCAGGAAGATTAACAAAGCTATATGGAAAGGATAAAAAATGGCCAGCATTATCATAATATAGATAACGATTTTGATGGGTAGTCTTTGAGTGCTTTAATTTGTCTTCAATCATCTTGACATAAAGACTTGACGGCCATAGTTGATCATCATCGCCAGTAATCAACAGCAACGGAGCATGAATATCCTCTACAGCAATGCGGTTTTCGCTAAATCCTGCCTCGTTCTTGAGGGAATTGTCCCAAATTGATAAATAAGAAATTGGTCTCCTTACTATCCAATTCTTTAAGATAGCAACCATGGATGAGAAACGATAAGTAAACTTCAGGTATGGTAATGGTTTCTGTTGGAACACCCAGGACGGAACTGGCGCAAATATACCATTCTTCATTCCGGCTGTTATATAAGCACTCGGAACTCCAGCAATAATTGATTTATAGGAGTCAAATGTTGCCCCTAAAAGGAGTGCAAGTTCTCCACCTCTTGAATAACCAATTAAACTAATGTTTCCATTAACAGCTGGATGCTCTCGTAACCAATCGGTTGCTTCTTGAAAGTATTCTAAAGGGATATTTTCAAGATTATTTGGTACTCCTTCCTCACTACCAAAATAGGGAAGAGCTAACACTGTGTAGCCTTTTGAAGCCAGTAAAGCTGCAGCATGTTCCTGCATTCCACCATCTGATCCACTAAGTACGATAACTGCTGGAAAAGTTCCTTTCTGTTTTGGATGAAAAACTGTCCCAACAATATTTTGATGTGCAACAGTTTCCTTGGTTACGTCCTCATCCCTATAAAAAAAGCGTTGAATGGTTAACGAATCCTGTTCTATTCCATTTACTTTTAGAACTAGTGTTATCGATACTTTATTAGAGTTTTTTTTCTCATAATAGTCATCCCATTTCGATTCAGTATGCATCATTGACCAAAACAAACCCGATGCGTCTACTGTGTCATACGTACCTTTAACAGGCTTTTGCGTGGCTACATCTACAATTCTATCTGAAGGCACAATAAACGTTGCGTAGGAAGTAAACTTCTTTTGTGTTTCATCAAAGGTTGTTGCATAAATAGATACCTCCGTATTTTCCATACACCCCATTACCTTTATGTTCACTTCCTCATCAATATATGAATTAATCGGACTAACTTGTAATTTAGCTAGCATGAGGTCCCCCCCTTTTTCAATCCTATTTACTATCCGTTTCTATAACCATATTAAACTAGCACGCAAGTATTCCTTCACTCATATGTTTCCAAAGTTCTTCTGTAAAGGATACGATTCGGAAAAGAAAAAAGATTCAAGAATAATAAGTGAATTCAAAAAATGTCGAACTAACTCAGTTCATCTATCGAATTCGTTCGGCTATGAAACATCCTGATGCTTGGTCGTAATTGCCTGATAACGTCCTTTAAATGCGTGAACCCGCATAGGAAATAAGCAAAAAATAGTCAGGAATTACTTCTTCCTCCACGAGAAGAAATCCCTGACCAGTTAAAAGAAATGATCCCAGCCCTTATGCAATACATAAACACCTACACAAAAGTAAACGATTAGAAGATAGAACAACCACCAATACATCTTTTTGTTGTGATCTACCGGATTACGAAACTCAAATGGAACAAGATAGACACCGATATGATTAAATAACCTTGCATATACCCAGTAAAGGGAATAGGAATCCCAATAATCCCACCCGTTTCGAAAGTGAATAAAACCAACGTAATCTTTCAATAGAACTTCGATCGAAAAAATACTTGTCGTTAGGATAAAAAAGAATGGAAAAGTATTATTTCTTGGGCGGTATCGAATCACAAGTAAAACCAAAAAGCTAAAACTTATTGCTACTGCTGGTAAAACGTGTTGAATGGGCAATACATATCGATAAAATCCCATCCAATAAAACAATAGACATAAGATTATCGCTGCCAAAATACTCAAGAAAAAAATCATCCCATATCGCTTGACGTTTTTTCGCAGGATATACATGCATCCCATTCCATTAATCGTAATAGCACTAAATAAAATGATGTAGTGAATAATGTCCTGACTCATGTTTCATAACACCTACTAGGATACTTAGATGTCTATATCTTTTCCTAATTCAACCAGTACATCCAAAGTATGTATTCTAACTCCATGAAAAAATCGGGTGAGTTTACGCCTCACCCAATTTCTCTTATTCAATATCTCGCCCTGTTGCACCCGGATGCTCGGTCGAGACTTTACGATCGGACATTTTTCCACTTGCTTTTTCCCCACGCTTCGGATGACCAGGGTAAATCGCTTTTTCTTTCTTTTGGTATTTGATGAACTTGTCGAAGTCTTGGTTAACCATCGTACCCCTCCTTCATCCTTAAGATACCCAATTGTCATTCCATTTATCTACTTTGAATTGGAAAACTTGCTAGTCTCAGTTTCTATTCGGTCCAGCCACTCATTGATAAGCTTAACAAATAATTCATCTTGCTCAATTTGCAAGTAATGACCGGCTCGATCCAATACAGCATAGGTTCCTAGTGGATAATGATCTAGAATGTGAAAAGCATCCTTGTAGCCGACAACTGAATCCTGCTTTCCTACTATAAACACGACTGGCTTATCATAAAATCCCTCATCAACTGAAAAAGTTAATCCATAGTTTTTTTCGATTCTAGTGAGGAAATCTTGATTAGCCTTTTGAAAACCAACATAAACTTCATTTTTATACCGGTGCCAATTTTTTTCATTTAAAACGACATTTTCGGAAAGGTACTTTTCCTTTTCCATTTGTGAAAGGCGAGATAGGAGCGATTCATCTTTATATAAGATGGTATGCGGTGGTAAAACTCTTTCCTGTTTTTTTGGTTTGATGACTGGACATAGGAGAGCAAGTCCGGCTACCTTTTCCTTTTGCTTGACCATTACCCCTCTTGCCAAATAGCCACCATAAGACTCACCAGCTAGTAAAAAAGACTGATTCGGAATAATGGAATGAATAAATTCTAAAACCGCTTCTAACATATCATCTGCATGATGAATTCGATCGTAATCTTTCGTCTTTCCCATACCAGGGAGATCAAAGTAGATTCTTTGTATATCTGATCTTTGCTGGAATATCGGCTCCATGCACCCTTTCATAATTCGGTGGTCAAGTCCAAATCCATGAACCATAATCATTGGTGTTCCTTCCCCAATTACCTCATAATAAATCTTCGCCTTACTCACTTCACAATACGGCATCCATGCCCCCCCTTGTATATAGGTGCCAGGCACTTGTCAAAAATTGACAAGTGCCTGGCACCTTCTTTATTTATATTTCCCAGTTATCTGCTCTTCTTTGTTTGGCTTCTTCTTTGTGTGCTTTGTTTGCTTTTGCACTACCATATTCTTTTGCAAACTCAGTGTCTTGCTTACTAGCGTCAAATCCTTGTTTATTCTTTTGGGCTGCATCGTTTTTCTTTGTTCGTTTTGCCATGCTTTTCCCTCCTTCATTCCCTTTATTTTGAGGAATAGAGAAAAGAAATATGCATGATCATCAATCAGCCTTTACGCGTCATCTGTTGCTTCTGAAACAACGCTTCAATCTTTTGATCAAGTTCCATAACAAGACTTCGTTCTTTTTCCTTATCGATCGCTCGGTAATGATGCGTATTACCAGGTTGCTTGTCTTTTTCATCAGCAAGGTGGACAATATGCTGCAACGTACTTAACTGGAAATCCCCCTTTGGAAGCGCAGAATCGGTATGAAACAAAACGGCATGGGAAATTTCCTTTGCTACACGTTTGTCTTCCCCTAATCGCACAAGTAATTTATGCGCACGTTCCGCTCCTTTTATTGGATGGATATCGTACTCTCGATAGTCATCATAATCCCACTCGCCGTTACGATACCATTCATAATGTCCAATGTCGTGCAAAAAACCTGCCTTGGCAGCTGAATCTGGATTAATATGATATTCTTTCGCGAGGTGAAAGGCATGATAAGCCACAGATATTGCATGTGCCATCCCTGAACGTCTAACATATTTTTGGGTAATTGGATGATCATATATATTCAATAAAGTAACACTTCTCATCATGTTCCTCCCCATCTATTTTTGATTAAATTATCAAATAGGATATCATTTTTTACTTCATCATGCTAGAGGTAAATGAAGGATATTGAGATCCGAATAATTTAAATGGTTATCACAAAACCTAAATTATAATGAGAGTCAATAGGAAAGGAAGAATCCAATGAGTGAAGAAAAGAAACAGACCAATGCTAAGGAACGATTTGGAAAAGTAAAGGCTTATCAAGAAATCAACAAAGAAATATCGACGGAAAACGAAGTGAAAAAACAGCGTCCAACTCCTCAACCGAAGGATTTTGATGAGATTGAATACTAATAACGACGACACGGGATTGTTAAACGCCCCCGTGTCCTCGTTTGACTTAAAATTCCTCGTATACAGCTGGATCCTGATCATTAATACGACCATCAGGGCGTGTTAAGCTTGAAATAATACGCATCTCCTCTTCGTTTAATGAAAAATCAAAGATAGAGATATTTTCCTTTTGCCTCATAGGAGATGCTGATTTTGGAATAGAAACAGCACCAAGCTGATAATGCCAGCGCAAAATAACTTGCGATACTGATCTCTGATGTTGGTCAGCTAGTTGCTTGATCGTTTCATCTTCCAAAAGATCCCTAGCTCGAAGTAACGGACTCCAAGACTCGGTAACAATATCCTTTTCCTCATGCCATTTCCGTTGGCTTTCCTGATTAAAAAATGGGTGTAGCTCAATCTGGTTAATCGTTGGTTTTACACCAGTTTCTTTTTCCAGACGCTCGATATGTTTTGGTAAGAAATTACACACCCCAATCGAACGAATAAGCCCCCACTTTTTCACATCAATCAATGCTTGCCATGCTTCTACATAATGGTCTTGCTTTGGATTTGGCCAGTGGATCAAATACAAATCATAGTAGTCCAAATTAGCGCGATACAACGATTCTTGAATCGTAGGAATCGCCTTTTCATATGTCTGATACCTCCCTGGCAACTTGGAAGTAATCCTTAATTCTTCACGCGACACCGCGCTACGTCTTACCGCTTCTCCTACCGTGCCTTCATTTTCATAATTATATGCGGAATCGATCAAACGGTAACCAGAATCAATGGCACTCGTAATCGCCTGAACCCCTTCGTTCCCTTTCAGTTGGTATGTACCTAGTCCTACCCTCGGAATTGTCAGTCCATCATGAAGCGTAACCTCTGGTATAGAATTTTGCATTCGAACACCCCTCCCTTTTATTATCTTAAGATTATCACTTCATGGAATTAATGTTCAATAAAGTCGCTCTACAAAGCCGAATTGTCAGCGAATGGACTTCCTCAACATAATTCAGAAATTTCAAATGAATTATAAGAAAAATGTGGTAGAATAAATGATAGCGTCATCACCTTACTATAAAGGAGAATGTATCATGTTCTTTAAACTATAAACCAGCCATTTTCGTACTTTTTTCATAGAAAACTAGAAACACTTGATTACGAAAGGACGAAATCAAATGGCAGAAAATAAGATTTTAGAAAAATTGAATGAACAATATCTAGTCGATTTTACGAAAGTGGAACCCGTAACGGATGAAATGTTTCGGTGTACCGCTAAGCAAGGGACATACTTTGCAAGAATAACAAACTATAAAACGGAGGAAGAACAAGTAGAAGAAGTAAATTATACCAACTTCCTATACAACAGCGGATTAGGGGTATCCCCAACGATTCCCTCTCGAAATGGAAAACTAGTCGAGAAGATACCCCTACCTAATAATAAGGAAGTTCTAACCGTCTTATATCAAGCAGCTCCCGGAATACACGCCCCAATGAAGCAATGGAACGCCAACATCTTTAAAAATTTAGGTCGGCAAATCGGAAAACTACATCGTTTGTCTAAGCAATACGAAAGCACGCATCAGGTGAAAAATATTCATGATTGGCATAAAAATGAGGAATACGACTTTTTTAAATATATTCCAAAGGAAGAAAAGACAATTCGCGATCTTGCAGGAGAAGTATTGTCTTCCATTGAAAAAATACCAAAGGACAACGAAAACTATGGTTTGATTCATGGTGATCTGTGGTTAGAAAACATATTGGTAGATGAGGAACAAAAGTTAACCATGATTGATTTTCAAGATTGTGAAAAACATTTTTATCTCTATGATTTAGTTGTTCCAATTTATAGTGCAATGGAGTTTTCCTTTGCTGGTAACGGCAACATTGATGATTATGGGCGTTCTATTACGAAAGCAATTTTCGCTGGTTATGAAGAAGAAAATACAATATCACCAGAGATGTTAGATCGATTTCCACTATTTGTGAAATTAAAGGAAATTTTTGATTATAGCTTAATGCATATGTATTGGGATAAAGCGAACTTAACCGAAGAACAAGTCCGAATACTGAACCTTTACCGAATTCGGATTGAAAAGAACCTCTCCTTTATTCATTTGTAATGGATCGATTGGATTGTTTAAAGGGGAATGTCGCTTATTTTGGACGAAAAGAGGACCCACATCAATACAGAAGTGGATCCTCTTTCCGCTCTTTAACCAAAATAACTTCCCTACCGCTCCCAGAAGCGATGATGGGCAACGGATTTGGTAAATTCCTCAACAAACAAATTCAGATTATCTGCCATTACAACACCAGGGCTTTGCCCCATTTCATTTGATTCCAGCCATTGTTTCCCTTCATGAGTGGCTCCGATCGGCTTGTAATGGGAAAAAGCTTCATAGATAAAGAGACCAGCATCCTTATTAAATTTCTTATGCTTACTACTACCTCTCACAACATATACTGCATCAAAGATAACCGAATCAGCTGTTAAAAACGTATAATTGACTTCCAGCAATGTCCCATCTGAGCCTTGTATCTTCCCTAAGGACTCGCTAATGATTTCAGGCTGCATACCTCTTTTCACCAGTTCATTCAATACAAATCCAACTTCAGATCCATTAAATCCATCGGTAATGATCACTGCAACTTTACGAGTTGCGGCACTTTTTTTCGTATATTCCTGGCTTAATGCAGGGGACGATGTCGTTACATGGGATCCGCCACCTTTTGGAGCGCGAACGCCGATATTTTTTGCTACGGTTGTCGCTAACGGAAGGCTTACATGTGCAAACATATCCACTACCTGCTGTCTTACCGATTCACTTTTTACCATCCCTAACTCGAAGCTAAATGCATCAATAATATGTTCTTTTTCCGGTTTTGTCATGCTATTCCAGAACAAGGTTGCCTGTGAGAAATGATCCTTAAAGCTTTCGCTTCGACTACGGATTTTTCGCCCTTCGACTTTTTCCTGGTAATGCTTGAATCCACCTTCTTCTTCAGGTACTGGTGTTGGTGTATTTCCTGCTAGTGAGTTTCGATGATAGCTTACTTTGCCTTGATTAATCGTTTGCCTGTGATACCCATCGCGCTGATTATTATGAAACGGGCAAACCGGACGATTAATTGGGATCTCATGGAAATTCGGTCCACCAAGTCGAATAAGCTGGGTATCGGTATAGGAAAATAAACGCCCCTGTAGCAATGGGTCATTGGTAAAATCAATACCGGGTACGACGTGGCCTGGATGAAATGCCACCTGTTCCGTTTCCGCAAAGACATTATCGACATTCCGATTCAATGTCATTTTTCCAATCAGATGGACGGGAACAATTTCCTCAGGCCAAATTTTTGTTGCATCCAATATATCAAAATCAAACATAAATTCATCTTCTTCCCGAATGATTTGAACCCCTAACTCAAATTCGGGATAATTTCCTTTCTCGATATTCTCCCACAAATCCCGTCGATGGAAATCGGGATCATCTCCAGCTATTTTTTGTGCCTCATCCCAGACAAGCGAGTGGGTGCCTAGTTTTGGCTTCCAATGGAATTTCGCAAAAAATGCTTCTCCTTGTTCGTTCACCAGTCGGAAGGTATGTACCCCAAACCCTTCCATCATCCGAAAACTCCTCGGAATTGCTCGATCAGACATCAGCCACATGACCATATGTGCAGTTTCTTGATTATTCGCAACAAAATCCCAAAACGTATCATGCGCTGATGCTGCTTGCGGAATTTCATTGTGCGGCTCCGGCTTTATCGCATGTACGAGATCTGGAAACTTAATCGCATCTTGGATAAAAAAGACCGGAATATTATTTCCAACTAAATCATAATTTCCTTCTTCGGTATAAAACTTTGTCGCAAACCCACGCACATCACGAACCGTTTCCGCAGATCCGCGCGACCCAACGACAGTGGAAAAGCGTACAAACACAGGTGTTTTCACTGTTGGATCCTGTAAAAATTTTGCCTTTGTATATTTTCGCATGCTTTCATATACCTGAAATTCCCCATGAGCTGCAAATCCACGCGCATGAACAACTCGCTCAGGAATTCGTTCATGATCAAAATGCGTCATTTTTTCACGAAAATGAAAGTCCTCCATTAATGTTGGGCCACGTTCCCCAGCCTTTAAGGAGAACTCATCCTCGGATACCTTGAGACTTTGATTCGTTGTCATTTTTTTGCCCCGATCATCCACACGAAAGAGGTTCAACTGTTTATTTTTGGTGTTCTCATTTCCTTGGTGTTTCTTGCTCACAACTCAGTCCCTCCTTTTCATTAAATTTTATGAAGGAATTCATTGATTTATATCTTCTTAAATAAAATTATTCTAATTTAGGAAAAAAAGAAAAACCCCTCTACGGGTAAAGGGGGTTAACTTAATTCGGTAATGCTTATTGATTTTCTTCTGCAGCCATCGCATCTGCTTTTGTTCGATGAACAGTGCCAAATGGATGCTCTGGCGGTGCATAGATCGAGTAAATTTTCAATGGGGTGCTTCCAGTATTGATGAGATTATGCCATTTACCAGCAGGCACCATAATTGCATCATTATCTTGAACACGTCTTTCAAACGTTAAATTATCCTTGGTATCTCCCATACGAGCAATCCCCTGTCCAGCTTCCACTCGCAAGAACTGATCCACGTCTGGATGAACCTCCAGGCCGATATCGTCTCCAACATCAATACTCATTAAGGTAACTTGAAGGTGAGTCCCAGTCCAAATCGCCGTACGGAATGTGTTGTTTTGTCTTGTAGCTTGATCGATATTGACTACAAACGGACTTGAACCGTAATCTCTTCGTTCCATATTGTTTTGATAGAAGTGTGGTGAATTTGCGGAATCAGTAACATTCTGGGGAGGCCAGTACATTGATTGTCTTTCATAGGAATATTCAGGTGGTAGCGAATATGGATAAACAGGTACATAGGTTACATAATACATGAAATTCCATTCCTTTCTACATTTTGTCAAAATATCCTATGCAGATAGTTCGCGATTTGTACATTTGCCTTATTACAAGGGACAGGGGGACAAAGGGACAGGGGGACAGGTTTGTTGTCCCGCGCGGGGTCAACTTTCCTGTCCCCATGTCCCACTCAAATATTTCTCGGATTCGCCGGTATTGGCGTTGATATAAAATGTTTCACTGATTAACTCACTCTTCACCACGACTTTCCACAAAGGCAAGTAGTCTAGTGAAATTTCCTTTATCTCATGGATCGGTTTCTTCAATACATAGGAACGATTGATTTGTTTTTGTTGTACATCCTTTACATAGTTACGAGCCGATTTTTCATCTGGAATTCGAACGGGAACGAGCGAATCAGGCTCCACCTCTTCTTGCGTCATTGGAGGGACTTTGGAAAATACACCGCGGTATCCAGAAACGCCATCCACAAAAATGACGTTTGGGATTTTTTTTGCAGGAAAAGGTGGTCGCTCGGCAATGACAAGTGTTTTGGCAACCCAAAAAGGATGATAAATCAATTTTCGTTCCGTCATAAAATCTCGCACATGTTTTTCATCAATGGCTCGATTTAACTTATATCGTAGTCCAAGATTTTTATAAACAGATTGATAGACTTCCGCCTCACTTACAATTTCCCCTGCTCCTATCCGTTGTATGGTAACGTTCTTCTTTTCTACTATATTCATGATTCGTCATCCTCTTTTGTTCATTTTTCCAAATGGGTATGATAATAATCCACTCGATCTTGTATTTCTTTTGATGGAGGTTCGGTCATTAAGCTAACAATTACCGTTAATAGTAATGATACTGGAGCACCGATAATCGGTTCCGCATTTGTTGGGAGCCACTGTCCAATAATTAGCACTAAAAACGTAACGGCCCCACCGACCATACCAACAAGTGCCCCCTTCGTATTGGCTCGTTTCCACCATAAACCTAGCACAAGTGGAAATCCGAACGAGGATAATAAAAATCCTCCGACCCAACCAACCATGATCGCGATCAGTCCTGGTGGATCAATTGCAATAATGACACCAATAATACTTGCGACAATCATAACAACTAACCCAAGCCCAGTAACAAATCGCTCAGAAGCTTGTTTATTGATGTGCCCTTTATAAATATCGTGTGCAATCCCTGCAGATATCGCCAACAGCATCGCATCTGCTGAAGACATAATTGCTGCCATTAGCCCAGCTAGCATGATCCCCCCTAAGATTGGTGGTAAATATTGCTCAATGACAGACACAAAAATCATATCCGTATTATCTAGTGTGTCAATAATTCCTAGACTTGCCCCGGCGGATGTCACCATAAAGCCGGAAACGAATAAGGTTAAATACAACAAACAAGCCCACATGGCTGAACGACGAGCTGTTTTGGCATCACGCGAAGCAAAATTCCGCATGACCACAGATGGAGATATAATTCCAAACCACAAGAAGGCAATAAACAACCCAAAATACGACATCCATGGTTGGGTAATATCCCCAAAAGATGGACTTGCTGCAAGGGCATCATCAATCAATGCGCTGAGTCCGCTATGATCTACCAAAATAAACGCAGCAAGAACGACAATACCCAGTAGCATTATGGCACCTTGAAGTAGATCTGTATAGGTGATCGCCCACATGCCTCCTAGTGCCGCATAAAGGGTGAACCCTAATCCAAGTACGATAACCGCTGTTGTATAGTCAATACCTAGTACGTAGGATCCGATCAGTCCAGAAGCTGTTAACTGCGGTACCATGTAAAATGTCATTCCCAGAACAACAATGACAGCGGATACAATTTGTACCGACTTTCCATAGCGCTGATTAAAAAAGTCTGGCATGGTTTTCGCACCTGAACGGCGGATTTGTCCTGAAATGAGAAACATCGCAAATGGCATAATGGCGATAACCCCGAAAGCATAGGTGAAAAAGTATGGGACACCTAAAGCGACCCCAGACCCAACTGCTCCCATCAAGGAACTGGAACTCGCAACAGCTGCAAAAATGGCAAATGCCCCAACAAACGTGTTGATACTTTGTCCAGCTGTAAAATAGTCACTTTCCGATTGACGTGCCCTTCGATAGAAATAAATCCCGATCACAGTCATGACAATCAAGTAAATGAATAAGATAATTGCTTCGGTAACTTGCATGGTAAACTCCCTCCTTTTTTGAAAAAGTCTATTCTCTTCCTTGTTCGATCTTTTCAATCCATAAACAATAAATAATTGCTAGTAAAAACCAGAAGAACAATCCAATAAACATCAACCATCCAACCAAGGAAATCCCTGCAAGATAAATATCTGTCGGCCACCAAGCAAAAACAAAAATAGCATAGAGAACCAATACAACCGTTAAAATCAAACCAGGATCCTTGAACTTAGATCTAGATGCCATGACGTTCACCTCCAATCATTTTTTACCACCATTCGTATGCAAAAGAAAGTCCATTTATTCGAAAAAAAGGGACAGGGGGACAGGTTTGTTGTCCCCCCTCTGTCTACTGGGTCAACTTTCCTGTCCCCCTGTCCCAGGAGGGATAAAGAAGAGATATTTTGTACATTATTTAAAGAAGATTTCACACAGAAAGGAAAGTACCATTTCTTAAGGATCTAGCTAAAATTCTTATAAACATGTAAATACAACAGAAAAATATAGATAACAAACAAGATAACTGGTAATGATAACCGTTTCATAAGCTCCTCCACAAATTCCTTGATAATTACTCATATGCGGAAGGAGACGGGATCATTCGCTGAGAGACAAGAGAAGCGGGACAGGGGGACAGGTTTGTTGTCCCCCCCTCTGACTATTGGGTCAACTTTCCTGTCCCCCTGTCCCACCAAGTTTTCTCTCTATTATTTTAAGCTCTTGTTTTAGTCCTGTAATTTCCTGTTCACTAACTGGCTGCTCTCCATACCTAACCTTTTGGTACGCATGAAGATAAGACGTGACTCCAATTCGGTTTAGCCAGTCCTCTAATGTTTCAAACGATTTTCTTTCATATTTGGTATGTAAGGTTTTCTTTTCAAAGCGATATACTAGCTTACGGATGACATGCTGTGGTTCTGTAAACCTTCTCCGTTTCCGTTTAAAACTAGATTTGGTGTTATTTTCTTTTTGATGGACGGTAACTGAATCCTCATTATTCAGTTTTTGTTTACGTACGAAGATTTTTCTTTTTTTCCAAAGGTAGGTCAAAAAAAGGAGTGTGATAATTGCTAGAACTAGCCAAATCCAATTGCTTCCACTAGATATTCTGTCCCCTGAAAGTGGTCCGGGTTGATTCGGATCGGCACCAAAAGAAGCTGCCGTTCCATTATCAATTTC
This sequence comes from Oceanobacillus limi, assembly GCF_900111445.1. Classification (GTDB taxonomy): domain Bacteria; phylum Bacillota; class Bacilli; order Bacillales; family Amphibacillaceae; genus Ornithinibacillus; species Ornithinibacillus limi. The sequence continues at coordinate 168,936 of NZ_FOHE01000001.1, read as the reverse complement.
CAACTGCTCCTTATCTTCACCAAACTTTTGATCTTCTAGGAATTGAAATAATCCTACAAATCTACCGACAACAGAAAAAACAAAATCCATTGCTCCGGTTAATAGAGAATATACAATTGGTCGTTGGAGAATCCAATACGCACTAATAGAACCGATGATCAAAGCTAGGAAAAAATATAACCCCATTCCGTAATTTACTTGTTTTCGTTCATCTCTTTTCATTTCAACGATATGGCTCAAGCTATTCCCAAAGACAATCACGAAGAACTGTACTAACAGATAAACAATGATGTACGATTCCTTCGTCACGAGCAGCATCATCAAGCTCAATAAGATCGTAAAAGAAATATATGAAACTGGATGGATTAATACCATTCCACTTCTCATCCATACATATCTCCAAATCCATAGTGCTGTTACTATAAAGCTTAAAAATATTGGAAGGCCTATAAACATAAAAAGAACGAGTAGAATTGGAGCTGCAATTAGGTATAGTGTATTACTTAAGTTCTTTATTGAAATGAAACTAAATAGAAAGCATGCAAGAAATGCAATACCTAAATAACCCCAATAAGGGATCACTTCATCATAGAAATACAAAACAGGTAGTATGAGTAAAAAGATGATTAACGCTTCACTAATAAAGGAATAAGCAGCTTTTACAAATTGATTCGACGTCATAAATATCCCCTTTTCACAGAAAATCCCCTCCACACGATACCTATTCGACAAAAACCAAAAATTTCCTCCCAAAGAATTCGGTGCCAGGCACCGACAAAATTAGACAAGTGCCTGGCACCAAATTCTTACTTCAACACTTTAAAATCTATCTTAGCCTCTATGTTATAATGTTCGCCATCTACTGAGAATTGTGCTGTCCCGTTCACAACATAATATCCAGCTGGAAAGGCATCGCGATCCATAAAGTCTTGGAAAAACTGATCGTACGCACCTGACTTCTGCTCCAAACTGGCAAATGAAGTATTTTTACTTTATTTCTCTCGATAGGGCTTCCCTTGTTTAAGTTCAGTAAACTCCGCGATTTCTTTTACCATACTTCCAATAAAATAGTCCCTCACCCGCTCTTCAAAATTCATACTTACAACTGGGGAACCATGAACGATGGTTACATAGGTTCTTCACCAACGTATTCTATTTCCCCATAGAGCTGCACACTTTCCCCTTCCTGATACTCCTCCCGTCCACTAACAAGGCGGAAAACAAAATCCCCTTGAGCTGTCTCAGCATATGTCTGGGTAACCTCATAATTATCTACCTCATTATTTAGAACTGAGTGATCAGAAGCACCGTTCGATGAATCACAGCTGACTAGTAAAATGACAAAAACCACACTATATAATAGAAACGCTTTTCTCATCTTAACTCCCCCTAAAAGTGCTATCCTATTTATAAATCTTCCGTAACACTTATTTACTAGTTTATAACCAACACATAACAAGAAAACTACCAATCTTCGGATCACAAACAAAGTAACTCCTTTACGAACTCATCAGCCTTTGTAATTTTAATCTCTATTCGACGTAAAACGGTAAAAACCTTTCTAATAAACTCTCCACTTTTCCACAACAGATATACAAGATGAACCGTTTGTGATTAAATAGAGGAAACATTGAAGGAGTGGATGAATGGATGGTGCCTTTACTTATTAACGTTTACAATAACACAAGCCTAGTGAATACGTAACTTTGCTTCGTTCGTTAATCCCTTGCATTTTTGGGCCTTACATAAACACAAATTTTAATGTGAAGGGAGTTAGGTGTTGAATTGCAGTTAAGCAATTCAAACCGAACATAATGACATTTTTTCAATTAAACAATAAAACATCCGCGTTTTTAGATACCTATAAATTATATAAAGACGACTTTAATCAACAGATACAACTCCAACATCGCTTAAGCTTAATAGAAGCATTTGACATTCAAAAAGGGATGCGCGTCTTAGAAATTGGATGTGGGCAAGGGGATACCAGCGCAGCACTGGCCGATGCAGTTGGAGAAGATGGACATGTTGTAGCGATGGATATAGCGAACCCTGACTATGGAGCGCCATTAACATTAGGTCAAGCTACTGACCGTATTAAAAATAGCCAATTGGGCGATCGAATTACCTTTCAATTTGAAACCGATGTGACACAAATGGAGTCCTTTGCCCCGTTTGATGTTGCCGTGTTATCCCATAGTTCTTGGTACTTCAAACAGCCCGAAGATTTACTTCATACCTTTAAACTGCTTCGTCCAATGACCAAAAGGATATGCTTTGCGGAGTGGGACCTTGACTTCACTAGCATAAATCAGCGCGCCCATTTTTGTGCCGCTACTATTCTAGCAATTTATTCAACCTTCGTTTCAAATGAAGGCAATATCCAAAACCTATTTGATAAAAAACAGATTCAAAGATTACTAGTGCAAGCAGACTTTCACATAGAAAAACAACATATTGTTGATGCAACATATTTGCAAGATGCCCAATGGGAAAAAAACTATGCAAACAGCATTCGCGAGGAATTTGTTCAAGCACTTCCAAGGATACAAACGATTGTAAATAGTTATTACGAATTGATGAATAAGGATGAAACAGAACAACATTCATTAAATAGCTTCATTATTCAAGCCAAATAGTTAATCAAAACTCGCGCTGCACAACCAAAAACACCTCCATTTCATCAGTTAAAGAAATGAAGGTGTTTTTTAGTTATTAAAACAGTATCATGTTTCACATATGCTTTCCATAGGGTCATTTTCCGAAAAAACCCGAAACAAAACAAAATAAAGACCTGCACTAACCAACGCACAAGCTAATATAAATCCGAAAACAAACAATGGTGACATTGTCGCAGAAAGAATAACCGTTACCGGAGCGATAAAACGGCCAACCGAAAACTGAAGATCTGATGCTCCCATGTATTGTCCTCTGGCATTTTTAGGTGCATAGGTACTTACAAAGTTTTGTACAACAGGGGCATGAATAATCTCTCCTAACGTAAAAATAAACGTGAACAAAAATAGAAGCCAGGCATTTGACGTGACACTAACCAAAAACATACCAAGTCCCGATAGCACAGTGGCTAATATTAACGTATTTCGATCACTCCACTTCTTCAATAGCTTCATTACCGGTACAACACAAAACACAAACATTAACCCATTCAAACCGAGCATCCATCCAAATACTTCTTCACTACTTAGTGTCAAGAGAAGATTCTTCGTCGCAACTAAATCCTGTGTTGGCACATGATCATTCACATAGACAGCTAAATAGAGATCCAACTGCATAATGGATACGGTAATAAAAATTCCTCCTAGAATATAAAGGAAAAATACCTTATCACGGAAAATCACATAATAGCTCATCCATTGTCCTTTTATTACCGAAAGTACTCCGCTTTTATACTCTACTTTTCTATCCTCTTTAGGCATGGTCTCTCGAACCATAAAGAAAATCGCAATAGAGTAGCATAACGTGACGAGTGTACAGGTCCATAACAGTTCACTTCGATAATTAAAAAATAATACCGCCCCAATAACGGGTCCTAAAACGGCACCTAGGTTATTTGCTGTTACAAATGTTGCAAATACTTGTCTTCTTTCCTTTTTCGAGACTAAATCAGCTACCATTGCAGCACTCGCTGGTCTGTACAATGATTTCCCCAGACTAATTCCAACAAATGAGATATAGTCCCACCAATGGGATAACGACAGAGCAAATAACGCAAACATTACTACCTGCATAAAGGAACCAATCAACATCGTAGGGCGTCTCCCTAGACGGTCCGTAACATACCCACCGATCATACTTCCGAAAATACTAATTACAGAAGGGACTGTCATCATAACCCCTGCAATAACAGGGCCAAATGCTTCACTAAAATAAATCGTTATAAACGGGAAATACATCCAGAACAATAAATTAAACAGTGTCTCACCAATCAATCTCGTTTTAAGATTCACGTCCCACGAAAGCCATTGCACACAAGTTTCTCCCCTCATTCAATTATTCCTGGCCAGGTAGTACTAATTTAAATTAATTTTCTGAAAAAATATAGACTTATATTTAACTTTCGTTTATACTAATATTATAGAAGTTAGGCAATAGCCTGCTCTAATTTAACTGTTCCTGAAAACGAACACCAGTTTGGGTGTAATTTCCTAATAGTTTATCTCAAAACACAGCTCGTCTCCAAATTTATTAAGGGTAGAGGTGTTTTTTCTTTTTCCTAAAAAAGATGCCATCCTCTTCACAGAGACTGACATCTTTCCCTTCCAACTAACTCTCCAATTGATCACAAAGCACTTCCCATTCCTCCTCCAAATGTTCTTTTTCTAGATATAACTGTTGTAACAACTCTACATCCTCTATTTCCAATAACTGTTCATCTAAGGCTGTGATTTTTTCTTCTAATAAGCCTAAATCCCGTTCTACGTTTTCATTTTCCTTTACTTCTTCCTTTGCCGGCTGCGGCTTTTTTGAGCTGATTTCCTGCCGCTTCTCCGATAAAATTTCAACTGCACGTTCTCTGCGTTCTGTCATTTTCTTTCTCGCCCAATTATAATCTCCCTCAAAACAATGGAGCTTTTTCTGCTCAATCCAATATATCTTGCCAAATAGTTTATTAAGAAAGTACCTATCATGGGAGACGGCCAAGATCGTGCCCTGAAAATCATCCAGTGCTTCTTCCAACACTTCTCTTGATTCAATATCTAAATGGTTCGTTGGTTCGTCTAGGATGAGCAAGTTTATATCCTGATACATCAATTGAGCTAATCGCAAGCGCATCTTTTCTCCTCCGCTGAGTTGGGATACCTTTCGAAATACGGCGTACCCATAAAACATAAACCTTGCTAAAATATGCCTAGCTTCTCCTTCTGCTACGCTTACTTCATTTCGAAAAGCACCGATAACTGTTTCCTCTTCCAATTCAGAAGAGATATCTTGGGAGACGTACCCAACTTTGACATTGCTACCTAACCGAACCTCCCCTTCGTCTGGTTCCAGTTGCTGCAGAATCAACTTAATTAACGTAGATTTTCCTGTTCCATTTTCGCCAATTAAAGCAACTCGTTCCTGGTATGATACATGCATATTTACGTTGGAAAATAACCACTTATCAGCAAAGGACTTAGAAACATCGCTAAGCACTACAACGTCCTTCCCACTTCGATCTGTGACTTCCATTTCTAAGTTCATTTTCTTTCGGTTTAACACAGGCCGATTCAGTTTTTCCATTCGTTCTAAAGCTCGTTCCATGTTTCTTGCCCGTTTGTGTAGGTCGGCATTGGGCGGATTGGCTCTATTAGCCCAATCTCTTAACCGTTTAATCGCTTCCTTCATCTTTTTAATTTTCTTTTGTTGTTCTTCATAGGCCTGGAATTCCCGTAACAGTCGCTCTTCTTTTTCTTTTACAAATCCTGAAAAATTACTGTGATACGAGGTTAGTTCGCCATCTTCTAAATCAACTACCATGTTCACTACCTCATCCAGAAAGTAACGATCATGGGAAATCACAAGAACCGTCCCTCTGTATTCCTTTAGAAAATTGCCAAGCCATTCGACTGCCAGTAAGTCTAAGTGATTTGTTGGTTCGTCTAGTAGCAGCAGGTCTGGTTGTTGAAGTAACATTAAACCTAGAACAACCTTCGTCTTTTCTCCTCCACTTAAGTTAGCAAAGGTTTGTTCCAGTAATGACTCGATATTTAATCCGTGGACAATTTTTTCAATGTTGGATTCGATTTCATATCCTCCATTTATCGCATACTGATCCTGCAAGTTTCCATAATCCGCTACTAGTTTTTCTAGTTTGTCTGCATCAGCCTCCATTCCCATTTCCTTCTCTAGCTTCTTCATCTGCTCTTCCAGCTGGATCAACGCGGAAAATGCCGATCGTAAAACTTCCTTCACTGTCGTCGTACCTGGGTAATTGGGAATTTGTTTTAAATAACCGACTGTCGCCCCCTTTTTCCAGTGAATTTGCCCTGAGTCTGGCGTTTCCTCTCCAGCCAGTAGGCGAATTAATGTCGTTTTACCACTACCGTTTCTCCCAACTAAACCAACTCGTTGTTTATCCTTCATTTCAAATGAGATACCTTCAAAAATGGAGTTCCCTCCATACATCTTTGCAATTTTATTTACACTACAAATAATCATTGTTCATTCCTCCTAAAAAATTTCACTTGGTAGCCATACCAAGCTGTTCTATACATCCCAGCCAACACAAACCGATCAAATGAGAAAACTTGGCATACGCTGCCTCTATGGCGAAATCTTAAGTTGCACTTATTTTTCATACATAAAAAAAGCCATGAGAAGACATACCTTCCCATGGCACATATGAAGATGCTTTTGCTTATCGAGAGATTTTTAACCTTGGCAATCGCCAAGCCTAAAGCGAAAGCCGAATTGCTCGATACAGATAAGGGAAACCCTTACCTACAGACACAAAAAGGAGAGCATGAAAATGCTCTCCTTCCGACTGTTCTTCTATCATGTGGGCTAAGAGATGTTTTCACCGTTTTAGATTGCTATGAAGTTGTTAAAAAAGGACATACGTATCCCGTTAACAACTTCAACCGCAAATTTTGCACGGCAAAAATATAGGAATTCATTCCAAAATCCGCGCACTAAAACAGCATGATTTAACATCTAACCCACCTCCGATTCATTGAAATTAATTATATTTTATTACTTATTTGAATTTTATTCAAGTGATAATTTAAAATCGTCCGTTAAAGCATTCACTGCTCCCAACTAACTATTCCAACGAATTTTATTAATATATCCAAATAAATCCCGGCATTAATTCTAATTTTATGATCAATGTCCAAGGTTTCTTAAGGAATTATATAAAAAAAGAAAAGGCAATCAACTCCATGATCACCTTTTCCCTCTTAATGAACCGTTTCTACTCATTCATCTGCAATAAATCAGCAATAATTTCAGAACTTCCTGGACTAAACAGAAAGATTGACAAGCCAATCAACAATATCCCAATAACACCTAGTATAATGTTTTTTTTCGACTTAAAACCGTTCGTAAGGAATCCTGATAGAACCGACCTTAAAACTAGAATAATCCCTAAAAAAAGTAAAATAAAATAATAGAAACCCATGATATCACCTCATTATACGTATTGTTCTCTAACCGAGATTGACCCGGCCACAAATTACATAGAAATTCTATGTATATAAGGAGACGCCTCCTTTAAATAGGAGCAACGTCTCTCTATAAAGACAATTTCTTTCGGATAAGCTTCAAAGAACTTCGAAGCGAAGCTCCAAAATCCCCCACCGGCATCGAGAGCATCATTTGATCTAATAATGGATAATCATACAATCTTCCTTCATAAACTATTTCAAAGCGCGGATGCATCAAAAAGTGATTCGGCGTAACGAGAGCAGAAGGAAGCTCCCACAGGTTCAAGCCACTCTTTTCGAACACCTCTGCTACAAATTGAGAGCAAAAGTACTTGTTTCGTTGATGAATCGGGCGACGTACCGCCACGCCAACAAGCCCTAACAAGTTATAGGAATAGATGTCTTTTTGATTACGAAAGCCTTGAATTTCATTTCGGATCCGTAAATACTCCTTCAACGGAACCTCCATTTTTAACAATAAGCATCTCGTATTATCAAAATATCGATAGGTGCCAAAATAGACATCCTCTTTGATAAATCCAGCTAGTAACGGATTTCTCGGAGATTTTCTGCCAAAGCTATAGATTTCATCAAGGTTTTCATCAAAAACAATGGAAGCATGATTATACGGCGCATTGGTAAATTTTTGGATTAACTTTGTAAAAACTGTACCTGTATCTGTTAGCAAAACATAAACCACTTTTTGTTCGTTATCCATCATTGCTTCCCCCTCCCAATTTACTCAATCGAATCTATCCGTCATCTTCTTCATCATCTTTGTACTCCAATATATCACCAGGCTGGCAATCCAATGCCTTACAAATTCCCTCTAACGTTGATAATCGAATTGCTTTGGCCTTTCCATTTTTTAATATCGAAAGATTCGCCATTGTGATCCCAACTTTTTCCGAAAGCTCCGTTACGCTCATTTTTCGTTTCGCTAGCACCACATCTATATTAATGATTATTGCCATGTAACTCACCTCAGATCGTTAAATCATTTTCTGATTTTATAGTAATTGCATCCTGTAAAAGCCTTTGAAGAACTGCCGCAAAGACCGCAATAACGGTTGAAGCAAAAATAATAATCATACCAATTATGATGATACCAGGAGCGTCGTCTCTTTCCGCTACAAAATAAAACAGTGGCATACCCAACACATAAAAACCACTGATTATGTTTGCGCAGTACTTTATATTCTTTAAGGCTCTTACGGATAATTCCGAGAATGCCTTGTTTTTATCAATATAGCTTAATAGTTTAAAAGCTTGATACAGGGCAAAGTAAAAAGGAACCGCTGTTGCATACAAAAATATGAAAACAAGATATTTCATAAAAGTAATTTCAGGAATCATATCTGCTGCAAAGTTGGCTATTCCAGGTACCAAAAATATACACATCGCAAGAATTGGAATACCAATAAGAATAACAGCTATCTTTAAAAAGAGTGTTGTTCCATGTTTCATAAAAAAGCACCTCACAAATTAATTATACAATATGTAATATACCATGTAGTTTATCGTTTTACAATAAATAAATATTGATTTTGGTTATATTTTTAATGGTTAAACGTCATCTACTCAATAAAAAGGAGCATTCCTGCGTTTTAAAGTAATACCCCTAAAATGTGCACGCATCACTTTTTCTATGATTATTTGGCAGCCCAATTACGATAAACGGATATGAATTTATGAAACAAACTACCAAAATCTAAATTTGTCATTTTCAAATTCCTGAACCTATTACACCCTACTTACATACAATTTTTTTAGAGGTGATAAAAATGGCTAGGGTTAAATATACAGACAAAGACGTTGATTTAGTTGCACGAATGATGCGTGCTGAGGCAGAAGGAGAAGGAAAACAAGGAATGCTCATGGTTGGAAATGTTATTGTTAATCGAGCAAAAGCAGATTGTTTGGATTTTGAAGATTTAAAAACCATATCGGACGTCATTTATCAAGTGCAAGGAGGCAATTATTCATTTGAAGCAGTGCAAAAAGGAAATGTTTTCTACAACAGAGCAAGAAGTGTAGAAAAAAGATTAGCAAAACAAACGTTAGACTATTGGAGAGAGCATCCTTCTAAGTATTCCTTATGGTATTTCAACCCATATGGTGCATGCCCACCTACATGGTATGATCAACCACTATCCGGCCAATATAAACAACATTGCTATTATGAACCACAGGCGGATACGTGCGAAAGTGCCTACAGATGGTAAAAAAATCTCCACATTGCTGGAGATTTTTTTATTGTTTAGAGGTAGGTATGGTTACCAAATTACCGTTCCTTCCCCTACCTAAAGCCAAAAAACACCTATCAGAAACAACGGTCCTCCTACCATTCAGTGCTAGTAATCCGACCTTTTTATCTGATTAGTAGATTTTCCCCTTAACCTGTTTTAACGTAGCAACAATAAGAAAACTAACAATGACTAATAACAGCCATGAACTCGCCTTCCCTACATGAACAAGGCTCCATGCATCGGTTTGATTCGGATATTGCCAAGCGCCAAAGAAAGTAGCAATATTTTCGGCGATCCAAATGAAAAATCCAATGAGCACAAACGAAAGGGCAAGTGGCATACGGTAAAGCGTCCTCCCCACCTCGTAGGTAACCCATGATTTCCAAAAGACAATAATGACAAGTCCAGATAAAAACCAGCGTAGATCCATCCAATAATGATGGGTGAAAAAATTCAAATATATGGCAGTAGCAAGAGGAACAACAATTAGGAACGGTGGCCAATTAACAAGATCCACTTTCAGCCTTCTCCACGCTTGACATAAATAGCTGGCAACACTCGCATACATGAATCCACTATACAAAGGTACACCAAAAATTTTGGAATATCCTTCTTCTGGATAAGACCAAGAGCCCATATGCACCTTATAGAGCTCAAGAGCGAGTCCGATTAGATGGAACAATGTGATAACCTTCAGTTCATCATTTGTTTCCAGCCCTGAGCGTATCATCCACCATTGCATCAAAAGGCAAATAATGAGCAGCCAGTCATACCGTGGTAGGAAGGGTAATGTTATGAATTGGGTAACAGCCAACGAAACAAAAATAACGACCGGAAATAAACAGGATAGAGCCTGCTCCCAACCGAAACGAACGAGTTGGTTTATCACTCTCATGGATTGGCCTCCTTTTTAGGTTGGCCCCCAATATGAAACCCAACCTTAAATTCCAATTGAATCTTAACATGAAATTTATTGATTTACAATAAATAATTAATGATTATTAGTATATTTTTATTGCTTTATCTAGAAATATCAGGCTAACCTCAAATTAAATTCAACGATTATATTTTATTTACAAAGGCTATTCATCAGGGGGTTATTCTTTTAAAAAGAATCAAAGGTTTTAGTTAAGTGAAAAGCCCAAAACAAACTCCCCAATGATTTCTCCCTATTAAAAAGCAATCGAAATAAATTCTATTATTTTGGGAAACATTAGGAGGAGGTGATTCAATGAATAAAGACGATTTAAACTTAACTTCTGCTGAAATAGGAACATTGTGGGGGGAGTATGTAAATGGAACTGCTGTAGATATTGTAAATAAGTATATGTTATCCATTGTTGAAGACGCGAAAATAAAATTGCTTTTTGAAGAGGCAATAGAGATATTCGATAAACAAAAAAGCCAACTACAAGAATTCATTAAAAATGAAGGATTCCCAGTTCCAGTTGGTTTTAATGAATCGGACTTAAAAAAAGGTGCTAAAAGGTTATTTTCTGACATCTTCTGTTTGCATTATTTACATATTATGACACTACATGGTTTATTAGGTCATACAACTTCACTTAGTTCATCTGTAAGAAAGGACCTAAGGCATTTCTATGATAATTGTAGCAATGAAGGGATGAGCATGTATCATAAAACGACTGAATTGCTACTAGAAAAAGGACATTTCCAAAGAGATCCTTATTTTTATCCTGACGAAAATCCAGAGTTTATTTCTGGACAGAAATTTGTTGTTGGAATTTTTGGAGATAAACGTCCTTTAGCCGCAACTGAAATTATTGCTCTATCACTTAATATAAAAAAGAAGATCATGGAGAAATCAATTTCTATTGGATTTAGTCAAGTGACACAATCAAAAGAAGTTAGAAAATTTCTAGAAAGCGCACAAAATGCTTCGAACCAACAAATCCAATCACTGAGTACAATACTAAAAGGGGATAATTTACCCGTACCAATGTCTTGGGAAACAGAAGTAACAATTTCACAGGATCCACCATTTTCTGATAAGTTAATGTTGTATCATATTGGTTTTTTATTACAATCTGCCCAATCATACCATGGGGCAGGACTTGCATCTGCAATGCGTATAGACCTTGCGACAACTTATGAAAAAATTATATTAAAAAATCTAATGATTACCAAGGAATGGTTTAATCTAATGACGAAAAATAAATGGTTAGAGGAACCACCCTTGGCTCCAGACAGAAAAAGAATCGCTAAGGATAAATAGCTTCTACAAAATGCCCTCACTATAGTGGGCATTTTGTAATTCTTTACTTCCAACATAATATCCCAATAATATAACTCTCAAAATAGACGATCATTCAAGATGATCGCCATTTTCCAATGCTTCCTGCATCAGCAATATCTAGTTATTTCCATTGTTGCTTTATACCGCTCTCCGCCTAACCACATGATTTCTGGTGAAAAATACGAGCAATAAAGCCACAAGCATTTCTGCAACAGGCAACGCAAGCCAAACGCCAACGATCCCCATAAATTTTGGTAGAAGCCAAAGTAAGATCAAAATAAACACAAAGCTTCTTAAAAGAATAATAATGGTCGACGGACGAATCGCACCAATCGACTGAAAATAAGTCATGTAAACAAAATTAAAACCAAGGAAAAGGTAACCAAAGAAAAATAACCGGATTCCTTGAACAGCTAATTGGCGAACCTCTTCGGATTCTACTCCAAATAGCGAGACGAGTACGGGAGCTGCAAAAAGTCCAATAAGAAGCAGAATTCCCCCAAGGATGAATGAAGCCTTCTCACCAATTTTTACACTCTCTATAATGCGCCCTTTTTCTTTTGCACCATGATAGTAGCTAATCATGGGCTGTAGTGCTGACTCAATTCCAAAAAACGATAGAAACATAAAGCCATGTAGATAGTTAACAACGGAAAATGCAGCGACTCCCTCTGTTCCGAGTAAACCTACAACCGCCAAATTATAGCTAGCAACAAAGACCAATGCACCCGCTTCTGTAAGAAAACTCGGAAAGCCTATTGAAAAAATACTTCCGAGCATGCGCCATGTCCACTGATAGGAAGGGTTACGCAAATTCGAAGCTTTTTTAAAAAAGTGAATCAAGAGTACCAGGAACCCAGCAAGGCTTGCGAGTGCTGTTGCAAGCGCCGCACCAAAGACGCCAAGCTCCAATATAAAAATCATATAGTAATTCAATGCAATATTAACGATTGCAGTCGTACCGAGAGCAGCCATAGACAAGGTCGGACTACCATCATTACGCACAAAGACACTGAGTAACTGCTCTATAGCAATCAGCCACCCAAACAGAAACATAACCTTCAGGTAATCAACCGTGTGAGCGAAGGTATCTGCGTTTGCGCCAAGCAAATACGCAATCCCTTCCACATTCAAATAACCAATAATGCCAACAAGCAATAAAAGCACAAGCGTACTCGCTACAGCTAATGAAAACACACTCCTAGCTTTAACGACATTCTCTTTCCCAATGAAGTTCGAATAGATGGTTCCACCACCTATACCAATCCAAAGGGCAATCGAGAAAATTAATGAAAAGATTGGCATGGCAAGGTTTACTCCAGCAAGCCCTTCCGATCCAACCCCATTACCTACAAATACTCCATCGATTAGGATATTCACGGACATGAGCATCATTCCTAATAACGATGGAAAGAAATATTGAAAAAACACCTTTTTAACGGACAGGTGTTTTAGATTTTCATGTGTTTTACTCATCTGGCATTCCTCCTGCAGTTCCTTACAAGAGAAAAGTATACACCTTCAAGTTACTTGAAGGTCAATAATTTTTTTCAACTGGAATCTGAATCCAACTCATATAAGCCGTTTCATCTTGGATAACCGACTCATCAAGCATTGCAATTTCAACCGGTGCCCCCGCCACACGATAGCCCTCTTGCTTTAGGCGTGTTAAGACGAATGAAAAGCTTGCTTTGATTTTTTCATATGGGCCAATATGCGGATAGCATGCATACATGCCTTCATCCAAATAAAAGGTCTCTAAGTCATCTTGCTTATTCTGCTGTAGTAATTCAAATACTGCCCGATATTTCACAGGACCTTCCTGATAGAAACTTTCAAGATCCACAATATACCCAAAATCACCGGTAAAGAAACCCTCATAATCAGCTCCACTTAAAGATAGCTCTTCCAAGTCCTTTAGGTACAATTCATCCGAATCCTTGATTAAATCAATTGGGACATCATTGTAATAATAAGAAATTGGACGTTCTGGGAACCACTGATATGTCAATGTTGGATCATCACGAAGGGAAAGCCCCTCCTCAATAGTTGTGATTTTACTTTTAATTTTTTCCGAGACCTTCTTTAACCGCTCCATTTCTTCCTCGACTTCTTGAAGCTTTCGTTCCAAAAGTCCTTTCGCGTTCTCTGGATTGCGCTGCGCTAAATGTTGCTGAATATCTTTAATGGAAAATCCATTTTTCTTCAAGAAAATGATTGTATCCAGCACTACGAATTGTTCGATCGTGTAGTATCGATAACGACTATCAGGGTCTGTGTATTTCGGTTGAAAGATCCCGATTTCATCATAGTAACGAAGTTTCGAAGTGGATAGCTGGAACAATTTAGCCACTTCTCCGACACGGAAACGACGCTTCATAGAAACACCTCCCATAACTTCCAATATGTAATAAGTGACCATATATCCTTTCTATCTCTTTTCAAAAGGCATATACAAATCCGAATTTGATTTAATCCTATAAAAAAACAGGATGAACATATTTTCACCCTCTTCACCATACATTACTCCATTGTACTTTGTTCATAATCTTGAATTAAAACGATCGGAAATTCTACTTCTTCGTTTGCCTTCCAACTAACAGATTCAATATGAATTATATTATTCAGTTGAGGCAAATCAACCGCAACACAAAAAAGGCAATAGCAGCAACTATTCCTATTAAAAAAAGATCGTTGCAGTAATCCCTAATCCAAACCAAGCAATGGCATCAAGTAAATATCGTGTATGTAGCCTGCTTCCTTTTTTATAAATAGCTTGTTCCATACTAAAAAACAAATTGACGATTGCACCTAAAAATGGGAATAAAAGAAATAAGTTTCCATGTAGACCTATAGTTCCATAAAGGAAAGCTACTACTATTGTAATATAAAATAAAATAGCAAATTTATTACTCCAGTGTTTATAAACCCAACTTCTTTTAGGCAGATTCAGTTTTCTCCTCAATGCTTTTCCAATGTAAAACCATAATATTAAAATACCTAGCATTACGAAATAACCCATATAACCTCCGTTATTATAATTATGTGAAAAATAAGTTCATAATGTAATCCTACCATACTATTTCAAAAAATATGTAGATTTTTGGTATGATTACGGTAGCTAAAGAAGTTATCATTATAAAAAATTAACAACTAGGCATACTTTACATATGCAACTTACTTACCGCCCTAAAAAAAGCCATGCATCTGCATGACTTTTCATCCTACAATAATTTCATTTTTAACTATTTACACAGCTTGTACTGTGTACCCTAGCATAAAAACTAATGGTAGAAATACATAACCTCATCCAACTCAGAACATTTTACTAACATCTAATCTACTTCACATAAAACAGAACGCCAAACTACTTACTCTTCGCTTCATCGGAAACTACTTTTGCTACACCAAGTGCATAGTGATTCCAAAGTACATTTTCTACAAATTCGGCTAATCCGTCTTTGCAATCAACAATCAGAATAATCTCTGAATGTTTTCCTTGTAACCTTCTTTTTTTCTTTTTTAGAATTATCTCCGTAAATAGTCGAATAACAACCCCAACTACAAATCCGACGAAGGCACCAATCAATCCCCAATAAATTGGTCCCCATGCTAATTCAAATCCAATACTAGCCCCAATCACAGAAAAAGCTGTAGCAATTGCTAATCCAATATCGATAAGACTTGTACCGTCTGAGCGATGTAACGTATCAAATAATTTACGTGATTCTTTTCGGTTATCAAGCGGAACCACGAATATATTTTCACGATTAATCCCTTTCTTCTCAAGTGTGGAAATAGCTAATTCTAAAAAAGCATTATTTTCAAACGTTGAAAATAACTGCAACATAATCACTTCACTTTTTTTCCTTTTAGTATTCGAAAATGGTTGTTTTGGTAATATTTTTTAAAATAGTCTCGTTGTTCTTTCTCATATAGTTTATTATTTTCAACAGTTGCTGTATACGAATCATACGTAGCAAATCCGTATAAAGATGGGAAAAACAGCAACCATTCAGGATTTATTACAGAAGTTGCTTTCTGGATTTCTCCCCAAAATAATAAAGTAACAGCTTCAAGTGCATGAGAAAAGTAAAAAAAGATGACGGACCAAATCACGACAAAAGCTGCGGTTAAAATTCGATGAATATAAAGTTGCCCAAGTCCCGGCATAAATAAAGACCAAATTAAAGCTATAAAAGGATTTCTTTTATCTAAGTAGTTAATTTCAATTGGGGATATGACAAACGAATTAAAACGGTGATTTTCCCGTTCAGCTAAAATGTATACTTTATTCATATCAACTGTTGTTCGATAACTATCCCAAATGGCAAAGAGATAAACAGGAATATAAATGAGCAACCATCGTGTGTCTAACGATTCTTTGGCAAGATCAATTTTCCCTTGAAACGAATATATCATCGCAAGGTTAACATTTGCTTGGACATTAACAATTACTTCCCACATAAACAATAGATACCCTCGAATATATTTGGATAATAGTAAATGTCCGAATCCCGGAAAAGCTGCACTCCACCAAGCAATAATATAGGGGTTCCTTAGATGAATTTGTGTTGTTCCTAGCGTACTAACATGTGCCTTATACCGTCTAGCTGTATTGTCATTTGTGTAATTATCCATTTAGAATCCACCTAAAGATCTTGTTTTTACCATGTTTTCCTTTCCGGTTAAATTATATACTGTCCGTTAAACCATGGGATCGTTTGTTGTATTTAAATTCGTTACAACAGTGATTTGTAACGAATTTAAATACCGGGATAATGTATAACTTTTTTCCAAAACAATTATCTTTTGACTCGTTTTAAATTAATAGAACCTATTATGTTATAAAATTAGATTTAAAGGAGCTAATGTTAATGTTATTAGCTCCTTCATTCTTGTTACTATTTATCAAACTTTTCAATGGAAAGACGGTATTTTTCTGTAATACTACATAACTTTACTCGAAGATCGGCAAGCCACTCAGGATGGTCTTCAGATTCTCCAATGTCAACAGCTCTTATCAATTTAGCTAAGGAAGTTAAATGATGTAATCTCTCGAAACTAGAATACGCTTGAAGAACTTCTTCGTCTAAACTAGTTTCACTTTTATATCCCTCGATAAATATTTTTGTCGCTGGATTTTCAAGATTAAAGCTTCCTGCATCTCTCCATGCATAGACAATGTCAGCTACATACCAGTGAACAGAAGAATCATCAAAATCTAGCATTCTGATTGTGTTGTTATCAAAAAGTACATTATCCAATTCAAAATCATAATGAATCATTCCATAATTTTCTTTTGATACACATAACTCATCTGCCCATGTCCATAATCTATCAATTTCTCTATGAGCTGCTAGTTCATTTTTAGGAAGTGTTTCTTTTGTTTTTACTAGAAGGTCCTTCCAGCTAGGTCGATCCATTCGAAAGTCTTTTGGCAACTGTTTAAGGGTTTCGTGTAAAATACCTAACGACTTCCCCCATAAATAAGCTTGTTCGTTTGAAATTTCGTCTAATTCATAATGTTTTCCTTCGAGAGCTTCGAATACAACAGCATAGAAAGTTCCTATTTCAGTTTCTACCACTTCCATATCATTTCCATTTAACGAATTAATTGGTTGAACAACGTTTTTGATCCTGTTACGTAAATATTTTACTATCCGCAGTTCAGATTTAATTGACGAAAAATCCCTTTCAGATGATTCATTAAATCTTAGAAAATATGGTTTTCCTTCTCTCGTAAATTCAAAAATAAAATTTGCACTTGCTCGTACAAAAGAAACAGAACCCTTATCATAACCCCAATGTTCTAGAATTTTTTCTCCTAGCGGGCTTTTCCATTCCCCGTCAACGGTATCCATCACTTTTTTCATCGTACTCAATTTCATCATAACGATTACGTCCCTTCTATTGAATATTGATAAAATATTCAATAAGCTACGAGGCTATTTTCACATAAAAAAGGAGAGCCCAAAAATTCATACTTTCTTTGGCTCTCCGTTTTATTAAAAGCTAGTTTGTATAGAATCTGTTCAAATGGAAGCCCCTCGTTCGCTCCATCCAAAGGATTAAAATAATAACTATTTATTAACAACAGGCAAGGATGGATGAACGATACTTATTGAATTAACTAACATCAACCTCACCCCTTTCCATTTTATGTACTTCTCCATTATATTGTAAACAAACTCAATAAACAAGCGTTAATTTTGCAACTTTTCAAAATTACTACACAATAAAGAATGTGCTAAACGTATTATTTAGCACGCCTTTAGCGATCCAAAACTGTCCATTTACTTTACTTCACCCAAAACTTGATTATCCAAACCAAATTGAATATCCTCTTTTTTTATTTGTACTCCGATGGAATGAAATGCTCGAATGACATCTTCATATCCACGTTCAATATGCTCCACCCCAGTAATGTAGGTAGTACCTTTTGCTACCATGCCTGCGAGGATCAAGGATATACCAGCTCGGATATCGGAAGCCATTACGATACTTCCCTGCAAACTACTTTTTCCTTTCACAAAAGCAACCCCAGTCCGCATTCGAATATCTGCTCCCATTTTTCTTAGTTGACCAACATGCTTGAAGCGATTTGGATATATTTTTTCAGCTACAATACTTTTTCCTTCCGCTTGCGTAAATAAAGTGGTCATTGGTTGTTGAAGGTCTGTCGGAAAACTTGGATACATTCCCGTTCTAATGCGTGAAGCAGCTAATTTTCCTGTAGAACGTGCAGTTATCGCATTATCTTGTACATCGATTTCTACGCCAACTTCTTCAAGCTTTGCAATGCAGGAACCTAAATGTTCTGGGATAACATCTGTTACGGTTACGTTACCTCCCGCTACACCAGCAGCAATTAAAAATGAACCTGCTATCAACCGATCTGGGATGACACGATGGGATCCTCCTTGTAATTGGGTTACACCTGTAATCCGAATCGTGTCTGTTCCCGCACCACTGATATCGGCCCCAATCTTGTTTAGAAAAATTGCCGTATCGATAACTTCTGGATCACGTGCAGCATTTAACAATACGGTTTCACCCTTTGCTCTAACGGCAGCTAACATGGCATTTATCGTAGCACCAGACGTGATGGTATCGAAATAAACGGTAGCACCATGTAATTCCTTTGCCTCAACTTCATAATAATCCTGATGATACGTAAACGTTGCACCCATCATCTCGAATGCTTTTATATGCTGATCAATCGGCCGGCTAACGAAATCATCGCCACCTGGATAACCGACGGATACTTTTCCATATTTCGCGAGTAACGCCCCGATAAAATAATATGCAGTTCGAAAAGAGGAAGACTTCTTTGGGTCGAATGACGTAGAGAAAATAGATCTTGGATCAATGGATACCTCTCCATTTCGTTCACGCTTCATGTTGAGTCCAACTTCTTTCCCCATTTCGCTAATAACACGAAAATCAGCTATATTAGGTATTCCTTGAAAGGTAATCGTTTCATCACTAAGACAAGCTGCTGCAAGCAACGCCAAGGAACTATTTTTGGAACCTGGAATTTGAACAACACCGTTCACGGACGGTGAATAATCTACTCGAATTGCTTTCAATCGTTTCACTCCTTAGATGGGAGAAGTAGCATCTGCAACATGAATTTCTACATGTCTTTTTTCAATTTCTCGGATCACGTTTTCTGATGCTGCTTCGTCAGTTATGATTAAGTCGATTTGTTCTAATGAGACAGAAGTAACGAACATTTGCTGTCCAACTTTTTCATGTGGGGCTAAGCAAATATTCTTCCGTGATACCTCTCCTACTTTTCGGGCAAATGCTGCTCCCTCAGGTGTGGCCGTACTAATTCCATTGACTGTTATCCCACCACCTGTAATAAATCCGATATCTAATGAGAATTTACTCATCATCTCTAATGCAAGTGTATCAATCATACTTCCGGCTGATTCTGTTCGTAGCTTTCCGCCGATTAAATAGGAGGTTATATTTTCTTGTTTGCGTATCATTTCTGCAATTTTCATGGAGTTTGTCACTACTGTGAAAGGAAAATCTTTTGATAGGTGCTTTAGCATTCCATATTGAATACCCGCTCCTCCAATAAATACGGTGTCATGCTAACGAATAAAAGAAGCAGCTCGTTTTGATATCGCATCTTGATGAGCTTTTGGCTCGCCATATCGTTTGGATTCAGAGGAAGGTAATGTTCGTACCTTTTGAATTGGCTTCAATGCGATTGCTCCACCATATGTTTTTTGTAACAGTCCTTGGCTTTCCATTATAGCAAGATCTCTGCGAACCGAATCCACGGAGATTTGAAATAATTCAGAAAGCTCTTTAGCAATAACTCTACCATCTTTTTGCAGAATATCAAGTATTTTCTGTCTTCGTTCTTCAGCCAGCATTTTCACTCCTCCTTCAATTATTTCCTATTCACGTTCCATGGTTGGATGCTCTTGACTGAATTTCACGTACTTTCGTCGGATTAATCACTGTAAATGTCCTTATTCAAGAAAACCCAGCCACTAACATAAACTAAATTACTATTATAATATGCTTCATTATTCCGTTTTGTCAATAAAATAATCATTTTCTTTCCGTTTTATTCCGTTTTTTAAATGAATGACCAAAAAAACCGCTACCTTTTTTAAACGGTAACGGTTTTAAAGCAAAGGGAACCTGCCATCAGTAGGTTTTTTCCTCCCACTAATTGTTAGATGAACGAATCGCACCTCTACTGTCAGTTGAACCCCCACCCATTTTCTCGGTTTGACCTCGTAGGTTTAAAGCGGGGAACTGACTGCGAGTTATATGCGGGAGAAAACTAGAGCATCTTATCTAGTTATTCTAACTAGCCCTAATGGTTTTATCATTCCTTACCACACTAAGAAAATTAATCGTTACGATATAAAGTGGATAACCAATTAATCCACCTAATGCTAACAGCCCCATTGCTGGGTTTGGTAGATCTCCTTCATTTGATATCGGAAACATGGATGCAAATAGGTATACAAAAAGCACAAAGTAAGGGATCCAAAGAATGACGGTCCAAAAGTTTGCTTTTCTCCCAACCATCCACTTCTTCGATAAAAACAAGAGTAGTATTGTTCCAGCTATTAATTCAATGACCACTATTATACCAATCAACATAGTTACCGTACCAATTTCTAAATTCGTTATTCTACTAATTCGGTACACATTCAGCATTAATTCAAGAGGAACAACTACCATAAAAGCATACAACATACTAACAACATTTAGTTTTAAAAAATAGTGCATTCGATACTCCTCCATCACGAGTGAACCCTATCATTATTCATACACTTTACAATTGCTCTTGAAATACAACCGAAGGCTTCTTCATTTCCTTCATCATTTCTACCCAATACGTTTGATTAACACTATTGGTTCGTACATGATACTCATTTGATATTTCCTTCCATTCCGAGGCAGTAGTATAGATTGGCTCTAATATGGAATGGGTTTCTGGTGGAAATATTACTTCATCCAATGGATCCATGTCTGCTTCCAAATATTCTTCTTCTAGATGCAATAGGTCACTTACAATAAAATGAGAAGTTGCCTTTGTTGTACCTGCTAATCCTTGAGCGCGGTTCGGATAAATTGCTCTCCCCATTTTCTCAATTTCATAACTAGAATGCTCGATGGCTTCAAAGCCACTTTTTAACTGTTTCCACTGCGCATATGGTATTTGTTTTTCCTCCATTGCTGTATGTAAAATACTCGATGTTATATGTACTTCATTTTGTATCGTATGCATCATGTCGATTAAATGGGGATTCAAGTAGTCTTGTTGATTTCGTACTTCTGTATGTTTCATATAACCAAAGAAAACCACAACCAAAAATAGAAAAATGAATACGTAATATTGCTTCTTGGTTAAATGAATCATAGAGGAACCTTTCGAATCTATATTAAGCATTGTTATACCACCTCAAACCATGCTAAACCGTCTGTCTCTCTCTTATGCGATTGCAAAGCCAACTTTAACCCCTATCGGAATAGATGCCCAAGTGATAATAAGAGATAGAATCAAGAAGGCTAGGGAATTCTTAAAAAACTGGAATAATACAAATAATGCACCAATCCCCCAAATTACCAGAATCCAGAAGAATTCCGGTGCTACAAAAGTTTCATCTGTATAGTTTTCTGCAATTGTACCTCCTGCAAAAAACATCGAAATCATATAGACAAAAAAACCACTGATGAAAAGGTTTACCAGTCCGATTACTTTTCGCTTATTCATTCTTTTCATCTCCCATTTTACCAATCATTTAACTTCCATTTGCTACCACCATATTACCATAACATTCAAACAATATACACAACTTGCCAAGAAAGGTATAACAAACAAAAGTAAGCTCCTAAAATTTACTTTCATCTTCACCTATCGTAAACTGACAGTAGCAACACGAGATAGGAATGATCATATGAAACGTTTTCACAGTGATGTCATTCAATATAGAGGAACCCATTATGACTTCGGTTATTTTCAAGGGGAACTTCTCAAGAACTCACCGATTTTGCCCAACCGGGAACAACAATGGGAACCAAAGAAAGATCGACACTTTATCATTGACATCGAAGCCTATAAACAAATCATGGTAAAAATAGCACCATCCATATTAGACGAGATTCGTGGACTTGCTGATTCCCTTCAAATGGATTTGGAAAAGGCCTACCGTCTATTTGGCGGGTATTATTTGGAGTTTACGCGAAGTGGTTGCTCGATTTTTACCGATTCTAATTTCATGGTTCGTAATTACGATAGCAACCCTAAAGGATATGAAGGGCGTTATATGCTATATGAACCTACCGATCAGGGACTTGCAGTTATTGGTCCTTCCATGCAAATCACGGGACGGATTGATGGAATGAATGAAAAAGGACTCGTCATTGGGTATAACTTCACCCATAGTAAAAAATCTGCGGATGGATTTCTCTGCAACATGATCGCTCGAATTATTCTAGAAACTTGTGCAAATGTGGATGAGGCCGTTACTCTCCTAAAAGAAATTCCCCACAGACATTCATTTAGTTACGTGCTATTGGATCCTGATGGAGAGTCCTATGTAGTCGAAGCTTCGCCTAGAAATGTCGCCGTTCGCAAATCGAATGTATGCACCAATCACTTTCATTTGCTTGATGAAGAAAATCGGTATCGGTTAGAGGAAACGCAACAAAGAGAAAAAAGGATACAACAGCAGCAAATGCATGCTACAAATCCTTATCAAGCTTTCAAAGTGATGAATGACCCTAGTCATGAGGTGTTTTCCAATAAATACGATGCAGCAGCTGGAACTATACACACGTCTGCTTACTTTCCGAAAGAAAGGAAAGCATGGTTCATAATCGGGCCAAATCGCAATCCAGTAATTTTTGATTTTGATCAATGGATGCAAGGGATAAATAGTAATATCAAACAAATAAAAGGAGAACTGGATTATCCTGCTCCGTTTGTGAATATGGAATAGAAAATAATTTTACTAGAGGACGGAAGGGAGGGAGTCCTCAGTCCCTTCCGTATTAATCTGCTATAAAGATTTTTTCTCAAAATGGTCCATTAATGTAAAAACGTGTCTTCACTCTCTGGCTTTTGATATAAATCAATTCTCTCGTTCAACGTTTCATTTTTATCTGCATCCCACCATTCCACAATCATATATATTTCACTTAGATTATCAACGTCTATGGAATTCCCACCTTCTCCTTCAATTGTTCCGGTCATCTGTTCCGAGATATCTGTTTCACCAGTTACGGAACTAGAGTGTATTGTAGTTTCTACACCGTCGATCATAGCAATAGTTTTAAAACGAAAGGAGTCTGTGAAAAATTCATTATGATTCTTCATGAATAGTTTTCCATTCCCTGCCTTCATTTCATCTGAAGTTATCACTATTTCATATCCACTTATTTCCCAAGTCTCACTCGCACCGTTAAGGGATAAATAATAATTTGTTTCCACGTTTTGAGTATTACAAGCAGATAAGA
The DNA here is from genome assembly GCF_900111445.1 of Oceanobacillus limi. Lineage (GTDB taxonomy): Bacteria > Bacillota > Bacilli > Bacillales > Amphibacillaceae > Ornithinibacillus > Ornithinibacillus limi. The sequence continues at coordinate 145,279 of NZ_FOHE01000001.1, read as the reverse complement.
TGAACAACAAAAGGAATAAACTAAGTAAACCCTTCTTCACGTTCAACACCTCCGAGTTCCATTAGTAAAATAAAGTTTTCCTATCTTCAGAAAAACAAAAAGGCAATCATACCCAATGATTACCTTGTCAACTAGTCACCCAGTTAAATTATGCAATACTATTTTCCTTAATCCACTACTCAATTATACAACTCTTTATAAGCAATCACTTTCAATGCCGTTAATTCGTCCTCCGTTAGTTTTCTCTGCATTTCATGAAGGAGCTCTTCTTTGTTAAGTTGTCCGCTTTCTACCTTTGATTGGATATCTTGAATTTCTGATATGCCTACCTTTTTCACCAACATTCTCGTTGCTTCTTCTTTCGTTGTAAATGGTAATGTATCTTCATCAACAGATTCTGCATCTTCAATAAACCCTTTTAACTCAGGATCATTTTCAATGGTTTCTTTTAGCGTCTCCATTTGACCACTTTTCTCTAATTCAGACGACACGACTTCCATTATCTTTTCGGATGCGATATTGGTTCCAAAATAATAAACCCCATATCCTAAAATAGCCAACACAAAAATCACGATAAAAACAAACTTGAAAAACTTCATACCCATTCCCCCTGTATTTCTTATGATAATCTTTATTTGGCAAAGCTGTAGCAGCACTTACAGCGTAGTCTCGTATGAAAATTATTTTTTCGTAACAGCTCATCGATTGCCCAAAAGAATAAAGCCGTTATCGATGCGAAGATGATCGCTAAATCCATTTTAACACCAAATAGAGAAAAGCTTGCATCAAACGGAAAAATAATCCCGAACGCCACTCCAAATAGGATATGAATAACAAAAGCAACAGCTATTCTCTTATTCGCGGTGAATCGTTTGCTGAGATATTCCGATAAGAAAGAAACTGGAGCACCATAAAGAATGATAATAGGTGATAAAATCAAACTAAACGCCCCTGTCATGACTACTAACTCAAAAGGCTGTTTCCACTCTCCGAAGAACACGGCAAAAATAACAAATAACGAAACAGGGATTGCGAATAACATGGTTAAGATTTTTCGCTTTATCATACGATACCTCCTAATTTCTTGTCTTACCTTATTATATAGAGATTGGTAGGTTCTTTTCCATAGATTTTTTAACAATGAGGAATAACCTTTTACTGAATTAATTTGTTATTTACTTCTCCCCAGTTCTAATAGTTCATCAGTTTGCACTGCTTTAAAGTTTACAATCATTTTATTAAACTTGTTCTTTTCCTCAATAAATGGACTATGATTACTAGAATGGAATTTATATAAAACTGAGTTATGTAAATTTGTATTTATCTCTTCTGAAAACACAAGTGGACATTGGGCGTCATGGACTCCACAATACACAAAAACTGGAACTTTTACATTACTTAATTGGTTTACCAAATTATAGGTTGGCAATTCTCTATATGAGTAATAATCTAAGCGCTTCGCTACCGTTCTTCCACTACTTGGATCTTTAAAATATTCATCTCTTTTTTCTGGATAATATAAGGACATATTAGACCATTCAATGCTTGCACTCACTCTTTCCTCTTTATTATTAGAGGTTTTTAATATATCCAAAATTTCTAATACCCTTTTATTCAATGGTGATTTTGGACAATACATACTTTCAGGATGTTCCATATATTTATTTGAAGCAGCTGCGCCTCCAACGATTATTTTAGTTAGCGAACTTTGGGCTATAAGACCATATTTCAAACCTAGCATTCCACCGGTTGAATGCCCACCAAATGCCCACTTTTCATAGCCAAGGGCCTCTCTAATCGCTTCTAGATCATAAACTGTTTCTTCCATACTTAGTAAGTTATCATCTTCCGCTTTGCATGAATTCCCAGCTTCCCTCAAGTTAACCAGTATCACATTAAAATAATTTGTAAATTCATCAGCAAAGTAAGACCCTAATTCATTAAATTCACTATACAAATGCGTTATACAAATAGGATCTCCTTCTCCTTTTATAAAGATTTCAAACTTTCCACGAGAAGTTTCCACAATTTCACTTTTCCACATGCCCTTTACCTCCGTTTGTATATTTTTAGATTAATAGTAAACATTCACGAATTGACAATAAAAAAGGCTGAAAAAATAGTAAATTGATGCTACCCATAGGCTAAACAAATTGACTCACTATGTATGTAACCCCCTTAACTTCCAAGTTCCTTTTCCTCCTGTATAAAAAGCGTCAACACTCCACTCAAAAAACAAATAAATGAACCCAAATAAAAAATTACCGATAAAGTAAGCAGGTCAATTAAAAATCCGCTAACCATTACAGCGGCTCCACTCCATAACGATATCCAAAAGTGGTACCGTCCAATTAGAACGCCACGATTACTTCCGTCCGTAAAATCAGCGACTAGCGCTTTTTCACTGGTCTTTTGCAAGGCGCCCAATATACCAAGAACTACTTGAATGATATAAACGGCCAACATTTCTTGAACGACCGGGAAAACCAAATAAACGATTGCATTGCCCCATGCACTCACTAACAAAAAAATCTTACGCCCAAAAAGATCCGAATATCTGCCAACCCAATGGTGTACGAGCGCAGCCGATACCGTAAATAATCCGTACGCCAATCCAAATTCAGAAAAACTCGCACCAGACTCACTCAAAAACACAATATAAAACGGAAACACAAGCCCTGTTCCAAACAGCAAAACACTTTGGGAACGAACCACCCATTTTAGCATCATGACTCATACTCCTCATAGAAATTATTCATAAACCGTTTATTTGGATCGAATTGTTCTTTAAGCCGCAAAAATTCATCAAAGTTTGGATAGGCTTCTTTTAGCTGTTCTTTTGTCGGATATAGCTGGTACGTTAAATAATAGGTTCCACCTAAATCTAATGCAGCATCGACCATCTGCTGTGTTGCCTGTTCCATATGTTCGATTCCCTTATCAGACATCGAATGATTGACATAGATAACAATCGCTAGCATATCTTCCTTCGCATAACTCATCGTTGCATCCGTTGATTTTGGCATATAACGAACCGTCGCATTTAATAGATTCAAATCTTCCTTCCTCACGATCTCTCTTAAGTCACCCACAAATGTCGGAAAATGATCTACGGGAACAAAATATTCCTGTAAAATGTCCGTATTACGACTCGAATCATATTCCAAAAACTCGATTGGTGGACGCATGGCATTATTCCTTGTGATCCATTCATCTTCATCGTTTTCTCCGTACAGCTTTTGTTGCAAATCCCAAACAGCCGTTTTCGCCCAATCGAATTTTCGTGATAATCCGAAAGCGAATTTATCGCGGAGAACATGCTCTTCTTCCTGTAATGGAGTTAAATCATCCAATTCTTCTTTCGTTGGATAATCAGATTCCGACTCGTCGACGACATGGTAAGTTGTAAAATACATATCCTCTAATAAATCATCTGGACTAGCGGATAATCGTGCAAAATGTAAACCAACATCACCTTGATCCATGACGTGTTTGCGGATGTATTCTGGATACTCATCCAGATCAATTGATTCCGTTGTAGCCAAGTAGATTTCATTGTCTTGTAGTTCTAGCGTTACATCTAAAATGACTCCGAACAGCCCAAATCCTCCAATTACCGATTGAAATAACGACGGATGCTCTTCAGGAGTTACATCCACAATTGTGCCATCGAATTGAAGAAGCCGAAATGAATGTACGGTCTCAATTATTGATCCATACCTCGGATCCCGTCCATGAACATTGGAACTCAAGGAGCCACCAATTGTAAATACGTTGGAGGACTGCATGACCTTCACCGATAAACCATACGGATTGACGGCTTCCTGAACATCTGCCCACGTTGCACCACTCTCGACGGTAATAAGCTTTTCGTCCGGCTCGATCGATACAATATCGTTGTAGGATGTCATATCCAGGAAAACCGAATCCTCATAATAGGAATGTCCGCCTTGGCTATGACGGGCACCACCAATGGAAACAGCTAAGTCATTTTCATTGGCATCATGGATCGCGTTTTGAAAAGATTCGATTTCGTTACCTTCCACAATTTCGTTTACATGGTCTGGGAATAAGCGACTTACATCATGAACCAATAAGTCATCGGATTGCTGATGAAATAGAATCGATAAACTTACCAATACACCATATATGCTGATAGCCAAAAGAATTTTCCAGCGTGTTTTTAAGCTCATTCTTCTAGTCCTCTCCACTATTTGGACCATACAGGTTACCAAATAGAATGGTATGTTTTTAGTCTTTAATTAAATAATAGATTACTATTTTTTGTAACTTCAATTATTATTTCATTGAGTTGATTAATTTGATCCAGTTCATCACCCTGGTTCCCTTCACTCTAATTCATCTATTTCAAAATTCATTTTCCCATCTCGGAAAATTACAAATGGATCGTCTCTTCCACCAACCAATAATTTCCCTTCATAAAGATGCGCTACTTCATTCCACTCAACTAATTCTTCATTTCGTTCCACTTCAAGATTTATGTGATACCAAAAAGTATGACCATCTGCATATTCAACCTCTCCAATTTCATAGTCTACTAATTTATAATTATGATTTTTCAAGACTTCTATCTTATCTAAGTAGAATTGCTTTGCCTTTTCATTGGAAAGTACAGTGCCTTCGGATAGTTTACTTTCCTCGGTACTCGTTTCAAAATCAAAAAGATGCAATTGTTCAAACGCTTCTTCATAATCTTCGTCCATGATGCTTTGATAATAATTATTTATATAACTTTTGGCCTTTTTTTCTTGTATGTAATTACATCCTGTTATCGTTAAACTTAATACGATTAGTAACAAAATAAGAATTCGTTTCCTCATATGATCCCCCTGCATTTGAGCGATATATTCTCACTTTATCATACAATTTCCTTTCTGTTATAATAATTTTCCAAAAAGAAAAAGCGATCAATGCTGATCGCTACATCTCCCCTGTTTGCAACAATGAAGTGATTCTTCAAACAGTGGGGCTTACGACGCACAGAACATCGCGTTTATGTCGGCCTGCCAATTACATGTGGAATTAAACGTCCACAATGGATCGACCTAAGTTTAATGATGAAAAGCTTCTTTATAGTACTCCCTTAATTCACTTGCGTTATCTTCCCACGCTACAGGCTGTCCATGGATTAATTGACCAAGAACGTTCAAACATCGATGCCATCCAGCAGCTACATACATCGCCATCGATTGATCATCAAATGTATGCTTGAATGTGAATAGACTCCCTTGATCTGCTTTTTCTATTGTCATTTCTAACAAATCATCCACTTCCTGAAAACAAAAAGAATATGGAGGTGTTATGTCTGTAATGACTGCCTCATACTCAGATCCTTCTCCATCATCAAACTGAATCTTGCCACCAACGCGAAGATCCATTTCTCCGGTAGCAAATGGATACCATTGCGTGAAAAAATCTGGATTCGTTAAAACACGAAACACTTCTTCAGGGTTAAAAGGATACGGCCGTTCAAATACCAAAACGTACCTACCTTCATTTTTTTCTAGTTTGCCATAATTGTTCATTGTTAGCTTCTCCCTTCCATATAAATTCGCTACTTATCGTTCAAAAATTGAATAAGGACACAAAATTGAATGCAATTTTTACACCGAATCCTTTTTCATCTTGCGGATATAGTTTATTTGCCCAATATGGTAAGCATTATGTGTAGTAGCATTTCCAATTAATGCCCACCACTCCGCATCTACTGGAAAGCCATTGACCGTTGATTCCAGCTTTTTCTCTGTAATCAAGTCTTGCCAGCGTAATAGGACCTCTATTAATTTCTCTTTAAGCTCCGTGAAGTTCGTGTTTTCGGCGATCAGAAAAGTATCTGCATTTTCATCTATTGACTGGATTGCATGAAAATCGAACGTTTCATACCTAATTTGCCACACTTTATTCCAATAAATAAGATGTTGTACAATTTCAGCGATACTATGACTGTTTTCATCCGGCTTCCAGAAGGCATCTTTATTCGAAATTCCATTAACCGATTCCTCAAAGGAAGCATACCAACTTCGATCATTAGCGTTCGCTAACAACTGGTCTAATAAAACTGTCTTCGCGTGAACCATTTTTATTCAACTCCCACAATTTAATTTCCCCTTGGACTAGATAGAAATTGGTAGAAAGGAGGGCGAACTTCCTGGTTTTCCCGAAACCTTGCCACATTGATAACTTTATTTTTCTAAATCAAATTCTTCCATAGTCAGTACAAAATCCAAGACTATTTCTCCATTTATAAAACCATGTCCGTTTACAGAGTTCTCAGGAAATGTCATTTCTTGGTTATCATCCAATGGCATCCATCCAATTGAGGTATGAACATCTGAAATACTTAAGAACGGCATTTCCGAATTCTGAGCAGCTGATACATTAGTTGATTGGGATAAGAAGGAACGCCAATCATCTGGAAGTTCTAAAACTCCATAGGATTTCTCTTCAAAATCCACATATTCCTCCATTTGTACACGAGGGATATATTCATTTACGTCATAGGAGATATGATAGTTGCGATCCCGAATCAAATAAAAATTGGCACCAGTAACCTGGTCATCTGGATGTACGTTCCATATAATGTACGAACGAGAAGGATCTTTTGGATCTATTTTCCAAAAACGTGGTTCACCGACTGAATCGATATACATTGGCTTCCACTTGTGTTTTTCCCACACCCAATAGCTTGTTCCGTATTCATTATCATGTGATTTAAACGGAACATATACATGTTCTTGATCTAGTGTAAAACTGTCTAAAATTGTTTCGACACGCGCTTGCGGATAAACTTCATTTATCTTTTCAACCAATTGCTCATCTGTTGGAAAATTAGTCGGTTTTGAAAAATAAAACAAATAAACGAGATAGAATGTAACGATTAAAATGGCTATAATTGCAAGGAATGTAACGCGTTTTTTAGTCATTGGCTCCCTCCTCAATCAATGCGTCTTCTGAACGGAAATAATATTGATTCTCTAGGGTCGTAAGGAGTAATCCCTTTCCGTCCTCCTCCACATAAATAAGGGCTTCAGCACCACTGCCCCACTTTGGTTGTACACCAGTTAATAGATACGGGAACCGTTCGTCCACTTCTCTCGACTCCATGTCGCTATCCGCTTGTTGGTACCAAATTTCACTGTAAATCGTATCCCTCTCCATCTCCAAGCTTTTTAAAGCGTCTCGATTTAATGAACGCTCCTCTGCTGATGGATGTGTTTGAATAATTGATGCATGTTCAACATCTGCGACATAGGTGGACAGCTCATCTTCTGGGTACAAGGCCTGATTGATAGGTATTGTTAATAATGTCGTAATGATAAAGCAAAATAGGGAAAAGAATCCTAACCATGCAAATGAGCGATAGAATTGCCATGGCGCTCTTTTAACCTTGAAAATAATCATCAATATGAAAACACCTAACGGAACAACCGGCAACCTTAACACTGTTCCATGGAAATCCCAATTAAAAGAGAGGGAAAACATTCCTATTAGAACAATGAGCAGTACCTTCCATCGTTTTGTTTCTTCTTTTACTTTTTTATATCTCCAATAGATTACTAAAATGATAGCCAGCCATGCTACTATAGTTGCTATGACTGGAACAACACGGATGTCTCCCATTAATTTGAACTCCTTTACTACGCTGATTGGAACTTATATTATTCCGACAATTCGATTATCTCATTATTTTCTATATCAAATTCGATTAATTCGTTTGAATTCTTTCGATAGGTATAAATAGGGTATTCCTTTGTTTCATCTTCCAATACAACTATTGCCAGGTGTTGATCAATTTCTTCATTTTCAATTTGTTCGGAGAAATCTGTTACATATACCTCTTTTATTTCCGCTTGGTCATACCCATTCTCTAGTATGTATGCATAGGTATCTTCTCTCAAATTACGCTTTTTCTTCTCTTGCGATTTCGAATCGTTTACCCCATAAAGAACGAGTGCAGCTAATACTACTACTAGAACAATAACTTCGATTCCTGTTTTTTTGTCCAAATTAATTCCCCCATAAAAGTCCTACTCCACCAGTAAAGCAAAATGATAAGATGCGCTTCCATTCGATACGTTTTCTACTTTATCATCCATCCACCAAACATCATAGGAATAATAATAAATCCCCTCTTCTGTTGGTGCAGTAAACGTATTGTCTTCAACAGTTACCTCAACTTCCTCCTCCATGCCTATCTGTACGACATGAATCTTATTTGGCTTTTCTTCACCATCAATCGTAAACATAACTTGGTCTGAAGGGCTAACCTCGATCGGATCCTCTTCTCTTAAAACATCTTTCGGCCCAGCAACATCTACACACGTAGTCTGACCATTCGATCCCCAACAATAAGATCCAAGAAAGGTTTCATACGAATTCTCCTCCACGTCAATAACAGCCTCTGGAGGTTTTTCATCAGCCAGTTCATCATTCGAACAGCCAAAAGTAGCGACCCCAATAAGACATAATACGACTCCTAGCAATTTTTTCATTTTATCCCCCTTTTGGATATATCCTTTCACAGTCAAAAGATATAGCTCATTTATTCAAACACCCGATTCATCAAAACGATTCGCCAGCCATCCGGATCTTCTATTGTAATTCCTTCTTCTTCCCAGTATTTATTCTCTGGTTCTACCTCTTCGTATCCCATTTTGCTTAACCGTTGAGAAACGATATCGATCTCCGCTTTATCCGGTATATAAAAGACCAATAAATTATCCTTGGTTGGAGCAGGACACGGACTCCCATCAATATGACGTGTAAATTCTAAATGATAATTCACATCTGGCAATCCAATTATGACTCCTTCATATCCTCGATGCCCCTTAAATTCTCCAATCCTTGCCAACCCTAAGCCATTCTCATAAAAATCAATGACCTCTTCAAATTTATCGGTAGGTCTAGCTATTCGAATTTGAGTTGCATTGAAATCCTTAAATTCCATGAAACACCAACCTCCAATAATATGCTGCTCGCTTTTTTATCTTTCAACTTCATATTACCATAATGTTATAAATATTTTGATGAGTTTTAGACATATTCAAAAAGAACAGAATGACTATGCTAAAATTAATTCTATTAATGTATTTATCTTGAAAATGTAAACTTTTTCCCAGTTCAAACGTCTTATAGTTATGGGGGAGGGAAAATGGATAATAGAGTGCTGTTTGAAGAATTAAATACGGAACTAAATATTGTCTACAAATATTTAGTTCGTAAAGGAATTCCACACATCGATGCCGAAGATGCAGTCCAAGAAGCCGCGTATAAATACCTTAAATTTTTCGACTCAATTCAAGCATCGAAGGTTCGCAGCTGGTTAATTCGGGTTAGTCTAAACAATTACTATGACCAGTGTCGAAAAAACAAAAAATACATATTAAATTTTGAAGAAAACAGAAATGAAGAAGATAAATCTGAACTCCCTGAATTTATCCTTTTAGCAAAAGAACGAACAGAGGAACTCAATCAATTACTGTCAAAAATGAAACCTCAATATGCCGAGCTTCTTTTGCTAAAATATCAATCGAATTTATCATATATTGAAATATCTGAGTTACTAGGGATTCGTAAAAGTACGATTAAAACGAACTTATTTCGTGCGAGAAAAAAATTGGTTAAGTTATACAAGGAGGAACATGATGGACGAGAATAATAAAACAGGAGATCAAGAAGAGAAGGATTTTGTTAGTAGTGCCAAATTTCAAAAGACTGTTAGAAGAAGTAGATTAAAACAATTTAGTCTCTATATCGTTGTTTCAATAGTATCCATTACCCTCTTAATAGTATTACTATCCATCGGTGGACAATATCTTATGGATAAAAAAATAGAAAAAGCTGAAAGGAAAGCAATCGAAAATCATCCTATAGTGAGTGAAGAACCAGTAAAAGGTGCAGGGATTGTCAGTATTGATACAGCATATACAACGCCCAACTTATTTTATGTTGATAGTAAATCGACTTACTATAAAAAGGTTGGAGATAAAAAAGTTGTTTGGGACATCGTCAGAAAGAGATATCCTGCTATCGGGAAAGTAAAAACACTCGGTAGTAAATTTGTTAGGACTGAAGAGTATTTAGTAAACCCACGGAAAGAAAGAGCTATTAAATATAACCACTTAAACAATGAAAGGCGAATAGATTTTTATTATCCAGAATTAGATTACAGTTTTCTATCTCAAGAGTTAGACAATGCAGTGGGTTTAGATGAAAATACATTAATCGAGGTTGCCCTATCGTTCAAGGAACCGCTCCATATTGACGAGTTAGGTGACACATTAGGGTATCAGAATGTCGATTGGTTATGGGCAGATCAGACGAGTGAAGAAAGAATCACTGAGCTGAAGACATCAAATTATGATAATAGGATTTTATCTGGGGAACAAGCCTATGGTTTTCTCGTATCGGAGCGTTCTCCATATACTAATTCCAGAGCTAAAGATTATTTAATCAGCGGTGCTGTTGTCAGTGGAAAACCAAGTGAATTGAAACGATTTCAGGACTTAGATATAATTCGAGCTTCTGTTATTGGTGTAACCGTTGACGAGTATTAAACCAAGGTAATGATTTAAATACGTAAGGAGAACTATCGTCTTTATGTTGACAGTTCTCCTTCCTTTAGTACAAAAAATGCTCGAACCATCCATCATGCTATCTAGCCCTTTACTCCCATACTTCATCCAACTTATCCGAATAAAAATCGATAGCCCTTTTATAAGATAGAATATTCGTGTCTTTTGTCGTATTGGTTAGACAAGTTAATATCAATTCCATTGCTTCCTGATGCTCGTTCAAATTGTATAAGGTCATCGCGTAGAATGTTTTTATGGCGTTATTGTTAGGGAACTGTTCCATACCTTTTAGCAAAGTGCTTTTCGATTTTTCATATTCTCCTAAAGTCCTGTACGTACTACCTAAGCCTATTAAAGCACCTTCCATTTCCTTTGATGGTAGCCCTAACGAGATTGCCTTCTCATAATAAGCTACCGCTTTCGCTTCTTCTCCCATTAAATCAAAGCTCCAAGCACATTGATAATTAACCGAAGCAGATTCAGGAAACTCCTCAGCCAAGCGTTGAAGGATATTATTAGACCCTTTATAATCTCCATTACTGCGCAATTTAATTGCTTTGTCTAGCTCACGTTTCATACCGTTCTCCCCTATTTTTATTATAATGTTCGTGCCATCTATAAAAGACTATTCCATTGAATAATACGATTGATGTATTTTATCTTGATGTAGCTTCCATGCATACAGTAGCTGCCATAAAGGAAGAAGAAATACCACTATAAAACTACTATTTTCCAATAGGAATTAAATAGAGAGCCTTGAATTCATTTCCAAACAATTGGTTGATCACTTCGTCTTTAAAACCACCTATTGGAGCAGACTTCCATCCTATCGCATTTGAAATAAGCATCATATTTTGCGCCATATGTCCTGCCTCTAACAAACAAAAGCGATACCCTCTTTCACCATAGTTTTCATATGATAAAGAGAAATCCGAGGCGATGACAGCACATAGATTTGCAGCGATTCCTTCCTGTAAAAGGGCATCCTCATAATTTACATTACCAGATAAGTTTACGATAGAATGATCCTCTGAATCATACCAGTATAAACCGTTATCTATGCTAGCATGATGTTTTATAAACAGGAATATATGATTCGGATAATTCGCTCCAGCAGAAGGATAAAACCGCTTTGTATTCTCATTGAACCTTCTTCCAACAGACCATTTAAGATACGTTCCTAGCTCCTTCAAACTAAAATCTTCAAACGCCCTAATTTCTTTTGCCGTATACCTTCGAGAGATCACATCAGTAATATGCTGTTCCGGTATACATTGGTAATCCAAACGTATTTTAAATCCGCCCTCAAAGAGGTTGCTATCCCGTTTGTCATTTCCTTGAGATGCATTAGGATGTTTTTCCAACTTATTCCAAGAAGATAATTGATGATAGCGAAAACCTTCATTCATCTACAACACTCCTTACTCAGGAAAAGATTTACTCCTTCAAACTATTTTTCCTCGATTGACTTATAGAAAAGGTTTTAATTCAATCTTCTTCGTAGCAATGGCATTAACATAGTATTCATTATGATCCACACCAATCATAGTCGGTTGACCGCTATTAATTGCATCGATCAACTGATCGATAATAAAAATATCTAAGTAGTTGGTCACTTCATCCCAAATAAATAACTCATTATCACCTAATAATGCATGTGCTAGAAATGCTTTTTTCTGTTCACCAGAGCTCCAATTTTTACTAGAATCATCCGAGAATTTGCCTCGTTTAATACCTAACTGATGTAGAAGATGCCAATATTCTTCTTTACCCTCAGCAGAAAGCTGCTTTAAAAAAGAAGAATGATCTAAGTCCTCCTGATTCTTTTGACTAAAAATGGATAGTTGATCAGAGTGAGGGAGGTTTATGTGATATTCCCCAGTTGTTTCCAGCTGCTCTTTTCCAAGGATAAAATCTAGTAAACTAGATTTACCTACGCCATTCTTTCCTGCTATAAAGAACCGATCATTAGGGTGTACGTCCATATTGATAGGCTGAAAAAGAGGTGTACCTTCCCTTAAGATGGAAAAATCACGAAAGGATAAAACTTGTTTTCTAGGCTGAGAAACTTTCATGTTAAGTTCAGATATCTCTTCCACATTATGAATCAGACCCTGCTTTTCTTCGATCATCTCTTCGGTTCTCTTTTTAATTGCTTTTGATCGTTTCATTTGTTTTGCTGCTATACGCCGTTCCGCAGCATCCTTCGTACTATTTTCTTTCTTTGTTCCCCATACCCCAACTTGTCTCGAAACATCATGAAGTCGTTTAATTTCTGTTTTTAGTTTGGAATTCTTTTCTTTTGCAAGTCTATCTGCATTTGCTTTTTCATATTTCCAGGTATCAACATTTCCGGTAATTACATCAATCGATGATTTATTTATTGCGAGAATATGATCAACAAACTGATTTAGAAAATATTCATCATGACTCGTCACAATAAATCCACTTTTTCTATTTAAGTATTGCCCAACAATTTGCCTACCGTGCGAATCGAGGTTATTCGTTGGTTCATCAATTAAAGAAAACGAATTTTCGTTCAAAAACAATTCGATAAACAGCAGCTTTGTTTGTTCTCCACCGCTTAGTACCTGGAATTTTTTATGTAAAATATCATTCGGCAGATCCATATAGCTTAGTTCACGTTCTATTTCCCATATTTCGATGGTTGGATTATGTTCCAATAGCACTTCTAAAGCTGTTACATCTTCTGCACGATCTGGATATGTTGGGAAGTATTTAAAATCTAGAGTTGACTGAATAGACCCTTCATACTCAAGTTGATCTAGGAGGATCCGTAAAAACGCTGTTTTCCCTCTACCATTTCTCCCAACAAGACCTAACTTCCAATTTTCATTGATATTTACGTTTACATTCTCAAAAATAGGCTCGAGCATGGATGGATAATGAAATGTCATATTTTTTATAAGAATATTCTTTGAGATATTTCTTCACTCCTGATCTTCATTCGATAAAGTGGCGTAATGCCATTGAAAGTTCCTCTTTTCTATTTAACTTCCACTCTTTTGAAGTAGATGTAAACCCGTAGCACCAACGACTAATGTAACAACGATAATGACATAGATCTCCTCACTACTCCCTCCGTCTGATGAATTCACGAGTAACTACATAATTTGTAGAAACAAAATGAATACCCACGTAATAAAAGCACCTAACAATTTCAAGCTGAAACTCTCCTTTGTATAATAAATAACGAATTAAACTCGATTCAAATGCGTGTCTTGAAATGTTGTAGGATATTTCAAACCATATCCAATCATTCGATCCATCCCAATATGTGCAGTCCAGATCAAACCAATTGCTAAAATAGTAGAATTTGAGAAAAGGATCCCACCAATTACAACAACAATGGACAAGCTATATGTATGAAATATGTTGTAAAGTATCGCTCCGACCTTATTACTTAGTACATAACCAAGCATAGAAATATCTGGAATAAATAACAAAACAATAAATAATACCCAACTAAACTGATTCTGACTGTACAAGAAAAGACATAGAGCTAAAACAGCAAACCCTTCCATGTGCAAAAATATTTTATTCAAACGACAATCCCCCTAAGCAAGCATTTCGATCTGTGTAGGTGCACTACCATTTAATCACTATGAACGACAATAACGGATTAGGAACCGTCCCGTTTTTCAATGCAACGCCCCTACTTCATTCCTACTAGCTCATCTTTCGAAACTCGGCATATATTTTGTGAAATAAGTACCTAAGATTAGCAATACGACTGTTATTGACCAGCTCAGTAAACCCATAAAATCAAACCAATATGCAAGAAGATTCATTACAGCCATTAGACATAAACAAATGGACGTTAACGCACTTTTTATCCCAGTGATACCAGCCTTTTTCCTTTTTTGAATGATAACGGATATTGAAAAGATCAGCGCTATAATTAATACGATCGATAAAAAAGTTGGTAACAATTTAGTTCCCCCTTTTATTTACATTTTCCTTACTAAGTAATACGTTTTTCTTAGCATGAAGTTTCAAATCTTCGGGGCGAAACTCACCATACAAAAAAACAGCCCTTCCATTAAAGAAAAGCTGCAAAAATGAATGTTAAAAATCTACATAAAACGGGTGTGTACGCTCATCTAAACAATACTCAATTCGTTCTCTAAAATTCCCAACGGTTACCATTTCTAACGCTTTCTCGATAGGGTAAAATCCAACCTCTAAACTCTCTGGTGTAGTAGTTAATTCTCCTCCAATTGGCTTCGCTAAAAACAGTGTATTACAAATGGATCTATTCACATTTTGAAAAATGCCACAGAACGTTAGAATTTCCACATCAATCCCTGATTCTTCTTTCGTTTCCCTAATGGCAGCATCTTTCAAGGACTCGCCTTCTTCCACTTGTCCACCTGGCATTTCCCAACCTCTCCTTGGGCCCTTGATTAATAAGATCTCATTCTTTTCATTACGTACAATGGTTGCAGCTGAAACAATATGTTTTGGTGGAGTGTAGCTGTTTGACACATTTGCTTCCATGGAATTTTCCCCTCTTTTCAGTGACGACTACGATAGCTTCCATTCCATATTAACATAATTTTCCCAAAAAAGGCGCAATGAAAAAGGGACCCAAACCTGTAATTGTTGAAGATATTTTAAATGGCTATTTCCTTCAATACTTTAGCTGGATTGCCACCAACGACAACGTTATCTGCTACATCTTTCGTAACGACTGCACCTGAAGCGATAACGACATTATCCCCCACCGTTACACCAGGATTTATGATCGCCCCCCCTCCAATCCATACATTGTTTCCAAATGTAATTGGCTTGGCAAATTCTCGACCTGAGTTACGCTCCGTTGGGTGAAGTGGATGGGTTGCCGTATAAATTTGCACACTTGGTCCAAGCATGCAATTATCGCCAAATCGAACTTCACACACATCTAAAATTGTGCAGTCGTAGTTGGCAAAGAAGGTTTCTCCAACATAGGTGTTATACCCATAGTCAAAGCGAATATTTGGTTCCATATACACATCGTTTCCTGTTGAACCGAGTATTTCTTTTAACAATGCTACTCGTTCTTCATCTGAATCTAATGTTAGATTATATTTTCTTATTTTTTGTTTAATTTCTTCTCGTTCCTTTACCAATATAGGGTCAGTAGGATCATACATTTCTCCTGCTAACATTTTTTCTTTTTCCGTTTTCATTTTCATGACCTACTTTCTATTTATTTTGCGTTTATCATCTTATCCTGTCTCTACGTGCATCTATATTTCTACCTACTTATTAAACAGGTTTAAAAAGTAATCAAAACGAAAACTTATTAACGAAGTTTAATAAGTTGCAAAAAATGTAGCATTCAACCTCGAATGATGAATGCCCAATACAGTTTATCCCGCTTAAAACGGGCAGTAATCCCCCCTGAATGAAGTTTTACTTTATGAAAGGTTACTTATTTTATCAACCATGACTTCAAGACATAAGTTTTGCAAACCAAATAAATAATCCTGCTTCCAATCCCCTACTTGAAACGCTGGAAGGTGCTCCGCTGGAATATACGTTGAGCTATTCTCCTTAATCTTATCCATGGTGGCTTCATTAACTTCATCTTGGCAAAAGATGAACGTATGAGGATTAATAATAGCGACAAATGACGCTACTAACCTACCAATTGCATCGATCTCATATTTCTCACTGATCGTTTCGTTTCTCGTACCACTACCGTTCATTAATGCTTCTTGAAAATTCCGCTCGTTATATTGTGGTACAAATTGTACTTCCCCAGAGAAAAACATACTACCACGCACAACAGTCCCATTAATCATAATCCCTGCTCCAGGACCATTTTGCCCAGAGTATAAATATACAAGGGATTGATCTTTCCGTTTCCTAGTATGGTAATAACCGAGAACCGCAGCATTCATATCATTCTCAACGGCAACTGGTATCGAAAAATAATTTTCATAGTATCCTTTTAAATCTAAATCCTTAAACTGCTCGTACCCAGGGATATGAAAAATTCGGCCACGATCAACCGCACCAGGAACACCTATTGCCATGGAACGGATCTTCGGATTGGCAGTTATGATTTCTTCAATGTGCGTCGTTAACAGATGTAATCCATCCTCTTTTAAAACACTAGAAACTTTTCCTTGCTTTTTTATTTCTCCAAAGCAATTAAATATCGTATAATTCGTTTCCGATTTCTCTAAGAAAATGGCTAGACCTAGCATATACTCCGGATTGTATGTATACCTTTTCGCTCTTCTCCCACCACTTGATTCATCCAAACCAAGCGAAATAATTTCTCCATCTTTCTCCATATCCGCTAGGAACTTACTAACAGTTGGGAAGCTAATCCCTAATTTATCGCTTAATTCCGCTTTTGTTGAACTTCCACCTTCTAATAGCGTTGTACGAATACTGCGAAGGATCATCTTTTTCATCGATTTTGGATTTGCCAACTTTTCATCCACCTCATTCACCACCCTAAGAACTTATTAAAGACGTTTAATAAGTTATGATAAGGAATATACCATAACTATAGTAAAAGTCATAGGAGCTATGATGAAAGGAATATCAACCAACATAAAAACAAACGCCTAGAACAATCCCCATTAAAAGAATGCCAACCCAATGATACCACGTGTCTTGATACCCTTTTTTCGGTTATACCACAGTATCTTTAGGAAGGAAATAAACAATCCGAATGATAATACAGTGATAAATACTGCGATTAGAGAAATATGAAACCCAATGACTAAATATAAAACGAGTAGCCAAAAGAAGATGAACAGCACAAACTTCTCCACTTTGTATTTCGTTTCATTAAGCAGAAATTCAATAACACGTTCTTTTAACAAACTTACACTCCTTTTTAAAATTCCCAGTGACCACTAACAGTTCTTTGACAATCGTTTCCGAAACTTATTGACTTGTTAATATGAATTAGTATGTTATCAATGGAAAACTATCTTACGTACACAATACTTCTAACTCACTTAAGATTTCGACCAACCTTTCTTCTATGATTCTTCTGCTTCCCATTTGTTGGATGGTTTTACTAGATATTTTTTGTGTATTTAATACTAAATAATGCTCATACGCTTCTTGGAGCATCCACAACGTATACTCATTCATCAATTTCTCAACTTCAGCATTATACGCATCACTACTGTATTCATGGAAGTACCCTTTTATATATCCATCAGCTATGTAATGAAGAATATTTCTATTTTTATCATAGGAATTCTTAGAATATCTTGGAGCATTTGAGAAAGATGGCAAAAGAAATTTGTAACAAAAAACAAAAAAGCCAGCATATTTCAAATCAAAATCTATTCTTGGAAATGGATCAATAATGAATACTTGGTTACGATTAAAAATAATATTTTCTGGTGTAATATCTTGATTTACGAATGACACCCTTTGGATCTCTGTTTCTCTTAGTCTAATAATACATTCTATTTTCTTCGTTACTTTGTCCTTATTAAAATCCAAGAATGAGTTATTTAATTCATTTAAGACCTTCAAATAGTTGTTATTATCTTCTTTCCAAAGCGCTTCGATAGTCTGTTGATCACTTCCATGCAGATGCTCTCCATTAAAATATAAGTCACCAAAACCATCAATCACAGTATCTTTACTATGTATTTTACGAAAGATATATCCTAACTTTTCCCCATAAAAAAATGCTTCAGTTTTATTTAAGATCGATAAGTCTCGCCCGGTTCCCATAAACGTTTCGACCGTGAAAACGACATCCTCATCGATAAAGTATTTATAAAAAGTGGGACATGCATCTAAGTAACTTTCATTAGCATGTCGGTAATAAGCCCTAGTTGACTCATATTCCGAAAATAACTCATTTCGATCAAATGATAGTATTTCACCATACGATCTCTTCTTCTTTAATCGAAGCACGAGATCTCCTTCTTTTAATCCCTCAAGTTTGTATACCGTATGCCAAGCACCTTCATCTATTTCACATACTTTTTTGGGCATAATATTTTCAAGTTTTAATCGCTTAAGTGCAGAATAAAGAGCTATATCCATAGACGATCTCCTTTTATAGAACGAACCATTTACAATCTATTTCATTCCTCTTTCCCCGAACTTTCATCTAGCTCCTTCTCCATTCTATTTACACGTTTATTATTTTTAACCTGCATAACAACAAAAGAAATAACCCCGCCTACTATTGCGAGTACGATGATCAAAAATACGAGTTGAACGATCATATCTCCAATCATAAATCCTCCTGTAAATAACATATGTATCTCCTCCAATCTCGAAAGTTCTGCACCTGATAGGAATAATTATATTTTAATTATTACTTTTCCCTCATAATTACGGCTTTCTATCAGTCTATGAGCTTCTGCAACTTTGCTTAACGGGAACACCTTTGCTACTTTAAGACTTATTCTATCTTTTGCAAATAAATCGATTACTTCTTCTGCAACAGGTGCTAGTCGTTCAGGAGCATGCTTTCTTGTCGTACCTAAACTAAATCCTTTCAAATTCCTACAACTACTATGAAAATCACTTGTTTTTAAAGCACCTGCTTTTCCACTGCTATTTCCAAATTGGACAAGTGTACCATATAACCCTAAACACTCTAAGCTCCTTCTTGAAACATCTCCCGCGACGGAATCAAATATAACCGTTGCTCCCTTATGATCCGTTAGCTTTAAAACTTCCTCTGCAAATTCCTCATATGTAAATACGTATTGTGCACCCAAATGTTTCACATAATTTACTTTCTCTACTTGCCCAACCGTTCCTATTATTGTTTTCACTCCAGCTAACTTGGCTAATTGTACAAGGGTAGAGCCTACTCCTCCAGCAGCACTATGAATGACAATCGTATCCGTCTCTTTAACCTGACCTATTTCATGTAAAAGCATATACGATAAAATCGCGACTGTTGGCAGTGTTGCAGCTTTTTTAAAAGAGAGTGTATCTGGTATTTTAAAAACCAACCGTTGATCTGCCACGACATATTCCGCATAGGAGCCGTTTTTCGGAAAAGCTATTACCCTGTCTCCTTTTGAAAACATCGATCCGTCTGCGGCTTCTTCCACAACACCAGCGATATCTAATCCTAAAAGAAACGGAAACTTATCTTGTCCTTTATTACCTAATCGTTTTTTTATGTCGGCATAGTTTACACTTGTAAATTTTGCCTTTATTAAAACTTCATTTTCGCCTATTTTTGGTAGATCAATTTCAGTGTATGAAAGTACATCCGCACTACCATACTCCTTTTGTATGATGGCCTTCATATTCTACTACCTCCTTTAAAACTAACTCTAATTAAAATAGTATCCTACCTCTAAGCTTTACACGCTCAACCTAACGACATGTGCTTAACTATCTTTCCATCACACACCTATACTAACATAATATTTCAAAAGTTTAATTCCTTTTAGACAAAAAGAAAGTGACCACTGAAATGATCACTTTCTTTATGAATGGAACAAAAGACATGTAAATCCTATTCCCCTACAATAGAGTAAATCTACCAATTAGATGGGGAATTACTGCCAGTTATATGTGAGATAAAGTTCAATACCGCTTTCTTAAATGCTTGCCGATTTTCAATATAAGGATGATGACTACCCTTCAATAAACATACTTGCCTATTCGGAAATTCAAATGCTTTATGATGATTCGGTCCAACCGCATCATCAAATTCACCAGCAATCACCAATACGGGTTTGGTTATGGTTTTCGTTAACGAAGTAAAATCTTGAAAGTATTCTTCTGATGAAAACACGTATTCCTGGAAGGCTGGGTCTGAATCCAAGCCTTCATCCAGTTCATCTACAGCCGCTTTATGATTCCTATCCATATACTGAAACGTAAAATATGCTTGCTTTTCCATTAATTGACCGAGAATCGAATAGAATGTTTCCATAAAAGATGTTAAATTATCCCTTTGCAGCGTCTCCCTCTCCATGTTCAAAACATCCATCCCTTTATGGATTTGATGGGAAAAAGAATCATACATATGTAGGGTCGCATTGGATAAAATGATCCCTTTGGTCCTTTCTGGGAACCGGTTGGCATAGTTGACCGCAAGAATCCCACCAAATGAATGCCCCATGACACACCATTCATTTATACCTAAGGATATCCTTAACTCTTCCAAATCATCTAGTAATCTAGTTAATGAATAACTCCGTGTTTCACTATGATTGGAACGCCCACACCCACGTTGATCCAAATATACCATTTCGAAATTATCTTCTAAGAGCTCCTGTGCATAGAACTGAAACGACTTGCTCCAATACCCAGGCCCACCATGAAGATAAACACAAGGAACTCCTTGCCCACTCTTTTCGTAAAACAATTCTATTCCATCACTTGTTTGGAACTTCATTCTGCATTCTCCTTTGATAGGTTGATCCACGCCTAAATGACCCTTGAAATGAATTAATCTACTAAAAATGTATCACGTTTCCGTAATGGTTCCATGAGTCCCAGGTATAAACTTTTATAAGACTAGGGGCTTACATCAGCGAGTTAAACTGTAAACCTTAAGTAGAACTAAGAAGTACCAGACGATTTTATTATTCAGCTACTGCTATGTGAATCTCCACTTGACCACCAGGAAGATATTTTTCAAAATCATAGGTGTATGCTCTGTTCAATGTACCAGCATCTTCACGCTCCCATATTTTTTTCCAGGTGCGAACAACACCGTGTTCTTTCGTTGTATCTACGTTGAAGATTTCATATTTTGCCTTGTCCGATATTTCTAGTAAGCCTTCTCCATTGTTTTCCTCTATGGCAATACTTAATGTATAGTCCCCTTTATAGTCACTCTCGTATTCATGGTATACACCGAAAGTAGTAGTCTCAGAGTCAGTAAGATGTTTCGAAGCTTCTTCCCACAATCCTGTAATTTTTTGTATCAATTGCTCATCATTAAAATTATTCGTTCGTACACTGTTAAGAATGTTTAATTTCAATTTCCCTCTTCCTTTCAACAATTTTAAATTCATAGACTGATCCACAGTTCTGCCGGGCACAAAAGTCTTCTATTTGCTTAGTCAAATTCCTTCCTTCCCAGTTCACCATCTTCGAATATTTCAAAAAAAGTAATGCTCGTTTATAGATGCATAGCTTTTTTTAATCGATCTCTTAATAATGTAAATTCCTCTCTGGAAACCTTCACCTCAGGTTCAACCCAAGAAAACCCATCATTCACAAACCGAGGAATAACATGCATATGGTAATGATCAACGTCCTTGAAAATACCGTTATTTTGCATCATCGTGATCCCATCGGTTTTTAATAGAGTTTCAAGTGCTTTTGCTACTTTTTGTGCAACTAGAATAACTTGGCTCAAGCTCTTTGGGTCAACATCGGTGAATTCTGGAGCATGTTTCTTAGGAACTACTAATACATGTCCCTTGTTAATTGGATATTTATCGAAAAAGCAGCAGACATATTCGGTTTCGAAAATGATAAAGGCGTCTTCCCTTTTATTGATTATTTCACAAAAAACACAAGATCCCACAAGCCTCTCCCCTTATCTATAAAAAAATCGCATCATAATTTGTGTAATTACCATGCGATGAATTCAAAGCTACTAGTTTTTATTTTTCGCTACCATTTCCCCTACCAATCTGTTAAACCTATCTGGTTCATCCACGCGAATAGCAACACGATTGCATTTCCATTTGAATCCCATATAGAATGCTACTTCGGTAGGTTGCTTTAATTGCAAAATAATCGTTGGGTGTACTTCTTCCAAGTCTTTTGCAATAAACGATACCGTATCTTTTGTTCGTTTATTCTTTAACGCATCCGGGTCATCAATCACGCATTCCACATTCGGCCAATCGATTTCCATCCGCTTCATTAATCCCAATGAAATATAAAGCTTTTCATCTGTAATAACTGCAGGGTTTAAGCGAACAGCCTGGATATCACCCACGAAAAAAAGTACCGTGTAGATATTCATTACCATCAACATAATCGAAATAACTGGTGAAATCTCATGAATGAAGATGTGAAGTCCGATAGTCTCGAGAACGATCGCGTGAATCAGCATCACCATCAAAGCTATATAACTAGATTTGCGGTGTAATGTAAACGAAGCGTCATTCCATACGGGCTGTTTTTTCCAACTGGCAAGGGCAAAATAAAACACCAACATCTCCGAGCAAACGACTCGTATGACCGGATGGTTCTTCACTTTCTCGGCTACAGCATGATGAAACGAATGTATTACCGGGAGTTGACGATGCTTCACCGTTTGAATAACACTAGGAAGGTATTTAACGAATGTAACAATAAGTAGCAATTCCACGAAGAGAATTGCCCCTTCAACTGCAAATCCAACCCAAGTAATTGGAGCAAACGGTTCAAGATACTGCATTGGAATTAGAAAACGCACCAGTATAAGTCCGGCAGCCATTGTTATCACAATATATTTCCAATTCCACTTTCGAGACCATGTTATGTAAAGGATAGGAGCTACTATTGCTAAATCAATAAACGACCCAATCACCAATGGACTGGCATCCGCTGGAATGATTTGAGCTCCAAATGCTGTGTGGTACAGCATGACATTCGAACCAACTACTGCAAATAGAAATAAAAGCCAACCATGTCGCAAATATTCTCGCCTAAGTACCATTCTATCTCTCCTCAAAGCGTTATGAATGAGGTCACGTGTCATCATGTATATTCTCTATGTAAATTTTACTATAATTCGCACAAATTGTAGCAGAAGGTTGTGACAATTCTATGTCTAGTTATCTTCCATCAATAACTTTACTGAAGTCCATGGTGTAAGATTAAATCTCTAATAACTTCATTACCAAAAGTAAACCATAATAATAGCAATATAACGACTATTCCCATCACGAAGCTAATCCAAGCAAAGTAACGATTCTCCTTATGGATCAACGGATACAGAACAATAAGCAATACTCCTAATGCAAGCGTAATAACTACCGAAAGCTGTCCGGTTAATGTTTCAAAAATCACTAAAACACATCCTTCCTAAAATTAATGTTAACCTTGTAAAATAGTTCTCAGGTAATATAACGCAATAATCGATCAAGAGAATCGATCTCTGCATAGGGTTTTATTTCGGTATCATTGGTCAGCTGCTGTGGGTTAAACCATATCCCCTTCATATTTGCTTGTTGACTGCCATCGATGTCTTTTTCCATGTCATCTCCAACGAATAATGCAGATTCCGCTGGCACATGAAGCATGTCTAATGCTAAATCAAATATTCGTTTGTCAGGTTTTTTCATTCCCACTTCTTCGGAAATAAGGATCGTATCAAAACAACTATCTAAATTCGTGTTCCGTATCTTAGCTTTTTGTCTTTTCGTTGAACCATTTGTTATGATAGCAACTTTTACATGCTCCTTAATCATATTTACAATATGTAGGGTCTGTTGGTTGATAGAAAAGCAATTGGCAAAATGTTGATTCCAAAAATCTTGAATGTCGTTACGTGATAATCGATATGTAGGTGGAAATTCATCAAACAATGATTCCAGCACGTTTATTTTATTGTCATAGCCAAAGCTTTTTTTATCGTATTCTTTGAATTGATTCAGCATATGATTTTTAACTGGCTGTTTCACATCCCCATAACACGCCTCTAAAACCTTTAAAAACATGTTATCCACTGCCTGATCCCTATTGACTAACGTATCGTCTAAATCAAATAGCATTGCTTGATAACCGCCCAACTTTTTCACAGCCCTTCTGGAATAATATTTTGCTGTATACAGAAATGGATTGCGCTTTTATTCAATACATGTACATACTTTATCAGCAGTGTTTACTGGATCTTCATTTTCAAGATAATAACGCTCTCCTGGCCAATATCTACGTATATACTTATCTTGTATTGCTTGTCGATCTCCAATATACTTATCTCGTTTTAAAACTCTTTCATACCTTTTTTCTCTAGGACAATCTACAAAAATTGTATAATCAAAGTAGGATTTCCATTCTTTTCTTTGCAAAAAGATTCCTTCCATCAAAATAATGCTATTCGGATTAATAAAAATTGTTTTATTGGCAACTTGATCCACAGACTTTTCGTAAAAAGGAAGGGTTAAGTTGGTGTCATTCTGTTCTACTTTTTTAAATAATTCTTCCGTCAGCAAGTCAATATTCCACTGTAAAAAATAATATTCATACCATTCTTCGTACCCTGTATGATATCGTTCCTTTCTCTCTACGATATGGTCATCCATATGGATTACAACAACATTGCAGCTATTGCTTAATTCAGATTCCAGCTGATTAACCAACGTTGTTTTTCCTGCTCCGCTTAATCCATCTATCCCAAGAAGATAAGCGCGATTTTTATTGGGGCAATCATGGAATTGGTTAAGGATTTCTTCTTTTATTTCATGAATGTCCATACGATTCAACCTTTCTTAATTATAAGGCATCATTTTTTTGGAATTCCATCTATGATTTCTTCTTCAAGTGTAAAGTCGCTTAGGAAGCCGTTTACTTCTATGTCTAAATAATAGGAAGAATCCTCAAGATTTCGATACTGCCGATCTACTTCCATGACAAACGTACCAGGCGAATAAGTTCCATGTACCGTTTGCATGACTATTGGTTCTTTTCCTTCCGCATGTGTGAATTCGAAAGTACTACAGTTATAATCAAGACAGGTTATCTCATACATATTCTCCATCCAGCTAACAAAGTCTTGATCTCCTGGCTTTTGTTTAGAAACGAGCACAGTACATACAATAATTAGTAGGAAGATGGATAATACAACAAGCCAAACTTTTTTCTTCATACAATCCCCCTATCGTTCGCTAACCGCCTTGCTACGGGACAGGGGGACAGGTTCGTTGTCCCTGATGCTGGGACAGGAAACCTGTCCCTCTGTCCCCTATTTCATAAACTCTGCTTTCAGTAGATATGAAACATCGTATTTTTCCAACTCATCCATATTCCCCTCAACATCATCATAAAAATTGGTAGTAAGTGACTGCATGCCATTTTCATCACTTGAATAACAAATATTTGCTAATACTACTTCTCCATTATCCAAGTTCTTCTCTCCCTGAAAATTACCCCACACACTCGACATTTCCCCTAAGCCACTTGAATTTAGATCAATACCATTTATTGTATCTGTGCCACCATTGCTACCAATTCCAACATGAAAGGCTTTTCCCATTTCGTTATTATTTTGTGAGGTAGTAAAAATAATGGAACCATCCTGCTCAGCCGTCGTTGAGATATAACTTAATTCATCATCAACCAATTTACCGAATTCATATTTTTCAATCCAAACAGATATCTCCTCGTATTCACTATCTAATTGGAAATCAAATACAAATGATTTTTCGGAAGTAGTTGAAAGTATCGTGTTTTCTCTCTCTGTTAATTCAGCAGTAGATATAATGTTTGAATCAGAAATGTTATGTTCACAAGCAGATAACACACATACCAGTACTGCTCCCCATACAATTAATTTCCTCATTTTTGTTTGCCTACCTTTGTTTTTCTATGTGAAATTAACTCAGATAATTCATTATGTTAATCAATAATAACATAATATTGCAAAAACATATTACTGGTTATGATAAAAGATGATTATGTAGAGTAACGGGGTTGTATATGAAGGAGTACTGCGTTCCGGATATTTTTGTTTGCAAAAAAAAAGTTCAATAGGAACTGAGTCTTAGCTAATATATTTTATTTTATGGCTACTTCAATGCCCTCCCCCTAGTTGAACAAAACCTATTCATCTATGTCAAAAATTAATGTGTCAAATAGAGTATCGTTTGTATAAAGAAATATAGCCCATTCCCCTGTTTCTGTGAGTTCAACACTTGATGGCATATGTGCATCTGCTCCGTTATTCGGACCATAAAGGGAATTTGTCCATCCACTTGTAAGAATTTTGTGTACGGTTTCCGTTTCTCTATGATATCCAACAACCGTCAAATCAATAGTCCCAGGTTCTTCAATTCCCCAAAGATGCCACATCCACTTTTGTATTTGGCGAACGCTAGGCATTTCAGTGCCAATAACACCTGATTTATTCTCATTTCCTATAATATTTCTATCACCAAATTTTTCAGCTGTATTTTCCCAATCAATTTCTTCAAAATGACTTTTCTGTACAAACTCCGGGATATCTTCAGGTAAGTTTAATTCTGTTTCATGTGATGTACATCCTACAACTACAAATAACGTACTAATAAAACTTAATAATAAAACTCTTTTCATAAAAACATCCTCTCCTACCTTTTTGCGGGACAGGGGGACATGCGGGACAGGGGGACAGGTTCGTTGTCCCTGATACCGGGACAGGAAACCTGTCCCTCTGTCCCGAATGCTAGACAGTCTCGACTTGAGAGTAATTTGAATCTATTCGTGTGAGTTCAAGTACATATCAGAGATCTTATACCAAGTTAAAAACTTTTCTTTCTCAACGACATTTAAAAAACACGTTGAATTTACTTGAGACTCTAACTGCTTATGTTCTTCTGGAAAATCTTTCTCTACACCTAATGTAATATAGGGTAACTTTTCTTGTGCTTTTTGAGAGCGAATATTATCCACTTTCGCCCCGGCAAATACATAGTCTAAACGTAATTCATTAAATGCAATATATAGAATTTCTGCCTTTGCTAATTGATTGTACCCCTTCCCCCAATATGGATGACCGATCCAGGTACCTATGTGACAGGTTCTATTTTCTTTATCAATATCTTTAAGCGTAATAACCCCAATAAGTTGCTCGTTTTCATTTAAAATGCACCGTGAATATTGTTTTCCTAATTTTTCTTGTTCCAGTATAAATTCAATAAATCCTAATGTTCCTTCCAGTGATGTATGTTCTTCCTTTAACCCTAAAGAATTCTTTACCTGAGGAGCTGAAGATAAATGTGACATTTCTTTGGCGTATTTTAACTGGTGTCGTACTAGTTTAACTTTATTCAACCTCAATATCCTCCTTATCCTCTTCTGCCCCTCAGCTTCTTAATATCTTTGAAACCATTTAGTCATATAAATCTCTCTATCTAAGAAAATTGACTATCTGTTCTATGTAACTTACAACTGACAGCTAACTCCACTGACATTTCTTCAGTTTACGATAGTTAATTGGAATCAGTTACCAATTTATTAACCTGAACATAAATTACGACTTCCTATAACAGCTAGAAGCAGTTACTTTTTTTCTTCTAAATATTCCCTATATGCTCTTTGCACTTTATCTTCGTGCGGTGAAATAGCTGCTATTTTTTTATGAATCTCATTTAGTAAATACAATCCTCTAAAAAGACAGCCTACTACAATTCCAAATGCAATAATACCGCCAACAAGTGGCCCCATTATCAGTAAAACGTAACCTAATAAAGCTCCTAAAATAATTGAAATAAGTAAATACAAACAATCTCTCCCTATACATTTTGCTACAATTTTATAAGATTCCAGTTTTACAATTTTTTGCTCATAATTATATGTGAGAATCAACTAACTCCCATTTAAGAATGGAACATGCACCCTGCTATTTTGGCAAGGTGCAAATCCTATTATCTAATATATTTCCTTTGCATTTGAAGGTAAACGACGAACATCTTTAAGGAATTGTGTCATGTTTTTATCATCCTCAATCGGATAGGTGAAATGAAAATGCGCTGCAACATCTTGAGATAGGATCCGAAACAATTCACAAGTCACAAAAATGGATTCCCACATATTTGTATAATCCGAATTAGAATAGGTATCTTTGTACATCATCCAATAGGACTCAGGTAGATAATCCTTAAAATATTTTCCCAACTTTCCCGTAGAAACTTGGAAATCGTGTTGTATTCCAATCCACCAAGTTACCATTTTATCCAATGAATCGCGTGTCGTGTATTCAAACATAAGCTTGGCATAGGGAAGTTCATCACGCCAAATGCCTTTTGCAACGTTTTGTAAACACCACCAGAAATTGTTTGTGTAACTATCATACTCCCCTTTGGAAGGTTTTTTTACATGGTAATCAATATCGGTAGGACACGGTATTGCTGGCAAAAGATCATCCTTGTCCATTAAGGGAAGTGTGAGTTTATCTTTTCCATACATTTCAAGCATGACTTCTTCGATTTGGAGATGAAGGTCTATGCGATTGCCATCTTTAAATAACATTAAAAACCCATACGATCGATTAAAATCAATTTCTAATTCTCTACCAAAATCATTTTTATCAGGTTCTTGCATCATTAACAAATCTCCAAATTTATCAATCCAGGTCTTATCCTCGATAAAAGAAGCTGTTTCTTTCACAACATAAACAATATCATAATCCTGAAATAGATCTTTTTGTACATTTGGATTGGTTCGTGAGCCATTCATATAAACTGCTCGAATACGATCATCATTCTTGGCAAAGTTTACTATTACGTCCAGCATTTCTTTTTCGTTCCTCATTTGTTTTCCCTCCTTAATATATTTGATTCTTGAAAAGTACAAATGGAGGGGCTCGTGGGCACACTGATATTGTACGAATTATAGTTTATAATTTGTTTAGGATTTTCTTCATCTAATCTTCCTTTCTTTTGTGGCACTTTTTTAAAAATAGTGGTGAATATATTTTCAAGTTATGTACATTCAAAGGGACTATATGGTTAGCATGGCGCCTCTTTCATCAAATGTCGAATCTGGATTATAAGCTACTTCCCACAAATTATTCTCGGGATCAGCAAAAGAAGCTGTACGTCCTCCCCAAAATGCATCACTTGGTTCACTTAAAATAGTTCCACCAACGTTTTTAACCTGCTCAATGGTCAAATCAACTTGCTCGGGTTTATCCACATTAATCGCAAACGTAACTCCCTTAAAAACATTTTTTGAATGTTGAACTTCTAATCCGGAATCGGTTGCTAATTTTTCAACAGGATAGAGCGATAATAATACGCCAGCTGTTTTAAAAACTGCATAATCGACATAGCCATGGTCAGTTTCTTCCCACCCTAAGTCGTTATAGAACTTACGAAGAAGTGGTAAATCAAAACAACCAATCGTAATCAAACTTACTCGTTGAAGCACCAAATTAACTTCCTCCTCTCGCGGAACATGGGGACAGGTTTATAGTCCCAGATATTGGGACGGCAAACCTGTCCCTCTGTCCCTCCTCAATCAAGCAAACTTATAAAATGCGATCATTCTCCTTATCTAGTAACTTAATATGAACATTATCTGAAGATCCTCCCTGAATATGGTTGAGAACATCCGTTAAATCAAGTATTTCCTGCAAATAAATAGCTTTTTTGTGATTGGCTTTTATGGTAATACGATATGGACCAGCTAAATTCATAAGCGATTCCCTTCGTTCTTGACCTTCTAGATAAACGGAATCTATAAACTCTAATTCAACTGTCGCTGCTTCATTGCCACGATTATGTAAAACGAGATGACATCTTCCATTCATTAAATCTTTGCTCACATAATCAAAACTGCAACTTCCATTACCATCGTATGAGATGGCATGAATTCCACTTGCTAGCGTTTCTTGGTAAACCGTAATTAAATAACTAGGCAAAATGGTATATACAATGGCAACAATCACGATTGTTCGAAAGTGATGTTTCTTTAAGCCCTTGGCAAGTAAGATCATGGCGATAACAAACAAAACAGAACCAATAATTCCGAGTATATTAAACCCTACCTTATTGTGAATGGGGAATGACATGAAGGTAGAATACCCTTCTAACATAACATTATTAGGAAACGGGAAGAATAAAAACATGCATATAACTAAAAGGATAACGGAACTAATTATTGCTTCTTTTCTTTTTATCATTTTATTCCTCCTCGTCCTAAACTGTAGATTATAAATCTAATGCTCATCCTTATCATCCCTACAGAGCGATAATTTCACTTACCTAAAAGGCTTTAGTCGTGTACCTAAACCTCTATTATTTATCCTCTAGCAGTCTAATTCTCTTTTCCAATTTTTCTATTTTGGAAAAAGCAAAACATGCGATACTTAATGCGCCAGCTGCAACAGAAAAGGCTATAATTTCCAATGAACTCCCTCCTTTTTAAAGTAAATGAATATATCTCCCACGTTAGTTTTGAAATTTAAAATTTCACCTTCAGATCTAACGTATAGTCTTAACTTCACATTAAAATATGTGTATAACCTATCTGGTGAAGAACTATTCCGATGATGGAAAACATTATCCCCAAATTGAATGTCCAGGGATTTTGTTCTTTGTTCCTATCATATGTCCCACTAGTTAACACTCCAAATAGTAAAGTCATAATCGGAACAAATAGAAGTTGAGGTCCAAAAAGAAAACCGACTCCACCTAAAAGTAAAGTAGCTATACCAAACTGATTTTCTGAGGGTAGTTCATCCATTTCTTCTTCTGGTTCTCCCTCATCACGATTCTATTTTTTCATAGCCATTACTCATTTTTATTAGGTTGGGTTTCATTTTTATAGAGATTTTTACTAACCACACCGCACACAGAGAAACAAGGCTGTTGAATAATAGCGTATCAAATAACAGTCTATATTCTTCCGAAGTGGTTAACGTATAAAAGGTTCCAACTAAGACACTTATTATAACTATAGATATGGATCTCATTTTCTGAAATCGAAAACGAAGTAATACACTTATAACTAAGACCAATGTTGAACCCAATAAATCGGCTATCATCACTAGATATCATCCTTAAAACAGTTGAATTTATCATTTTAAAAATGTTTATTGGGACAGCAAACCTGTCCCCTTGTCCCTCAGTCTTCGCTTGATTTCGTTCAAAAGTACTTGCTTTTCTTCCTCGCCAATTCCGTCTGAGGATAATTTACGGGCTGCTATCGGTACAATCCAGGGATCGACTTCATCATAAGTAGTACCTGTTAACCGTGTATATTCATCCATAAATGCCCCAATTATTTTCTCTCTATTGGCGTCAAATACCCTAACTGCATTATTTGGGACATTTGGCGGAAGAACGGCATACCTTATCATTAAAATAAATTCAGCTAGGTCTGCTTCCGGATTACCGTTGGCTGCATTCATCCAATCAATAAGTACTGGCTTATCATTACGGATCAATACATTATTCGGATTGGCATCACCATGACACACCCTATTTTTTTGTGGCAAACGGTCCAAAATAGCAAGAACCAACTTCGTTTCTTCTTCCCTTAAATAATCCACGCTCTGAATTTGTTTCTTTAGAAATTCCTTTTGTCCGTTTGGTAGTTTTTCATTGGAAATGGAGTTATGTATATCCCCAAATAAACGAGCAGTTAATCGCACATCATCCCAATCAAGTTTCTGCTGATCTGTGTTCACTTGAACTAGTGTTTCAAAAAAGCGCTCTCTTAACGTTTTTCCGTAGATTCGTTCATACACAATGCCAGGACGCTGATCATACGCTGCCATTCCAAATGGTTGCGGAACTGGTAAACCTAGTTTCCACATAACAAGGTTATTGTCATATTCCCTTTGTAAATCCGTTTTATCAATATTAGACTTTGCTAGTTTAATAACTTTTTTATCGTTTTCCCATTCATAAACCTCTGCATTGGCACCTTCACCTATTTTTCGCCCAATTCCCATAAAAAAATCTCCTTATGTTAAGGATCCACTACCTTTATAAATGAGCAAATCCCATGTATTTTAAAATCTTAGATTCATAATGTATTGTTCTCCAATTTAAACCACTTTTCTATAATCTCCTTTTACCTCTTGACTAAATTTTACACTCTAATAATAACACATTATTCAGAAAATAAACCAAGGGGACAAGGGACAGGGGGACAGGTTTATTGTCCCTGATGCTGGTGGAAAAAATTTCCTAGGCCCTCTATCCCTCACAATGATGGTGGTTGATCAGGAAGTGTCACTGCAAGGATTAAATAAACAATTAAATTAGCTGGTAAAAATATAAAAATCAATCTTACTCCAAGCGAGGAAATGCCAAAATATTCGGCAATTCCTCCACATACTCCAGTTATGGCCCTATCCGTTGAAGACTTTTTCAGTTTACTATTCACCGCTATCCCTCCCATATGTAGCAGTATCATCCTTAACTGAAATTCTACGTAAATTATTGGTAAAATGTTTCAATTGCGATCAATCTACCATTGCTATACGTAGCTACCAAGCGTTATTAGTAAATCTATTCAAACTATTATCAAATAGGGTTCGTGGGACAGGGGGACAGGTCCATTGTCCCTAATGGTGGCGGGACAGCAAACCTGTCCCCCTGTCCCCAAATTCCGAATTTTACTTGACGGGTTATTCCTTTTGTGGAATGATCAACTCAACAATAGAGTCCGATACTTGAACAGCCATTTAAAGGGAATTAAAAATAAAACATTAGGAGTGAGTGTAATGGGAGAACAAAAAATAGTCCCACATTTATGGTTTGATCATCAAGCGCAAGAAGCTGCACAATTTTATACATCTATTTTTCCTGATTCGAAAGTGACGAGCACCTCTACAGTTCACGACACACCATCTGGAGATAGCGATATAGTTACATTTAACCTATCAGGCTTTTCATTCATGGCCATTAATGGCGGTCCACATTTCCAATTTAATCCTTCGATATCGTTTTTTGTTCATTTTGATCCTGCAAAAGATGATAACGCTCGAGAAAATTTAGATGAACTGTGGGAAAAGCTTTCCGAAGATGGTGCAACTCTTATGCCACTTCAGGAATATCCGTTCAGTAAGCGATACGGATGGATCCAGGATAAGTATGGTTTGACATGGCAGCTAATGCTCACAAATTCAGATGGAAAGAATCGACCATTTATCGTACCGTCGTTGATGTATGTTCAAGATGTATGTGGAAAGGCAGAGGAAGCCAGTAACTTTTACCTTTCCGTTTTCAATGATGCAAAACGAGGAGAAATCGCTCGCTACCCAGCAGGCATGGAGCCAGAAAAAGAAGGCACGGTAATGTTTACAGATTTCTTGTTAGAGCAGCAATGGTTTGCTGCTATGGATAGTGCACAGTCACATAACTTTAAATTTAATGAAGCCGTTTCCCTATTAGTTCAGTGTGAAGATCAGAAAGAAATAGATTACTACTGGGAGAAGCTTTCCTCTGAACCAAAAGCAGAACAATGTGGTTGGTTGAAAGATAAATACGGTGTATCTTGGCAAATTTGGCCAAAAGTCATGGGGAAAATGATGGCAAACGGAACACAGGAACAGATAGATCGAATTACAAAAGCATTTCTTCAAATGAAAAAATTTGACATCGGAAAATTAGAAAAAGAATACAAAGGCAAGTAATGGGACGGGGGGACAGGTTTGTTGTCCCTGATGCTGAGACAACAAACCTGTCCCTCTGTCCCACCTCCGAAACTTGTTAACGAGAAGAGATCCTAACAACTTGGGTTTTTGCAATTATATCGTATAGAGATTGTTTCTTTTTCGTGAAAATAGCAGTCAAAATATAAGCAAAAATAAGTGCATAGATGATTCCTCCTATGAGGTAATAACTGATGGGCACTTCCCCGTCACCTATATAAATTAATCTATATACCAAGTAGTGTGATAGCTTCCAAGGAATAAACTTCAATATAGTACGATACGTTATATGTAGTACTGAAACAGGTTCTCCGTTTTCTCCAATAACTCTGATACCTATTTTCTTTTTACCAATAGACTGTCCACCAATTTTAGAATCACTAATAATAAAATAGAGTAATACAGGCAATGTTACCAATAAAAATCCAGTAAACTGAGCGGTGATTAGTGAGCCGGTGAAAAAATTATGCAATGATGGAAATAGGAATATATTAAGTAAGAAAAGAACTATTAAATAAGCAAAAATCAGTATGTAATCAATAATGAACGCTTTAAAACGCAGAAAAAATGTAGCATTCATAACAACACAACCTCCCTTCAAATATATTTTTTCTATATGTCTATGTTTGCAGTTTTGCAAGTAAATCGTTTTGGGTTCTCATTTATAAAATCCCCGCACCATATTATTTAATATTCTTTCTCTTCTTCAATTATCCCTGCCACGAATTACCCCTGCTATGTTAGGTCAATATCTTTACATTTATTGCATTTTGCTAAAAGAATTAGTGAACACTCCCATGCTCCCCTTTTCAATGGGACTTGGGGACAGGTTTATTGTCCCTGATGCTGGGACAGGAAACCTGTCCCTCTGTCCCTCCGGATCCCCTTTTATAGCCTTTGCTATGGTTAATAAGAAATTATTACAAATTCAAACTTCCGATAAGAAGATAAATACCTGTAAAACCCAAAAGGATATATGTAAATATCTTAAAAATTCGCTGGTTAAGCAGTTTGAAAATAATTTGACCTATAAACAAACCCATAAATACGATTGGAATTGCATAAAGACTTGATTCCCATATTAATTTATTTGTACCTGTAAAAATTACTTGAGTGATAAGACTAATAAAGTATATAAACAAATAAAAACCTAAAGTAGTTGCTCTTAGCTTCGCTTTTTCAGTATCAGTTCCTGTAAAGTAAAGCAATAACGGGGGGCCTGGCATACCAATACTTGTTGTTAAAAGACCAGATAACCCACCAACGATGAAATCCCTAATACGAGTTTTCTTTACTCTAAAGTTACATATTAATAGCAATGTCAATACGAGGAGCAATACACTTACTCCTATTTTAAAGGCGTTAATATTAATGGAAATAAAGATTACTATGCCAAATGGTACCCCCAGTACACTTCCGATAATAAACCTCTTTAGTATTACAAAATCAATATCTATGCTTATTTTCCATATTAATGATATTGAGATAAGTAACGATAAAATTATGTTTATTTGGATGGCTTCTTGTGGAAGAAATAACATCAGCAAGAAAGGTGTTGCTATGATGGAAAATCCAAATCCTGTACTTGTTTGCAGGACAGAAGCCACAAATATAATACATAGAAAAAGGAATACAGTCTCCAAATTTGCCCTCCTATATAATTAAAGAAATTCAAGATTTTGTTAACTCTACGAATGCTTCCACAAACTTCTTCATATATGCTAATTTTAGCATCAAACAACAATACTCCCTATAACATACCATTCATATATCAAATAGTTACGAGCATTTTATGATATACCGTTATTCCGCCCACCTCACTACCTACAAATTATCACTTTAACTTAAGTGAAACTCTTGTTAGAACGAATGATACAATGTGAGAAGAGGAGCGTTACATGGTACTAAAGGTAATGCTAATCGGAGTGATAACCGTTTTTATTTTATTCATCATTTAGGAACGTAAAGCAAATAAAAAAATACAATCGAATCTCAGCATGCCCTATTGATGTGCTAGGTGATCAATTAAAATTAGCTAAAGAACAAAAAAAGAATGAAGGGTTGTCCTCTCATTCTTCTTATGCCTAACCCAACAAATCCTGAATATCCTCTTCCGTCAGACGCTCTAACCGCTCGTCATTTGGGTCGATAACTTCTTCAATCAGATGGCGCTTTCGATCTTGCAATTCGTTCATCTTTTCTTCAATGGTTCCTTTAGCTACGAGCTTAATCACTTCCACAGTTTGCTTTTGCCCAATGCGATGGGCTCTGTCTGCTGCTTGTTCCTCCACAGCTGGATTCCACCAGCTATCGTAAAAAATTACCGTGTCCGCGCCAGTCAGGTTCAGCCCGGTTCCACCAGCCTTTAAGGAAATCAAAAAGATATCCCGTTCCCCATCGTTAAATTGATTACAGAAATCCACTCTTTCCTCGGATGGAGTTTGTCCATCCAAATAAAAATAAGGGATTCCTTGAAATGCTAATTCTTGTCCGATCATCTGAAGCATTTTCGTAAATTGAGAGAAAATCAACAACCGACGGCCAGCATGTTGCGCTTCTTCTATTACCCGTAAAAGCTGTTCAAATTTTGCTGAGCTTCCTTCATAGCCATCAACAAACAAGCCGGGATGGCAGCAAATCTGTCTAAGACGAGTAATACCAGCAAGTATCTTAATTCGATTTTTTCGAATCGTTTCTTTATCCAAATGCTTTAACGTATCATGACGCAGCTTGGCCAAATAACTTGCGTAAAGCTTCTTTTGTTCGGCATTCATTTCGGCTGAATCGATTGTTTCCCTTTTCGCTGGTAACTCATCCAAAACATCCTCTTTCACCCGTCGCAGCATAAACGGTCGGATCCTCCTGGCAATTTCTTTATTGGTCAACATGCTGTACTCCTTTAATCCTAGGAATAGCTCAGGAAAAACAACATGAAAAATCGACCATAGCTCCTCTAACGCATTTTCCATCGGTGTTCCGGTTAATGCAAACCGATGATTCGCCTGGATTTTTTTCACCGTGCGAAACGTTTGCGTTAACGGGTTTTTAAACATTTGCGCCTCATCAAAAAAGACAACATGAAAATCCTGCTTCTCATACCAGCGCAAATCACTACGTAGCAATGGATAACTCGTGATAATAACATCGATATCCTCGTTATTCTGCTGGAGCTTAAGACGCTCGGATTTTGTTCCATCGATAATGATCGCCTGAATATCGGGAGCAAATTTCATGATTTCACTTTGCCAGTTGTACGTCACAGACGAAGGACAAACAATCAATGCTGGCTGTTTATGCTCACGGATCACAGGAAGCTCGGATAAGATAAAGGTAATACTTTGAATTGTCTTCCCAAGTCCCATGTCATCTGCCAAAATGCCGCCAAATCCATAACTAGCAAGCGACTTCATCCACTGATAGCCATGCTTTTGATAGGTTCGTAATGTGTCTTCCAATTGGCAAGGAATCGAAAACTGTAATTTCTCCGGATGCTGAATGTTTGCCAAAAATTCACGAAAGGACGCTTCCAGTGAAATGGTATCACTATCCTCCATGACATTTAGTAGCCGAAGCCCTTCAACAACGGGTACGGCGAATTGCTTTTCCCATTTGTCATCCTGCACTGGCACTTCCTGCAAGAAACGCTTAATTTCTTCCATTTCCCTAGTTTCCAGAGAAAATAAGGCGCCATCACGTAACCGGTAATACTTTCGTTTTTCCTCTAGCGCAGCAAGTACGTCTTTAATCTCTTGTTGTGGAATCCCATCGATATCAAACGTAAATTCCAGCCAATTGGTTCGTTCCTTGCGATGCCTTACCTTTATCTTTGGTATCGTGGTCTTCGGAACAATGCGTGCTCTGACAGCTGTTGTCGCATATACATTTGTGACTTTTTGCAAATGAGGAAGGACGTGATGCAAAAAGTGATATTCCAATTCTTCATTTTGCAGGTAATAGCCACTCTCCGTTCGGCTAAACTGCCCTTCTTCCATCAGCTGCAAAATTTCTTCTTCCTTTTCGACGTTACGTATGATCATCGAACCGACTCGTGGTTGCCGATTATCGAGTGGGTTTATCACGACATTTTCATAGTGAAACTCGAGTCCCGCAAGCAATCGATTATTCACCCTGTCCAGGAAAAGCTGTGCCTGTAATGGCGTTTTCTGGAGCTGATCGGTAATGGCACCTGATAAATGAACCTCGCCCATTTTCCTTAGGGATGGCAACAATTTTTCCATGTAATACTTCAGTTGATCGTTAGGAATTGGAATATTGCTCGTCCCTGTATTTTCAACCATCCACTTCAACTCGTAAAGACGCTGCGCTTCATCCGTTTTTACCGCTATCACTTTTCCATTCGATAATACCGTTTCATATTCCTTTAATACCAATAAATCTTGCAACCCGTTCATAACTAATTGGAAGCCACGCTTCTCATCTCCCATAAATTCAAAGGTCAATGGCAGCGGTTCGTCCGATACGCGAAAGCCGAGATAGCTTTTCCCTTTGTATTGTAAAGTCACTTGAGAAGCGCGATCTAGCAAAGCTTCCAAGGTTTTCCACGATGAAGCTGGAACAAGTAGCATTTGTTTGTTCGCCTGGAATTTCGACGGCATAGCACGTCGATATAGCTTTTCATCCGCCATCATCAGAATGAGCTGTTGAACCACGGCATCACTACTACTGTCAAAGCAATGCTCTGTCGGATCGTACATGAACTCAGGAGCAACAAAATACCTCTTGCCCTCCCTCACACTTTCCAAAAATGCACGAACATCACGGACACGTTGCGACGCAATCGATAGCTCAATCCCAATCATTTCATCCCCATTGTTTACATGGACCACGTTACAGAAAAAACGAAGATCGAGTACTTTTCGATTTTCAAAATGAAGCTGTTTGCCACTAGAAGGGGTTCGTTTGGAGGGTTGAAGTTGAAATAATTGCAGCAGCTCCTCAGGCAATTCCGGGTTAGATTGCTCAACGGGTTGCGACGTCGTGGTTGAATAATTTTTTTGCAAATCCTGCCATGCAATCAATACCGCAGCAATATGCTGGCAATCCTTGTTAAAAGAAGAAAGCGACGGACAGCTACATGAAGCATCGATGTCATCTTTGCGTTTTTCAAGATGGACATGAAAATCCTCTACGCCTATAACCGTAGCCTGCAACGAATCAGGAGTCACCTCCGCAA
This sequence comes from Oceanobacillus limi, assembly GCF_900111445.1. GTDB lineage: Bacteria > Bacillota > Bacilli > Bacillales > Amphibacillaceae > Ornithinibacillus > Ornithinibacillus limi. The sequence goes on along the minus strand of NZ_FOHE01000001.1, from coordinate 106,203 downwards.
TATCCACTTTGCCATTACGATAAAAAGCTTCCCCTTTTTTATAGGAAACAGCCCCGCATCGCTCTTGAATGATTTTTTTATTTAACTTGATTTGCATGGAACTGCCTCCTTTTTTGAGTTGAGTGGATGGTTGGGTGGTTGGGTTCATTTGGGTGAGAATTGATTTCTAGTTTGGGAGGTTGATTTTTCTCTCGCGATGGTTGATTTCTCGTTTTGAACGTTGATTCCGACCCCGCGACGGTTGATTTTTCGTCTTGAATGTTGATTCCACCCATGCGAACGTTGATTTTTCGTTTTGAACGTTGATTCCACCCATGCGAACGTCGATTTCTCGTTTTGAACGTTGATTCCTAACCCGCGTACGTCGATTTCTCGTTTTGAACGTTGATTCCTCGCCCCGAACGTTGATTCCTACCTCGCTTACGTTGATTTCTCACTTTAAACGTCGATTCCGACCTCGCGAACGTTGATTTTTCGATTTGAACGTTGATTCCTCGGCCCGAACGTTGATTCCTAATCCGCGTACGTTGATTTCTCGTTTTGAACGTTGATTCCTACCCCGCGAACGTTGATTTTTCGTTTTGAACGTTGATTCCTACTCCACGAACGTTGATTTATCCCCGACAATGGTTGATTCCTACCCCGCAAACATTAATTCCTACCTCGCTTACGTTGATTTCTCACTTTAAACGTCGATTCCGACCTCGCGAACGTTGATTTTTCGATTTGAACGTTGATTCCGACGATACGAACATTGATTCCTACTCCACGAACGTTGATTTCTCCCCGACAATGGTTGATTCCTACCCCGCAAACATTAATTCCCTTCAATAAATCCCATACACCTCTCCAAACAATCACCTTTCACCCCACCACTAACTACCTACCGCAGCATTTTTTATACTTCTTACCACTTCCGCATGGGCACGGATCATTTCGACCGATTTTTTTCGTTAGGTTCTTTGTTTTCGGGGTTAATTGTTTTTCCTCTGTCCATAATTCTGTTGAAGTATAGCCTTTTAGTTCCCATTTTCTCGTATTATTCATTAAATAAACGACATGATCCATGATCGCCTGGACAGCATCCAGTCCTCCAACGTTGACTTGACTAGCTACATACTGCAACACGTTGTTTGCACTAACGCCTTGCTTGGTGGCATAAACGCATTCTTCAACGATAGAGTTGGCTTCCTCGCTTGTGATGTCATACGTATTTGTAAGGAAATGAACGAATTGAATATAACTTTCATTCCGTTCCACAAATCCAGGCTCCCCTGCTTGCAGAAGCTGTTCTTTTGTAAAGTTGTAATAGGAAATATCCGTTCTCGTTTGCTGTTGTTGTTTCACTTGCTTCGTATCATGCACGCGATGATGAGCGTATCCTTCTTCGTCGGTGAAAATTCTATTTTGGTACATATTTGCATCTTGTATAACGGAAACATACGCGGAAGGATCTATCGGTTCCGTTGTGTACGTTTCTAATAGATGAACAATCTGGTCCAACTCTAGTGTTCCATAATAGTATAATAGACCGTTTGTTAGTTTGACCCAATTCGTATTCCGTTGAATTTTCGATCGTATGTTTACATTATGAGTTAATGATTTGATTGGCTCTATTACTTCCTCAGGGATTGCTAGAATCCGTTTATCTTCTATAATACCAGTAAAAATGATTCCTGTTTCGCGCAAGTAATTCACTTGATCAACCGTTAAGGCTGGAGCTTCCATAACCCCTGCTTGATTGGCCATTTCTTTAAGCAAGTTAAAACGTTCTTCATCCCACGTACCGGAAAGCTCCTCCACTTGTTCAGGTATCTTTTCTTGTAGCAAAGCTATTAATTCAGCTTTTTTTAAACCACTAGCGTTTTTTATATGTAGCCTTTTTCTTATCGCATCGAGCTCAGCCTTTGTATATTTACGTAACCCTTCATCTAATGTAATCGGAACATGTATGGTACTCCAATATTTCTTATTGTGTTTTTCCTGCTGTTCCAACTTCTCTTTCTTTTCTGTTACGGCTTTGATCATACTTTCTTCTAATTCTTTATACATGTTCTACACTCCTACTTTCAATTGCGTATATTAGTATACAAGAATCAGCAAGTGGAGGGAAACGATTAGAATCCCTTTAATGAAAGCCAACTATTGGTAAATTTACTGGTGGTTGGTGCCAGGCACCGAGTAGATCGCCAAACTTCTCACAGTTCATTATATTCCGCGAATCTACTCTGACCCCCTCTCTCAGTTCATTTCGCTTAGGCAACCACTTTATCTTCATCCTTCTTCCCCATAACTTCACTTAACAAGGTTGATCCTAAGATGCAAATACCACCGATAATTTGCAGCACACTCATGCTTTCCTGCAAAATAATTGCTGCCATGATCACAGCGGAAATGGGATCAATATAGCTAAACACGCCAATCGTTTGCCCCTTTAACTTTTTCATTGCAGAAAAGTACATTAAGTAGGCAACTCCTGTATGGATAATTCCTAAAATCACGATTAATACGAGCGACTGCATCCCTAACCCAGCGTAGTTCATATTCTCTGTTATTCCTACATAAGGAAGCAGGACAATCGAAGCAATCGATAGCTGCATAACCGTCGTTTCAAAATCGGATAATCCCTTGATAAACTTGTTTATTAAAATCACACCGGCGTAAAATGCTGCAGCTAACAAGCCATAGGATATTCCAACAGGGTGATTAAAGGCGATACTGGAAGCTCCTGTGTCTGGTTGAACGACCAAAAACAGTCCAATCAACGCGATCACGATGCTAAGTCCCTTTTTCCACGTCCAGGTTTCCTTCAATAAAAATGGTGCCAAAACCATGACAAACACAGGAGCAAAATAATAGCTCAATGTCGCGTTGGAAATAGTCGTATATTGATACGCTTCAAATAAAAAGATCCAATTAAATCCTAATGCCGTTCCAGATAAAATAAGCATTACGATATTTCGCTTTGTTGTTTTCAAATTGAATTTCTGTTTCACAAAAAAGCTTGCGCCAATCAAAAACACACTACCAATCGCCCCTCGAAATAGCGCAATCTCACTTGATGAAAGATCAATATTCTTTACAAATAATCCAATACTACCAAAAATAAGCATAACCAAAATAAATGTAGCCTTTGCCCTCATCTAACGCTCCCCCTATTTTGGGACAGAGGGACAGGTTTGTTGTCCCTGGTTGGGACAACAAACCTGTCCCCCCGTCCCGCCAATACTGTCCCTCATTATCTCATGCTGTTAGGAGAAAAAACAATACAAAATCTCCAGCCTAGAATGAGTAAAACAACTTTATCTGGAGCAATCTAAGAGTGAGTTATTAGCGTTCTAAGGAGGTATCAGATATGCCTGAAAAAGACTTTCAACAAATCTACAATGACTATCGAAACCAAACGGACATTCAAGCAGATTCCACCCAAGGAGACACCTCAAGTAAGGAAGAAATTGTCGCGGTACGGAAAAATGATGATGGGGATATCATTGCCTTCAAAACGAACTCTGGAAGAGAACTGGATTATGTAACGGCATTGGATGAAGCAAAGGCAGGTAACATTGCACATATCGATGTATTCCATAAATACGGACGAGATATTATCCGCAGTGAACCAGATGGAATCAAGGAGAATAACTTAGACAATTTACCTGAATTTTAAGTAGTCGTAGCCTTCAAGCATGTACTTGGAGGCTACCAAACTTTCTAAAGGAGCAAATTTTCCCTTCATTACTATAGAACGAATATCCAGGAGGAAGTACCATGCAGCAACCAAAAATCTACTGTAATAGTGAGTACGATGAATTGAAGCGCGTGATCATGTGTGAACCCCAGTTCATGACTACCCGACAAGTATTACATGATCCCAACAATCAGTTCTACGATGTCAAGGGTCATGTTGAACTAGCCGTAAAGCAGCACCGTGAATTTGTTCAAACGTTGAACAATCATGGGATTGAAACGGTCCTGCTTCCCCATCATAAGGAATTCACGGAACAAGCTTATACACGCGACATTGGATTTACTCTCGGGCAAACGCTTTTCATATCTGAGATGGCCCATGATGTACGAAGGGGAGAAGAAAATATTCTAAAGTTCTGGCTCGAGAAGGAAGGAATTTCTTATTATAACTTAATCGGAGATAAAATTGAGGGCGGCGATGTCCTGATCGACCGGGACACCATCTATATTGGGCTTAGTAATCGAACAAACCAAGCGGCCATTGATCATATCAATGGTTTAATGGGAGACTATGAAGTGAAAGCCATTCCCTTTAAAGATAAGTTTTTACATCTCGATTGTGTCTTTAATGTTTTATCACCAGAAGTTGCCATCGTTTATCCAGACGCCCTCACAAAAGAAGACATGCAGTTTTTTGCATCGCGTTATGAACTGATTGAAGTTTCCTATGAAGAGCAACATGCTTTAGCAACAAATGTACTTAGTATTGGCAATCAAAAAGTGATTAGCTTGCCAATGAACCAAAACACTAACCAACAAATGCGTGAAAAAGGGTTTGACGTGGTCGAAGTAGATATTTCAGAGATAGTTAAATCAGGTGGTTCTTTCCGTTGCTGTACACTTCCATTGTTGCGATCGTAATTACATGCGATCCCACACCCTCCGCTCCCTTTAATCAAAAAGGATCCTCTTCTCTTTGTGTATGGATCCTCATTCTCCACTCCTAAGCCACCCCCTTTTCACGAGTATTTCACCTAGCTTATCTCCTTTTAACGTAAACTAGGATCCACTATCAAAACCACAATATCCTCATTCTTCCCCCAAACTCCCTATCGCCTTCCCACGCATCAAACCACCCTCCATACCAAAAAACACTTGCAATTTTTATACAAATGATATAATATGTTTAATATAACTTAAACATATTAAACAAATTAAAGAGGTTGATACTATTGTCCAATGAGATGGAATCTATTGAGCAGTCGAGAGATATGATGATCAGTGCAATCGCACAATCCATGGTTATCTATGGTGTGACACAATCTGTCGGTCGCATTTACGGCGTCCTTTATTTTGCAACAGAACCATTGACGCTTGATGAAATTAAGGATCAAGTAGCAATGAGTAAGGCCAGTGTGAGTAATGGTTTGCGTGAACTACTAGAAACCGAGATGGTCACAAAGGTTTGGAAAAAAGGAGAAAGAAAAGATCATTACATTGCAGAAAAAGATTTCTTGCGGAATTTCATTACATTTTTCATTAAAAATATTCGCCAAGAGCGAAATTTAATCATGAAAGCAACCGAACAGGTAGAGCCCCGCTTAGAAGAAATCGCTAGTCAAACTTCTGATCAACAGATTAAAGAAAAAGCACAACAAGATCTTGCGCTCATCCGTGACTCCTACAACTATTTTGATTGGACCATGCGACTAGCAAATGCGATGGAGTCTGGTGAAGTATTTAAGTATCTGCCAAAAACAACTGAAGATAAGGAGAAATAACATGAAGAAGCAAAACACAGCATTGGTGCTCATCGATCTTCAAAAGGAAAGCAATTTTGGACTTGAGCAGATGGAACAAGTAATCACGAATTCAAAAAAGCTTATCAATGGGTTCCGGGAACAAAACATCCCCATTATTTATACCCGTCAAATTAATCGTACAGATCGGGTTGGTCTTTCTGTAGGTGAACCCCTAAACGATGATGGTACCCCGTACTTTTACAACGCAGGGAACGAAAGCATTGAGATTTTTGACGAAATCAAACCACAAGATGATGACATTGTCATTGATAAATTCCGGTGGAGTGCTTTTCATGCAACAAGTCTTGACTTAACACTTAGAAGCATGAATATTACGGATGTTGTCATTGGTGGAGTTGTTACAGATGGTTGTCTATTAACCTCTGTATTCGATGCCTATTTTAGAGATTACAATATCCATTTGGTCAAAGACATTTGCTCAGCTTCTAATGAAGGATCCCACATGGCTGCACTGATGATGATGGCCAACTGGGTTTATAATCTTAAAGTCTATGACACAACAAACATCCTCAACCGTATTAGTGGAGAAAACTACAATGTATGGGAGTCTGATCAAGTAGATAGCTTTCAATACACTCCAGAAACGATGCGTGAGGTTTACAATAAATTGAAGCTTTAAATCGGAGGATTTTCATCGGTAGCCGGGACAGGGGGACAGGTTTATTGTCCCAATCGGAATTAAGTTCTAATTTTAAAAACCAGACCAGTCCTCGGTAATGCCAGTTCATAAGAAAAATAAAACATCAAAGGAGACGAAACATGAAGAAGCTATTATTATTATTTACTATATTTGTACTATTAGCACTTGCCGCTTGCGGGAATGGTGAAGAACCGAACGATGCAACGAATAATGAGCAAGCAACCGAAGAAAAAGGAACCTTGGTATTTGGACAAACACCATGGACAAGCACAGCACCACCAACACAAATCGCAAAGCAAATCTTAGAAGAACAAGGATATGATATAAAAGTTGAACACGTATCCCAGCCGATAATTTGGGATGGTATGAAGAATAAAGAAATTGATTTCTTTATGGATGCGTGGTTGCCATATACCGAAGCAGCTAGATGGGAAGAATTCCAGGATGATTTAGTAAAAGTCGCAACAAGCTATGAGAACGCACAACTTGGTTGGGTTGTACCATCGTATGTAGAAGAGAACTCCATTGAAGAATTAAAAGCTAATGCTGAGAAATATGGTGAAGAAATCGTAACAATTTCAGAAGGTGCAGGTATTGTAGAACTTTCCCAAGAATTATTCGAAGGGGAGAACTTTGATGAACAAGGGTTTGAACTGAAGCCTTCCAGTGAAGGTGCTATGATTTCCGTTGCCCAAGAAAAAATTGATAAAGAAGAACCGGTCGTATTCACAGCTTGGAGACCACACTCTGTTTTCGCACGTAATGATTTGAAATTCCTAGAAGGTCAAGAAGAATACTTCCAAGCAGATAATGTTTATGTTTTATCATACAAAGGAATTGAAGAAGAACACCCGGAAGCATATGACATTCTCTCAAACTGGAGCATTTCCATCGCAGAAATTGAAGAAATGATACGCAAAAATGAAGAAAACGGAACAGAATTCGAAGACTTAGCAGCAGAATGGATCGAAAACAACCGTGACAAAGTAGATCAAATGATCGGCGAATAGCCGGGACAGGGGGACAGGTTTGTTGTCCCAATAGGAATGTCGCTCGGGGGACACAGGGACAGGATTACTGTCCCAATCGCAAATTCGTTCTAGTTTAAAAACCAGTCCAATCCTCGGTAACGAGTTCCGTTACCTCCCCCTAACTAAATAGATTATAATTAGCGCTGTATTTCGCAGCGCTTTTTTATTTACAAAAAGACCAAATAAAATATGTTACGCAGCTTACCAATCTATAAAATTTGTATTACTATCAATAACGATCAAAACGCAACCGCTTAAGAAGCATTCCACAAAACCCTGAGGAGAAACACATCATTATGCTTGGGATGTGATTGGATGTTTAACATGTGCTGGGAATTCATTGGTTCCACTGGCTTTTACAAACAACACATCATCACCCTCAAAGATTTTCCCTTTAATATCTATGCCTCGATAATCAGGTGTATAATGAAATGTTATTTTATTCGTGTTTTGATTAGAAATCGTTGAGAGAATATTATTTATGTTAACCTCTCTTTTACTTACAATGTCAAATATATCTATATGATTATCCTCTTGAATAAAGATTACAATTGCTTCTTCATCTGGAAGGTAGTAAATAGCATTGATAAATACAATAAAACATTAATAATTCTGGAGTATTGTCTGTACCAAAACGTTTCGATACAGGAACTCTATCCAATGCAAAATCATAAATAAAATTAAGATCTTCAACGTTATTACCAGCTAATTTATATACATCGTTTCCATCTGTTGGACCCGCCACATACTCTATTGAATATTGATATTCATCAACAGGTTTAAATCCAAATTTAGGATAGAAGTCCAGTACGTTTTGATTTGCGAACAAGTACATAAAATCATATTTGTTTTCGTATTCATCTAATATCTTATTCATTAAACTTGCTGAAAGCCCTCTATTTCGATAATCAGGGTGCGTCATAACTGTTCCTATTTGTAAAGCTCTTTTTTTCTCATTGTTTATAATGAAATCCACTAAATTTACCGAAACGTTTGCAATTACTCTATCTTCTTCCACATAGGAATAAGGAATGTAACGGTGTTTCCAAAAGTTCTTTTGATACCATTCTTCAAAATTAATGCCGAACACTAAACTGGACAGTTCATTAAAGCTCTTTCTTAATTTATCATTACCTCGATAATCTTTAAAAAATGTTACTGATGACATAATCCCACCCTTTTTCTTATTTGTAATCTAATGTTAAGCTCAACTTTGTCATTTCCATAACTTCTCTATTTAGCATAAGTCCGAGTGTCTTAATTATATTTCTTCTTCAGTTGGTAAAGATACCTTAAGGTTAATTCATAAAAAAGTTTGAGCCAATGCGGTGATCCACATTGGCTCAAAAATTACATATAACTCTTTTTTTCCTTCCGTATAATTCTTTCAATGCTTTTCAGGGATAAATAATACTTTTTACATAATGTGCGTTTATCTATGCCAGATAAAAAATCTTTATATATATATTTACGTCCCTATCTTTAATAACTTTTTTCGTTCCAGTATTAGTTCCCCACTTTTTCTTATTTTCATTTTTTATTGGAATGTAAATACATTCACCTTCTACATACTTTTGAATTAGTTCTAATAAATCTTCTGGTAATAAGTCAGTTACTTTTTTATAGCTCATTTTACCACTCCTAATAATTTTTCTATTAGCGAGAGCAAAGGCTATATTTTGCTACACAGCCTCCGCTATGTAGTAGTTATGTATTTTCTCATTACGAAACCTCCAACGTAAGAATATTATTAATCATATTATCACAGAATAGATAGACTATTACAATAAATATTCGTTTTGAAGAAATACAACTTATTGCTTATTCATTCGGTATTATGCATTTCATTATCCTGAGCATGTTAGTTTTATTTCCAACCAATCCCCATTCCCAGACTAATAGATAACGAGTTTTCAACTATCTTTTTACGAAGATTCCAGTTACACTAATAATCGTGTGGGCTATAAACACGGATTGGGAGGGAAATTGATGAAGGTAACACGAAAGACATTTTTTCTTTATTCATTTGGTATTATGATTTTCACCCTTGGTATCGTCCTTACCCTCCAGTCAAGGCTTGGAGTCTCCCCATTTGATGCGTTGCTCGTCGGATTGCATCGAACAATCGGACTCACCATCGGAAGCTGGGAAGTCATTCTTGGAGCACTCATGTTGTTGCTAAATGCCATACTACTACGATCCCGCCCCGAATTGTTAGGTTTACTTACAGCGTTAATGATTGGCATTTGCATCGACTTTTGGGTGCTCATACTCGATGGTCGGCTTATCCCTGAATCTTTAGTCAGTCAAGTGGCTTGCTTTTTTCTCGGCATGGTTGTGAACGGATTTGGGATCGCAATCTACCTTCAAGCAAAATTTGCCCCCGTTCCATTTGATGGTACAATGCTCGCCATAACCAAATTGACTGGATTGAGTGTTATCTTTTCTCGTGCATTGCTATTCGGCGTGCTAGTTATATTAGCCTTCTTCTTTAATGGACCAATAGGCATCGGAACACTCCTCATCACATTTTTAAGCGGAGTAACGATTAATATGTTTATGCCTTTTATTAAAAAATTCACAGAGAAGGACTATCAGTAAGCTTAAAGCACAGACGTTGGAAGTATTTTTAAAGGTATATCATTGTTTAAAATGAACCTTGGGTCAATAAACCTGTCCCCTGAAAAATGATCCTGGGACAACAAACCTGTCCCCCTGTCCCGGAATCTATTTCCTCTTTTCAATGGGTACAAGTTTAGCTATACTATATATAAGGAGGTGAAAAAACATGGAGCAAGAAACAATGCTAAAAGAAATTTTACATGCATTAAAAATCCATTCAGAGAAAATGGATGAAAAGTTCGCACAAATTGATAATAGGTTTGCACAAATTGATAAAAGGTTTGAACAGATCGATGAAAAATTTGACCAAGTCGATAAGCGATTTGAGCAGATTGATAAACGTTTTGATCAATTAGAAAGAAAAGTGGATGGAATACGAAGCGACCTATCTGAAACACAAAAAACCACGAATTTTTTGTTAGGCAAATTCGCTCATCATGAGGAAAAGCTTCTTCAACTTACCGAGCAGCAACAATAATCCTTCCTTAGCTGCAAAATATCCAAGACATAGAAACCTTCATTCGAACGTTTGGAATGAAGGTTTTTTCATACAACCAAATAGCTCCTTATCTAGTTACCCATTTATTCAAAAGTTTAGCATCACTAAATATGTCAAGGTATTTATCAATTTTTCATAAAATGTTAAAATAAATTTGACAAATTTGTGTACGAAATGAATAATATAGAGTAAGGAGGATTGATTATGATGACATCAAATCCGCGCATCTTAAATATAACGAAATTTGTTTGTGTACCAATCTTAATAATTGGAACTATTTTATTCTTCTATGGTTTTGTAAACGATTTCTCTAATGTAATAGGTATAGGTTATGGTGCCATTATGGGTGGCGTATTTATTTTTATCATGGGATTATTTCTAGTTGCAACCGAAGAAGTATTGGAACGGAATAAAAACGAGAGTAAGCTTTAATTCATATCCAACGAAGGTAATATAATCAAATCCTAACAAAATTCATCAAGTGAATTTGTTAGGATTTTTCTTTTGTGGCATCCGAATTCTGGCCCGAAACACATCCCTACCTTATTTTAAAAATAACGTAACGTGGATCCTCCCTACCATGCTATTTGGATCCTCGTTCCGCTATTCTACTCAAACAAGCTTCCACGAGCGGTTTTCCGGATCCTCATTCCGCTAAATGCCCAAAATCACCACATTACACCGGTCTATTGACCAACTAGCGGAATGTCGATTACATATACTCCCTCAAACCCCATAATAATACAAAATAACGGAATGAGGATCCTCCCTACCATGCTGTTTGGATCCTCATTCCGTTATTCTACTCAAACAGGCTTCCACGAGCGGTTTTCCGGATCCTCATTCCGCTATATACCCAAAACCACCACATTACACCGGTCTATTGACCAACTAGCGGAATGTCGATTACATATACTCCCTCAAACCCCATAATAATACAAAATAACAGAACGAGGATCCTCCCTACCAGGCTATATGAATCCTCGTTCCGCTATTCTACGCAAAAAGGCTTCCGCTAGCGGTTTTCCGTATCCCTCACCACATTCGGTGAAAAATCCTCATTCCGCCAAACCTTCTACAAGTATCCCCACACCATCGCTAATAACGAACCAAATACAGTAAACAACGCAATGATAATGCCGTAGAGCGTACTCGTATAAATCGAACGTTTATCTTCACTTTCTCCAGCGTGCATGAATACGACGAGCTGGACGGTAGCTTGAATAAATGCTGTCACGAGCAGGATGGTCATCCCTAACTCAAACGACATATCCAAGAAATAAACGCTAAGCGCAATTATCGTAAGCAGCAAGGAGAATACAAATCCATTTACTTGTTTTAAAGGAAATAATTCTTTCATCTTACATCATTCCTTTCAAATAAACGAAGCTGAAGATAAAGATCCAAACAACGTCTAGAAAGTGCCAATACAATGAAAAAATAAACGATTTATTGGCTGTTTCTGGAGTTAATCCACGCTTTCTAATTTGCAGAATGATGAACAATCCCCAGAAAAGACCAAATGTTACGTGGGCACCGTGCGTTCCTAATGTGGTCAACAGGATCGCTGTAAATGCACTCGTTTGCAGTGTAGCACCCACATGATAGTAATGCGTAAACTCATATATTTCAATCCCTAAGAAAGCAGCTCCAAGCAGTAGCGTAATGCCTAAGAAGACAAGCATTGCCTTCGTCCGTTGAATACGCATCGCATGAATGGCAAGCCCAATCGTAAAGCTACTTGTCAAAAGGATAAACGTTTCAAATAGAACCGGTGTAATTCCAAAGATTTCTGCTCCTGCAGGGCCACTTCCAATCCGATCTTCGTAGACGAAATAGGAAGTAAACAAAGTCGCAAAAAGCATAATCTCTGCACCAAGGAAAATCCAGAATCCTAAAATATTCATCTGATTTTGTCCGGTGCTATATTCAAGAGGCTGCGAGTGATCTATCTTCATTTCTTAGCACCTCCAAATTTTTCTTCTGTTTCTTTAATTTCCTTTACTGGGATATGGTAACCATCATCTTTTTCAAAGCTACGATATGCCAGACAAGCTAATATAGCTATGCCGGAAACGATGACACCTGGCCAAATAAAGAAGACAAACGAGAATCCAAAGATAAAGAATAAACCTGCCAAAATAATCGGTGCACCGCTATTATTCGGCATATGAATTTCTGTTAAATCATGCTTGAATAGTTGATAACCATGTTTTTTCGAATCCCATAAAGCCTGGGATGAATTAACCTGTGGTGTTACCGCAAAGTTGTAATGCGGAACTGGGTTATGTGTAGCCCATTCCAAAGTACGTGCATCCCACGGATCATCCCCAACATTTCTTGGCGCATGACGGAAGCTATAATACACGTTATACACAATAAGAGCAAAACCGATGGCCATGATCGCAGCACCTGCGAAGGAAAGCATGTTTAACGGCCCAAATCCTGTCGCTTCCGAATACGTGTACATACGTCGCGCCTGACCGTCTAATCCCGTAATGTACATTGGGAAGAATGCTAGACAGAATCCAATCGCTAAATTCCAAAATGCCCATTTCCCAATTTTTTCATTCAGCATAAATCCAAACATTTTCGGCCACCAGTAAGTTAATCCTGCTAACATCGCAAAGACAACACCTGGAATAATTACATTGTGGAAGTGAGCTACCAAGAACATCGTATTATGGTATTGGTAGTCAGCACTTGCCATGGCAAGCATAACCCCTGTAACCCCACCAATTGTAAACAGTGGAATAAAGGCAACCGAGTAAAGCATTGGAACGGTAAACCTGATCTTCCCTTTCCACATGGTGAGAAGCCAGTTAAAGATTTTAATCCCCGTTGGCACTGCAATCGCCATCGTTGTGATAGAGAAAATACTATTTGTCAGTGCTCCATGCCCCATCGTAAAGAAATGGTGTACCCAAACCAAGAAGGATAATAGGGATATGATCGCCATGGATCCTACCATTGATTTATATCCATATAAATTACGACTGGAGAACGTTGATATGATCTCACTGTAAATACCAAATGCCGGTAAAATCAAAATGTACACCTCTGGATGTCCCCAAACCCAAAATAGGTTGGCCCACATCATGTCCATTCCACCATTTACCGAAGTAAAGAAGTTCGTTCCAAATTGACGGTCAAACGTACCCATTAGTAGGGCAATGGTTAAGACCGGAAAAGCAAATACAATAATAATATTTGTAATTAGAGAAGACCATGTAAACATTGGCATTTTCATTAACTTCATGCCCGGTGCTCTCATTTTTAGGATCGTAACAATAAAGTTAATCCCTGTCATTAGGGTACCAATTCCAGAAATCTGCAATGCCCAATTATAGTAGTTGATACCTACAGAGGTACTAAAATCTGTACTTGCAAGTGGATAATAATTCGTCCACCCTGCATCTGGTGATCCACCAACAACAAAGGAAATATTAAATAGCATTGCTCCAGCAAAATACAACCAGAAGCTAATCGCGTTCAGACGCGGAAATGCTACGTCTCGTGCTCCAATTTGAAGTGGAACTACGAAGTTCATTAACCCAATGACAAACGCCATTGCCATGAAGAAAATCATAACAACCCCGTGCGTTGTAAAAACTTCATTATAATGCTGTGCATCTAAAAATGCATTATCTGGAACCGAGGTTTGCAAGCGCATCATAACAGCGTCTGCACCACCACGGAAAAGCATCAGCAATGCTGAAATAATATACATAATCCCGATTCGCTTATGGTCAACCGTTGTTAACCACTCGCGCCATAGATAGCCCCATTTTTTGAAATAGGTAATACCTAAGAAAATCGCAATTACGGTAAGCCCAATCGCTACCATTGACGCATAAATCAATGGACTCGGATGTGGGACGGCGAATCTATCAAAAAATTCCATGTTCCATACTCCTTTCGAGGTTCCGTATTTCGTCCATCTCGCTGCTCAAACTCGAAAAACTATTCATGGCTATCATGATCATGCTCTCCGTGATCGTCATTTCCACCATGATCGTCATGGTCTGAATGATCATGTTCCATATCTGATGATTCACTTGGACCATGATTGTGTCCACCATGTTCTCCCTCAGGAGCCGGTGAGAACTCTAAATGTGTTCCTGTAAAAGTCATTTGCCCAAGATGCCCTGGTTCTAATAATCTATCAAATGTTTCTTCTGTGAGAGGTTCTGCCGTAGCATGGATCTCATCTACCCACGTATTAAATTCATCATGCGACAAGGCGGTAACATTAAATATATTTTCGGCAAACCCTTCTCCACTGAAGTTTGCGTTACGACCCATGTATTCCCCAGGCGCTTCCGCTGCTAGATGGATCGTTGTTACCATGTCTGCCATGGCATATTTTTGCCCAGCAAGCTGTGGAATCCAAAAACTAGTAATTGGTCCAAATGAATACAGTCTAAACTCGACCCGACGATCGGTAGGTATAAACACATAGTTGACCGTTTCAATATCTTGTTCTGGATAACTAAAATGCCATTTCCAATTCGAAGATGAAGCGTAAATGACAAGTGGTTCCTGATCTTCATACCCTTCAGGTACAGACTCGACTTCATACGTTGACTTCACCGATACAATCGAAAGGAAAATGATGATTAACACAGGAATTCCAACGATAATTCCTTCTAAAATATGATTTCCCTCGATATGTGGAGGCTCATAATCTTCACGTTGTTTCGATGCGCGATACTTGACTAAAATAATCACTAAAAGCACAAAGACAACAATTACAATAAAGGCCATTGTTGCGATCGATAACCAAATAACATTTGCTGTCGTCTCCGCTTGTGGACCCTTTGGATCCAAAACAAGGACCGGTTCACACCCTATTAACACTGTGGATATAGTGATAAATAGTGATAACAAAATCCATTTGAGTTTCATGTCGTTACCCCTCTCCTAAGTTGCGTATATATAACATGTTCCCGAAAATTTATAACTAAAATCCTTATATATACTATTATTCTCCCAAGGAAAATACAATAGTTTGAGAAAGATTTCACAAATTAGTCAAGAAGGTGTGGATATTTTATGTCATAAGGAAACAAACGGCACCATATTAGGCATTTAATTCCATTTGACACTCATCGCCCGTATTACTTTTGTGACAACTTTTTGAAATGATAATCGTTTTCCATGAATTTCTAATCTAATGTTTTACTTTTTTTAGGTGGCCTTTATTAGGCGTTAAAGTTTGCTCATTAATGAACAAGAAAGGGTTATAAGAAGAAAGTCTGTGGGGGCTGAACTTTTGATGATAGAGACAGTGTTATTAAGCAAATTTAATCTTCTTTGGATTTAGATATTAAATAATTTAATGGTCCGGCAAAAATCAATCCCGCAGCAGCTATACCTAAGAAAACTGCAGAGTATGATAGCATTTCAATTTCCTTGCCTAAAATATAATCTGTAATTATACGAAAGATAGTAATGATGGTTGGAAATACGAGCGTCCAAAATAACATTATTTTTAAAACCTTTGGCATGCTTTCTCATCCCCTTTTTAAATATTTTCCTGTTAAATAAAACTACTCTTTAGTTGAGAAAAAGATTCTAATCAGAAATATTATCTTGTACAAATCCCAATTCATTTCCATCTAAATCAAGAATTGTAAACTTTCTACTTCCATATGGTGTAGAAAACAACTTCTCTAATTAGTGTTAATCCTTCTTGAATAAACGCACTCCTTAGTTAAAAGATAAATTTTAGTATTTATAAGTTATAATCTATTAATTTAAGTTAGTTAGAATAGGAAGAACAATAAATATAACAACAACAGATTGAATAAAAGTGAGAATAGTATCTTTCTTCCAATTACCTTTATTACCATAACCATGTATCAATCTTTGGAAGAGGAGAAAGACCGCCCACAAAGGGAATATACTTAATATGATTGTGTTAAAATCTTGATAATACAAAATACCCCTCCCATCTATTACTTTCCCGTTTACGACATATTAGCAGAGTTAGTTTGTTCTACGAAAGCACCAAATCGTTCATTACTGAAGTTTCACTTAGATAGGTTAGTTTTCTATTTTGTTATGAATTCGTATGTCCGTTCTTTATCGAATTTAGAAAATAAATTTTGTAAGTGGCTTATTTTATCCGGATTAGTCATTTCATAAACAATATCACTAATTACTGCTGAATACTTACTGAATTCTTTATCACTTTCTTTAACTGTAAATATAAATTCTAAGTTCTCGTTTTCATTTTCAGATAAAAGTACAAGCTCATCTTCTTTCCACTCATAGGTACCCTCTTCATACCCCCTCGTATTTTTCACTAGATTCCCATCTGAAAATTCTAAGGTCATTATCGCGTCAAATTTTTCAGGATTATTAAGTGACGATCTAACACTAACATCAAAAGTTTTTCCAAATAATCCATCGCTATTGTTACAAGCCGATAATAAAAGTACAAATATGAGCAATAGAAAAATAAACCGTTTTTTCATAATGGTAACCCCTTTCCAATTTATTTATTAGTATATACGAGTGAGTGTTGTAAAAAGTTTTATTGAACATAGATGATAAGATTGAATAAGAAACAATTTAGCAAATATCTTCTATTTCCTTATTAAAATATCAATCTTTTGGTTTGCACGGGTTACTAATGAAACAAGACTACTTATAATGAGATACTCATCGTAATTGTTCTGTTTTTAAAGCCCATACTCTCATATATCTTAATTGCTTGATTTCCTTCAAATACGCTTAAACGTACTTCGAGGTATCCTTCTTTTTTTAGTTGTTCTACACCAGCTTTAATCAATTGTTTTGAGATACCTCTACCTCTGTATTCATCTAAAACAAACAATTCATAAATAAATCCAATTGTCTTATTCGAAAACTGGTCTTTACTTCCACCTATAAGAATCCAACCCGTAATAACATTGTTTTCCGTTGATATTAAATAATAACTCCCCTTCCTTAAAAGAGGTTCTACCAGTTGTTTTGCTTTATCAATCGTTGCTTTTGCTTCACCTAAAGTTCCCTCAAATATAGATTGGGGAGAATGTGTTAATATCTTTTCAATTTCTAACTCATTCGGTTTTCTTATGGTCATTTATTTAACACAGCCCTTCCAACAACTTTTTTTGAATACAACTGAAATTCAACACATTTTTATTTATGTAATTTGGCATATCTTCTTCACCGCTTCTGCCACGTCAGTTAAAGAACAAAGTCTCATAAACTCTACATTTATTTTAACATATTCATCACAATCTATTGTAAAATTCAGACGAATAAAAACAAAAATTGACTACCAAATTAGCACACAATTTAATAGTCAATTTCTTATATATTGTAATGTTTGTGGTAGGTAACGAAACCCGTTTGCAAAAAACTTCACCGACATAATACTTACTTCTTCCTATTATCGTTTAATTCTTCACGTATCTTTTTTAACTCCTCGGTCTGCGCAAGGATATTGTTGTTAACTTTCCTTATTGCATCATATATTGCAAATAAAACAGCAAATAGAAATCCAAAAATCAGTAATTCCAATTCGATCCCAGCTTTCTGTTATGTAGTAACTTTTCGCTAAAATGTCTCTATAGTTGAACTAGCCATTCTCCCTATTCCATTAAAGATGAAAAAGAAGAATTCCTTCATTTTACACCTTATAATTAGAATGATATTTGGAGTGAAACTTAAATAGGAAAGGTGTTATTGTAAAGACAAGAGCCATTAAAACCAGCTGTACTAAGATAAATGAGAAAAAGGAAAGAAGCCCATAAATATCGAAACGAAAAAATACCAAATAGGAACTAGTAAATACCGTTACAAACGCAATAAATCCATTTATTATTCTGGATGCTATATTGATAATATGCTCGGTTTCACATTGCCTACAATGCACTATTGTTTTTTTATTAGTTGATTTCCAAACTGATCTATAAATATCTATCCATTTAAATTTTGTATGACATTTCTCGCACTTTTGCAATTGTATCCCCCTAAGTTTTTTTACTTCTTAACCTAACCTTTTTGTTTAATATCAACCATTGATTGCATATCTAGTTTAAATTAATACTATTATCTTTCGGTACATATTATCCCCTCCATTTGAAATTCATATTGCCTACTTCATCTTCAGCAATTCTAGAAAAGAAAATTTATCACATCTTAAAAAGTAGCGCTTTTATAATTGTTTTAGCTAGTGATTCAGTTTCTCTATGGACCCTGACTTTATCTAAAAAAGGAAAATCGCTTGGTGTTACGGTTAATCTCGCGAGCGGTTCCAATTCTCTTTCACAAACCCATTCGTCTCTAATTCCACCTTGTTTAAATAGGTTCTTTGTAAAAAAATATATCGTTCCATTTGTCCAACTGTTTGGAGCAATATTATTCGTTGAAAAATAATAATAACGTTTTTTTCCTTTGTTTGTAGTAACAGATAAGCACATGTTTCTAATTGATCCAATATAGCCTTTTCTGTTTTGAACTGCAAAAAATAATGACCATATTCCGTCAGATGAAGCGAAAACAGCTTTAATAGGCTTACCGTTAAAGAGAGAACTATTTCTTGGCTCAAATTTGTTTATGGAGGAATTATTAGACCCGTGTATTAATACGCCCTTATTCTCAATTACATAATTCAAAAACATATATAATGGGTATCTACTGTTATATGTAAAGATACTACCATCACCTGATGATATATATCTTATGAACATTTTATCAAACTCTTCAATAGCTTGGTCAGGCAATTTCAGTTCTTCTATTTTTAATAATCGGGTTTTATCTAGTATGAACTTTTTAATAGGGTTTAACATACCTGTTTTATTAATAATTCCACCCCTCTTGGAATAAATGTAAATACAGGCTTTATTCTGTAATCCTGCACAATCCATCACTCTGTTAATAACACATTATTTAGATGTTTTATACTCCTTTAAAAAGTAAAAAACTCTTTTTCCACACACCTGCTGCTTTAATGGATCAAGGAGCTTGGTTCGTTAAATGTAAGAATGGTTAAAATTAGCTTCGATAAAGGCAATGATGAGAAGAGTACCTCTTTTCACCTTCCGAAGCTCTCTGTTTAAAGAATGTTTAAGAATTTATATTAAATGAACTAATTGCAATATGAATATACATACTATGTTTTATTCAATATTACTGCTACTTTAGTACAATACGTACTACAAAAATAGCGTTAATCCTTCTTGAATTAACTCCTCCGTTAAACAAAACCCGAATAACTATTGTGAAATTACCTCTATTTTATCAGTTAAAAGTACAGGTGGGTCTGATTCCCCAACATCACTATAATAACCAACTATTCGTTTACCTATTTCTAAGCCCAATTCTTCGTACTTTTCTTGGCTGACATGGTAGAAAACACCATCATTTTCTTGTGCTAGGTTAATCAATTCGTCTCTTGTTTTATCTGAGATATTAATGTTCTCCACACTTGGTAAAGTTAATATGATGTATTTTCCAGTGGAGGTACCCTTCTCAATATTAACAATGATGCCTTCGTGTTTTTCTTCATTGGAACTATTATTCTGTTGACCACAAGCTCCCAAAATAACAACAAGTAAAATTAGAGATAGTACTCTTTTCAAACATGCACCTCCAATCAGTTTCAACAATTTGGATTCTTTCACTAACCTGCTGCGTTAGTAAAAAGCATTCCTGCCATTTTACAGAAACGCACATTCACTTTATTAAGCCTGAATCTAATAATTGAATTGTAATTGCTAATGTACCCCATTCCTTTTCTTTCTCTGGAGTATATATTCTATAAGTTTGTTCTACCATTTCTTCAATTGAACTACCAACAGCATCAAAATCACTTGCAGGAATGGTTTCATACATTTCTTTAAAAGTTGGAAATTCCCTTAATTCAATAACCTCAACAGTTAATGTTTCATCTCTATCTGGAATTTTTGTGAAATTTATAGTATCTCCTACACTTATTTTTCTCCTTTTCCCATCATTCAATCTTACTTCTACTTTCTTTCTTCCTGACTTAATGGAATTAAAAGGTATTTCATAGAGCCCCATATTGTGTTCCATTTTCTCAACTCCCAATTATCTATTTCTTAATAAACAATCCTGCCAGTTGCACAAAAAGCACTGTTCTAATTGAACAATCACACCCATTAATGGAATAAACGGATTTCACAATATTCCTTACTACACCAATAACATGAATAAATATTTCCCTAAATATAAACCATCCGTATGATCATTCATTAAAGCACCCTTCCTATTACACAAACACCTACACAATAATTGCATAGTATATAAATGAAGCACGAAATAGTCATTTCTTATTTTTCATTTCTAAAAGTATTGGTGCGATATTTAGTAAGATAGAAACTATTGTCAAAAACCATAATGCCCTTTCCATACCAGGTACTACATCCAATAAAGCTGCCCAATCTTCCACGTTTACCCACCGAGATACAAGACTGTATTCTGCACAAAGTGTTAATGCTGTAAATGATAATCCCATCGCCATAGCAAGCCTATAATCCTTACCTGCTTTATACATAATAAGATTTACAAAAGTTGCTACTATAGCAATCACGCCTAATATCACCCA
The DNA here is from genome assembly GCF_900111445.1 of Oceanobacillus limi. GTDB lineage: Bacteria > Bacillota > Bacilli > Bacillales > Amphibacillaceae > Ornithinibacillus > Ornithinibacillus limi. The sequence continues at coordinate 85,319 of NZ_FOHE01000001.1, read as the reverse complement.
CATAACGATGCCTCCATATATTTTTATTTATGTCCTGTTATACTATAGTCCAATAAGCGATGCTTAATATCTACACAATTCAATACTAACATAATATTCCAAAAATAGTTTCAGATTTTAAGTAGAATAAAGACGATCCGTTAAGATCGCCTTTTTTAGCTATTGCACCCCATTCTGAAACGACGTTTTTTATTTATTGATGCTTGTAACTCCAAAGGTGAGCCCTTTATCCAGACAATCACTTTCTAAACTCGAAGCATCAACTCCCCCACCACCACCTTCTACCGTATCTCCTTCAAGAAAGGTTCCATGGTTTGGAATTTTAACACCATGTAGGTTCGTTTCTGTATATGCAGTAGTACCCTTTGGCCAAATGGGTACCATAATTTTGTTTAAATCATTTTTGATGGTGCTCTTAATATACAAACATTTCGTTTCCGTATCGTATTCGAGTACACCTCTAAGTTCTGCATCCATACCTCCTTCTAGATCGTGAGTTAAAACAATTGGATCTCCATCGGAAATTTTAAAAACCTCATTCTCTTCATCTCCACTACAACCGACTATAACAAGTAAACAAATAAGTATAAGCCCATTACCGATTATCCGATACACTGTATGACCCCATTTCAGTATAGGTTTATTTATCCCGCAAAATGGCCGATTGTGGAATGAAAGTTAACCAACAACCTTCCACTAAACTAGCTTTTTCGTATAATAAGTTCAATAATAATAACGTTAATCCTCTTGAATTAACGCCCCTAAAGTTTTTATCATGTACCCCTTCTCAATTCTTTATCATTTTCGGTTATTAAGAAAGAATAGTAATAAAAAAAAACATAACTTGTTTTAATATATGTTCATATGAATTCATGTATAAGGTTTATTTAGTTTTCACCTGGAAAAAGGATAGCAAGGATAACAACATCATTCTTAATAATTTTAGGTGAACAAATAACTTCGATCATACATTACATAAAGTCCTTCTTGGACATAGAATTTAATAATTCTGAGGTTGTCATGCCACGGTTATTTTCATACTGCTCCTGACTTTCCTTTAACATACGTTTAAGTTCAGGATTTTCTTCCGCTTCAAACTGTATGGATTTTTCTTCATCTTCTTCTTGTAAAACAAGTGTAAATTTTCCTGGACAGTTTTGGATAATTCCCTAATAGCCTAATTTTACATATATAAATGTTTATAATTACTAATACAGCATTACATTACGTATAACAATTTCCTCTTTCCCAAAAGCCACCGATATTTTAACAAACCTACATATCTATTAAGTTATTCTGGAAGCGTTGAAAATAATAATTCACCTGTTTTAGAAAAACCTCTTATGTTAATTGGCGTATTTACCTGTCCTTTTACCCTCTTAAAGAAAAAAAGCCCTCCATTAGAAGTTAGTAATGGTACATCTTCATGAACATCTTCCTTCGTTTCCACTGTAATGGTATTTATCTTCGAATTTATTACTTGCCCGAAATAGTAGGATGTCTCTGTTTCCTTATCTACTTCTGCACTCCACGTAATATCATCATCTATATCAGGTGGAGTGTAAGTGGAAGCCAACGTACTTTCATTCCCACTCTCGTCTCTAATTTCCCAAGAGCCAAGCCAATTCTGCCTTAATTGTCCAATCATGATGGAATTTTGATTTTTAAAGATCGTTAACCAGTCGCCATTAATTTTACTTATATAATACACATCCTCCGTTCGTGGAGACCAATCCTTCGTAGCATGAAATACATCTTCCTTCGTTGGTTCTTGTTTATGATTGTAAATGATGAAAGCAGCAAAACCGATAACAATGATACATATGCCAATTACAAATTTCTTCATACTACTCCCCTCTCGCTTTAAGATGTTTTATCTAACCGTTATGGAATATGCTTCTAGTTCTTTTTTTAACTTAGAAAAGTTATCGAAGGATAGCCAGTCATTTCTTAGCTTAACAGGTTTCCATTACGATGCTCCTCGTATATAAAAATTAAACCCTCCACTAACCAACTTCAAAGTTAAAACTCAATTACTTCCCCTCTGATTTTCTTTTCCTTTAAACAGATAGCGAATGCCTTTACCTGCAAGTGGTTCATCTTCATATCTTGGTATAACATGAAAATGAGCATGAAAAATATGCTGTCCAGCGACTTCACCGCAGTTCCAACCCAGATTATATCCGTGAGGTTCGTGTTCTTCATCTATGTATTGTTTCACTTGCTGAAGTAGCTTGTACGTTGCTTCCCATTCTATCTGCGTTAAATCGAAAGCTGTTTCTCTATGCTTCTTAGGAACAATTAACCCTGCACCTTCAAGTGTGCTACCTTTTAGTTGTGATTGTTCTAATTGTAAAAAGAGACAATGCTCATTACTTAAAATAACGCTTTGATTTGGTTCTAAATCTGGATTACAAAACACACAATTTTCCATTCTATTCCCCCTCAACTTTAAACTTTCTTCTACTAAATCCCCGTCTTCCACTTTCAAGATAACCGTTACCGATCTACATGTTTTATCATTTTTAACATCATTTTAGCTGCGACACTTTGCCCGTAGAACTGATTGGTTGTACCCGTAAAATATAGGTCTGTCTTTGGATGATAAAATGCAAATGCACCTGTCTGTCCCCAATGTCCAATCAATCCATTTTTTAATTCTTTGATAGATATAGGTTGATTTGCGATCCCGACACCATAAAAGAATAATCCTGGACCAAAAAGAAGTTTCCAATCGTACAACTCATTCAAATATTCTTTCGGAAAGAAATGACCATTCATAAATGCCTTTAGAAAAATCATCGAGTCTTTTGCAGTCGATACAATTCCTCCTTCAGGTCCAATGGATGCCATATAGTTCGGTAAATAAATTTTCCTGTCTTTGTAATTGATAGGAGCTGGCCGATCATCATTTACATTTTCGTATAAATACGTATCCTCTAATTTTAATTCCTCAAAAACGTACTCCTTAAAAACTGTATGGATGTCTTTTTTCGTTATCACTTCAATAATTTTTCCTAATAGCTGATAGTTTGTATCCGAATATTGCACCCTTTTTCCTGGAGCAAACTTGGGCTTTTTTTGTTTCGCGTACGTGATTGCCCGTTCAAAGCCCCAGCTTTGATCATTTCCTGCTGTTAAGTCCTTCACTGCTTCAGAAGAAAAATAATCTGGTATTCCTGATGTATTGGCCATTAAATGGTGGATTGTTATTTCTCTGGAATAATCTTTTCCCTTGAATACGTGGAGTTCATGGAGGATATCATCTGAGAGGTATTGCAAGATGTTATCTTGGAGATGGATACGATTTTCGGATCTCAACTTAAGTAAAACAGCAGTAACATAAATCTTTGTGACGCTTGCGATGAAATAAGGTTGGTCAGCTCTTAAATTCCCCGCTCCCTTTAGCATTGATATCGAATTGTCTCCACTTTCTACATATAATACGGCACCAAATATATTCTTCTTTGATAAAGCATCTGTTACTAACTTATCAAAAAGTAATTTATCCATTGTTCTTCCCCTTTGTTTGATTCATTTTCTTCTCCTCCATATATAGTAACACAATATTCCGATAATTTATCATGAAATTTACACGCTTCATGTTGATGTATATAAAACCCCCGCCCCCAAAGTCCACTTAAATCTTTGGGGGTAGTCATCACGTGGTGTTACCTATTCTCGAAGGAGTTCATGAACCTTCTCACAAACTTGAAAAAATTCTATTTCTAACCTTCTGTTTAACCAACCCTCTGCGCAGCACTCCCCCGTCATTGTTTCTTATTTACAAAACTTTCGATAGTCTTGGTAAATAAATCAGGTTCACTGATGTTAATCATATGAGCAGAGTTAGCAAAAGCTAGCTTCCTGCTATTCTTTATGGAATGCTCTAAAACGTTAGCAAAGTTTTGATAGTCTTCAAAGTCAGATCTCCCAAAAAGAATAAGCGTAGGAACACTGACTTCCTCTATCCGTTCTGCTATATTTTTCATAAATATAGGATTGGATTTTATTCTAGGTTTGTTTAGATTATCGATTGTCACCGTTCGATAAAGGGTATGATCTTCATCTGTAATTTCCACTGGAGACGAAATTCCGTTTAGCCATATTTTTTCCGATATGGTTGCACACTTTTCAATTTCGCCATTTTGAAATGCTCCAAACATTTCTCCTCTAGCTTCTTTTAATTCCTGAGACACATCACGGTTTAAATTCAAGGAACACAACGTTAAGCTTTTAACGAATTCTGGGTATGTGATCGTAAATTCTAATGCGACAATTGCACCAAAAGATAGACCAACTATGTGAGCGTTTTCAATATTGAGATGTTCGAATATCCCTTTTAAATCATCCGAATTGGAAAAGGGGTCCTCCGTAATCATTGTTTTTCCGAAACCTCGTAAATCGACTCGAATTACTTTGTTCGTCTTTGATAAAGTTTCAAATTGGTGATCCCACATTCTTGAATCTAAAAATAACCCATGTAATAGAATAATAGCTTCCCCTTCACCAGCTACTTCATAATAAATTTCACCTCCATTAACAGTTGCATAATCCCTTGAAATATATCCCTTTGCCATAATAAACCTCTCCTTTTTTAATTTTTATCGACCAATATCAGCGAATCGAATCAAAGGGCAAAACGGCATGGACGCCTTTCACCGTATTTACAATTTGGGTAATTCGCAGATCAACCACTAAGGAGGCTAAAGCATAAGCTTCCGTACGTTCGATGTTATACAGCGAAGAAATGAAATGAACCATCTCATTTAACGCGATCCACATCGCTTCTTCAAGATTTTCATGAAACCCCATTGTGATCCAACCCGTATTCGTTTTGGCTCTAGGCATCGTTAACTCCATGTCATCGATGATGTTAAACGTAAAATTAACTTCCTTCATGGGACATTCTAGTCCAGGCCCACTCACTTCCCCATCTCCCTGAACAGCATGGCCGTCTCCTGTTGAAAATAAGCAACCTTTAACAGGTATTGGAAAATAGACTTTACTCCCAGCCTGTAATTCCTTGCAATCGATATTCCCACCCCAAGGTCTAGGAACAATCGTGGAATGGTTACCTGCAATGGGAGGAGGCATCCCCATGATTCCCATGAACGGATTCACCTTGAGATTGTAGCTAAAATTATGAAACTGACTGAAAGCTACATTATTCTCGTAATCGATTGCAAAATCTAACATGACTTCAGGTTCTTGTTCAAGAGCCATTTTTTCATTCCAATAACTTTTAAAACCACCGGCTGAAGTCCACCCCCATGTACCTGGAACAATGTTGTTAATGGTGATTTCTAATACTTGCCCCGGTTTTGCACCATTGATATAGACAGGGCCAACTAAAGCATGACCAAAATGCTCTGGCCGTCTATGCGGTTTGATATTCGTGAACTTTGGTCTTGTTTTTCCTAAAGCAGGACGTTTCTCTATCCCCCATGCAGAATCTAACGTCTCAAAAACAACCGTATCACCAGATTCAATTTCTATTACAGGATCTAAATCCTTACTAAAAAAACCATGTAATGTATCGGTGGTTGGAGCAAGGTTATAGTGTTTAGCCATTAAATCCCCCCTCGATACATCAACTCATCTACCGCAAGCTGATCCGCTTTTCCATCCATAATAGACTGAACATCCTTAATGGTATCCTGTAAGCTCACCCACACCCCTGTTTTTTTAGTGAAGGGTTCTGTTATATAAAATGGTTGGGTAAAAAATGCTTCCAGTCGTAAGCCACGGTGATAAGTCACTCTGTCTCTATCCGCTAATTTGGTTTCACCAAAACGATCCACAAGAAAAGCTAATTCTCGGTAACGTCTTAGCAGTTTTTTTGCAGCACGTATACTGTTTACATGGCTCGCCTCTAGGTATTCATTTTCTAACAATGTGGATGTGGAGTTAACTGGATTAATGGCTGGGAACATATTTCTTGTTGCTAAGTCCATATCAAAAGACCAAAGCGATTCCAATGGACCATAAAGTGAATCATCATCTACTGCTTGCCCCGTTGTATCAACGATGAGATAAGTAATTGGATCGTCTACCTCATTATTCATTCGTTCCTTAAATTCATTGAGGTCCCCAGATAGTAAAATCGATCGGTCGACGCCAATTAGAATATCCTGCTCAGCATTTACAGTCTCTATTTGCCGCAAGATATCATCTACATTCGAGCAAAAACAATCCGCATTCGAAGTGGCATCATCAATCCCTTGAATTGCTTCATTGGGCATAAATAGGATTGTATAAAAGTTCAGCCTTCTCATTCGATAAAAGAGTTCTGCTAATAAAACGAGTTGTCCCATCCCCGGTTGTGCGACTAAGCCGGCTGTTCCCCCTCGAACAAATGGAGCGAATAAATCAATGGTCTTGATTCCTGTTTCAATTTTTTCGGTTTCGTCTTCAAAGATGAGTAATTCGTCCAATGTGCAGTCTGCTATTTTGGATAAAGCAACTAACGTTCTAACCTCAGCTCGACCGATCGGAATCTTTCCAGTTGTTAGATTGGAAACCGTGGCAGGCCGTAATCCCTCATTTTTAGCAGCAACCGTTAAATTCGGGACTCGTTTTTTCAATAAATGCGTATTTAATTTGAATGAACGATCCATAAGCTAACCTCCTCCTTTACAACCATCATATATTAATTTACTTTATAAAACAATAATAATTACGTTATAAAGAAAAAATAATTCAAAAAAGAAATTACGATCATTCAAATTCATTTCAAACGTAATTTTTGCAAAAACGCTCTATGAAAAATTCAAAAAGTACTGTAACATTTTTATCGGTTAAACGTGTATGTAATAGGAATGTAAAGAGGAGGGTCCGATGCGAAATCAACTAAAATTAGACAATCTATATAGACAATACGCAAAGACCCTTTACTTTTATCTGTTGAAGTTAAGTGGTTCAGCGCATCTTGCAGAGGATTTGACTCAAGAAACGTTCGTTCGTGCAACGATCCATCTTCATGAATATGAGGGAGAAGAAGCACGGGCTTGGCTTTTTAAAGTAGCGCGAAATGCGTATTTAGATGAATGGCGAAAGCAGAAACGACGGAAGGCTATTCCTCTTCTATCACTTGTTTCGTCGAAGAAAGAAATGATTAGTCCGTACGGGATTCCTGAAGACTCTCTAATAACGCAAGAAACGCATCAACAACTTGAAGATCTGTTGGGCTATTTACCAGAACAATACCGGTCTATTATCTATTTGCGGGAGTATCAGGAATTTAGCTATAAAGAAATAATGGAGGCGTTACAGCTAACGGAAGAACAAGTAAAAGTGACGATCCATCGAGCGAGGAAACGCTTAGCAGCCCTCGCCAAAAAGAAAGGGTGGGAGTATGACAGAATGGAATAAAGACCTAGAAAAACGAATCTTAAAGAAATCAAAGTTCAGCCTAACATTACGGATTTTACGAATATTGGTAGCAGTCCTATTCATTTATGGAGTGTATATGATGGTAACGAATATTATTTCGGATAAACTTGCCATTGGTAACGAAAACATGTATTATTCAAGTCTTGCACTTGAGTGGACGGTTCCCAATGTTCGAGGCGATTTTGATATCAAAGAAGAAGATTTATCTGCATTCGGAACAAAAAGTTTGTCCTTTGATTTACTGAAAAAGGTAGGGAAAGAGGATCTTGTTATTGGGGAGGCACAAGTTACCAAGAAACTTTCTAATAGACTGTCCAATATTCAGTATTCCCATCCTGGTCTACAACAATTAAGTGAATTTTCCTTTTCACTTCCTAAAGACCCACGTTCCGACAAAAAGCTAGAAGCCAATACTTCCCCAAATGTTTGGGAAACATTAGAAATGCTGCCTGAAGGAACGGTTGGCGAGTTAGCTTTTTCAACGACAGATTTTATGGAAGCTGAACAATTAGTAAAAGCGCTACGTTCGTACGACCTCGTTGTGTTATGGATGCCTTTGTATACGGGAGAATTTATCAATTATGATCCGTCCGGTTGGGGTGGTAGTAACAACTTAATCATGCTATCCGATGTCATTGGTTTAACAGGCGGTATGGACCATGATGAAAATTATCATCAATCCCTACGGATAAATTGGTTAGACGAAGGTTCGTTAGAGGAAAGCAAGCAATTAATGATTAAAAATATAGAAGAACTACTGGAAAAGCCTGAAAGCTATTATCAAGATTTCTTGCGCCTCGGACATTTAGAGGAAAAATATCAATACATCAAAGACGAAGGTTTCACTGTATATGGCGCTGTTGTAACAGGGCCTGCAAAAGAATTGTTAAAACTACAAGATGCTACCTTCGTTCAAGGAGAGCAATTGGGCGAAGTGGAGTTGTGGAATTGGGAGGAATAAAATAAGAGTGCTAGTGTAAAACAGAACACTTGGATAAAATTCCAAGTGTTCTGTTTGTTAATTGGTAATGTGGTTATCAATCGTGCAACGTAGCACTGACCTAGTTAATTGATTCGCTCTCTCTTCCGTGTTAGTTCAAGAAGGAATTACTTCTTGCTTGTCGAATGTATTATAATGCTGTTATTTCCGATTCAGTCATCTAACAAAGGAGATGTATCTATTGAGTAAATCATTCATTGACAAAGTACACTATATTCGAATTCCTGTAAAGGACTTAGATCAGTCTGCGACATGGTACAAAGATGTATTAGGTCTTCAATTGGTAACCATTACAGAGGATCCATTCGCAATTATGAAAATAAACGAAGGACATTTTTTACTTATCTTAGTTCCTACGCCGGATGAAACATTTGCACATTTTACAATCAACAACGAACCAGCCTTCAGCATTGGCTTCACAAGTCCAGAGCTATCTAAATTTCACCAACACCTTAAGAATAATGGGGTTGAGGTGGAGGAATTTAAAGAAGATAATGGGCATGCCTATTTCCACTTTTATGATCCAAATGGCAATAAACTTCAAGTACACTGGTAAGCGTCAAGAAAAAATGGGGAATAATTTTTAGGGTAAAGCGATGGTTACATATGATTCAAGAACGCTCGACAATATTCCCCTTTTCCAATAGATACTGCAAGCCATACAATATGTACGCTTTATAATGAAAGTACACAAAGAATTGGAAATGATTCATCCGATCTAAACTAAATATCTTAAATTTTTTTAGCAAATTAACGACGACAAAGGAAAATAAACCATTTGCAATTACATTCAGCAAAACATATCTTTTTAAGTTTCCATAGGAAAATTTAAGGATCCACAAAGAAAGCGGCATGTAAGGCCCAATATCAAATGGGAGTTCATCCCTAATAAATGACTTCCGCTTATCAAAAAACTTCCACCACTTTTTCTGGTGACCATAAAGATGGTTTATGATTTCAAATACAACGATAATAACGCATGCTAAGGAGTAGCGTTTAATATTCCGTTTCCCTACAAATAGTACTGTTAACCATGGAAGGATTATGATCACTAGGTTATATAGTACGTGTCTCTTTGTTGCCATCCATACATTCATCTCCTTCAGATTATTTCGTTCTTTTTATCGTATCCAATTACTGATAAAAAACACGTATCTATTTCATATTAGAAGTGAATATATCTAGTTATTTTTGAAAAGCAATGATAATTTTTTTATTCCAAAATCCTATTTTCTCTATCACGAAATGGGTTTCTATCTTCCTTCTATCAAATATAGTGTATTGACATGAGCCATATAACGTTGCAATAAAACCAAGTTTGAATATAGTGATACCAACTAACATAGAGAGGGGGAAGAAATATGGGTAGACGGAGAAATAATTGGGATGTTTATAACGAAAATTCCTTGAGATCTGATACGGATTCTAGAGCGAAAGTAGATTTTGACAGTGACATCGAATTAGACAATGACAACGATAATGATAACGAGAACGACTTAAAGAATAAGAATCGTAATACCAATATTGCAAGAGTCATTAATAGTGGAAATGCTAAAGTAGATATTGAGGTTGATTCCGCTTCAAGATCAAAAGTTCGTTCGGAATCAGAGGCAGATGCAGATCAAGACGTAGAAATTGAGGACTAGAATTAAAGTGGGATACGCTCCCACTTTAATTTTACCTTATAGGCATTGGAGGTAAATAACAATGGGAAACGTAAAAAAACGGCGCGCTGCTAATGAGGAGAAAACGAATCTATTAACTGCAGATACAATAGAAAATACATCCCTCATCCGTCAAAGTGGCAATTCAGACGTAGATGTGCAAGTAAAAGTTGATACAACACCAATTGCATTCGCTATGTTATGCTCCCTTCTAGCATCTAAACAACTATCGCAGTCTGAATTTGATTCCGCTGTTCGGAAATTAAAACGGTTATCTACGAATAGTGGTTCTAAAAATGGAAATAAAACTACAAAGAAGAAGGATAGCCATCGAGACAAATCAAGAAGGAGAAGGTGGTAAGATTTTAAACTTTCTCCTTTCTGCTAAGCATCTATTTCGGAGTAATTCTACCAGAATAAAGGACAAGCAATCATTTTCTGTATGCTTCCAATTCTATCTTCCAGTTAAAAACTTATCTTTTCAAGCTGTCTTCCTTCAGTTATACTATTCACAAGGAGGTGACTCATAAAATGGAACAAGAAACGATGTTGAAAGAAATATTACATGCGTTAAATACTCATGCTGAACAAATGAACACCAAATTTGAGCAACTCGAAAAAAAGTTTGACCAAAAATTTGATCAATTAGAGAAGAAAGTAGACGGAATACGAATGGATTTAACGGACACACAAAAAACCACCAATTTTCTATTAGGTAAAGTAGCTCAACATGATGACAAACTTCTACAGCTTGCCGAAAAGCAACAATAAATTTCCTCAAGTGTTGCAACTTCCCAAATAAATGAAAAAAACACCTCCATACATAATCTACTGAGATGGAGGTGTTTTTATTCAAGCCGGGTGTAAGCGGAAGCGATCCCCTTTGCCAATCACTCATTTAATCTAGGTTTTCCCAATCAATGTCACTTTCTTCTAGCATTCTATAAAGATTATTTTCACCCACAACTTTATAATCTTCAAAATCAATGGTCAGATAATCTTCGTAGATTCGGATGAAATAATAATCACTGTTCCTAATTGTTAAATCATAGGATCCATCTTGCTTCTCAAAGTCAAACAAATTATTTCGAAATTCTACCTTTGACAGTTCTGATAAGATGGTATCTATTGTCTGCTTATCTTCAATCGTGCCACGGTGATAGTGGATTTCTTCTCCGTCCCATACGTCCATTACCATTTCCAACCGTTCGATTTCGTCTGGATTAATCTGAGTAACGTCATCAATCGTTTTTATTGGAAGGGTAAAAAAGAGAAATCCAACTAAAATAACAAAAGATGATATCATCCAGACAAAATTTATCAAATACTCTTTATCTTCTCGTTCATATTTATACTTCATGAAAGCACTAAATCCATGTTGAATCATAAGAAGTGCAATTGCGATGAAGAGATAGACCTCCGTATAAGAAAAAACAAATGCTCCAACTACACTAAAGATAATAAGAAGCGTAAGAATACGATTTCCCCATTTATGGGTATTGGTAAATGGCGGATACTGATGATCCGTGACATAGGTGTATTTTTCCTTTATATAATATGCAACGATAGCAGCAATTAGGTTAACAACTACAATAAAAAGAATTAAAAAGTTGAGCATTTAAAAACTCCTTTGGAATGGATGTGATTTTGGGACAGGGGGACAGGTTTGTTGTCCCAATATCGACTGTTGTTTTACAACTATTCTATATTTTTTAGAGGATTCAATGAAACAAAAAACAGATTAGTATATAATTAACATGTAATTTAGTTAAGGTCAATACGTTCAGTTAAGTAGTAATAGTTAGAGACTATGCATTACTAAACTTATGTTGTATAAATAGGGGGGGGAATTCATATCATGCAAACAGTTTACATTCAAAAAGAACACGTTGAGGGATTAAAAGCTTTATTCCTAGATGTGTTTTCAAATGAACCATGGTTTGATAAATGGGAAGATGATCAGCAACTAGACTTGTACATACGTGATTTAATCGATAACCAAAATTCATTGTCGTTAATTTTAGTCGATGACGAGGGAAGCATAGTCGGTGGATCCCTGGGCTATGTATTTCACTGGTGGGAAGGAAAAGAGTATTTTATTAAAGAGCTATTCATTTCGAGGAATAAACAAAACCAAGGATTAGGTAAGTTGTTCCTGGAACAAATCTATGACATCTTAGCAACGGAAAATATAAAGCATATTACATTAATGACGGAACGAGATGTTCCTGCGTATTCCTTTTACCAAAAGAATGGATTTACTGAATTAGAGGATTCGGTTTATTTTGTGAGAAAAGTGAAGTGAAATTGAAAGGGACAAGGGGACAAAAGGGACAAGGGGACAGGCTCCTTGTCCCAAGATTAGCTAGTAACTTTCAGAAATATAATTGCCATAATTTAACTGGGTCAGACAACCTGTCCCCATGTCCCTACTTTATTAAAACGTCATTTTCTTTCTACTTAATACATTTCACAATATCTAAAGACTTCTAGAACTAAAATGAAAAAAGAGTGCATAGTATATTTAATAATTTGCACTCCTAAATATATAGTATTAGTTGGCCACTCAATGAAAAACTATCCCTTAAATATTCCAAGCTATTATCGTTGAGCCTTTACCTTTTGAATTTCTTCTTCATCTAGCCCAGTTACTTCTGAAACCACTTCTTCCGAAAAGCCCTTTTCCAGCATGGTCCGAGCTATATCTCTTTTAGCGATCAGCTCACCTTCTAGTTTTCCAACCAATTTTCCTTCTTTTTTTCCTTCTCTCCGCCCTTTTTCCTCATACGATATTGGGAGTTCTAATATTTTATCTGCTTCGTCCAGTTGTTTAATCTTTTCCATTAATTGTTCCTCCTCCTTCTCATTTAATTTGAGATAGCTCTCGAAGAAACCTTGAATTAGTCTAGCTTTAGCTGGATTGAGCTCCAGCTTTGTCATCATACGAAGAAATTCTAATTTAACTTGGACCCTTTCCTCCTTCGAAAACCCCATTTTACTTAATAATGCGGCAGCGATTGGGTTATTTGACTCGATGTATGCTCGCCAATTCTTTTTTCTAAGTTCTAACTTCAGAAAATGAAAAGTCAATACATGAAAGAAGGGAAACCCCATTCTATACTCATCAGGTTCTATTCGATTTTCATCATAGCTAAAGACCGCAATGGGTAATATTGGTTTTCTATATTTATTATACAAAAGACTGAAATATTGATACATTCGTTCATTGAATTTTGGGCTATTTTGGTAATAACTTTGAGGTTCGACATGAATAATTTAACACCGTATCTTGACCTTTTAATTTAGTTTCTACGACAATATCTGCCTTTCTACTTTCACCTTCCAGTAGGTCTGTAAACATTTCTTCTGATAGTGGTTTCATAGATTTGAAGTCAATATGATGATGAACTTGTGGGAAAAATGCTTCGAGAAATTCTTCAAAAAAGTGGTGAATCAACACCTTAAACAATTGATCGTGATGGAGATAATGAGATGTTTCTTCTCTTATAATAGTAGCTATAGACATGGTTACACTTCCTCTGAATATAATGAGGATATAGGTGGGAGTAATTCTATTCATATTATAACAACACCACACAAAAAGAACAAGCGTTCCTTTTGTGAAAATATTCCAGTTAAGGTTCTTCTCCTAGCTCACCTAACCCTCAAATATCATCTTTTGACGAAAAACAGACTATTGGAGCGTGAGAAAGTAATGGTAAAGGTAGGGACAAGGGGACAGGCTCCTTGTCCCAAGATTAGCTAGTAACCTCTAGAAATATAATTACCATACTTTAACTGGGTCAGTAAACCTGTCCCCCTGTCCCTACGTCCCCGTCAATTCAGATATATTCTCATAATCATGAATGTAATTTCTTGTTACGACTTCCCATAGATAAATAGAGGGAATCGTTCGATATGGCTTCCAATGCTCACTTTTTTCTTTAAGCTTCTCCAAACCAGCTTGATTGGATTCCAACTGGTACAACCATTTGGCCCCTCGTTGCAGCCCAATATCTTTTAATGCTAATACATCTTTTCTTCCAAGTGAAAATAATAGAAACATCTCTGCCGTCCACTCGCCAATACCTTTAATCGAGGTTAATATATCCAATACTTCCTGATCTTCTTTCTGGGAAAGCTCCTCAAGAATAAGCTCCTCCCGTAAAATCTTGTCTGTCAAATCCCTAATATAGGAAACCTTTCTTTCTGAGATACCTATTTCCCTTAACGCATCATTTGACAGTTGTGCTACTGAATTTGGCGTAACATCCTGCGCACCAAGCAAATTGACAAGCCTAAAATGAATGATATCGGCGACCTTCACCGACAATAGCTGACCATTGATGGATCGAATTAATGACTCGTAAAAATTCTCTCTTAAAGGAAATTCTATGTCTCCAATATGGGTAATAAGAGATTTTATTCTCTCATCTGTATTCATAATCTGATTTACCATGGGACTGTCAACGCTAATAAATAATTTATTTGACATTGGTTGGACCTCCATTTCATTTGGGGTTCACTCATGTAAGGGCAACGCTACCTCTTCATCTTTAAAATCCTATTTTCACCTTAGTAAAATAGCCACCCTATTACAAGGTGGCTAAAGTTCTTTACAATTTGGCAAGAGAGTCTCACTTATAAACACTAGACAAATACCGTTCATGATCGTTCGTAATTCCTTTCAACGAATTACTGTTATGTGATAGTTGTTCAAATTCCTTCACCCAATCAACACTGGATTGCTTATATCGTTTCATTTCAATATTACGCAATTCAGTTAGTGCTTCGGCTATGTCATCAAACTTCTTCAACCATTCTTCTAAGAAGGAATACAATTCTTTGGAGAAATCTAAATTGTATTTGTATTTTAATCGGAAAGCTCGAGCAATATTTAACTCTGGAAACGGGTTATCTTCTAATACAATATCTAGCATACTTTTATTCATTGCCTTTGAAAAATCCTCATCATATAGCAGACAGTTATTCAAATTATAAAATAAAGCATCGACATTCAAAAATACTGTCTTTCTTAAATCAGAAATATCACCAAATACAATTTTTCTTTCCTTAAAAGCCCACGTTTCATCTATTCGCCAAATATCAAATTTCAAACCGTCCAAGTAGATCTTTAGCCCACCAAATTTATTCTTCGTATAAGGGAGCTCAAACGTTTCAACTAAGTTGCTTATATCTTTATTTGTATTAATAACAAAATCAAAATCCCTCGGAACCTCATTATATTCGTGATCTAAATATTCCCTTACACTACCACCAAATAATATTAAGTCCCCTTCTGCTTCTAATGTTTTAATGAATGACATTGCTTGAGGACGGCTAGATAACAATCGAAATAAAGACTCTTTGATTTTCGGATTATATTTCAATGAACTAACCACCTCTCCTTGTCTTTATGGCATTTTAACCCCAGTTATCTTCTTATGCAAATCCAAAGCATATGAATCAGTCATGCCAGAAATAAAATCAGTAATAATCAATAATTTTTCGTACGTGCTTAATGAAGATATCTTTCTTCTATTATACGCTCCATCCTCTGTTTTTTCGAGTAAATGTACAAAAACAAAATTATCCGATAAAATCCTAAATATTTTTCCTGACTTACATTTATGGTCACTTTCATAATCTTCGTCTGACAAGATGCATTCTTTAACAAAAACATCCAAAAGTTCTCGAATGATGGAATCACCAACTAGCTCTAACGACAAAACTTCTTTATTAGGGAAGATATAGTTTACCAACAAAGTAGTAAAAAACCCTTTTAACACGCTCGCTTTAGAAGATTTTTTAAGCAGCTCTTGCTTCCCTAAATTACCTTCCATTATATCATCATAGTTTTCTTCGAATACATTTTTCACTTCTTTTATCATTACTCCCTGTGCCCAAACCCGAAAGTTCTGAACACTTGTTAATTCATAATCAGGGAATTTATTTTTCTTTGCTTTATCATGTTTTTCCTTTAATTCCTTGATCCCATCTTTGTACGTTTCTTTTAGCTCATTCATTTCTTTTGAGTATTTTTCAATAAGTGGCTTTATTTCCTCACCTTCACCAGCTAGGAACTGTTCGAATATACTTTCCCAAGGGACGATCCCTTTTTTTACACCATCTTCAATATCCGACCCTAAATAGGCGATATCATCCGATGCTTCCAATAGATAGGTTAACGGATTTCTTGTTTCTTTCACTCCAACTGTTCCATTAATAATATCTGAAGCGGTATCAACATCCTGTTTGAAATAACCAAACTTTTTATCTTCTTTTGCTATTTTATGAGATGAATCCCACGGATACTTTAATAAAACAGAAAGCGTACCATATGTAAAATTAATCCCATATTCATCATTCAAAAATTGTAGCCTAGTTAAAACACGTAAGCCCTGAGCATTGCCATCAAAGTGTAAGAAATCGTACAGTTCATCTTTTGCAATATAGTATTGTTGTAAAAATGCTTCCTCCGCATCCTGTTTTTCCGAGCCATGTTCAGCTACAAATCTCGTAAACCAGTCCTTGATTACATCCTCCCCATAATGCCCGAATGGGGGATTACCAATATCATGAACCAGACCGGCAACAGCTAATAATGCAGGTATTTTCCCGATATGGTCTTCTGTGAACCCTTCGTCTGCTTTAAGTAACCACTTTTCTAACCATCTTCCAAATGAACGAGCGATTGCAGACACCTCAATGGAATGTGTAAGTCTAGTTCGAATAAAATCATTGTCTTGTAATGGAAATACTTGCGCTTTATCTTGTAACCTCCGTAATGACGACGAACCTACAATACGGTCGTAATCACGCTCAAATTCATTTCGATCATCTAATTTCCGTTTTTCTTCTCTTTTCCGCTTTTCTTCCTCCGAATCGTTTTTATGTCTCGGCCTATTTTCATTTAATATATTGTCCCACGACATGCGATTGTTCAATTTATATTCCCCTTCTTTCAAAAAAATTTACACTGACATTTATAAATTATTCGACAAATTACTGGTAAATCCTTCCTTGAGGGGGAAACAAGTGGTTAAAAAGAAGTTTCTTTATAGTAAACTTATTACTTACTAGTTCATTTGTAAAAGCCCAATAAGAAAATAACCCACCATTACTTATATCAAACTATCCAATGATAAAGTACAAACCATTTCACTCTACTATTAATGTTCTATATAATCTACTAATTGATACGTTGGATATTCACTTTTATATAACCTATATGCCTCCTCTTTAGAAGTAAATTTTAGCCATCCTCCATCTCTTAAAAGTTTGTTAATCCCTTTGTATTTAGGTGTTCTAGACCGATTCTCACTATGAATCCCAAAATGCTTTGTTGGTATGTCGATATTCACCCACACTGCCATGGAAACCTCTCCCTTCACAAGTAACGATAACAAATCATTAGTTATAGAAACCCACTACAATTATGTCTTCTAAATATTTCTATTGGTGTAGGAATAGCCCCTTTCATTCAATAGTAGGGGCTTTTAAAACCTCGGATTAGATCATAAAAATATCAACTAGACTACGGTCTTCTGGTGCTCGTAACAGTATACTTTCCCTTTAAATCTATTATTAGATAGGCAAAAGCTAGCCACTTTTTGGGATACTGACTTATTACAAACCACACATTTAGCATGGCTTTCCGTACGACTTTTTTCTTCTTTATTTTGCTTTATTTTAAAATTATGGTCTGCACGAGCTTTTGCATCCGTGATATTAGCATCCTTCAATACATGATATATTTCCAAACAATCCTTTTCTGTCAATAATGGCTCTTTATGTATCAGTTTTAGAATAGATACTTTTCTTTCTATTGATTCTGTTAGATAAAGGTCATAAATCACGAATTCATCTGATTTTATATCTCTAAGCTCTGAATCTATTTTCAACGTACAGCGTTTCGTAAACGAGACAATGGAGAAAAACGTATCGTGATATTTTTTATTAATATAATATTTAAGCGCTTTGATGTGACCATAATTTTGGATTATCGGACTCAACATCTTAAATTTTCCATTCACAAGCCACGTTTTCCGATTCTTGCCACCATAAATTGTTCCTTGATAATTTTTCGTTTCTATTACAAAGATACCATATGGTGTAATTACAAGATGGTCAATTTGCGAATAACCAGTAATAGACTTTGAATTTTCTATCATAATATCATTTAAATACTTATATTCCTTTGGAAGTTGAGAAAGCTGTATATCTATTTTATATTCTCCGATTTCCCCCTTCCTATTTGCTACATGCTGGCTATTACCTTTTGTTTTACTATTTTTATGTTGCTTGTTCTTACTATCCACTTTTTTCTTTTTCTTAAATAAATTTAGTAACATAAATATCTCCTATATCTAAAGTTCAATTATTCCTGTACATATAAAGCATAAAAAATAATATGCTTTATACCATTATATGGATTCTTGTTATTCAACAGTTCTAAAGGTATAAAAATTTCATGACCTTTTAACACATGACTTCTAATCTTTCTAATATCAAAATTAAATTTATTTTGAACCTCTTTTTGTAATTCTTTGCCTACTAATGTATGCGGATTACCAGGCAAAACATGCAATACAAGTGATTGATAGGAATTTCCACCGTGAAGAGTTGCAAATTTATAATTTTGGTTTTTTACCTTGTAACCAATAGTAGGACCCTTAGCCTCATCATCAAACTCTACATTTGGAAGCTGGATTAGGTATTCATGAATCTTTGTAGCAATGTCTTTTTCGTTAAAGAATTTAAGCTTATTAGTCACTTTTCTTTCCCTCTTCCACTCAATTAACTTCCCCATATAATAATATTATTTATTTCACCAATTAGCTAATATATTAGATTCTTTCACAGTCTCCTCATTTAATAACTTTAATCTGTAGACAAAAAAAGCTTCCCAGTTCCACCCTAACATACATTAGTTCACTAACTGCACCTCCCCCTCAAAAACCCCAAACTCCTTCCGAAACACCATCCTCACCGTCCCCACTGGCCCATTCCGTTGCTTCCCAATAATAATCTCAACTCGATCGGCATCATCAGTTCGGCGGTTATAATAATCATCTCGGTACAAAAATGAGATGACATCCGCATCTTGTTCAATATTTCCTGACTCCCTCAGGTCTGACATGACAGGTCGTTTATCCTGTCTGGATTCCACTCCCCTGGATAACTGCGACAATAATACAATGGGGATATTCATTTCCATTGCCAATAATTTCAACTCTCTTGTGATCTCCCCTACCTCCAAATCCCTTCGATCCCGTCTCACCGCTGGACTAATCAGCTGCAAGTAATCAATGATGGCTACATGCCTTTCATCCGGATGATCGTGAACCATTTTTCGGATTGCAGTTCGTATCTCCATTACAGTCCGCTTCTGATCATGTATCTTCAACCGCCAATCGGAAATCGCACCGATCGCTCCCATAGCTTTTCCGTAATCCTTCGTTGAAAAAGCCATGCTTCTCCATTTTTGGCTATCAATCCGTCCTTCTGCTGAAATCATTCGTTGCAGAAGCTGTTTCGTCCCCATTTCCAAACTGAATATTGCAGACGTCCCACCATTTCTGCAATGTCCAGCAGCTAAATTTAAGGCAAAAGCTGTTTTCCCAACAGATGGTCTTGCAGCAACGATAATTAAATCCCCACGCTGCAGCCCTCCTGTCATCGCGTCTAGCTCATGATACGTTGTCAAAAATCCCGTTGTCTCATCACTTGGAAAGCACATCTCCTCCGTTATTTCGAGCAAATGATCATAGGTTGATTTACCCACTGACTTTCCCCCAATCCTCTGAAAATCTTGTAACCTACGAATCAGCAACTCCAATTCCTGATCACTCGGATCAGAAGCATAAGCCAAGACCTGCTTTCTTGTTTCCCGGTTGCGATAAGCATCTAAGATCAACCGTTCATGATGCTTTAAGCCTGCCGTAGATGCAACAGATTCGACCATTTCCAGAAGATACATCGTGCCCCCAACCTCATCTAATCCTTTTCCAAGATAGGTCGTGACCACAACCATATCAATGAACTCGCCATGATCAACTGCCCGCTTCATTGCCTGATAGATTTTCTGATGAGCCGCATAATGGAAATGCATCTCATTCACAATGAGCTCGCTAAAAAGTGTTCCGTCTAGGATTACTGCTCCAAGCACCGTGGCTTCTGCTTCAAAGTTCTCCGTCTTCATGCACAGCCTTCTCCTTTACGAGTCGAATCAATTCATTTCGAAACCGAAGCTTCATGTCTTCCGGAACCGCTGCAGCTTCCTTTTGCCATTTGTTCATCTTATCGAGATAAGCATTTTCCTTTGGTGGAAAGGCAGCAATATCTGCAATCGTTGGTGCAAAAGGGCTCTTGGCAACATAGGCAGCTAACTTGTCCATCACCAAGCGATACTCCATTTGCTCGAGCTGTGGAATGAGCATCTTCACTTTCCGCTTTGTCACCTCAAACTTTGGATACAATTCCTTAATCGTTTCAAGAATATCTATTGCTTCCTGACGATTCATGATCCTTCCCTCCGCATCTCATCAAATAACGCTTTTGTCTGATCCCGCTCCTTGTTTGGAAATGGAATTGTGTTATGTATACGTTGTCCTTTCTGTTTCTGGAATGCGTTTACCGCCTCAACGGTCACTAAATTGTTATCCACCCATTCCTCCAAAATCCTCTCCACATACCGAAAACTCCTTGCACCGTGTTTGGCTGCATGCTTAATGGCAGCTTCCAGCATGTCTGCTCCTACCTCCTCCATCCATAGCAAAAATTCTTCCCTCGCTACTGGGCTAAGTCGGCCAATAGATGTTTCATGCAATTGAATGAGCTTTTCCGCGCGCGTCTCTCCTCTTCTGTCTTTTTGTCTATGTCTTTCTCTAGGTATGGTCAAGGATTGGTCCGCAGATCGGTCAAGGGATTGGTCAAGCTTTGGGTCAGGAGATCGGTCAATGTGGCTGACCAATGACACCATTTGGTATTTCGGAGCACGCCCTTTTGCCCCTTTTTCAAACATGATTAAATCATGTTCCATTAACTTTTTCCTTGCATCCGCTAACCCTTGCTTGGACAACCCTGTTAGCTTTTGAACCGTAGCGTTTGCCACATTAAATTTACTTTTCCAGCCAACTGAATTATTTATCGTCATCAACGTATACCAGAGAGCAACAGCACTCGTGGATAATTCGTTTAATAATAACCATTCCTTAAAAGCTTTCATCTCTTTAAAATATTCCATTTCACTTCCAACCTCTCTCTATTCGAATTTCCTTTTCCTGATCCACCAGCCATGGATGGATCGACTCTCTTATGAACCTTCATTTACTATGGGAAATTTGTTTGAGTTACACCATGCAGTAGACTTTTTCCGTATGAGCTCCTTCGTAATCCGCATCTTCTTTTATCGTTAAGGTTTGCCTCTCTAATTTCAACTACCTTACATTCCATCGACTTAATCGGAAACGATCATTTCTTATCCTATAGTAATCGCTAAGAAGATGGTCTTGGTGGCATATTTTCCAAAATATATTCCGAAAAATCATGCCACGATTGATCCGTTCGTTTCGATTGTAAGATTGAATAGAAGGAAGCCGAACTTTCGTATCGACTTCCATTTCATCAATCAAGGTTCCGAATAAATACCAGATGCTCGTAACTTTTTCCGAGCCTCTCGTCCCCAGCTCTTTACGGTGTTAATGCTGACTTGTTCAGCCTCCGCAATTTCCTTCTGGGGCATCTCTTGGATAATGGCGTAATAAACCCACTTCCATTGGTTGTCGGTTAAGGTTGCTTGGACTTGCTCCCAAATCGTTTGATCCGATATGGTAATATCCGTAGGCGGAACAA
Source organism: Oceanobacillus limi (assembly GCF_900111445.1). Classification (GTDB taxonomy): domain Bacteria; phylum Bacillota; class Bacilli; order Bacillales; family Amphibacillaceae; genus Ornithinibacillus; species Ornithinibacillus limi. The sequence goes on along the minus strand of NZ_FOHE01000001.1, from coordinate 63,404 downwards.
TCGGAAGCTCCGAGCCCCCAAATCGATTGCCATCATCTTGATGGATCTGTTCTTGCTTGAGATAGGCATCTGTTTTTTCTTCGTCTCTAGCCTTACTTCGAATCAAATCAATCATGCGATTCTTGATCATATAGTTAAAATATGTGGACAACGGTCCTTTATCTGGTTGATATTTTTTATAGGCCATCCACATGGCATATAGCCCTTCCACATAAAACTCCTTATGCGTATCGTTGATCTGCAGCTTGTGGATGTAGTAATGAATTTTGTTTTCATTCTGTTTAAAAATCTCTTCGAAGGTCCGTTTTTCATCATCGCTCATATACTCCTCTCCATTCTTGTTTATTGTGCCGGCAAACTAAGGATAGAAAAAAAGGGTACAAGCTGTCCTGTTTCCTAACTTTTGGGAAATCGCTTCAAAATTGAATTTTGCTAGGGGAAAATTCAATTTTGGCAGGTGCTTTCATCATGAAAATTGAATTTTAGTTTGGATTGAAGAAGTTAGGGTGTTTTTCAAATTGATGGCACATCAAAAATAAATTTCGTATTTATACCATTTATTACCAATTTTTACACGATCGTATATAGAATAGCTTGATATTTAACTAGACAATGGGGCTAAAAGAGGAGATAGCCCGTGAATAAGGAAGAACAAAAATACATTGCACAATATGTTGGAAAACAAGTAAGACTCATTCGAACCATTGAAAAAGGCCGAAGTCAGGAAAAGTTTGCTGAGGATGTCGACCTTTCCATGTCGCAAATTGTACAAATGGAAGGTGCTGGGAAAGTCCCTCGTATGGATACCTTGGTTAAATTAAGACAACATTTAAACGTCAGCATCGATCAATGGATTGATGAGATCCTAGCCGAATCCGATAAAAGTCAGGCGGATGAATAGGTACCCTCACCATTCATCCCCCCTTCCTTTCGACAAGGTATCTCTCCAAAAGGAGTGCCCCTCATTGAAAAATATCCTGCCACACTATCACATCAATGAACACACCTTAGCATTACTCCCAGGAAAGCATATCGATTACCAAACCATTGCCCTAGAACATGATCGAAAACTCTACATCAAGAAAACCCCTTTTGAAATAATCAAAAGAGGTTGCTTGGACCACTATAGTACGTATGAAGGTAGAAAAGCTGCTGTTACGCATCACACTGGATTTAAACGGAAGGTTCCTATTCCGATCAGTGTGAGTAAAGGTATTTATGCCTTTCCAACCCATCCGTTGAAGGATTTGGATTGTTGTTGGGTGTTTTATCAGCATGTTTTGGGGATTGAGGAAGATGTTCAGAATCCGTATCAGTCGGTTGTAGTGTTTAGGAATAGGGTTGAGGTTTTTGTGAATGTTGGGCGGGATGGGTTGGTTAGGCAGATGGAGAGGAATGGGGAGATTATAATTAGATTAAATTCTTTTAGATTCAACACCCTATAATATATTGATATATTAAATGGGTTTTATGCTTTAATAATTTCTTTGAAATCAAAGAGATATTCTCGCTGCTTTAGTCAAGAGCAGCGAGAATATGACACAAATTACTCAAATTCATTTCAAATACTAACGTCTTAACCATTTTTGTCCCTCAATACTACTTGTATTCCCTCATAAAAATCATCCGGATAAATTTCGCTCTTTATATAGTAATCAAAAACTTTCGCAGCATCTAGACGTTGTAAATAGATAGGATGAAATTCCGACATAAATGGCAACTCGACTTTCCCAAAAATTCCTTCTTCGTCTTCCGTGGGCATTAAGAAAATATTATACCAATTGTAGCCCTGTAAGGTTAAAACAGAGCGTAGCGCTTTTTCATATAAATATTGCTTCGAGACGTCTCCTATACCTGGATTATGAAACACACTTTTTCCTGATGTACTAAAGCTTGTATTATAGTATTTGACATCCATCACAAAAAAGCTTTGAATTTTCGGTTGATCCACTATTAAATCGGGGATTAAAGTATCCGTTTCAGCCATTTCTTCCGTAACAAAACCCGTCCACTGTGGCTTAGGAATTCGTTCCTTATATTGATCATATTGATTTCCTAAAACAAATGAACAAACCTTCTCCCAAACCACATGAAAAGTTCTAGTACCAAACAATTGAACACTGTCTTCTGCTTCAATTCCATTCTCCTTAGAAAGGAAATAAAAAAGTCCCCGTAACACTTTTAGTTTGTGGTCGTAGAATTGCTGCTGCATCTCATTTTCAATAACATATAATAAATAATCGACCGATCCCAGCTCATCTATTTCGATATCAAAATCAACACTAGGGTAATCAAATAAACCAATATTGACCAGTTGCTCCATGTAAGAACTGCATTGGGATAAAACATATTGATGAATCTGCCTAATGATGTATGTCTCATCATTTAGTGACTCATTAGTAAACAAATCAAAATAGATAGGAGTTTCTTGAATTAAAAAAGCATCTTGCTCCTCTATAGTTTTATTCCAACCGATTTCTCCTTCGCCATTTATAATCGTTTCCGTTTTCTCGTTAGTATAGAGTCCATTCTCTAGGTAATCCGTTAACAAAAAATCGATAACAGAAAACAACTCAAATTCAGATTCCTCTTCCATGTTTCCTAGTGTTTCCTTTTCAGAGCTCAGTAAATTTTCACGCTTCGAATAGGCGAGAAAAAGGTCAATTAATTGCCTTTGGTTATATAAATCAGGTATGCCTGTAATATATTTTGGAATGAAAAACACAAACTGATTATTGTACTCTAATAACCCAACAAATTTAAAACTATAAGTCGAATCCTCATTTTGTTCTAATATTTTCATTTCACGCATCCGGCGCTTAAATTCAGCTAATTGTTCGATATCTAAACGAAGGATCGTCATTAGCTCTGATTCAGTATATGCTTGCCACTCTTTTAAATAAGCTATCATTGTTATCCCTGCTTTTAATTTACATGAGCTTGAAGCACTCTTGTAAAGTTCTCTGAAAAGACATTGTTATCATCGTCCCTATCAAATGTCTCCATTATTTTTGAAAAAGATGATGGTCCAAATAAAATGTTTTTATTAGTCTTCAGGACATCTTCTGCTAAGTACATCATCAATTTATTTTTAAAAGTTTGGTTAAATGTTTCTGTATCACCACTTAACACGGACTTTTTAATAAAAAATGGCCCAATTAACTTATCTTCCTTCATATGGCGTACATGTTCTAGTAGGAAATCATTCAATTCTTTACGAAAAACGTTCCAGTCGATATCACCGATCCCTGGAAGTGTAATCGATATATTTTCTACTTCACTCTCGTTTTCATTAATACCTATGTATTCAAAATCAAATCTCCGTTTGAATGCACTATCGATCGGATGTACTCCTTGATCTGCAGTATTCATTGTTGACCATATATAAAAGTTATTTGGTAAGTATAGCTCATTATTCGATAGGTTAATTCCTGCTTTGTTCTCTAAGTACTCCTTTATATCCTCGGATACCATGATGTTATATTCACTCTTTCCAGTATCATCACGATCCAAAAGCTGAAAGATATCCCCGAATACTGCAGCTGTATTTGCTCGATTTATTTCTTCCACAATCAATAAATAATTGCGGTTTTCATACGTCAACGCCTTTGCTAACAACCGTAGGAATGGACCTGGTACTAATTCATATGTAATTGGATTAGCTCCGTCAGATGGTCTAGGCTTATACGTTCCAACAAATTGCCCGTAAGAGTAATTGGAATGAAAGGTTACCCGTTCATAGTTATTTGCGAAATACTTTTTACGCTCTTCTTCCAGTTTATAACTCTTACCAGTACCAGGTGATCCAAATACGATTCGGTTATGTGGTTTGTTTGCAGTCTTTGGATCTTCACTAGGACGCTCATAACTTACGTCGGGTTCTCTGACTTCTTGTTCTTCATCGTCTATACCCGAGTCATCTTCATTGAAAAATGGTTCAACTAATCTCGTCTCAATTATTCTAAAATTAGATTCTTCAATTTGATTTAGCTTTCCTACCTCATTCGGATCAGCATGAATCATTTTTGTGTAAAGAGCTTGATCCAACCCTCTTAATTCTTCAAGACCAAAACCATGCACGGACTCTAATTTTTTACGGAGTGTGATGGAAGGACTATTCACTTCCATAACCTCAAAAATATACCGAATCTCATTTGTTGGGGGAGAAACAAATCCGAAAATTTCATCTCCCACTTCAATATTATCACCTCGAAATACGGCACCATCACGTTGTACGTCAGTATTAATTCGTATATCAAATTGAAAAACATTTTGTCCTTCGATATATGTAAACGGATTGTTTAATGAATGAATCGTTAAAACCCAATAGCTCATCAGTTAACACCTTCCTTTTCGATAACACTAAATTCCCAATTGATTGGTCTACTAATTGTATATTCATTTCCGTTATCTAACTTGGTTAGAATTAACTTATTTTTGCTTTTGAACTCATCCTGTTCAACCAAATTAAATAATCCATCAATACGATAAGATTGAAACGCATTCGGAGAATCTGCTCTCTTACGTATCAATCCATTATCCTCGATTGTTACTGTTGATTGACCACTTGTAGTCAAAACATTAATTTCGAAAGGAAGAGAAGGAACGAAGCGATTAAATCGCTCTTGATTCCAAGTTGTAAAATACTTTTGATTTCCTAAATAATATAGAACAACGATATTATCATATTTAATATAATCAAAATAATATTGACTTTGCCCATCATCATATTCAACTTTTTGTAAAATCACTTCATCTCCCGGTTCCAATGCTTCACTTCTAGCATAAGGACCAAATTGATACAATCTATTTTCATTTGTAAATTTCATATTAAATTGATGTGAACTACCATCTTTTTTACTTGTAAATGTCATTGTATGATTAGAATGGATATCAAAAAACAGATCTGTAATATACTCTGCTTTTGGAAAATAAATATAGCTATCATTTGTACCTGATTGACCGATCGAAGTTGGAGTTAATCTTGTTGAAAAACTAATAATTCGCATAAAATTCCTCCTGCCAAAAACATATAATACTTTTACTATATCGAAAATGCTTGAAATAGAAAAGACCCTATTAACATGAAGAGAGGAAAATCTCCCAAACACTAATAGAGTCTTACTGTACAATAAATTAAATTTTAACTAATTGATCTTTTTCAGTTAGTTTGTTTAAATACCCTTTCAACACACTCGCAAATCCACGAGCCATTAGTGGTGGTACCGCATTTCCAATCTGCATATATGTTTTCAAGTATGGTCCAAGAAATACATAGTCATCCGGAAATGACTGGATTCTTGCTGCTTCCCTTGGTGTCAGACTTCGAACCTGCCTTGGGTGAATATGGGAATGACAATCCATTTTCATATGTGCTGTGATTGTACGAGAAGGTTTATCTTCAACTAACTTGAAATATTTGTCCTTAAAGATATGGCTACGATGCTGATATGGCATTATATCTTTTACACGTTCACTTGTGGAGTCTTCCCCTTGTTCGAGTCGACGATAAATTTCTCGGTCATTTTCATTATTAAATCTTGCCTTATGATTATAAACGATAGGTTGCTTTCTACCCTCATTGATTAACTCAAGGTACTCATTAGATTGATGATAGTATTCATTTTTATCCACTTTCTTCCCATACTCTTCATGGTCTACTTCCGTCATATTTTTGACTTCTGCAGCCTTTAGAGGTTTAATATGCTCCAAAGCGTGTCTTAGGAAATAACGCGGATTGTTCATTGTTCCAACTAGAATATCATCAATGATTTGCGATGCAGAAAGATTTAAGGTTTCTTTCACATCCCTACGTACCCCAATATAAATTAAACGCTCCCGATTTTGGGCAACAGAGAAATCATGCGAATTGAACACATGGTAATCTACTTCATAATCTACCTTCTCCCCATTTATATCAACGCTAATTTGATGGAAGTCCTCTACAACCTGATCCGCAACGCTACGCATACCTTTAACATTCTCCATCACAACAAACCTAGGTTTGATAATTTCAACAGCTTGGACAAAGTATTTATAGAGTATATTTCGTGGATCATCGATAATCCGTTGACGATTCGCATTACTAAACGATTGACATGGTGGCCCACCAATGATTACATCTACCTCACGATCCACATAATCATCTATCTGATCTAGAATCTCTTTAATATCCTTTTGAAGAATACGTTCTTCCTGCACTTCAGGATGATTAAATTTATACGTTTCAACCGCAACTTCCTCAATTTCATTAGCCAGCTGAATTTGAAATCCCTCTTGAACAAATCCAAGGCTTAAGCCTCCTGCTCCAGCAAAGAAATCTGCAATACGAGGAGACTCGTTGTCTAGTTCTACCTGTTTTTGTAGTTGTTGTCGGTAATGATTGTAAAAATTTTCTAAAATAAAGTCTGTCTCTTCTCTATGCTGTTGATAAAAATCAACAATCTGGAGAAAACGTTCAAAATCTGCTCCTAATATTTTTTTTAATTTTGGTAAATCACTTTCTGAGGATATCAAACCAATATCAATGATTTCTTGAACGGCAGTTGTTTGATCATATAGATGATTTGCCAAATCTAAGTTAGCAAAAGAACAGTACTCTTCCATGGTACGAATCATCAGATTCACTTTCTCAAGGAGGCTCTTCTTCATTGACTTATTTTCAAGTTGATCAATGTGCTGAAATAACATGTTTGCCCTTCTCCTTGCTTTTTTCAATATCTATTAAATACTCTTTTAACGTGCTTGCAATTTGTCTTGCCATTAACGGAGGAACAGCATTTCCAACTTGCTTATATTGTTGTGTTCTGGATCCCATAAACCAAAAATCATCTGGAAACGATTGAATCCGTGCTGCTTCTCGAACAGTAAAGGTACGTGCTTGCGTATGATCTGGATGGATGAATTGGTTTCCATCTTTATAAAGATGAGCAATGATTGTTTTTCCTGGGTAATCCCAACGCTGTACAACATAACTATTATTAAATAGCCTCTTCTTTTCATGAACGAGCTCAGGAACCTGTTCATAGAGTTCACCTAAGGTCCAGTTATTTAAACTCATCAAACGATACCGTTCCATGTCTTTTTCATTGTGACCTCTAGCACGATGATTATAAAGCTTTGTAAAATCCTTCTTTCTAACTTCAACTAAATACCGATTCCATTTCTCTGGCTGGAACTCGCTCTCTTCATTTCCTTCTCCAGGAAGTAATTTCGGCAAATCAGAAATCGCCTCAGCAACTGTCACATACTTTTGTTGACTTGGAGTTCCCTCTTCTTCTGGGTGATAATGCGTTTTTCCTATTGCATCATAGATTAGGTTGGGTTGTATATTTAAGTCCCTACGAACCCCTATAATAATGACACGTTCTCTAGTTTGTGGCACGCCATAATGTGCAGAGTTTAACAAAATTCGGTCAAAATCCGTAACGATATCATAATTTTCACTCATTCGGTCAAAAATCATATCAATTACTAATCTACCATTTATAGTTGCATTTAAAATTCCTTTTACATTCTCAAAAACAAACATTTTTGGCATTGTCGCATTTAGGATATCAATATAGTTTTCAAACAAGAAATTTCTTGGATCTTCTCGCATGGAGTTTGGATCTTTTGCTCGTCCAAGTGAAGAAAACGATTGACAAGGCGGTCCTCCGACTACCAAATCTACCTCTCTATCATCAACCACGTTAAGTAATTTAGTCAGTACTTTTGGATCTGTCATGTCCTCGCAGAGAACTGCATTTTCGACTTCTTCCTCACTATAGTTGTAATAACGCATCCGTTCTTTCAATGTTTCACATGCATGCTTATCTATCTCTATATGTGCTAATGCTTTAAAACCTTTCATATAAAAGCCTTCACTAAATCCTCCACAACCTGCGAATAGATCTATGAAAGTAAAACCTCTATCCAATAAAATCCCCTCCAATTCTAATTTGTAGAATTGAGTCATCAAAGTTATCAAATCATAATTAAATATACTTAATTATAATACAAAACGCACGTTCGTTAAAGGGGAGAGCTCAAAATAATCTTTTAAATTGTGGGATATTATATATATTAATAATTTCATTGGCAGAACTTGAGGTAGTCAGTCTTCTCTACCCAAAAATATTGAAGTAACAAATTTAAAAAAGAGGGACTTTTAGTCACTGCCCCCATACCACATCAAATCCATTCTTAATCGAATAATCATAAAGCAAACTAATCTTTTTATCCGTATAATTCGTCATCAAGCTAGACACTTTTTCATCCTTTTCATTTAATACTAGCACGTGATTTCGACTAATAATATTCTCTAAATAATATTTTTTCGGTAACTTATCACTTTTAGAGTTATTACACACCTGACAGGACAACACGAGATTCCAAAGCTGATCAGACTGAACAAATGACCACGGAATAAAATGGTCTACATGTGTTTTTCCCTTAGCAGATGACAAAGGTTTTCCGCAGTAGAAACAGGTATGTTCAAAGTGATTTAACAAGATCTTCTCAAATGGACGGAGTGATGAACGCTTGGCAATACTTTCGACTTTACCCAGTAGGTAATTAATACTTGGAACCTCATTCAGCGATTCAATCATTACTGCCATGTGATAATTGGTTAGGTTAACTACTAATCGCTGATATTTCAACATGAAATTATGTACGGCAGGGTTTAACTTAAAGTACTCTGACTTGTGTTCGAAAGCGTAAAACTTCCCTCCTGTATCCCCATATAATGCACCAAATACATTTTGTTTCATCGTCGTTTTAATTTCAGATACTAATTTGATTTGCAGCTGGCCATTCAACTTATCAAAACTGAAGTCAGAGGGGATTTGGTGCTTTTGTTGAGCATCCTTAATCACCGTTACTACTCTAGCATTTTTACCTCTATTCTGTTTGACCAAATTATGTTTTACGATCAGATTCCAGTACACTTTCGTAAAAGAATAAGCCAATTGATCATAGGTTAATTCAAACCTGTCATTTACTTGATACAAGTTTTCAATCAATGCTTTAATTAGAGCAAATTTATACGTAGATGACTTAACCGATTTACTGGATAAGACAACCGTGAAAATCCTCCAAATTTCTTCTTCAGTTAAGTAAGCTTCGTTCAATTCACCTACTTTAAGTTTATGACTCATCAGACATTCCCCTTAATGTTCACTCGTCGTCTTGCACCTCAATTAGATATATTCTATCATGATAAGCACCACGTTTTTCTACTTTGTCCTTACGAATGCTTTCAATCTGTTCAAAGGAAGCACCATGTGAATAAGCAAGTGCATGGATCAACTCCAATATATCAGCTAGTTCTTCTAAACGATCGTGGTCTGTTTCTGCATCCACGTATTCCGTTACCTCTTCCTGCAGTTTTTCTTTTAGCGCAGTTTCGTATTCGTGTTCGTTTAAGGTTTTTGTTTTGAATTGTTTCCCTGATTTTTCTATGATTTGTGGGATTAAGTCTCGGACGAGTTTTTTGTATACTGGCATGTAATTCCTCCTCTGATAGGATATTTCTTACATTATTGTTTATTCATCTTTAACATCCAACTCAATAATTGATCCCTGTTAATTAACTCAACTGAATTCGAACCAGCTAACTCTTTTGCTGGATTTGTAAAATAACTATTGGTAATAACCCAACACTTATCTGCACTAAAGTGACTTCTAGCAGAAACCACTTCTTGAACTGCCTTAATTCCAACGTTATTTTTATACCTCTTTGCTTGTACTACTATTTTTTCACCTTTAGAAGTAAGAATTAGATCAGCACCATAATCCCCTGTTGTAGGCGTTAACTTCACATGATATCCTCTTGATTTGAACAACACCTGGAGATATTCTTCAAAATTTTTTCCGGTCATTTTGTCAACTTCCAAAATTCCAGATTTTTTAAGTCGATACTGCTTAATCATATTTACAATTAATGCAAGTAAAACCGAGCCTCCAAAGAACACTACCAAAAAAATTGTTAATAAAGGTTCTGCTGTTAAAATTGACCATATTGTATCTATCCACATCTTGCTACTATCTAAAAAACTCATCATACTCCCCCTAAACATTCTTTATAATTTTCATCTACTATTCTAATTGAAAGATTCTAGTATCAGATACAGTTCTTAGCTTTTACTTAAGCCATCGTACAGTTTTCCTAATTTTAACATACTAATGTCAGATTCTTTCATATTTATTACAATCTTGTATACATGGTTCCAAACAAAATTACATTTTTTGGATTATGAACCTCATAATATGGTAATTAATTGAATAAGGAGGTTATTGCATGATTTATATAGAAATTGCTATTTCAATTTACTTACTGGGTTCTTATATGCACTTTATAATAAACAAACGAAAGAATCAGTATAAAACAGCATTATTGTCTGGACATATAGATTCTAGTGAAGAATTGAAAAGAACATTGGCAATGGGTTTATATTTAAGGTTTAGAGAGGAAAAGGATGAATATTACCCAAATATTGGTGAAAACTCCACCTTTATAAAGGACGACCCTTATTTATTTGAAGACTTCGTTGCAGATGTTTTCAAAACTTCAAAAGGTGGTGATACTTGGGTTTCGCCTCGGTCTGGAGATTTCGGAGTAGACTTTGAACATAATACGGAGAATGGGACATTTTTAGGCCAAGTTAAGTGTAAAAAAAATGATATGGATTACGAACCAATCGCCATTCTTCACTCAAATATTATCAAAAATGGGGCAGCAGGAGGTTATGTTATTACCACAAGTTCTTATACAAAAGCAGCACGAGAATATGCAGATGGATTAGATATAGAATTAATAGATGGAATTAAATTAGTAGATTTATGGTTAGAGGATTAGAAGATGTTGAGAAAGAGATTAAGAAGATAATTCCTGAGTATAACTGATTAATGTTTTTTAATAGACAAGTGGCTGTTTAGCACTTGTCTATTAGAATACACTGTTACTTTCACTATACAATGCCTTCTATCAGGCAACTTCAGTATCACTTTGTTTCGGAATTACCTCTCTTCTTTGAAAATATCTCTATCCTATCCCTCTCTATAAAACGGGCTTAAATTCATAAACATTTCCTTCAATTGAGTCTCATCAACATCATTTTGAAACAAGTATTCCAATAATTCTTCTTGCTTTGCTTGTCCTAAACTTATTCGGTAAAGTTGAAGTATTTTCATTAAACGATTAAATTTATACCCGTCCTTGCTAAAAGGATAAATCGGCACAATCCGTTCTATATGAATACCGTTATTATCTGTTAACGACCAATACGGGACGAGTTCAGATGTATTTTCATCCCGTTCTGTTTTATTAGCGGCTTTAAACATCTCATCCCAAATAGTGGTGTTAAACGTAATATCACCATATTTACTTGCTATATTTTGACGGATCGCAAAGGATTTATATCGATTAATCCTTCCTTCTCGTTGCTCGAGATCTATAGGATTAGAAGGTAAATTCCAGTGCATGATTCGTCGACAATAGTAATGGAAATCGAGGCCTTCTTGTCCTATTGAAGTTGATGCTAATACAAATGGGCGAAATGGTGAATTAAAGGATTTTCTAACATTTTGTTTTCTATCGTGTGCTCGATCTTCGTTTCTTTTATCAGAAAAGCCAACTGCATAATTCGTTCGCATTCTGAACCCATCTGTACCTACTTTAGCATTTCCTTTCGTTATTCTTTTCTTAAAGTTAGCATAGGTGTCAACTTGTAAGGGAGCACTCCTAAATTCTAACGACTCACACATCGCATGTAGTAATTCCTTGTTACGTTCATTCGAAGGCTTATAACTTAATCCACCTTCCTCAAGGAGCATATGGGCATATTCATCAATCATTGCTTGAAAATTCCCATCCACACAGTATTTAAGTACATTCTTCCAATGTGTAGGATTATTATCTGCGTTCTTCTTTGTATATTGTAAGTCAACAATTGCAATCGCTTCTTGCGTATTAAATCTATCTACCATTGCTTTAGCAAATTGTATAATTTTTGAAAAGGATTCTACAGTCATTTCTGTTAACATTCGAACGGCACAGATTGCTGGAGAACCAATTGCCATGTTTGTTAGTACGTCCACTAGATCATCTGGTCGTTTTCCTAACCGTGGTTTTTTATCTGATAAGAAGATTTTCCTTAATTCCTTAAAATGCATTGTCAATCCTTGGTTATCACCATCTCTATTGGTATTATCAGAATCATAAACCAAAAAATTCTCATCCATGAGCCATTCGTGAACGATTGGCTCATTCAAATCCAATAACAGTGGAGCTAAAAAATACCATCTATCGTCGGTTCTTGAAGTCTCCTCTTCTGGTATATCGTCTAGTAACTCTTCTATTTTCTCCTTTATTTCCCCTCTAATTTGGTCAAGTGTTATGTTTCGATTAAGAACACTTATCGGATTAAATAATTTAGCCAGAGTTACCGAAGGATACAATAGCGTTAAATGGTTCATATTTGATGGAGCATTATCCTTCATTACAAACCGTAGTCGTGGTTGTGGAAACCGCCTTTCTGCTGAATATAAATAGTTCCTTTTGCTTTTTCGTTTTTTCTTCCGAGGTATGTTCTGTATCATTTCACCGACTGTCAACCGTTCCGCTTCATACGACAATAGTGTTGAAATTGATCTTGGTACCATTTCCCAAGCTGAAAAAACTAATACTTTTGAGAAATTACTTTTCCCTACATAACTTCCTCCGAAATTATAGTAGGGACGTGAAGGTGGAACCCACAACAATCTTTCCGCTCCATCAGGTAAAGCGATCTCCCTTAACTTGGAAAGTCTTGCATTCATCGTCGGAAGCGGTTTATAACGATCAATCGTCTTTCGATCTACCCAAAGCCCTTCCTTATTAGAAAAGGATATTTTATCGGAGTTTTGCCTGAAATACTGAGTTATTTTTTGTTTTAATTTATATTTTTCCATATAAGACATTAAGAAAGGAGCCGATTTAACATATTCAACCGGGAGCTTATCATTTAGTTCTGCTTCTTGAAGAAGTTGATCCATATTTATATAGGATAATACGTCTGCTTCCGTCACCTCTAAATTCTCAACTTTTCCCTTAATTAGCTCACTTGCCCCATCTGCTAGAAACCTTTCTGTTCGCGCGATTCCTTTATATAAGTGATTCTCAGCCTCTTGTTTTTTGGCCATTAATGCGACAAAATCCTGATGTTTGAACTCACTTAAAGCATGAGAATAATCCTTCCACACGGTTTCAAATAATTCTTGCTGTAACGGGTTTTTCTCAAATAGAAAATTAGTTACCTGAAAAAACTCTTGATAATGATCATCATTTCCAGACTCCTGAATTTCCTCTAGTGTGGAGTAGATTTTATACGGTGTTGCAGATAGAAGGAGAATTTTTACATTTTCTTCTGTAGACTTACTTGAATTAAAAAATTTTTTTGCAAGTATAGCGGATTCACTATCTCCTTCTGTATTGACCAGTTCTGGAAAGCGCTGAAACTCATCCATAATTACTAGGTCTGGTTCCATCATTTTTACACTAATCTCGGCCATGATTTTACGCAAAGATAATATGACGGCTCTTGCCCCTTTAACCCTTTCTTTAGGGGGATTTTCCAGGTCAATACGCTTACACACTTCTTTTAATTCACTTAATAATAATGGAGTTTTTTCAAAGGCTTGATCCATTTTTCTAAGCATCGCCGAAATATATTCACCGTTACTTTTTCTATCAACCGCTAATACCTTGCTTTCATAATGATCCTTTACTGTATTCCAACTTGTTGTTGCCTTATCCATCAATAACCAATCTAATTCAGCAATGTGATCTTGAAATAAAGAAATTCTTTTTAACAATACAAAAATTAGTGCTCGCTCACTTGCACTTCCACAACCTGATGTCATTTCGAATGATGTCATCGGAGTTAGAGGGATTAATTGTATATATTTCTCTTTTAGCTCCTGATCCACCTCATCTTCAAAAATCCGAAGATGCTGCATCGACAGACGGTTATTCGATGCTTTTTCTACTTGTACATTTTGGTCAATCATTAGCTTCTTCAAATTTTGACTAGCGATTCCCTGGTTTGAACAAACATATACAACCTTAAACAAAGGATCTTTTAGTTCTTCTTTATGGTAACGAGCTGTCTTTGCAACAACCCCTTTTGCGATTAGCGTTTTTCCAAGTCCTACTTCATCAGCTACTAATACACGACTCTGATTATGAGTAAATAAATGATGTATTCTTTCCACAGTTGCTCTTTGAAAATCCTTGAGTCCCGAAAGAATTTCTTCTTCCTTTTCAACCAAATTTATCATCTGTTCCACCTTTTCTGATTCGCTCTTTTAAATGTTTGATATAATTCATCAAAATCATTTGGAATGATCTCCTCATCATTTATAACATCAATGATATAATCTACATCAGTGAACTTATCTGGAGAACGAGAAACAGCCTTTAACATATGTTCATAGAGTACAGGAAAATCCAGTCCAGTCATGTCCCAAGCCGAGTTCCCAAGTTTATTTTTCTCAAATTGTTCTAGTGCTGCTAAAAGGAAATCATCTGCAAGTAAAAATGCGACATACTTGAGAAAAGTAGTTGTATTGCTAATTATACTTTTATAAATTTCACTGTCTCGCTCTACAGGGATTCCTTCCGTATCGATCTTTATAATCCTCTCAACATATTCCCCGTCTTTTTCCGCTTTCACACGATAAAATTCGCTTAATTCTAGCATACTAAGTTTAGAAAACACTGTTTGCTTCGTTAGTATTTTTTCGGATACGGCACTTAGCAGTGGTCTAATGGAAAAGTTAATATCTTCAGGAAGATCACTATATTCAATTACGAGATCATAACTCCCTTGTTTTTCTGTGACCATTGCTTTGGAGTACTGTCTATATAACTGTTTTATGCCCCTTTGTAACGCTTCTTTTAAATCTACTTCTTTATCTTCCTCAAAATCAGGAAGTATCTCAATTTTTTCAAATGGGTTCTCTTCGTCCTCTTCGCCAAATATATCCTTTAAGAGATGCTCCATTCGAAATCCATATTTCTTATATTTTAATTTAAGGAGAAATTCGACATTTCCATGGAACGCATTCTTGGAGCAATTAGCAGAACCTATGAAAAAATGATGCTGGTTATCTTTACTTCTTGCATACAGTTTTGCATGGATGTCTTGAAGCTGCGCCATCTCCCTGTCTTCTTCGACTTCTTCACTTATAGCCCCCTCTCCTTCTATAACCATTTCTCGTAGAACATAGATATCGATTAAATTTACTATATCTTTTGAAAGTTTATGTAATTCTGTTCTTCTCGTAATCAACACAGGCTTTTCTTTTGATAGAGACTTCTCCTTCAATTCATTGACGGTACTTTCACTTAAAAATGGCGACATCACAATTAACTGATGAAATGTCTCAAAAAGTCCAGTATCTTTTTTTCCATACCCCTTAATCCCAAGTGGTATAAACTCATAATCAACGTAATTACTTGCTGGTTCAAAGTGAACAAATGGTAATTCTGAAATTAAACTTCTCATTTTCATATCTTTGTTTGGATCAATATCATAAGCTTGTAAAAACGTTAGAAAGTCAATAAGTGGTTGAGATTTAGGATTTCTTGTGTCTTTCAGTTCTCCTTCCAAAGAGAGGGCAATGTCCCAACTACGATCAAAGGTTAAATTTCGAGTTAAAACAAGTAATCGGTACAACGGTTTTCCTTCATTGTTTATATATTTAACAAACCAAATCTTTGGATGGAAAGAATAGTCATTATCCATAACGATTTCATGAATACTACCTTCCATTAACGCAAAGACATTGTTCTGATTTTGTGGAACCTTAATTTGACCAGCCTCACAGAAGACTAGAAATTTATCGGTTGCCCTACGAATACCCTCTAACATATAAATGGGGTCATCCTGGACGGCATGATTCATCTCTTCCGATAAACTAAATGCTAACGGAACACCAATTAATGCTTCTAAATCAAGCGAATACGTTGTTCCAACCGCAAATTCAACTTCGTAATCTACTGGTGGCTTTAACATGTCACTATAATTCAATCTGTCTTTATCAGGTTTAAGCACGGTCATCCCCCAGTCCATCAAAAATATCTTTCATAATCGCTTGTGCGTCTTTGAAACGATATCCTAACAATTTAGAACCTATCCACCCTTCGTCATATGAATAGGCTTTTGAGTTATTTAATTTGGCTCGATCCTTTGATTTCAATTCTATTTCTCTCTTTATAATTAGCTGATCGATAACTTCTTCATTTTCATTTATCACTGCTTGCTGCCAATCTCGTAAAAAGTTTTTTAAGCGAACATTACCAATACCAAGTAATTTCGTCACTGCTAAATAGGAAAAACTTGAAAAAGCTTCTTTAACAAAGGAACTGTTTTTCCATTTTTCCCATTCCTCAAGAGCTACTTCATTTTCATAATGAGATAGGATGACATTATATCGGATATTTGCACCAGAGATAAATTTACTAAAGTCTTTAGCCAGTTTGTACACTTCCCTGATATGATCTGGAAGTTCAACTACATCCCCAATCATTTCAAAGCTTTCAATTTGCCCCACCTTTTGTGGATACTGTTGGAGCAAATAGGCAAATAGGGAATGTTCCGTTTTAGAAGATAACGTAATGCGCTTTTTAAGGAACTCAGCTTCCTCTTTGGTTAGATGAATGGTTAAATTTCCTTTCCAATTTTTCTCTGGCAAAAGACAATGCCAAAAGGTACCAACATGCTCATTAGCTACTTCTGAATCATCAACTTCTTCGTCACCAAGTGTTTTCAGAGACTGTTTATTCTTTTTTAAATTAATCACCGATTTAGCATAGTTATCCAATGAAAGTTTTTCATACTTAAATATCTCGAATTTTCTAAGGCCATTCCAATAGATGCTAGACGGTTTTCTCTTTAATTTATTTCCTGATCTACCCCCGATAATTCCGTCAAGATCATCACCCTGTTTTAAAATTTCTATGAGATTGATTTCTTCTTGCGATAGCTTATACATAAATGTACTATGATTTGAAATTGATTCCTTTTCTAATTCCATGAGTAAATAAGGTACAATAAAAAAATACTTCGCCCTAGTTTGTAAAGTTGAAGTACCCGGGAAAAACATATCTGAAAAACCATCTCTAATTTGACCAATTCCCAACTCATCAACTGCCCCTTTTTGCGTTAACAAATCAAGAACAGTCATAACTTTATTTCTATGCTCACTCGAATAATCTATCCACCCCAAACGAAGAGGACTCACCATCCACATTCCCTCCTTTAGGAAGCAAGGGGACGGTTCTTTTGCTTCCTTTTGCTTCTATGTATTCAAATTTCCAATGTCACGTACTCCTAAGTTACACCTGTCATAAATGCTTTATATAGTTTTTTTCTGAGCTCACATTTCTATACAGAGCACCATCGTTTTATAAAAAGATTAGATAATTCATTCCTATTATATCAGCATACTAGTATTCTGAAGATTGTCATAAAAAGTGTCAATATATTGCTTCGTAAATTGATCCAAACAATCTTTTCATCAGCTTTTTAATTTTATTTATATCTAAATAGACGAAGGTGCGCATTCAAACGCACTCTCCCTCCTAAACCTCCAATTCAATCTGCAGCTCTTCCCCAACCGATTCATAATTATCATCATGTGCGCCATCCATGATTACTTTAATTGACTCAATTTCTTCTGCGGGTGTGTCGAGTTGGAAAATGACTTCTCCTTCTTTATTCGTGGTTCCGAAGAATTCTCCGCCAATACTGTCGGATAACCATAGGTCCGCTTCTACCTGATCACCAGCATTTGTTGTTAAGGTAGATTGGTCCGGATAGATGGAAATTGTATCCTCGGATGTATTTTCTGCTTTCATTCCGACGGTTACAATTGTGACTTTTTCTTTGTTGTCAAAGAAATCACCATAGGATTCACTTGGCTCTAACTCAGCTGTTTGTACGCCTGTAATTGTAATTTCCATTGGTCCACTTGTGAAGACTTCCTCCATGTCCGCATTTTTCTTAACAATGCTTAACTTGCCAACTTCATCTTCTAAAACATCCCCTGCTTCAGCAGAGCCTTCCGTATCATTTTCTTCTTCCGCTTCTGCTTCGGAATCTGTATCCTGATCCGCTTCACCATCGTTATTTTCTTCTACTTCATTTCCTGTATTATCGGCTGTATTGGTTTCTTCTGCCCCATTGTCATCCTCACTACAAGCCACCAATACTCCTGCTAAAATCACCGCAACGAATACCATCATTAATTTTTTCATGTAACTTTCCCCTTTCATGTTTGCTTTCCATGAAAGTATAGTACGACGAAAAAGAAGAACCTGAACAAAATTTGTTAAGGTCCTTCTTCGCCGTGATATAGCTCATACAATTTTTTACTTGCTTCCTTGATTTGATCCCGTAGTTCTGGTGGGTCAATGACCTCAGCATCACTTCCCCAATTCAACATCCATCCCACGAGGCCGTCACTAATGATTGCCTTGGTACGCAAAATAAACCGATCTTCTCCATCCTTTTCAATGGAGACATCTTTTCCAAATCGATCAATGATGACATTGATTAACCCATTTTTAAAGCGAACCTTTAAATCCTTTTCTACTCCAGTAAACATTTGGAATACACGCTTCACATAGGCGGAGATATCAAAATGCTCTTCCAACCTAAAGGTCTGATCGGTAAGCTCAACATCTAGCATGCGATCGACACGTAGATGAAGCAAATTTTGCATATCCTCGAACTTGCCAATTAAGTAATAGTAATCATTATTCCAAACCAAAGCATACGGTTCGAGCTCCCTTGGCTCGCCATCATTACTAAGAACAAATTCTTTATCGATGTTATATCGGCCATAGTTGAACCGAATAACCCGTTTCTCGTGAATAGCATGGTGCAATGTGAACACCGTGTACTTCACGCGCTTTGCTTCATGAATCGCGTATTCCTCAATATGAATCTGGTTTTCTAGATGACTAGCTAACGATTTACTCGTGAGTTGCTTTATTTTTCCGAGCAGGTTTTCCTTATCCTTTTTGGTGATAAAGCGCGCCGATGAGATGGCATCCATTAACAACCGCAGCTCCTGTATCTCAAACAGACGATCCTGATAGCTATAATATTTTGGCAAACCATCCTTCTCATTATGGACCATGAGTTCGATATAACTAGAATCCTCTAGCTCCTTCAAATCCCGCTTAATCGCACTCTCATGAATTTCGACCTTATCCTCCAGCTCTTCATGCAGCAAATCCAAAATTTCACGAGCCGTCAGCTCATGATCCTCATCCGTATACTTATGCAACACATCAATCAAACCCAAAATCCGCTCCGACTTCCTCAAATCCCCCACCAAACCACTCCTCTCCCAAAAGGAAGCGTGGGGACGGTTCTCGCGCTTCCTTCCAGCTTCCTCCGAATTTTAACCCATTAGAATTTCATTCGACAAGTGCCAGGCACTTGTCGAAACGCTACTTCTCAAAAAGAGCAGTAGAACCGGACCGTACTATATCCTAACAAAAATAAAAAATGATCAATAGATGATCATTTTTATGATAATAACAACTCACGTTTATTCTTTCTCCCGCGCTCGATGCGAATCTCTAATATTTTTCTGAACGGTGATTGCGGCAAATATGCTAAGAACATATGCCATAGCATAGAAACCCTTCTCACTTAATGTAATACTTCCAGCGTTATACAAGCCAACTGCCATTAGAATGAGAACAATGATTATCGCAACCCAACTAACGCCATAATAGATGTTTGTAACAGGGATTCCTTCTTCTTTATCCCTAACTGTTTTTTGTAAGGAAATAGCAGCATATAACCCAAAGACTAAAAGTGCGAAGTAATAACCTTTTTCATTTAACTCCATCGTTGCATTATATAAACCGATCAAATATGCTACAACACCGATTAATAACGCGGACCAAGATGCCCCTTTAAAAGCAGAAGTTGGCTTCCCCTCCACCCTCTTCATTTCAGGTTTGGGATTCTCATGTTCATCTTTTTCAAAAATAACTTCCTTTGGTTCAGACATTACATTACCCCCTTTAAAAAATTTCTTCCTTTATTAGAAAAATTCACACATTTTAACAATCCCATCATACCACAAAAAATGATGCGTAGGGACGGTTCTTTTGTAACAATCGATACGAAAGGGATTTTTTCTATATAACAAAAGATATCAAACTCAACCTTCTAAACGTATTCCCTATGCTAAAAACCAAGGGATTATTGACTACATACAAGAATAAACCCTTCTAATGAAGAGGATTTTCTTGGGAACGGTTTAATCTATCTCTATACTCGATCAGTGTTTCTTGGATATTAAGAGTAGAAGGAATTGGACCGAAGAAAGCTGAGGAATTTGGTGAAGATATTTTGAAGTTAGTTAAACAAGACACATAAGCCTAGAGATCCTATTTTCCAAGTGTTCAACCGAACAGAAACGTTTGTTCTATTTTTATACTATTTTATTTACTATTATGATAAAATAATACGAACAACTACATAGTATAGTGGGCGGTTGGCCACTTCCTGTGAAGGGAGGTGGTACGGATGACGACTTACGAGGCATTAAGTTTACTAGTTCAATTCAGTATTTCTATGACAGCAGGAATAACACTTATTGTAACTATCGTCGTCTTTCTAAACAAAAAGAAGTAACCGCCCTCTGACCAGTGCGATTACTTCTTTTTGACTCAAACAACAAACGGTCAACCGCTCTTTATGCGGCTGTAGTTGTAGGTACTGGGTAGTTGGAGCTACTCGGTACTTTTTCTTAGTATTAGTATAATTTTTATTAGATATACTGTCAATTACCATTAACAGATCATACCCCTTCCGATTTTGCTTTTTCGATTAGTTAAGACAATTGTGATAATATAGTTATTATGAAGCAGGTACCCATTTATGGGCTCTGTTAGCTCACACTTATAATAAACTGATGCACGAACAATTGGAGGAGTACGATGAAAAAAATCATTTTAACAACAGAGAGTGGAGCAGATTTACCAGAGGATTTAGCTGTAAAGCATGATGTTCAAGTTGTACCAATGCATATCATTATGGATGAAAAAGATTATGAGGATGGTTCATTACCTGTACAAGAAATTTATGACTACTATGACCGCACAAAAAAGATTCCCTCTACAACGTCAACAAATTCACATGAGTATCAAGAATTCTTCACAAAGATCAACAAAGATTTTCCCAATTGCACAATTATTCATATTGGCTACACTTCTAAAGCCTCTTCATCTTTTCAACATGCAGTGCTTGCATCAGAGGAATTTGAAAATCTATTCCTCATTGACGCGTTGAATGTGACCGGCGGATTAACGGCTATCGTGATGTATGCTGTTAGTCTCCTAGAACAAGAACCAACGATCGAACCTGCTCGATTGGTAGAAATAATAAAAGCCATCGTTCCTAAGTCAAAACTTGCTTTTGTACCTGGTAGCTTAGAATTTTTAAGGGCTGGTGGCCGTGTAAGTAATGTTGCTTATCTTGGTGGGGCTTTGTTAAAAATAAAACCTCGAATTGAATTAATTGATGGACATCTTGTTTCCAATAAGAAATACCGCGGGAAAATGAGTGTTGTTTCAGAAAAACTTATGCGCGACTATTTTAATCAATACAATATTGATCGGGATCAACTTTATTTAATCTACTCGATTGGTCTTGACGATGGGATTAAACAACGGGCAGAAGAAATTGCAAGGGAACATGGTTTCCAAAAAATCCAGTGGATGCAAGCAGGTGCCATGATCTCAACCCATTCAGGCCCTGGAGGATTTGGGATTGCGGGGCTTGAAGTTTAGGGACAGGAAGTTTAGGGACAGGACCCTTGTCCCTATATAGCGTTAAATCCTTTCAAGAGAAGTCATAATAAGAAAGAACACATCGACGAACGAATGTTCCTTTTTTACACAAATCTATTAACTAATATGGTAAACTAATAATAACAACTACATAGTATAGTGGGCGGTTGGCCACTTCCTGTGAAGGGAGGTGGTTTGGATGACGACTTACGAGGCATTAAGTTTACTAGTTCAATTTAGCATCTCATTGACAGCAGGAATAACACTTATTGTAACTATCGTCGTTTTCCTATACAAAAAGAAGTAACCGCCCCCAGACCATGGTAGTGGTTACCTCTTTTGTACAAACAAACATATGGTCAACCGCTCTTTATGCGGCTGTAGTTGTAGGTACTGGGTAGTTCGAGCTACTCGGTACCTTTTTCTTAGTATTAGTATAATTTTTATTAGATATACTGTCAAATGAAGCGAGGGGACGGTTCTCGCGCTTCCAAAAGCTAGAAGGAAGCAAAAGAACCGTCCCCTCGCTTCCTCCCAATTACTTAACTTTTATGACGATCTTCCCTTTGGCGTGGTGTGTTTCGCTTAATTCGTGTGCTTTTTGCAGTTCTTCTGCTGAAAAGCTGAATTCATGTCCGACTTGTGGTTTCAGGATTCCTTTCTCCAATAAGTCGCCGATTTCACTTAGCTGTTTACCGTTTGGGGTTAACCAATAGGAGCTCGCTGTTACTTGATGCTTTTCTGCTAATGCTGAATCAGGTTGTCCGGCGATCGTTACTAACCTGCCCCCAGGCTTTACTATTTGGAAGCTTTTATTTAAGATCTCTCCACCCATTGTGTCTATTACCACATCATAATTACTCAGTTCTTCCTCAAATTGTTGTGTGCGGTAATTAATGAATTCATCCGCGCCTAGCTCTTTTACATATGCTTCATTTTTTTCACTCGCTGTTGTCGCGACATAGGCACCCAAATGTTTTGCCATTTGAATCGCCAAACTTCCTACACCACCAGCACCAGCATGGATAAGTACTTTATCACCTTGTTTGACTTTTGTATGATCCACTAGGCACTGCCACGCGGTTAACCCTGCTAATGGGATTGATGCTGCTTCCTCAAAGGTCAGATTACTCGGCTTCTTCGCCAACAATTCCTCATCCACCGTCGTAAATTCCGCATACGTACCTTTATTGGTAGTATCCGGTCGCGCAAAAACTTCATCCCCGACCTGAAAGTCCTTCACTTCACTACCTACTTCAACGATCTTACCAGCAACATCCCAACCTAGGATAATTGGGAAAGTCCAATCAAGCATCTGCTTCAAATAACCCGCACGAAGCTTCCAATCAATCGGATTAACAGAAGTCGCATATACCTCAACAAGTACTTGGTTCTCTTTTATTTCTGGTTTCGGAAGCTCCTGCTCCACTAACACATTTTTACTACCATATTCATTGATAACAACTGCACGCATTCATCGCACCCCTTTTACGAAATATAGTTGCCAGCTCTAGTATTCGTTTCTTCCTAAGAAGTCATACCTTCTAGATAGAGCCTGATAATAATCAATAAGATTTTTCCATGCATGTATCCATTTGATACAAAATCTATCTTAAATTCTATTTGCATGAAATCAAAATAAATTGCTTAGAGGGTGTAAATTGTAGATCATAGAACTTCTCTTTGATAGGGGGCATCAAAAAATGATTTATAACGTTACGTACATTACACATAGAAAAACGGTTCCTACAAAGATACGAACCGTTAATTATTTGCCTTACTTGGTATTCTGCTGCCATAAGCCCTTTATTCCAATTTGAGGGGTCGTGTACAACAATTCCTATTCCAACCATACTGACTCTCCTCAAAACAATAAAAACTATTCCGCTTACATGCAATAGCCCTAATACACTTATTTTGGGATATATGAACCACTTGAAGTATTAATTTCTCCTATTTCAATTCTATTTCCATCAGGGTCATTTAAAACCGCAATAGTCCCCCAATCAAACTTTAAACTTTTATGTATAAAGACAACACCGTTTTCCTCTAACTTTTCCACTTCAGTGGTTAACGAGTCTACATCAAATCGTAGAACAGTGGGATTTTGCTCTCTCTGTTTTTCATGCACTGAACCAATTCCACCTTGTTCTACCATTAAATACCCATTTGGTAAATCGAAAGCTACTAATGTTTCTTTAATATTCCTAACAGGTAATTGTAAACTATCTCTGTAAAAACGGATACATTTTTCGTATTCTTCAACAAATAATATCAATCCAAACTCTCTAAAATTCATACAACCACTCCAAACTTCACTTGAATTTTTATTTAGTTTATTCAATATATTCCTTCTTCCACTACCCTACTCCGTTTGATCAATAAGAAAAACATGATCCCTTCTTGAGGTAATGCCCCCGTTACCTTAAGTATAATATTTTACATACGGATCAGCATAATATTTTATTTTTCATTCTATCTAATAAGTAATACCAAAGAATAATATCCGAATTTCTAATATCAGACTAAAGAATGGAGATATTGCTTTACAAATCAATTATTACCTAAATGAATTATTCGTTGGATAGAATAACTCTTTTTCTGCATTTCTTACAATTGATTTTCCCCTCTCAAATTTAGGGAAACGCATAATTTAATTTGACGTATTCCCCTTGTGGTGACGAATTGGCAAAAACAAATATTATTCGTAAAAGTGATTTAATTAAAGTGCAAAGGAATGTTACAAATAGATTCTCCAGTCGAAAAAACATACGAAGAGCTTGAACAATTATTTATAGATCTTACTTCTTTACTTAGCGAGGAGGATAAACAATGAAAGGATATTTAACCACAGTTTTAACTTCTTCAATAAACCTACCTCGTTAGCTTCATAACTTTCTCTCTAAACACCTACATGGAAGAAATAATCTACTACATGAAAAATAAAAGCTTGAGGATTGTAAAGTTCCCTCAAGCTTTTTTGTGCGTTAATATTATTTTTAATTGTTTGACTATTTCATTTGCTAATCGCTGTTTTCTACTATTTCCCCAATTGATCGAAACGACTTAATTACCAATTAAGCTTAATTAGAAATCGATTTATCCTGCTTCTGTTCTTACAACTTTATTTGTTGGCCAATCCTTATGTCGAATAACCTGCCATACAAACCACATAACAACGACAAGCCAAATGATAGCTCCAATAATCATAGAAGTTGAATAAGCTAAATTAAAACCTTCTGGTGCATAAAAAATATAGGTACTAACAACTGCCGTCATAAATATTGCGGGTATGCTGCAAATCCAATGGAATTTATGATGTTTTAATAAATACATAGCAGCCGTCCAAAGCATGACCGTTGCAACAACTTGATTGGACCAACCAACATAACGCCAAAGAAAACTATAATCAATCTGTGTTAATAAAAATGCTGGCACTGCTACAGGAATCATTAAGAACATCAATGATTTTTTACCTTTAAAATCCTTTTTCGTAAATTGTTTCAACAAATCTGCAAGCATCATTCTAGATGAACGAAGGGCCGTATCGCCAGTGGTGATTGGAAGAATAATAACACCTAATACGGCTAGAATGCCACCAAAAGCCCCAAGGGTTGAAATACTAATTTCATTAACCACTCCAGCAGGCCCCCCTGCACTTAGTGCACCTTGAAGCGCTTCGGTCCCACCAAAAAACGTCATACCTGCAGCTGCCCAAACTAACGTAATCACTCCTTCAGCGATCATCGCCCCGTAAAAGACTTTTCTACCATCACTTTCTTTTTTTAGTGTTCGAGCTAGAATTGGGCTCTGCGTACAATGGAACCCAGATATTGCCCCACAAGAAATGGTAACCATTAATAGCGGCCACAACGGCAAGTTACCTGGATGTAAATTGCTAAAGGTTAAATTAGGTATGGGATTATCAAAAAAGAACATCCCAATGCCAATAGAAACAGCCATAAATATTAAAATTGCTCCAAATATCGGATAAATCTTTCCGATCACTTTATTAATTGGCAATACAGATGCAATTAACAAGTAAGCAAAAACAACTACAATAGCAGCTGTGAAACCAAGTGGTGTAATTTGGGCCACTAGTTCTGCTGGACCTGCCGTAAAAGCCGCAGCAACAAGAATCATCAATAGAATCGTTAAAATATTAATTAATAATTTCACATGTCTCCCTAAATATTTCCCTACAAGTTCCGGATACTGTGCCCCATTGTGTCTTAGTGATAACATTCCCGAAAAATAATCATGCACAGCCCCTGCAAAAATGGAACCAACTACAATCCATATAAATGCAACCGGACCATACAAAGCACCCATCACTGCACCAAATATAGGACCAAGCCCAGCGATATTCAATAGCTGTATTAAGCTCGCTCTCCACCAACTCATCGGCGTATAATCAAAACCATCATTTTTTGCATAAGCTGGTGTTTTCTGTTGATCGTTTATACCAAAAATTCGATCAACCACCTTCCCATAAACAAGATAACCTACTACTAGTAACATGATTGATGCAACAAATGTAATCATCGCTAAGCCTCCCTTTTAAAAAAATCAATTCTCCTATCAAAGCAAATAATTCTTTTACTTTTATTTTTTTAAATTTCCACTTTCTGAAAAAGTAAAAAAAAGATAATAAGGAAGATTCTAAACTTGTTTATACATTAAATCAAGAGGTTTTCGCTTAAATTTTCTAATTATTTTGATAAAGCGTTTACATTTAAATTTGTTCAAAAATAGGTCTTGCCTAAGCCTGAAAAATATCTTAAGATTGATAGCAATATTTAACAACAAGGGGATGGTGTCATGGAAGAACGAACAATTCATATGGAGCTTTGTTCTTCGCGAAAGCAAAAGCCAGAGTCAAGTCAGCTAGAATTTGGAAAAGTATTTACCGATCATATGTTTATAATGGATTATTCGGATGAGTTAGGGTGGCACGATCCACGCATTGTACCATATCAACCACTAAGCATAGATCCTTCCGCAATGGTATTTCATTATGGTCAATCTGTATTTGAAGGATTGAAAGCATATATCACACCAGAAGGAGATGCTCAATTATTTCGTCCGGAAAAAAACTTTCATAGATTAAATCGTTCGAACCAACGACTTTGTATTCCACCAATTGATGAGGAATTTGGAATAAAAGCGATCCAACAACTTATTGCATTAGAAAAAGATTGGATTCCGACAGCAGAAGGGACGTCTCTGTATATTCGCCCATTCATTATTTCCACCGAGCCTTATCTTGGTGTAGCTCCTTCTCGTCATTATAAATTTATTGTCATTCTATCCCCAGTAGGAGCTTATTATAAAGAGGGAATCAATCCAATAAAAATTGCCGTGGAAAACCAATATGTCCGTACCGTTGTAGGTGGGACTGGTGAAGCAAAAACTGGAGGAAACTATGCTTCTAGCCTAAAAGCTCAGGAAGACGTTGCAAAAAAAGGATTTGCCCAAGTATTATGGTTAGATGGCGTCGAGCGGAAATATATTGAAGAAGTTGGCAGTATGAATGTGTTCTTCAAAATCAACGGTGAAGTGGTCACACCAGCTCTAAATGGAAGTATCTTAGAAGGTGTTACACGAAATTCTGTGAACCAATTGCTAAAACATTGGAACATTCCGGTTGAGGAGCGTGCCATTTCCATGGAAGAAGTATACGAAGCCTATAAAAACGGTACGCTAGAAGAAGCATTTGGCGCAGGAACAGCAGCGGTTATTTCTCCAATTGGTCAATTAGCCTGGAACGATGAAGACCTTGTAATTAACAACGGAGAAACAGGCGATCTATCAAAAAGACTATATGACACACTAACAGGAATTCAATATGGTAGACGAGACGATCCATTTGGTTGGGTCGTAAAAGTAGATGATAGTAACATTCATCTAAAAGCTTCTGTATAAATAGTTGCTAAATACCCTCTGCATGAGTTGTAATGTCGAGGGTATTTATATCATCCATTCTCACAAACAGTTGTAGGGATAACTTTTTAAAATATTTCATTAAAACTCTTGGATTTAAAATGCAAGTAAATACGTAGAGATGGATTCATAATTTATATAATGGCCCCTGGCAAGCGAATAAAAACAGAAGCTACGCCAACTAAAGTGAAAAATCCTGTAGTTCTTAGTTAGTCATTTCTAATATTTCTACGACATATTCACCACATATTTTTACGATGTAAGGAATAGCCCAATCCTCTTATTCCATTAAAAGCAATGAATTCAGATGTTTTTGTCGT
This sequence comes from Oceanobacillus limi, assembly GCF_900111445.1. GTDB lineage: Bacteria > Bacillota > Bacilli > Bacillales > Amphibacillaceae > Ornithinibacillus > Ornithinibacillus limi. Next base: position 35,297 of record NZ_FOHE01000001.1, on the reverse strand, counting down.
ACATAACCGTCACAATCCTTGAATAGATACAATAAACAATCATTTTTTGTTGTTGCTTTAAACTGACTATAAATTCATCTAAATTACCAATATAGTGAATACGATAAGGAAATTTAATCCCATTATTATCTTGAAAATACTCAAGAATATTCCTTGATACTCCTATAGAGACATTATTAAAGCTCTTTTGCGAAATGAGTTTAGAAATTTTATTCACATCATCGCTTTGAACTACATTTAGGTAGTTCAACTATTCCTCTCCTTTAGCGAAATTTATCCAAACAATCTAATTCTAATAACCACTCGTGCGGGATCATAACTGAGGCTAAATCGATTTTACTATATCAGCATAATATTCCAACCATTTTTCATAAAAATAAAGACCATCGATTTGATGATCTTTTGTTTAACCCTTGCCCCCGTTAGTGGTACAAAAATTACTAAATTCTCTTTGATATTTAGGTGTTTTTGGATTTACCCAACTTTAATCCATTAGCAACAACCCCAATTAACCCAGTAATAACGAATAAATAGGCTACAAATAAAGGTGTTGAGGAAAGCGATTCAGTATATAATCTTAATAACCCCGCAGCAAAAATAAGAAAACTACCTATTAGTGCAACAACTGTTCTATTGTTCATTCTGAATCCTCCCAAATAACTAAATTTATTGTATCCATTGTAATGTTAACACAATTATTCGTTTGGTTAACAATTGTGGTATTATCCTAAACTTATACTTGCTTAATTTGCCCTAATAGTGAAAGAGCGTATCTTCCTCTTACAGATGGCACACTTTGTTGAAAAAAAATGAATTCGATTAGTTTCATCAATCTTTACTACTACGAGCCCATATCACCACTGGAATGAGTATTAAGGATAAAACACCTCCAGCAATTGATAACATTTCAAAACTAGAACCAGCAACAACCATTCCGGATAAGGCGCCACCGGAAACTCCTCCTAACGCAATAAAAACATCCACTGTTCCTTGAGTTTTAGCACGAATGGAAGGTTCCGTTGAATCGACAATTAAAGATGTACCACTTATCAAGCCAAAGTTCCATCCAATACCAAGCAAGGAAAGAGAAATAATCATTAGAAATAAGGAATCTCCCGGTGCAATCGCTGCTATGACACCCGAAGCAAGCAATGTAACTCCAGAAGCAATCGCCATGGCAGGTCGTCCAATCTTATCAACAAGAATTCCTGTAAATAGTGAAGGAAGGTACATGGCACCGATATGAAATCCGATAACAAGTCCGATTGCACGTAAACTATGACCATGATCCCCCATGTGAACTGGTGTCATTGTCATTATGGCAAGCATCACAATTTGAGTCAGTACCATAATAATTGCACCTGCTGTAATTGCTTTTTTATTTATTGGATTTTTACCTTGATTAACACTAGATTCTGTATCTTGCTTATTTGCATTTATTTTTAATGCGACAATGAATGGATCGGGACGTAAAAAGGCAAATAGCACAAGACCTGCTAATATAAATGCTGCTGCGGATAAGAGAAATGGTCCAGCGAGTTCTGGAATACCAATAGAAAGGGCGAAATCCCCCATCACATCCACTAAATTTGGACCTGCAACTGCACCAAATGTAGTAGAGACCATCGCTATACTTACAGCAGTACCTCGCTGTCTGTTCGTTGCTAAGTCTGTACCAGCATATCGGGCTTGTAAATTAGTCGCAGTACCTGCACCATATATGAGCAGAGATACGAATAATAAAAATATACTGTTTATAAGTGCTGCAATCACAACACCTATCGCCCCTAGTCCACCTGTAATAAATCCTGTCGCTAGCCCCATGCGTCTTCCATAACGATTTGATAGTCTTCCTACTGCTAATGCAGCTCCTGCTGATCCTAAAGTAAATAAAGCAGCAGGAAGACCTGCAAATGCATCTGTACCAAGCATCTGTTCTGCAAGTAATGCTCCAACTGTTATCCCAGCTGCTAATCCGGCCCCACCAAACATTTGCGAGATAACGACTATGATTAACGTGCGTTTATATAATTGTTTTTGTTTGTCTTGATTATCTATATACTCTTGCATTGGATCATTTGATTCACCTACTATGATAAAACACCTTCTTCCCAAAATTTAACTCTTAATAAGTAGCAACCCTATCAGCCAACATTCCGTAAGAATAATTTCCATTTAATTTAAATGGCACTGCCCGTTAATTGAGTTTCACTATAACTAAATACTAACACAATATTCCAAAAATATTATTCGATTTTTTAATAGAATTAGGCGATCATTCATTTTTGTTCACCTTGTTTTACTAATGTACACTATAGCTTAATAAAGGACTTTTCAACCCAAATTAAGCATATAATTTCACCAACCCCCAGCGGTGAATCCACTCTGTCTAGTATCTAACCAACTAAAACGTTCTCCTTATCAAAATAACTTCCCTAAAAAAAGAAGTAATCGCCCCAGGATCAGTGCGATTACTTCTTTTTAGAACAAGTAGTTAACGTTACTCGGTACCTTTAACGTATTAATATGATAAATACTATGCATTATACTGAAAAATGATGTGTCCACGTCCTCTAAAGCCTTTTATAACGAGCGAGAAAGGAACAGACATCTTGGAAAAAGGAATGTAAAATTCCCTTTCTCATCATACCCTCACATCAATGCCAATTTCAACTCCATCAATCACCACGAACTTCATACCTTCTCTTTTATTATATTCCAAACTCTTTAATAGAAGGTTGCTTTCCAATAGCTCTCTAAACTGCTCAATTACTTCCTTCATTGATCGATCTACATCAACGACTAGATGCACACGTTGTTCCACAGGAAGGTCCAATTCTTTTCTATATTGCTGCACAGCACGAATGAGTTCCCGTGCCTTTCCTTCTTTACGTAAGTCGTCTGTCAGGTTTGTATTTAAGAATACTTGAAATGTCGTGTTTGAAGCCATTTCTAAACCGTGATTCGTTTTTTGATTCACTAGTAGATCCTCTTGCTCTACACGAACCGTTTCACCAGTTGGAGAAGTAGTTTTAAAATAACCTTGTTCAACAACTAGCTTGGCCTCCTCCGGTGATAAGGATTGCAATGACTTTTGTACAACTCCAACTAGCTTGCCGAGTTTCGGACCAGCAGTTGGAAAGTTCAACTTCAGTTCATAGTTAACCGAATCCCCTGCATGATCTTGCATATGAACGTTCTTTACATTGATTTCCTCCTTAATGATCGATGCATATTTATGAAGGAATTCGGTATCGTTTTTCGAACCTACTACAGTAAGCATCGATAAAGGTTGCTTCGTTTTTATATTCGTCATGTTACGCGCAGAACGGGCTAGTTCAACAACTTGTAATACGTGATCCATTTCCATTTCTAACGTTGGCTGCACCTCATCATTGACTACAGAAGGGAAATCAGAAAGGTGTACACTATCCCCAGTTACATCCACATGAATAGCTTCTGCAATAAATGGCGTAAAAGGTGCCAGTAATCGACTTACCCTTACTAATACCGTATATAACGTATGATAAGCTGCTAATTTATCTTCATTTAACCCTTTGCTCCAAAAACGTTCGCGCGACCTACGGATATACCAATTACTCACTTGATCTACTAATATCGATAACTCTCTTGCACCTGCAGTAAAATCATAGGTATCTAGATACTTTATAACGTTTTGAGTTACCGTATTTACTCGGGATAAAACCCACTTATCTAAAAGAGAGGCTTCTCCCTGCTGGCTGTGTATATTCGGGTCAAATCCATCAATATCAGCATATAGCGTGTAAAAGGAATGAACATTGTTAAGCGTATCGACAAGCTTAGATTTTGCCTGACTGACTACGTTTTCTGAAAAGCGTTTATTATTCCATGGTGCACTATCAGCAAGTAATGCCCAACGTAAAGCATCCGCCCCATATTTCTCAACTAATTCCATTGGGTCAATGACATTCCCTTTACTCTTGGACATTTTACGTCCATTTTCATCTAGGATATGTCCGAGTGATAACACGCGCTTATATGGAGCTTTTCCAGTGAATAAGGTGGAAACCGTTAATAAGCTGTAGAACCAACCCCTTGTTTGATCTACACCTTCTACAATGACATCTGCAGGAAATTGCTTCTCAAATAATTCCTTATTTTCAAATGGATAATGATACTGTGCAAATGGCATTGATCCACTATCAAACCAAACATCGATAACCTCTTTCGTCCTTTTCATATCATGAGAACAAGCAGGACATTCCACGATTACTTCATCAACATATGGGTTGTGAAGTTCTAAATTCTCCGTCATTCCACTTTTGGCATGATCTTTTAATTCTTGAATACTCCCAGGTACAAATTGATGCTCACATGCTTCACAGAGCCAAACATTCAATGGAGTCCCCCAGTAACGATTCCTTCCTAAGTTCCAGTCGACCATGTTTTCAAGAAACTTGCCAAAACGTCCATCCTTCATATGATGTGGATGCCATTGTACGGTTTGATTGTTGTCTAGGATCGTTTCTTTTATTGCTGTCGTTTTGATAAACCACCCTTCCATTGCATAGTAGATAAGAGGTGAATCACAACGCCAGCAATGTGGATAGCTGTGTTCATACTTCGCTTTTGCATATAGAAGACCTTGGTCTGCGAGTAACTTGATGATTTTAACGTCACAATCCTTGGTAAATTCTCCAGCAAGCGGGGTAATTTCATTCGTATAGCACCCTTTTTCGTCCACCACGTTTACAAAATCTAGACCACTATCTTTAATCGCGTTGTAATCATCTTCACCATGTGCTGGAGCTAAATGAACAATCCCCGTTCCACTATCATCTGTTACAAAATTTGCGGAAATAACTTCATGCCCTCGTTCCAGCGTCAGGTAGTCAAAAGGAGGTTGATACGTAAGACCAACTAGCTCATGCCCTTTATGTTCACTTATTACGTTATATTCACTTCCCAAGACTTTTTCTACCAGGTTTTTCGCAAGAATATAAACCTCATCATCTTGTTGAACTTTGACATAATCTAAGTCCTCCTGTACGGCTAATGCAACATTGGAGGGAAGGGTCCATGGAGTTGTCGTCCAGCCTAAAAAGTATTCTCGGTCTTTTCCATCCACCTTGAATTTTGCGGTAACCGATAAGTCTTTTACATCCTTATACCCTTGGGCTACTTCGTGAGAGCTTAGGGAGGTTTGACAATTAGGGCAATATGGAGTTACTCGATGACCACGGTCCAATAATCCTTTTGCATGAATGTTGGAAAGAATGTTCCAAACACTTTCGATATAGTCATTATGAAGTGTTACATACGGGTCATCCATATCAACCCAATACCCAATTGCCTCCGTAAATCTCCGCCACTGTTTCTCATAATCGAAGACACTTTTTTTGCATGCTTCTATAAATTTCTCAACACCATATTTCTCAATTTCTTGTTTACCAGAAACCCCAATTTTCTTCTCCACTTCTAATTCAACGGGAAGGCCATGCGTATCCCAACCAGCTTTTCGTATCACTTGATACCCCCGCATTGTTTGGTATCGAGCAATAAAGTCTTTTATTACACGCCCCAATACATGCCCAGCATGCGGAAGTCCATTAGCAGTTGGGGGACCTTCATAAAATACAAATGAAGGTTGACCTTCACGATTGGTCACTGACTTTTGAAAAATGTTAGTAGAATTCCAGTAATCTTGAATTCGCTTTTCCCTCTCGAACGTTTTTTCGTTTCCATCCACCTTTTGCATCTCGTCACTCCTTTATTATTTTTAGATATAAAAAAACTCGCCCCTAACTAATGTTAGGGACGAGTTTAAACCCGCGATACCACCCTGATTCTATCAATAAATCTTCTATAAAATTCATTCATAGCACTCATCTACGTACCATCATACGTGTTCCTTTTAACGGCGGAATCCCGTCAAAGCTTAAAAATCTTCAGCTTTGCTTCTCGGAGAGGATTTTCGATACGTTCTGAACATTGACTTTCACCAAACGTCAACTCTCTGTAGAACAGATAACACACCTACTCGTTCTCGTCATCAAATTTAAATTATCTCGACACTTATTTAAATAAGATTATATAACGAACCATAAAAATGTCAAGGGAAGCGTGGGGACGGTTCTCATGCTTCCAAAAGGAAGCAGAAGAACCGTCCGCTTCCACTCCCTTATGCAGATAGGCCATAGTTTTCTGGGTTCATTTTTTCTAGGGTAGGGATTTTCCGCAGATCGGCATTTATTAGCCAGTAAGCACCTATTAATATGTTTGCGATGCTGCCTAAAAAGAAGACATATTCACTTCCGATGAAGTTTGCAGCTATGCCGCCAAACAGGGCCCCAACTGGAAGGGCAATGGAGGCCATGCTTGAAACGATGGTCACGACTCTGCCTAATAGTGCCTCCGATACAATTGCTTGGAGCATGGATTGCGTCATTACATTAATGCTACCAATTGGGATCATCGCTAGCCCATACATTATAACGGAAAGATAGCTATTTGTTACCATAAAAGAAGCCAACCATGAACAACCTGCAGCTACAGATCCGACAATCATAATCGTACTGATGCTAAATCGATTCAAAGCTGAGGCGGATAAGGACCCAACTAACATTCCAACGGACAAAGCTGCTAAATAGTATCCGTAAAATACTTCTCCCCCACGCAAATCCGCGTAAACAGGCAGAATCGCATTGACTGCTCCAAACAGAAAATTTGCACCTACTACTGCAACGAGGAACTTCGGAATAAAGGAGTTCTTTACGTAGGATATCCCTTCTTTTAAGTCTTTGGTGTATGACGATTTCGCCGACTTAATCGTGTCCTTCATCCCTTGTTGCGCTACCTCATTTGCTCGTTTTGGTAAAGCGAGAAAATGAAAGAGAAGTCCAGCGACTAAAAACGTAAATGCATCGATCACAAAAACTTGAATAGCACCGATATAGGCAATGATTAGTCCAGAGAGCCCAATAAAAATAATATCGGTTCCTTGGTAAGCAAAAGCCATCATTGAATTCCCTTTGACCAGCTCTTCTTTCTCCAAAATTTTCGGTAGTGCGGTCTGTTGCGCGGGATACGCAAATTGTTCAATGAACACAGCAATTGGCATGATTGTTAACACAATCCAAACATTTAAGATATCCAGATAAAACGTAATGGGAATGATCAAAATCAGTACAACTTGGATCAATTGAGAATAGACTAATAAATTTTTTAATGGAAGATGATCGACAAGTGGCCCAATTAAAAAGTTAAGAGCCATCGGTCCCATCGTTAATGCACCTGCAATTCCAGTGAAGATCGAATTGCTAGTTAACTCATAAACCAGCCACATCGCTGCCACAGCATATAAACTATCACCAATATTCGTAATTAATCTACCGGTAAACAACAAGGTGAAATTTCTCTTCAATAATAGTTGAAACATATTACTGCCCCATTCTCATCGATTGATTATTTAGATGTTCTGTCAACGTTTGAATGAGTTGATCGGTCAACGCTAACGAATCACGAATGATATCTGAATGAAAAGGCATACCAAATACGAACTTACAAAAGGAATCGAGCTGGGTGCATTTGTTAGCCAATGCTGTTTTTATTTTATAATCGGTATAATCCACCCCATGTTTCATGGAATACGCATGTAGATACATCCCTAGAAGGAATGAAACCGGCTCTTGAATATGGTCTTGGTAATCAAATACAAATCCCGGGTTTAAGAGCACATTTAAGTTCGCATGTTTCCTGTTCATAAAACGAATCTCTTTTAATAGCAAACCTGGACTTACCTCTTGAATTTGTAAAAAATCCTCTACCGATAATGTATTTTTGGATCGGATATGATGAATCATTTGGTTTTCGAGTACATAAATGGAATAGGAGGATAGGAGTGTCTTATTGAGTCGGTGTAGATATTCCATGGAAACTCCATTTTTATCAACGTGTTCTTCTTTATCGTTCAGTAAAGCATAGAGAAAACGAATCTCTTTATAATTCGCAAGGCTTTCATTCACTAATTTATAACTATCGTCGAAGAAACTATCATTATACGCTTTGTTAAAATAGGAATGCCCAATTTCGTGAGCGAGTGTAAACAAGGAATTGTAGCTTCCATTGAAGTCGATAATGATTCTATTTTCTTTTGCCTGAGGAAAATAAAAGGTCCGATTTAAATTCGCATGATTCTGCTTGATCGCATTCTTTTTTTCAAGCTCGGTATTATGTCTAGCAAAGGCTTGATTATTTTCCTGGAACGCCTGCCGTATGATTTTGAAGCCTTCCTCTAGTTCTAAGTCGGGTAATTCTGTATGTTCTTCTTGAAAATATAAGAAATCAACTTGATTGGATGGTTGATTTGGAAAAATAACTTCATAGATACGTTTTGTAAGACTTTCAAATTGTTCTTGATAGATTTGATTGAAAATGTCTATGTGATGGACGGAACAACCAAACACGTTTTCAACATATTGCTTCGTATTCATTGGTTCGATATAAGGCTTTTTCGCCTCTACGAAGTAACCTAATAAGACGTCAGCATATTCTTTAATGGTGGTGAAACATTTCTCTTGCAACACCTTTCTCTCTTGTTCATCGCTGATTTGATTAATCCGATTAAAGATGCTGTATATCCCTTCATTTTCATCCCCCACAGATATGCTCATATTTTGAATCAAGGACATATATGTAACGTAATGATCGTCGGTTTGAGTGGATTGGGATTCCTCTGCCTCATCAATGGAACCGAGAAGCTCGACATAATCTTGATATACCTTTTCCAAACCAAGCGCTTCTAATCCATCGATATTAATTAGGAGGGTGAAAAATTGTTGGAGGGAAAGTAATTCCACCTCCAGTGCGCCAGGGATATCTCCCCCAAGGTTTCGGATAACTTCCCGATACGCAGCTACCATATTAGGAATTTCTTCAACCGGATAAATAGCGTTTAATTGTTTTGTAAAATCATCGACAGCAATTTCATCGATCCGATCCAACATTTGAAATTCCATCGTTTTTACGTTGAACGTATAAGCCTCTTTTCGTTCATGTGACATGAATCCCGCTTCACCTAACAGTATTCTCGTTCCAAGAAACGAACCGATTAAGCTTTGTAACATCATGCCCCTGTTCTCTGTAATGAGAAAATCCTTATCAAAACTAATGATGCTGTTATTTAGGAAATAATCTATATTACTTTCATCTAAAACATATGCCACCGTCATGTCATACGCATAGCCGAGTACAACACAGGTACTACCTAATTCCGCGCTTTTGTTAATTAAATCTCGGTATAGCGCTATCGAACCATCGTCAAAACAGGAAAATATGTAATCTACTTGATGATCTGACAATGACTCTTCGATGTTTTGAATGTCCTCTACTTTTTTATTGTAACGAACGACATCTGTATGTGGGTTTGTTTCATAGATCTTCTGTTTTAACGCATCAACCTTTGCGTTACCGATGTCGTTACGGTCATAAACAAATTGGGCAGGCACATTTTTTGCTTCAACATCATCTGAATCATAGATAATTATTTTTCCAACTCCCATTTTTGCATAGCTGTAAGCGATACTCGCCCCCACTGTTCCAGCCCCAATGACCGCAATAGTAAGATGAGATAACTTGTTTAAAATAGCATCGGAATTCCAACCGTATGTACGAAAAAAATTTAAATTCCGTTTCAAAAACTCCGTATCTTGTCCTGCTTGTACCGATTCCTCTTCCAACAGATTATGTTCGTCTAACAATTCCATAATGAGCGCATATTCCGTGTCTGATACCCCATGCTTGTCCTTCCATTTTTGGATCATGTCTGTATTCTGATTGGAACTTAATGCCTCTAAAAGATCCCAAAACAGATGGAATTGATCAACAAAAATATCCTTTTGTTCACCATCATAATACGTTACAAGTGATTGATCTGGATACCCTCGAAAACTAAGGCTTGTTCGTAATTTAGTCATGATCTCCCTCCTATTCTACGCTTAATAAATCAATGTAAAAATGAAGGGATATCCCTAGGGACATTCCTTCATTTCACAGTCACTAAGCAGTCACTAACAAGTATAGACACACCCGCAAACCGCCTTGTTTTGTGTACTTTTCTTAATCTTAATCTTTATGTTCACTATGATCACCTCCCCTATGAACTTATGTCAAAACCCGAAACAATATCACCCCCCATTCAGAAATTAGGAAAAAGGGCGGGGTGGAAGCGTGGGGACGGTTCTGCTGCTTCCTTCCACGATCATTGGAAGCGCGAGAACCGTCCCACTGCTTCCTCAAATGTGATAAAATGTACTCTAGTATTCTTGAAATGGACGGTGCTAGGATGAGAGAAAGTGTAAAATTAAAAGAGGTGGATTTGTATCAACCTATCCATAATTATTTCAAACGAAAGGGATATGAAGTTTATGGTGAGGTAAAAGATTGTGATATTGCTGTTATGAAAGAGGATCTCTTAATTATCGTGGAACTGAAGTTAAACTTAACGGTGGAATTGCTCATTCAAGCAACAAAACGGCAGCGGTTGTCTGAGCATGTATATATTGCTATCCCAAAACCCAAAAAGCATAATCCTCGTTCCAAGAAATGGAGAGATACCTGTCACCTCTTAAAGAGACTGGAATTAGGTCTGATCTTCGTTTCGTTTACAGAGAAAAGAAAAAGAGTAGAGGTTGTCCTGGAGCCGACTCCTTTTCACCGTCCCATCAGCATGGGGAAAGCAAAATATCTTAGACAAGCGATTATTAAGGAGATCGAAGGACGTAGTGGGGATTATAATGTAGGCGGTTCTAGCAGAAAACAGATTATGACCGCTTATCGCGAAAACTGCGTGCAAATTGCTAGCTATCTCGATCAGCACGGTGAACTATCACCGAAAGAATTAATACAAATGGGAACCGGCAAGAAAACACAATCCATATTAAGCAAAAACTATTACAAGTGGTTTACTCGCATCAAAAGAGGCGTATACGTCCTAAGCGACAAAGGCAAACAAGAAATAAAAGAATACCCAGACCTCGTCAAATATTACCGGCAGTGAAGGAAGCGCGGGGAAGCGCGGGGACGGTTCTCCCGCTTCCGTTCAGGGATATCCAGGAACCATATATAAGATCGTTAGGTACCTGGCACCTGACCAATCAAAAAAACGAGCATATATTCTGTTATTCGTGTGAATCTTATATATTTTATGATAAAATAATGGTAACAACTACATAGTATCGTGGGCGGTTGACCACTTCCTGTGAAGGGAGGTGGTAAAGATGACGACTTATGAGGCTTTAAGTTTACTAGTTCAATTCAGTATTTTTTTGACAGCAGGAATAACACTTATCTTAACCATTGTCGTCATTGTAAACAAAAAGAAGTAACCGCCCGCCGACCATGGTAGTGGTTACTTCCTTTGTGAAACAAACATATGGTCAACCGCTCTTCATGCGGCTGTAGTTGTAGGTACTGAGTAATTGGAGCTACTCAGTACCTTTTTCTTATTTTTAGTATAAATTTTATTAATTATACTGTCAATAGGAAGCGTAGGGACGGTTCTCCCGCTTCCTCCCACGGGTATCCAGGAACCGAGAACAATCATTAGGTGCCTGGCACCTAATAATTGTATTATGTCAACACCCAATCCCCCTTCCATCAACCTTCATGCAAGTACGGGGTTAGTTCCTTAAGTTTTTCTTCAGGTAATGCTTTTTCGATCATCGGGAAAATGACACGTTCTTCTTTCCGAATATGACTTTCTAGTAGAACACCTAACTCCTGCATGCTTGGAATATCATATTCCTCCGCCTCCAGAAGACGCGTCATTTGGGATCGAATTTGCACATGCTCCAACAGCATCTCGATAATTTCCGACTGTTCAACAGATGCATATTGTGCATAAGCAGGCAATAATATTTCTTCTTCTTCCCTAAAGTGATTTTGACCGTTAGGATTCCAAAAATCAGTTACATCCTGCATAATTTCTTCCAATGTTAATCGGCTTTCTTCCGTACCGGCTCGCTTTAATTTTAACGCTATATGCAGGCCAACCATGTGATGACGAGACAGGGGCTTCAGTGATTCATGGCGTATAATTCCTTTTCGCTTTGCCATGCGAACACATCCTTTTTTGTTAGTATAAACAAATCGTTAAGTCTACTCACACTTACCTTAACATACTTTTTTTGATGCCCCTATGAGATAGCGCACTAGGAACCCAAATGTTGCCACTGCTATCCTCTATTCCAGCAGCCATCCTTCCAACACCTTCCTTCACTCACTACACCTGCCCCTTTTCCTCGACAGCATTTGAAACAATCTCCTGCTTGCGTATTGGCTGAAGCCTCCAATACGTCAGACTTCGCCACAACCACTCAAACGGTCCAAATTGGAATTTCTTCAACCAGAATGTACTTGCCACCATTTGAATCACAAGTATGACGAAACAGATCAGCGTTCCCATAAACAATCCAACATCTCCATACCAGCCAAGCCCAACAAAAATCGCAACGGAAATAATCGTTTGCATGAGATAATTCGTCAAAGCCATCCGCCCCATAGCTCCAAGAGGGCGTAATTTTTTCTGCCAACTTTCGTTTCGAAGCAACAAAGTCAAAGCGACAATATAAAATAAACATAACGAAATACTACTAACACTAGTCAATACTTCGATGACATATGTTTGTTTTATCCCCCAGTCGATAATTCCCAATGTAAATAACGCTAACGCCCCAACTAGTGGAATGCTAATGGAAAGTGTAATCGTACGCACTTTTTTAAGAAAGGATGTATGCTCCTGCAAATTCTGGAATATACCAGCCTTTCCGACAGCCAACCCAATTAGAAACATCGCAAACACTGGCACCATCGCTGGCAAAAGATTTACCAATATAATCGGTAATTCAGTACCAAGACGATAAGAAACCCATTCCAAATATCCCGCGTTTTCATAGACTTCTACATATTTCTCCAAACCAGCCGTCATTCCAACAGACGCAGATTCTATCTCTTCCAGCACTCCACTTGGAACCAATAACGTCAGACTCATGAAGGCATTATATACAATCAACAAACTACCTGCCCATATGACCATCGTTCTGATCTTTCTTTTATAAAAAAATAGTAAAAATAGACCAGCAATCGCATAGGTATGTAAAATATCACCATACCACAAAGCAATAAGATGAATAACTCCAAACAATAGCAAGGCTAAGATTCTTCTAACATAAAGCCTTTTCATACCTAGCCCCTTCTTTTCTGCTCGACTCATAAAAATATAAAAACCAAGCCCAAAAAGAAAAGAAAACATCGTGAAAAACTTACTATCTATAAAAAGTGTAAAAAACACGTCGATCCAGTAATCCAGGCCCGTATACTCCATTTCAACGCCATACATTGTTTTCATAAAAACGGGTGAATGAAAGGACGGCATATTTACTAAAAAAATACCAAACAAGGCAAACCCCCGGATGATATCAATCGTATGAATCCGGTCTTTCTCTGAAATTGGTGCATTCCCCATTATCTTCTCCTCCAGTTCTATAAATTCCTTTCTATAATATTATTATATTCTAGTTGATTCGTATTCTAAATATCTATACATATATTTGGAACTATAAAACCTATGAACGATTCAATTATTTAGTGTTAGAGTGATCCTACTGGACTCAAGTCCTGCTTTTATAACCTTCAACACTAATTTTATAACTTACTAAGCAAGGACTAGGAGCACAGCTCCCTCTCTCATATAACTATACTTTGGGATATTGAGTAACGATCAGGATGAAGCGATCTTTTGTCTCCCGTTTACCCTCCATCTATAGACGGAGAAAATTTCAACCGACAGCAGGTTGTATCGACTTCATGGATTATTTAGAATGAAATTAAGTTTAAATAAATGATAATGGGGAATGCGATAATGAAGAAGACGAAGAACTCCTTTATTTCAAGAATATGGACATCGGTAAAAAAAGCTATTCAGTATAAAGAGGTAATCCAAAAAGAATCTCTTGATCTACGTACCATTAACGAACTTTCCATCCAATCATCAAGCGTGCAAGTAGAAATTCTTACTCATGCAGAACCAAAAATCGACATAACGTTAAAAACCTATGAACGCGGACCAGTTCTTTCAATTAATCGTAGGGATGATTCCGTTGAGATCAGCGTCCAAAAATTCGGTAAGGATAGCATTCATTTTTTTAGAAGTTTACCTTCGTGTCATCTCAAAGTAAAGGTTCCACGTGCAGTTGCAAATCACTGGAGAATAAAAACTACATCAGCAAAGGTTACTGCCAATGACTTAATTGCTGATGAAATCGATTTACGGACAAACTCTGGTTCTATCCAAGTAAAAGATATGGAAGCGAACAGAATAGATATAAAGGCATCATCTGGAACAATTGACGCAACTAATTTCAATGTAGACCAGTTTAGATTTTCTGCTTCGTCAGGTAAGGTAAAAATAGATACGGTTTATGGTAATTTACATGGTGGGGCTACGTCGGGATCCATTCAATTGAAAAACATCCATGGTGATGCGCTAGACGTGAGAGCATCTTCAGGGAAGATTCGTTTACAGGAAGTTCATGTAAATCAATCCAAAACAAAAGCGACATCCGGAAATGTCGAATTAACAAAATGTCGAATCAATAACCTCGAAAGCAATACTTCGTCGGGAAATTTAAAAATCAAAGAATGTTTAGGAGACGTAAGAGGTTCCACAACTTCAGGTAATATATACCTTACGTTAACAAATAGAAATTCAGTAGATTTAAAAGCACATAGTGGAAATATCACCGTACATGCTCCAAGCAAGCACTTGAATACTGCACTTGATATTCAATCAGGATCAGGTCATATAATCACAAACATCCCTTTCGAGGTCGAACATAAATCCGCTCGAGGAGTCTCTGGTTATATTGGAAACAGAGAGAATAACTTACAACTACAAACCAACTCGGGAACGATTAGACTACAAGATATAGGATAATCTCTTTAAAGGACAGATCCTTCAGCAGAGGTGCAGGGTCTGTCCCTACTAATACGAACTCTAAAAGTCCAGATTCTTTCCCCCACCTAATTATTAGTTATATACTTTTTACTCCTTTGTCAAAGATAAACCCTTCATTTATTTGAACATCTTTTGAAGTAGAAAAAGTTCCATTTTCTTACGTTAATAATCAGTACTACCTTCCCTTCTCTTCAACCAACTCCTCCTCTTGCAAATCAACACGCTCCCGAAAAATTTCTGTTAACGTTTCCTTCATTTCAATAGAAGTAACAATACAATTCCTAGAAAAAAATCGCTGCTTTATAATCAGTTCGTATCCACTGTCATTGACCTCTTTCGAAAAGCCATAATATTTATGGTTGATGTCAATGCGTTTAAACTGAACAGACGTAACCTTGTTCCAAGGAATAAATCGACTTCCAACGAGGAGACCGCCCTCTAATACGCCAAACATATTCAACATGTCGTGCGAATAGGAAAATGGCAACAACATAAAAAGAAAGATGGCCCAATTGTCGAATTGATGGACAGAAGCCCCAACAAAGAACACGCCCAGCAAAAACAGTAACATAAATACATAGATGATAATTCCGACTTTCTGCGCCTTATACGTTGGGGGGTCTAATGCCCTCTCCGGATGTTTCCGTATTGCGGCAGCTTCCGTATCATTAGCTGGGAATATGATTTTTTCATTCATCTTCATTAATAATTGAATAAAGTTTACTAGATGATAAGCAATCACCAAGAAAAATACGATTCCTATAATTATCTTCATATTAATTCTCCTCCACCATTTCATCTATTTTCCCAATAATATCCATACATCCAGTTTAAACGAAGGGAGGAAAAGTTGGAAGCCTCCAATTCCAGTTGTCAGACCTGAAACAATACTATCCCTCCCTCTTGTTGCGTTCCAAAAACCAATTTATGTAAAAATGTTTAAAGATTTCCACATAAAATTGTTAATTTGTGGAAGGATAGTTCATGAGTAGTAAAAAAAGAAGGGAGGTAATATGATGGCAAAACGGAAGAAAAACCAAAACCAGGCTCAAGCAGAAGTAACCAATAACGCGGCTGACACAGAATTTGGTACAGAAGTTCCCCAAAGTAAAAAGGCTCGAAAAAGAGCGGCAAGAGAGCGAAAGAAAAATAAGTAGACTTGACCAACCATTGTAACGAAAACAGGGATATTCATTCCAACAACAATGATTGGCTAAATGAATATCCCAAAGCTTTTCCGAATGAATCCGATCGAAAATTTAGTTTTACACGCTTAACGAGCCACGAAACCCTCTGGAGCTATAGTAAGAGGAGGCACCATTGTGATACACGAAGACGTGCCCGAAGCGATAATCGCAAAAAAGGGCACCGCCGAGTTCTCTTATATCAGAGGGAGTTTGCACCCAGCTCGACGTTTTCATATCAAATTTCCCCAGCTTCTGCAACGCGCGATACTCTTCTTCCGTTAGAAGTTCGATCCCCATGGAATTTGCCATATCTATTGCATTGTTTTCTGGTTTATGTTTTTTCCTAGACTCTAGCCCCTCGCGATCAAAGCATACACTTCTGCGACCTTTAGGGCTTTCAGTTGAACAATCGTAAAATATGTACTCATCTGTTTTTTCATCATGACCAACTACATCCGGTTCGCCGCCGGTTACTTCCATTTCATGAAGCGACCACAGTTTCTCTGTATTCGCTTCCAACTTCGCTTGGACCTTTTTCCAATCCTGTTCTTCATGTCGATTCATGTTTTTCTCAAAACGGGCTTTCAAGGTTTGGATTAATTCTTCACGTTGTTCAGTTGACAATTCCTTTTTGGTTACTCTCATAAACTTTTCCTCCTCATTCGTGTCATTATCATCGTTTTGCTAGCTTTGTTCCCTACCATACTAGGGTGTTTTTCTTCATTACTT
The DNA here is from genome assembly GCF_900111445.1 of Oceanobacillus limi. GTDB lineage: Bacteria > Bacillota > Bacilli > Bacillales > Amphibacillaceae > Ornithinibacillus > Ornithinibacillus limi. The sequence goes on along the minus strand of NZ_FOHE01000001.1, from coordinate 18,386 downwards.
TGGAGACCAACAGGTACAGATGAAAGTAAATATTCGATGCAATCATGCAGCAAATCGTAAATGGAATAGCTTCTAATAGATCGTTATTTTGTATAAAAACTAGCAATATAACACTAATTAGGATCCCAGCCAATGAATAAAAGCCTAATCTCCAGAAATAACGATTCCATTTTGATTTTCCGTATACTTTGATAACGATCTTGTCAATTAAGATGGAAGAGGGTAATCCAACGAGAAAATAGACTGGTGACGCATAAATGATGACAAATACCATTGTTTCAAAAAATCCAAAATAGTAAACGTTCGGTTCACGTTGAGAAGTAGGTACATATGAAAAGCCTGAAAATATAGCTGCAAATACAACCGTTGCTAGTAACGCTGTTACAAATCGTTTCATTGTCATCCCACCCACCAAATATCTCTTATAAAACAATACTACCATAATTTTTCTTGATAATTGCCCTCAAAAAGAAAAATGTGACCTTCCACAGATCACATCCCTTCTCATTATTTATAGAGAAACTCAACTCTTCTTTTTTGGCTCATAAATAATCAAATAGCAAACGATCATCACAGCAATAAGTCCACCTAAACCAGATGTTATTATAGAGGATTCCTCAGGATATTGCCATTTAAGAAACCCTAGAATGCTGCCTAAAATCCATCCAATTATATGAATCTTTGTTTGTCGTTTCATACGTGTTCGCCTCCACAACTCCAAAGCAAATTCCCTCGTTATTCATCGAAATCACTGTTAACATTTCCCGGGAAATATCGACATCTTCCCTAAATCATGTCGAGATACCTTTATTCTTAGTGTACCAAAATTAACATAGCTTCAACTAGTTAAATGTCAGATATACAAACATGAAACTCATCATTACCAAACCTAAAGGAACCCCATATTTCACCCATTCCCTACTCGTGATTCCTAGTTTATTTGCTGCAATGATGTTTGGGATATTACCCGGAATAAGCATTCCACCACTAATAATTAAGCTAAGCAAAATAAATCGAATTGTTCCGACTTCCATCGCTGGACTTATTTCTGCTGCTGCCAACGTCGCATTATCCAGAACAGCCGACGACATGTTTACCCAAAATAGAATGCCCGTATTAAGATCTAGCAAATACTGATTTACAAGACTTTCATAACTAGAACCAAGCATGGTTAACCCCATCACAAATAAATAGATCTTTATGGCGCGTGAAAGAATATGGGAGTAACTTTCGTAGGCTTTTCCTCCCTCTGCTTCCTCTAATTGCTTCGGCTTTAGAAAAAATATCGCGAAGATGCCAATCGATAAAACCCCAACGATGGCTTCTAAGCCAATTAAATGAAATAGAAAGGAAAAATCCTGATTTAATTTCGTTGTTGTTATGGTGGCCAATGGCTCTCCAACTGGTGTAAGTACAGAACCAAATCCAATAGCAAAACAGGACAAAATTACAGCACGGACCTCTGTTTCTCGATCGATCCGAAGCATGCTTATCATAAATACTAAAATAATAGCAGCAACAATTGCTGTAATCACACTGGATAATAGTCCTAATGATACAATCATCAATGTTAGAAATACTTTGATATCAAGGATTCGAGTAGCTTTTTGAATCAACATTCGGATTGGGTTTCTTAGCCATTTAAACAACAAACTCGCTATGAATACGACAATCGTAATATGGATTGGATTTTTAAGTGCTTTCATCCATAACGTACTATCTAATACGCCACTAAGGGTAGCGGCAATTAATCCCATCAAAAATAAAAAAGCCTCTAAATTTCGTTCAATCAGCTTGACCATAAAAGGCAAGAACAATACAAGTAATAAAATAAGTACTAAAGCAAGTGTCAACGTGAAGTCTCCTTTATAGTTGGTTTAAAGAACTTGTCTACCTATACTTATTTTATTTAACCCCCTATTATTCAAGGAAAATAAAAATAACAGGTGCCAGGCACCTGTCGATTTTTATATCATTCCAACTGTCCAATTGTATGTTAGTATTGCCGCTTTCTCCTATCTACTTCTAGTAAAACGTTAACTCGCTTTTGATTGTCTAGAGGTGTTTCATTAATAATACGAGCTCCTGCTTGTTCTACATTTCGAATTAATTCTTGATATTCCAGTTTACCATGAACCGTCCTGCTAAATTGGAACACACCAGATCTTATTCGTTGCTCACCTATCTCGTACATTACATTCCCCTCCATCAAATAAATTGTAAACTCAAGTCCCATTCCTTTATCTATATTAGGACACAACCTACTACTCCAAGAGAGATGCCACCCTCAAAGAAGCTTCGCCCTAAAAACTATGCTCATCATAGGTTGTCTAATGAATCATTTTCACACAATCCAGCTTCCGATCTAAATTCGGTGCCAGGCACCCCGTAGTGCTTGTCGAACCCCCAGTATTACTAGGTTTGCGAAACCATTATTTTGGTGCCTGGCACCAAAAAGGTGCTGCGAATTGGTAAAACTTGATATACTAAAGTAGAGGATTGTTTTTAAAACATAGTAGCAGGTATGTGCAACAAGAAACAGAATAATATTGAATAAGAATTGTACATACAAAGGAGATAGCATATGCCGATTATTAAGCATCAGCAATTTATTCAAGCACCTGTTAAAGTGTGTTTTGACCTTGCTAGAAACGTAGATATACATACGAAAACAACTGCTCAGACTAAGGAAAAAGCGATTGGTGGAGTTACACATGGACTGTTAGAAAAGGGCGATACTGTTACTTGGCAAGCTACTCACTTTGGTATTAAGCAAAGGCTAACAGCAAAAGTAATCCATATGGAAAAGCCCCTTGTGTTTGTTGATGTTATGGTGAAAGGAGCTTTTAGTTCTTTTACACATACCCATCAATTCAAAGAAGAAAAAAGCGGGACTTTAATGATGGATACGTTTGAGTATAAGTCACCTTTTGGACCATTTGGAATTATTGCGGACAAAATATTTTTGGAAAAGTATATGACAGACTTTATCATTTCTCGTGCAAAAGCACTTAAAAAGATTGCAGAAAGTGCAAAATAGCATTGTTGAACTATCTTGGGAGAGATAATTCAACAGATGCAGAAGGAGAGATTGATATAGAAATTGCGGTGATAAATGGAAATAAACCTAACAATATTAAACGTCTTAAACAAATCGATCGGGTGCGTTTATCTTGTTGAACAAACGAAGCAGTTTAGTTTAACAACGATTGTCTTTAGCATAGAGTATTATATGCTAGTTTGTAAGAAAGACAACTTATTTATGGAGGGGTTTGGTGTTTTTAACTTATTTATTTCTATTTTCAATAGGAGTGGTTTTAGGATTAGTAGTATGGAATTTAGAGAAGAAAAATAAAGGGTTCAAGAATGTGTCCAGACCGATTGTTAAGGCTTTATTTTTAGTATCACTAATTGTAATGATTATAGGGTTTACAATGGCATATTTAGACGTTTTTAGATTAGGGGTTTATATACTTATTCCGATATTAGCTGTATTTTTGGTAAGAAAAACATTTATATATTTTCAAGCTAAAAACTAAACCTTCTCTTTTGCATTAACGGGGGGTTTAATACAACAAGAAGAGAGTAAATTTATTGGTGATGTCTTACAAAGATTAAATCAAGTTATTCGAATAATGCGTCGACTTTAATCCTTAGCAATTGTACTTAAAGTAACAAGCAGGATTGTTTAACAAAAGGGAATGAACATAACTAACAAAAATGAACCGAATAGGAAGATGATATGAAAAAACTAATCATTTCATTTATTATTTTGCTTATTGTACTTGTAGCGCTTCTTTTTTATTTTACGCTAAGTACAAATTCATTTGAAGGAAGCGTATCTGAAATAAATAAAAATGGACACATAATAGTTGATTGTCCAGTACCAGATTTTGGTGCACGCGATGCTATAGCATATCAGTGTAAAGTTCATTTAACTGACAATACGGTAATAACTAATGATAATGGAAAGGTTCTATCTTTAAGTAATATTGAAATAGGAGATTCTGTCTCAGTAACGCTTACAAAAAGAAGCTTTTTGCGAAAGGATTTTAATAGTCGAACAGTAGAAGCAAAGGAAATAACCTTATTGCATTAACGATGGCATTACTTCAAAATTAACAGGTTAGCGCAATAAGAAAATGCTTCACCGATACTTGAATAACAGGGGGCAACTATCCTGTGTTGATGAAAAAGCACTAATGTACTCATACTTTTTCTAGGGGATAACGGATTCAACTAACTCCTGATGGCGAACCATTTAATAATCCTGCTATTTAGTAAGCTAACAGCTCCTCTAATTCAACAATAAAAACTTAAAAACGCTCTGAATTCAACTCAAAGCGTTTTTCTATAATTTCTCTATAAAGCTGCTAGAAACTTGACCAACTTAAATACTAATAAGAATTTATATTTCCACTTCGGAACAGATACCTAAAGCTTTGTACTAGTTGACTTTACACCTAAAACGCAGCAGTCCACCCACCATCAACAGTAAGTACAGTCCCATTCACAAAGCTAGACTCATCAGATGCTAAGAACAATGCTGCTTGTGCGATTTCTTCTGGCTGACCTGTACGAGGTGATACTGCATGGGCTAAGCCTGCTCGTCCCATTCCGAATTCATTGACACCTTTCATGCTTGAACCGATGTTGGTTTCAACGGCACCTGGTGCAATCGCATTACAGCGAATTCCTTCTTTGGCATACATATAGCCAGTATTTTTTGTCATTCCGATCACCGCGTGCTTGGATGCACCATAAGCAACACCGGCGTGCGCTCCACTAAAACCACCAGTGGATGCCGTATTAATAATAACTCCTCTTCCCTTTTCCAAGAAGATCGGAATCGCTTTTCTCATCGCACGCATAACACCTTTTGTATTAACATCAAAAAGAAGATCCCATTTTTCATCGGAAATATCTCCAATTGGTTCAAAGCTATCCATAATCCCAGCATTATTTACTAAAATATCTAACGTTCCATATTGCTTGATTGCCGTATCAATCATATTTTCCACATCAGCTAATTCCGCTACGTTGACCTTAACTGCTGTCGCTGTTCCACCGTTTTTCGTAATTGCTTCGGATACACTCTCGACACCATCACGATTTAAATCAGCTAGAACAACTTTTGCTCCCTCTTTTGCATAGAGTTCAGCAATTTCTTTTCCCATTCCAGAAGCTGCTCCCGTAACCACTGCTACTTTTCCTTCTAATCTCATGTAAACAACCTCCTCTATTCTCTTCATTATTTCCTTACCTTTTACACCTTAAGTTTAATCGATTATACTTAAAGAGAGCAATCATCAAAATGAGTAGAAATGTTGATAAATCAATAGATTTGATAGTTTTGTACAATTAGTAGATAGAAATGAACAAATTGGTGGTGGTTTGTTGATGGCAACCGATCGAAGAATTAATAAGTCAAAACAAGCATTAAAGGATGCATTAATTTTACGGATGGAAACATCTGATTTCAAAAAAATTACCATTACAGAAATTGTTCAACACGCGAACCTCAATCGAGGGACCTTCTATAAACATTACGACACAAAAGAAGCGTTACTAGAGGAACTAATTGATGATGTGATGTGTGATTTAATAGAATCTTATCGAGCCCCTTATCTTCATTCCGATGCACTGGTTATCAAAGAGCTAACCGCTTCTAAAATTAAAATTTTTGAGCATGTCTATTCTTATTCAAAATTTTACCGTGCGATCGTGTCCTCCAATGCTGTCCCTGGCATCCAGCATAAAATCTCGGATGTCTTTAAACAACTGTCACGGGATGATATGGAAATCCTTGGTACAACGAGTAATGTTGATCGTGACTTTGTATCCAGCTATTATGCCCATGCACTACTTGGCTTAATACTAGAGTGGATCAATAGTGGTTTTAAATACACTCCGGCCTATATGGCAGAACAGCTGATAGCGATCGTCACGTTTCCAGGTGCCGACGTTAAGCTGAAGCAGGGATAATTTTTTTAGCATTAGAAAAAGAAAAACCGATTTTCCAATACAGTCGGTTTTTCTTACCGTAATGCGAACACCTTCATTCATGTATCAGACACAACCCGCTGTGGCATAACCACGTAACTATTCGCCTTTCTTGCTTTCAGCACGTTTATGAGGCGCTCCTCCATAGAAGTATGACAAGTTATCTGCATAAAAACTTCATCTTTACGATTCGCAAAAAGTTTTATTTTCTTTTTATGAAAAGCGAGTTCGATGATCAAGCCCAAGAAGAAACCAACCACTAAGCCAATCAATCCCCAAATGACAGGTCCCCAGTGCAACACAAATCCATAAATTGTTCCGAGAAGCATAAAAATCGTCCCACTTACCATCGCACCGTCCAAAACACTTCTGCCATCGACGCGATGAATCGTATCAATAACATAGGTTTGGGATTCTAAGTTTTCAAAAGGCAATGCCACAATATCTTTCGATTGTACTCCGATCGTTTCCATGTCATGAATAGCCATCTCGACAAAGGGGGAATGTTCAAACGTGGCAAAGATTTGTACCGTATCGTTTTCTAGATTGTTTTGCCTTTGTTGTGCCAATTTTTCATCCCTCACTCTAAGGTAGCGTATTTGTTCAATATCGTACAATGTATTATTTTCAATCACAGCAGTATATGCTTGATAGATTGCGAACGCGTACATAGAAGGTAAGAAAAGAAACCACTGCCAGTCCGCTAAATCGGTTGCACTGCTAAAATTCCCAATGGACGATTGAAACCAGGTACCAATTGTCTTCGCTTTGTATGTAACACTAATCCACCACGCCAAAATAAATGTGCCTGCAATTGTATGTCCACTATATAATTGACCTAATCCAGGTGATAACGTCGACCATACCGCTGCTAGCCATGGTTTTCTCTTGTCCATCATAACAATGTCCACAGCACTAACATTAGAAGGAACAACCGGAGCATCTTCCACTTCTGAGAGAACGTGACTTTTACTAATTTCAACTGCAGAGCGGTAACTATCCCAAATACTAAATATGTAAACAGCTATATAAAGCAAAACCCATTCCTCGTTTATGATAGTCTTTGCTTCCTCAAACCTTCCAAGCATCGATAAGGCGATCCCCATGTTTAAGTTAGCTTGCGTGTTTACGACAAGCTCCCAAATAATTAAAACAAAGCCAGGCAGGTACCTACCTAAATAGATATGACCAAACCCCGGGAAAGTAAACGACCACCACGCTGCAACCCATGGTATACGGGGATAGAAAGAGTTGGTTCCGAATGTAGATATGGCTCCCTTGGCATAGCGAGGTACTATCGTAGAGGATTGAAACTTCTGATGCGGCATAGGTATCGCTCTCTTTCGGCTTGAAATCTTTTATAACATACCAAAAAAGCAACGATGTTATTCAGTTCCCTCCTCTTTGTTTACCTATTTTTGTTTACCTGCTATATTGGTGCCATGCTTCTATAGCTAACATCTGTCTAAAATATAACAAATGTAGCATTTCGAAATTAATAAGGACCACGCATATAGGTAAATGCGCAGTCCAAATTATTATCCTATTCAACGAAACTCTCGCCTTAAAACCCTTGGAAATCTCCAAAAATCGGTGACAATAATGAATTGATGATGGAAAATTTATCAAAAAACAAAATAATTCCCATCACGATCATAATGACGCCACCAAATTTCATGAACATGCCACTATATTTCTTTATCCAAGTAAATTTAGTAATAAAAAATGCCATTAAGAAAAACGGAATACTAAATCCTAAAATATACGACGACATGTACCATAAACCTTGTGATGGATTTGTGCCAACAAGCGCTAGTGTAGCTGCCAATATTGGGCCCATACAAGGAGTCCATCCTACTGCAAAAGCAAGGCCAATTAACATTGTACCAAGATAACCAGATGGTTTATTTGGAATGTTTAGTTTATGGTCCTTCAACAAGAACTTCGGTTGAAGCACTCCGACAGTTACCAAACCAAAGAAAACGATTAAAATAGCGCCTAATTGTCGTATCAAATCACCATATTGAACATACCAAGTCTCTATGAAAGTTGCACTTCCTGCTGATCCAAATCCCAGAACGAAATAGATTATTGAAAATCCTAGTAAAAAGAAAATTGTATGAATAATAGCTTTCCGCTGTTCTCTTATTTTTCCACTCTGTATATCTGATACACTCAATCCAGTGATATAGGATAAAAATGCTGGATACAACGGAAACACGCATGGTGAAACAAAAGTTAATGCACCTGCACCAAATGCAAGTAATATAGAAATATCCGTCTCCACAACTAATCCCCCAAATCGTTCAAGTATAAATAAACGTATGCTGCTTATCCACTAGGTCATTTCCTATTATAAAGGTAATCTTCAATCAGTGGGAGTATTACAGCCAATTATATGCAGGATAAATTGAGCAACACAGCTACGTATTTCTTGAAAGCTACGAATAATTAAAGGAATCGAAAGGATATTCATAGCTCACAAAACTATTAGTTGAGTTTCCTTGTTAAGGATTCAATGATTGGATAGATGGTTAACGAAAAGACCAAATCAGATTCGATTTGGTCTTCGATTTCATATGTATTTATCCACCAAAACTTCCTAGCGTATCCAATTCCCTAAGATTTAGGCTTAAACTCAAGAAAAGCTAACCCACTAATCTTTACTTTCTGTCCATCCTCTAAGCTAACTTCAATCATTGATTCAGGTGAGGTATCAATGATTTCGTATAGTCTTGTTGACTCCCCTTCTTCAAAAATCATTAAATCCCCAAAAGCCTGCTCAGAGGCGGCCATGACGGAATAGTCCCCTGCTTCTATATCCTTTCCAACTTCCCATATTCCTGCGGATAGCTCATTCGAAAAATTCGTTTGAGCAGGAGATATCATCGCTTCTTCGACTCCATCAAAATAGACGCTGTGTGAACCATTGAGATCAACGGTAACACTTTGTACTCCGTAAGCTTGATCGAGGATTTCTTCTAATAACAGATTTCCCTGTTCATCTGAAATGACTACGCGTCCTGACAAACCACCACTAATTGTATACCTACCTTTTGAAGGGGTGACCTCCTCACCTTCTCTTTCAACTGGCCCAACCATCATTTCTTCTGCCTCCGAGTTACTGCGGTCGATTGATTCGTAAATGGTATCACTCACATCGCCAATAATTTCATCCTTTTCCGTTCCGATGATTTCATTGTTCGCTTCGTAGTGTAATACCTTTTCCGAGGGATTTTGCTGACAGCCAACTAAAACGAATAAACTAATTATAAAGATAGTGATTATCATTCGTTTCATTTTTTCCCCTCCTCGAACTGGTTTTTCAGCTTTCATGATAATATTTTTCATAATTCTCCACCGTACCAAGCGGCCCAATGGTTATCTCCTTTTCCTTGAAGGGCAATAACCGTTGAATCCACTCCTCTAGTTCTGCAGCATCCATATCTGCTATTGGGAGGCAGCATAAACGCTCCGCAATATAGAGGTGGTGATTTGGTAAGGCATACTTTTTGCTAAACGTTTCATACTTTTCTGGAGTCAACTCTACTTTGATATATTCTTGATCCGTATCATTTAGTTTTTGTTCATGAACAATATTCCCATCCCTTAAATAAATCACACGATCTGCATATAAATCGAGATTTTCTAATAAATGGGAAGCAACGAAAATTAGTTTGCCGTCTTTTTTCATTTGCATTAAATGATTGGACAGGAGCGAAACATTGGCAACATCAAGCCCATTCATCACCTCATCCATCAGCATAATAGGCGTATCTGCTGCAGCAATCATTGCAAAGCATAGTCGTTGTCGCATCCCTAACGAATACGTCTTTACTTTTTTCTTTACATAGCTCTCCATTTGTAGTTGCTTGTATATCTCTTTCACATGTTTGGTGGAGCCCTTCCACATATTGGCATAAAGCTTCATATGATCGACACCAGATAATTCCTCAAATAAATCACTCTGTTCTGGAAATGTTGCTAGTAGTTTATGAATTTCTAGTTCATTTTTCTCCTTTTTGTATTGCAAGCGATCGTTAATCGTAACAGTCCCTTTATTCGGTTTTAAAAAATTTGCCATTACATTAAATAATGTCGTTTTCCCTGTCCCGTTTGGGGCGACTACCCCGATAATTTCCCCATCACTCGCAGAAAAAGATAGATTATCTAAAACGACCTTGTCCTTATAGCTAACCGAGATATTTTCTAATTTAAGCATCTCAATCCTCATTTCTATTATAGTCTCCTAGGTGTATCATTCCTCATGAATGATCAACGAACGTTAATTGCATGACGTCTGTTAAAAAGCTTTCTCTAAAGGGGCATCCTTTGGAACTCGAATATAAGTGAACCGGTTAATCGCATAGATTACCCCAATTAACAGAATCGTCATCCCCCCTAAAGAAATCATCGCATTCCCGTAATCAATCGATCGGTTCCCCAATTCCACAGCAAGATCACCAGATAAGACATTTGCTATATCGATATATTTTAACGGATGAAAGAAAGTCGCTTTAAAGCCAGCTGCCATAAATAAATCTGGCAGCAAATAGATAGATAGGCCGACTAATATATTTGCAAAAGCATTCTTAAATAGCATGTTTAATAAAATTGATAAAAACAAAAGAAAAACCGTAACCAGCGCAAAACCTAAAAAGATATAGAGAAGGTATTCCTGGGTTGAAACCGCAACATATCCCTCATTTTTATAAATTAATACCGGGAATGAAAATTCACCTGCGTTAAACTTTTCGGCAACATACATACTGCCAATGACAAATCCCAGAAGTAAAAAGGTATACACGAGCACAAAATGAATGGAAACCTTGCTTGAAACTTTTTTCAAAAAGGCTATTGGAAAACCTCTCATAATCGTTCGATGTCGTTGTTCATATACAAGCAGCTCATTTCCTGCAATTAAAACGATCACGAGAAATAGTAATCCAGAAATGGCATGGATAGCTTTTGTATAGTAATGATTGGTGGCAAAAGAGTCCGACTCGATTGGTAAATCCTTATCCTTAATATATTGCAATAAGGCCGTGTCCTTTAAAATGTCTTCCCTAGACATAATTAGGTGGTCAGGGATCCCTTCGTTTCCTAACTCGTGAACTTTAAGTCGTAGCTCATTTGCTTCCAGTCCGTTTTCGATATATTGCTCACTATCATCTCCTTGTCCGATATACCAAACCTGGAAATTGACCAATGATGATATCTCCGTCATGTGATCATAAACCTCGGCAACTTCAGGTACATCGTGACGTAAATTATCGAGATAATCAAAGGTAGAGTAAACTGTCCCCTTCTCCACGCGTTTTTGTTCCACTAAAGAAGGCGGCTCATCTTGTTGATAGTACATAAAAAACAAGAGGAAAAAGAGCATTAGGAACGCAGAGACAAACCAAATTTTCCGATTATGGGTTACTAATTTTGCTTCAAAGCGCGTATATTTCCAAAACATATCGACTTTCCTTTCTGTAGATCGCTAAGAATTCCTAGCAAGTACACGTAGTTTCTTAAAGTGAAATCAAGCACCTTGATAAAAACGACGCTTATTCATGATTCTTGAAACGATCAAAAGAATAATTTCTAGAATGAATACCGTAATCAATAAAACGAGAATCCCTTGTTGATACGAAATCGACTCTAGGTGAACCAAGTAATATTTTTCACCCGATATAATCCTTCCAAAGTCAAAATATGTCTGTGGAAAATTACTAATTTCGAACCCAAACAGCTCCGTTAGTGTCCTAGAATAATAGATTCGCTCGGAAAACAAAATTGCTGAACTAATCATAAGGACCAACCAGGAATTCTTAAATAATAGGCTTAAAATAGCATTCAACCGAATGAATAGATAAACAAGTATTGGTATTATTCCAAGAACTAGAAGGAAGAATTTCAACATCGTTATGGTTTCATATTCGCTAAATCGGTAACCAAAATAGTCATCTGGTTCCGTACTCGGTATAGTTATTGGTATGGATAGCTTGAAAGATCCCAAGCCGTTTTGAATCGATATAATAGCCAAGGCAAGTACAAATATCCCAATTAATACCAAAAGTGTATACATAAATGCTACAAATGATTTTATATTAATGACTCGGTACCAGCCAATCGGAGCCCCCTGTAAAACAGACCGATGCTGCCTGTCCTTGGAAATCATATCGCTACTAAAGTAAATGGCACAAAATAATACCATGAACGCAGTCGTTCCAATAAGAAAATTTTGGATCGTTTGTAATGCTGTCTTTTGTTCAATCATTTCATATGTAATTGGAACATCCGCATCTAAATACCCTTGATAGCGAAGATTTCGAAGACTAATATTACGACTTTGATCATGTGCTGGAAAAGGAGCACCGGAAATTAACATCCAATCCCTTGATTGCTGCATCTCATTAAAGACATTTCCTTTCATCCTTAATTGGACAAAACGACTCATATCCCCATCTTCAAATGCAGTAACCAATCGTGATTTTATTTTTTGCTCATACACGCTCTCTGCATACGGCCCCCGACCTGCCATTTGAACGAAGCCTGTTCCTCCTCGATTAATCATGCCTTGTTGAACTGCCTCAAGATTACTGATTTCTTTCTTCATCTCTTCTGGTTGAAAAGAGTCAGAGGTTTCTTTTGACGGAAGAACTAAAAAGCAATAACTTAAAATTAAACTTATTAATGCAATAATAAACAGGACATTTTTCCTGCTTTTACTCATCATTTTGAATTCATGTACAAACATCGCTCGATTCATCTTGACTCCCCTTTAGGTCTACCTTCTCTTATATATATAAAGCAAGTTGAAACTTACAAAAAATTATACCAATTTAATCTAGTATAAATAATAAAACAAAAAATGTAAATAAAACAAGAACGGTGCCAGGCACCCGTCATAATTTGTCGATTATTGTCGGTGCCTGGCACCGGATTGGTTTGACAATAATCGGAATTATCTTATATAATGGATGGGAACGTATATTCTGTTAGGGGGGATTTTTTATGAAGAATTACTTAGTGACATACAAGGATAAAACCAAAGGCGAGCTAAGTGAGGATTTGTTAAATAGACACGTGGACTATTTGAAGCTGCTCAGTAAAAGTGGTTCTTTAAAGTTATGTGGTCCCTTTACGGAGAATGATCGTGCCATGATGATTTTTCAGTCCCATAGTCTCGAAGAAGTAACAGCATTAGTTAGTAAGGATCCCTTCATGGAAGAGGCATACTATCAATCCTACGAGATAAAGGAATTTTTTGAAGCAAACGAAGCGAATAATTGGTTAATTGATATACCTCAAACGAAAAGTAATTTAATGGAATAAACGATGCTGAATCTATTTTCTTAATAACATAGATGAAAGTTAAAACTATACTTACGTATTACAGGTACTACCACTTATACAGTTGCTGGTTATACACCTCTTTAACAAGATAGATCAACTGCGCACATGATAGTACAATCACTACCATGTGCGTTTTTGTTTTTCCATTCTAAAAATCTATCAACATGATTGCCCCTTGATACACCAAATGACTATGTTATCATGATAATAGATTCTTTAAATTAAAGGAGTTTTTCAATTGATGAACGTCCCGATTTTATATGAGGACAATCATTTACTATTTGTCGAGAAACCAGTTAATGTACCAGTTCAAGAGGATCGCTCCAAGGATGACGATTTACTCTCTATCTTAAAAGAGGATTTGAAAGTCCGTTATCAAAAACCAGGTGATGCTTACCTCGCACTTACCCACCGGTTAGATCGTCCAGTTGGTGGTGTTATGGTATTTTCCAAGACTTCCAAAGCTGCCTCTCGCCTATCGGATGCGATAAGAAGAAAAGCCGTTGATAAAAAATACTTGGCCATTGTGCGAGGTAAACCAAAGAAAAGTCACGGTGTACTTGAGGATTACTTGGTGAAGGATAAAAAAGAAAACAAAGTATATACCGCCGATCCAAATACAAAAGCAGCGAAAAAGGCCGTTCTGGAATACGAGGTCCTCGGACAAAAGAAAGGCTTAAGCCTCCTTTCCATCGACCTACACACCGGAAGACCACACCAAATACGAGTCCAACTTTCTTCTCGTAATCTGCCCTTGTATGGCGACCAAAAATACGGAAAGAAAGTTAACCAAACTGGACAACAAATCGCCCTATGGTCACAAACACTAGCAGTAGAACACCCAACCAAAAAAGAAGAAATAAAAATCAAATCCAAACCACCAAACCAATACCCATGGAACCTTTGGGACAGGGGGACAGGTTCATCGTCCCAACAAAAAAATGCACAGTAATTCTACTGTGTATTTTTTATTTCAATCTACTATTCATTTTGCTACTGCGTGGGACAAGGGGACAGGTTCACTGTCCCAATATATCTACTAATACGACTAATTCACATTGGAAAAAACTGTTGCAGCGTTTTTCTATTTATCTATGTGAAACCGATTCCTTCCATATTCGTATATTAGGATAATAATTCTTAAGAAGAATTGAAAAATAATAGATTGGAGGTTACTTTATGTTTTCATCTAATAGAATTGCCTTACGTAAAGTAGAAAAGAAAGATATCGAACAATATCATTCCTGGAGAAACAATACGGAGGTGATGGTATCTACCAATCCATCATTAGATCAATATTCCCTTGAAGATACGAGAGAATTTGTTGAAGAGGTACTCATCAATTCCACTTCATCTAAAAGCTACATCATCATGGAAACCGAGAAAGACACACCAATTGGAATTACCTCATTAATAAATATTGATTACAAAAATAGAAATGCCGAATGTATTATTGATATCGGTGAAACAGAATATTGGGGACAGGGTTACGCAACCGAAGCCCTACACATATTAATCCACTACGCATTTCAAGAACTACATTTGCACCGCATATCGCTTAGAGTATTTGCCTTCAATGAAAAGGCCATTCATCTATATCAAAAACTTGGTTTTCAAAAAGAAGGGACTAGCCGTCAAGCATTATATCGAAATGGTCAATGGCATGACATTATCCATATGGGGATGTTAGCAGAAGAATATCGGAAGAAAGAATAAAAAACTAATACAACAATAATCACAGTACAATTAATTGAGGTGTTCATATGTATTGTCCTCTTCCAGTTACATCCCTATTCAAGATTAAATCGCTATTATCTTGATAAGGGGATAGAAAGGAATTTAACAATAACTATTTATAAGGAGAATTCAATATCATGCAAACAGCAACCCCTCCACTCGTTGTTACAATTGCTGCAATCTCTGGTGGAGGAAAAACTACTATTACGAAATATTTAAAAGAAAGACTTCAGAATTCAAAAGCACTTTATTTTGATGATTACGATTTTGATGGTCCTTTGAACATTATTGATTGGGTGGATCGTGGTGCAGATTATGACGAATGGAATTTATCCCCGCTGCTTAACGATGTAGAATTACTACTGAAAAAACCTTTAGAATACATATTGATTGATTACCCGTTTGCCTACAAACATACTAAAGCTATCCATTACATTAACCTTGCCGTTTATATTGATACACCACTGGATATTGCAATGGCACGTCGAATAACTAGAGACTATAAGAATAGCTCTAAAGAAAAAATCTTCACAAATATTCAAAACTATGTTTCCTTTGGCAGACGTGGTTATCTTGAAATGATAAATACCATCAAACCAAATTCTGACATTATCGTTGACGGTACATTACCAATTCCTGAAATAGCAGAACTCATTTATGAGAAAATACAAACATGGAAATGCAGCAACCTTTAATTGATTAATAAGTTAAATATGATCATTTTCCATCTACTACAAAAAGCTCACAAGTAGTAACAATCTACTTGTGAGCTTTTTAAGATGGAGCCTAGCGGGATCGAACCGCTGACCTCCTGCGTGCAAGGCAGGCGCTCTCCCAGCTGAGCTAAGGCCCCTTGAAATATATAAAATAATGGCTGGGCTACCAGGATTCGAACCTGGGAATCACGGGATCAAAACCCGATGCCTTACCGCTTGGCTATAGCCCAATGAATGGCGGAGAAGGAGGGATTTGAACCCTCGCGCCGCTTACGCGACCTACACCCTTAGCAGGGGCGCCTCTTCAGCCACTTGAGTACTTCTCCACATGGTTTCAAAATAGAATTGAAAATAACATTCAACTTAATTGTAGAATGTTTTTAATTTACTACTATATTATAACATACTCTTGTATGGAATTTGAAACATTGAAGATATTAATGTAGTAATGGGCCTGAGTGGACTCGAACCACCGACCTCACGCTTATCAGGCGTGCGCTCTAACCAGCTGAGCTACAGGCCCACATAATAAATGGAGCGGGTGAAGGGAATCGAACCCTCGACATCAGCTTGGAAGGCTGAGGTTTTACCACTAAACTACACCCGCATTTTGTTTATAAGAAGAAATATAATGATGGAGGGAGTAGGACTCGAACCTACGAACCCGATGGGAGCGGATTTACAGTCCGCCGCGTTTGGCCAACTTCGCTATCCCTCCACTTAGTTGTAAAATAAATGGTGGCTCGGGACGGAATCGAACCGCCGACACAAGGATTTTCAGTCCTTTGCTCTACCGACTGAGCTACCGAGCCTTATTGTATAATAGTTTTTGTTCTGAACCTTAAATCTACTAACTAATTCGGTGGATGGTTTGCTTGTTACTCTACCGAATGTTACTAAGTATTATATGGAGGAGGTAGAGGGATTCGAACCCCCGCGGGCTTTGACACCCCTGTCGGTTTTCAAGACCGATCCCTTCAGCCAGACTTGGGTATACCTCCATAATATCAAATTAAATCCTTCAGATGGACCCTGCAGGATTCGAACCTGCGACCGATCGGTTATGAGCCGATAGCTCTAACCAACTGAGCTAAGGGTCCAGATTTAAATGGGGCGACCGGTGGGGATCGAACCCACGTATGCCGGAGCCACAATCCGGTGCGTTAACCACTTCGCCACGACCGCCATCTAATGACAAAAATATTGGTGGCGGCGGAGGGGATCGAACCCCCGACCTCACGGGTATGAACCGTACGCTCTCGCCAGCTGAGCTACACCGCCAAAATTAAATGAAGATAAGTGGAGCCTAGCGGGATCGAACCGCTGACCTCCTGCGTGCAAGGCAGGCGCTCTCCCAGCTGAGCTAAGGCCCCGTAATTATTAAGATGGTCGGGAAGACAGGATTCGAACCTGCGACCCCATGGTCCCAAACCATGTGCTCTACCAAGCTGAGCTACTTCCCGTACATGGCGCGCCCGAGAGGAGTCGAACCCCTAACCTCTTGATCCGTAGTCAAACGCTCTATCCAATTGAGCTACGGGCGCATATGGTGCCGAGGACCGGAGTCGAACCGGTACGGTAGTTACCTATCGCAGGATTTTAAGTCCTGTGCGTCTGCCAATTCCGCCACCCCGGCAAATAATGGAGCGGAAGACGGGATTCGAACCCGCGACCCCCACCTTGGCAAGGTGGTGTTCTACCACTGAACTACTTCCGCACTTGAACAGAAGTTTTTTAATATGTGTGGTGCGGGTGAAGGGAGTCGAACCCCCACATCCGAAGATACTAGATCCTAAGTCTAGCGCGTCTGCCAATTCCGCCACACCCGCAAAAAGATGAGCCATGAAGGATTCGAACCTTCGACCCTCTGATTAAAAGTCAGATGCTCTACCAACTGAGCTAATGGCTCATGTGTATCGTTTAAGATGACCCCTATATCTTAAATAAATGTTTAAGAATAAGTGGTGCCGGCCAGAGGACTTGAACCCCCAACCTACTGATTACAAGTCAGTTGCTCTACCAATTGAGCTAGGCCGGCATAATTAAAAGGTAATTTAAAATTAAGTTTTTACATTTGGCTACCCCTACATCTACTAGCATATTCAAGATGTTTCGTGCTTCGGGGTTACTCGTAGCTTATTCGGTAGATGTGATGCTCGTTGCTCTACCAATTGAGCTAGGCCGGCATGTAATAAAAAGACTTAAGATATTCTACAAGGAATAAATCTGGCGGTCCGGACGGGACTCGAACCCGCGACCTCCTGCGTGACAGGCAGGCATTCTAACCAACTGAACTACCGGACCATATTTAGTTTTAATCATTATGGTGGAGGATGCAGGGCTCGAACCTGCGACCCCCTGCTTGTAAGGCAGGTGCTCTCCCAGCTGAGCTAATCCTCCACAGTGGTGACCCGTACGGGATTCGAACCCGTGTTACCGCCGTGAAAGGGCGGTGTCTTAACCACTTGACCAACGGGCCAATATAAAATGCCTGGCGGCGTCCTACTCTCGCAGGGGCAAAGCCCCAACTACCATCGGCGCTGAGAAGCTTAACTTCTGTGTTCGGCATGGGAACAGGTGTGA
>NZ_FOHE01000028.1 GCF_900111445.1 Oceanobacillus limi | reverse complement strand
GGCCTCAGCCAGGGAACTACTTGAATATGCTTCTTTGTTCCCTTGCGCCGAGGAATTAGCTTCGAAGATTTACTAGTAGACGTAGGCGCATCTGTGCGGGGTCTTCGGACACGTGCTGTTCCCACAGAGTCTACACATTCTGCCTCCGCTAGAGTAGTAATTTTGATCCTTATAGAAATATCCCCCTAAAAACCAGTGATTGATGAAAATTGACCTGAAGTACGAATAACGAATAATAATTGCAATCATACCAGCGTAGGAAATACATGGAGACTCCTGCGGGAAAGCGAAGACGCTGAGACCCCACAGGGAGCGTTCTTTGCGAGCGAGGAGGCTTAGCGCGAGCCCGCGGAAAGCGAAATGTATTTCCGTAGCGGTGATAGTGATATCCTAAACTCTTTTAAAATCATTACGTCGCATAATAATCAGCTATTCATTTTCTAATACGGGAACAAGGTTCGTGGTGGTGGCATAGGCTATAGAAGCGGAATGCTTTCAAATTAATGAAGGCTGTGAGGTGGATAAGTAGTGCCATTTTCAATAGGTGAGTTAGTAACTCGTATTTCATACAATAATGATTTGTTATTTCGGATTGTATCGATTAAAGATCGCAAGGCAATTTTACATGGAGAAGATATTCGATTGGAAGCAGATGCAATGTTAGATGATCTTATCCTTGTAGAAGATAGGGATTTACAAAAAAGGAGACAAAAGGAAAAAGAGAAAGAGGAGTTTTCCTATCGTTTATTTCGACAAGATTATCAACTGATGAAAGAAAAAAGGGATTATCAATCGACCGATGGATACCAATATGCCGAGTATTTTCAATTACCAGCACGAGTCCTACATTTAGATGGAGATCAGATGTATTTACGCAAATGTATTACACTATATCAACGTCTAGGTTTACAAGTACATGGCGTCCATATTAATGAAAAGGAGATGCCATTCCAAATAGGTGATTTAATTAAAAAGATTCAACCTAATATCATTGTCATTACCGGTCACGATTCATTTTCTAAAAATAAGGGAAGAAAAAATGATTTACGTGCATATCGTCATTCTAAGTTTTTCGCAGAAACAGTTAGAGAGGCTAGAAAGATTGTACCTAATTTAGATGAACTCGTAATTTTTGCAGGAGCTTGTCAATCTCACTTCGAATCACTTATACGAGCTGGAGCCAACTTTGCTAGTTCTCCGTTACGAATTAATATACATGCTCTTGACCCGGTATATATTGCTGCTAAAATAGCGTATACACCATTTATGGAGAAGGTAAGTGTATGGGAGGCATTGCGAAATACAATGACAGGTGAAAAAGGAATGGGAGGTATTGAAACAAGGGGGCTATTACGTACAGGAATGCCTTACTTACAGGAAGATCAACAAGAAGAAAAAAGTAATTCAGAAGAAGACAGCTAGTTTTAGGGATATTTTCCGTAAACTAGCTGTTTTTTAGAACGTTGGGTAATTTCGTATAATGTAAAAGAGATAAGGAATTTCATTTAAGAATGCCTTGCTCTTCCATTATCATAATTTCACTTTCGGAGGATTTTCCTTTTATCACCTCAAAAAAAGTAAGGCAGTTTATGGTTTTATTAGAATAAATTACGATATACATTAAAATTCATACATAATTTGTTAACATTTTGAAACAATAAAACTAATGAACGAAATTTAGTTGTTGACATTAAAAAACATATCTTGTTATAATATAATATTTTTTGACTGTAAAACAAGCTTATGTTATAATAAGATTACAGTGAGGTGGATTGTATTGGCTAAAACATTAATCGAAATTAAGCAAGGTCTTGAAGGTCAAGTTGGAAAACGTCTAACATTGAAAGCTAATGGAGGTAGAAGGAAAACAATTGAGCGATCGGGAATATTAGCAGAAACATATCCTTCTGTTTTCATTGTTGAATTAGACCAAGAAGAAAATGCTTTCGAACGTGTTTCTTACAGCTATGCAGACGTATTAACAGAAACGGTTGAACTAAGCTTTCTAGATGAACGTACTAAAGCGATACTATTAGAACAGTAAACAAGAGGTGTTTGCTGTTCTATATTTTTCAATATAATTATTTGATTATTGAAACTTTTATATGAAGGGGATACAGGAATGGATGTTTTAGAGAATGGCACTATTACAGAAATTTGGAAGTTTGTGGAGGGGAAACTGCAAGAAAACAAGGCCCCTTATTCAAATTTAAATGCTACATATGAATTTCAAATTATTGATATTCAAAATTCTTTGTACCAAGTTAAGTTCAATAATGGGGATATCGAAATAAAGGATCAACAAATAGCTGAGGCAGACTGTACATTGAAAATGAAGGAAAAGTACGTTCGAAAATTTTTAAAAGGAGAATTAAACAGTACAACGGCATTTATGACTGGGAAGCTTAAAGTAGAGGGGAATATAGGTTTAGCTTTGAAATTAGAAGGTGTGTTGAAGCAATATAATTTTATCGGTTAATATTCCCTTATATGTATACATATAACTAGTTTCTATTTGCTTAATTTGGTCAAACTATAACTGTCGTAACAAGTTTTAACAGAAAGGGGTTGTTCTTTCATGGCTCGACGTGGAGGTATAATGTCCGATCAGATGAAAGAAGAGATTGCAAAAGAGTTAGGCTTTTACGACACGGTACAACGAGAAGGTTGGGGCGGTATAAAGGCAAGGGATGCAGGGAACATGGTTAAACGTGCAATTGAAATAGCCGAGCAGAATATGCAAAACGGCAAATCCTAATTGGATTTGCCGTTTTTTCGTAACTTCTTTTGGCTTTCCAGTCGCTTGTAAATTTTTATTATGATACAATTTGCTCATCAAGCAAAAATGAAGGAGATTATCATTGCTAAAGTGCGATAGGAAAAAGTAGGTGACGGATATGGCTCTATTTGAGAAAGCTCCGGCTAAAGTTAATTTATCACTTGATGTACTTGGTAGGAGGAAGGATGGATACCATGATGTAGAGATGATTATGGCAACCATCGATTTAGCGGATCGGATTGAACTTACCAGTATAGAAGAAGATGAAGTAGAAGTTTCTCTTTGGAGTAGGTATGTACCAAATGATGAACGGAATTTGGCTTATAAGGCTGCAAAGCTTTTTAAGAAAGCATACGGAATAAGTAAAGGGGTACATATAAAAATTGAGAAAAATATACCTGTATCAGCTGGGCTAGGTGGAGGAAGTACAAATGCAGCAGCTGTATTACGTGGTTTAAACAAATTATGGGATGTAAAGGTTCCATTAGTTGAACTAGCCTCTTTAGGCATGGAAATTGACGCAGATGTTCCATTTTGTGTGTTTGGATCAACTGCACTTGCAAGAGGCAGAGGAGAAATAATTAAAAAGCTACCATCTCCTCCTTCGTGTTGGGTTATACTGGCGAAACCAGACATAGGTGTATCAACAAAATCAATCTTACAACGAGTAAATTCGGATCAGATTTCTCATCCTAATACGGAAGAGATAATAAATGCTTTAGATACTAAAAATTTCTCGAATATATGTAAATATATAGGGAATTCTCTAGAAGAAGTAACGATGTCTATTTATCCAGAGGTCAAACGGATAAAAGAAAAAATGGCAAACGCTGGAGCAGATGGTGTTCTAATGAGTGGGAGTGGTCCAACTGTTTATGGATTAGTACAACATCATAATAAAGCGCAGCGAATATACAACGGTATGAAGGGCTTCTGTCACGATGTTCATATAGTCCGGATTTTAGGTTAGTTCTTGATAAAAAGCGTATAATAGTGATATATTAAGATCATATTATTCGGTTTTTGAGGTGTAGAAATGAAAAGAAGCAATCGGTTAGTGTCTTTAACAAATTTTTTTATAGAAAATCCGCGGCAACACCGCAATCTCCCTTACTTTTCTGAAAAGTATAATGCAGCAAAGGCTTCTATGAGTGAAGATTTAGATATTGTAGACCAAATGTTACAGGAAGAGGGAATTGGCTATCTACATCGGACTTCTGGTTCAGCTGGTGGAGTAATGTTTATCCCTGAGTCAACGTATGATAATGGACTTGCTTTTATTGATTCGTTATGCAATAAGTTGGAAGATCCTGTTCGTATTCTGCCTGGGGGTTATCTGTATATGAGTGACCTATTAGGCGACCCAAAAATGGTAAGAGAAATTGGTCGTGTCTTTGCCTCAAAATTCTCAAGCTTGGATATTGATGTAGTGATGACTGTCGCGACGAAAGGGATTCCACTTGCCTATGCAGTAGCTTCATTTTTAAATGTTCCTGTTGTTATAGTACGTAGGGATCCAAAGGTAACGGAAGGATCATCCGTTAGTATCAATTACGTATCGGGGTCATCGAGAAAAATTCAAACAATGGTATTAACAAAACGTAGCTTGCAAGAGGATGCGAATGTTTGTATTATTGATGACTTCATGAAAGCTGGAGGCACCATTACTGGAATGATTAATCTTTTAGAGGAATTTAATGCGAATGTGGCAGCTATTGGTGTATTAGCTGAAGCTGATGACGAGGAAGAAGACCGTGTTGTTGAGGATTATACATCATTAGTGAAAATATCAGATGTTGACATGATAAAAAAACGAATTCAAGTTCAACCAGGTAATTTTTCGAAATAAATAATATAGAAAACCTTTGTCCAACCCAGGATGAAGGTTTTTTTGTTAAGCTATTCAAGTCATACTTGCTTAACAAGTGCTTATATTAATGTTTTTTCGAGTATGATTACCTTTTTGTGTAAATAATTAAACTTTTTTCAATTTTAAGCAGGATTTATGTTTTATTTGTAGAATTATCTAATTAAGTTAATTTTGCAAAGGGGTGAAACAACATGGAAGTAACTGACGTAAGATTACGCCGCGTAAATACAGAGGGAAGAATGCGAGCAATAGCATCTATTACGTTGGATCAAGAATTTGTAGTCCACGATATCCGTGTAATCGACGGAAATAACGGCTTATTTGTCGCTATGCCATCAAAACGTACTCCAGATGGCGAATTTAGAGATATTGCACATCCGATAAACTCTAATACGCGAGGTAAGATCCAAGATGCGGTATTAGAAGAATATCGTCGTGCAGGTGAGGAAGTTGAATACGAGGAAGCAGGAGCTTCCTAAGTTGTAAAAATTTTAAACATCAAGAGGTCTAATCTTCCAGGATTGGCCTTCTTTTTTTTGGAATAATATATTATCTCTAGCTAGTAAGTAATGATTGCTAATTCATGTCTGTAATTGTTGAAATGAACTTCTATTTAAGATATATTCATTATGGATTAAGAAATAATTAATTTTTAATAAATTGCATCTTGGATAAGTAGAAATAGGAGGTTTTCTCGTGGCAAAACGTTATGCAATCATTCTTGCTGCTGGGCAAGGTACAAGAATGAAATCAAAACTTTATAAAGTGCTTCATCCCGTGTTGGGGCGCCCAATGGTTCAACATGTTTTAGATCAAGTAAAAGCAGTTAACCTTGATGAAGTAGTAACCGTAGTAGGTCATGGTGCTGAATTAGTGAAGGATCAATTAGGTAGGGAGAGTCAATTTGCGTTACAGGCAGAACAGTTAGGAACTGGTCATGCAGTGATACAAGCAGAACAATTATTAAAAGATAAAGATGGAACCACGATCGTTGTTTGTGGTGATACCCCGTTAATTACGGACCAAACCTATTTAGATTTATTTGAACATCATGAAAAACAAAATTCTAAGGCGACTATTTTAACGGCTATTGCTCCAGACCCTACAGGTTATGGGAGAATAATTCGGAATGAAAATAACCAAGTAGAACGAATTGTAGAACATAAAGATGCCAATGAGAAAGAACTCCGTGTTCAAGAAATAAATACAGGTACATATTGCTTTGATAATAAAGCCTTGTTTGAAGCATTGCAAGAAGTCTCTAACGACAACTCACAAGGTGAATATTATTTAACGGATGTAATTGAAATATTAAAAAACAAATCGGAAAAAGTAAGTGCATATGTGACGCCCGATTTCGAGGAAACACTAGGTGTAAATGATAGAGTAGCACTAGCAAAAGCGGAAAAGACGATGAAAAAACGAATTAATGAACAACATATGCGTAATGGAGTAACGATTATTGATCCAGATAATACGTATATTCACCCCGAAGTAGTTATTGAACAAGATGTTGTCATTCATCCTGGTTCCATTCTTCGTGGGGAAACCACTGTTAAAGCAGATGCAGAGGTTGGACCACATACGGAGCTTACAAATTGCATTGTTGGAGAATCAACTGTTATCAAACAAAGTGTTGCGACCAACAGTAAAATTGGTGACAGGGTTAACATTGGTCCATATGCCCACATTCGACCTGAGGCAAATATTGGAAATGGAGCTAAGATCGGAAATTTTGTAGAAATTAAAAAATCTACGCTTGGCGAGGGTAGTAAAGTGTCTCACTTAAGTTATATAGGAGACGCGCAAGTTGGAAGTAATGTAAACGTCGGTTGTGGTACAATAACAGTGAACTATGATGGTAAAAATAAATACTTAACAACGATTGAAGATGATGCTTTTATTGGTTGTAATTCAAACTTAATTGCACCTGTAACTATTGGAAAAGGTTCGTATGTTGCGGCAGGTTCAACAATTTCCAAAGACGTACCAGGTGAATCATTATCTATCGCACGGGCAAGACAGACGAATAAAGAAGGATATGCAGCAAGAATTAAAAATAGGAAAAAAGATTAACGGAGGGTAAATCCATGGCATCGACTTATAAAGACGCAGCATTGAAAGTATTTACATTAAATTCGAACCGTAAATTAGCAGGAGAAATTGCGGAACACATTGGAACAACATTAGGAAAATGTACAGTAACTTCATTTAGCGATGGCGAAATCCAAATCAACATTGAAGAAAGTGTACGTGGTTGCGATGTTTATGTAGTGCAATCTACTAGCACACCAGTGAACCAGCACATCATGGAGCTTTTAATTATGATTGATGCATTAAAACGTGCATCTGCTAGATCGATTAATATTGTAATGCCATATTATGGGTATGCCAGACAAGACCGTAAATCACGATCTAGAGAACCGATTACGGCGAAATTAGTTGCCAATTTATTGGAAACGTCTGGTGCAGATCGAGTGATAACCCTTGACCTTCACGCACCACAAATTCAAGGATTTTTCGATGTACCTATCGATCATTTACAAGGTGTGCCAATTCTGTCAGATTACTTTGAAGCGAAGAATTTTGATGATTTAATTATTGTTTCTCCTGATCATGGAGGAGTTACAAGAACGCGTAAAATGGCAGATCGTCTGAAAGCTCCAATTGGAATTATCGATAAAAGACGCCCTCGCCCCAATGTTGCGGAAGTCATGAATATTGTAGGTAATATTGAAGGGAAAACAGCTATTCTAATCGATGATATTATTGATACTGCAGGTACAATTACTCTTGCAGCTAATGCGTTGATAGAGAATGGAGCTAAGGAAGTATATGCTTGCTGCACACATCCAGTTTTATCAGGACCTGCAATGGAACGTATCGAAAGTTCACAAATTAAAGAATTAGTAATAACAAATTCTATTCCTCTTCCTGATGAGAAGAAGATTGATAAAGTAACCCAATTATCAGTTGCTCCACTAATCGGAGAAGCAATTATTCGGGTTCATGAAGAACAATCTGTAAGTATTTTATTTGATTAAAGGTTTAGATTTGATTATTTAGGGGAATTTTACTATATAGAGCATTTTGATAGAGACATTTCATACATGAGAAAGTTTGTCTAACAGCTTGGATGATAATCTAGTTTTCAAATAATGGAGGATGATTAATTCATGTCAGTTACGTTGAAAGCAACAAAAAGAGCAGATCATGCAAGATCGACAACAAGAAAACTCAGAGAAAGCGGACAAGTTCCCGCAGTTGTATATGGAAAAGATAAGGAGTCAAAATCAGTTGCTGTAGATAGTATAGAACTTGTCAAAACAGTACGAGATGAAGGCCGAAATGCAGTCATTTCATTGGATATAGCAAATGATACTCCTGTAGATGTGATGCTACATGATTATCAGATGGACTCGATAAAAGATGAGTTGATTCATGCAGACTTCTACGTTGTCAATATGGCAGAAGAAATGGATGTTGCTGTTGCCGTTAGATTAGAAGGTGAACCTCAAGGAGTAAAAGATGGTGGCGTTTTACAACAAGCATTGTATGAAGTCCAAGTTCGAGCAAAGCCAAATCAAATTCCAGAGGAAATAACAGTAGATGTTTCATCATTGGATACGGGTGATATTTTAACGGTAAAAGATTTACCGAAAGCTGCCAATTATGAAATACTGGACGATGAGGAATCGACAGTTGTTACAATTCTAACTCCTACAACAGATGAAGATGTTGAAGGAATAGAAAATGAAGATGCAGAACCTGAGTTAGTTGGAGAAGCTCAAACCGAACGAAACGAAGATTAATCAAAAATAATCAATCCCCTCCTTTAGGAAAAATGTGTTAACCATTACCTATCAGGAGGGATTGTTGTATTTTAGTCGCAAGTAACAGGTAATAAGAGACGTTAATTCATGTTAAACGAGGGACGTATAGTAATGAAATGTATTGTAGGTTTAGGGAATCCAGGTAGAAAATATAAAAAAACACGACATAACATTGGCTTTATGGTTATTGATGAGTTATTAAAACGTAATGCATGGGGGCCATTAAAAAAGGATAAATTTCAAGGGAAACATGTAATAGAACATCTTCACGGTGATAAGGTCGTACTACTCCAGCCTCAGACCTATATGAATCTTTCTGGTCAGTCCGTAAAACCACTTATAGACTTTTATGAAATAGACCCTGGGGATGTGTTAGTAATCTATGATGATTTAGATCTACCAACTGGGAGGATTCGATTGCGCCAAAAGGGTGGGCATGGAGGTCATAATGGAATACGATCTCTTATTGATCATTTAGGTACGAAAGAGTTTAAACGGCTTCGGATTGGAGTTGGTAGACCAACTAATGCTGTTCCTGTAGTAGATTATGTGTTAGGAACCTTCCCAAAAAGTGAAGAAGAAGCAGTATCTGAAAGCATTGAAAATGCTGTACATGCTTGTGAAAGATGGTTGGAGAAACCATTTTTAGAGGTTATGAACGAATTTAATTCCTAATGGAAACATATATATTATCGTATAAAAATATCCTTTTCGGATAAACTTAAAAATATATC
This sequence comes from Oceanobacillus limi, assembly GCF_900111445.1. Lineage (GTDB taxonomy): Bacteria > Bacillota > Bacilli > Bacillales > Amphibacillaceae > Ornithinibacillus > Ornithinibacillus limi. Next base: position 22,072 of record NZ_FOHE01000028.1, on the reverse strand, counting down.
TAAACGGTTTATTCGAGGAGGTTATTATCATGTCAATAGTCTATAAGTGTAGGCATTGTGGAGGCACTATTGGACGGCTCGAGCAACAAATAGTAGATACATCGGTTCTTGGATGGGATAAATTATCAGATGAGGATAAAAAAGAGATGATTGATTATACAGAAAGCGGAGATGTTCAAATTCAGGCAATTTGCGAAAACTGTGAAGAGTCTTTAGGACATCACCCAGAATACCATGAATTAGATTACTTCATTCAATAAAAGAAAGGACAGGCTTTGGTTTTGATAAACCAAGGCATTTTTGCGTTTTACCAAGGATAAGAAAATGGATAGCATCCTAAAAAAAGCTAGTAGAGAATAGACTCACGAATTCTACTTGTGACCTTTTCTCGATGAAAGTTATGTAAACAAATAACGGAAGTTTTATTTACCTAGTCATTCTACATGTATTACGAGTGAAAGACTTGTATGTTTTAATGGGGGTTTTTGTGTGAGAGGAATAACGAATTATTTACAATCAAAAGAAGATATACAATCGGTACTAGCAGGAATCTCTAATGGGATGAACGAACAACTAGTGGCAGGTTTATCGGGTTCAGCTAGAAGTTTATTAGTATCGATGATAGAGGAAGCAACAAAGAAGCCTGTCCTTTTCATTACTTACCAATTAGTTCAGGCACAAGCCCTCTATGATGATTTAGCTGCATTTATGGGAGAGGAGCATGTTCATCTATATCCTGTAAATGAGTTAATCGCATCTGAAATAGCAATTTCAAGCCCGGAGCTTAAGAGTCAGCGAATTGAATCATTAACAGAATGGTCTTCAAAAAAATCTGGGATTCTAATAGCACCCGTAGCAGCGCTCAAACGAATGTTACCTCCTACTAGCTATTTAGATAAATACCAGTTAAATTTCACGGTTGGTCAAGAAATTAATGTTGATGATTATTTAGGTTCTTTAGTTGATATGGGGTATGAACATGCGTCGATGGTAACAACACCTGGAGAATTTAGTCGTCGAGGTGGAATAATAGATATTTATCCAGTAACAGAAGCTAATCCAGTGCGAATTGAGTTATTTGATGAAGAAATTGATTCAATACGTTATTTTGATGCTGATTCACAGCGCTCTCTAGACAAGAAGCAAGAGATTATTATTGGACCAGCAACTGAGCTGTTGTTACAAAAAGAAGATATTCTATCTGGAGCGCAACGTTTAGAAATAGCATTAGCAGAAACGTTGAAAAAGGTGAAAACGACACAAGCAAAAGAAGAATTAGTGGAAGAAATCGAGCATGATATTTCCCGTCTGAAAAACTTTGAACATTTTCCAGAGATGCATAAATATATTGGGTTTCTTTATGAAAACCCTGCTAGTTTATTAGATTATCTACCTGCAAATGGATTAATGATACTGGATGAAATGAGCAGAATTCACGAAACTGCAACCAATTTGGATATGGAAGAAGCGGAGTGGTATAGCAGCCTATTAGAATCGAACAAAATGGTTAAGGGTAGCCAGTTTTCTTTTGATTGGCAAACAATTTGGGGTAATATGAATGTCCAGCGACTATATATGTCCGTTTTTCTAAGGCATATACCAAATACCCAGCCGCAAAATATTATTAATCTTTCATCAAGAGCCATGCAGGAGTTCCATGGACAAATGCACTTATTCAAAAATGAATTAACTCGATGGGAAAAAGGCGGTTTTTCCGTTGTTGTTCTAGCACCCAATGAAAAGCGGGCTGAGAAAATTCAATCTATTTTTTCCGATTATGAAATTGAATCTGATGTAGCTAACCAATTGGTTCTACCTGTTGAACGACCAACCATTGTAGTAGGAAATGTTGGTAGTGGTATCGAAATGCCGATGCACCGACTTGTATTGATCACGGAAAATGAATTATTTAAAAAGCGGTCAAAACGAACACGAAAAAAACAGAAAATCTCCAATGCGGAGCGAATAAAAAACTACCAGGAATTAAAAATTGGTGATTATGTTGTACATGCCAATCACGGTATTGGTCGATACTTAGGGATTGAAACACTAGAAGTTGGTGGCAAGCATAAGGACTATATGTTACTTAAATATTCTGGTGACGACAAACTATTTGTTCCAATTGAACAAATTGACCTTGTTCAAAAGTTTGTTGGTTCAGAAGGAAAAGAGCCTAAGCTATATAAATTAGGTGGCAGTGAATGGACAAAGGTAAAACGAAAAGTACAATCATCTGTTGAAGATATAGCCGATGACTTAATTAAGTTATATGCCGAAAGAGAGGCAAGAAAAGGATATGCCTTTTCACCCGACTCCGATTTACAACGTGAGTTTGATGCATCATTTCCATACCAGGAAACAGAGGATCAATTGCGTTGTATCGCAGAAATTAAGTCAGATATGGAAAGAGAACGTCCTATGGATCGCTTACTATGTGGAGATGTTGGTTATGGTAAAACAGAGGTAGCGATTCGGGCTGCATTTAAAGCAGTTGCAGATGGAAAGCAAGTAGCAATACTAGTTCCTACTACAATATTAGCGCAACAACATTATGAAACAATTCGCGAGCGCTTCCAGGATCATGCCATTAATATTGGTTTACTAAGTAGGTTTCGTACAGCAAAACAACAGAAAGAAACTATCCAAGGTTTGAATAGGGGCTTAGTAGACGTCGTTGTTGGTACACATCGATTATTATCTAAAGATATTCAATACCATGATTTAGGTTTACTTATTGTCGATGAAGAGCAACGCTTTGGTGTAAAACATAAAGAGAAAATTAAACAACTGAAGTCTAATATTGATGTTCTAACTCTAACAGCAACACCGATCCCAAGGACCTTACATATGTCCATGTTAGGTGTTCGAGATTTGTCTGTCATTGAAACTCCTCCGGAAAATCGTTTTCCAATTCAGACCTATGTCGCAGAGTATAATCCAATATTAATTAGAGAATCTATTGAACGTGAAATGGCTAGAGGAGGACAAGTTTTCTTTTTGTATAACCGAGTAGAAAATATTGATAAAATGGCTCGGGATATTGGCATGCTAGTAGATGATGCTAGAGTTGCTGTTGCCCATGGGCAGATGAATGAAACGGAATTAGAAAATGTTATGTTTGGTTTCCTAGAAGGTGAATATGATGTCTTAGTAAGTACTACCATTATTGAAACCGGTGTGGACATTCCAAACGTAAATACTTTAATTGTCTATGATGCGGATCGTATGGGACTTAGTCAGCTTTACCAATTAAGAGGTCGGGTAGGGCGTTCCAATCGCGTTGCTTATGCATATTTCACCTATCAGAAAGACAAAGTGCTAACAGAGGTAGCTGAGAAGCGATTGCAGGCTATTAAGGAATTTACAGAGCTAGGTTCTGGATTTAAAATTGCGATGCGAGACCTTTCCATCCGTGGAGCAGGTAACCTTCTTGGTGCTCAGCAACATGGATTCATTGATTCGGTTGGTTTTGATATGTATAATCAAATGCTTAAAGATGCAATTGACGCAAGAAAAGCAGGTAAAGAATTAGATGAAATTCAACCTTTTGAGCCAGAGCTTGCATTGACAATTGATGCTTATATACCGGAGTCATATATTGTTGATGAAAAACAAAAAATTGATATGTACAAGCAATTTCAAACCATTACAGGACAAGAAGATATGGATGATTTGAAAGATGAATTAATTGACAGATTTGGTGACTATCCAGAAGAGGTAGAAAATTTAATCATTGTTTCTGACTTAAAGCGTTTAGCGAAGAAGGAACGTGTAGAAACGATTACGGAAAAGAGTAAGAAAATCGAATTAATCCTAAGTGAAGAACGAAGTCAACAGATTGATGGTGCGAAATTGTTTGAGCTAGCAAATGAATTTGATAGAGGGATTCAATTAGGAACGGAAAATAATAAATTAAAAGTCGTGTATAAGCCATCTCGAGATACGATGTACCAGCGTTATGAAATCATTGGCAAGTTCATAGCAAAATTGGAAAATGTTAATCGATAACAACAGATTTTGGTATATCATGTATACTTCTTTCAAAGATGATCAATACTAAGCAAACACAACTGGTGTTATTTTCCCATTCAGAGAGGAATAGGAAAGCAAGTTGTGTCCATTTAGTTTTCTGTTTTTGATAAATATCAAAAACATACTCTTTCACCATTAGTGCAAATAAAAGGCTAAGATTTTAAGGTGCGCCTAAAAAGATCATCATAGAAAGTGAGGCTTCATACGAATGAAGGCAACAGGAATTGTAAGACGGATTGATGATTTAGGTAGAGTAGTCATCCCGAAAGAAATTAGAAGAACATTACGTATACGTGAAGGAGATCCATTAGAAATTTTTATTGATCGTGAAGGTGAGGTAATTCTTAAGAAGTATTCCCCAATCAACGAACTAGGAAATTTTGCAACAGAATATGCTCAAGCTTTATTTGACTCACTTCACTTTCCGGTCATAATCTGTGATCGAGATGAAATAATAGCCGTAGCAGGAGAATCTAAAAAAGATTACTTAAACCAAAACATAGGCCAACAGTTAGAAAAAGCAATTGAAAACCGTTCTGTTATAACAGAAACTGAAGCAAAAAATGTAGAAATACTTCAAGGAAAAGAAGAAGAATTGAACGCATACTGTCTTAGCCCAATAATTGCTAATGGTGACCCAATTGGTTGTGTGATGATATTTTCTAGAGAAGGCAAGCTTAGTGAAGTTGAACAGAAATCTGTAGAGACTGCAGCAAGCTTTCTCGCAAAACAAATGGAATAACGTCTATAGAGGTAGGTGGGTAAAAATTGGTTGATGGCTGATTTTTACCCCTTTTTTTAATTCGTAACAATCCATGAGATTCTGACCAATTATTTATTGGTTAACGGGATGCGTTATATAAGAAATGAACAATAAAATGTACTTCTTCGTTTCTTAAATATATTGCTAACTATGTATGCTATAATGATTGCATATGACGTAAGTATACATAAATTGAGTGTATGAGAGATAAAAGGGAAGTATATTATGGCATCAGATAAAATGGTTAAAGGGGCTTTACTCCTTACTTTAGCTGGATTAATTAGTAAGGTTTTAAGCGCTGGTTACCGAATTCCATTACAAAATTTAACTGGAGATGTTGGCTTTTATGTGTATCAACAGGTTTATCCAATTTTAGGCATTGCTCTTGTACTAGGCTTATATGGTTTTCCCTCGGCAATATCTAAAATAACCGTGGATTTAAAGGGAAATGGTAATAACTTATCCTTTAGAAATTTTTATTTACCAGTCTTACTAATCTTAATTGGAATTAACCTTGCATTGTTTTTATTTTTACGATTAAATGCAGATTCAATTGCTGTTTGGGTTGGCGATCGTCATTTAACAAATACATATAAAATGGCAGCCTTTGTCTTTTTATTATTACCTTTTTCTGTTTTGCTTCGCGGAGTGTTTCAAGGTGAGTTTTTTATGGTACCGACAGCACTCTCCCAAATCGGTGAGCAATTGTTTCGAGTAGGTATTATTATTGGTGCCGCGTATTTAGTAGCAACACAGGGATTAAATATATATGAGATTGGTAAAGCAGGTGGAGTAGCTGGTCTGATTGGCGTATGTGGATCAATTTTCATATTGTTTCTTTTTTTTATAAAGTATAAACCAGTTTCTAATGACAACTATCCTATCCCATGGAACTACTATATGCGTACCATTCTGACTTTTGGTGTAGTGGCCTCTATGAATCACATGATATTGCTGTTACTTCAATTTGCAGATTCGTTTACGCTTATACCAAGTTTGGTGGAATATGGGTTAACTTCGTATCAAGCAATGGAAACAAAAGGTGTTTATGATCGAGGTCAACCTTTAATACAGCTTGGAACGGTATTAGGATCTTCGTTTGCCCTTGCACTAATACCTGCGATTACACAACGGAATTTAAAGGCAGATAGAGATGCTTTCTATAAAAGGGTTCAAAGCTCGGTAGTATTTAGTTTTTATATTGCTGCAGGTGCTACCATTGGGTTAATAATTATTTTCCCAGAAGCGAATGTATTATTGTTTCAAAATGATGAAGGAACAGCTACGTTACGGGTTTTAGTTGTTGCTATTGTGTTAAGCTCGATTTCGATAACCGCCCTATCCATCTTACAAGGATTAGGTTATATCAAAAGAACAGCAGGATTTATTTTAGGAGCTTTATTTATCAAATGGATTGGGAATCAGTTATTGGTACCTACTTTGGGAGTTACAGGGGCCGCGCTAGCAACTGTATTTAGTCTATTGGCGTTATGCACTATCGCATTATTTGAATTAAAACGGAAGCACCAGGGGTTAACTATGTTCAAAAAAGTACAGTGGAAGTCATTTTTAATTGCAGCAAGCTCCATGATTGGATTTCTATTATTAATGGAATTAATTACAGGTGGTCGTTTATCTTTTTCAAGAGTTGGATTACTTGTATACATCGTATCGATTGTTGTTATTGGTGGGGGAATATATATTAGTTTGCTTATACGATTCGGGGCGTTTACTGAAAAAGAATTAGCAATGCTACCATTCGCTTCAAAATTAACCCGGTTACAAAGGAGGAAGTAACGTGGAAATAGAAATTATTGGCCTTGGAGCAGGTAATATTGACCAATTATCCTTAGGTATTTATAAAAAATTGACAACTGCAAACAAGTCCATTTTTGTGCGCACAATGGATCACCCTGTAATTGGTCAACTGCAAGACGAGGGAGTATCTTTTCAATCATTTGATGATGTATACGAAAAACATGATGAGTTCGAAGCAGTTTATCAAATGATTGTTGAGAAGTTAAAGGCTCAAGCTGAAACGAATGCGATTATTTATGCTGTCCCAGGACACCCAATGCTTGCAGAAAAAACAGTCCAATTATTGCTGGAGGACCCTAATGTAGAAACGAAGATCCTTGGAGGGCAAAGCTACTTAGACGATTTATTTACGTCCTTAAAGATCGACCCAATTGAAGGCTTTCAATTTGTTGATGGTACAGCGTTTAACCGATCGGAACTAAATTATCGTAACCATCTTGTTTTCTGCCAAGTGTATGATAAGATGATTGCTTCGGAGGTAAAGCTTGCGTTACTAGAAGATTTACCAGCTGACTATGTCATAACCGTTGTAGAGGCAGCAGGGAGTGAACAGGAAAGAATTCAACAACTTAACCTAGAAGAACTTGATCGTTCCCTGGAGGTAAGTAACCTAACCAGTGTATATATTCCACCGGCACCTAAGGACTTATTGAACCATTCCTTCTCCCGGTTAAGAGAAGTAATTGCGATACTTCGAGGGCCAGACGGTTGTCCATGGGATAGGGAGCAAACCCATGAGTCTTTAAGAGAATATGCTATTGAGGAAGTTTATGAACTTATCGAAGCAATTGATGATGAAGATGATGAAGGTATTATTGAAGAATTAGGGGATAATTTGCTACAGGTCATGCTCCATAGTCAAATTGGTGAAGATGACGGCTATTTTACAATTGATGATGTCATCCGTTCTATTACAGAAAAAATGATTCACCGTCATCCCCATGTATTTCAAGATACGAAAGTAAATACCGTTGACGATGTTTATAAGAATTGGGATGTCTTGAAAAAAGAAGAAAAAGGGGAACATAGAAAATCGATACTTGATGGTGTCCCTAACCATTTACCTTCATTAGCAAAAGCCTACAAATTACAAAAAAAAGCTGCAAAAGTTGGATTTGATTGGGATGATGTTCAAGATATCTGGAAAAAACTAGATGAGGAGATTGAGGAAGTAAAAGAAGCAATAGCGGAGAAAAACATGGGTGAGATAGAAAAGGAATTAGGAGATATTTTATTTGTCCTAGCAAATATTTCTCGCTATTATAAAATAAATCCAGAAATAGCCTTAAATCAAACAAACCAAAAATTCATTTCTCGTTTTTCCTATATTGAGGAACAAATTCAACAAAATGGAAAAGAAATGGATCAATCATCTCTAGAGGAAATGGACTATTATTGGAATCAAGCTAAGAAGAGAGAGTGATAGAATGCGTTTAGATAAATTTTTAAAAATTTCTAGGTTAATAAAACGACGTACATTGGCAAAAGAAGTTGCTGACCAAGGTAGGATAACAATTAACGGAAATCAAGCAAAAGCTTCATCAACAGTTGCTATCGGAGACGAATTAACAATTAAATTTGGTCAGAAACTAGTAACTCTTGAGGTAGTGTCTTTAAAAGAGACTGTAAAAAAGGATGAAGCAAGTATGCTATACAATGTAATAAAAGAAGAAAAAATTAACGCTTAAAGTTCTATACTTGTCCTTCCATTCATAAAGTATTATTGATAAGGGAGGAAGGCATATGAACCATTATTATGATAAAGAAACGAGTACTAGAAATGTTCAACAACAGGATCACCAATTAAAAATTAATAATCGTAAGTTATTAGAGATTACAGGTGTTAAAGAAGTAGATAGCTTTGACAATGAGGAATTTTTACTGGAAACGGTTATGGGTTATCTGATTGTCCGTGGCCAAAATTTACAGCTGAAGAATTTGGATGTTAGTGAAGGTGTCGTGTCAATTAAAGGAAAAATCTATGAGCTTTCCTATGTAGATGAATACCAGCAGGAGAAAGCTAAAGGGTTCTTTAGCAAGCTATTTAAATGACGTTAAGTGTACAGTTCCTAACAATGATCGCAATGGTTTTAGGGGGCTTTTATTTAGGAATAGCTCAAGAAACATTCCGACGATTTGCGAGGCATTGGAAAAGTCGTACATTTTTGGCTTATTTCATGGAGGTTAGCTTTTGGCTAACACAAACATTTATCTTGTATTATATTTTATTTCGCGTTAATTCTGGTGAGTTAAGGGTATATGTGTTTGTGGCAGGTTTACTTGGTTTTTCGATCTATCAAGTAATCGCTGCAAACATATATAAACGGTTATTAGAACGATTAATTGTAATTGGAATTGACATCTATGAGTTCCTTGCAAGAGTTGTAAATAGCTTAGTTTTTACACCAGTTAAGTATATTGTACAAGCAATGATTACTATTATCCTATTTATAGTTAATGCAATTTTCGTTGTACTAAAGTATGTATTATTTATCCTCCTATCTCCAATTAAATGGATGCTTAATGTAATATACCGCATGCTACCAAAAAAAATCCACGTATTTTTTCACAATCTAGCAGGATTTTATAGTAAAATAAAGAATATATATAAAAAATGGCTAGAGTATATTGCATTAAAGAGGAGGTAAAGCTATGCCTGAGAAAAGAAAAACAGTAGCAAGATTAGATTCAAATTATATGCAGCAATATGATGCTTACATAGAAAGACAAAAGAGGAAAAAGAAACGTTTGATTCGACGTCTTGTTTTATTTTCGGTCATAGTGGCTCTTACAGTAGGAACCATGACAACATACCATTTTAAACAAAGATCTGTACATGCTGAAAAAGTTGAAGAATATAAACAATTACAAAGCCAATTGGAAAAATTAAAAGATAACGAGGAAAAATACAAAGAAGAAATTAAATTACTGAATGATGAAGAATATATACTTGATATTGCCCGTACAAATTACTTTTTATCCAAGGAAGGGGAATTAATTTTTAAAATTCCTGAGGAAGACCCGTCATATTGACACACTTTTACAAGCTTAGCTATAATATATAAGTGAGTATATTTAAAATCTTAAGGAGGAGCATTTTTTTTATGTCAATCGAAGTAGGCAGCAAGCTGCAAGGGAAGGTAACAGGAATCACTAATTTTGGTGCTTTTGTTGAAATCGGAGAAGGAACTACTGGCCTTGTCCATATTAGTGAGGTTGCCGACAACTATGTTAAAGACATTAATGAACATTTATCTGTTGGTGATGAGGTAAAAGTTAAAGTTATTAATGTCGAAAAGGATGGTAAGATAGGTTTATCGATAAAAAAAGCCAAAGATAAACCGGTACGTCAAAGAAACACTAAAGAACGCACGGAATCGTTTGAAGCAAAAATGAACCGTTTTCTTAAAGATTCTGAAGACCGTTTAGCCTCTTTAAAGAAGCACACGGAATCCAGACGTGGGGGTCGAGGTGCTAAGAGAGGATAGCAGTTGCTGTCTATAGAGAATGCTCTATAACTTTTAAATCATAATACTAATTGTCAATGACGGAACATCGGTTGCTATCCGATGTAGGGAATATAAAGCAGGTACCTATTCAAAATTTGGTACCTGCTTTTTCTTTATTGCTAATGAAAAAGGTATTAATGAGCTTTATGTATATAATGCGACGTAACATTTTGTTTCGAATTTCCATTACTAATGGATGTAGTTTTAGAATACCGCTACAGCAGAATGCTTCGCTTTCCACGGGCACGGCCTCAGCCAGGGAACTACTTGAATATGCTTCTTTGTTCCCTTGCGCCGAGGAATTGGCTTCGAAGAGTTACTTGTAGACGTAGGCGCATCAATGCGGGGTCTTCGGACACATGCTGTTCCCGCGGAAAGCGTAATGTATTTCCGTAGCGGTTGTCGAAACGCTAAACAATCGTCATTTAAATTTTTAACTATAGCTACAAGAATTATATCGCATAATCCATCAACAGTGACTAAGTGAAATAAAAAATCCTGCTCCTCAGATAGGGACAGGATTAGATTAATGAGTGGCGGCGGAGGGGATCGAACCCCCGACCTCACGGGTATGAACCGTACGCTCTCGCCAGCTGAGCTACACCGCCATGTTAAGTCAACAAAAAATATATTACATGAGGATTCGAATCGTGTCAATAGATTTATTTATTTCGACATAATATTAAAGGAATTTTAGAAGGGGGAAGCGAATACAGTTAGAAACATTTGAAAGGAAGTAGGTATATGGATAAAAGAATAAAGGTTCTTTTTAGACAAATGAAAACGTATCGAGAAGAAACCTTATCCTTAGTAAAGGATATAACCACATCTCAGGCTGATTATACTCCTGATGGCTTCAACAATAATATACGATGGAATTTAGGCCATATATATTTGGATCAATACCTATGGATTCAGACAGTCACAAAAGAAAGGGATTTAATCGATGATTCATTTACCAATTGGTTTGGATTTGGGACCAATCCAGATAACTTTTCGGATGAAACTCCTTCTCTGAATCAGTTAATTATCCTTCTAAACGAGCAACCGAAAGTGATTGAAACAAACTATATAACACGCATGGATGAGGAGTTTGAGCCTACTGAAATGGGAATACATACGGTTGAGCAGGCATTAATTCGGACAATATATCACGAAGGATTACATGCTGCTACGATTCAAATTATGAAACGGTTTTTACCCCTTATATAACGGGCGGACCGACATAGATGGTGACGTGATGTGCTGTCCATTGTCTGCATTAGCACTGCAAGTACATTGTAAACCCCCACTTTAACGGGATAAAATTAGGAGTGAAGAATACCCAACTAATTGAAGATTTGCTTTACGATGAATGAGGCTGGGACAAAACTAGCCAAAAGTAATAAAAAAATGGTTCCGAGCGATTAAAAATCGCACGGAACCATTTTTTGTGGAGTCACTTTTGTTTTTTAATATTGATTTGCCATTTTTGGCGGTATACTTCCTCAAGTTTACCGCCATTAACGCGAATCCTAGTTCATTTTTCACTTTCTCTTTGCCCCTGACGGACATTCGAGTGAAACCCAAATTAGCCTTCAGAAATCCGAAGACTGGCTCTACGTCAATTTTACGTTTCCCATAAATTTCACCAGTTTTCTCGTCCGAAAGCTTCTCTCTGACATATTCTTTTTGTGATTCCCACTTTTCATTTCGGGATACTTTGCGGTTGTTTCCTACCTTTGCTTTCGTGCATAAATCGCGAAGTGGACAGCCTGTACAGTCCTCACATTCGTACACTTTAAATTCTCGTGTATATCCGTATTTGTCGGTGCGGTGGGAGATATGGCTAAATCGCACTTTCTTTCCATTCGGACACGTAAATGCATCCTCATCTGCATTGTATTCCCAATTGTCGACATGAAAAGCGTTGTTCTTATATTTCTTTTTCTTCTCCTTTCGATATTGATTGTAAGTAATAAGGGGAGTTCGATTACGGTTCTCGATAATATCTTCATAATTTTGTTCACTACCATACCCTGCATCTGCTACGATATATTTTGGTAGCTCAAAGAATTTTTCCTCGATCGTGTTCAGAAAGGGAATCAAGGTGCGCGTGTCCGTTGGGTTCGGAAAAATATCGTAAGCGAGCGCATATTGACCTTCTGTTGCGAGTTGTATATTATAACCGGCCTTCAACTGGCCATTTATCATATAGTCATCTTTCATCCGCATGAAAGTAGCGTCATGATCTGTTTTGGAGTAACTATTGCGAACATGGAAAATCTCCATGTCCTTTTGGTACTTTTGTTTGCGCCTAATAAAATCTTCAAATTGCTTACGATATTGTTTTGGTTCCTTTCGATCAGAACGTAGCTGTTTCCGTTCTTCACCTAGGTCACTTGCTTCTATTTTTTGGTCGTAGGCCTCGATTTTTTCGCTCAATTTTTCCACAATCTCTTTCATTTCTTCGATGGATAACTCATCAAAATCGTCGCGCTCTATTTCCGGAATGATTTGCTTTTCAATCAGCTCTTCATACACTTGATTCGACTTATCAACCAAACTAGCACTATATTTTTCAACTGATTTCCGCCAAACAAACGTGAATTTATTCGCATTGGCTTCCAGCTTTGTTCCATCTATGAAAATAGCTTCTTCTTCAATCTTTTCCTCTTTTACTAACTGGGAACGAAATTGGACAAAGCATTCACGCAGTAATTCTTTCGCATAAGGGTCGACACGAAAACGATTGATGGTTTTATAACTAGGCTCACGACCTTGAGCTAACCACATCATACGGACACTATCCTCTACTAACGCTTGAATCTTTCTTCCAGAAAAGGCAAACTGTGTGTAGCCGCATAAAATAATCTTCATCATCATTCGTGCAGGGTAAGGTGGACGGCCTGTCTCTTTTCTAAACGGTTCAAAAGCCTCTTCAGGAATACTCTCTACTAAATTATTAATCGCAAAGGCAATGTCATTTTCTTTTAATTTCATTTCTAAATCCATAGGTAAAACTACTTGGTTCATGTTATAATACGACATAAGGACACCTCCGAAAAAAGTTATTGGTCGTACTTTAATTTTATCAGATGGTGTCCTTTTTGTTTACTACAAAATCAGAAAATTCAATGCAAAATAATAAGCGTGTCCCTTACCATCAAAAAACGGTAAGGAACACGCTTATATTAATTTACTGGGTTTTGTCCCAGCCTCATTTTTTGTTGTTACTCATTGAAACAAGTCGAACGATTTTTATAATTTGCTCCTTGTTTTGACAAAAAAAGAATTCATCATGGTTTAGTATGCTATTTAGAGGGAGTGGTTTAAATATGATGGATTCAATTCCAAGAGTGGAAACGAAAGCCTTAGATGTAGAACAAACCAACCTGGAGAAGATTCGAAGAGGTATTTATACACGTATTAAAACAATTTTAATTGATAAAGGATGGCTGTTTGTCATTGTTGGATTTCTATTAGGACGAGCTGTGATCTTGTCTGCTGTATCTCCTTTTGCCGTTGCATTTTTGGCAACGTTATGGTTTATACAGAAAAGTCATGCTCCAAAGGCTATGCTAGCAATACTAGTTGGTGCATTAACCTTCTCATTTAATCATAGTATATTTATTGGAATTGCTATGTTTTTATTTATCTTGCTAGCTGGGGTTTTTAAGAATACGAGGCATCAACAGGTCAAGATCCCACTATTTGTATTTTTGGCAACGGTGGCACCTCGATTATTTTTATCTTCCCTTAACGGACAACTATCTTCGTATGATTGGATGTTATTACTGGTTGAGGGAGTACTAGGAACGATCTTAGTATTAATTTTTATGCAGAGTGTTCCGTTATTATCACCCAAACGATACAAACCATCTTTAAAAAATGAAGAAATTGTTTGTATGATTATTTTAATCGCCTCTATCTTAACCGGAACGGTAGGCTGGGAATTATATGATGCCTCTATTGAACAAGTATTATCTCGTTATTTTGTCTTAATCCTGGCTTTTGTCGGTGGGGCAGCGATTGGTTCTACGGTTGGAGTAGTAGCTGGTCTAATTCTATCTTTAGCAAACGTAGCAAGTCTCTATCAGATGAGCCTTCTAGCATTCTCTGGATTACTAGGAGGTTTGTTAAAAGAAGGAAGAAAAATAGGAGTAGCAACCGGGTTATTAGTTGGAACATTTTTAGTTGGGATTTATGGAGATACAGGAACAATTGTCCCTTCATTTATTGAATCTTTGGCAGCTATCTTTTTATTTTTTATTACACCAGCAAGTTGGTTTAAACAAATATCTCGCTATATTCCAGGTACGGAAGAACACACAAATGAACAAGAACAGTATTTACAAAAAGTTAGAAACGTAACAGCTAAGCGGGTGGAGCAATTTTCAGATGTCTTTGCTGCATTGTCAAAGAGTTTTATTAATGCAGAGAATTTCTCTGAAGATGAAGCAGAAACACAAAGGGAAACCGACTACTTTTTAAGTCAGGTAACGGAAAAGACATGTCAAACCTGCTTCATGAAGGAGCGCTGCTGGCAGCAACAATTTGATAAAACGTATTCATTAATGGAAGAAATGAAAGATGAATATATGGATGGACATGAACCGAATCGAAAGGTAGTACGAGATTTTGAGAACCATTGTGTTAAGTCCAAAAGAGTAATGGATACGATGAAAGAGGAAATGTCCTATTTTGATGCAAATCGAAAGTTGAAAAAGCAAGTTTTGGAAAGCAAACGATTAGTAGCAGAACAATTACAAGGCGTATCAGAAGTGATGGAAGACTTCGCTAAAGAAATACTAAAGGAACGCGAACATCATGAAAAACAGGAACTGCAAATAGTACATGCCTTAAAGTCATTAGGAATTGAATTGGAAAAACTGGATGTCTATCAATTGGAAAAAGGAAACGTAGATATTGAAATGGCCGTCTCGTTTTATGAATATCGTGGAGAAGGTGAAAAATTAATTGCTCCTGTGCTATCCGATATATTAAACGAAACAATTATATTAAAGCATGACGAGATTTCTCCTTTTCCAAATGGATACTCCTTCCTTCAATTTGGATCCGCAAAGGAGTTTGCAGTGGAAACTGGTGTTGCACATGCCGCCAAGGGTGGTGGTATAGTCTCAGGTGATAGTTATACGATGATTGAACTAGGCGCTGGGAAATATGCGATGGCAATAAGTGATGGAATGGGAAATGGTGCACGAGCAAATGAAGAAAGTGGAGAAACATTAAGGCTTCTCCAGCAGATTTTACAAACAGGTATTCCGGAAAAAGTAGCGATTAAGTCCATTAATTCCATTCTAGCATTACGGACAACAGATGAAATGTTTGCTACATTAGATTTGGCTGTCATCAATTTGCATAATGCATTTGTTCGCTTCCTAAAAATAGGGTCGACACCTAGTTTTATTAAACGCGGGGACGAAATGCGAAAAATTGAAGCTAGTAATTTACCAATTGGTATTATTCAGGAATTTGACGTAGACATTGTAAGTGAGCAATTAATGGCAGAGGATCTATTGATTATGATGAGTGATGGTATTTTTGAAGGACCAAAACATGTAGAAAATACTGATATATGGGTGAAGCGAAAAATTCGTGAAATGGAAACGGACGACCCTCAGGAAATTGCTGATCTATTGCTTGAGGAAGTCGTACGTACAAGGTCAGGAGCCATTGAGGATGATATGACGGTATTGGTGGCAAAAATAAAGAAAAATACCCCGGAATGGTCATCTGTTCCAATCTATCAAGATAAGGCTCAATAAGTAAGTGGGATTTTCCTGTTCTTTGGTCGCAATAGAGGAATAAAACTAATAAACTACCTCAAAACAAGAAAAGTTATTGTTTTGAGGTAGTTTTTTATGTATAAATTGTCCTTCTAATGGCGAAGATGGTAAAGGAATAAGTTGGAGGTGTTTGATGATGAAAAAGGGGACTTTGAAACAAATTCTATTAATCACGGATGGTTGCTCTAATAAAGGGGAAGATCCAGCTGCTACAGCAGCATTAGCGCATCAACAGGGGATCACGGTTAATGTAATTGGTATTTTAGATGATGACCAAACCGAAGATCCAGAAGGCTTACAGGAGGTTGAAGACATTGCCTTGTCAGGTGGTGGAGTAAGCCAATTGGTGTACAAACAAGCACTATCACAAACGGTGCAAATGGTAACAAAACAAGCAATGACCCAAACACTACAAGGTTTTGTAAATACGGAGTTAAAACAAATACTAGGTTCAGAGCAATCCATGGAAGATTTAGAACCAGAAAAACGTGGAGAAATAATGGAGGTTGTGGAAGACCTAGGAGAGACGTGTGATCTAGAGGTTCTCGTATTAATTGATACAAGTGCTAGTATGAACGATAAGCTACCAACCGTTAAAGAAGCTTTAATTGATTTATCTATTAGTTTAAATTCACGAATTGGTCGGAATCGTTTTAGTATATATAGCTTTCCAGGAAAACGGAAGGACATTGATAAAGTGTTTGATTGGTCACCGAAATTGGATGCCGTATCAACTGTGTTTCCAAAGCTAACAAGTGGAGGCATAACTCCTACAGGACCCGCAATACGTGAAGCGATGTATCAATTTGGAAAGAAAAGCTTACTAAGGAGCTTTAGAAAGAATGATGAACAAGACATCGAAAACGCTTGATATAGTTGTCAGACCTGGTATGAGTCTTACAGGAAAATGGCATAAGAACACGTATCAAATTAAACGTAAGCTAGGTAATGGCGCGATTGGGTCTGTTTATTTATGCGAGACCAAAGGTAAACAAGCAGCATTAAAAATCAGTGATAAAAGTTCATCAATGACGATGGAAGTAAATGTATTAAAGTCGCTGGAAAAGGCCCAAGGTAATCGTCTTGGGCCTTATTTATTGGATGTAGATGATTGGGTTACAGCGCAAGGTACGTATTCATTCTACGTCATGGAATATGTCCGTGGAATGCCAATGACAGACTTTATAGAGCGCCATGGAAAGGAATGGGTTGGAGTATTTATGCTTCAATTATTAGAAGATCTAGAGAAGCTACATCAATCTGGATGGGTATTTGGTGATTTAAAGTCTGAGAATCTGCTTGTTGCCTCTTCACCTCCTAAGGTAAGATGGATAGATGTAGGGGGAACGACACAAATAGGAAGAGCAATCAAGGAATACACCGAGTTTTATGATCGTGGCTATTGGGAGATGGGCTCAAGGAAAGCTGAACCAAGTTATGACCTATTTGCATTTGTCATGGTATTTTTAAGTGTATTCTACCCAAAACGTTTTCCAAAAGGCTCTAAGCCCCAAGCAACACTATTCAAAAAAATAAACGATGTAAAAGCGTTAAAGCCATTTAGTTACTGCCTAAAAAAGGCCATCCTTGGAAAATATAGCTCCAGCTCAGAAATGAAAAAAGAAATTACAAACATTCTATATCAAGCACAAAAACGAACAACTAGAAATCAGCAACGACATAATCAACGCAATAAATCGACATCGGATACTCTTCCATTTATGATAGAGTCGTTAGGAATTATTGGGATAGCTATTGGTTATTATCTTTCTTCTTTGATTATCCCCTAATCGGTTTATATGATAAAATAAAGGGATAATAAATGGTGACGGAGAGTAGTGTTGGAAATGTTGGATCAAGTAACTGCATTTATTAACAAGCATGAATTGCTAACTAAAAAGGCTACGGTGTTAGTAGGTGTATCTGGTGGCCCAGACTCAATGGCGTTGTTGCATTATCTTAAATCAATCCGAGCAGAATGGGAATTAACGATCATTGCACTTACGGTCGATCATCAACTGCGTGGGGATGAAAGCAAAGCAGATGCACAGTACGTGTTAGAAATGTGTCAACAATGGGGGATTCGCTTGATCTCTACCTCAGTAGATGTGGAAGAATATAAAAGAGAAAAAAGTGTTGGTACACAAGTGGCAGCTCGCGAGTTAAGGTATGCGTTTTTTCGGGAACAAATGGAAGAACTGAAAGGTGATTATTTAGCGTTAGGACATCATGGAGATGATCAAGTTGAAACTATGGTAATGCGTTTTGTCCGGACTGCTAACTCTAGTAGTTTTTCGGGTATGCCTTTTAAACGCAAACTCGCTTCAGGAATGCTTATCCGCCCCTTACTTTGCGTTACGAAAGAAGAAATACAGAATTATTGTAGTGAGCACCAAATTACCCCTAGGCTCGATCCATCTAATGAAACTACCGAATATACACGCAATTATTTTAGAAAGTTTGTATTACCAATACTAAAAGAGAAAAATAATAATATACATACTACAGTACAGCATTTAAGTGAATCGCTTCAAGAGGATGAAAATTATTTACGAAATCAAGCAAAGCATATGTTTGAAAATGTGGTTCATTTATTAAAAGAGAACAAAGGAATTTCTGTTGATATAGAGGTATTCCAATCATATGCAACTGCTTTACAAAGGCGTACCTATCATCTAATATTAAATTATCTATATGATGAATTGCCTGATAATTTATCGTATGTACATGAGGAACAATTTTTTGCATTATTACATAGGGATAAAAGTAATGTTAAACTGGATTTCCCTCAACAATTAAAGGTGGATAAGTCGTATAAGACCATAACATTTAGCTTTCATAAGCCCGGTAATGATGAGAAACCTACTTATCACTATTTATTAGATGTACCAGGGGAAGTAATTTTACCGAATGGGACAAGAATTTCTGCTAAACATATAAAAGGAAATGAATCATTTGAAGAGAGTTCGCACACTTTTGTATGTTCTTTAGCAAGTAGTTCCTTTCCGTTACATATAAGAACTCGTGCACCTGGGGATCGAATGAGCTGGAAAGGCCTAAATGGAAGTAAAAAGGTAAAGGATATTTTTATCGACGCGAAAATTCCATTAACAGATCGGGATAGTTGGCCAATAGTTACCGATAATAATGGGGAAATATTGTGGCTAGTTGGTCTGAAAAAAGGACAATCTGGATCATGCAAAGAAAATACGTCTCTCATTCAACTATATTATGAAAAAGGGAAATACTAGGAGGGTCATCGTGCATAACGATATTGAAAAAGTGCTTATTACGGAAGAAGAAATTAAAGCAAAATGTCAAGAACTTGGAAGACAATTAACGGAAGAGTATGATGGGAAATTCCCATTAGCTATCGGAGTTTTGAAAGGTGCAATGCCTTTTATGTCTGATATTCTTCGTCATGTCGAAACGTACATTGAAATGGATTTTATGGATGTATCAAGTTATGGCGGTAAAATGCGTTCCTCTGGTGAAGTGAAGATTGTTAAAGATCTAAACACACAGGTTGAGGGCCGTGATTTATTAATTATCGAAGACATCATTGATAGTGGTTTAACACTTAGCTATTTAGTGGACCTATTTAAATACAGAAAAGCTAGATCGATTAAAATTGTTACATTGCTGGACAAGCCATCCGGAAGAACAGCCAAAATCAAAGCTGACATTGTCGGGTTTGAAGTACCGAATGAATTTGTTGTAGGCTATGGTTTAGACTACGAGGAAAAGTATCGTAATTTACCATATATCGGTGTCCTGAAACCAAGAATATATGGTGGGGAAGAAGAATAAAATAGTATGTATTACACCCTTTAATAATGAATAATAAAGAATCAAAAATAATAGTATTGTCAAGGAGCAATTAGTTGTAAAATAACTTTTTCCTATGGTACTATTGTTTATAGTTTTTCCCGCTTGGGAGGAGGTAGGCAATGAACCGAATATTTCGGAATGCGTTCTTTTATTTACTCTTATTCTTGGTAATTATCGGAGTTTTAGGAGTACTTAATGGACAAAACGATCAAGAAAAGGAATTCAATGTAAAGCAATTCACAGATGCTTTATCTAATGGTGAAATCGAAGAAATGACGATGCAACCGGTAAATGGAATTATGCGCTTTACTGGAACATTGGCAGATGAGCAAACGTTTATCGCACAGGTACCAGATAATACAGATATTATAGCATCTATTACGGAACAAGCCTCTGAACAAAGTGTATTAAAAGTTATTGAAGAAGATACTCCAAGTATTTGGGTTACACTTTTTACAACGCTTATTCCATTTCTAATTATTGGATTGTTATTCTTCTTCCTACTTAGTCAGGCTCAAGGTGGCGGCGGTGGTCGCGTGATGAACTTTGGGAAAAGTAAGGCTAAGATGTATAGTGAAGAAAAGAAGAAAGTACGATTTACAGATGTTGCAGGTGCAGACGAAGAAAAACAAGAACTTGTTGAAGTTGTTGAATTTTTAAAAGATCCGCGTAAGTTTGCGGCTATTGGAGCACGTATTCCTAAGGGTGTCCTATTGGTAGGACCTCCAGGGACAGGTAAAACATTACTTGCTCGTGCAGTTGCTGGTGAAGCAGGAACTCCATTCTTCTCAATAAGTGGTTCCGACTTTGTTGAGATGTTTGTTGGTGTCGGTGCTTCTCGTGTACGTGATCTATTTGAAAATGCGAAGAAAAATGCACCTTGTATTATATTTATTGATGAAATTGACGCAGTTGGGCGTCAGCGTGGGGCTGGACTTGGTGGAGGTCACGACGAACGTGAACAAACATTAAACCAGCTACTTGTTGAAATGGATGGTTTTGGAGCGAATGAAGGTATTATTATTATTGCTGCTACAAACCGCCCGGACATTCTAGACCCAGCATTATTACGTCCAGGACGTTTTGACCGTCAAATTACGGTAGATCGTCCAGATGTTAAAGGTCGACAAGCAGTCTTAAAAGTACATGCAAAAAATAAGCCACTTGATGAATCGGTTGATTTAAAAACAATTGCTATGCGTACACCAGGCTTTTCTGGTGCCGATTTAGAAAACTTACTTAATGAAGCAGCTCTCGTTGCGGCTCGGCATGATAAAAAAGTAGTCGACATGTTAGACGTTGACGAAGCAATCGATCGTGTGATTGCCGGACCAGCTAAGAAAACGAGGGTCATTTCAGAAAAAGAAAGAAATATTGTTGCATATCATGAAAGCGGGCATACCATTATTGGTATGGTACTCGATGATGCAGATATTGTTCATAAAGTTACGATTGTACCTCGTGGGCAGGCTGGTGGATATGCCGTTATGCTACCGAAAGAAGATCGTTACTTCATGACGAAACCAGAACTTTTCGATAAAATTACTGGCTTATTAGGTGGCCGTGTTGCAGAGGAGATTATATTTGGTGAAGTAAGTACAGGTGCATCGAATGATTTCCAACGTGCAACAGGTATTGCTCGTAAGATGATTACCGAATATGGTATGAGTGATAAGCTTGGACCACTACAGTTTACTAGTGGTGGTGGAGAAGTCTTCCTAGGTAAAGATATTCAAAATGACCAAAACTATAGTGATGCAATTGCTCATGATATTGATCAAGAAATGCAAAACTTTATTAACCATTGTTATGATCGTGCCAAAACGATCTTAACGGAAAATAAGGATAAGCTAGAGCTTATTGCACAAACTTTGCTAGAAGTTGAAACATTAGATGCAAAACAAATTAGATCATTATTTGATGATGGAGTACTTCCAGAACCTTCTGTTGACGAAAATGATGCTTCAGAAACGAAAGATGTCAAGGTAAACATTAATTCTCAAGATGAAGATGATGAAAAACTTGGATTATCTTATGAGGAAGCAAAAGAAAAATCTGAAGGAAATACTGATTCAGATGAAGAATTAACAGATGATGATTCGAAAAAAGAATAAATAACCATAAACAGAGCAGTCTCTAGAAGGAGGCTGCTCTTTCCTTTTCACTAAATTAAGCTTGTTCATGCGTAGTAGATGTATTATGCGACGTAAAAAATGGATTCAAATATGAAGTTGGTGGTGGAATACTTAATCCGCCAATGGGGGAAGTAGGATTCATCTAACCGTCATTGGGTCCAAATAGCGGAACCACGATCCTCATCAATGGCGAAG
>NZ_FOHE01000021.1 GCF_900111445.1 Oceanobacillus limi | reverse complement strand
GGAAGCTGAGGCCGTGCCCGAGGAAAGCGAAGCGTTCTGCCGTAGCGGTTATCTAACAATATTTCCATTAGGTGAAACCAAAAGTTACGTCGCATAATATACGTTATACGCAACAACATGTCACTCAGTAGCCCTCTATAAAAAAGATCCGAACAATTTTCTTATAGAATCATTGTTCGGATCTTCGCTGCTAAAACACGCTTGTCTCAGCTTTATTTTTTTATTCAACAATTAACTTCTCATACCAAAAAAACGTTTCACTTTTTTAAACATCCCAGTTTCATCCTCCAGGGATTGAAGTGGTACGGTTTCACCCAAGATTCTTCTTGCAACATTTCGATATGCAATCGATGCTTTTGATTTTGGTTGAAGTGCAATTGGCTCCCCGTGATTTGATGCTTTAATCACTTCATCATCATCCAACACCACGCCTATTAAATCAATAGAAAGGACTTGTACGATTTCATCGATATCTAACATATCTCCACTTTTCATCATATGATTTCGGATTCTATTAATAATCAATTTAGGAGGTTCTAAATCTTCTTTTTCTAGTAAACCAATGATTCTATCTGCATCACGAACACTAGATTTCTCTGGTGTTGTTACTACAATAGCACGATCAGCTCCAGCAACAGCATTTTGGTAGCCTTGTTCTATACCTGCTGGACAATCAATAATAATATAATCGTATTCTTGTTTTAATTCTTTAATAATTTTTCTCATTCCATCTGTTGTTACCGCTGACTTATCACTAGTTTGAGCAGCCGGTAAAAGGGATAAGTATTCAAAGCGTTTATCTTTTATTAAAGCTTGGGGTAATTTACATCTTTCTTCAATGACGTCAACAATGTCATAAATAATACGATTTTCTAACCCCATAACAACATCTAAGTTTCTTAAACCAATATCTGTATCTATTAAACAAACTTTTTTTTCCATTAATGCTAAAGCAGTACCAATATTTGCGGTAGTCGTAGTTTTACCTACTCCACCTTTTCCTGAAGTAATGACGATTGCCTCACCCATTCGTTATTCTCCTTTCGAAACGATTAATCGTTTTTCGTTTTTGTGCTAGAACTTGGAGTCGATCTATGATAATTTTATCTTGTTCTTCATCAATAAGACCACATTCCATGTAAACACCATCCGATTCATAGTCTGGAGCACGGCTTATATAATCGGCAATTCTTAATTGGCTTGGGTTCATAAATGCAGCAGCAATAACAGCGTTGCGATCACCACCAGATCCTGCATGAGCAATACCATGTAAATGACCCATTATGTATATATTGCCCGTAGAAATAACACATCCACCAGGGTTAACATCGCCGATTAACAGTAAATCACCTGTTACTTCGAGGACTTGTCCAGAGCGAATAATTCGACTAACCGTCTTCACTTCACTATCTTCCATCAAAGAAAGTGCCTCACTTTTAGCAATAACATCCGATTCAATAGATTGTATACGAAATCGATTTTCATCGTTAATCAAATTGAGTAAAGATTCCTCCTGCCCTTCTTGTAAATAACGATTTCCTAATTTTATAGTTACTGGTACACAAGGCTCTTTTTTATGAGGTTGATTAGCTACCAGCTTTTCACGAAGCTCATGAAAAGCATCGTCAAATGAACAAGTATCATCTATAAATAGAGTCAATCCTTCTCTAGTACCTTTAATTGTTATTAATTGTTTCGTGTCATGCAAAACTTTCACCTCATTACGTATAACCTTATCATTATATATATTTGTTTCACAAGTATATTTTAGAAATTCAATGCATGAACTCGGCAACACTTAGTTATTTTTGGAATGGTGCTCCCCTTTCAAATATACAAGCAATTTGACAAGTAGTGGGTAAAATACAATTAAAAATATGAGATTCAAAATAACAGTAGGAATCATTCGAGCAGTTAAGTAATCCTGCCAAACCATATCAGTAATTCCCACCACCAAGTATATTGCATAAATTGTCAGATCCGCCAAAGCAACACCAACTGCAACTACTAATATTGCAACAAAAAAATTGCTATGCAGCACTTTCATTAATCCATGAATAGCATAAGTTATTACTGCATAGGTGAACATGTAAACACCCAATGTTCCTGTATAAACAATGTCAACTAGCAGTCCAAAAATCAATCCATACACAACAGAGTGATACGTATCCTTCAAATCGTAGAAGGTAGTTATTAATAATAACGTAACCAAGACCCAATGGGGAGTAACTAAAAATCCATTCCCAACTAAAAAACGAGGTAAGAATTCAATCGCAACCCCCTCGAGAACTACTAAAATAAACAAGATAAGAGGAAGAATTACTCGCTTCATTGCTCCTCCTCCTCAACACCTGGTAGTACACGATCTACTACAATTACATTATCAATTTCGTAAAAATTTGCGGCTGGTTTTACGAGTGCAGTACGTGTTAGCCCATATTGATCTGGAATAACTTCTTTTACTTCACCAATGACTAAGCCTGCAGGAAAAACACCACCCAAACCAGAAGAAACCACTAATTCACCTTCTTCTAGGTCTTTCTCGGACTCTTCAATTATTTTAAATAGTAATGAATCTGTCTCTTTATCATACTCTTCAACTAAGCCAAAAATATCACTTTCTTCTTCACGCGATACGGTAGCTGAAATACGGTTAAATTGATCAAATCCTGTTAATAATTGCACGGTAGAGGTAAATGGTGATGTACTTTGTATCTTGCCAACCATCCCATTCGCTGTAATAACTGCCATATTAGGTTTCACCCCAGCTTGGGAACCCTTATTTATCGTTATTTGCTCCACCCATCTTTCAGGAGATCTCGCTGTAACTGTAGCTTGAATTGGATTAAAATCCCTGATTGATTCAGTCTTTTCTACAATTTCTCGTAACTCTTCATTCTCTTCTTTAATTTCTTGGACTTCATATACTAAACCTTTGTATTCTGCTAGTTTTTCTCGTAGTAATCGGTTTTCACTATACGTATTCTTTATATCATCTATATTACCAAAAATATTCGTGATAAAATCAATTGGTTTGTGAATTACCCTTTGTGCAACGCCAACAGAATCATTAATAAATTGCTCTGCTGTAGTAAGGTTCCCGCGATTGCTTAAAGAATAACCAATTAAAGCTACAAGTACGATAATCCCTATTAACAATATAAATAATCTTTTTTTTCGAAAAAACGACATCTAGAACACCTACTTATTCAACCGTTGGACGACTGGAAACATTTGGATTGGAGCGAAAGTGTTGAATATATTCTAGGGACTTACCTGTTCCAATTGCGACACTATCAAGAGGATTATCTGTAACAAATACAGGCATTTTTGTTTCGTCACTAATAACTTTATCCAAGTTCTTCAATAACGATCCACCGCCAGAAAGCACAATACCACGATCCATAATATCTGCAGAAAGTTCTGGTGGTGTTTTTTCTAATGTATTTTTTACAGCTTCTACAATTGCTTCTACGGAATCGTATAACGCCTCTGCTATTTCCTTTGCGGTTATCGTAATTGTTTTCGGCAATCCAGTTAATAAATCCCGACCACGTATATCCATTTCGGTATTTTCTTTAACCTCACCAGCCATACCTATATCTATTTTAATGGATTCTGCTGTTCTTTCGCCAACCATTAAATTATAATTTTTACGAATAAATTGTATAATTGCTTCATCCATATCATCACCAGCTGTCCGAATTGACATGCTTGTAACAATACCTCCCAGTGAAATAACAGCAACTTCTGTTGTACCACCACCAATATCAATAATCATACTTCCAGTTGGTTCCCAAACAGGTAACCCCGCGCCAATTGCAGCAGCAAAAGGTTCAGCTATAGGAAACGCATCTTTTGCCCCTGCTTGTTTAGAAGCATCAATTACCGCACGTTCTTCCACCATGGTAATTCCAGAGGGTACACAAACCATAACATTCGGTTTCTTAGCAAAAAAAGATCTACTTTTCATTGCCTTTTTTATATAATATTTCATCATAATTGCAGTTGTATCATAATCTGCGATAACGCCATCTTTCATTGGTCGAATAACCGAAATATTTCCTGGTGTTCGACCGATCATGTTTCTCGCAGAACTTCCAACGGCTTCTATTTCGCCCGTTTCAATATTTTTTGCAACTACAGAAGGCTCACGTAACACAACACCTTTCCCTTTTATGAAAACAAGTGTATTTGCAGTACCTAAATCAATCCCTAAATCTTGTGACAAACTTAATCTTCCCAAAGAAATCTCCCTTTCCAGTTGCTAAGCAATTTTCTATATATGTAGCTTTACTATATCGGTTAATTTTATGTGATGCAATTAGATTCCGTTAGTAAAAAACAAAGATTGGATAATATGTAAATAACTTGATAATGTTCTTCAATTTTAAGAAGCGCCACTTTCAACATGGAAAAATGGCGCTTATTTTGACCGTCTATATAATTATACGAAAAAACAATAAAAATAGATAGTACTAAACATATCTTATATTTGGTTTTTTGGATTTATTTTTAGGATTTATTCCATATTTAAGTAAAGGTATTTATTCGATTACATTTAAAAAATGTTTTGTTTGTAATTGTGTAGTTATATTTTTTCTTAATTAATTTATGTGATGATCTATACGAAAGAAAGGAGGTGGAACATAATGAGTGAAGATCAAACAGATAAAGAGTTAGCTGAGGCATGGAGGAAAAAAGTGAATTCTGAAGATGTTCAGGGAATATTACCTATGCCAAGTGCTTCTGAACTTTTTGTAAAATGGAAGAAGTACTCTGAAGCATAAGTCTTTAAATCAGAAATTAATTCAATGATACTTATGCTACAAAGTACTAAGAGTTAAGTTATTACATAATTATATTCTATCTATAAAACTAATAATTATTAACGAAGCAAATATAACCAAAATCATAGCAAAAGATATAGTTAACCAGAAAATATTTTTAGTTTCGGGATAACTTTTATTAACTAAGTCCCAGACGATTTTGATTAAATTTAAACATAGGGTTACTCCAAATATAGGCAAGAGAAAGTAACCATATAATCCAAAAAATAGTACAAATATCTCCATGTATGTCTACCTTCTAACATAATTTTATTGATAATTAACCATTAAGGTTCCTATATTCATAATTATACTCCAGCATGATAACATCTCTTGCATCTTTACCATCAAAGTTTATTGAACCAGGAACAATGTTTAAACCTAATGCTATTATCGGCCAGCCAAAAATAGTATGGTGTATATTTTTATACAATATATCCTGGATCTCCTCACTTTTGTAAGGTACCATTATATAAATATTCACCATCACCATGACACATAGGACAGTCTATTTTAGAGTGTAGGAGTCTATTAATAACAAAACTATCCCAACTGATTCACAGTTGTTAAAAGTAAAAACAATACCCTCCCTTCTCTCCTACTAAACCGAATTCGACAAAAAAATAAATATTCCTTTAATTAAACTTATCAAATATAAGGGAATTTTGCTTTATGATTTAACAAAATAATATGAACTTCTTTCCTTATAACCGCAATAAGATTTTATCATTTTAGGAGTATAAAAAAAGGAGGTGGATTCTAGTAAATCCGCGCTTCTGTTATATTATTATTTAATAGTACTAAACATATCCTTTTTCTTTCAAAGATACAAATTTTCGATCGCCTATTACAAGATGATCTAGTAATTCAATACCAATCATCTTTCCTGAGTCAACTAATCGCCTTGTTACATGGATATCTTCTTGGGATGGGGTTGGGTCTCCAGAGGGATGGTTATGGGCTACAATGATGGAAGCGGCAGAGCGTTTCACCGCCTCTCGGTAGACTTCTCTGGGGTGGACAATGGATGCATTTAAACTGCCGATAAATATAGTCTGTTGGTGTATGATTTGATTTTTTGTATTCAAAAACAAAACAACAAAATGCTCTTGATTTAGGGTACGCATTTCCTCCATAATATAATCTGCTCCATCTTCAGGAGACCGAATGACATATCGTTCATTCGGTTTATATTGACTCATCCGCTTTCCAATCTCTATTGCCGAAAGTATTAATACACCTTTTGCACTACCTATTCCCTTAATTGCAGTTAATTCTTCAATCGTGGCATCCTTCAACAAGTTTAATCCCTCAAAATGCATTAACACACGGTTGGCAAGCGTCATAACTGATTCATTTTTCGTTCCACTGCCTAGAACGATTGCCAACAATTCTTGATTCGAAAGTTGGTTTGCTCCTAACTTTAATAACCGTTCGCGTGGACGGTCTTCTTTAGGTACATCTTTTATCATAATTGTGGATGTACTCATTACACTTCCTCCTTTTAGTAAGTTAAAAAGAGGATAGCGTATTTGATCATGATATACAAATGGATAAAATGTAAAAATCAACTATTTCAGATTAGGCAAAATCGTTACTACTGTATAACATAATTGTATTTTCCTTCGTACCTGTTAAGTGAAAATACAATAAACAGAAATGAACCTCGAGTTACACAATATTATTAGCCTGCTAAATGAGCCAGTTCATCCCAGATACTTAATAATATATATTGAGATTCTTTATGACCTACATCCTGTAAATCTTGTTGAAAAGGTTCTATCGATTCGATAAAATTCCCAATCATTTCTGATGATTGAGGTGAGTTATCGATAATGTCTTGCCAATCATTTAATACTAGCGTATCTTCTTGACTTAATGAGGTTGTTGCCTCCTCCCACTGTTGTTGCAGAGACTGAAACCAAGTATATTCTTCTGTTGTTAGTTCAAGATCAATTGCTTCACTACTCCATGGTTTGGAAAATACCTCTAAACCTTCCTCCTTCAATGATTGTGCTAGTGACTTTGCATGCTGCTCTGTATTAGTCAATCCAACTAAAACATAATATTGATTATCTTGTTCCCAAATAACCGGGGTGTATCCTAGTTCTTCAAACTTAGTAGCTTCATTTGAAGCATTTACTTCCTCTGAAAAAACGCCTCCTTGTAATACATATCCATTCATTGCAGAAATGGTATGTTGACTACTCCCACCGCTTGCTTCTCCATCTGATTGAGAACTATTGGTGTTATCAATCGAATCGTTATTACTAGATGTGGATACAGGACTAGAATTTCCCGTCCCTGTTAACTCGTCCATATTTACAAACATATTTAATAGTGCGATCCCTAGTATACTCCCAATTATAATTGCAGAAACACCGGAAAAGACGAAGGTTTTTATCCTTCCAGAATGTAGTTTTTTCTTCTTAAAACTAGAATGAACCAATTGGTTGTCATATTGTCGATCAAATGGTTGTATTTCATCTTCATGGGAATGATCTGTCGCTGCTGCTTGTTGTTCCCTACTGATTGTAGTGGTAGTGTATCCATTGCTATCAGGTCGTTTTTCAGAGCGAATTTTTTTCTGATATTCTATTTTTTTATCGTCTATCTTAACTACAATTGGTTTTTTATTTTCCATAGACCCGCCCTCACTTAGCTAGAATCATCATTTACTCAACTCTAGCATAGAGATATTAAAAAGTAAGGCGAATGTTGTCACACTATTAAATTTTCTTTCTACAAATTGTAGCAGTGGTGATTTCCCTATAAGATGAACTCACTGTTTAGATCATTATACACCCCAACTTTGTTTCTCCCTTTTTGTTTTGCTCCGATATACATGGCTCGATCAGCGTAACGAATCAAATCAGTTGGAGATTCACAATGCTCTGGATACGTAGCTACTCCTACACTCGCTGTTATAGCAATGTCTACTGGTTCATCCTGATTTAATATATGATTATCTACCTGAAACGATCGTTTTTGGATTTCCCTTCGTACCATCTCTGCCATCCGACTTGCTTCCGATAGAGCAACACCTGGTAAGAAGACAATAAATTCTTCTCCACCGTATCGAGCGACTAATCCTTCATCCCCTATTATAATCTTAAGGCGATTCGCAAGCTCACGTAAGATTTCATTTCCAGCTTCATGGCCATAGGTATCATTTATCATCTTAAAATGATCTATATCTAAGATAATGATAGAAGTTGCTCCCAAGTCCTTTGGGTTTCCTTCGAAATGTAGTTCTAGTGTTTTTTCTAAGAATCTATAGTTATATAAATTTGTCAATCCGTCTTTTTCGCTGTCGTTTTTCGTCGTCTCGTAATGCTGCGCATTTTTAATTGCAACTCCAAGATAACTCGTTACAATATTTAAGATTCGCAGGTGAATTTTATCGTAACTTTTCTTTTCGGATGAAATAACCGTTACAACGCCAATAATTTGATCATTGTACTCGATAGGCAAGGAGAGAACACTCTCTGCATTATCTAAACTACAAAAATGCATACTTTTTGCCCATTCTTTGGAGCTTTTAAATAGGATAGGTTGTTTTGTAGATAACACTTCCATGCTAAATGACTCAGGTCCATCATATGATTCATTAGAGCTAGTAGTACTATGTTCAGAACGGATTAGTTTTAATTCCTTTTCGCCAACAGCCTGATAAACATACGCACCATTTACAGGTAACAAATTTACTAGATCATGCATAAAAACATTAAATACTTCTGTAACTTCTAAATTTTGTGCTAGACGGTGCCCAACTTCACCAGTTCGTTTTAAATAACGGTTAACCTCTTGGTAGTTATATAAAAGTTTTAAAATTACAGATATACTAATAAATGGAATACTCAAATAAAATATTGCAGCCCTACCTATTTCTGAGTAGAGAATATATAGAACAAATCCTACAGGTATAACTAGTAATGAAGAAGTAAGTTCCCAACGTAACCCCTTGTCAAAGAATTTACTTTTTTGTCCAAGGAGTGCGAAGTTAATCAGTTTAATAAGTAGTTGGTTTATAATAAAAATGGAGATAGCATAAACGAAAATGGCTACGATCTCTGTAGTATTGCCATGCAATATCTCGCCATGACTCCCACCGAACATTTTGTAAATTTCTACACTAAGTATGGAAATAACAGCAAACATAAGCATGTTAAGTGGGATACGATAGGACTGTGAACGCTTAATTCCTGAGCGAAATAGCACCAATAATACAGCTACAATTGTAAGAATTATTTCTACAAACAGACCGAATGATAGAAAGACCGCAATACTTATACCATTCACAAAAAAGACCGGTGCTTCTTGTATTGTAATTGGAAACAGTGCAACGATACACATAAAGATTGCAAATAGGAAAATGTCTAACACATTCCCCTCAATGCTTATAAAGTAATGATGGTAAGAAATCCACAAGACAAATGGCCAGGCTATTAAAGCTACTACCCATAATATATTGATTTTCCATTTTGGTATCATCGTAACGATCCCGTCTCCCTTATTTATAGTAGATAGTACAAAAGACTCAAATTATGACTTTATACTTATTTTTATAAAAATTTCTGATAAGTTAACTATAGCATAGGAAAATCTATTTTAGAAAGTATTTTCTGACCATTGTGATAAAATGTAATGAACCAGTAACAAAAAACATTTTTCTTTGTTGATTCGTTGTAATTCTATCTAATAACACTTCCCAATTTGGTTCTATATCAACTTTCGATTCACTAGTTAACGATAATAACTCTATTTCTTTTGCCGCTCTTGGATGGTCAAACGAAGTCAATGTTATGGATTCAAAATAAGGGATACAACTAGTAATCATTGCTTCTAAATCCTTATCCTTGAAGCCAGCAAATATTAATTGTTTTTCGAGACCATTTGGAATGGCGGAAACCGTTTCTAAAAATGCTTGAATTCCCGCTAGATTATGTGCGCCATCTATGATTACAACTGGATGTTCAGAAATTTTTTCGAACCTTCCAGGTACTTTGGTAGCTTGTATTGCTTTTAGTGCTTTTTCTTTATTTATGTTCATTCCTTTTTCCAAAAGCATCGTTAACGCTTTTAATGCAACGGAAGCATTTTTAATTTGGTGCAACCCTTGCATTTGTAGCTTTACCTGAAAGACTTCATTATGTTGATTCTTCCACTGAAAACGTTGTAGATTGTCCTCCCACTCGAAATCGCTATATAGGAAATCTTTGTTAAGTTCCAAAATAGGTGCTTTTTGCAGACGAGCTTCTTTTTCAATGACTATTTTTGATTCGTCATGTAAATCTCCTACAATAACTGGCACCGTTTGCTTTATAATCCCAGCTTTATGATACGCAATTTGTTCAAGTGAATCCCCTAAATAAGCCATATGATCTTTATCAACATTTGTTATAATAGACAATATGGGGATAAAACAATTTGTCGTGTCATCACGACCACCCATTCCCGCTTCAATCAAAGCTATATCCACGGTAGAGGCAAAATACATAAAGGATAAAACAGTAATAATTTCAAATTCAGAGGGATGCATCTCCTGATTATCTAGCTCAAAAATGGATTGTTGGAGTTGATTGAAAAGTTGGATGAAAATTGTTTCATCGATTGGTTGATCATTATCTAGAATATGGCCACGTATTCCATCAAGACTTGGAGAAGTGAATACACCTACTCGATATCCATTAGCAATCAAGGCGTTTTTTAGAAAATGTATGGTCGAGCCCTTCCCATTCGTCCCCGCAACATGTATAGCTTTCATACGATGTTGGGGATTACCTTGTATCGATAATAAACGATTTATTCGCTCCAAACCTGGTTTAATTCCAAATTTTCGTCTATTTTGAAAAAATTCGTTTACTTGAGACATATTTTTTATCATAAAAAACACCATCTTTTTGTTAGAATTAAAAGATAGTATAGCATACATAGAAAGGATAGCGACAATGAATAAGACAGGTTGGATTATATACAATGGCAATTTACCCGGAAATAAATTTTTTGATTTTGCACAGATGCTCCAAGAGGCTGCAACTCGAAAAAATAGTCACACGAAAATCTATAAAAATACTGAATTACTAGCACTTTTGGACAGTGATCAACTACAAATCCTAAACCAATTACCAAATGCTTTACCTGATTATGTGTTATTTACGGATAAAGACTTATATTTAGCTAAACAATTTGAATTGCTTGGTGTCCCTGTTTTTAATAGTGCACGCGCCATTGAAATAAGCGATGATAAAATTGCAACCTATCAACGACTAGCATATTCCCAATTACCCATACCGAAAACGATTATTGCACCAAAAATATTTATTAGGAATACAAACTATCCTAGTTTTCCTGACTTGGAAACAGTAATAAATACACTCGGTATACCAATGATTGTTAAGGAAGCATTTGGCTCATTTGGAGAACAGGTTTATCTCATCCGCACATTAGAGGAGTTACGTAACAAGATTGATGAATTACAAGGAAAGCCATTCATGTTCCAGGAATTTATAAAATCAAGCTTTGGAAAAGATATTCGAATTCAAGTTGTAGGTAATCAAGTTGTAGCCGCAATGAAAAGACAAGCAATCGATGACTTTCGGGCTAATGTTACTGCTGGTGGAACAATGGAAGCATATGAACCGTCAGAACCGGAAAAAAAATTAGCGATACAAGCTACAAAATCAATTCAAGCAGACTTTGCTGGTGTAGATCTACTATTTGGACCAAATGAACAGCCCCTAGTTTGTGAAATTAATTCAAATGCTCATATACGGAATTTACTAGAATGCACAGGCATAAATACTGCCGATTACATCATTGACTATACTTTAGAACAGATAAGCGAGGATAAATAAATGGAATACACAGGTTGGTTAATCTATAGTGAACAGGATGCAAACGAAAACAAGTCGTATATCAATTGGTTTATCCAAGAAGCTTCGAAACAAGGATTAAACCTTAAATTAATTTTACGAGAACATCTACAAATAGGAATAGTGAACCAAAACCAAAAGATCTTATTAAATAATTCACCAGTAAAACAACCAACCTTTGCGATCGTTCGGACTGTTGAACCTTTATTAAACGCACACCTTGAAGAGCTTGGAGTTGAAGTCTTCAATTCATCATCTGTATCAAGATTAAGTAACCACAAGGGAATTACCCATATGGAGGTTCATAAATTAAACATCCCAATGGTTGATACATATTTTTATAAAAAAGAAGGAATTCCATTTTCTTCTCCGATTCCATTTCCATTTGTTGTCAAAGAGGTTACGGGGAGAGGGGGCAAACAAGTCTTTTTCATTAAAGATCAACTAGAATGGCAAAATTGCCAAGAGAAATTAACAAATGAGTTTTTGATCCAATCATCATCCAATGTGCAGTTGGGGAAGGATATTCGAGTATTTGTAGTCGGCAAAGAGATCATTGGTTCTGTCTTACGTGAAAGTAATTCAGATTTCCGAGCCAATTACAAACTCGGCGGTTCTGCAAAATGGTATGAACTTTCCTTGGAGGAAGTAGCTATGATCTCCAAAATAATAAATCACTTTGATTTTGGAATGGTTGGAATCGATTTTCTCGTAGGTGAGGATGGAACCCTGATTTTTAATGAGATTGAAGATGTTGTTGGCTCACGAACCCTTAGTGCCGTGAGTAACAAGAATATACTTGAAAGCTATGTAACCTTTATAAAAAATAAACTAAGCGGGAATTTCAATACATGAAATTCCCGCTTCTGTTTTACCCTTTTAACTCTGTCAAACGTGCTTGTACCTTGCTTTGTTTTTCCAGATAGTCTTTTTCTTTTTCTTTCTCTTCATCAACTACAGCCTGTGGTGCCTTACTAACAAAACCTTGGTTCGCTAATTTTTTCTGAACACGTTCCACTTCTTTTGTCCATTTTTCAAGTTCTTTTTCTAAACGCTCTATTTCCTTATCAAAGTCAATTAAGCCTTCAAGAGGAAGGAATAATTCAGCTCCGGTAACAACGGCAGACATTGCTTTTTCTGGAACGTCTACTTTGGTACTGATAATTAACTCACTTGGGTTACAGAATTTTTCCAAATAGGCACGATTCGTCTCCAGCTCTTCTTGGATTGCTTCTGACTCTGCTTGAATAAATAGACTAACCTGCTTCGACATTGGCGTATCCACTTCCGAACGAATATTACGTACCGATTTAATAATAGATACGAGCAGCTTCATTTCGTTGGAAGCTTTTTCATCATGAAACTCTTTACGAACTACTGGCCAAGACGCAACTGTAATGGAGTCACCTTGATGTGGAAGCTTCTGCCATATTTCCTCGGTAATAAATGGCATAAATGGATGTAATAAACGCATTGTTTGATCCAGAACATAGGCAAGAACGGAACGAGTCGTTCTCTTCTGCTCTTCATCCTCCCCATATAGAGGAAGCTTTGCCATTTCTATATACCAATCACATAATTCATCCCAAATGAAGTTATATAAATGACGACCCGCTTCACCAAATTCATATTTATTTGTATTTTTAGTCACTTGATCAATCGTTTCGTTTAAACGAGTTAAAATCCATTTATCTGCAAGCGACTTTTCACCACTTAGATCAATATCTTCGTACGTAAATCCTTCCATATTCATTAATGAAAAGCGAGAAGCATTCCAAACTTTATTCGCAAAGTTCCAGGTAGACTCTACTTTTTCCCAATAGAATCGTAAATCTTGACCAGGTGTGGATCCTGTTAACAAGAAGTAGCGCAAGGAGTCTGCTCCATATTTTTCAATAACATCCATTGGATCAACACCATTACCTAAGGACTTACTCATTTTGCGCCCTTCAGAGTCACGTATTAAACCATGCATTAACACATCTTTAAAAGGCCGTTTTCCAGTAAACTCTTTGGACTGGAAAATCATTCGTGCAACCCAGAAGAAAATAATATCATATCCTGTAACAAGAACATCTGTAGGGAAATAACGTTTAAAATCCTCTTTCTCTTCATCTGGCCACCCCATCGTAGAAAACGGCCACAGCGCACTAGAAAACCATGTGTCTAATACATCTTCATCCTGCTCCCAATTCTCTATATCTTTAGGTGCTTCTTTTCCAACATAGATTTCATTTGTTTCCTTGTGATACCATGCTGGTATCCGGTGTCCCCACCACAACTGACGTGAAATACACCAATCTCGGATATTATCCATCCAATTTAAATACGTACGTTCAAAACGCGGAGGATAAAAATTAACCTTATCATCTGTTTCTTGCATCCCCACAACCTCATCTGCTAATGGCTGCATTTTTACAAACCATTGGGTCGATAAATAAGGCTCTACTACTGCCCCACTACGTTCGGAATGACCAACTTGATGGATATGGTCTTCGATTTTAAATAATACACCTTGATCTTGGAGGTCCTTAACGATTTGTTTTCGGCAATCAAATCGGTCTAAACCTTCGTATTTCCCTGCATTTTCATTCATTGTGCCATCTTCATGCATAACAAGGACACGCTCAAGGTTGTGACGGTTCCCTATTTCAAAGTCATTTGGATCATGTGCTGGAGTTATCTTAACTGCTCCGGACCCAAATTCCATATCAACATACTCATCTGCCACGATTTCTATTTCCCGGCCAACTATCGGTAATACAACCGTCTTCCCAATTAAATGCTGGTAACGCTCATCTTTTGGATGAACGGCAATTGCCGTATCACCAAGCATTGTTTCAGGTCTTGTTGTTGCAATTTCAATCGTTTCATCACTATCTTTGATAGGGTATTTCATATGATAAAACTTACCTTGTACTTCCTCATAAATAACCTCAATATCAGATAATGCTGTTTTCGTTTGTGGATCCCAATTAATAATATATTTACCACGATAGATGAGACCTTTTTCGTAAAGCTTTACAAAAACCTCTTTTACAGCGTCGGAAAGTCCTTCATCTAACGTAAAACGTTCTCTCGAATAATCCACACCAAGGCCTAATTTTTCCCATTGAGCACGAATGAAATCGGCATATTCCTCTTTCCACTCCCAGGACTTTTCTAGAAACTTTTCACGACCTAGGTCATGACGACTTTGACCTTGCTCTTTTAATTTGGCTTCAACTTTGGCTTGTGTTGCGATCCCTGCATGGTCCATTCCAGGTAACCACAGTACATCATACCCTTGCATTCGTTTCATTCGAGAAATGGTATCCTGCATCGTCGTATCCCATGCATGCCCTAAATGCAGCCTCCCAGTTACATTTGGGGGTGGAATAACAATGGAGAATGGATCTTTCTCATCGTCTCCTGTTGCTTCAAAAAATTTACCATCAACCCAAAACTTATAGCGACCCTTTTCAACTGCCTGCGGATCATATTTGGACGGTAGGGATGTTTCCTTTTCACTCATCATTTAACCTCCTAAGAATAAATAATTTACACTTAAGGGAGTCCTTAAGCTGATTTGCAAGGTTCCGAAGCTAGCTTCCACCTGCATAAAAAAACCCTTTTCATCCTAAAAAGGACGAAAAGGGTATATTTCCGTGGTACCACCTTTGTTTACAAGACAATTATATCTTGCACACTCTGCATTGATAACGGTCAACTACCGGCATTCTTCTACTAATATTTCAAAGAAGCAGCATCAAGGGCGACCTTCCAAAACATCTTCCTAGGAAACTCTCAGCTCATGGTTTCCCTCTCTGAAGGTGATCATTTTGTACTCTTCCCTCTCCTAGCCTTTCATTACGCTAATTTCATATTATAATTATATATTTTAGCCAACTTCTCAAATAAAATCAACTATTATAATAATCATTGCACGAATTCATTCATTGTATACATATATTATTACAGGATTGATGTGTATGAAACCAATGTATAAGGTGAGTATCAATTAAAGGAGTGATTGAATGGCAAGGTATTATCGCTACCGGCTTCCACCATGGGCTAAGAAATGTATTGTGGTTGCAGAAAGTGTTACATTACCACTATTCATCTTTCAACTTATTCGAACAATCTTTTTTCCAACTACTTTTGATGTGTTACTAACACTAATGTTAGGTGGCATATTTATTTGCTTTTATATGAAATGGATCTAGCTTTCTAGATCCTCTAAAGAAAGACTTTCATATTCTGTTTCAACGTGTTGTGAAAACTTCAACGCAAATATCAATTGACGATACGTTTGTTGAAGTTTTTTTATTTGATCAATCATGGATGTATCATTCCCATCATAGTACGTACGGATGAGATCCATGTAATAAGTTGGATCCAACAAATAAATCGTTAATAAATAAATCTCACTACTTTCAAGGCTATTTTCATTCATGTAATTTGCAAAGTTATTTAACAAATCATCTGTAGGACTATCGTAATAAATAACATTATTCTTAAAAAAGCTGACCAAGTCCTGTATAGCATTATGATACGAGGCGTTCTCCCAATTAATAAATAATAATTGATTTGATTCTATAATATGATCCATCCTTAAATTCCCATGACACAAACTAGTACTCCAAACACCATCATCTTCATCTAAATTTGAGATTAATTGATCCAGTTTTCGTATCAATTCTCTAAATACATTGTTCAATACGTGAAATTGGGTACAAACAAGTAATTCAAATGGGGACATATAACGCCTCTGTTCAAATTGCTCCACATAAGATAACAACGATAGCCGAGCTGAATCACAGTGCTTTTTATATTCCTTAAAGGAAGTAGTTGTTGATTCTGGAGAGAAGGATTGTGTTTTTTTGGTAGTACGATGTATGAAACCGATCGCTTGAAAGATTTTTCCCAGATTTTTTGGTTCACTTTTTGCCAATAGCCATGGAGTCAAATAAAATATCTCATTATTTCGTTCATAATACAATTCCCCTTGCTTCGTAAGATAAACAGGGGAAACGTTTACTAGGTTGTTGGAATTGGCAGTATGAAGAACATGCTTCCAATTCATAACTGATTTCTCCGTAAGCGTGCTTTTTTTTAAAGCATATTGGTTATGGTATGGATCTATTACACGATATAGTCGGTCGGTAATAGGTTCTATCTCAACAGAGGTAATACCATATTCCTGTAATACTGCACGTATTTGTTCCATTGTACGTTCACCACCAGGTTTCACAATATATAACTGGATGAAAAATAGATACCCCTTGATAATCAAGGGGTACAATGTTCACTTTATTTTTCTTGCTTTCGATAGGGAATATACAATAACTGACCTTCTTTAATATGGTCATCATCCAAATGATTTTGATTCACAATTTGTATAGAGGTTGTTTCGTACCTCTCTGCAATGGAATCGAGTGTATCAGACTCCTGTACAATACATAATCTCATTTGAGAATAGCTTTCCTCATCGTTTCGAAACATATCGGATAAATAGCTTAAATCAGCCTTTTCTCTTGACTCACCTTCATTGCTCTCCCTACTCAATTCACTACTTTCAAACGGACTAGGGGATTCTTCTAAATCCAGATAATCAGAGGATATGTCATCTGGTGAATCATCGGTTGCTTCAGCATATTCCGGTGAAGATTCACTAGATTCTTGTTTGTTTTTATTGAAAAATTCCGAGAATGTTTGCGTTTGCTTATACTTCCATCTGCCATCCTCACTTGAGTCAGACTCTGTATCTTCTACATTCGTTGATAAGGTAGGTGTATTGGGTTGATCTGCTAATTCAACTTCACTGGAAGATTCCTCTTTTGGTTTCTTTATTTCAAACTCAAATGTATCTTCAGCCTCTCTCTCCTCAGATTTTTCCTCATCACGAGCTACTACTTCTTCTACACGATGTTCTACTTCATTTGACAGTTCATTTACAGGGCTTTCTACCTCACGAGACTCCTCTGCTTGATCATTGATCCCGTGAATTTCAATCGTTGATTTTAATTGTAATTGATTTGGGTCTGGCAATTCATAATCGAACGAAGTAATCATAACCGTAACATCATCCAAATCATCTACTCGATAAGTAGGCACAGATATTTCAACCGGAAAGCGATGAACAAATTCTGCACTTCCATTCTCTATATCTACTACTCTTTCCATATAACGTTTGGAATGATAGGATTCTGTAAAATAAGGTTCATCACTCACTTCGTTTTCATTTTCTGCTTTTAAATATGACCCTTGCAACTCTACTACCCCGCGTATCGAAATATACTCATTAAAAGGCTGAATTGAAATCTCAGGCTCCAAGGATATCCCCATAATTTCTCCAACTTCCTGTCCTCTTTCAAAATAAAGAGACTCGTTCAACTCAAAACTAAACACGGATTGATCGTTAGACAAGTGGCTTCCTCCCTTCAGCATAAATCCATATACTTACATGTCTTAATTATCTATATGAGGGCATGTAAAAGGATATGCTTGTCGAGATGAAATTGTTTGAAGCTGTTTATTAAAAGCCCCGGCTAATTCAAGTGATGATTCATAGTAGATGTATGATGCGACGTAAAAAATGTATTCAAAAATGAAGTTGATGGTGGAATACGTAATCCGCCAATGGGGGAAGTAGGATTCATCTAACCGTCATTGGATCCAAATAGCGGAACCACGATCCTCATCAAAAACGAGGTGGATCCTCATTCCGCTAAATGATAGAAATAAGACGTTTGAGCATGGTTTTGGTTCCTCATTCCTTTATTCACCATTTTTCACTATAATTTTCACTGATTTATGACTAATAACGGAATGAGGATCATCATACTCCTTGTTTGGGCTGTGTTTTTGTCATTTAACGGAACCACGATCCTCATCAATTACGAAGTGGAACCTCGTTCCTTTATATAGGCTCAGGCAATCCACGGAAAGCGAAGCATTCTGCCGTAGCGGCTATCAACAATATTTCCATTAGGCGAAACCAAATGTTACGTCGTATTATATGCGTAATGCGCAACAAATCATAGGATACACCTTAGGTAAAAACTGTAATAGAAATGGCCACTCACATGGAGTAGCCTCAATATTTTGGGAGTGTGTTTATTTTTCAATCTTGGCAAATGCATTCCGTACTGCTTGGATTGTCTTCGTAATATCTTCGTCTGTATGTGCAGTGGATAGGAATAGTCCTTCAAATTGGGATGGTGGTAAGAATATCCCTTCTTCTATCATTGCACGGTAATATTGTGCAAAATAGTCTAAGTTTGATTTCTGTGCTGTTTCATAGTTAATAACAGGTTCATCTGTGAAAAACACACCAACCATAGAACCTGCTCGATTAATTGTTAGTGGAATGCCATTCTCATCTGCAGCTGTTCGAAAGCCTTCCATTAACCTTTCCACTTTATGATTAATTTCTTCATAGGAAGATTCTGCTAAAGCATTTAAGGTTTCATAGCCAGCCGTCATTGCCAATGGGTTACCAGATAATGTTCCAGCTTGATAAATTGATCCAGTTGGGGCAACTTGCTCCATGATCTCTCTTTTACCACCATAAGCACCAACAGGTAATCCACCACCAATTACTTTACCTAAACAAGTTAAGTCAGGTGTTACACCGAAATGACCTTGGGCACAATTATACCCAACTCGGAATCCTGTCATTACCTCGTCAAAAATTAGAACGGTACCATTATCTTCGGTGATCGTTCGTAATTCTTGTAAGAAATTATCCTGTGGAGGAACAACTCCCATATTCCCTGACACGGGTTCTACGATAACCGCTGCAATGTCCTTACCAAAGTTTTCAAAAGCATAACGGACACTTTCTAAATCATTATAAGGAACTGTAATTGTGTTTTGGGCAATTGATTCTGGAACTCCTGGACTGTCAGGCAATCCAAGTGTAGCCACTCCTGATCCTGCTTTAATAAGCAAGGAATCCCCGTGACCGTGATAATTCCCTTCGAACTTTAAGATCTTATCACGGCCTGTATAGCCTCTAGCTAGACGCAACGCACTCATGGTTGCTTCGGTACCTGAGTTAACCATTCGTACCATTTCAATGGATGGTACCCGATCAATTACCAATTGGGCAAGCTCATTTTCTAAAGTTGTAGGAGCTCCAAAGCTCGTTCCTTTGGCTGCAACTTCTTGTAACTTTTCAACAACTCTGTCATCAGCATGTCCTAAAATGAGTGGTCCCCAGCTTAATACATAATCAATATACTCATTGCCATCAACATCAACTATTTTAGAGCCTTTTCCCTGTTCCATAAAAATTGGAGACATCCCAACAGATTTAAATGCACGGACGGGTGAATTCACCCCACCTGGCATTAAGTCAACCGCTTCTTTATAAGCATCTACGGAGTTTTGAAAATTCTTCACTTTATCACCTCAACTATTTTATTCGCTAAGCCATTTTGCTACATCTTTGGCGAAGTATGTAATGATTAGGTCTGCACCTGCGCGCTTCATTGCTGTTAATTTTTCCATTACTAGTTCTTTCTCATTTATCCAACCATTTAAGGCAGCAGCTTTTACCATGGAGTACTCCCCACTAACATTATAAGCTACTACAGGTAAATGAAAGTTGTTTTTCACGTCTCTAACAATATCCAAATAAGACATTGCTGGTTTTACAATGAGGAAATCTGCACCCTCATTAACATCTGACTCCGCTTCACGTAATGCCTCCATACGATTTGCCGGATCCATTTGGTATGTTTTACGGTCACCAAATTGAGGTGTACTATCTGCAGCATCACGGAACGGCCCATAAAACGCAGAGGCATATTTTACAGCATAGGACATAATTGGAATATGTTGATAACCTGCGTCATCTAGTGCCTTACGAATTACTGCAACAAAACCATCCATCATGTTTGATGGTGCAATAATGTCAGCTCCCGCTTCTGCTTGTGAAACAGCAGTTTTAGCAAGAAGTTTAAGGGATTCATCGTTATCGACATCATGATTATGAATGACGCCACAATGACCGTGTGACGTATATTCACATAAGCAAGTATCAGCTACAATAAGCATTTCAGGGAATTCTTTTTTAACAAGTCTGGTTGCTTGCTGAATCATTCCATCATCCACGTATGCCCCTGTTCCTACTTCATCCTTATCATTTGGAACACCAAAGAAAATTATAGATCGAATACCTA
The DNA here is from genome assembly GCF_900111445.1 of Oceanobacillus limi. Classification (GTDB taxonomy): domain Bacteria; phylum Bacillota; class Bacilli; order Bacillales; family Amphibacillaceae; genus Ornithinibacillus; species Ornithinibacillus limi. The sequence continues at coordinate 38,927 of NZ_FOHE01000021.1, read as the reverse complement.
ACTGATAGATTTCTTGGACTTCTTCTTTCAAAAGGTCTAAGGAAACTTGGAATACTCCTGGCATAGAAGGTACTTCATTTTTAATATTGTTCCCTTCAATGACAAACATTGGGTAAATAAAATCTTCCGTTCGCAAATGATTTTCCCGTATTGCCGCTCTCATTGCATGGGAAGAGCGTAAGCGACGGTGACGTTTAAATTCTGGCATTTGTTCCATACTAACTATCCTCTCTATTAATTTTTCTCATACATCCTATCATTCCGTCAATCGTAAAACTTTCTGGGACATAAGTATCGTTAAACCCTAATTCTATTGCGCGTTGCTCCGTTGTCGTCCCAATACAAACACATCTATTATATAGACTTTTTTCAAGATTAGGATGATCAGATCCTAACTCTACATACGCTTCAACCGATGAAGGACTCGTAAATGTAAGAAAATCAAATGAATTATCTAGAACCTTATGTAGAAGAGCCTTACTCTCCATGTGAAATGAAGTTTGATAAACTTCGACCATTTGAAAATCTATACCTAGCTGTTCAAATATATTCGGTAATACATCTCTCGATCGATTCCCACGTATTAATAAAATGGGTTCACCATCATAAATAGATTCAAGAAATTCCTTTGCCATTATTTCTGCATTGTATATCGAAGGACTAAATGTAGGTTTTAAGCCATATTTTTCTACTGCTATACCTGTCTTTTCACCAACAACTGCTATCTTAAAACGATTTAACCTATCGATTTCAATTCTATACTTTTCGAGTAATCGAACGAAACAGTGTACTCCATTCGAACTCGTGAAAAAAACCCACTGTCCATCAGATAACCCATTCATTACAGGTCGAATTTCTTCCGTATTATTACATGTAATTTTTAATAATGGTACCTCTATAGGAATTCCACCAAGCTGTTGAATTTTATCAGAAAATGCCTTCGCTTGCGATTTCTCCCGAGTAACAATTATTTTCTTTCCATGTAATGAAGATAAGGACATTAATTGTCCAGCTCCTCTTTAACACGATCCACGATTTCTTTGGCACCTTGATCAATTAATTTCTTCGCAGCAATTTCTCCTACCTGTTCAGGATCATTTCCACGTACAACCTCTTTTAAAATAGTTTTCCCATCAGGCGTACCAACTAGTGCAGTCAGGACAACATCTTCACCATCTAAATACGCATATCCACCGATAGGAACCTGACAACCACCTTCGAGTAAATGTAGAAAGGTTCTTTCCGCACGTACGGTCCTAGTTGTATGATCATCATTAATTTTCGCTAATAGGTCTCTTAATTCCTTATCGTCCTCACGACATTCAATAGCTAATGCACCTTGGCCAACTGCCGGCACACAAACTTCCGGTTCTAGGTATTCGGTGATTAGTTCTTCACTTAACCCAACACGCTTCAGTCCTGAGACAGCTAATATAATAGCATCATAATCTTCTTCATCTAACTTGCGAATACGTGTTTCAATATTTCCTCGTATCCATTTAATGGTAACGTCCGGTCTTTCTGCTAATATTTGAGCACCACGTCGTAAACTACTGGTTCCTACGATAGCGCCATTAGGTAGGTCAGCTAAAAGAACATTCCCCTTTGAAATAAATGCATCTCGGTGATCTTCTCGTATTGGAATGGTAGAGATAACCAGTCCATCTGGTAATACGGCAGGCATATCCTTCATACTATGTACAGCAAAGTCAATCTCTTTATCATACATTGCTTGCTCAATCTCTTTAACAAACAGGCCTTTTCCTCCTACTTTTGATAACGTAACATCAAGAATACGATCCCCTTTTGTTACGATTTTTTTGATTTCAAACTCATTTGGAATGCCTGCTTCTTTTAATTGATTAATTACCCATTCTGTTTGGGTTAGTGCTAAATTACTTTTCCTTGAACCAACGACTATCTTGCGCATGTATTTTCCTCCTTAAAGTCTTCAAAAGTGAAAATTAGACAGCATACTAAATAAAAAGAAATTTATCAGTAAAATTAAAAATGCTGCGATATTATATTTAGCGATTGATTTTCCTGTATATCCTAAGACTATTCTTAGCAATAAATAAGTAGAGTAAACCAATAGTACAAGGATCGAGCCAATAGTTTTCAAATCAAACCAATAAAATTCCTCTCCAGAAACAAAAGCCCAAACAAACCCCATAATAATGCCGATCAATAAAATAGGTACTCCAATTGTAATAGATTTAAAGGAATAGGTATCAAGCATCCCTAAGTCCCCGAACCTCCACATCCATTTTAACCCTTTCTTTTTCTTTAGAAAAAGATATTGCATGATATACATAATTGAAAAAAGAAAAGACAAGGTAAAAAATCCATAGGATACGATAGCTAATACAATATGGGTGATAAGCACTTCATTTACAAGTTGTATTCCGCTATCCTGCATGCTTTCTTGTGCCCTAGTTAATATGAATAACAGTAAAATAAAAAAACCAAAAAGGTTTGTGAAAAAGACGATAAAATGTACATTAAATATCCGGTTTATAATCAAGGAAAAAGTCACTAAAATCCAACTATAAAAAAATAAGCTATCTGTTAATGTAGCGATTGGAAAGCTGTGGACAATAAAGACTTGAATACATAAAAAAACGGTTTGCAATGTCCAAACCATACTAAGTAACCAGAAGGCAAATTGATTCACCTTCCGGTTTTGTTGTATAAAGTCAATAAAGTACCCCGTTAGACTTAATCCATATACGAATAATATAATTTCGTAAAGCCATTTTGTCTCAATCATAGGGAAATCCCCTCTTAACGACCTGCTAGTTTTTCAAATAATGGAAAGGACACTTTATCATCTTGACTTACTTTTATCACAGTTTCATTTTTTTTTGCTTGATTAATTACTTCTTCTTTAACCTCTTCTTCAATTCCAAAAATATTTATAAATAAATCAAGTGCTTCTTCCGCTTGTTCTCCTGCAGCAAGTTCTTTTGCTTGCGTAATCGGCTCTTTTAAAAGCTGATTAATAATACTTTTCGTGTGTTTATTAAGAACTTTTTTCTCTCTATCCGTCAAATCGGGCATTTTTCTTTCAATACTTTTCATTGTTTCAGATTGAATAGATAATGCTTTCTTCCGTAAAGCTGAAATAACTGGCACAACGCCTAATGTTTTTAACCATTCATTAAACGTAACAATTTCTTGCTCTAGCATCAGTTCTATTTTTTCTGCAGCCTGTTTTCTTGCTTCTAAATTCTGATCAACAATATGTTGTAAATCATCAATATCATATAGGAACACATTATCCAATGTACTGATAGCAGGATCTAAATCCCTTGGTACAGCAATATCGACCAAAAATAATGGTTTTCCTTTTCGTTTCTTTTGGATAGGAGTTAAGTCTGCTTGCGTCAACACAACATTCTCTGATCCGGTTGAGCTAATTAATATATCTGCTGTAAGCATTACATCCTGTAGGTCATCTATGTGACCTGCCTTTGCCTCGAACTTTTCCGCTAATTGCTCTGCTTTGGCATACGTACGATTAACAACGGTTATTTTAGTTGCTCCGGAGCCTTGCAAATTTTTTGCAGCAAGTTCCCCCATTTTACCAGCGCCTAAAATGACAACATGTTTTTCCTGTAGCTCTCCAAAAATCTTTTTAGCCAGTTCAACAGCAGCATAACTTACAGAAACAGCATGCTCACCAATGGCTGTTTCTTTTTGCGTTCGTTTGGCAAATGTAATTGCTTGTTTGAATAACTCATTAAAAATGGTTCCTGTAGCTTGAATTTTTTGGGAGGTTAAGAAGGATTGCTTAACCTGTCCAAGGATTTGAGTTTCTCCTAGTACCATGGAATCTAAACCAGAAGAAACACGGAATAAATGTTCCAGGGCTCCGTCATCTTCTGTAATTCGTAAATACGTAGAAAATTCTTCTTTATCAATAGCAAACCAATCGGCTAAAAATTGCTTAATATAATAACGTCCAGTATGGAGTTGATCTACAACTGCATATATTTCTGTACGATTACAAGTAGAAACAATTACATTTTCTAAAATACTTTTTTGCTTTTTCAGTTCAGTCATTGCTTCCTGTAGGGATTCCTCTGAAAATGAAAGTTTCTCTCTAATCTCTACTGGAGCAGTTTTATAGTTGAAGCCAACTTTGAGTATATGCACCTTTATCTCTCCTCCATTAAAACAAGAGGTTCAAAAAGAATAAAATTTGAACTCACACTTATTATGCACAATCTATTATAACATAGGTAATTATACACATTTTCTTAATTTGTGAACATAATTTGAAACAATATGATAGGATAAAACGTATATTATGTTCGAACTCGATTGTACTCTATCATAACAACCTATAAGAAGCAAGAAATCAGACTGAATGTTGAAAGAGGTGATCGACATGAAGAAGTCGAATCCATTTATTGGTTATTTGTTAGTAGGCTTTGGCCTATATTTTTTACTAAAGCAATTGAAAGTACCTATCTTCACGGATTTTTATTCGTGGCCTACATTATTGATTATCATAGGGATCGCATTTTTAATATATAGTTATCGTTCCAAAGATTATCAAAATTTATTTACTGGAACACTTCTTCTTGGTTTAGGAATTCATTTTCATGGTTTGGAGCATTACCGTTTTTGGATCGACCATTGGGCAGTGTACCCGTTAATTGTAGGAATCGCGTTTCTTATTCGTTATGTAAAAACGAAACAGGGGCTGTTGACGAGTATTATCTTAATAGGAATTTCGGTTATCATGATTTTTTCAATTCAATTACCCAGTACCTTCCATTGGATTTATCCGATCATTCAATTTTTGGAAACATACTGGCCAATTGCACTTATTATAGTTGGAGTATATGTCTTAAAAAAGAAAAAATAATCCAGTCGCATGGACTGGATTATTTTTATGCTTATAAGCTAAGAATGGGAAAAGTTAATCCCATCCACCATTTGAAACTCTCCCCCCTTAAAATATCGTCGGATGGGTTTTGGTTTATTAACTATGTTGGAATAACGAGGATCGTGGTTCCTCTAAATAGCAAAAATACAGCCCAAACAATGAGTATGATGATCCTCATTCCGCTATTAGACATAAATTAGCGAAAATTGTACTGGATAAAGGTAAATAAAGGAATGAGGAACCAAAACCATGCTCTAGACGAATTATTTCGTTCATTTAGTGGAATGGGGTTCCACTTCATCTAAGATGATGACCCTCATTCCACTATTTAGACCTAATGGTTTTTCGTTGAATCTTGTTTTATTCCACCACTGACGGATGACGAGATCTAATGATAGGAAGGTCATTGTTAAACTTCATTCAAAGTCGATATAATATATCACGTACTAAAAAATTGATATTCTAGTAATCGGCTGATGGTGTAATACTTAATTCTTATCCTTACAAAATGGAACTTAGAAAAGCTTTGGTACGCTCTTCTTTAGGGTTATCAAATAATTCACTTGGATGACCATATTCTACGATTTTGCCATCATGCATATATACAACCCAATCGCCAACTTCTCGCGCAAACCCCATCTCATGCGTCACAACCACCATTGTCATGCCTTCTTCAGCCAATTCCTTCATCGTTGCAAGTACTTCTCCAACTAATTCAGGATCCAAAGCTGAAGTAGGCTCATCGAACAGCATTACATCTGGTTTCATGGCTAGGGCTCTAGCAATCGCAACGCGTTGTTTCTGTCCGCCGGATAAAGTAGACGGATAAACATCATATTTATCACCCAAACCTACTTTGTCAAGTAATTCTTTCCCTTCTTGGATCGCTTTAGATTTCGCAATACCTTTCACTTGTGTCGGGGCTTCAATGACATTTTCAATCACGGTTTTATGAGGGAACAAATTGAAGTGTTGAAAAACCATCCCAACACGCTCACGTATCTTATTTAAGTCATGCGTTTCTTTTTCTACTTGTTCCCCATCAATGATAATTTTTCCGTCATTTTTTATTTCTAAAAAGTTGAGGCAACGCAGAAGCGTACTTTTTCCAGAACCACTCGCTCCAACAAGTACTACTACATCACTTTCATTTACTTTTAAATCAATATCCTTTAAAACATGTAAGTCTCCAAAGAATTTATTTAATTTTTCAACCCTAATCATTTCGTTGGTGTTCATGCCAGTCCTCCTCTCTAATCACTTTTAGCCATTCTATTTTCGATATAATTCACAATCAATGTTAAGGCAAGTACAATGACTAAATAATAAATTGCAGCAATAAAGTAATAGGTTAAGTAATCAAAGTTATTGGAGCCTCCTGAACTTGCAACACCGAATATCTCTTGTAATCCGATGAATGAAACAAGCGAGGAGTCTTTAATACCAATGATAAACTGGTTACCTAACGAAGGAACCGCTCGGCGAAATGCTTGTGGTAAAATAATTCGTTTCATCGTCTTCCCCGTAGTCATTCCAAGAGATCTCCCAGCTTCCATTTGCCCTTTATCGATCGATTGAATAGCTCCACGAATAATCTCCGCAATATAGGCTCCACTATGAAACGCTAGTCCAGCTGCCCCAGCCCAAAACATTGGAATTAAAACAATCTCAACTAAACCATAATATAAAACAAAAATTTGAACAATTAACGGTGTCCCACGAACTAACCAAATATAGGCGTCTGCTATCCATTCTAAAATTTTAATATTCGATATTTTTAAGATTGCAAAAAACAAACCAATAAAAAAAGCAATAAATAACGAAGCTGCTGAAAGCTTCAATGTAATCCATAACCCATTTAAAAATAGGTCGTAGGTATCAATAAATACTTCTATTAAATGAGACAAAAAGGTCAACTCCTTTGTGAAGGACAAATGTGCGCATCAATCTGCGCACATTTGAATCTTACTTTATTCTAACTCTTCAGGTTCCTGCGTTATATCTACTCCAATCCATTCTTCAGCAAGCTCAGCCAATTCCCCACTCTCTTTTAGCTCTTGTAAAGCCTCATTAATTGATTCTAATAAAGCTTCTTTTTCTTTACTTACTGCAACCGCTTGTTCACTAACACCTAACTGGCCACGGTTCTCTATTTCTAAGCCATTTTCAATTGCTGTTTGGCCAGTGATATCGTCTGTTATTACGGCATCATGGTGTCCCGACGCTAATGACTGTAGCGCTACAACATCACTATCTACTTTAGGAATATTATCAGTATATTCTTGTGCCATTTCCACATATGTGGATCCCCTTGATACAGAAATTTCCTTTCCATTTAAATCTTCTGCTGTGTTAATATCACTGTCTGGTCTAGTATAGATAACCGGACCAGAATAATAGTACGGATCTGAAAAATTAACCTCTTCTAAACGTTCATCGGTAATGGTATGGCTAGCAACAGCAATATCATAACGCCCTTCTTTTACTCCTGTTACAATTCCATCAAATTTAGCCTTCTGCTGTACAGCTTCTAATCCTAATTTATCAGCAATTGCTTCTGCTACGGCAATATCATAGCCGATCATTTTATTTCCATCCATATAACTGAATGGTTTAAACTCACCGGATGCAGCAAAAGTAAGTTTTCCATCCTCGATCAAATCAAATTCGGATCCATTATTCGTATTACCTTCTCCATCATCACCATTAGATGAACTATCTGTTCCACATGCAGCCAACACAAATATAAACATAGCGAGAAATAATGCAATTTTCAGTTTTCTCATTCCGTTGAAACATCCCTCTCTTTGAGTTTTTCGTGCGTATGTATTAATAGAAAATACGGAATAATATTAACACTCGCACATTTTCATTATAAGTATACCAAGACTATACATAAACAACCAATGGCATATTCTTTAATATATTTTTATTCATTTGGATATTGATTTATTAATATGAAATAAATCCCAGAACCTTATATATCCTTTGCGATTCTATTTATACCTCCAGCATGCTTGAAATTTTCAGAAAAAGACACTAGAAATCCGAGTTTGATATAGGGAGGTTTTCCTGCACATAGCTAGCAGACTGACTTAAACGCGATGTCCTGCCCCACTTCAAACCTATAAGGTTAAGTGTGGGCCATTCAAAGTGAAATGTCTGGTTCGTCCACCCATAGTATTTGCTTTCGATAATGGGTCACCTATCTATCGTCGTTTAGCATGAATACATACTTAGTCGTTTCGCTAGATATACGTATATACTCACCTCATAAATATAATTGCGCCGAATGTGCTACGTGAGCCGAGGGGGAACTGCCTTTTTAAAAATGGATAGATTAGCTTCGTGAACCTCGAAAACATCAAAAAACCTATCCATTTAGAATGAATAGGTTCTTATTACTAAAGATATTTTTTTAAGATTCCCCATGCTTCTTCTTTACCTTCTCCTGTTTCAGCTGAGAAAGGAAGGACGATGTCCCCTTGCTCAACTTGTAACGTTTGGATTGTTCGTTTTAAATGCTTTGATCGTTTTCCTTTAGGAATCTTATCTAGTTTTGTAGCCACAATGACTACTGGTAAATCAAAATGTTTGAGGAAATCATACATTTGAATATCATCTCTAGTTGGCTCATGACGGATATCTGTTATTAACAGTACTGCTTTCAGAGTCTCCCTTGTTTGGAAGTACTCCTCCATCATAACTCCCCATTTTTCTCTTTCCTTTTTTGAAACCTTTGCATAACCATATCCCGGTACATCAACGAAATAAAAAGCTTCATTGATTTTATAAAAATTCAATGTTTGTGTCTTCCCAGGTTTGGAAGATGTTCGAGCAAGGTTTTTACGATTGATCAGTTTATTAATAAAAGAAGACTTTCCAACATTAGAACGTCCTGCTAAAGCAATTTCTGGCAACTGATCATTTGGATATTGCTTCTGACTTACTGCACTTATGACAATTTCTGCATTAGTTACTTTCATGATTTTCCCCCACAAGAGCATGCTCTAAAACTTGATCTAAATGACCTACTGGAATAAACGTTAGTTCTTCACGAACGCTTTTAGGAATATCATCTAAATCTTTTTTATTCTCCTCTGGCATAATGATCGTTGTAATACCAGCACGGTGTGCACTTAATGATTTTTCTTTTAAACCACCAATAGGTAATACACGTCCACGTAACGTAATTTCCCCAGTCATCCCTACTTCTTTTCGTACTGCACGACCTGACAGTGCCGATACAAGCGCCGTTGCCATTGTAATACCAGCTGAAGGCCCATCTTTTGGTGTTGCACCTTCAGGAACATGAATATGAATATCATACTTTTCATAAAAATCAGGATCAATCTGTAATTCATCAGCACGTGAGCGAATATAGCTAAATGCTGCTTGGGCAGATTCACGCATCACTTCGCCTAATTTGCCGGTAAGCGTAAGCTTGCCTTTCCCAGGATAATGGGAAACTTCAATCGACAAGGTATCTCCACCAGCTGCGGTATAAGCTAATCCGGTTGCAGCACCCACTTGGTCCTCTTTCTCCATTTGACCATAACGAAACATCGGCTTACCAAGCAAGTCTTCGATACTCTTTTCCGTAATTATGACGCGTTTCTTTTCCTCGGAAATAATAATTTTTGCTGCTTTTCTACAAAGCTTCGCAACTTGTCTTTCGAGTCCACGAACCCCCGCTTCTCTTGTGTACATCCGAATTAATTTTAACAAAGCCTCATCACGAATTTGTAAATTACTCTTCGTTAACCCATTTTCTTTTAATTGTTTGTTAATTAAATGTTCTTTAGCAATGTGTAGTTTTTCAACTTCTGTATAACCAGAAATAGAGATTAATTCCATCCGATCAAGTAAAGGACCAGGTATATTATTGACATAGTTTGCCGTTGCAATAAACAACACATTTGATAAATCATACGTTTCTTCAATAAAATGATCACTGAATGTGCTGTTCTGTTCTGGATCTAATACCTCAAGCATCGCCGAAGATGGATCTCCTCGAAAATCATTAGACATTTTATCAATCTCATCTAATAAAAATACTGGGTTGACTGTCTTCGCTTTTTTCATCCCTTGAATAATTCTTCCGGGCATTGCTCCTATATATGTTCGACGATGGCCACGTATCTCAGCTTCATCTCGAACCCCACCTAGTGATATGCGAACAAAATTTCGGTTAATGGATGATGCAATAGATTTTGCTAGTGATGTTTTACCAACACCAGGAGGTCCTACCAGGCATAAGATCGGTCCTTTAATGGATTGGGTTAATTTCTGTACTGCTAAGTATTCAAGTATTCGATCTTTTACTTTTTCTAACCCATAATGATCCTTATCTAAGATGCCTTTCGCCTGCTCGATTTCAATTGTGTCCTTTGTCTTCTCGGTCCATGGTAAAGCTAAAAGCCATTCTAAGTAATTACGAATAACAGAACTCTCTGCTGAACTTTGTGGAACCGTTTCATAACGGTTTAATTCTTTCATAGCAACTTCCATCACACGTTTAGGCATGTCGGATTCTTCTAGCTTTTCTCTCAGTTGACTAACTTCGCCTGTTTTTCCATCTTTATCGCCTAGTTCTTTTTGAATTGCCTTCATTTGCTCACGAAGGTAATACTCTTTCTGGGTTTTTTCCATCGAGCTTTTTACTCGTTGACCAATTTTCTTTTCTAGATCTAATACCTTTTGTTCATTTGAAATTAATTTAATTAAGTGTTTTAACCTTTTTTGAATGTGAACAATCTCCAGTAATTCTTGTTTATCTTTGATCTTTAATGATAAATGAGAGGTGATAATATCAGCCATTCTTCCAGGTTCATCAATATCTGAAACGGTTGCTAACGTTTCCTTCGTTATTTTCTTAGATATTTTGATGTAATTTTCAAATTGACTTAAAAGTGAACGCATTAGCGCTTCTTGTTCATTCTCGTCTCCTGAAATCTCTTCTAGTTCATTTATTTCTACAACGAACTCCTCTTCTTCCTCTACAAAGCGGACAATTTCCCCTCTATACAACCCTTCAACTAGTACACGAACCGTACCATTTGGGAGTTTTAACATTTGCTTCACACGTGCTAACGTACCTATTTGGTATATTTCATTAGGTTTTGGGTCATCTATACTGACCTTTTTCTGCGCAGCTAAAAATATCGTTTGATCATCCATCATTGCCTTTTCCAAAGCTGCAATGGATTTGTCTCTACCTACATCAAGATGCAGTACCATAGACGGGAAAATTAGTAATCCACGTAAAGGAAGGAGGGGGAGTTGTTTATAATCATTAGTCATTTAGTATGTACCTCCAAAATGTTATGAAATTATTTTCTTGCTTCATATGTATTATGTTTCTTTAAAGTTTATAAAAAATTACCTAACTTGTAAAACTTAGCGCCTACTTAGTATTCCCTCCAGATCCATGATCATCCAAAATACTATATAAAAGAAAGAGACTAACAAAGCATGAAGGATACCTTTTTAAAATGATCAAAGGACCTCATAGCTATGTCAGTCTCAAAATGATGGGGATTAATTTACTACTATGCGCTTTCTCTCGGTAATGTTTCATTACCTTCTTTAATCGTACCATCCGTAAAGATCAATTTTGGACTTCCATTTTCATTTACCACAGTGTCTTTTGTTATAACACATTTTTCGATATCTGCACGTGAAGGTAACTCAAACATAACATCCAACATGATACTTTCGATAATAGAGCGTAAACCACGTGCTCCTGTTTTACGTTCGATTGCTTTTCTAGCAATTTCAACTAACGCATCGTCCTCAAATTCTAACTCCACATTATCCATTTGGAATAGCTTCTCATACTGTTTTACGAGAGCATTTTTTGGTTTTGTTAAAATTTCAACTAACGCGTCTTCATCTAACGGTTCAAGACTTCCGATTACCGGTAGTCTTCCGATGAACTCTGGAATCAATCCATAGCGTAATAAATCTTCTGGTAAGACCTTCGATAATAATTCGCCTTTGTCTAAATCCTCTTGTTTTTCGTTCGAACCAAAACCGATTACTTTTTTACCTAAACGACGTTTAATTACTTGATCGATTCCATCAAATGCACCACCACAAATAAATAAAATATTTGTAGTGTCGATTTGAATGAATTCTTGGTGTGGATGCTTTCGTCCGCCTTGTGGTGGTACACTTGCTACCGTTCCTTCAAGGATTTTCAATAGTGCTTGCTGAACGCCCTCACCAGAGACATCTCTTGTAATTGACGGATTTTCAGATTTACGTGCTACCTTATCAATTTCGTCGATGTAGATAATTCCTTTTTCAGCTTTCTCTACATCATAGTCAGCAGACTGAATCAACTTTAACAGGATATTTTCCACATCTTCTCCTACATAGCCAGCTTCTGTTAATGATGTAGCATCTGCCATAGCAAAGGGTACATTCAATATTCTAGCTAGTGTCTGAGCAAGCAATGTTTTACCACTACCTGTTGGACCAATCATAGCAATGTTACTTTTAGAAAGCTCTACATCATCCGTATTTTTTGTAGAATTAATACGCTTATAGTGATTATAAACGGCAACAGAAAGGTTTTTCTTCGCTTTCCCTTGTCCAATTACATAATCATCTAATATTTCATTAATTTCTCTTGGCTTAGGTATTTCTTTATATTCTGTTTCTTCCTCCGTACCAAGTTCTTCTTCAACAATCTCTGTACAAAGATCAATACATTCATCACATATATAAACGCCAGGGCCAGCAACTAATTTACGGACTTGCTCTTGGCTTTTACCGCAGAATGAACATTTTAATTGCCCTTTTTCTTCATTAAATTTAAACATTAAATTTTTCACCCCTAAAAGTTTGAATCGACTTCTAAGCTCTACGATTTTTGTTTCAACTCATAGTAATCATATCAGATCAAATTTAGAAAACAAAACAATATACTCTTTAATCAATAATCTGGATGAAGTATAGAGGCATGTTGCGTGAGTAAAAGCAATTATTTTCCTAATACTTAATGTAGTATATGATACAACCTATGTTATTCATGTCTTTTTGTTGCTTATTTATCCCTTATTTTCATCATGACTCATTCATTGTATAAATGTTTTCTGATGAAATTTATTTATATAGTGTAAAACAAGGTGCGAAAATCCGCACCTTGTTTTATTCACTATGTTAAAGGATGTTATGCTATTATATTAAACAGTTTTGCTATTTTCAACTAAAAAGTCAATCGCTTTTCTGAATTTCAAATCTTCCTTAATCGCATCTGAATTTCCACCAAGCATTTGTTTTAATTGCTCTACATCTGTTCCATACATAGACGCCATATTTTCTAATTCTGCTTGAACATCTTCATCTGAAGCTTCTAAATTCTCCACATTAGCAATTGTTTCTAACGTAAGGTTAGTTTTCACACGTTTACCAGCATCTTCTTTCATTTGTTCTTTTAATGCTGATTCATCTTGACCAGAGAATTGGAAATACATATCCATTGTCATTCCTTGCATTTGTAGACGTTGTTCAAACTCTTTGACCATGCGATCTAACTCTGTATCTACCATTGCATCTGGAATTTCAACCTGTGCATTTTCAGAAGCTTTTTCAATCAATGTTTCACGCATTTGATTATCAGCATCTTGTTTCTTTTGCGTTTCAAGTTCTTCTTTTTTCTTAGCTTTTAAATCAGCAAGTGTTTCCACTTCTTCGTCAACATCTTTAGCAAATTCATCATCAAGTTCTGGAAGCTCTTTCGCTTTGATTTCATGAATTTTCACTTTAAATGTAGCATTTTTACCAGCTAGTTCTTCAGCATGGTAATCCTCAGGGAAAGTTACCTCGATTTCAGCTTCTTCTCCTGCTTCTTTACCAACTAATTTTTCTTCAAACCCCGGAATAAATTGACCAGAACCGATTTCTAGTGAATGATTTTCACCTTTTCCGCCATCAAAAGCTTCTCCATCAAGGAATCCTTCAAAATCCATCACAACGGTATCGCCTTCTTCAACTTTTCCTTCTTCTTTAACAATAAGTTCAGCATGACGCTCTCGTAGCTGTTCTAATTCAGAATCAACGTCTTCATCTGTAACAGTTACATCTTGCTCTTCTACTTCAAGACCTTTGTAATCACCTAGCGTTACTTCTGGTTTAACTGTAACTTTTGCAGTAAAGATAAGCTCTTTTCCTTTTTCAATTTCTTCAATGTCGATTGATGGTTGATCAACAGGCTCAATTCCAGCTTCTTCAATAGCTTTCATATAAGCATCTGGTAATACAATATCAACAGCATCTTGATATAAAGATTCAACACCGAAACGTTTTTCAAAAATACTGCGTGGAATTTTACCTTTACGGAAACCTGGAATTTGTACTGTTTTTACTACTTTCTTAAAGGCTTTATCTAAAGCAGTATCAAATTCCTCTGCTGTAACTTCAAAAGTTAAAACTCCTTCATTGCCTTCTTGTTTTTCCCATTTTGTTGACATATAATTCCCTCCAAAATCTATTATTTCCATTTATTACTTCTATTATTTTAAATCAACAATCATATTTTTTCATAATTACTCATTTCAGCTAATAAGTACGATAAATATGTATATAGAAGCTATGGTAAATCTCATATTTACAACCACCTAATTATAACATAATTATATCGCCTTTCAAGCAATTACATTAGAAAAGTTGCCATGTACCAAGCCTATCGTATGAATCACCAATATTGTTATATATATAAGAAAATAGTAATACCTTTTATCTGCCCAGAAAACGTAAAATAGTATTGAAAGATATTCACTTAATAGAATATGGTAATGAAAAATGTTGATTTTATGTAATCAAATCGTTATGAAAGCCGTGATGTTAGTCTTCTATGATACTTAAATAAAGCTGCTCACACATTTTTATCTCGTCAACATAGTGAAACTGGTTATGATTAAGTTCTTCCCTAGTTTCATTAGGAATATTCAACATCTGATCGCCAATATATCGTAATGCTCCAGCTATATGTACTGCTTCTTCACTAGGTGGAAGTAATGGATACCTTACATATGCATACCGATCTAATAATTGCTTTATAAGCTGGAATAGCGTTGGATTTTCTTGCTCCAATTCACTAATTAGCAGCATTGTTTGTTTCATTGTAGGATGTGTCTTTAGGCCAATTACATCAATTGGTTTTACATGTAGTTGAGAGCCTAACTTTTCTACATCAATTAAATCAGATACTTCTTGATCTTGAAACCAACGAAACAGCGCTGTTTTGATTACTGGGTGAATATATTCCTCTTTCAATAAAGAATATAATTTTTTGTCTGGCGTAGCATTTAATTGATGTAGACGATTAATAATTCGCCATTGGTTTTCGTGATTTTGAGACTCGACTGCTGTTTTCAATTCTTTTAAATATTCGTTTGATTCTTCACTGTTCACTTCTTTTGCCATTTTTGAACTCACATCATACAATTGCCGGAACTGTTCCCGCATCATATACGGTACATTAGAACCTTCCAATTCACGATCAACTTGTTCCATTAGAAGACTGTATTGATTTGTTTGAAATAAAATCGTTAAATATATATGTACATAATGGTAGTAATCTTCATCCTTTTGACTCATTGCCTCTTCACACAGCACTTGAGCTTCTTCGTGTCTACCTAATTCCATTAGACAAATTAGCTTACCAATAATGATTTCATGACTATGTATTTGATAGTTTAGAAGCTCATTTAGCTTCCCTAATGCTTCTTCATATCTTTTTTCCTTTAATGCTTCCAAGCTTTCCTCTTCTAAGGTCACTCTCCACTTCGGAAAGAGAATAACCTTGTCCTTTTCACCTTCCATTTCTTCCCTCCTTTTTCCTATTATTTACTTAATAGTAATATACATTCCCGTTCATGCAAAATTTAAACAGAGAAGCGACAGCAAGATCCCCTTTGACGTACGTGTACCTCCAAAAAAAATAGAAACCTACATGAAATAGGTTTCTAGGTAAACGTCCCAGGCAGGATTCGAACCTGCGACCCACAGCTTAGAAGGTAGGTTCGGAGTCTATCCGTTATGTATTCCGACCACTCAAACGTTACTCTGGCGGTGGTCTATACGGTAAGTTACCGGTGAAAACTAGTCCTCGCACTTCCTTAAGGGGCGACAATCACCGCATTTATTAGTCTTACGGTGTTATTATATCCGATTTTATGTCGAATTACAATAAGGAACGAGAATCTACCTATTATATAGTGTCTGTATGTCGGACTAACTACGATATTAATTCCGCCGTCCCCTCGACACCTTCCTCCGCCATCATTTCGCGAAGCCTATCGACCCTAGCCGTATCTATTCCGTAAAATTTAACGTAAGGCGGTCGCTTTTTCGCTCGGGCATGAACACTTTGCAACTCCGCATAGGTTTCGATTTTCTTCCGATTCTCCGTCATCCGTTGCGTCCGATCAATCTCGACGAACCACCTACGCCCGCCTTGCGTAAATGTAGCGTCGGAAACAAACCGGACTTTTCCGTACTTACCGCGAAAGGACGCTTCCCTTTCCGTTTCCCAGTCCGTCGGCATATCTAGCGCAAGGTATGCCTCGTTACATAATATGGTATGTTCGACATACCTCCGCTTAAATGGCGTCTTGTTATCTTCGCCTATCAGCTCGCGCCCCTCTTTCGTTAGTCCGTATATCTTCTGTTGCCACCGTATCGACCGTATTAAATTATCGGACTCTAAGCGTGCAAGTATACGGTTAGCATTGCGGACTCCTCCGAGGTTACAAGCCGTTTGTAATTGCGATCTAGTGGCGAATACTAGCTTATTCAAACTCGATAATATCTCGGTCGTTCTCCGTTGGAACTTCGTTTGTGCGTACACGATCGTCCCTCCTTTCGCCTAATTCGCCCCAAGTGATAACGCTCCTTTTCGTAAGCTTTAGGCGCTTCGCCATTTCCTCGTCGGATAAATACGGCACCTGTACGATTTGGCGGTCAACCGTGCGGTATATTCCGCGTCCCGGATTCGGAAGATATTCCGCGCCATTTTCGTCGATCGCTACGCGCGAAGCTAACTCGGTAGGTAATCGGAAAGCCATCTTAGCGTCTGCGTTCTGTTTGACCGCGCGAGGGAGCGAATCGGCAGTCGGATACTGGGTCGCGTGTATAAGGCGCCAACCTAGCGCTCCTGCAATGCGCGTGATCTCCGCCATACACCACTGACAATACTGCATGAGTTTCTTTTCCTCGTCGTCCATAAACGGTTCCGGCGTTAACTGCGCAGCTTCATCGATAATGATAAATGTCCGTTGTTTGATCGGAGTATTGACGATGTTTGTATAGCCGTTATCGCGGAAATACGCCATTGTTTCGTTCATCTGTTGACGGAGTTTCGTAAATACTTCCGCAGCTTCCGACGCATCCGAGGCTACCTCGACCACTTGCGGTAATTTCGCATATCTCCCGAACTCCAATCCGCCCTTTAGGTCGATCATATAAAAGCGTATATCTTCGCCGTGCCGTTCGGATAGGTACGTCAGTACATTCTTCAAAAACACCGTCTTACCTTGCCGAGTTGCGCCAGCTACCGTCATGTGCGGAGTTTTATCGAAGTTATGGAATAACCACCCGTCAAGCGACTTTCCGATCGGCACAACGTAACCGCCACGATTCGGCACCTTAGCGTATGAAATATTCTCCGGTAAATTTTCGTTATAGAATCGGACGTATAATCGACCACCCTCTGCGTAAACCTTAACGGGGACATCGAACGCCTCTACGATTGCTTTTTCGAGTGATTCGGATAATACGTTACCTAACGGGATAGAATACGAATACTCCGCGTAATTTCCTGCCGTCGTTTCTCCGAGGTATTTCGGTAATCCTTGCTTAAGGTTTCCGTAGAGGTCGCGATATTCCCGGAGAAAACCGGTACGGCGGAAAATGATCGATAACCGTCTTTTGTACGACATGTTAGTTTCAGGCATAAATACGGCAGCGGTTAACGCCGCTATGGATGTGTATGCAAAAACAGAAAACATAACATTCCCCCTTCCTTTTACTTATTCCTTTTTATATTCTTTTAATTGACCACCCTAGAATTGGTAGATGGTATACTAGGAAAGTTGAATTCTCGCTCTTGTTGTTATTATTTATCTATTCCAGTTAACTTGAACACTTCTTTAGAAGTTGCTCTTATCATTCCTTTCTATCCCAACTTCTCGGTGGCGGATTTTTTTAGAATAGTAGAGACAAAACATGGTCCCATTCCTGCGCGACACTTTCGTTAACCACATCGATGCTGTGATTTATCCACTTGTATGCCCAATCTAATTTAAGTGTATCTGCAATAGAACTAACCGCATAATCCGCCTCACATATTAATTCATTCGTATAACAGACGTTATAAACCCGCTCTGTAGGCGTTGTATAGTCGAGAAAATCGAAGAAACTTTTCACTGGTTCAAACTCCCCATTTACTACGTCACCTATCTTTTCGCCATTAACGCTAATCTTAACGCCCATACTCTACGCTCCTTTACAGCTATTACACATATCACTCGAATCAGTAGTTGCAAATTCCGCAACCTTCCCACACCAACGACAATAACGCTTCTCCCAAATCCACCTAATCATACTATCTCCTCCTATATAAATGAATTTACATCGGCTTCTTGACTTTCCGGCTCCACCTTCGGAACAACCGGCTCACCTAATATATCCCGCAATATCAACGATTTAACATACGCACTAAAATTCGATTTCCCTTCGCAATGCTCGAATAATTCCCGTTGGCCATCGTCCGCCACGTTGAACGATACACCTTTCGTCTTTAACCGTACTACTTTCGCCATAATCGCTCACCTATCCGATAATAGCCGATTACATTCGCAAACTCCGGCGGATACGTCTTTCCGTTATAAATCGAATACAACGGAGGGTAGCCGAGATATTCCGATAACTCCTCCGCACCTCCGCCGATTAGTTGGACGCTAGCATTCGGACTCCACCCGAGATCAATCGTTATATTCCGGATACTTTCCGCAATGGATTCGTTACCGCCTGCGATATTCTCCATTCCGCGAGAAACCGTGTCGCTCTCTGCGTTGATGAAGCGCCCACTCGATACCGATGCGAAGTTAATCGTACCGCTACCAATATCGATATAGTACGACTTGGATTTCGAAGGTAATCCCGCTAACGCTGCCGATCCGCCCTCAACTCCGACCGCCACATCGTCGACGATAATACGCCTCTTGACGTTATTGACCGTAATCTCATGCGTACCAATTAACATACGTCGGATATCGTCCTTATCGGCGTTGTGGCGTGCGATTGGCTGACCGACGACCAAACGTACTGGCTCCGTTAGAGAAAGCGTTGAGAGCGCCAATAACGCGCGTATAAGCGCATCTTCGTGTAGCTTCGTATCTCCGCGTTTATTTCGGTCTAATAACGTCCGCTCATCGTGAGCCAGTTCGCCAGCTATTCCGCGTCGTCCGTTATATTCGAAGATAAAGTCGTATTTTCGCATAGAGTTCGTTACCTTTTGCGTACGGTACGGCAGAATGTCCGAAGGGAACGATTCTACCGTAGTATCCGTACAAATTTTCGTGCGATAGTTGCCCCAATCAATTCCGACAATCATCGGGTATCTCCGCCTTTTAGGATAGGCGCGATATTAACGTGAAATAGTTCGGAAGGCATTGCGTCGTATATTTCGTCAACAGGTCGCGAGTTATGGTCGACGACTAGTTCCGTGTCTAAACTAACTCCGAGTTCCCATTGAGCGTCTTTACTTCGTTTAAATTGAATAACGGTAATTTCCAATTCATTCACCCCTTTAATTTACTTTAAATCTAACGTTATATTAACTAAATTAGATTTAACTTACTTTTAATCTATGGGCGAATACCTAGAAACTTGCCTGTCTTACACAAATTTGTTTGGAAAAATTTTAAGGTAATGTTGTGAAAGGATTTTTAGTAGTTGGTGTAGAAAGTATTAATAGAGGTGATATCATGTTAAAAAGCAATATTGGAGAGATAATAAAAAACTCCCCTTATCGGAGAGATTATATAGAAAAACATATGGAAGTATCTACAAATACTCTTTCTAATTGGTGCCGAGGAAAGACAACGCCGAAAGCAGAAGATTTATTTAAACTAGCGAAATTACTTGGCAAATCCGTTGACGAATTGTACGAATACACCGAGGATTAACTGTGCCATTTTAGCGCAACTGGCATTCCGCAACGGCGACATTTAAAATCCTCTCTATCTTGTAGAACGGTCGCCTTCTTATCGCAGTTAGGACACGTTACCTTATACGATTTAAACTTACCGGGTGCAAACGGATATACAGCCATCCCTAAAGCTCCCATAAATAACGGAATAGCGAATATGAATCCGATAATAGTTAACGACATTAATAATCCTATTAGAGTCATGAATAATGCAATCGCAGGTAATACGACCATTGCCGGAATACGCCACGCCCAACTCAACTTCTTCGGTTTTTTCTTCGTAATTTCTAACGTCATATATTCGTATGCGTGCGACATAACAACGCCTCCTTTTCGTTTATACATATGTATATTTTCGCACAACTTCTAATATTACGCAAAAATAAAAAGCCTACCCGTTAAGGTAGGCGTTAGTATTATAGATTTCCGCGATTTAATCTCCGCTGTAACTCCGCAACCATTAGCGAAGATGGTCGGCTTATGACGCCGTCTTGTTCCGTACCTAAGTACGCTTGTAATTTGCGTACAGTATTCGGACCAATACGTCCGTCCTGCTTTGCGCCGATCTTCTTTTGAAGCGCCTTAATTACGAGACTTCCGCCATTTCCGTAAGATACACTCGGAATAGCTTCGGTAATGGAATGTCGAGACTGTCCGCTAATTACTCCGTCTACTGGCGTGCCTAAATACGCTTGTAATGCGCGAGTTGTATCCGGACCCCACGAACCATCGACCGTCAAATTCGCCTTTGGCTTCGATTCTTTCTTCGGCTTTGGTTTCGGTTTAGATTCCGATACAACTCCGTCCGGTAATACGATTTTCTGTCCGACATGAATAACGTTAGGATCGTCTAGGTCGTTTATCTGCGCCAATACTGCGACAGTTGTGTCGTGTGATTTCGCAATAGCGCTTAGTGTGTCGTCTTTTTGTACGGTGTATGTTTCGTTAGCTTGCGACTGTTCTTTCGTAGGTTCTTCGTCATTAGGCGCCTTGTATTCTACGCCTAGAATGTCGCACCATACCTCGACGACAGCCTCGGCTACTGCGTAGAAATTGTCCTCGTCCTTATAGAAGTCGTGGTCGACTTTATTATCGATAAATCCGTATTCAACGATAATAGTCGTCGTACTTCCGGTTAGACGATGCATAAAGTAGTAGTCTCCGCGACTACCTTTCCGTTTGAATACGCGACGTAACGGAAGTCCGGATTCGTCAACGATAGCATTCGCGATACGTTCCGCAATTTCATCGTCAGAATAAATCGAATAAATCGTCTCAACTCCGCGAGCCTTTCCGTTAAATGCGTTAAAGTGATTCGACATGCAATAGTCGTATTTATTCTTGATCGCATTGGTACGACTAACGCTGTCCTGCGTTACGTCCGTTTTCCGTCCGATTGTAACATCCGCACCAAGTTCGCTTAATCTATCGTATTGGTATAACGATATTCTTAGCGTCCAGTCTTTCTCGTTAACGCCGAATCCGTTTGCTCCGTTATCACTTCCGCCGTGTCCCGGGTCGATAAATAACGACTTACTCATTACTCGTCATCCTTTCGCGGTTTAACGTAACCTAACGCTTGCTTGCTATCGCCTACTCCGTCGGTTGTATGGTCGGTCACAATTCCGAGCAAGATTAGTACGGTGAATACTCCGTTAACCAATTTCGCCAGTTCTGCGCCAATTAAGTCGGCTGCAATCGGAATATCGAACCATCCTGCGACAAGTTGTACGACAACTAATACCGCAGGGATTATCGCCAACCAAAACGACTTATTCTTAACGCGTACCTTCCAATTTACTTTCGCCATATTACCGTCCCCTTTCGTTACATATAAAAGCTATTCATAATCGGCAATAGCGCCAAGCCAATCGTTATCAATATTCCGATAAGCCAACGCCTACCTGTCCGCTCATTCTCGACGTAGTTGTCGAAGTTTTCTTCGTTACGTTGCGCTAGGCTTAACGCCTTGTCCGCCTTATCCTCGGCATTGTCCGCTTTGGCAAAGGCGTTCGTTGCCTGCGTGTTAATCGTTTCGAGTAAATTCGTTTGGTGCGTTTGGTTCGTATCAATCTTAACGAGCCACTCGCGTATTTCTGCGATCGTCTGCGCGTACTCCTTTTCGTCCAATGTTCGATACCTCCCGTTTTACGGCATAAAAATAACGCCTTAGTTGGCGTATTAATTGGTGCGGTCGTACTGTGCAACTACGACCCCGTTTATAATCATGACTGATTTATTAGCTGTAGGGTTGATGTGATCTGCCCAAGTTACTTCGGATAAAGTCCCGCTGCCTACGTCTATATCGTATATCACCTTCGCGTCACCCTCGACGTAGTTCGGATCAACTTTTGCAAATTCGAGTATCTTTTCACTTTCAGGGTTTTTAAACATACTAATGAACTCGTTTGCGGTTGGTATACTCATATGTCGATCACCCTCCTTAGTTGATGAACCATTCTCCCTCCGGTTTTTAAAGGTAATTTCCAAGACGTTTCTGCATACTTCGCTTTGACACCTAGCTTTGAGTATTCAATGTTTATCACGTCATCTATATCATGCATCGGCATTAATGCTGTTTCAAACTTAATCTTGCCGTATATTTGACTCGATTCATTTGCTATTCTCCGTACATATCCGTTTAAAGCTTCTTGATCGGCGATGTCGTTAATCTCGCGGTGGTCGGTGATTACTCTCCCTCTATTGACTGTAGACGTAGGACTATCTATGCTATCGTTGGTATAAGAACTACGCAACGGTTCTTGCTCTCCGTTAGTACGTACTACAACAAATTGATTTGGCACTGCCACTAGATCCAATTCCTCTTCCATTCCGGGAAGTGTAACAGAAATCTTATCGTCAATATACGTATATTCAGCCGAACGCTGCGAAGGACTTCTATAATAAGACGAAGTATAGTACCCATTTACGTCTACTTTGATTCCGTTGTAATTTATCTGTCGAAGTAACTGGTTAATAGCAAATAACTTTTCTTTTCCCGGCTCAAACTCGATTCTTTTATCAATTTTCTTGTCTGTATAATCAATATTCCACTTCGTAATCCCAGCGCTAGTTAGAATGTTTTTAACCGCGTCTATATAATTAGTACCCTTCTCTATCACATACCGTTCGGAAAACTTATCCTCCTTAAGAATAATTAAGCCGTCATATGCTTCAATATCGCGAATTATTAAGTTATCTTTTTCAATTCTCGTTGGACTTGATAATAAAAAGATGCCTAACGGGAAAGAGATATATTTACCGTCAAACATTTTTATTTCAAAGAAAGGTTGTATCCTATCGCTTAAATAGTTAATCGAATTGTCATCCTCTAACCTAAAGACTGCGGTTCGTTTTATATTGGCGTTTGAATTACACGATACTTCGCCACTTAAAACATTACTCAAAGTACGTATATAATTGTTATCTTTATCTAATAAATTGTACTTAAAGCGTATATTACGAGGTTGATATACGGCGTGGAGAGCATTTTTAACTGTCTCCTTACTATACCCTTGTCTTGAAATTTTCTGCATTTAAACTTCCTCCTTATAGTCAACCTCGTCAAAAATCGCCGAAACTTCATACATGCCGTTCGATATATCGAGTTCTTCTAACCCGCCTACTGTGACGTACACTTTTCTCCCCCGATAATCTCGGTACAATAAAGTCTCCATATTCCGAACTAAATTACGTAATTTTCCGAGTTCTTCTCTACTTTTAACAATGAACGTTGTCGGTAAAGATTCGGTAATATTCCCGCCGAATTCTGCAACGGATTTTGCTCTACCCGCGAAGTTTAACAAAGTGCGTTCTAACTGCAAGTTAGCATTAACATCCGGACCAACTGCTCCGGAACCGTACTCAATATTTACGAAATTAGACGGATTTTTCGCACTGGCTATAATCGCCACGTTTAAAATTAATAGTTCTAAAATACTACCACTGTCAGAATACGTGTTGTTATCTCCATGCGATCTAACAAAGTATTCCTGTTGTTCGCCACTAGCTACTGCATAATCAGTGTATTGTCCGTTTGGTTCAATGTTCGTTGCTATCCGAACAAATTCTCCATCAATACGTTTATACAAGTTGTTATATTTTACAGTGGGCTCAGTGTCTACTGGTGTTGGATTATCAATATGAATTACAATAGCAGCATCTTCTGTTGATGTAGCTAGAATTGGTTCAGCTGGCGGTGTATAACTAATATCTAGCGTTGCTGTATCAGCATCAGATTCCAGCCCATCTGAATTAGTAATCGTCAATTCCACAACATACTTCATTTGGTTTTCCAAATCATATTGAATTGTATGTGCTTTATTCGTCGTGCCGAAGTAGCTATAAACTTCTACACCGCTTTCTAATACTCGTAAGGTGTAACCCACTTGACCACTAGATGACCACTGAATCGTAGGATTAGCAGTGCTGATAACTTCTCCATTATTATGGCTCGTAATTGTTGGCGCACTTGGTTTATCCCCAGCAAAGAATACCGCGGTATCTGAATAAGGGCTAGCTAATCCTTCTTGATCATATGTTCTAACACGCCATTCAATTGTCCCGTGTGGCAGATTACTAAGTTCATAGTATTCATTGATAGTCACTTGATTAACAGTGTTCCATGTTGTATTACCTTGCAACCTCCACTGCAAATCAAATTCTGCTTGAGGATCATCATTAGAATCGTTGTGTTTCCACTCTAGACGCACTAACTCCTCTCTATTTTGGGGAGAACCACCACTCGGTATTAAATCTGTTGGGATAGTAGGAGCAAAGTTATGTTCAATTGTAAATACACCGTCTGATTCATCCCATTCTCCATAAGAATATCCATCATAAGCTCTTATCCTTATCTTCGCAATGCTTGTTTCTGATTCATTAATAAAATCATACTCATAACTAGTTACACCGGAAGAAGTTAGTCCAACGACGTCATGCCAATTTTCGCCGTTATCTGTAGATAGCTGTATATTATATTGTAAGTCTCCCGTTGGTGTAGAATTACTGTCAGACCCATCGTTCGAAGAATCCCAAGTTATTGTGTGTAAACTATTCCAAGTTTCTCCTCCGTTTGGGATTAACAAGTTTGGTTTAGAAGGTGGAACGTTATAAGTTATTTCTAATTTAGGTCGATTACTTTCATTTACTGAATTACTAGAATGAAATGAAGCTGAAACTGTTGTTGTGTCGGTTTGTTTGAACATCAATCCATTATTTTCATTTGTAAACCAATTTTGAGCAATATTGGTAATATCAACTTGAATAGCGTGTCCCGTATAGAATCTAATCTCATTTATACCGACATCTGTATGTTGTGGTTGGTTATTCCAAGTAACTCCCTCGCTCCACGCCTCTGTAACCACATATGGTTTAGCCTTTATATATCCAGATCCTATGCCACCTCTACCACCTAAAGACAAAATGGCATTGTTAATAAATGACCCTTTTGCTATCGTGGATAAATCAAACTGAATTAAAAACCTAAAACCATCGTTTTGCCCAACGAACAACTCGTCGGAGTTATTGTATGATGCATCAGGTGAACTAGTTCTTATATATGAATCTTTACCAGTACTTGCACCAGGCTGTATCGTAACAGTCGGATCAATCTCGATAGGATAAACTAAGTCGCTAACATCTGCACTTAATTCTACATATACCTTGTTGTCGTTATGTCGATTGACAACCATTTCAACATCACGTTCTGTACCATTAGCATCACGTAACCATGCAGGAATTAATTTTAATGATCCAGCAGTAAAATCGTCAGCAATATCTTTCCCTTTAACTTCAAATGCAAATGAAAAAGGAGCTCTATCCGTTTTTAAAAGAATAGTCTCCTTTATGCCATTAGGCTGTATCTTCAATTCAACGTCCGTATCATTCCACACATCTTGATACGTGATGATACTTCTATCTACACTTTCGACTTGCCCCATACTTGGTGAAGCCTTAACGGGTTTAAACGTAAGTTTATCAACACCTTTACCGATCGTATAACCTCGTTGAAAATTACGTGGAATGTGAGCATCAAACGGCACTCGCAATGCTTGGAAGTTATGGTTATTCCGATTCAACACACGTTTATCCTTCGCTTGTTTAGATTCCACTTTTGCTTGTTTAAATCGTTCACAACCTTCAAGTGCAACTGGTTCATCAATCACATCAAAGTCTGCTTCGTCATATAGATCAGTGTTGATGTTATGGAGATTCCCGTGTTCATCATCATAGTGAATTTGGCCTTGGTGTATTTCTGTTGTGTAGCTCCCATCGAAATTTATCCAAGTTTTACTATTATGAGTACGTTTGTTTCTCATTTCTCCGACTTTAAATGATTGTGTTGGCAATAGAATTCCTCCTTTCTAATTTGCCGTATATGCTTGTTTAAGACCTGTAAATAATTCTATAACTTGTTGCACTTCATCAATATTGCCGGCGTCTACTGTTATATTGACTTTCCGGTTATCCTGCGTTACATTCGGTTTTTTGTCAGTAAATCTTTTCGTTTCCGCTTGTAACTCCGCCGATACTTTCCCGTGATACCCCCGCATATCGCCGACTTTAAATCCGGCTAATTCCGGTTGTTCAGGCGTTGCAGCTTCGGAGACTTTTTGAGCCATTTTCGCAATCCCACTAATCTCTCCCGCCATACCTTCGATAAGTCCTAGACCGATCATTTTACCGACTTCGTTCTTCATTACGCGGGATGGCGATTTAATTCCGAAGAAACTTGTTAGCGTATTTTTGATATTACTTCCAACTTGTTTTACCTTTTCGATCGCTTTATCCTTCATACCTGCGATACCGTCGATTAATCCTTGGATTAAGTCTTTACCGGCGCTTAACATGTCGCCTACAAAGTCGCCTACTCCGCTAACTAACTCGGTACCAATATCTACCGCTGCTTCGCCTACAGAGTAAAGCATACGTAGTATTCCGACTACTAATTCTTCGACTAACTCGACGCCTGCTTGCAGTAAATCTGGTAACATTCCGATTATTGCGCCGACCAACTCGATTATTAGCGTAACACCTGCGGAAAGTAACTTCGGCAGTGTACGAATAATACCGTCTACTAACGACACCAAAATACGAACACCAGATTTGATAATTCGCGGTAGGTTCTTAACTAATGTCTTAACTACACTCGTTATCAATAATACCGCTGCTTCAATCAGCTTCGGCAGTGCGTCTATAATCCCGTCAATTAAGGCGATAAGAACTTGGATACCCGTTTCTAGGATCGTAGGCAGTAAGTCTACTATCGTTGTAATTAGCGATTCAATTAATATTACGGTAGTATCGATCAATTGCGGTAATGTATCGATCAATCCTTCGATTATTGCCATCAATACTTGGATACCGGACTGCAATACAAGCGGTAACATACCGACTACCGTCTTAATTGTTTCCGTAATTAACATCGTCACAGTGTCGATTAACTGTGGTAGTGTATCGATTATTCCGGTTATGAGCGACATTAGAACTTCAATTCCGGTCTCGATAACTAATGGAAGTAGTTCAGTTATTACGCCGACCATCGTTTGTATTAGCGTAGTCAATGTTTCGATAACTAACGGTAACATCATAACGATTCCGCCGATTAATGTCGTAAGGATCGTTACTCCCGCTTCCATTATCGTAGGTAGCAGTACCGCTAACGTTTCGATTATTGTCGTAATAAACGTCGTCACACCTTCTATAACTAACGGCATTGCCGTAACAATTCCGGTTAGGATGTTTTCAATAATTCCGACGCCTGCTTCGAGAATGACCGGTAAATACGTCGTTATGGCTTCTAGGAATCCGTTTATAACCGAAGTCACAGTTTCCGTTATTACATCGATATTGCTCGTAATTCCTTCGCTTATTGCCGGTAAAAACCGCGACCCTGCGATTATTAAGCCGGGAATTCCTCCGACAAGTATTCCGATTATGCTCGGTAATAACTTCGCAAATACTTCGCCAAGTTTATCTATATCACCGTTAATAACGGACTTTATCATACCGACCATGTCGCTAAACACTTCCGCAATCTTTTCCGTAGCTTCTAAAAGAAACTTAACGACCGAATTAGGTAGAAACGACCGCACTGCTCCGGATACTTTCGAAGCGATACCGCTTATTGCGTCAGGTAGTTCGCCTAACTTTTCTCCGACCGTACTTACTAGTTCGGACGTCATATCGCCAATATTTCCCCAATTCTTGATGATAACGGTTGCTAATGCGATAGCTGCCGATGCAACTGCGCCAAACGCGGTGACAAGACCGACTACTTTTAGTCCGACTAAGATCGCAGCACCTAAACCTCCGAACGTTACCGCTAATGTTCCGATCGCTGACGTAACCATTCCGATAATTACGAGGAATAGTCCGAACCCAGCCGCTAAGGTCGCTAGTATCGGAATTACAATTCCCATAGTCGTAATGAATAACTTCGTATTGTCGCTCGCATTTGTGAACCACTCGGCTAATCGCTCAAAGGCGGATATTACAGGATCAAGCGCGTCGATCATTCCGCTTAATGTACTCATAAATGGACCGCCAATGTCGCGGACAATGCCGCCGATACGGTTTCTTAATATCGACATTTTTGACGCAAACGTGTCGTATCTTTCCTGCGCTTCGTTCGTTAACGCCGTATTTTCTTCCCACGCTTTAGAGCCGAGATTTAATGCGTCCGTAAATACTTCGGATGCACCGCTAGCACGCATTAAGGAATCTCGTACACGGATTTCACCGAGTCCCAATTCGGCTAACACTTCGGCAGTATTCGCGCCCTCATCGGACATTTGCCCTAAACCATCAATGAACGTAATCATAGCGCTCGCTGCGTCTTTCTCGAATGCTTTCGCAAAATCTCCCGCAGACATTCCGGCAACTCTAGCGAAATTTTCGAGCGAGTCTCCGCCGTTCATTACGGCAGTATTCATTTCGAGCATAACGCGAGAAAACGCTGTTCCTCCGGCTTCGGCATTCACACCAACGGATGATAACGCACCCGCAAACGATAGAATCTGATCTTCGGTAAGTCCGACTTGATTACCGGCACCTGCTAGACGTAATCCCATTTCGGTGATCTCCGACTCTGTTGTCGCTAGATTATTACCGAGAGACACTACGGTACTACCGAGTCTACCGATATCGTCCATAGACATTCCGGTAATGTTCGCCAATCTCGCAAGACTCGTCGCGGCTTCTTCTGCGCCCATATTGGTAGCGACACCTAAGTCGACCATTGTCCGCGTAAAATCGATCACGTTGTCTTTTTCGATACCTAACTGACCGGCAATTTCGGCAACAGACGCAATTTCTTCGGCACTAGCCGGAATCTCTTTCGACATGTCGCGTATAGCTTTCGATAAATCTTCGTATTCGGATTCAGTTGCGTCGATTGTTTTACGCACTCCCGCAAACGCACTTTCAAAGTCAGACGCCTGTTTAACGGCAATACCGATTCCGGCAGCGGACGCAACCGCGATCACTCCGAAAGTTTTTGCGATTGTTGATCCTGCCGTCTCCATTTTATTACCGAAATTCTGTAGGTCGTTCCCTGCCGTATTTAGACTTCGTTGATAGTCGGATATATCCGCACCAATCCGAACTAATACGTCACCTATCATTTATCGTCGTCCTCCTTTCCGTTTAGTTTCGATAGGTCGAATTGCGCGAGCCACTCTTTCGTATGCTCTTGTTGTTCGCGGATTTCTTCGACCGTTTTACCTGCTATATCTTCTGCCGAAGGACGCTTGTATAGATCGTCTAACTTCGGTAACTTTCCTTGCTTACCTTTTCCGCGCGACGCCGCTGCGTACATGATTGCGTACATCGCTTCGCGTTCATTTTCATCATGTGTTCGTTCGATATTTTCTTCGCATATCATCGCAAATTCACGGTACGTCATTCGGAGGACTTCGATAGGTTGTAATCCTAAATACCGCCAACCGTGACGGACGCATTGGTCGACGTCGATATAATTCGTTTTTTCTTCGTCTACTTCATCAACGCTTCGATCTGTTTCTTCGCATCCGGATCGTTCTTGAACATCTTGTCTAGCGTTTTCTTGTAGAAAAAACTCTCTGCCACCACACCGTATGAAGTACGGTTAATAAGGTCTAAATCGATATTTTCGTTGGCAATTCCGTCCTCAATCGCCTTCTCAACATCTTTTCTTTTGAATCCTTTTTCGGTATGGAAAAGACCTGCGTAGACGATAGAAACATACGTGTCAATGTCGCCGGAAATCGCCTTTTGAATCAACATAAAGGCTCCACCTTCGTATAATCCGTTTAAGTATTTAACGCTATCTAGTGTGATTTTCAATTCGTGTTCTTCGTTATTTATTTCAAAACGTTCCATAATCGTATTACCTCCGTTTTATTTTCGATTTTAAAAAGAAAAAAGCGAGCATACCGCCCGCCATAAATTACGCTTCGTCAGGTGCACCTTCCGGAACTTCCGTTAGAGTTCCTACTTGTATATCGCCGTTTAATGTCGCTTCAAGAGAATATGTCGCAAATTCTCCGTTTGAGTTCGATTGTTCGAAAGAATCTAGTTTGTACTTTCCGAATTCAGTATCTAGTGTTCGAGTATTTACTGTTGTTATTTTTACAAGTTTCTTCTGCCTAATTGATTTTTTAATATAAGGAATAGCTGGGTCATTCTCAGTAAAAACACCCTCTAAAGACAAAGATTCCGTTACATTAGAGTAATCGGAACCAGTTTTATCTTTTGTATTCAAGTCAATAGAGTCAGCTTCTATGGAGTTAGATCCATTTGTTTGGTTAAAAGGTCGGTAGTCTGTTTTAGTGGTACTTCCGGAACCATCTTCTTCTTCAATCTCCACTAAATATAAAAATTCATCGCCTCTGTATTCAGCAGCCATTTATATTTCCCCCTTATTTTTATGTGAAATACGCTCGACCTCAATATCGAAATAAAGTCGGTGCATTCTCGTTTGATCCGAAATATCTTCGGGTATAATCGGTACTTCGTTTGTTATCGACACGTTAAAAAAGCCGGAGGTTAGCCCCCCGGTTTCGTTATATAACGGAATATCTTCGAATAGAAATAATTCTCGTATCTCGTCTTGTTTCGATGAGCGCTCCGCATGTGTCCTCGCATACAATCCGAGTTGAAAACGGAAAGTAGTCGCTATGGATTCGTTCTGTTTCGAAATAGCCGTCAAGTTATTCTGCATTTGTTCGACGGTGATAAACGGCTTTTCATCCGGCAGCTTTATTCCGTCATATATTAAAACAGACGGTATACCCGTCTTATCTTCGAGAAACACCTGTATAGAATATCCGAGTTCTAATTGCACGTTTATTCACCGTCCTTTGCTCGTTTCTCAACCGCTTTTTTATACGCGTCCTCGTTATCCCATATAGACCTCCGTATGAACCCTTTATGCGTCTTGTGTTCGTACTCTTGGCGTAATGTGTAGTCGGTACCTGCGATAATTTCCCATATACCGGTACGATTGACAGGCGACCGTTGCACGCCACTAACTAGCGTATTTTTCAATAATCCCGTCAATATAGGCGCCTTTTCCGACGCTTCACTCGCAATCTTACGCGCATAGGCTTCCGTTATCTTATCGATATCAGATTCCGCAGTTTGGTCGGTTAATTTTCGACGAACAGTCGTATGAATACCGGTCACTTTTACGGTTGATTTCGCCATTACCCCGTCAACCTCCCGACCATAATGACGCGATTCGTTGCGCCAATGCCTGCGTTATCTTTCGCCATAATCGTATAGTCGTCGTCATCGTCCCCGTATTCTACCGATATAACGTCCTTCGCAGGTATCGGTAAATCATCGATGTCTATGTCGATCCATATATCGCCTTCTTCGACTTCTACTCCGTCGATAAGGTCGCGGTCTAGTTTAAACGCGGATGATATTTCGACCACCACGGCGACAGTAGATTCCGTCACTTCTTCGGTAATCGGTTCGTCAGTTATCGGATGCCGACCGGTTTCTGTTTTGCCGATTAGCGTAATAGGTACCGTACGGTTGTGCGTAACTTCCTTGCGGTTGGATTTAATCCATGCGATGTCGTGTTGCGTAATCATCAATTATCACCGCCTAAATATTCGTCCTTTAAGATATAACGGAAACTAGCGCGACATTGCGGGTGCGGAGCGTAGATATACGTATCTTCCGGTCGGTACATACCAGCGCCCCAACCGTACGGATTTTGCCGAGACAATCGATAACATTCGTGATGTTCGTGTCGTCGGTGTCCGGGGTGGTCGATAATTTGTACCGCCTTAACAACATCTGAATCGGACGCCGAATATGCCGTTGCTACGCGGTGTGCCGTATTTCCTTCGGTTGTAACGAGTCTCCGTATCTTCCACGTTTCGTTATCGTACACTTTTCGTATATCTACCGTCATTTGATTAACGGAACGTCCTTGTAATATTCCGCTTCGTAACGTCTTGTTTAGTTCATCCCGTTGTTCGCCTGCTAACCGCCATATGCGGTCAGACAAGACTAGTCCATCGTCAGAATATCGGTTAGTTACATAACGTAACACGTTCCGATTTATTCTCCGTGGACTAATCGCATCTACCGCAACAATAGCGCCTAATGCCGTTGCGCTCGCCGTAACTGCTGATTCCGCCGAATCTTCGATTACTTTGTTTAACGCCGTAATTCCGTTATTCCGAATGATACGCTCTACCTCGTCTAAATCGCGTAACAACGAATTAACTCGCGCTCTACTTATCGTATTATCCTTTTTCGCGTATTCGTTGAGTAAGTCGATTAGTTCGAGGCGTGAGCGATCAATTTCGGAAATTGCGAATCGTTGCAGTCGTTCGTTCTCCGTTTGGTAACGTTCGAATGCAGTCGCTAGTTGCGTGTTAATCCGTTCTTGTGCGGTCATCGGTGATCCGCCCTTTCAGGCGTTACCGTGATTGACGTCCCTCCATTACGATGATACCGATACTTCCGTAGTGCTTGATTCGCTAATTTACTATAGTTTTCGAATACATTCGTCTTATCTACGGTTTCGTCTCGGTCTGTGTACGTAAAGTAACGGGCAGCGTCGGTCGATATTTCTTCGTATGCAAGGTGTAACGACAAGTATACGAGTGCGTTATCAAGATACGATTCTTCGCCTTCTGTTATACCACTTTCGTTCGTAGCTTCACCGACCCACCTGGCGACATCCGCAGATGTAACGCCGGGTATCTTCGTCAGTCGATTCAATACTCGTTCTTCTACTGTCGCCAAGTGGCGTCACCTCCGTTATTTTTTCGCTTTACTACCGGATTTCTTCGGTTGCGCTTTCGGCTTCGGTTCTGCTTTTTCTTCCTCCACCTTTTCGACGTCTGTTAAGTTGTCTAAAACGTCAATTTCCGCTTTCTTTTCTGTTGTGTAATTACCGTTCATAAATTGCTTACGTTCGTCTTTTACATAGAATCCTAACTCCGGATATTTCGATTTATATTTCGCCATACTTTTACATCACCTCTTTAAAACCCGCCGAGAAACGACGGGTTCATTATTGATTTAATTATTACTTACGCTAATCCTTTCAGACGTCCGTGTGCTTTTTCTTGTTGTACTTCAAGAGTGTATTCACCGACAAGAGTACCAGTTGTGTAATCGCCTTTTTCACCCATGTATTTATGGAAGAATTCACGACCAACTAATGGACGGATAGCCACACGGTTAGCATCTACT
Organism: Oceanobacillus limi; assembly: GCF_900111445.1. Classification (GTDB taxonomy): domain Bacteria; phylum Bacillota; class Bacilli; order Bacillales; family Amphibacillaceae; genus Ornithinibacillus; species Ornithinibacillus limi. The sequence goes on along the minus strand of NZ_FOHE01000021.1, from coordinate 5,103 downwards.
AAGAATAATTCGTCAGCAGCTAGGTTATTGTCGACAGCGATTTCGAATTGTCCGAAGTCAGATACGAATTGATCTACTACTTGACCACGAGTATTCTCTGCGCGCTCTAGGCGGATTTTATCTTGCTCTAAACCGGACAATGCACGTTTTTGTTTCGCAGGAACGATGATTTTGTACTCTCCGCCGTTAGCGAAACCACCTTTTTCGTAAACTTTTTGCGCTAAGTTGTTAATAGCGTCCGCAGAAAGCGCGCCATCTACTGCGTCTACGTTAGACTGAATGAATTGACGAATACCTTTCATTTGACGGATTTGCCCGTTTTCATATTCAACACCGTTAATTAGCGCTTTTTCTAGTTGAAGCGCTAATTCTAATTGTTTCTTTTGCTTTTCGTACTCATACAAGTCACTTACTCCGTACTGCTGAACTGCGGAAGCTGTCCCACTGATTTCGATAGTGTCATCGAAGATTTGAGTTAGGTTAGACACTTTTTTGCGTGCTTTGTAGCGTGCATTACGAGCGTCAGCACCTTCTACACCTTCAACGAATTGGACTTCGATTTTTGCACCGTCTGCGATGTCCGCAGCAGTTGTAGAAGCGTAACCACGCTCAACAGTTAAGTCATTACCCGAAACTGCCGTTACTTTAATTAATTCGTCTCCAACTTTTACAACATGACCAGCTCTGAATGGCTCGGCATCCGCTACTGTAACAGTAGTATCCGCCGCTAATTTATCTCCATTTACAGTTGATTCGTCAGCAAACATTTCATCCTCAAACCATTGGTGAGTAGTTTGTGTTACGGCTTCACTAAACCCTAATAGGTTAAGTAATGGTGTTTGATGTGGGTTAAGCATGATAATTTCATCAACTACAGACTGTTTTTTTCCAATTAAGCTAGCATCATAGATTTTTGACATTTAATATTTCCCCTTTTAAGTTAGTTTTTTTGTATTAAAAAAGACGCCTATTAAGTCGACGTCAAAACTATAAACCTACTTCACGTTTGTAACTCGCGTATGCTACTTTATCTTCAATCCGGCCGGATTTACGCGCTTTCGTTTCTAATTCTTCAAGTTTCTTCCTAATTTGATCCTTAGATGGATCTCGTTTTGCCTCGTGTTGCCCCGGCGATGGGTCAGCGTAATCATTTCCGCCGAATAAGAATTTGCTCGACTCTTTCAGCGACTCAATCACGGAATCAACGCCTTTTACGTTTCCGTCCTCGTCTACTTCTACGCTTTCGAAGTCTGCTAATTTGAACGCAGCTTCTAACGCATCTTTACGAATACCGCTATCTTTCGCTAATACCTTAAACTCGGATTTGATTAACCGTTGATTAGCGCTTTCTAGCGTTTGTTGTTTAATTTGTTCCGCTTCCTCTGCGGTCTTTTGATATTGTTCTAACTGCGACTGTAACCGTTCTAATTCGGTCATTTCTGCCTCTTTACGTTCTTGCTCTGCTTTTTCATACTCGGTCAACTTCGCCTTTAAGTCGTCATAATCTGCGTACTTTTCTTTTTCGCGAGCAACTCGTTTCTGAACAATATCGTTAACTTTCGACTGTGGTACGAATGTGTCATCGGACTTTTCGTTAGTTTTTTCCGTCGTTTCAGACGTTTCTTTAGTTTCGTCCACTTTCGTTGTTTCTTCGTTTACTTCCTCGTTTTTTACTTCTTCACTCATGATAAATTCCTCCCACGTTTTTTAGTCCGCGTAGACTATTGATTTCCGTTTCTTTTAACGTCTTAACGTTCGGACATAGACACTATTCTTCGTTATTTTCTAAGACTGACCCGCGTTCATTGTACGGGTCCTCCTCTTGCTTCATTAACTTTTCTTCTGCAAGAATCTCCATTAACTTAGCTTCCGGATTCTCTACACCTTTTCTCGCTAATGCGCCTTTAATTGATTCTAAGTCGGCGCTCATTTCGCTGGTTAATCGTTCTACTAGTTCGTTCTGATCTTCCGGTAACGGCAACCGTAAATGTACGACATTATCGTAACGGTCATCGTCCATTTGTTCGACTAGTTTTCGATCATAAGAAAAACGCGGGTCATCAACACGCGCTTCCATGTATCGCAAAATATATTCGTTCAGTAATTGTAACCTCGATTTCCATACGACCCATGAGCGTTGCGTTTTCGAGATAATTGTTCGGTGCATCAATTTAACGGCTTGGTCGTTTACTCCCCCGGTTTTCATTTCCGCAGTATTGACGCTAGGTACTTCTGCAATCTTATATAAATTCGAGTACATGCGGTCTAAATACGACTCTGTTGCGTCTTTAAATTTAAAATTAGACTCCAACTTCTTAGCGTCAGGTCTTTCTCCTTCTAATAGTCCGCCATCCCCTTGAAGGTTCCACATTGCGCCCGGTGCGACCTTTAAACCTTTATCGTTATCGACGCCCATTAATAACGTGATTGCGAACATTTCGAAGCGAATCGCATCGGAATAGTCGCTTAATTTCTTATTGATTTCGTCGGTTAGTTCCGACCATTTTTCAATCTCGGAAAATCCTCGATCCATTCCCGTTAATCGTTCATTCGGTATTTCAACAACAGGGATGAAATTTAATCCCATTTTTGACTTCTCTACTTTCGTATCTTTTAACCAAATATCGTTATTCTCGTCGATCTCATATACCGCCTCGTGTAACCAACACTCATAATCGTATTTTTCCTCGTCCCATTCGAGCGTAAAAGACTGCTTCCATAAGATTCGACTTTCGTCGTCTAGGTAATGGTGAAAATGTACTTCTTCTAGCAATTCCTCGTCATCATGGTTGTATTTCGAAATAACTTCGAAATCCGGTCGGAAACTTAATCGAATCCTTCCGAGCCTTTTATCATAAAACAACTTCGCCCAAACAGTACCGGCAATCTTACGGTCTTTTGCCGCTTCAAGTAGTTTCTCGTGCGTCCTATTATCTTTATGGACGCGGTTAATCAATCGTTCTTTTGCCGCAGCTCGCTTATTTTCGCGTTCTTGTTCGTCAGATTGCTTGTAACCCGGCTTAACCATATCGATAGGGTCGTCGATCACTTGCGGTTCAACTTCCCATTTCGGCTCCATTTCGAACTCCCACGCCGCCATAGTATCTATAAGTAGTCGGTCATGGTTAACGGTAAGTAACGTAGGGTCGTACTCTAATCCGCCGGGCTTCTTGTAATACCGCCAAACTTGCTGACCTTCGTATCGTTCGTACAATTTAATTACGCGATTAATTCGTTCTAATTCGTCGGCTCCGATCCATTCTTGATCCGGTCGTAGCCAGCTATTGATTTCCATTATCGACATATAACGCCCTCCTTTCGTATTGTTATCGCATTCGTTTCGCTGACGTCGTTATAGATACGCTCTTTTGTCTACTTGCAGATACCGCCATTTCAAGACTATCCGGTAGATCATCGTGGGAACCTTGTCCGTATCTCTCAAATTGTTCGAGTAATAAATGATGCCTACGCGAGAATTGAATCGTTTTATTTTCGATATAAGGTAACATCGTCTCGATACGTAATTCTTTCCGAGACCGTTGGTATATCTTTTTCAACCGCGTTTTTGCGGGATAACCTTCTGCTTCTAACCTCTCGCTAAGTATGATACCGAAGAACTCTTGCGCAAATTGCGCCTCTACGGAGATAATATCGGGTTGCCACTTATTAACGTACTTTACAATTTCCTCAATAAATCCGTCCGGCTTAATTCTGTCGCCATATGAATCTACTACATAAATCGTTCCGGTTTCTTTGTGCTTTGCTACTACGGATATTGCCGAATAGTCTCCTCGTTGTTTTCCTAACGCAAAGTCAATACCGAATGCAATTGTATATGACTTATGGTCAAACGTTTGATTCGGAAATTTCTCGTCCCAATACGTAAATGTTTCCGGGTTGAATATCATTGATTCCTCGTCGACAGGGTTGTTCATATACTCTGTGTTAAACGCTTTACTTCCGTTATCCCACTTCCATTTCATCAGCTTAAATAACGGCTGAACATCTTCCCATAATACCTTCGACCCTTCGAGCATTTCTTTTTCGTGTTTCTTGTAGAACGCCTCCGCTTCGTCCTTACGTTTCGGATTCTCGCGGTCCGTGTAAATTTCTCGGCATTCTTCCCACAAGTCCGACCGTTTCGGAAATTCGATAATGGCTCGGTATACTTTCGATTCGAAGTCCGACCGCTTATATAATACGTTCATCAAGAGCGCTTCCCAATGGACGGTAGTACCCATGTACACAATCGCCGTTTTCTCGCCTTTTGGATCGCCTAACGGTACGACTGTCTGCGAGAACCAATCCCGTAATTTCGACCGTTGCTCCGGCGTACTGGCGTTACCTCCTGGGCGCGCATCCTCTAAGTCATCGCATACGATTAAGTCCGGACGAGAGCCGTTCCAGTTACGTCCGCGCAACGCTTGGCCGGTTGAAGCCGCCTCAACCAGCGCAATTTGTCTCCGCCTATCTCCGTCTTGATACCACGCTATAAACGCATCGGACTTATCGGTTATATTCGATTGATCTTTCGGAGATAATAACGGGCCAAAGTCATTCCGTAGTTTTTCGTTATATTTCAGTTGGTTACGTATCCACTCCATGTTACCGATTGATACCGTCGGTGTTTCCGATATGATAATCGTGTATTTACGTTTTCGATAAACGACTTCATGTACCGGAAACCCTTTCGATAGATACGTAGACTTGGCGTGGGAACGCGGAGCAGCTACTGCCACTTTCGCATTAACTTTATCCGTTGATACCTCGTTCATAATGTCGGTTATTTCCTTATGGAACTCCGGTGACTGCGATTTATCGGATATATCAAAGCCTTCCCAATTTCCGTCATTACCCGGATTCATTGCTTCGGAAAAGTATTCGATCGCAAACTGTAGATTATCGTCTTCACATCGATCTATCCTTCGCAACCTATCGAGTTCATTCGCCTTTTCCATATAGTCGGCGATAACTTCGCTAGGCATAGCGTCAATGTCCGGGTACTTGTCGTCTAACATTGCGATATAGTCGTCGTATACTCCGATTAATTCTCGCCGTTCTTTTCGTTCTAGCCATCTTCCGTCAACCCATGCGATCATTATC
>NZ_FOHE01000037.1 GCF_900111445.1 Oceanobacillus limi | reverse complement strand
TAAAAAGTATTATCCGGTATTAGCTCACGTTTCCGCGAGTTATCCCAGTCTTACAGGCAGGTCGCCCACGTGTTACTCACCCGTCCGCCGCTCGTTCCACAAGTTTCACCCCGAAGGGATCAACTTGCTTCCCGCGCTCGACTTGCATGTATTAGGCACGCCGCCAGCGTTCGTCCTGAGCCAAGATCAAACTCTCCAAAAAAGTTTGTATTTGATTGACACCAATCAATCAAATGATAATTCTTAGCTACTAGAAACACTAGCTTCTAGATTTAAATAAGTTAGAAAAACGAGGTTGTTTTTCGTCTTAACATACTAGTTGTTTTGTTCAGTTTTCAAAGAGCAAATATTGATCGTTGCTTTTTGAAGCAACTTTTATATTATATCAACTTACGAATGTGATGTCAACAACTTTTTTCAAGTTTTTTAATTCACTTTTCGCATCGCTTTTTAGCGACTAAATTAATATACCACACTGACCTAATTGAGTCAACAACTTTTTATAAATTGTTTTTTGTTGCTGTCATTAAATAAGCAACGAAATATAATTTACCATGTTTAACACTTAAGATCAAGAGTTTTTAACTGGAATTTACACCCATTTATAAGTACTTGAATTTCTTATCTATAATAATTCCCCAATTATATCTATTATTAAACATATAAAAAACAAGCTAACTACCTCAATTATAGTAATTAGCTTGTTTAAATAATTTATTCTTATACTATTTATTTATAGTTATCTATTCCGCATTTGCGGGAATAACAGCACATCACGAATAGACGGTGAATTCGTTAGTAACATAACTAAGCGATCAATCCCAATACCTAATCCTCCTGTTGGTGGCATACCATATTCAAGTGATTCTAAGAAATCTTCGTCCATTAAATGAGCTTCATCATTTCCTTCAGCTCGTTCTTGTACTTGAGCTTCAAATCGCTCTCGCTGATCAATAGGGTCGTTTAACTCACTAAAGGCATTTGCGTGTTCTCTTGCAACGATAAATAATTCGAAGCGATCGGTAAACCGATCATCTTCTTTATTCTTCTTCGCTAATGGAGATATTTCAACAGGATGACCATATACAAAAGTAGGCTGAATTAATTTTTCTTCTACTTTTTGTTCGAAAAATTCATTTACTACATGTCCAAAGGTCATCGAGTCTTTTATTTCTACACCATTCTCTTTGGCGAGTTCTCTAGCTTTTTCATCACTCATTCTTTCCCAAAAGTCGATACCAGTATATTCTTTTACGGCATCTACCATATGAATTCTTTTCCATTGTGGTGTTAAATCCACTTCATAATCACCATACGTTACCTTGGTTGTCCCCAATACTTCTTCAGCAATATGGGCTACCATATTTTCTGTAAGCGACATGATATCCTCATAATCAGCATATGCTTCATATAACTCTATCATCGTAAACTCTGGATTATGACGCGTAGAAACTCCTTCATTACGGAACACTCTTCCAATTTCATATACTTTTTCCATACCACCAACAATCAAACGTTTCAAGTGAAGTTCAATTGCGATTCTCATATATAATGGAATATCTAATGCGTTATGATGCGTTACAAATGGACGTGCAGAAGCGCCACCAGGAATCCCGTGCATCATAGGTGTTTCTACTTCTAAGAATCCTTGTCCATCTAAATATCTGCGCATCGATTGAATAATTTTACTTCGTAATACAAATGTATCTTTGCTATCCATATTTGTAATTAAATCTAAGTAACGTTGACGATAACGCTGTTCTACATCTTTTAAACCATGATATTTTTCTGGTAGTGGACGTAGTGCTTTTGAAAGCAACTGGAACTCTGTTGGCTTTACAGATAGTTCTCCAACGTTTGTTTTAAACATCACTCCTGTAACACCAACTATGTCTCCTAAATCGGTCGTTTTAAATATCTCGTATGCATCTTCACCAATCGCATCTTTGCGAACATAAAGTTGTATCTGCCCACTAACATCTTGAATATGCGCAAATCCTGCTTTCCCTTTACCACGTTTTGTCATCATCCGACCAGCTATTGTCACCTGTATTTGTTTTTCTTCCAAATCCTCTTTTGATATGTCTTCATATTGTTGGTGTAATTCTTCTGCTACATTTGTACGCGTGAATTTCCCACCAAAGGGATCTAAACCTTGGGTACGGTATGTATCAAGCTTCTCTCTTCGGACACGCATGTGTTCATTTAATTCTTCTGACACGACTATCACTCCGTTATAAACTATTTATTTATCCATTTCCATGAATGGTGTAGAATATTATCTTTATGTATTTTCTAATTCATTAAAACAAACTTTTACCATTATCTCAAGATATCGTTTATTTTACACCTCTACAACTGAAAATATCAACTATTCAAATCCTAACTAGATTAATAAAAAAATCTCCTGGGATCTTCCAGAAGATTCTAGTCTAATTCATAATTACAGATTATTATAGTATGTATCATTCATCCTTAGGAATAATTTCCTTAACATCTATCGTTAATGTTTCTGCAATTTTTTGGATTAATTCATTACTTGGTTCACGGGTTCCTCGTTCCATTCCCCCAAGTACAGATAACGGTATATCTAATACTCTCGCAAATTCTGCCTGTGTATACCCCTTAAGTTTCCGAAACGCTTTTATTCGTCTACCAACTCTTGCTGTGTCCATAACCTTACATCCTTCTTGTCAATCTCCGGTAGTTTATTTAGTAGATCATTTACTGCCCCCCCCATAGAAGGCAGTATTAAACTCGGGGCAATTTCTTCCAAAGGTATTAATACAAATGCTCGTTCATGCATTCGTGGATGTGGAATCGTTAAACGCTCCGTTCTATTATTTTCTTCATTATACACTAAAATGTCAAGATCAATTGTTCTTGGACCATATCGAATGTCCCTTTTTCTTCCTAGTTGGCTTTCAATATTTTGGCAGACATCTAGTAATTTATATGGTGGTAGAGTAGTCTCTACTTCCACAACCATATTTAAAAAATCAGCTTGATTCGTATATCCTACAGGAGCAGTTTGATAAATGGAAGATTGTTTTGTTATCTTGATCACTTCATTTTTCGAAAGGTGTGCTATCGCTTCCTTTAAATGGTCATATCTTGGTTCTATATTCGTACCTAATGCAATAAATGCCCTATTCATCATTTTTTCTTCTCCCTATAGATTTCAATAGAAACAGATTGGATGTGCCCCGGTATTGGGGCATCTGGCTTGGTTAGATTAACGGTACAAGCCTGTAATAAATCAAAAGAAGTTAGCAATTCATTTGCGATATCTTCAGCAACTGATTCAATTAAATTTTTTGCTTTTCCTTCCACAACTTTCTGTACTCGGTCATATACTTGTCCATAATTGATTGAATCGATCATATTATCACTCATACCAGCCTTTGTTAAATCCATAAAAAGTACTAGATCTACCAAGAAGCGTTGTCCTAACTTATTTTCCTCTGGAAATAATCCATGATAACCATAGAATTGCATTTGATTCAATTTAATTTTATCCACGAGTCTCCACCCCCGCCCGAAGCATAGCATCCATCATCATTGCTAATTCATGATTTACTTTTACATTATGTACACGGACAATATGAACCCCTTTTGTAATTCCTAAACATGTTGTTGCACCTGTACCGTTATCCCGTTCTTGAGCAGGAACATCAAGAATATTGCCAATAAACCTTTTTCTGGAAGTTCCTAACAGAACAGGATACTTCATTTCAACAAATTGTTCGAGGTTGTTCATTACTATTAAATTATCTTCTGCACTTTTCGCAAATCCTACCCCTGGGTCCAAAATAATGTTATCTTTTGGAACACCGGCTTTTATTGCAATTTCAATACTTTCCTCCAAATCGCGTTTCATATCCTCTAATAATGAGGTATAATCTTGGTTGGTTCGATTATGCATCAGGACTATCGGAACATTAAATTCTTTTGCTACTGCAGCAATTTCAGGGTCTTTCTTAGCACCCCATACATCATTAATCATACTCGCTCCTGCTTCGACTGCCCGCCTAGCTGTTTCTGCTTTATATGTATCAATAGAAATCGGTACGGTTATATTGTCTTTCACAGCCTCAATCATCGGTACAACCCTTGCTATTTCCTCTTCTAATGGTACCTGTTTATGATTTGGCCGAGTGGATTCTCCACCAACATCAATTATATCTGCACCTTGTCCTTCCATTGCAATTGCTTGTTTAATTGCCTTATCTATAGATGTGTAACTACCTCCATCTGAGAACGAATCTGGTGTTACATTTAAGATTCCCATTATATGTGTCTTACTTGAAAGATCGTATGTTCGCATAGGTGTGTCCAGTATCATTTGCAACTCCTCTTTCTAATAAAAATTCTTACTTGTATCGTAACATAAAGTTATCAAGAATGAATTGGACATTTGACTTTCAATTGATCCCAATCATAATCTTTTTGCTTCCATCTTGGGTTATGAACTGAGGGTCATACGAATCACAGGACTTAATTGTACCAACGATACGACAGGATATCGCGTTTATGCCAATCTGCCTGTTATATACTGGATAAAAGAAAAGCTAGCATCTAATTCAGACGCTAGCTCTATACTTATCCTATTGTTCTTCATCAAATTGATATAGTGGAGTTGATAAATATCGCTCACCATTATCAGGAAATACAGCAAGTACTTTTTTACCTTTGCCTAGTTTTTTAGCAACTTTCAAAGCTGCAGCTACAGCAGCACCCGCAGAAATACCACCTAAAATACCATTAGTTTTTGCAACTTTACGTGATGTTTCAAATGCTTCTTCATTAGAAACTTGTAGCACCTCATCGTATACCTTCGTGTCCAACACATCTGGCACAAAGCCCGCTCCAATTCCTTGAATTTTATGTGGCCCTGGTGAGCCTCCTGAAAGTACAGCTGAATCTGTTGGTTCTACTGCATATAATTTAATACCATCAAATTTTTCTTTTAGCACTTTTCCTGCACCTGTTATGGTTCCACCTGTACCTATCCCTGAAACAAATGCATCTAGTCCATCTTTCATTTGCTCTACGATTTCGTTCCCAGTGGTACGTGCATGAACTTCTGGGTTTGCTTCGTTACTAAATTGTTGTGGCATAAAATAACCGTGTTCAGCCTTCAGTTCCTCTGCTTTTTTAATTGCACCTTTCATGCCATCAGCTCCAGGGGTTAGAACTAACTCTGCTCCATAAGCACGTAACAGATTTCGACGTTCTTGACTCATTGTATCCGGCATAACAAGTACTGCTTTATAACCCTTGGCTGCAGCTACCATGGAAAGTCCAATTCCTGTGTTCCCACTAGTTGGTTCGATAATTGTATCGCCTTCACTTAATTTACCTGCCTTTTCAGCTGCTTCTATCATAGCTAGAGCAATACGGTCTTTAACGGAACTACCTGGATTCATAAATTCTAATTTAACATAAACGTCTGCACTATCTTCATCTGTTATACGGTTTAATTTAACAATTGGAGTTTCTCCAATCAAACCAGTAATGTTATCAGCAACTTTCATGTAAAAAACCTCCCATATTAATTCCTAGTAAATGCATAGGATTTATACACTAATGTACGTGTCACTGTCGAAAAAGTCAAACTATATGCACTGTTATTTCAAATTATACGAGTGAACTTGGTTATCTATCCCCGTACACTTATAGTCTATTCAGCATAGATCCAATCTATATCAAATTTTTCCCATAAAGGAGCTGCATCTAATGATAGCTCAGATGACTCTAACGCTAACTCGCTCTTTATGTATGGTTTTAACTCTTCATACGTAAAGGTTATTTCAGGCATACTTCGATGCAAATACATGATAGCATACCCTTGATCTGTCAGAAATGGCTCACTATAGGAGAATTCCTCCATTTCCAAAGCCTGATCCTCATAACCATTAGGTAAAAATTGACTATTCGTTGTATAATATCCGAAATATCCACCAGCATCTTTGGTATCTTCATCAATTGAATATTCCTGAGCTAAGAGCGAGAAGGAAGCTCCATTATCTAACTCTTTTTTTACTTTGTCAGCTGTTTCTTTATCTTCGACTAGGATATGTGAAAATTGAATGGCTTCGGTAAAGTTATATTGGTTCTGGTAATTGGTATAGTAGGAACGCAATTCATTTTCAGATATAGAAATATCTTCTGTTAAAAGAAATTCTAATTGGTAACGATACTCAATATCCTTCCGCCACATTTCTTCCATTTTCTCTGTTTCTTCTTTTGTCATGACTCCCTGCATGGAGGTTAATAACGCCAGTTCACGATCCATCACTTTCTCACTCACGGAAAAATTATTATCTGCAGCTAATTTTTCAATAACAGTACGGTCAATGAGGTTTTTCAGTTGCTTTTCCCCGTGATTTTGCCTCAATGCTACCATCCATTCCTCATAGGTTATATCTTCCTCTCCAATGGAAGCAACAGGCTTTTTGGTGTCAATATCTAATTCTGTTGGATTATCTTCTAACGTTTCACCCTGCCTTCCAGTGGTGCTCATTAACAATGTCGCAACATTGGTTACGAGTAGTACGACAATTATTCCTAGTAATAACTTTCTAGACATTTACTACTTCCTTTCGAACAGCTGTCAACTTTAATCTTCTTTTAATTCTTCTAACTCACGTTCTGTAAAGTGATACACTTCATTACAGAAATGACAAGTCGCCTCGGCTCCATGATCTTCTTCAATCATATTTTGTATTTCTTCATTACCTAAGCCTTGAATTGCTTGTTCTAACCTTTCTTTTGAACACTTACAATGAAATGCAACAGGTAATTTTTCATGAATGGTCATTTCCTCATCACCAAATAACTGGCCTAAAATCTCTTCCGGTGTTTTTCCTTCTTGTATCAATGAAGATATAGGAGGAAAAGCAGAAATCTTTTCTTCTAAATTTGTAATGACACCTTCATCTGCTCCTGGCATGATTTGGACGATAAATCCACCTGAAGCTAGTACAGACTGATCTGGGTTTACTAAAACACCAGCACTTACTGCTGAAGGGACTTGTTCAGAGTTCGCGAAATAATAAGTAAAGTCTTCGCTAATTTCACCAGATACAATTGGTACTTGCCCAGTAAAGTAATCCTTTAATCCTAAGTCTTTAACAATGCTTAAGCTACCTGTTGTACCTACCGCTTTAGCTACGTCCAACTTTCCTTTGTTATTTAAATCGAAATCTACATGAGGATTTGTTACATAGCCCCTTACCTCACCTTTTGCATTCGCATCAGCCACTATAGCACCTATCGGACCACCGCCTTCTATTTTCGCAGTGATCGAATCATCGCCTTTTAACATCGCTCCCATCATAACAGTTATGGTTATCGTACGACCTAAGGCAGCAGTTGTTGTTGCCCATGAGTCCTGACGTCTCCGTGCTTCTTCAACTGTGTTAGTGGATCTTATTGCATAAGCACGAACCATTCCTTTATATGCCATTGCTTTTATTAAATAATCATTCATGATGCATTCTCCTTTTATTCATTTCATTTGTTTTTTTGATAAATTACGTACAATCCTTTTAGCGTTAGATACGGATCAACAATATCAATCATTTCACTTGAATCACCGATCAAAGTAGCCAATCCCCCCGTTGCAATAACAGTCGGGTTTTGGTTCATCGATTGTTTTATTCTTTTCACGATACCGTCAACTTGTCCTACATACCCGTAAAAGACTCCGGACTGCATTGCCTCTACGGTTGATTTACCAACAATGTCTTTTGGTGCTTCTATTTCTATTTTAGGAAGTTTTGATGCTTTTTGATACAATGCTTCCATAGATATATTTATGCCCGGGGAAATAATTCCGCCGCAGTATTCTTCATGCTCATTAATATAGCAATACGTTGTCGCCGTACCAAAATCTATAATTACAAGAGGAGAACCGTGTTCCTTTATAGCACCGACTGCATTTACTACACGATCAGCACCAATTTCCTTCGGGTTCGGATAACACATTTTCAAAGTTGAATGCACCGTATCTTTCCCAACAATGAGTGCATCTTGATTAAAGTAATCTTTACACATTTTTTCTAAAGAAAACATAATTGGTGGTACAACCGAAGATATTATTATTCCTGTTATATCAGTTAGTTTTAATGATTTATGCTCAAATAGTGACTTTATTAATATGCCAAACTCGTCTTCTGTTTTATAGCGATCTGTCTTTATACGCCACTGGTGTTTTAGTATATCTTTTTCAAATACACCTAAGACCGTATTCGTATTCCCTACATCAAGTACCAAAAGCATTTTGTACCAAACCTTCCTCATAAGTATTCATTGTACACCTTATAAATATACCAAAATCAAAACTGTATTGGAAAACAAAAGCGCAAGCGCATAACATACAAATAATAAAGTGAACCTTCAATCAGTGAGGGCTTACTGCCAGTTATATACGAGATAAATAAACACGTCCTAACTTGGCAATATCTATTTATTGATATATGACATAGTTTGTATATAATGCGACGTAACATTTTGTTTCACCTAATGTAAATATTGATATATAGCCGCTACGGCAGAATACTTCGTTTTCCACGGATTGCCTGAGCCTATATATAAAGGAATGAGGAACCACTTCGTTATTGATGTGGATCGTGGTTCCGCTAAATCACAAAAATACCGCCCAAATAAGGTGTAAGAGGATCCTCATTCCTCTATCAGCCCTAAATCAGTGTAAATTTTAC
>NZ_FOHE01000012.1 GCF_900111445.1 Oceanobacillus limi | reverse complement strand
TGGCCCGTTGGTCAAGTGGTTAAGACACCGCCCTTTCACGGCGGTAACACGGGTTCGAATCCCGTACGGGTCACCAACATGGAGGATTAGCTCAGCTGGGAGAGCACCTGCCTTACAAGCAGGGGGTCGCAGGTTCGAGCCCTGCATCCTCCACCATTTAGTTTAATATTACTCATATCGCGGGGTGGAGCAACGAGCATCACATCCACCGAATAACTGCGAGTAACCCCGAAGCACCATTCTTCCATGAATATGCTAGTAGACGTAGGGGTTCAGAACAAGAGTATGTCTCTTAATAAAGAGTGAAAACAAATTAATATTTTTCTTATACCGCGGGGTGGAGCAGTCTGGTAGCTCGTTGGGCTCATAACCCAAAGGTCGTAGGTTCAAATCCTGCCCCCGCAACCAAAATATTTCATTTAACTTCATTGAGTTACTACTACGTAAAATGAAAATTAGTAGTGCTGTGAAGTGCAACCAATGGTCCGGTAGTTCAGTTGGTTAGAATGCCTGCCTGTCACGCAGGAGGTCGCGGGTTCGAGTCCCGTCCGGACCGCCACTTTTCATAACAACATCATAAGTTGGCTCGGTAGCTCAGTCGGTAGAGCAAAGGACTGAAAATCCTTGTGTCGGCGGTTCGATTCCGTCCCGAGCCACCATTTAATTTTACAATTAAGTGGAGGGATAGCGAAGTTGGCCAAACGCGGCGGACTGTAAATCCGCTCCCATCGGGTTCGTAGGTTCGAGTCCTACTCCCTCCACCATTTAACATTTAATTTTATAGTGAATAATATAGTAGGGGTATAGTTTAATGGTAAAACGAAGGTCTCCAAAACCTTTGATGTGGGTTCGATTCCTACTACCCCTGCCATTTCTATTTATGGCGGTCGTGGCGAAGTGGTTAACGCACCGGATTGTGGCTCCGGCATTCGTGGGTTCGATCCCCACCGGTCGCCCTTTTTATTGGGCTATAGCCAAGCGGTAAGGCATCGGGTTTTGATCCCGTGTATCCTAGGTTCGAATCCTAGTAGCCCAGCCAATTGCGGAAGTAGTTCAGTGGTAGAACACCACCTTGCCAAGGTGGGGGTCGCGGGTTCGAATCCCGTCTTCCGCTCCATTCGAAGTTGGCGGTATAGCCAAGTGGTAAGGCAGAGGTCTGCAAAACCTTTATCACCGGTTCAAATCCGGTTACCGCCTCCAACACACACGCCGGTGTGGCGGAATTGGCAGACGCGCACGACTCAAAATCGTGTTCCTTATGGAGTGTCGGTTCGACCCCGACCACCGGTATCTTAGGTAAAAACGAGTTAAATTAAGAAACGATAGAACACTCACAAATGTTGATATTTCAATGTTTGTGGGTGTTTTTTGTGTTGTGGGAAAAAGAGTGGAAAAGGTAGGATTTGAATTTGTTTTACACATTTTTTACACATGGATTTTTTTAATAATTATTTATTACTTAAAGCTGCTATTATGTTTGGCGGGCATAACTCAAAAAGCAATTTCACCGTACTATGTTAGTGAAAGGTTTAAAAAGTTTGTTCTTGTATATCTATTGACAATTTATATAAATACTAGGAGAATATTTTGTAGGAATATTGTGGAAGTTGTCTAATTAAATATCATCTTGAAAAAGCAGAAGTGTCTCTTGAGAGGGGAACCTTCTGCTTTTTTCTTTATGTTAATTAAATTAGCCTTAGCATTAAGCTACGAAAAGGGGGATTTTAGTGATTGATTCATTTAGTTTAAAACAAGTAGCAACTTATAATGAATTTGGAATAAATCTCACAGATTTAAAAAAGATTAATTTTATATATGGTGCAAACGGAAGTGGCAAAACAACTATATCAAACTTTCTATTTGATCCAGACCATGTTCGTTATAACCATTCTTCCTTGAACTGGAAAAACGACATACCTGTGAACATCCTGGTTTACAATAAAGCTTTTAGAGATAAAAACTTTGGAAAGGGAAATATAGATGGTGTCTTTACTTTAGGAGAAGCTACTAAAGAAGAGATTAAACATATTGAGAAACAACAGAATGAATTAGGGGAATTGAAAAACAAGCTTGTTAAGAAGAAAGAAACACTAGATAAACAAATTGAACAAGAAGAACAATTTGGATTAGAGTTTAGAGAAAAAGTCTGGAAAGGTATATATAAAAAGTATGAAAAGGATTTTAAAGAGGCATTTTCAGGTGTAATGAGAAAAGAAGCATTTATGAAAAAAATAATTGAAGAGTTCCAAAGTAATAACGCAAAGCATCTATCCTATGACGAGTTAAAAAACAGATCTAAGACTATATTTGGAAAGGTTCCAGAGACACTTTCTACAATACAACAAATTGATTTCAAGAGAATAATTGAAATAGAGAGTGATAACATTTGGATTAAAAAAATAATCGGTAAATCAGATATTGAAATTGCAAAGTTAATTCAAAACCTAAATTTGAATGACTGGGTTAATGAAGGAAGAAACTTTATACAAGATGACACTTGTCCATTTTGTCAACAAAATACTATTACCTCTAACTTCAAAAAGCAACTAGAAGACTACTTTGATGAATCATTCACTAACGACACTAATCTAGTTAAGACTTATAAAGAAGAATACAATCGATTGGCTGTAAACCTAATTAACTTTTTACAACAAATTGAAACTAATGAGAAGAATATCTCTGATTCAAAACTTGATATTGAGACATTTACTTCATACTTAAAAACATTAACAAGTCAGTTTACAACCAACAAGGAAAAACTGAACAATAAAAATAAAGAACCGAGTAGAATTATTGAGTTAGTCTCTGTAAAAGATCAGTTAGAAAGCATACAAAAGATAATTATTGATGCAAACGATCGGATTAAGAAGCACAACGATATAGTTGCTAACTATGCTACTGAAAGAAATAATTTAACAAAGGAAATCTGGAAATATATTATTGGAGAAAATAATGGCGACATTGAAGATTTTATAAAAAAATCTAATGGATTACAGAAAGGAATTGACTCTCTAAGGAAGCAATTTCAAAAATTAAGGGAAGAATATATTGACTTGGAAAGAGAAATAAAAACAGCAACCCAAAATATGACTAGTATTCAACCTTCTATTGACGAAATAAATTTAACACTTAAGTCATTCGGATTTGAGAACTTTCAAATCGTTTCATCTGAGACAGAAAATAATCAATACCAAATAAGACGTGAAGATGGATCATTAGCCGAGTCAACTTTAAGCGAGGGAGAAGTAACGTTTATAACATTTCTATACTTTTTACAATTAGCAAAAGGCAGCACCGACCAAGATTCAATTACCGATGAAAGAATACTTGTTATTGACGACCCCATTTCGAGTTTAGACAGTAATGTATTATTTATAGTAAGTTCATTATTGAAAGAAATCATAAAATTAATTAAAAAGGATGAAGGGAATATTAAGCAATTGATGCTGCTTACGCATAATGTTTATTTTCACAAAGAAGTGTCATTTATTGATGGAAGGACTAAAGAATGTGGAGATACTTATTACTGGATTTTAAGAAAAAACAACAATATCTCAACTATTCAAAAATTCGAGACAAAAAACCCAATACAGAATTCATATGAACTTCTTTGGCAAGAATTGAAAAGCAAAGATAATATCTCAATAGTTACAGTTCAGAATATTATGAGAAGAATCATTGAAAATTATTTTAAATTATTGGGTAAATATGGTGATGAAGATCTGATAAAAGAATTTCCAAGCAAGCAAGAACAAGAGATTTGTAGATCTCTAATCTATTGGATTAATGAAGGTTCACATACTATTCCTGACGACCTATATGTTGAACATCCAGAAGCTACAAATGAAAATTATTTTAAAGTATTTGAGGAGATATTTTTCTATACGGGCCATTATGAGCATTATAAAATGATGATGGGAATTCAGGACCAGGAGAAAGTTAAAGAACTAAGTTATTAATTCCAACACCTTTTCTTTCTTCCTTATTCACTTGTATTAATAGTAAAGCGGTACCCGGTACTTCAAATGGACAACTGTACACGAAGAGTAACAGGTACTGTTTATTTAAAAGTGGCTAAAAATGTTAAAATAATAAATGGAATTTAAAATAGTGTTTTTGGAATTAAATTAATCAAAGTAGGGTGAGGTCTTTGGCTACAAGAATATTATTAAGAAATCCAGCTGTTAGAGGGAATAGCTTTAGAGATTATTTACTACATTTGTGTTCATTACCAGGGGAAATATTAGTCCTTAGTTATGGTTATTTTGGAGAAAATATTGGAGTGGATACTGATTTAAAGGATTCCATAAAACGTGGTTTTTTAAACCTTGAGGAATCTAAGAAAAAATAATATTAATTGGTGGATATTTTAATAAATGTACAAATTATTATAATGGTACTGGCAGCGCTAACTGTTGTCATTGTTGTAGGTATGAAAATGTGTATCAAGATCTTGTAAGTGAATTTGGAAGTTCTATGGTTATAAGATTGTTTTATTGGCATTTTCCAAATTCAACAGGAAGGTATAAATGGCATTCCAAGGTTGCTTTAAAGTTAAAATATAAAAAGGACGGAAATTATTTACCTTTATCTGCAATGGTTGGAAGCAGTAATTTATCTCATCCAGCATTTAATTTAAATTCCCCATCTAAAACTGCTCAAGAGTGTAATGTTTATATCGAGTCGGGAAGAGTTCTTATGAATATGGGTGTTATTACAATAGGACAAATGGAAAAAAACAATTATGATATGGAGGAAGAAAAATTAATAGATTTTGATATAGATGGAAATTGGGGTTCATTACTAAGTTCTGCGAGCCTCCCAGTACGGCCTGTGGGGTGGAAAGAACAGGTGGAACTTAATCGTTTGTCAAACCAATTAGAAAAACTAATAGGTTTGAAGCTACCTCAATGCACTACTCATAATTATTAAGAAATAAATAATAGGCAAGCAATATAATTACAAATCTGTAATATCTAAAATAGTTGAATGCTGTCGTCACTTATCTTATAGCATCATTTTCATGAGAAGGAGGGTTTTTTTGATAAACTTAGATTTGAATTATCAACATAATGCTAAAAAGATTTTTAGTGGTAAAGATAGACAAGGTTTAAGGTCTAATTTTACTTTCTATGTCCCATATCACCTATTACTAAACCCAGATGATGAATTTAAAATTATTATGCCGAAGAATCCTCAAAAAAACATTACTTAAAAGTTGTTTCAAGGGTTGCTTATACTTTAAAACATAATCATAAATTTCTTGGCTTTGACGAAATAGATGAGGAGGACAAGACTAAAACCCTGTTATTTAGAAATGGTGGTAGATTTGGTATAACAGGTTATTCTAAGGTTCTTATTAGTTACGACCGTTATATAGATTTGTTTGATGATGATGGTAACGTCGTTGGAATAAAATTAAACAAGGCACTTGAAACGTTATGTGAGGTATATAATTACTTTTTAGATATCTATTGTGCAATTGTAAAACACAGACAGGTACTGAAATTGTCACCTCATGATATTCACACATTAGACTTTGGTCATTTAACAAAGAATGGAGAAGTATATAATAATATTAGGTTCTTTTCTATAAATGGAGCAACAGTTACAACTGGATTTGTTTCACCTAACAAATCAGTAATAAATAGATTGAAAGAAGTACTAATGAGTGCTGATCCCAATATTAGAAAATATAGTTTAGGCGTTAATGCAGTTCGTCAAGTTTTTGGTGGGGAATATTTGTCAGGGGTAGTCCAAGCTGTAACAGAATTAGAGAGTTGCCTGTATGAGGTTTATGAGCAGAAGCTTAAAGAAAAGGAAATAAGTTTCTTTCTATCAATATTTAATAGAGAGGCTATTTTAGTGATAGGATCCCCATAGATGTATAAGTACTCTGCAGCTTGGTATTTTTCTATTGGATCAAAGTTCATCGTTTTGTTTTGGTCTTCAATGTTTGCTGACTCCTCTTCGTTAATCTGTAGTTCATATTTCTTCGCAAATTGTTCATTCATAGTTGCACCTTCTTATTTGAATTATTAGAAGCTGACTGAGATTAAATCACCTTCGTAGCATAGCTTATCCAAGTGTAGTAGAGTAGTCGAATTAGGCAGAGGGTTTTTAATGTAAAATATCCAATTGATCTTTTTTGTTTGTTAGTTCTTGTCCCAGTCCCTTTCTAATAAGTATAGAAAGGGGGCGATTTTCTATATGGGGAAGGATCTATTTAAAAATTATTTTAATGGTTTAGAAAAGGAATTAGAGATAGGTAATTTTACAGAACATTCATTTAGACCGATTTTAAAAAACCTAATTCAATCTATAGACAAAGATATTGTTGCTATAAATGAACCACAACGTATTGAGTCAGGGGCTCCAGATTTTCTAATTACAAACAGTAATTTTCCTACCGGTTATATTGAGACTAAGAAGGTGGGTATGGACCTTGATGAAGTTGAAGAAAATGAACAACTGACAAGGTATCGCCAGGGCATATCAAATTTAGTTTTAACTAATTACACTGAATTTAGATGGTACTCATCAGGGACATTAATATTATCCGTTGAGATAGCAACAGTTAATAAAAATAAATTAAATATTAGACCTAAACAGTATGATGACTTTTTACAATTAATAAGAGGTTTTTTGGTCTCATTTGCCAGAATAGATACTCCCGAAGAACTTGCTAAAGGAATGGCTACTTATGGAATATATATTAAAAGAGAACTACAACAGTTACTAAAACAATCAAAAAAGAATGTTAATTCATTAAGACAACAGTTAGAAGGTTTTAGGCTTATTTTATTGGAAGAGCTTACTGAAGATCAGCTTTCTGATATGTATGCCCAGACAATCTGTTATGGACTGTTTGCTGCAAGGATATCCATACCGGAAAAAGACGTGCTGACCAGACACAATTCATCTGATGTAATACCAAAAACTAACCCTTTCTTAAGAAAGATGTTTAATCAAATAGTTGGGCCAGAACTACATGATAATATTATATGGATTGTAGATGATCTAGTAAAACTCCTTAATTCAACAGATATTAATAAAGTTTTAATATCTTCTAATGAAGATCCGATTGTTCATTTTTATGAAACTTTCTTGTCTTATTATGATGCATCTATTAAGACGCTAAGAGGGGTGTATTTTACGCCAAAACAAGTTGTTTCATATATGGTTAAAAGTGTAGATACCATTCTGAAAAATAACTTTAAACTTGAAGATGGTTTAGCTGATTCAAGTTTGATTACCAATAAAAACGATAAGAAACTACATAGAGTTCAAATTTTAGATCCTGCTACTGGGACTGGTACGTTTCTTAATGAGATTATAAATGAAATCTACAAGTCTTTCGAAGGGAATGAGGGAATGTGGTCAGGGTATGTATTTAAACATTTACTTCCCCGATTGTATGGCTTTGAATTGTTAATGGCCCCTTATACGGTGTCTCATATGAATCTAAGTCTTAGGTTGCAAAAATCAGGTTATGATTTATCAAATGATGAAAGGTTACGAGTTTATTTAACAAATTCCCTTGAAGAAGCACACGAAATGATACAGCAACCGTTATTTTCGTATTGGTTAGCTGAGGAGGCAAATGCAGCAAGGGAAATAAAAAGTGAAGTACCGGTTATGGTGGTTATTGGTAATCCACCTTACTTTGGTGATTCTGCAAATAATAACGAATGGATTAAATCACTTGTACAAGATTATTATTCTGTTGATAATAAGCCACTTAATGAAAGTAATACAAAATGGTTACAAGATGATTATGTAAAATTTATTAGGTTCGGTCAATGGAGAATTGAGCAAACAGGTACTGGGATATTAGCATTTATTACTAATCATGCTTATTTGGATAATGCTACTTTTAGAGGGATGAGAAATAATTTAATGAAGAGTTTTGATGAGATTTTTGTGTTAAACCTTCATGGTAATGCTAGGAAACAGGAAAAGACTCCTGAAGGCGCAACTGACGAAAATGTTTTTGATATTGAACAAGGAGTAGCAATAACCTTTTTTATAAAACATAATTCCAAAATTTCTGAGAGACCTGCCATATATTATAGTGACCTATGGGGAAAACAAACTGAAAAGTACAATTTTCTTGAAAACAATGATTTGAGCTCAACAGACTGGGTTAGGATTAATCCAATTGAACCTCATTATTTATTTGTTCCTCATGATACCAGTAACTATGGAGAATATAAAAATGGGTGGAAAATGACAGAAATATTTAATGTATATTCAAATGGAATAGTTACAGCAAGAGACCATTTCACAATTAACTGGTCACCAGATGAGGTTATGAATAAAATTATAGATTTTGTAAAACTTGACCCTGAAAGTGCAAGAGATAAATATGAACTAAGAAATGATGTAAGAGATTGGAAAGTCCAACTTGCACAAAAAGATGTTATAGATTCTAAATTGAATCCTGAATTAATAAAACCTATAATGTATCGTCCTTTCGATATTAGGTATACTTACTATACCGGAAATAGTAGAGGTTTTCTTTGTATGCCAAGAAAAAAGGTAATGGATAATCTAGTTAGAGGTAGCAATATAGCTTTAATAACATCACGATTAACCAAAGGGGAGACATTTAAACATGCATATGTAAGTAGAACAATAACTGATGCTGCTTTATTATCATCAAAAACATCCAACAACGCTTTTGTATTCCCTTTACACTTAATTGATAATGACGACTCAGTTTTGATAAATGATTTAGTTCCTCATCATA
The DNA here is from genome assembly GCF_900111445.1 of Oceanobacillus limi. GTDB lineage: Bacteria > Bacillota > Bacilli > Bacillales > Amphibacillaceae > Ornithinibacillus > Ornithinibacillus limi. Next base: position 97,412 of record NZ_FOHE01000012.1, on the reverse strand, counting down.
ACTTTAATCACAAATTTCTTGAAGATATCGAGAATAAACTAGATATAAAGTTTGTGAAAAGAAAGAGAATTAATAAAAAGGAGTTTGCTGCCAAGGACGTATTAGGTTATATTTATGCACTTCTGCATAGTAATGGTTTTCGATATCGTTATAATGAATATTTAATTAGGGATTACCCCTACATACCCATAACAAGTAATAATGATTTATTCTTTAGATTATCTGAATTGGGTATTCAATTAGTAGATCTTCATCTATTAGAAAATCAGGTAAATATTGTTACAAAGTTTCCTATAGTTGGCACAAACAAAATAGAAAAAATAGTGTACAAGACTGAAAATAATAATATAGGCAGGATTTATATTAATAAAAAACAGTATTTTGAAAATGTGGACAAGGAAGTTTGGAGTTATGATATTGGAGGATATCAAGTTTGTGAAAAGTGGTTGAAAAATAGAAAACATCGAGTGCTTTCTTATGAGGATCTCTTACATTACCAAAAAGTTGTATCGATGATAAAGGAATCAATACAACTTGGATATAGAATAGATGATGTTATTGAACTCAATGGAGGATGGCCAATACAATAAGTGTTAGGATATATATATGTGAAAAATAGGGCTTGTGACAAAGGCTAATTATTCTTTGTCATAAGCCCTTAAATGTACATTAAAGAAACAAAAGATTTCGTTTGAAAGAATTCGCCTACATTAAAAGGAATATCTTTTATTTATATGTGATTGTTTTCAACAAAATTGCCCAAATTGTAGAGGATAAAGTTAGTTTTAATATTGGTGAATAGTACCATAAATAAATGAAAGTTTATACATCCGAAATTTGTGTTGGTATATAATGTTATATAGGGATGATATTATTTAGTCAATTAAGTTAATTTTTCTCGTATTCATACATAAAGGGGGAGTGTGGTTGTGCAGTATGCTACTTTAATAAAAAAATAAATAAAATGAACAACGATTTACTAAATGTGTTTCCTGAAAAAACAACTGGAAGACCATTATTGATGGTTTTTTTTAAAAGGATCTTTGGTTACATTTTGGATTAAATGGATCAGATTATGATACTGGAAACGGGAAACTAGAAAATGATAGTTTTCTACAATCAATTTCACATACGGAAAATGTAGATTATGATATTATTACTAGTTGACTAACGTTTGGCTAACCGTTGAGGGTGAAGTAGAATCAGTCACTATTGATGCCGAGAAGAAAATTAATTTTTACGATGAATTCCGGTTGGATGCAGAGGTTAAAATTACATATCACGATCATAGAAAGAACAAAAATAAGTGATAATGAGGTGTCATAGGTGAGTGAGATTCTTAGAGAATATCAAAATACAAAATTGTTGCTTGAGATGAGTCTTGTGGATGGTGAATATGACTTCACATCGTCTATTATCGCAGCTCTAAATCAAGCAGAATTAGAAATAAATAATTTAGATGAAACAATTGAGTCAATTCAATGCTTAAAGCCTAATTGTGACAAAGTGGACTATATATTAGCTGCGAGTTCAGGTGCATTGTGCGGCATTATTGATATTTTCTTGGTTGGTAAACCTGGAGAATCACCCCTCGGGGGTATTACTGATAAATGGTTTGCTGATCGAACAACTGATTTTGCTAAAGTGTGCGGATGGAAAGATAAAGGAGAGAACTCTTCTTCTTCAGCAATCCGTTTTCTTGAAAATAAGTTTAAAATTCCATATGATCAGCGTGGAGCTGGTGATGCGGCAAGTTTTATTTTTGATTTAAATCCGACAAATCATCATTTTAAATCACTCGCACATAATCCTAGTTTGCTTGGTTTGTTCTTTTCCATATTAGACCAGTTTACTAATTCTTCGCATTTTATTTCCGGTGGTGAACTTATATCTTTAGCTGATGCAGATGGGAAATTCGAGTTAAGAGGAAACAACATACCTAGCAAATTATTCTGTGCATTTGCTAATTGGTTTGGTCATTTAATATCTGATATGTCAGGCTCATCAGGTAGCAAGGGCCGTGGAATGGGGATTCCTTCTCCTTTATGGACATGGACAAATGATATTATTGCATTAAAAAGGTCTTTGAATCTTCCTGTGTCACAGTTTGATAACTCAATAAACGAGCTAGCTATAAATATATATAATGAAGGATATGATGCTCGATTCCAGTCGACTCAAGCCATTCCAGTTTTTATAAACGAGATGTTCGTTCGACTTGTTTTTGCTATCAGAAGACTTATAAAATATTTTGCTGAAACAGATAAAGAAACTCGTTCGTTTTCACTTATGTGGAAAAAGTGTGAGCCTTTTTCAAATCCAACTATTAAAAGAATGTTGACTGTAGCACATGGGACGTTTTGCCTTATAGATATAGGGGATGCTACTGTTCGTGGTTTTGTAACAGATGCAGGATCTTTTAATCCGACTGAGTTTTTCTTGCGTCTTAACATCGTAGGGGTGGGACGACTTACTATTTCCTTATACGGTGAAGTTAAGCGTGAAATTGGCAAACAAAAAACAGAAAGAGAAATAATCTTTGCGAGAAGAAAAAAATTAGTTGTAGAAAATTATATTGAGGGACTTAAACTATTATCGGAATTATATGAGGATAGAAGTCTTTTGAACTTTATAACTGATTTCAAGAATAGTGATATGTATATACACGCTTTTGAAAAATCTGTTGTGTTAGCTAAAAAGAGAAATGTGCCAAATAATGAAATACTGAAAAATAAGATGGAAATAGACTCCTATTTTTTGGGAGGGAATAAAACGTGAGTAAGAAGAAATCAAATTTACAGATTGCTCAAGAACAAGCTGAATCCGCCATCAAAAAGACAAATGATAAAATAGAGGAGCTTGGAAAATATACTAGCAATCTATATACTTCACTAAACGATATTCAGGAGCTATTTGATAAAATTAGAAACGTGCCGAGTCAGAAACACTTGGAGTATAAAAAACTAAAAGAAGTTCGTTTGAATTGGAAACATCAGGCTGAAAAAATCGAGTCAGATTATAAAAATGCTGTCGCCAAGAATGCTGGAAAAGGTGTAGCAGGTGTTGGTGCAGGGGTTGCAGTAGCCGCCCTTGGTCCTACTGCAGCAATGGGAATTGCTACAACTTTCGGTGTTGCATCAACAGGTACGGCTATAACCGCTTTAAGTGGTGCTGCAGCCACTAATGCAGCATTAGCGTGGTTAGGTGGTGGAGCACTTGCAGCAGGTGGTGGCGGTATGGCAGCCGGAAATGCTTTCTTAGCCCTTGCTGGACCTGTTGGTTGGGCAATTGCAGGCATTGCACTTTTGGGTAGTGGACTTCTTTTTTGGAAGACTAAAAGCGATAAGAATCGACTTGAAAACATATTTACATTGATAAGTAAGCGAGATAAAAAGTCATATGAACTTGCAATTGTCGAGCTTAATGAACGCATATCTCGTATAAAAGGCGAAAGTGTTAAACTCAACGATGCGATTGAAAAGATAGAATCATTTGGAGTGGATTATAATCAAATGACCGAAACTCAGCAGTATGAATTAGGAGCTTATGTGAATTTGATGTCAGCATCAACACAATTGCTTGTTAATCCGATATTAGGTTTGCAACCAAAGTATACTGAAGAAGACTTCAGCAAATTTATTTCTGAAGGTAACGGAAAAGCAAATGAAGTTTTATGTTCCTCACATAAAGATTTGATAATCGCATTATCTAATCTTTTATATAAAATTGAATTAGATGATATGGATAAAAAACTTTTGTGGAAGTCCTTTAAAAAGAACAAGAAGTTCTTATCATCAATGAATATCTCGAAGAAAGAGTTTGATGTTAAAATTCTTGATATAGTTTGCGAGGCTCTTTATTTTAGGGTCTGTTAAACGTCAATATTGATATCTAGCAAAAAAGCGAACATCTGTCCTAAATGTTCATGTTCAAACTCTAAACATCGATTAAAATATTCTGTTAGCATAAACATAGGGACGGAGATAATGCTTCATTTCTTGAATGAGTTGTAGAATCATAAGAACCGTCCCTGCATTTACTTACCCATCAATCTTATTCGGATGGAAGTTCCTGATCATTAAGAGATACATAGACTTTGCTGTCACTATCATTGGCAAGGTCAGGCGCGATTTTTAACAGGCCAAGATCTAGTTGACCATCGAGTTTTTCAAGTGTTGTAAAGGCATCCATGATGGAAGCTTCTGATTCACTATAGTCGAGGTGAATCTTGCTTTCCACACCAATTGCTAGCGGATAATCTTGATCATATAAGTCGGTAATAACGACCGCTAGCAGTGCAAGTAGAGCAAATAGCGCACTCGCAACCACAACGATAATACGCTTATACATATTTCATTCCCCACATTCTTTTGACAAATAGGTTTCAAATATTTATGGATAAATTACTGTTTTACTAGATGTACAGGAACACCAAATCCTTCATTAACTTTCAGTATATTATGGATGGCATCCCGTTGTTTCCCTTCTGCATAGGTCACCATCACAAGCCCTCTTGTCTCGTCTTCCGAACACGGTTTCCCTACTTCAACTGTAATATCTGTATGTACCGCTGCAATTTTTTCTGCTAGTTCTTGATGCGTTGCAAGTGCATCTGTCGCTTCTTTTACGCTTGGAAGTTGGTTACATGGTGGATGTGTATCTTTTGAACCAATAGGAATCAGCCCGTTGGTATAAGCAAAAACACCAGCAATTACGACCATTCCTATTAAAATAAGACTTATTTTCTTAACCTTTGAATTCATTATGATCCTCCTTGATTAGTTTGGTCACTTTTAGGCATGTCAGTGGCCGAATTGTCCAAACCGACACGATGCTTCCTATCACAAGCGTCAATCATTTCTGCATCATGCGTGGATATAATAACTGTACGACCTTGTTTCGCAAAATCGGCGAACAAATCGATTACTTTGCGCCGATTCGCCGGATCTAGGGATGCAGTTGGCTCATCGACAAAAAGAATAGAAGCATCTTTATAAATAGCACGTGCTAATGCAAGACGTTGTTTTTCACCACCACTTAATCGTCCAGCGAGTTCATTTTCCCTCCCTTTTAGACCAGTTTTCGCTAGTGCTTGTCTCATTCTTTCCAAGTCTCCCGTAACACGACGTCCGAATAAACTTGCCTGCAACGTAACATTAAAGGCAACGGACTCTTCATCCATAATCCCATAATCCTGAAGGACAAATGCCGCGTAATCACGCCAAAAACGGCGCCGTTCTGCAGTGTTATATCCAGTGACATTCTTTCCATTAATTGACATACTCCCTCTATCGATTGGGAGCAATAAACCTAAGCAATGTAGGAGTGTAGTTTTACCACATCCGCTTGGACCAACAAGGGCTGTCATCTTTCCAGGTGTACATCGGACTGTCTCCCCATGAAGAACAGGCCTACTACCAATCGTTACTGAAATTCCATGTGCTTCAATCAACCTGTACACCCCCATTGATATACCAAGCTATCGAGGGCATCAACAACATAGATTTAATTATAATTAAAATAAGTTTCTTTATATGCTCAAGATTCGATTGTTTCACTATTTATTCCTCCTCCTAATTAATCTGTGTGTGTAGTAACTATTTCTTTCTTCCCCTCCACTACTCGTACATATCTTATTATAATTGGCATTTCAGATTAATCATGAGTATTTCTATTTATTTTGCGACAATAGTAGTTATTAATTACCAGTTTTACATTAATTTGGATATATTGAGGTTTTAATTTATGAATAGCATGATAATGGCGCCCAAGTGCATTGAAGTATTAACACTTATAAGAAATGGAGATTAACCCCAAATATTTCCATTAAAATAAGTAATACGTAATGCGTATGGAAGAAAGGTAAAGGGTAACTTGCAGGACACGCTTGCTTTTATTATTTTAGTGAAGATAATTTAGTGGGTTATAATGAATAAAATATACAATTTATTAAAGAATACTAAAATGATAATCACGTAGTTCTAAAATAATGTTTTATTTAATTCAGTTTTAGGAATGGAGAGAAGCTATTATGAGTGATTCCTACACTCTTACTGAATTAGCAATAGAAACTTTAAAGTCAGTTGGTAAACCATTATCAAGTATTGAGATATGGAAGGAAGCCGAAAAGCTTGATTTAACTAGGAGAACTAATTCTTCAGGTAAGACTCCATGGGCAACAATAGGTGCGAGAATATATACGGATATTAAAGATAATTCTGATACTCCTTTCGTACAGGTTAGTAAAAGGCCAGCAAAGTTCTTTATAAAGGATCAAAAAATCAATAATAGGGAATTAATTGCTGAAGTAGATAATGACATTCATAAGGAGGTACTAGAAACAGAAGCAATTTCTTTTTATGAACGGGATCTACATCCACTTCTTGCTAAATTTTTATATTCAAATACACATTTTGCATGTTTATCCAAAACAATTTATCATGAATCATCAAGGAAAAGCCAAAAAGGATATAATAAATGGCTCCATCCAGACATGGTGGGTGTTTATTTTCCTTTTAATGATTATTTAAAAGAAACACAAAGATTACAAGAATCATTCAAAATTAGTTCATTTAAGCTATTTTCCTTTGAGTTGAAGGTGAAAATTACATTCAGCAATTTAAGAGAATATTATTTTCAAGCTGTATCTAATTCGAGCTGGGCTAACGAGGGATATTTAGTAGCATTAGAAATTGACAGTGATCCTTTGTTAAAAGATGAATTGAGAAGATTAAATAATTCATTTGGAATAGGGGTTGTCATTTTAAATCCAGTTGAAATTGAGCAAAGTGACATCTTTTTACCTGCTAAAGCAAAGGAAGCTATTGATTGGGATACAATAGATAGATTAGCTGATGAGAATAAAGATTTTAAAAATTTTATATTAGATTTAACAGAGGATATACAATTAGGTAAGGTTAAAAGTAATTATGATAAACTTCTTTCAGACAATGAACTAGAAAATTATATAAAAGATAAAGGAATAAGAAATTTAGCAAAGTAGTAATTGTCCTAATTATATTTTGAAATAAATATTATTTTTGTCTTTATACCATTTATTGATAACTTTTTACAGCATGTTACTAAAGTGCTCTCCGTAGGGAAGCGCTTTTTATTGCTTATAAAAAGTTTATAGCAAAAAGGTTATAATTGAGGGCTCTCTTTGTTTGATTTCCTCGTACGACACCTGATCTGTATTGCCCCATTTCTTCCAAGAGACTTTATCATATTTGTGGTGCAGATAATACTTCCAGGGAGCAATACTACCAGGAGCATAGTTGTACGTACCCATGTTTATCGCATCTGTGATCATTTGACCTGTTTCCGTATTATAAACAACCTCAAAACGACCATCTGCTGATATAAACTTCTCATTATAAGATGCATCATAATCGTTTACTTCATATCGATGAAACTTTCCACTGAATAACTGCCATTTTCCACATGCTGCAAGTTCAACCATTTCCTCAAGTTGTTTAGGTGCCTCTCCATATTCATTCAGTTGATTTCGAAAATAATGGATCTCTTCAGTGATATAAGGGAGTTCTTTAACATGTTGATCAAATGTATCAAAAAACAAATTAAAATGCTTATGTCCATATAAATCCTCTTGTTTTTCTAGCAAATCATGCATCATACGTGTGAGGATGGCATGTGAGGCAATGGCTTCGGAATGGTCCCATGCATACCACTTGCTATGCTCCGACCGAATTTGATCGTATTGTTCTGAGAGGGCGGAAAAGTATGCTTCTGATAAGAAATCAGCTTCTATTTCTACCTGAACAGTAGGATATATTACGTTCATTTGAAAACGAATGTAACCATATATCAAAATCGCTAACACAAGAATAATTACAATCGATAACGACGACCGAAATGTGATAGATCTCTGGATTTCCAATTTCTCCTATTCCCCCAAATATGTAATTTGTTATCTTTTTTTCTAAACGTGGGGATCTGCTCATATAGATGCCTGTCTTTATTATAGATGCTTTTATAAAATTATACTATTTATATTAATCAGAAAATAAATTCAGTAGGATATTGAAGCTGCCATATGCACCTATGGCAAAGTCTCTATAAATGATGCAAGCTTTGGAAGCTCTTTTCACACAAATTCCGCAGTTTTTATCCTACTTATCCTATCAATACGCATTTCAAAGGTTAAAATCACCTTAATTCACATGGGAATTTCACCCATAGAATGATCACTTTTGGAGAACCTAACAATGAATTTATTCATCCAGGGAATTAAGTTAATAACCTATAGCAGGAAGAGGTAGAGAAGTAAAGGAGGATTATGATGGACATAAAGGCAGACGAATTACTGGATGCTAAGGGGCTAGCCTGTCCCATGCCAATTGTCAGAACAAAGAAAGCCATAACTAATTTAGAACCTGGACATGTCATCGAGATTCAAGCTACCGATAAAGGGTCAACTGCTGATCTGAAGGCATGGGCAGGTGGTACTGGTCATCAATATTTAGGGACTGTGGAAGATGGTGATGTTCTGAAGCATTATCTAAGAAAAGCATCAGATGATGAAACAAAAGAAGAAACGAAACATGAAGCTATATTAAATTTAGAAGAACTTCGCCAAAAAGTAGAAGGGGACGAATCCATTGCCATTTTGGACGTTCGTGAACCAGCTGAATTTGCTTTTGGTCACATTCCAGGAGCTTTGAATATACCTCTTGGAGAATTGGAAGAGCGTTTTAATGAGATAGCTCATGATAAAGAGCTTCATGTTATTTGTCGGACCGGAAGCCGTAGTGATTTAGCTGCACAAAAACTAGCTGAAATAGGCTTCATAAACGTTAAAAATGTCGTTCCAGGTATGAGTAATTGGGAAGGTCCGATAGAAAAAAAGTAAGTAACTCAAATTAACTAGGAGGATTTTACATGGCAAATACGAAAGTAGCAATTATTGCAGCAAATGGGAATCGATTCGATGCGTATAAAGTATTCAATATAGCGACTGCAGCGGCAGCCTCCGATGCAGAGGTAGGTATATTTTTTACTTTTGAGGGACTAAATCTAATTCATAAAGAAGCACATAAAAGCTTGCCACTACCAGAGGGAAAAGAGCATTTTCAAGAAGGATTTAAGCAAGCCAATGTACCTTCCATCGAGGAATTAGTAGGGATTGCACAGGAATTGGAAATTAAATTAATTGGCTGTCAAATGACAATGGATGTGATGAGCTTGGAGAAGGAAGCATTTATAGAGGGAATCGAAGTCGGTGGAGCGGCAACATTTATTGAATTTGCAAAGGACGCCAATATTACCCTGACATTTTAACGCTAGGAGGAATTATACATGGTCAAAATAATGACGACAAAAGAATTAGCAAGAAAAGTAAAAAAACATGAGGAGACGTTGATTTTAGATGTAAGGAACACCGATGATTTCGATAATTGGAAAATAGAAGGCGGAAAAGTTGAGGTGATGAATGAGCCGTATTTTAATTTACTGGATGGTGTTGACCCTGTTGTAGAGAAGCTGGAGATCGAGCAAGAGGTGATTGTAGTCTGTGCCAAAGGGGGCTCGTCTCAAATGGTTGCAGAACTACTTGAGGAAGCAGGGTACGAAAATGTATACAGTCTCGAAGGTGGAATGAAATCATGGAGTGAGCATTTGGAGCCGGTGAAGGTTGGTGAATTAAGTGGAGGAGGGACACTTTATCAATTTATCCGCCTAGGTAAAGGGTGTTTATCTTATTTTGTAGAAGCGAACGGCGAAGCAGCGATCATTGACACGAGTCGTATGACGGGCATTTATGAAGCTTTTGCCTCTGAAAAAGGAGTTACAATTAAATATGTTTTAGACACGCATCTCCATGCTGATCATATTTCAGGGGGACGTCAATTAGCAGAAAGAGTTGGAGGAACATATTATCTACCTCCAAAAGATGCGGAAGAAGTCACCTTTGATTATACACCTCTCGAAGAAGGCAAAGATATTAAAGTAGGTGACATTAGCATTCAACCAATTTATTCACCAGGTCATACCATTGGAAGTACGTCATTTATAATAGATGATCGCTATTTGCTAACTGGAGATATCCTTTTTGTGCGCTCAATTGGTCGTCCAGATTTAGCAGGTTTAGCAGAAGATTGGGTGGGGGATTTACGTAACACGCTTTATCATCGGTACAAAAATCTATCGATGGATTTTATCGTACTACCGGCCCATTATTCTTTTGCGGAGGAGCTAGGTGAGGGTGGCCAAGTATCAGCGAAGCTAGGAGAACTTTATCAACGGAATTCGGGTTTACGAGTAGAGGACGAGAATCAATTTAGAAAGATGGTAACGGAAAATTTACCACCACAGCCGAATGCTTATGAAGAAATTCGGAAAACAAATATGGGTAAAATTTCTCCAGAAGAGGAAAAGAAAAAAGAAATGGAAACAGGGCCAAACCGTTGTGCGGTTGAAAGGTAATAAACTCGATGGTTTATTCTCTTTTGAGTATAGATTGCTTGAGTAATATAGGTTTGGTTAACTCGTATATAACTGCCATGCCGACTTTAACGACGACGTCCTATTGTATAGTGCACTAACACGTCCTGTGTGTCTGAAAACCCCCGCTTCAAACCTTCAAGGTACAACCAAAGAGGTGTTGTGGGGGAAAGTGTAATCTTAGGTTAGCGACAACGATAAAATAATGGGTAGCGATTATAGATAGAAGAGACATAGGGTCTCTTTTTTTTAGTTTAAAATTATTTTTTCCTTTGAACAAGAAAAGTTGCATGACTTTCATCAAATTTTCACATTAGGTGGGTAAGATACAATTGGACAACATTTGGAAAGTGGGGAAACACAGTTGGCGGTAGCAAGTAAGTTAACAGCAATTGGAATTATGGCGCTTAGTCTGGCCATAGGATTTCTTTCCTTCTATTTACTTAGTGACTTAACAAAGGAGAAAAGAAAGCGGCATATAGAGGAATTAACCTCTCAATTCATAAACTTTGTAATTTTTATTTGGCTAGGAAAGATTGTTTTACATTTACCTATTTTTATATCGGATCCTTTATCCATCCTAACCTACCCTAGTGATTCGCAATCCTTTTATTTCGCTATCGTACTTATTTCTTTATTGCTTCTGTATAAAACGAAGCGGAAAAAATTAAACATACTTCCTTTTCTAGAATCTTTTATACATATTTTTCTAGTTGGTTCATTTGTTTATGAATTTATTCAATTTGTGGTAGAAGATAATCCATATGCTTTTGGGTATTTAATTTTACTAGCAGTTTTAATAGGAATGTTCTTTTTCCTTCAAGAGCGCCTTACTACCATGATGATAGTGATGGTAATGATGATTGTTTGGTCTGTTGGGTTGGTTGTTTTAGGATTTGTTCAACCTTTTGTGACGGTCTTTGGTTATATCATGGCACCGTGGTTTGTTGGATTGTTTTTCGTACTAAGTATGGGTACCTTACTTTAAAAATTGAAAGAGAGGGATGCTTAATGGGTGTTATTGAGACGGATACGATGCTATTAGTAGGAATGCTACTAGCAATAGGAGCAGGTGCATTATCTTTCTTGTCTCCCTGTGTTTTGCCAATTTTCCCAGCGTATATGTCTTACTTAACTGGAATTAGTGTAAATGAACTTCAAGGAAGTAAGAATAGTAGAATGGTGCGACATTTATTTGCTCATTCATTTTTCTTTCTAATGGCTGTTGCTCTCGTTTTTCTTAGTTTAGGTGCAAGTGCCTCTTTCTTAGGGCGATGGGCACAACAGCTTCTCATTGGAGACTCTGGGTTACTTATTCAGCGAATAGCAGGGGTTTTAATTATCGTAATGGGCTTATTTATAGCGGGGTGGATTCATATACCATCCCTAATGAAGGAACGACGCTTCCATTATACGAAAAAGCCCGTTGGCTATGCTGGAACATTCTTTATCGGATTAGGCTTTGCGGCTGGGTGGACACCTTGTATTGGCCCAATATTTGGCTCAATTTTACTTCTTGCGGCCAGTCATCCTGGTCAAGGGATTTTTTACACTTTGATGTATGTCGTTGGTTTTGCCATACCGTTTCTAATCTTAACATTTTTTATTGGCAAGACGAGATGGATTGTGCGACATAGTAGCGTCATTATGAAAATCGGCGCAATTATGATGATTATTATGGGATTTGTTTTATTCTTTGGATTAATGCCACGTATTTCCGGATTTCTACTTGATTTAGTGCGGGATACATGGTTAGCAAGATTAGGATAAAAAGTGGAGGTATGTTTGATGAAAAAATGGATGCTTATCGTAATAGTGGTTGGTATGTTAGGTTGGGCAATTTATGATTTTATCGACTCAAACGACCCGAATAAAAAATCTGTAGGTCAGTTTGAGAATGTAGCGGAAATAGAAGAAGTGGAAGCAGAGACGGAAAATGAAGAAGCGGAAGAACCTGTAGTCGGATTAGATGTTGGGAACAAGGCACCAGATTTTCAACTCGAAACGTTAACAGGTGAAAGTGTGAAGTTATCTGACTTTCACGGGAAACGTGTAATGATTAATTTTTGGGCAACATGGTGTCCACCTTGTCGAGCGGAAATGCCAGATATGGAAAAGTTTCATCAAGATAAGGATGTTATTATTTTAGCAGTTAATTTAACGGATTCGGAAACGACTGTAGATGATGTAGCGGACTTTTCGGATGAATATCAATTATCATTTCCAATTTTGTTGGATACGAATCTAGACGTAGCAAATCTGTATGCGATTCAACCAATTCCGACTTCATATATGGTTGATTCCAATGGGCTTATCAGCTACAAGGTATTTGGTGCGATGAATTATGATTTGATGGTACAAGAATTTGAGAAGATGGAGTAACGATTAGGTATAGTATAATGGCAATGAGGTGAGGAGATGAAACAAACCATTTTAGTTGTAGAAGACGATAAAATGATACGTGAGCTAATCAAAATTTATCTTGTAGAATCTGGCTATGATGTAGTGGAAGCGGAAGATGGAGAAGCAGCAAAGCAAGTCTTTTTAACGAAACACCCTTGCTTAATTATACTAGACTTAATGCTCCCTAAACTTAGTGGAGAAGAATTTTGTACATGGGTTCGCGCACAAGAACGAAATGAAGTATCTATTATTATACTATCTGCTAAATCACGTACGGAAGACAAAATAAATGGATTAAAAATTGGTGCAGATGATTATCTGGTTAAGCCGTTTGAACCAGAGGAACTTCTAGCTCACATCGAGGCGGTACTACGTCGAACAGGACAGTTTTGTCAAAAAATCACCTTTGATGGACTTTGTATTAAGCCCCGGAAAGGTGAGGTAGTCCTTTTTGATAAACAGTTACCATTAACCAATCATGAATTTAAACTATTATTTTATTTTATGGAAAATCCGAATACAGTCATCTCTAGAGAGAATCTTATGAATCAACTTTATCCTTATGCTGATAAAATTGTTCATGACCGAACTATTGATGCTCATATTAAGAAATTACGGAAAAAAATTGAAGAGAATCCTGCTGCACCGAAGCGGATTATTACTGTTCGAGGAATGGGGTATAAATTTGTTACGGAATAAAATGAAAAACGTACTTGTTCCTAAACAATTTCTTTTTCGCTTAACGTTTATTAATATATTGGTTATTACTGCCTTCGTTGGCCTAAGTAGTTGGGCAATTTATAATACGGCGTGCGTTCTTGCGGGTGGGATCGTCGCAATGAGTAATCCCAAGCAAGCTCAATTCGAGGCAACATTGCTTCAATACTTGTGGATCTTCAGTATCTCTACAATAATTATTGGAAGCCTTACCCACTTCTATTTAACGAAGAAGTTGATTCATCCATTGAGGGAATTAATTTATTCCACTAAAAAAATGAAGCATGGTGAATATCCTAAACCGATTACAGTGAAATCCGATGGAGAAATTGCAGAATTAGTTCATCACTTTAATGATTTAGTGAAACAGCTTGAGGAAAATGAGAAGCAACGGCGAAAACTCGTCTCCGATTTATCCCATGAATTTCGTACTCCTTTATCTAACTTGAATGGTTATCTCCGTGCATTACAAAGTGGAGTAGTTAAGGGAGATGAGAAGCTGTACCAATCTCTTTACGGGGAATCGAAGCGGCTCATTCAATTAGTAGAGCAAATGGAGCAATTGAAAGAATGGGATTACGTATCTACGCTAACTTTTTCTAAAAAGGAACCTATCGAGATAAATAAACTAGTGGACCAATCGGTAGAAATGTTTCGCTGGTCGATGGAACAATACAATATTGATGTTGAGGTAGCTGTTGAACCGAATTTGGTAATGGTTAATAGTGGGGCTATCACTCAAGTGATTAGTAATCTTTTGGATAATGCGATTCGGTATTATGAGGGAACGGGTCCAATTACGATAACAGGTGAAAACCATCAGTCAGTCTATATCCTATCCGTAACAGGCCCTAGTAAGCCAATTTCACTTGAGGAACAGGTAAAGGTCTTTGAACGTTTTTATCGCATTGACCATTCTAGGTCCAAAGAATTAGGAGGTTCTGGCTTAGGGCTCGCGATATCTAAAGAAATTATTGAACACCATCATGGTAAAATCGGTTTAACTTCTAATGGGAATGTGCATCGTTTTTGGTTTCAAATACCTCGTTGTGGTGGTGCTAAGAAGTGAGTTGTACCTAAGTTTCACGTGGCTGAGAATACAAAATAGTTGATGTTGGGATGGATGAACCTTGCGGGGTTGAGATGTTTCACCTAACTCATATCCACGCATCAATGACCAAGTGGTGGGCTTACGAATCAATGGATTGACTTTTTACCCCGCGGGGTATATTATAGGTCATGTAGCAGATTTTTCAACAATGAAGTGGGAAACATTCTCTCTATGTCGTTTTGAATAACGACTATTTTATTTTCGTAATAATATACCCTTATAGGTATATTCGGAGTGAAGTTAATAACATTATTTTTCAAAATAAATTAGACCCATAGGGGTAAATGGAGGTTTTATAATGTCAAATAAAGTAGCAATTATCGCATCAAACGGTGGATTGTTTGATGCATATAAAGTATTTAATATCGCAACAGCAGCAGCAGCTTCCGAAAAAGAGGTGCAAATCTTTTTTACTTTTGAAGGACTTAACTTAATTCATAAGCAGGCAATGCATGCATTAGAAATGCCAGCAGGAAAAGAACATTTTGCTGAAGGATTCGAAAAAGCAAACGTCCCTTCTATCCCTCAGTTAGTAGACATGGCGCAAGAACTTGGTGTTAAATTTATAGCTTGCCAAATGACAATCGATGTAATGGATCTTTCTAAAGAGGATTTCGTAGATGGAATTGAGGTTGGAGGAGCAGTAACTTTTCTAGAATATGCAAAGGATGCAACACCAACGTTAACCTTCTAATTTTATTTATATTTTTCATGCAGTGGGGCAATGCGCCACTGCAAAAAATGATCCAATCTAGACCTGGTTGGGTAATTTTGAAAAAGGGAGTGCGAAACATGACAAAACGAATTTTAGTTGTTGGTGGAGTAGCTGGCGGAGCATCGGCTGCTGCAAGGGTGAGAAGAATAGATGAACATGCTGAAGTTATCATGTTTGAAAGAGGACCACATGTATCCTTTTCTAACTGTTCATTACCCTATCATCTAAGTGGAATTGTGGAGAATAGTGAATCGTTAGTATTAATGAATCCGGAGACTTTTAAAAAACGGTTTAACATTGAAGCAAGAGTGAATAGTGAAGTGATTCAAATCAACCGTGAAAAGAAAACAATCTCCGTAAAAGATGTAACTTCAGATAAAATGTACGAAGAGGCTTATGATAAACTAGTTCTTTCTCCTGGTGCATCACCTATTCGTCCTAATCAGATCGAGGGTATTACCAACTCAAATGTATTTACCGTTCGCAATGTTATAGACATTGAACAACTAAATGCTTATGTGAAAAATCGTAATATCAAAGATGTTGCTGTAATTGGTGGAGGATTTATCGGTGTAGAAGTAGCGGAAAACCTTCGTTTAGCTAATTACAATGTATCTTTAGTAGAATTTGCAAATCAAATTATGACTCCATTTGATTATGATATGGCACAAATCCTCCATAAGGAAATGGTGGATCATGGGGTAAATCTAGTTGTAAATGATGGACTAGCTAGAATTGGGAATGGTTTTATTGAAACGCAATCAGGTAAGACAATTGATGCGCAAGCAGTTGTCCTAGCAATAGGTGTAAGACCTGAAACAAAGCTTGCAGAAGAGGCAGGCCTTGCAATCGGAGAAACAGGTGCGATTAAAGTGGACGGAAACTATCTAACAAATGATCCAGATATTTATGCAGTTGGGGATGCCATTGAAGTGTATCATCGCCTATTGCATAAGCCAACACGTTTAGCCTTAGCAGGACCAGCTCAAAAACAAGCAAGAGCTGCAGCTGACCATATGTATGGCATACCAAGTAAAAATCCAGGTGTCATTGGGTCATCTTCTGTTCACTTATTTGATTTGAACGTCGCATCAACAGGACTAAACGCAAGAACAGCTGAGGAAGCTGGATTCAGCTATAATTCTGTTTATATTTTGCCTGGTGATAAAGTAGGCTTAATGCCAAACAGTCATGTTATGTATTTTAAATTAGTCTATGAAACACCAACAGGGAAAATTTTAGGTGCACAGGCGATTGGGAAAGGGAATATCGATAAACGAATCGATGTGATTGCAACCATGATTTCGATGAATGGAACACTAGAAGATCTAAAAGACCTAGAATTAACATACTCTCCTATGCTTGGTACAGCTAAGGATGTTGTCAATCATGCTGCCTTAGTTGCTTTAAATCAATTATCTGGAACATATCGTGAAGTAAAAGTATCTGAAGTTCGCGAACTAGTGGAGAATAATGCTTTTATTATCGATGCTCGTGAAAAGAATGAATATAAAGCAGGACATTTAAAAAATGCCGTGAACATTCCACTGAGTGAATTTAGAGACAGACTGGGCGAAATTCCTAACGATCAACCGGTTTATATTCACTGTCGCTCCGGTCAACGAAGCTATAACATGGTAATGGCGCTACAAAATCTAGGATATAGTAACGTGGTTAATATCTCCGGTTCCTATTTAGGAATTAACTTATACGAGTATTTTAATGATTTGGTAACTAACAGACCTAAAATTGTTACAGAATATAATTTCAAATAATAGTCAGTGAATAGAGAGCTAGGAAGAATTTCTCTTACAAAAATCGAATGATAGGAGTATGAAAATGGGAATTATCGAATGGGTTTTATTAATTATTATTATTGCATTCTTTTTCAATCGTTTTATGCCAGTAAAAGGTATTACGAATATAAGTGTTCAAGAGGCAAAAGATAAATTTAAGGATAACAATGTACAATTCATTGATGTACGTACACCTGGTGAATATAAAGCAAATCATCGCAAGCCTTTTAAAAACATTCCACTTTCCAATCTTACTAGCAAAACAAGCTCTCTTGATAAAGAGAAAGAAGTAGTCGTCATTTGCCAAAGTGGCATGAGAAGTACAAAGGCTGCAAAAGTTCTTAAAAAACAAGGTTTCAAAAACATATCCAATGTAAAAGGCGGAATGGGTGCTTGGATATAAGAAAGGAAGACTAAGATGGCACAACAAGTTACACCGAAAGAAGTGGCGAAGCGTCTTCAAAGTGGGGAAGACGTAACAGTTATTGATGTTCGTGAAAGTAGTGAAGTTGCAACAGGGAAGATACCTGGTGCGACGCATATTCCGTTAGGACAACTTGCCTTACGTAAAGGAGAACTCGACAAAGCAAAAAACTATATTATTTCATGTCAATCCGGCAATCGTAGCAAGGCAGCTTGTGGGATTCTTGAAGCACTAGGTTTCAAGGTGGAGGACATGGTTGGCGGAATGAACAACTGGAGTGGTGAAACCGAGTAGTTGGCGTTGGTTAGTGAATTTTAAAAATGCAGGCAAGTACATTGGATCCATAAACGTAGCTTTAGGAGATGGTACAATTGTTTCACTATACCGTGGAAACATCAAAATCAATCGATGAAGCGATACAAGCTCTGGAAGAAAACTTAAAGGAAGAAAAGTTTGGTGTCCAGTGGCAGTTTCATGTGAAGGACACATTGAAAGATAAAGGATATGACTTAGACAAAGCCTTCACTATTCTTGAGGTATGTAATCCGAAAGAAGCACAAAATGTGTTAACCGCCAACCAACTTGTTGGATATTTTCTCCCCTGTAAGATTGTAGTATATGAAGATAATCATGGGAAAATAAACATAGGGATGCCTAAGCCAACAAGTCTCATTCAAATGGTAGAGGATGAATCTTTACAGGAAATTGCTATTGGGATTGAAAAACGATTAATTGCATGTATCGATAAGACGAAATAGAAGCAAGATGTCAGCAGTCTGAGATGGTTTCGGACTGCTCTAATAAAGGGAAATTGGAGTATACAATATGGATGAAAAAATTACGCTATACACGACTACCATGTGTCCAGTTTGTAGCATGGTTAGAAATTTTTTAACGAACATGGACTTGGAATATAAAGAAATTAATGTCGACCTTCATCCAGTAACACTTATTAAACTTATTGGAAAGACGAGAAGGTTTTCCGTCCCGCAAACAAACATAAATGGTGAATGGATTTTTGGATTTGATCCGGTTCGTATGTTGGAGGTAGTACATTTAAAAAGCAATTAGATCTTCTGTATGTTGTGGATTTCATGTGTTCATTCCCACGATGATTTTTTCTTCGTGGTAAATCTTCTAATATATTTTTGTAACCAATTCGTATTAATAGAAAGAAAGATACTGCATCTCTACTTCATTTGAACCCAATTCCTTTTCATATTACAATAAAGAAAATCACATAAGGGAGAATATATCATGGCTAAACATAAGATCTATACAATGAGTTTTGCAAAAGTCTATCCCCATTATGTTACGAAAGCGGAGAGAAAAGGGCGCACGAAAGCAGAAGTCGACGAAATTATCCGTTGGTTGACAGGGTATAGTCAGGAAGAATTGGAAGCGCAATTGGAAAAGGAGACCGATTTTGAGACGTTCTTTGCGGAAGCTCCCGATCTAAATCCTTCCCGCGATCTGATCAAAGGTGTGATTTGTGGTGTCCGAGTGGAGGACATTGAAGAACCAACGATGCAAGAAATTCGCTACATGGATAAGCTGATCGATGAGCTAGCAAAAGGAAAAGCAATGGAAAAGATTTTGAGAGCCTAAGGGGGCAATTCCATTTTGTATTTCTGAGAGTTAATGGTGATTGGCGGTGTATCCGCCCCCTTTAGCCCTATAACCTCTTATTTTTTGGAAGCCTTCTTCACGAACCTCTACTTACTCTATTTTCTTTCCACAATTTATCTGTTGCTATTTAAGAGAAAAATTATTAAAATTTACTGTAGTTTGGTAAAAACAATTTAGCATGGTATAAGTAAGGAGAAGCAGGGATATCTTTGCTTTTATTTTTTGTGTGGTTACATCATGAATTATATGGATGACCCAAAATGAGAGGATTTGAGTTTGATATGACAGATAATTTTTGGCGTGAATTACCACGACCGTTTTTTATATTGGCACCAATGGAAGATGTGACGGATGTTGTTTTCCGTCATGTTGTAAGTGAAGCAGCTAGACCCGATGTATTTTTTACAGAGTTTGCAAACACGGAAAGCTATTGTCATCCAGAGGGTACTCAAAGTGTGCGTGGGCGTTTGAATTTTACAGATGACGAACAACCAATGGTGGCGCATATTTGGGGGGACAAGCCTGAATATTTTCGCCAAATGAGTATCGGGATGGCGAAGGAAGGTTTTCGTGGTGTGGATATTAATATGGGCTGTCCAGCGCCGAATGTGGCACCAAAGGGCAAAGGTTGCGGCCTTATCCGTCGTCCTGATGTTGCAGCAGAACTCATACAAGCAGCGAAAGCAGGTGGATTACCTGTAAGTGTGAAGACAAGGCTTGGCTATACGGAAGTTGATGAATGGCGCGACTGGCTTACGCACATTTTGAAACAAGAGATCGTGAATCTATCCATCCACCTACGTACCAAAAAGGAAATGAGTAATGTGGATGCTCATTGGGAACTGATTCCGGAGATTAAAAAACTTCGTGATGAAGTGGCACCAGATACCCTTTTGACAATTAATGGGGATATTCCGGATCGGCAAACGGGCTTGGAGCTCGTTAATAAGTACGGTGTTGATGGGGTTATGATTGGGAGAGGTATTTTTAAAAATCCATTTGCCTTCGATAAAGAGGGGAAAGACCCTAGCAGCAAGGAATTACTTGATCTATTACGGTTCCATCTTGAACTGTATGACCACTATGCATCTGAGTTTGAAGCACGTCCATTCAAAACACTTCGTCGCTTTTTTAAGATCTATGTTCGTGGATTTCATGGGGCGAGTGAATTACGAAATCAATTGATGAGTACAGAGTCAACAGCTGAAGTACATGAATTGCTTGATCGTTTTAGTGAAGGAATGTCTTAAAAGATAGAGGAAGGTTTGCATAAGATAGCCTTTTTCTTAATGATTACGAAAAGAACCCAAACCGTGAATGGTTTGGGTTTTGTTATTTAGTACATTATTTAATTGTGACGACTCGTTCTCGAATTATTTAATAATAGGTGACAGCTAAAAGGTTGAAAAGATATTTTGCTAGGTATCATTCACTATAATATTTCAGAAATGTTAAAATATATACAGTTAGGAAAATTAGTAGTGGGAATAATAGTATTCCCAATTTTAGTATCATACGGTAATTTAGTAGAAACGTATGAAGGAGGAAATGTATTGCGATCTCACAAAGGACATATGGAAGCACAGGGTGTGACGGTTCCATTTACGATGTCAATAATCATTGGCTCAACGAAAAAGCTAGCAATTTTATTACCTGATAAGGAGTACACGTCCCAAGGTCCTCTGTTTTGGTATGCCAATCAAGTGTATTACGAAGCAGGGTTTGATACGCTTTGTTTTCATTATGCTACGCAAGATATTGACGAGCAAAAACTACCAGTGATTATAAATGAGATGATTGGATCTTTTTTGCAAAAGCAAGATTATGATTCCATCCATTTTGTTTCGATGGGAGTGGGTTCGACGATTACTGCTTATTTTCTTACCCATCAGGTTTATCCAACTGCACAAGCTGTTTGGTACTCGCCTTATATCCATGACCCAGATGTACTTCAGGCTTTATTGGACCGTCCAAATAAAGGGCTTATCTTTTTAGGAGAAGATGGTGACTTAATTGAGGAGGAAGGTGCTCAATTAATAGAGGAGCAGGACCATTTAATTGTTGCACATGTTGCTGGAGGTAACGAGTTTTTGGAAACGGAATGGAGCACGGAAAACTCTGTCAATGTGATGAGATCATTGGTGCAAATCGTACAAGAGTTTATTGAAGGAGGAGAGATAGAACTCATTGAGGAGAAAACGAAAATTATGGTTTACATTCGTTTTTATGGGGATGATTTCCCGTTGGAGGAGGTCACGGAAAAAATAGGTCTTGAGCCAACGAAGACGGAGAAAAAAGGGGAAGAGATGATTCCACCGAATGGAAGGGTCAATCCTAATTTCAGAAGGTATTATCCGGAAACTTGTTGGGAACTAAGTACGGAATATGAGGAGACCATTTTTTTTGAGGATCAAATGAATCAAATCATAGAGAAACTTCGAAGTAAGACCTTTGTAATCAATGAGCTACGCGAAAAATATGGATTAAAATCGCATGTTCAAGTTGTGCTTCAAGTGGAAAATGGGGAAACCCCAATCATTACGTTGGACAAGCGAATGATTCGCTTTGCTCATCAAATTGAGACGGAATATATTGGTTTCGACATGTATCTTATGCCTTATGATGAGAACTTGAGATTTGAGAGTGATGGCGTGACGTTTAAGGGGCGGAGATTGAGGTAGTTTTAATAGAATGATAAAGTGTTGATTCCATACCAACCATAGGAGGAACTATGTATACCATTGGCCAAGTAGCAGGATTTTTAGGTGTTTCTAGAGATACATTAAAGTATTACGAGGAAAAAGGGTTGGTTCAACCGAAACATGATGAAACGAATGGTTATCGAAAATATAATCAATTTGATATTCACGATGTGATAACAACAAATTTTTATAGAGAGCTAGATCTTGAAATTAAGAGAATCCAAGAAATAAAGAATAGTAACGAGATGGATGATCTTAAACATGTATTAGAAGAGAAGGAAGCGGAAATCTTAAAGGAGCTGGCGTACAAAAAACTTTTGTTAAAGAAAATTAAATCCGTAAAGGAAGACTGCGTAAAGATAAGAGAGCAACTTGGCAAGTATACGATTAAAGAAATGAAGCCATTAAAAGTAGAAGGGGAGCTATCTGACTATACTGCTTATAATGAATATGAAATTATAAGAAACAATACAGAAAAGATGAAGAAGGCTGTAACGCTAACAAGTGCTAGACGTGTGATCCATTTTGATTCAGACGAGATTAAAATGGATAAATTTATCGTTGTATCTAAACTAGATGATACGGCTCAAAACCATAATGGTGAAGTCCTTGCGCATCCCAAGTGTATTTATATGGTATTGGAAAATGGTAGAGCAGTAAATGGTGGTAAGAATATAGATGATGAAGTAGGAGAAAAACTATTCGAAATTGCTCGTGAGAATGGCTATGAATTACTCGGTATTGGGTACATCAACATTTTGTTGACTACATATGTAGAAGGGATTGAGAGGGTGTTCTTGGAAATGTATTGCCCGATCAAATAGGTGTTGAGGTGGGGGTTACCCACGGGTTTAAAATGAAGGCGTTCGTAATGTTTAGTAACGATTCATTTTTAAGGAGTGGTACCTCATGCGTGTAAAAAGGCTATTACAGAACCCATTAGTAAAATTTGTTATCTTAAGCTATGTCATCTTCCTAGTGTTCTTTACTGCAATTGGAATAGGAATGCTTGTAGGTGCGCCAGAGAGTATAACTACAATTCTACAAATCCTTTCTGCATGGTCATCAACATTTGCGTTTGTTATCTTGTTTCCTAAGATTTATCCAGGGCGAAAGTTAAAGGATTTTATAAAAGAACTATTTGCACAAAAACTCAAGCTCTCTGTATTTTTCTGTGTAGTTTTTGTCCAACTGATGATTATCGTTGGAACGATCATTCTGTTAACGAATACAACCGATACGCAGGTTACAGCATCATTTACAGGTTTTGGATTACTGTTTCTTGCATTTATTGATAATCTAGTAAGAGGACCATTAGGAGAAGAGTTAGGGTGGAGAGGGTATGCATTAAATGAATTGCAAAAGCGGTACTCCCCATTGAAAGCAGCTTTACTTGTCGGTGTTTTATGGGGGTTTTGGCATACACCACTTTGGTTTGCCTCGGGTTATACCGGTGTGGAATTAATCAAGTACATCGCACTTTTTATGATCGGGATTGTGTCTTTTTCTATTTTTGTTACGTTGTTTTACAACCTAAATAAGAATCTCGTGATACCAATTGTTAGTCACCAAATATTTAATTTTTCTCTCGTAGTAATGAAGGGCGAGTTATTAGATATACTTGAATATGTTATGCTTTTTTATTTCCTCGTTGCATTCATCGTAATTGTTATAAACCCTAAGAAAATTTTATATCAATAGGAGTGTATGTATGTCCATCATCCATAAATTAAATTTAAGTAAATATGAAAATATGGTCGTGCTTAATCAACCAAGTGATTATGACATATTAAATGACTATCAGGCGACTTTATCTGGGGAACACGATGCTATTTTCGTTTTTGTAGCAACCATTGATGAAATGGTAAAGTTTATGAATCAGATCATTAAAGAGGAGCAGTTGGCTGAGAAAGGATATGTATTTTTCGCCTATCCAAAGAAAGGAAATAAGCGATATGAAACATTTATCCATCGAGACGAAATGTTTCCAGCGTTGAAAGTTGGAGAAGATGGATACGTGGGTAACAGCGATGTGAAATTCTCGCGTATGGTCAGTATGGACGATGTGTTTACTGTTGTTGGATTGAAGCGAGAGAAGAAAAAAAGTAAAAAGTCAACTGCTGCAAGTCAGTGTGTTGCTGATTATGAGGACAATGTAAAGGATATCGAAGCGTTGTTAAGAGATCATCCAAATGAACTTATGTTTTACCAAGGGCTAACACCAGGCTATCAACGAGATTGGGCTCGTTATATCTTTTCTGCCAAGCAACAAAAAACACGTGAAAAGCGCCAAGCCCAAATGATCGATATCCTATCACAAGGATACAAATCCGTTGACCTATATCGCCAAAAGAGGGGGAAGCGGGGGGACGGTTCTCGTGCTTCCTCTTGAAACAGCGGTTGAAACAGCGGTGAAACAGCGGGACGGTTCTCATGCTTCCTTTTTGCTCCTATAGGAGTGTGCGTGGAAGCGGAAGAACCGTCCCAGTGCTTCCTTCCTTACTTAGAGGCGAGTATTTCTTCTATCTTTTTTTCGATTAGTGGGTAGAAGTATTTTTTAGCGCTTTTGGTTGAATTGCCACCGAAAAATGCGGTACCTGGACAATACTTCACTTCATGACTTTCTGCATCATCTAAAACTCTTTCTTTTGTTTTGAAGTGCCACCAGTGATGATACGTAATACTATCAATTGATGGAGTTAGTCCGAATTTTATGCAGAGCAAAGCTGTAATATAGACAATTGTTTCCTTGTGCTCCTCGGTCATGACATCGTTACCAATATCGAAGTTTCCAATATGTTCGATAGCTAGTCCTATGGAGTTGGCTTTTGGACCAATCGAGCCTTCCGGAGCTTGATCAAATGGTCTAGATACAGCAATCTTACCATCTGGGAAGGTAGTTATGTTTTGCGCAATATCCTTCCACTCCATTTTTTGAACATGATGATTCCTCATTCCCTTTAACATTTGAAAATGATTTGATCCATTGAAGTGCTCATAAGAAGGTAACCAAGTATGATGCTGTTGAATGAGCGTTATTTCCCTTGTGAATTTTTGATTAAATAACCAATCTCTAAACTCCTCTTTTGTCATTAGAATATCCTGGTCATTCATGTTTAATTTTTGGGGAGTGATTTTTAACAGTTGGCCTGGGGTTAATTGTTCAGAAGAAAGTTTATTTGTTTCTTTAATGGTTCTAGGAGATGAATGATACGTAGAAGCTATTTCCTGCAAGGTATCCCCGATACGAACCTCGTGTAGAATTGGTACGCGTAATCTTTGGCCAACGGATATGTTGTTGGACTGTAGTCCATTATATGCTTTTAAGTTCTCTATTGTCGTTTCATATTTAGCTGCAATCATTGGCAAGGTATCACCAGATCTCACTTCATACAAATTGCCTGCTGCATGGATAAGAGGAATATTCAAGAAAATCATAAGTATGAAAGCAGTGGCAAATGAACATAATTTCCGCATCATATATCCCTCCATTTTACGAATAAAAAAACCATAACCTTATCGTTAGCCGAACAGCTAGAAGATATTCGGAGGAAGCGTGGGGACGGTTCTCGTGCTTCCTTTTACGCGAAGAAATAGTATCTGATCACGGCAATTGTTCCAATATTATATATATTGTTGAATGACATACCTTCCTTTTTTTAAGACACACTAAAATTGGAGGTGATTATTGTGGCAAAAAGAAAAGTTGGCGTTGGAATGGGTTCTTCCGATGTGGAAGGCCAAGGTACAACAAATAAGGAAACAGGAAAATTTAAAAAAGATTCGTCAAGAAAGAAGAAAAAGCGTACGTAGGAAAGTAGGAAGCGGAGGGAAGCGGAGGGACGGTTCTCATGCTTCCTTCCTTCTTGCTATAGAGAGTGTGGGATGGAAGCGCAAGAACCGTCCCAGTGCTTCCTCCTAGTTATTAACGGCCATTTTTCCTAGTGGGCCGTCTTCGTTTAGGATGTCTTGTAAATCGTATACGGAAATTGGAAACATTGGGAAACCAAAGACATATGGTGTAATTTCGTAGAGTTGAAAGTAGATGACTAACGTTTTATCTGCAATGTAGAAGTCTTGGTCAGGCTTTATTTGTGTGAATTCTTCTAGGGTCTGGATATCTCGTTCTTTTATTTGAAGCTGAATGAGAGAGGAGAGTCTTTTTACATAATTACTTCCTGGTTTGAATAGATCGCTGAGTTTGTAAAGAGTTCCTTGCTTGATGTCAAAGGTCAATGAACTCATATATGTCATACCATGGGCTGCTTGAAAGTGATACGTATAGTTGGATTGACTTAAACTAAGGATATCGCGCTGATTGTTTTTTATTTCGTACGTTCCAAGCATTTCTTCAACAGATGTAGACATGTTACTTACCTGTTGATCAATTAGCTGTTGGGCTTGATTTACTATTTGTTGATTAATGAAATGTTTCAACTGGTGATTCTGCAGATCGATTCTCGGATAATAAATTCTTTTATTCCGACCAAAATCAACCTTAAGTGTTACAGTGCTTACAGGGAAAGAAACAGGCATTTTTATTCAACCTTTCATTTTGGGTTTTAACCCATTGTATTCAGGAAGCGAGGGGACGGTTCTCATGCTTCATCCTGAAGAGGAAAAAGGAAGCGGAAGAACCGTCCCACCGCTTCCCACCGCTTCCATCCCCATAAAATAAGCTGTTGTTTCGAATGGAGTAGTGGTGGATTTTATTTATAAATGGGGGATTTTTGTGACAGCTGAGAATGAAATGATTAGGAAATCTTATTATAAAACGTTAATAGATACATATGATAATCGACATCCAATTAGCATTTTGGGTGAACGGTATATGGAGGAGATGAAGAAGCAGCGGCCTGATTTATCAGCCATTCGTTATGCGCAAGGAGAAGTTTATTTTTTTAATAAGGATTATGAAGCGGCTATTTATAAATGGGGAACCCCTTTAGATGATGAGTTAATTCCATGGGCGCAAAAAAATATTGCGGATGCGCATTTGGAAATGGGGTTACTAGAGGATGCTGAAAAGTTTTACAAAGATGTTCAAACTGATTCCGTTGTCCTTCAAGCGGAAATTTTATTGCAGTTGTTTTCTCTATACATTCAGCAAGATCGTTTTGAAAATGCAGTTCATGCAATTAAAAATGCGATTGAATTAGACCCAGATTATCCGGATGTGACGGAGATAGCGAAAGCCTTCTTTGAAAATTCCAAGGATTGGGGGAATGCGGTAGAACTAGCAGTAAATGAAGCCGTACGAACAAAGTCACTTCCATGGTTTGAAGTTTTAGAAGGGTATGTAGACCAAGGTCATACAACCAATTATGAACCAAGTTATTTTAGAGGGGTGCTGGTAGATTTATTCCACATGGATAAATACCGATTTGAAAGTCTAACGGAAGTGATGTGGAATAGTTATAAGTCGAGTGATTTTTATATACAGTGGCTAGAGGAAATCAACGATCTTATCTGGAATCATAATGCAGATGAATCGTATATGTGGAAGAAACTCCCGAACTTATTTAAACAATCCTATTTTGAATTAATAAGCGGAAGATATTTAATAAGAGATATAGCCCCACTAATACAAAACCATTTAACAAATTGGTTAACCATATCTTCTGTTTCAGATATCTTAATTTCGGCAACCGCAATCCTTGCTTGGGATGATATTTTCGAGTCTGATCTTGACCCAACCTTGGTAAAAGAAGCAGCATACCATTTTGAAAATTGCAGTCCTTACCAAAACGGCAGACAAGATGGAATCGAGCTTTTTGAATCAATGAAAACATGGGCGGAGAAAGAAGATTTGCTAAATGATTTAACTGAATTTATCCAGCCGATGGTTGAGGAATATAGCATTGAAGTAGCCAGTCCTTCTAAAATCCGCGGTCTTATAAAAGCTTCCATTGAGTTTCTAAAGGAAAAGCGGGTGGAAGTCGAACATGGAATTATGGAAAAAATCACTTGGAACGAAGAACTGCTGGCAAAGCTGAATGATATACATGCTCAAATGGAGGGAATGGAAAGCGAAGAAGTGCACGTCATAAAAGATTCGTTCCGTCACATGACAAATAACTTCACCCAGAATTTGATGACGAAGCTCCCTGAACTGCTTCGAAAAAGTGCGGATATAGTTCATGAAGACAGTGATTTTAAAAAAATCCATATCGATTTAAATAACGAAATGAATAAGCAAGTTATCAGCTACATGGAAAATACGGGATTACAGGGCTTTAGGGATGCGAGCCAGACATGGATAGAAGACTGCCTGCGAGAGTTTAAGGATAGACAAATGAACATGGATGAAATGAGTGAAAGCTTTAATCAGCAATACGGGGAAGAAAAGATTACATTGGAAGCTGACTTTAAAATATTGAATGATTGGCAAAGAGATTTGGAACGGATATCAAGGGAATTGGTGCATATGGAGAAGACCAACTTCATGCTGCGAAATAATCCCTCCCAGTTGTTATTGAAAGGAGCAGGAAAGCTGTTCGGCTCGATGACAAAAAATAAAGAAATGCTTCATATAAAATATAAAAACTATATTGAGAATGAAGATTATAGTCAACTTATCCAGGATTTACTCCATCCGTTCCTACAACAATTAGAATCATTTGAGAGATCGATAGAATGGGATGTAAATAATTCCTTTTCCAACATATATGATGGAATAGGTCATGTCAGTGATGAAGTGCAAAAGGATATGGAAAACCATAAAAATGCCCTAGCAACAATGCATGAAAAACCTGAAATCTATCGCGATCCACTAACACTATTCGAAGTAAAACTACGACAACACGAACTAATGAACGCATAGGGGCAAACAGTGGGACGGTTCTCGTGCTTCCTTCTTCAACGAGAGAAGGAAGCAGAAGAACCGTCCCACTGCTTCTATATTCACCACAGGATGGGTACACTGGTGATAAATGTTTCTGATGGGAGTGATGTTAGGCTATGGCAATGACGGATGTACTTGATGTGGGTGAACAGTTGAATAAGTTTTCGAATGGGGTGAATGAAGAAGATATTCATGTCATTGTAGAGGAATTCAGACGTGGCCACTTTTTGCATGTTTTATCAAGAACGAATCGGTTCCGGGAAAAACACGAAATGAATCGTGAGATAGAAAGGACGTTATCTTTCATTGATGCTATTTGTCATACCCAAATTGGCGAGAAAAAGAAAGCCGCTGATATTATTAAAGTTCTATATAAGGATTCAACAGATGCATCAATTAGTAACGTAATTTTGTTTGGTAATGTAGCATTCATGTGTGACTTTAAGCTTACCAGAAAAATAATGTCAGATGCTGTGAAGCAAATAGATGCTGAGGATGACTTTGACCAGTTGGAAGCAGCTCGAGCATATGTAGTACTTGGAGAAGCAGAAGAAACTTTAGAAAAATTCGTTCGAGCCATCAAGTATTATCAACGCGCTTTGCTCTATGTAGAGAAAGCAGAAGAACAGGAATCGGAACTGGTTCTTTTCTTAAATTTTAAGCTGGGAACGCTTCATTCTAGAGTTAATAAGAAGGAGGAAGCAATCGAGCATTTCCAACATACGATTGAGCTGAGTACGGATGAAAACGTTGAGATAAAAGTAAATAGTCTTGTAAGTATCGCAAAATTATATGGAAGTAAGAAAGCATATGAGAAAGCTTCTTCTCACTTGAGAGAAGCAATATCCATAATGGAGGACTCGAATACGACTTTAACCAATAAGTTTGCCCATGCAGAGGCTTATACAGAAATGGCTTATAATTATTTCGACCAAGCCAAATATGAAGAAGCGCTCCCCTATTATGATCGGGCAATCGCTATACATCTAAAAGTGCCTAATTATTCGGCTAGAGAGCTTGGAATAATTTATATGCAATATGCTTATTGTTTGGAGCACAAAGATCAACAGGAAAAGTTACTGGCAGGTATTCACTATGAAAAAGCTTATGGGCAGTTGGAAAAAACAAGTGACATGGAGTTAATAAGAAATGCGCTCGGAGATATTATTGCGTTTTTTGATCGTATGGGAAACAAGAAAAAGAAAAACTTTTACGAAAATAAGTTTGTGAAAATGGAAAATGAAAAATTCCAGATGCATTAAAAGGAATGGGAAATGTTTCTGTAGAATGGAGAAAAAGGTAAGTGAATCAAGTAGCCTCTCACAAGGGAGGGCTACTTGATTTACCATTTATGCAGTAGGAAGAGGGGGAGGAAGCAGAAGAACCGTCCCACCGCTTCCTTCACTGTGAGAGGCCGATGTTTTCTATGATTATTTTGCCTGGGTGTGTGGTGATGTGCAGTGTTATTTGGTTTAGGTTGCTTTTGTTAAATGCTGGATGTTCCTTTTCGTATGCAGAAAGTGGGATTTCAAAAGTTTGAAAAACGGGCTCCCATGATTTTTCATATTTTCCATCTCTGAATATTTCATCGAATAAGCCAAAGGGAGTAAATTCCGTTGAAATCACCGGTGGAAATGGCATGAATTCAGCTAGCGGTAGGGTAACAGATACGCCATCCGTCGTTTCTAATTCGATCTCCAATTCGAGAGTTTCTTTATTTTTGTCCTCGTTATTTCCATTTGCCATCGTGAAGACAACATGGTTTAGACTTTCCATCTCTTCATTACTCGAGAAATCGTTTGGCAGATGAAGCGAGTATTCGGCATTATTTTCCCACTCCAATTGTACGGCATCTTCTAATCGTTTATTATCCCGTCGATCCTTAGGAGTTATAATTTCTGATTCTGTAAAGCCTTCAGTATCAATGGTTATTCCGTTTGCAGGTGCTGGTTGGGTTCGCTTAAATTCCAGAAGTGGAAAATAACTTGAATTTTGATATTTACTTACGAATTGGCTGTCTGGAAGCCATTGTCTACCAAACTGGTAATCTCGGAACAGGCTTTCATAAGCTGTATTTTCATGAAGCGTTCGTTCGAAAAAAGCGGAAATGTATACTTTAGCTATTTGACGCTGATCTTCTGGCTTCATTAACTGCATCCTGTTTAAGAAAAGCCCTTTTGGCAAGCTCATATCCATGCTTCCCCATTCTGTGTTAAATTGGCTATGGTTGGCCCCCTCTATATAAAGAGAGGCCTTGAAGGAATGATCATCCTTATCCAATGTTGTTCGATAGAATTGGCGGTCCCCACGGAAGTTATTGATATCGGCATCTTGTGCTCCTTGAATAAGTAGGTAGGAAGCATTGTCCAATCGAGGCCTTTTCCCATCTACCTTTTTATCTGTTGGAGCAAGTGCTACGACCCCTTTTATTTGAATGTTTTCCATACTTTCTGACAACCGTTCATCCTGAAAAAAGCGATCATAATCAGCAACCATGGAGACTGCCTGCCCTCCACGTGAATGGCCAACTAAACCAACCTTAGTTAAGTCTATTTTTTCATAAAGTTCATTTCCTGGAGTTTGGTTGAGCTTTTCTAGTTGAACAAGATGTTGCAAGAGCATCCAGGCCCGCAATTCATAGTTATTATTCGGAGACCCTGAAACATTTGAATAATTGATAAAATCTTCATCTACCGAAGCAGCGACAACCCCTCGACTCGCTAATAGCTCGCCTAAATAATCATAGCCAGCTGTTGAAAAATATTCCATGGTGTGGTTCCCGTGGACCATAAGAACAACTGGAAAAGGTCCTTCTCCCTCTGGCAGCCAAACCCTTGCGTTGACTGGTAATTGGCCCTGATCAAACCCCCAGAAAGCTTCCCGTTTCTCTCCCCATTTCGTAATAAAATCAGATGCATCTACAGTTGGTGTTGTGATATTCACACCCTTACCAAATCCTTCGCGGTGCTTGTCGTTACCACTACCGTAAGTTAAAAATGTGTATGGATAATCCCCCTTTTTACTAGGGTCTTTTAGCATTGTTTTTTGAATAATAGTGTCAGAAAGAGCCGGTAATTCTCTATATACGGTCTTATTTTCCATGCTGTGAAAGACGAGATAAATAGAAAAAATTACCCCAATTAGAATGGCAAGTTTGATTAGATGTCTCATTTTCCGGTGAAAAAGAACGATCAGGAATATGGTAATGAGAAGACAAAGCAAGCCGTAGCTAAAACTGACAATGTAAGAAAATAATGTCCCACTATTTTCGTCTATTAAAATAGTTGCACTTTTATATATCAAGTAACTGAAACTCCCTAATAATAGGCGTGGAAGTGGGATATATAGGAAAGATAATAGAGCACTTATTGCCAACGTCCATCCGAAAAATTCAATGCCAGTGACAGCAGTTGCTTTCCCTATGTTCGTAGCGTGCGAGAATAGACTCGCTCCCGTTGGATTGCCTATAACTTGAATCACGGAAGCTAGCATGCTAGCAATCAAGAAAGCTAACATAAACCAAATGGTAGATTTCCGATCTCTATCTGGAATCGATAATAGTCTTAATAAAATCCAACAGATAACTATTTTTAGAGAATGCTTCATCAATCGATCTCACCACCTGTAGCGGACATGGTCTAGGGTGTCCATTTGCTATTGTTAATTGTTACTAGTCTTTATCTTAGCATTGATTGGAGGAAAGTTTAAGAACTATTTATTTAGGATTTTTGAAAAAAAGGTCTGCCCTTTCATTGCGTGGACAGACCTATTCTTTCATTTATTATTTTAGTTCTTTTTTTACCTCGCGTGGCAAGTCAAGAAATGGCTGAATATCTTGAACATATTCCAAAATACCTAAGTACGCTCCATTATCATCGAACAGACCTTTATACGTTACATGAACGTATTGATCTTTCTTTTTGAACCACATTGTTTCGGATGAGCGTTTCTTCGCCTGCAAGTCATGAATGAGCTGCATGACTTTTTTCAAACTTTTAGGAGGGTGGCACATTGCTACATTCCTTCCGATCGAAGCTGGTGTGCGGATGAACATCATTTCGGATGATTCTACTATTTCATTGAAATATTTAAAAATGCCATTTTTATCGACGAATGTTATTTCTAACGGTAAATTGTTCAGAATGTGATTGGCTTCTTTTACGGTTAAGTAACCCCCACCAAATCGTAAATGTTCGGTATTAGGTGTTTCGGTTTCTTTTTCCATGTCTTCGGGAAACCAGTCTGCCTCTGGATCATTGACTGCATAACCAAATGCTTTACTTTCCTTTGCAATGGCAACCCAGTCAGCTTCCTTAAAAATGGACGTTGCGATCGGCAATAGGAAAAGTTCTTCTTGTAAGATCATGTCTCTACATGCACTTTCCAGGTCATTGTATGCTTGCTTGATGTACTGGAAATCAATTTCTGGCATTTTTTCCATCATTCTTTTAGCACCTTTATACAAGGTTCGGATGCGATCATCATCTGCCCACATTGTTCGTGAAAGGGAATAAATGCGATGACGCTCAAGTAGCGGGAAAAAGAGTTTCTCTTTCCGATTGTAATGACTGTAAAATTTCCCTAGTTGGTTCATTTTATCTTGTAATTGCTCTATTGGGTGTTGTGGATCGTTTTCAATAGCCTTAATGAGGATATTTAGTCTGGTTAATATGGATTCAAACATTTGGTTTTCCTCGTTGAAAATTTGAAGCGGATGTCCAGGATGTTGTGAATTTGGAACATGAATGTCTTGAATCGAATGACCGTATAGAGAATGATAGATGTCAAAAAAATCCTTGATCTCCTTCATGGTGATACCATTGTCACTATTTTTAATTTCTTGCAAAATCAGCAAAATATCCTTCGTGTTCATGTTGTTAACATGCTGATCAAAATCCTCTTGGACGTTTTGTACGGAATCTCCATTTTGTAATTGAAGTAATATATCTTTTATCCTATTGATTCGTCTCATATCTAAATGTGCTTGCACCATTTTTCACCTCAGTGTGATTTTTATCCAGCGGGACTTCCTACCATTTTCCCAGCCTAAGCCTCGTCTTATTGCCATTATAATTCATACACAACATGAACAATATGATATAAATCACATTGGGCAAACAGTGGGACGGTTCTTTTCCTTCCTTACCAAGGAAGCAAAAGAACCGTCCCCATGCTTCCCATGCTTCAAATCAAGCTTATGGTTTCTTGTATATTGATATATCCATTTCCGTATGTTTTTCTATCATTTTCCCATTCCTCTCGCAAGCTAGCGCCAGCTACTAATATTTGTTTTAATTCATCTGGGGTTAGCTCCATACCACGGCGTCTTGTGTATTCAATAATTTGTGCGCAGGCACCTGCGCATATTGGGGTAGCCATGGAAGTTCCTGATAACGTTATATAGTTGCTTCCAATACGGTTGTTTTTTTGTAGTATTTCTAAATAAGAGTAGGGTGATCGCAAGGAAACGATGTTTGTACCTGGTGCTACTACGTCAGGTTTTATAGGACTGTTATCTGTATTACGACTGGAAAAGTCAGCAATTTCGTCATCTCTTCTTACAACTGTATTTTTATCGTCGATGGCTCCAACTGTAATTACCTCTTGTACGGTGCCTGGGCTAGTAATTGTTCCAGCATCTGGTCCTTCATTACCTGCTGCAACACACATAACTATCCCATGTTTATTCCATGCTTCCCTGACGATTTTTTCGAGTGGAGTTTCTTCATCCGTACTTGGCGCTCCAAGTGACATGGAAATAATATCAATTTTATTCGTGTTATTTGGATTGTTATTGTAATCGATGCACCATTGAACTCCTGCTGTAACAGTAGAAAGCGAGCCAGACCCGATTCGATTTAAAACTTTTACACCTACTAAATTGGCATCAGGGGCGGGACTGGCAAACTTTCCGTTTAGTGAAAAGCCGTTTCCAGCTGCATCACCAGCGCAATGTGTCCCATGTCCGTTGTCATCATAGGGACCCTTACGGTGATTAACCAAATCTTCAAATGCAATTATTCTATCTTTGCTAGTTGTACCGGAATGATCCTTCAAATCCTCATGCGGATAAATGCCGGTGTCAATGATCGCAATGGTTGTATTTCTACCAGTAATATTAATATCAGAATCGGTTACTTGTAGTGCATTAATAGAGGGGGTTGCAACATCTAGTAGTGCTTTTACCTCATGGTCAATATGAAGTTTTTTGGTATGGGGACAAGTATCGAGTAGGTTTCCAATTGCATTGGGGGACAGCTCCATACAACAGCTATTAATGGATGGATAATCATGCTTCATCTTACATCTTGAATGCTTCTTTACAATAGATTGTGCTTCTTTCACCCCTTCTACATAGCAGCTTGCATCATTGAATTCAGCAATGACAGAAAACTTTTTGTATCTATTCAGTGATTTTTCAATGAGAGAGCGTGCGATACTAGGTTTTGAAGTTGAAGGATGGTATAACTCCAATAATTCCTGTCTTAGCTTTCGATCTAGCTTATTCGAATAACGTTGAATCAACTGAACCGTTGAAAATTCCGACATAAAAATTCCTCCTAAATTGAATCATAGGTTTACTAGAATTCTATGATCCTACTGAAGGAACCGAAACGGATAGAGGTCTACGAAGGAAGAAGATGGGCAAACAGTGGTGGGCAAACAGTGGGACGGTTCTCGTGCTTCCTTCCTGATGAGAGAACCGAGTAGAGAAGCTGTAATTATAATGGGATGCACATTTGAAGCTGATACACAGAAGGAATAAAGCTGTTGTTTTAGTCGATTGCTTAAATGGATAGACTGTTTCTAAGCGTGTATGATAGGAAGTTCGTTTCATACATAGGGAAAATAGTTAGCCCTATCAAGCAAATAAAGACAAAGAGGGAATATAGCATGATTGAAATACTATTAATTATTGTTGCGCTCACATTAATGTGGCGGTTTCGAGACAGTAATGAAAATGTAACGATTTATAGTGGTGATGAATCAACGTTAGATGAAGCTAATGAATACTATTGGGTTTTAAAGAACAATAATATTCCAATCAAATATCAGATTCCTTACAGGTGGGAAAATTTCTTTGTATTTGGGTACAAGAGAAGTCCTGTTTATATTAAAGTGCGCAAAAATGATGTGTTAAAGGCAAGACAAATAATGTGGTGTTACCGAAAAGATAAAATGAAAATGGAAAGAAATATTAAACTGTAGCAAACAGTGGGACGGTTCTAGTGCTTCCTTCCTGATGTGGAAGGAAGCACTAGAACCGTCCCTATTTTTTTCCCTATGTTTTTCCACAACACTTTTTGAATTTCTTTCCGCTTCCGCATGGGCATGGGTCGTTTCGGCCGAGTTTTACGCGTTTTGCATCTTGTATTGCAATTTCTTTCTGTCTTGCTTCCCAGTGAGCTTCTTTTTCGTAGAGTTCTTTTTTCCAATCTTCTAGTTTTGGGTGATAGATCCCATTTATAACACAATTCGCATAGATTGGCTCTGTTAGATTAGGTAATGTCTCATCATAGCCTCTCTCGATAAGTGCGGCGACCTTTGGAATAGCTTTTGATGATAGTTGGTGACATAATGCTTCAGCTAGTAGTGCTTTAAGATTTTTATTGTCTGACTGATCAAAGTATCGTAGTAGCATCTCTTCGGCAATAGGATGTTTAATATTTTCTAATATATCAATTGCTAAAATAGAAGTATCTTGATTCGTAATATATTTTTCAATGAATGGAAATACTTCTGTTGAACCAATTTTAATTAGAGTTTCCGTAACTTCTTTTAATAAAATGTCTTCGTTTACCCGTGAAAGTAATTCGGTAAGTTGAGGGATTAAAGAAGTTGCGTTAATTTCACCAGCAAGGTAAACATTATAGATGCTATTATAGGATAAAAAATTCTTGTCCCATTCTTCCTTTAATGCTGCTTCAATCTCCCAAATATTTGATTCGTCATATTCCCCGCGATGGATCAGTTCTTTAAATATTCTCTTTCCGAAATTGTAAAGGTGTTGGTTAAATTCATCCTCTTCTAACGTATTCATAATAGATCCGACTTCTATGAATAACTGTTCTGTATCCATCGAATATAGGCTTACAATTGTTTCAAGAGCTTCATTATTGACGAATGGAGATAGTTCACTTTGATACTTTACAATTAGATCGGTATCGCAACGCGAGAGAATCATCGAATACCAGTGTAAGTTATTGTCTTTCTTATTTAGGCGGACGATTACCTCTTTTAACACATTTTCTGTAACAGGCATGTGTTTTGTTCTAGGTATAATAGAATTTGTCATTGGATGAGGTTCAAGTTTGTCCATTGCTTTTAAGGCATAGAGAAAAGTTTGCTCTGTACCCAAATGAGAATTATTAAGTGTTCGTAGGGCAAAATCCCGCAGAAATTTATCGTCGCTTAAGATATAACGCTCAACCGTAGCTAAAAATGAATTAGTCATAAAATGTAACCTCCTTCATAACATAATGATACTATTCAATCACTGAGATGAGCAAACAGTGGAGCAAACAGTGGGACGGTTCTCGTGCTTCCTTCCTGATGAGAAGGAAGCACGAGAACCGTCCCTTTGTTTTTTTTCTATTACGTTTTATAATAGTAATTACTATAATTAAAAGGGAGATCTTATGGAAAATACAGGACTAGTACTAGAAGGCGGAGGAAGTAGGGGCGTTTATACGGCGGGAGTTATTCGGTATTTGATGGAGCAGGGGATTTACTTGCCCTATGTTATCGGTGTGTCTGCGGGTGCATGTAATGGATCTTCTTATATTTCTCGTCAAATGGATCGAAATCGAGCGGTAAACATAGATTATATTGACCATCCCGATTATTTGTCATTTCGGAATTTCATTAAAAAAAGGCAGCTGTTTGGAATGGACTTTTTATTCGACAAGTTACCAAATGAGTTAGAACCTTATGATTTCGATGCATTTCATCAAGCTCAAGAAGAGTTTGTTGTTGGGGTAACGGATTGTATGACAGGGGAAGCACTTTTTTATAAAAGAGAGGATTACAAGCAAGACATATTAACGGTTATTCGTGCATCGAGTTCATTACCATTGGTCGCACCAGTAGTAGAATTTGATAATCGGTTATTGATGGATGGAGGCATATCAGACCCAATTCCCATTAAACAATCGGAAAAAGATGGAAATCGAAAAAATGTCGTTATTTTAACAAGAAATAGAGGGTATAATAAAAAGCCGCAATCTTTCAGCTGGTATTTCCGCAAGAAATATAAAGATTATCCAGGCTTAATAAAAGCAATGGAAAAACGTCATGTTGTTTATAATGAGACACTTGATTATATTTTTGAGGAAGAGAAGAAGGGCAATATATTTGTTATTAATCCGACCGAAAAATTAGAGGTAGGACGCATTGAAAGAGATAAGGAAAAACTCACTGCACTGTATCAGCAGGGAATGGAAGATGTAAAAAAAGTTGCCGATCCATTGAGGGAGTATTTAACTTAAAATAAAGAGGGGCTGATAGTCAAATAGATTATCAAGCCCCTTTTTGTATGAGAATTGTTCCCTTTAGCCTAGTTAAAAATTAATATGTAGAAGGAAGCAGAAGAACCGTCCCCACGCTTCGTCCCGCTTCTTGTAGGAAAATGTTATTTGTTTTATGACTTTCCGCTGACTTGATCGTTTTTTGTCAAATGAAGGGCTATTTACCTATAATTTTCTAGGAAAAACGCATGAATTTTCCCAATACCAAATGGGAAAATAGTATGCTAGTCTTTAATTAAGTTAAGAAAATACATTTTTATGCAAGTCTTCTTTAGATTTAATCTCCTAGATTTTCCTAGATGTTCATAGAAAACATCACTGCCTACGAACTACTCCAGAAAGTAATTTTTTACCACCATTGAAAACTAACAAATAAATACCAACATAGTGGATCAATCATTACAAAGACAATTATATAAGAAAAGGTGAAGAAATGTTCAAAAAAGAAAGCAACCATTATAGATGGAAAGAGTTTTTTGAGCTGATTAGTAAAACGAAACCTAAAGTTGGGCTGTTTATCATTGCTTGTATCATTAGTTCTGCAAGTGCAATAGCTACAACGTTTATACCCAATTTCGTAAAGACATTTATTGATTCATTTTCTACTTCGGGTAATTTGAATGGAAATATACTACTCCTATTAGGTGCATTCTTTATCTTTGGGACATTAACAAGTGCAATAGCAAGTTATTTACTGAATGTCGTTGGATTAAACGTTGTTGCCAATCTGAGAGGTATAACGTGGTCTAAAATTGTGAAGTTACCAGCTAATTTTTACGATAAAAATAAGTCTGGAGATATAGCAAGCAGAGTAGTGAATGATACAACTGTGATATTTAATTTGGTTAGTCATTCATTCTCCCAATTTGTAAACGCTATATTAACGATACTATTTTGTAGCTTTTGGTTATTTTATTATGATTGGCAATTAGCTTTAGTTATTTTGATTGCTATTCCGTTATTTTTACTATTTTTTGTTCCATTAGGTAGAGTACTAGCGAAGCTTTCCAAGAGGTTACAACGGTCAACAGCAAGACTAAATGTGAATGCTTTTGAAATGATTTCTGAAATTAAATTAGTTAAATCTTTCACTGCAGAAAATGCTCAAATCAAAAAAGGAATGGAAAATATTAAAAATCTAAAGGATATCGGAATGAAGCAAGCGACTTGGATGGCGTTGGTAAATCCAATCCTTAACTTAATCATGATGCTTATGATTATTACGATAGTCGGATACGGTGGTATTAAGCTTGCAAGGGGAGATTTATCTCCAGGAACTTTTATCGCATTCTTAACCCTGATTTTTTATGTCATACCACCTATTTCCAATTTTGGTACCTTTTTTACGCAATTACAAAAAACGAAAGGAGCAACAGAGAGGATTTCCCAATTACTTAATGAGGATGAGGAAAATTTAAGTGAAGGTAAATTCTTACATGTTAATGACCAAGACATCGAGCTGAAAAATATATCTTTCCATTATAGTACGCAAGAGGATCTTACGTTTTCCTTGCAAGACATAAATCTAAAAATTGCGGGTGGAGAGACGTATGCATTAGTTGGTCCAAGTGGCAGTGGAAAAACAACACTGATCGCATTATTAGAAAGGTTTTATCAACCAACAAATGGTGCTATATACATGGGTGGTGAGAATATTGAAAGCTTTTCGTTATCGTCTTGGCGATCACAAATTGGGTATGTCTCCCAGGAGCATACCCTTGTAAGTGGGACAATACGAGAAAACATTATATTCGGGTTAGAAGGTGATCCGCCAAGTGAAAAGAAGATAGTTAAAGCTTGTAAGATGGCTTATGCTTGGGAGTTTGTAAGAAAACTACCAAATGGATTAGACACAGACATTGGGGAACGCGGTTTAAATTTATCTGGTGGACAAAGACAACGAATTGCTATTGCAAGAATGTTTCTGAAGGATCCAAAAATCATTTTATTGGACGAGGCTACTGCTAACCTGGACAGCCAATCAGAGAAAGAAGTTCATGCAGCCATGCAAAAAATTACCAAGAATCGAACAGCCATTGTTATTGCTCACAGGTTGTCTACCGTGATGAATTCGGATCACATTATTTTTATGGAGGATGGAAAAATAACGGGTCAAGGTAAACATGATGAACTAAGGGAAACACATGAATTATATCGTAAGTTTTGTAAACAACAATTGGAATCAAATCAAGAGCAGACTGATTCGGAGGAGACAAAACAATTACAAATTCAATAAATCTTGTATAAGAAAGGATTATGTGTATGGACAAGAATCATCTATATTTTAACTATTTAAGAGACGACTCCAATTATTATGTTAAAAGAAATCCATCTAAAGATACAGGCGAGTATATAGTGGATGGGTTCCCAACGAACTGTAGAGTTGTAAATGAGGATGGATCTCCTTGGAAATTTTATGGGTATGAAGACAAAAAGATAAAGGAACAAGGCTGGAAGATTCATATCAGTGCAACGATGGCGAATGCCAAAGATATTTTAGAGGTGGTCAGTGGCGTATTGTTTGAACGTGAAATACCTTTTAAACACCTTCTCGATCGGAAAACCTTACATAGTGTTAATTCTAAAAACGGAAATCGAATAAGCTCGGGGAAATTTATAACGATCTATCCAGCGACTGATAATGAATTTTTAGAATTGCTAGATGTGCTATATGAAAAATTGAAGGATTACGAAAACGGGCCATATATTTTAAGTGATAAATGCTGGAAAAATAGTAATATATATTATCGCTACGGCGCCTTTAATAGTATATACAATGAAAAGGGCGAACTCTGCATTAGAGATGAGGCTGGCCACTTAATTCCTGATCATCGTAAGCCATTCTATCAGGCACCGGAATTTGTTAAAGACTTTGATCAACTGTTAGATTCTAGGAACCAGGTAACGGAAGATAAGGAAGGGAAAAATAAACTGGGTAAATATGACTTCCAACGTGTCCTCCGGTTTTCTAATGGTGGAGGAATCTATTTCGCTGAAAGAAAATTAGATAAAAGAAAGGTGGTTATCAGAGAAGCTAGACCAAAAGTAGGATTGGATGGTAATGACAAAGATGCGATTGAAAGGTTGGAAATAGAATATAATGCTTTAGCTGAACTAGATGAAGTAGAAGGGGTAGTAGATGTTATCGACTATTTTCAATCATGGAAGCATTCATTTTTAGTTGAAGAGTATGTAGATGGGTTTGATTTACAAAAGTGGATTGCGATGAAATACCCATTCCATAATGGCAACGATAAAGAGACATATATTACTGATGTAAAAAAAATTATGAATCAATTAATTGATACGGTTTCGCAAATGCATCGTAAAAAAATAGGGATGGGTGATCTACAGCCTTCGAATATAATAATCACCCCTGATTTATGTATCAAACTGATTGATTTTGAATCTGCAGCCCCGAAAGATAGTAAAGTAAAAGCAGCAATGCAAACGATAGGCTTTGCCAATATGAAAAATGAAAGCCACCAAGAGCGGGATTGGTACGCGGTGAAGAAAATTTTGCGATATTGTGTGTTACCAATTGGAGCGATCAATAATATTGATGAAAGCGTGATTTCTTATCAAAATCAATGGATTTCACGAGAATTTGGTGAAGATGTCTACTTGTATGTGAAAGAAATTGAGAATTTATGTGATCAATACTTGCCAGTAACGAATGAGAAAAATTTTCCTTTAATGAGGCAATTTAAGGAGGATAAAACGGAAGAAATAAACGTAATCATTGAACAGCTTCGAAAAGGGATGATCAATAATATCGTTCCAGATAGTGGTTTGATACATGGTGACATCAGGCAGCATGAAATGTCTAATGGAAAATGGAATGTCCTGACGGGGGGAACGGGGGCTGTATTAGCGCTTCATCGTACTGGAAATCTGCCTAAAGAAGCAAAGGATTGGGTTGAAAATAATTTAATCGAACAGATGTATACCAATGAGCAAGGGCTTTTTACAGGAAAAGCTGGTATAGCAGCAACATTATATGAACTAGGATATAAAGAAGACTCGCTAACGTTATTTGACGAGTTTTTGGACAATCTGAATCATGAAGACATCTCTTTACGTTCTGGATTGTCTGGTATTGGACTAGCTGTCATTAGTTTATATTTAGAGGAAGACAACCAAATCTATTTAGAAAAAGCGGAATTCATTGCAAGTCATATCAAGACGTTGATTCGTAATAATCAGCAATTAACAGTAACCGATTGGGCAGCAGTTCCGATTGGAATAATGGATGGTTGGTCTGGTGCCTCTCTGTTCTATTCGGCTATGTATGCCATCACCAATAACAAAGACTACTATGAAATGTCTAAAGAATTGATAGAAAAAGATTTAGCAAACACGCAAACGGATGAGGATACAAATATTTTACAGACATTTGATGACCGAAGACGCTTATTACCATATTTATCTGGTGGGACAATCGGGATCGGTATAGCTATATGGTATTTAAATGAAGTGAGTAATCAAAATTTATATCACGAACAACTAAAACAAATTATTAACTTAAATGAACTTCGTTGCACGTTTAGTGGAGGATTATTTGATGGAGCAGGCGGTTTCTTGTTGTTATCAGCTTTAATGAAAGAGCAACCTGAAAAGCTTGAAAAGAGTATCAAACAATCCATGAATCGCTTAGATTTATTCTTAATTCGAAAAGAGGATCAAATATTGTTTCCAGGGAATTTTTGCTACCGGTTGTCGGATGATGTATATTCTGGAAGCTCTGGAATCCTTTTAGCACTAAAAGGAATAGTAGATTTAAACCCGTTATTTTGGTTACCAATTATCAATAGTAATGATTTTATAACAAGGACCCTAGGCTTTGCAAGAGAACCAATAGGGAACACTTAAAGGAGGTGAGAACATGAAAGAAGTTTTAGAATTACAACAAATCCCCGAAGACAATGAAGTTCAACCACAAGTAGGGCCAACCATAACAACGGTCTCAGCAATCTTAACAACATTTTGGTCAACAGTAAGTAATAATTGTGATCGAGTACATTAATTTGTTAGAGGTTGGTCAAAATTTGGAGAGATGACGCGTTGAAAAATAACTGAATAATCAGTTATTAACTTCGTAGTCTGTAATTGGATGGTATTGAAACTTGAAAGGGGGTGAATAAAATGAACGACGTATTAGAACTACAAAAGATGCCTGAAGAAGGCGAAGTAGGAACACAAGGTTGGACTTGGACAGTTACAATCTTCCTATCGACAGTAAGCAACCACTGCTAATTTGGTCGATACCCTGGAAATTTGAAAGGAGGCGAATAAAATGAACGATGTACTAGAACTACAAAAGATGCCTGAAGAAGGTGAAGTGGGGACACAAGGTTGGACTTGGACGGTAACGATTTTCCTATCGACAGTAAGCAACCATTGTTAACAACTAGAATTTATACATTCATAGTAACATAGATTTTTATACATGAAGATTAATAACCAGGAAAGGAATACTGCATATTCTTTTCCTGGTAACAACAAAGGAGATTCGTAATGTAATGGAGCATATTTTGGAGGTTCAAAACCTAAAAAAGTTGTATCCAAATTCTAATTTCGCTTTAAAGGATATATCATTTTCGGTTCCATACGGCTCTATTGTCGGTTTTATCGGTGAAAATGGTGCAGGTAAATCAACAACGATGGGAACCATTTTAGGTACACGCAGAAAAGATGATGGAGATATAAAAGTATTTGGAGAAATGATACATGCACAGCAAGTTGCTGTAAAGGAAGATATTGGAGTTATCTTTGATCTCATGAATTTCTCGGGTAAGTTAACCATTAATAAACTTTCGAAAGTTTTGGCTAATATTTACCGTCAATGGGATGAGAAAACATTTTTTACATATGTTAACCATTTTTCTCTACCAAAAGATCAAGAAATAGAAGGATTTTCAAGAGGAATGTCCATGAAACTTTCGCTAGCGGTTGCTCTCTCTCATGATGCAAAATTATTACTGTTAGATGAAGCGACATCAGGATTAGATCCGATCGCTCGGGAGGAAATATTGGATGTGTTTAAACATTTCGTAAAAGATAAGAAACGCTCTATCCTACTATCTTCTCACATTACGTCAGATATAGAAAAGGTTGCTGATAAACTTATTTTCATTAAAAATGGAATGATCGAATTAGAAGTAGATAAGGATGAATTACTTCACAATTATGCAATTGTTCAATGTAATCAAAAGACATTTCAGGAAATAGATGTAAATAGTAAAGTTGCCTATAAAATGCAAGATGATCATGTGGAAGTCCTAGTCTCTGATAAAAAAAATTTGCCTAAACCACTCACTCTAAAGAAGCCATTTTCTATTGACGACATCACAAAATTATTAGTGAAAGGGGAATAGGATGAAAGGGCTAATTCTAAATAATTTCTACTCGGTGGAAAAAAGCATAAAGTCTTCAATATTATTAACCGTAGTTATCGTTACTTTCATGATCTTGTCTCAGCATTCG
This sequence comes from Oceanobacillus limi, assembly GCF_900111445.1. Lineage (GTDB taxonomy): Bacteria > Bacillota > Bacilli > Bacillales > Amphibacillaceae > Ornithinibacillus > Ornithinibacillus limi. Next base: position 52,597 of record NZ_FOHE01000012.1, on the reverse strand, counting down.
TTAGCACTAAGATTAGCAGCTTTTATACCGTTTGCCTTAATCCCTGTACATGCGTTTGAAGTGTTAAAACAGGATAGTAGATCTGGTTGGAATAGATATGAGCTCACTTTACCTTTACATAGACATAAAATCCTTCTAAGTAAATACGTAATATTTATCCTGTTATTTTTATTAGGCTTATTCATCACAACTGTAATATTTTTACTTGCTGATGCTTTTATGACGATAACTTTCACGCAAGTTTATGTGAACTATTTGTTACGTGGGATGGGATTGATTTTATGTATTGCCGCTTTAACGTATCCCTTAACCTATTTATTAGGAACAGAGAAGTCAGATTTTATTCAGATATGTAGTATCGGCTTTTCATTGGGGATGTTTGGTATTGTATTTGCAATGTTGACATGGATCATGGGAAAAGTGGACGGTTTTGACGAAATTTTCTCTATCAGTTTTTTTTCTGTTGCTATCATTTTTTTTATTATATCCTACGCTATTTCTTATATCATTTATAGGAAAAAGGATTATTAATAGATTTCTCTGCTAGATTAATTCAATTGGATGAGGGAGATGGACGAATGGACAAAACTAGGAAAAAGAATATTCATGTAATGGCAGAGAAAAAAAGACGTAATTGGTATATTCATCTTTTGATATTTGCTATACTACAGCTCGTTTTCTTCATTTTTGACAATCGTTTTAGTTGGAGTATCTTTGGTCTAAATGATATAGGTGAGTGGTTTGTATCAGATTTTACTTCTCTAAAAGAAGGGGTTCAAATTTACGATAGTCAACCGTTAAACTCCCTTCTAGTAATTTGGGGAATTGTATTACTAATTGATACAATCATTACCTTGTACTTCATGATTAGGATCAGGGGAAATGGCAAAACTGAATGAATTTATGGAAAAAATGAGTGGGTACTTAAATACTCTCATAAAAAATTGTCCCCATGGGCGTACAAACTTTACCAGTTTTGTACATTTTGGGGACATCAGTTATGAATACCTACACGATCCTTCTCGACCAAATCTCTACATTTAACTCAAGGTAGGATAGAACTTTCGTTGTGAATTGCCTCCTCTTATTACTTTCGAAATAGGGGTTAAGTGGAAGGAAGCAGAAGAACCGTCCCCACGCTTCCCCGCTGCCCACCATTTACGAGCTAGAGGAAGCAAAAGAACCGTCCCTCTGCTTCACTGCTTCTTCCCGTTTTCCTACGACTCGTGCGACTTGCCATCCTATAATTGCGTTTACGATTCCCATCATTCCAAATAATAAGTAGTCTCCGATTGGTTCGGGAAGGACGAGGTCCATCATTAACCAGAAACCAGCTGTAGCACCGCCAATTACCGCACCTATTAGTCCTTTATAAAGACCTTTCATGCACTTGACACCACCCTATTTATATTTGAACTCCTACAACGTCATCTTATGTTGGAGAATCAATCGATATAACATGAATTTTGTCTAATGCATGTCCATAGGAGCTTAATTGACCTCGGATATAACTGCCAGTAAATGTCGGTTTCGTTCGTTCATCTCACACTCCTCTTTATCGTGCTTTATCTTGGAGGAGTTGATATCCCTGTATTGTACCCCATAGGAAAATAATGCTCCATAAGGTAATGATCACGGTTCCCATAATCCAATTTTTCGGTTTCCTATGTTCTAATTCATAACTCGCTTTCTTTTCACATTCTGCCAATGTCTCTTTTGGGATCATTTTTAGTGCGATCATAATTCCTAAAGGTAGGATAATTACCTCATCTAGGTATCCAAGAACCGGTATAAAATCAGGAATCAAATCAATCGGACTGAAAGCATATGCTACGATACAAGCTGCAAAAACCTTCGCATACCATGGTACATTATCATGTTTATAAGCGAAGTAAAGAACATAAATTTGTCGTTTTAAGTTTTTTGCCCAATCTTTTATTTTCTTCATTGTTTTCCCCTTATTTACTGTACTATTGGTAGTATTAACGTTGGGTCATGCGATTATAATTAAAATATGCGAAAGGGCGATACAAGGAACGTAGAAGATGGTATCCCTTTTTGTTTGATCGATGGTTGCTGGATTTACCAGATTCATTGCTAGTACAGATATTCCAAAGTTGGGCAATAGCCCTTCCCATTTAGTTGTTCAGACATAGGGTATTAATGTAGCATTTAAAAGGAGGAATTTTTGATGAGTGAACATTTAGGCGGAGGATTTGCTTTAATCGTAGTGTTGTTCATCCTTCTTATCATTGTAGGAACTTCCTATGTCGGAGGCTATGGCGTTTAATATAATCTTTAAATATGGGGATTCCGGGAGTGTATGCTAGCTCCGGAACCCCTTTGATAAAAAATGGCGGTATAGCCAAGTGGCCAAGGCAGAGGTCTGCAAAACCTCCATCACCGGTTCGAATCCGGTTACCGCCTCTACATAACAATTCGAAAGTCCTAATCCATGTTGGTTGGGATTTTTTTTTGGATGTTGTCCACTTCTGTAAATCGGATGCTAGTTCTTGTAGAATTTTGTATTATTCTATGTTTAATTAAATCGATTTTAGGTTATTGATTAATAGAGTGATAGATTTTATTAAAGGAGTGGAGCCTGTTTATGGACATGAAAAAGGTAATGGAAAAGCTAGAAAGTGTGTATCTAGAAAAACCTCACCGTGTGTTTTCGATGTACTTAAATACGGATCCAGCTGATCCAGAACAGCAGGGTGGAGAATGGAAAATTCACCTAAAAAACGGTCTCAATCGTTTTGAAAATTACTTAAAAGCGGATGGAGATGTGGAGGAACAAAAGAATTTTAAAAAGATCAAAGAAAAAGTCCAACAGTATGTGCATGATAACGAGCTAAATCTCTCAAAAAGCATCGTCGTATTTGCTACTCCTAATGAAGAAATTTGGTTTGCGGAACGGTTTCAGATGCCGGTGGAAACGAAATTTTATTGGGAAGAAACCGCAAAAGTAGATCAATTAAAAGAAATGTATCAAAAGTTTCCAAAAACCGGTATCATTTTGACACAAAAAGAAGCGATTAAAGTTATCGATTCAGAGCTAGGAAGTTTAAAAGATACCAAACTATTTGAGTTAGATTTGGATACAGAAGATTGGAAGGAGCACACCGGTCCTCAGAATGTGCAGGCATCAGTAGGATTAGGTGGAAGTGATATGAAACCAGACGAGTTCCAGCAACGGTTTGAAGCGAATCGATATCGTTGGTATAAAACAATTGCATCGAAATTAGATAAGCTTGCCAAGGACAAGCGGTGGGATTCGATTTATCTGGTGGGTGATAAAGAGGAAGCGAAAGACTTGATGAAGAATATGAATAAATATGTGACAGATATTGTAAATAAAAATATGCTCGATCATGAAGAGCAGAAAGTCTTTGATGTGGTCCTAGCTTAAAGGGAGATGATGGGAACAAGAGTTAAAGTACTAGGGAGATCCGAACCAATTCTTTCATCAGAATTCGTTCGGATTTTTCTATTGAAGAGTTGATGTTTTCGTATATGTATACAATGCGTCCTGTCTATAGTGGCAATCAGCAGTCTTCATAGAACGAGAGAAACTGCTATTACTATTCCTACCCAGATTCTATTCGAAGCGCTCCCTTCATATTTTTCAAATGGCACGCATATTCTGTATGGATTGTAGCTGATATATGGAGGAGAATAATGGACTATATTAATAAATGGCTAGTAGATTACGGTGTAAATACGACCTTAGCAACTTACCTTTCTGTGTTGATCATGATTTTATTCATCGCATTGATTTGTTTTTTGGCAAATTTTATTACGAAGAAGGTTGTTATCCGGATGATCAATCACATGGTAACAACGAGTAAATACAAGTGGGATAATATGCTTTTGGAAAGGAAGGTGTTCCATAAGTTATCTCATGTTGTGCCAGTAATTATCATCTATCATTTTGCTTCAACCTTCTCTAATTATGAAACGATAATTGAAAAAGGATCGATCATCTATTTAACGATCGTTGGTTTAATGGTGATTAATAGTTTATTAGATGCGCTTCACGACATTTATCAAACGTACGAGGTATCCAAAATTAGACCGATAAAAGGATACCTTCAAGTTGTTAAAATAATATTATTTACGCTTGGGATCATTTTGGTTATTGCGAACATGATGGGCAAAAGTCCGATGATTTTTCTAAGCGGATTTGGAGCCCTTTCGGCTGTCATTATGCTTGTGTTTCGGGATTCCATCTTAGGACTGGTTGCAGGAATTCAATTGTCCGCAAATGATATGGTTCGTGTGGGTGATTGGATTGAAATGCCTAAATATGGCGCGGATGGGGATATTATTGATATCTCATTAAATACGATTAAGGTACAAAACTGGGACAAGACAATCACGACGGTTCCGAGCTATGCATTAATATCGGATTCCTTTAAAAACTGGAGAGGAATGGAACGGTCAGGTGGACGTCGGATGAAGCGATTTATCTATATCGATACAACAAGTATTTCATTTTGTACGGAGGAAATGATAGCAAAATTTAAAGGGATTCATTACTTAACCGATTATGTAGTTAATCGAGAACGTGAGATTGAAGCGTACAATATGAAAAATGAGATCAGTCGAACCAATCCGGTGAATGGAAGGGCACTGACAAACATAGGCGTTTTCCGGGCTTACGTTCGTAATTATGTGGAGCATCATCCTGGAATTAGGCAAGATTTAACGTTGATGGTGCGGCAGTTAGCGCCAACGGAACATGGGGTTCCATTGGAAATATATGCCTTTATTAATGATATTAGGTGGATTCAATACGAAGCGATTCAATCGGATATTTTCGATCATCTTTTTGCTATTGCACCTGAGTTTGGATTGCGAGTTTACCAAAGTCCATCTGGTTATGATTTGAGACAGAGCGTAGAAGAATGGAGTACAAGAGAAGTCGAACATTAATAGAAAGAAACGATCAACATCTGCTAATCGTTGTTTCTAACGGTTGGTGGGTGTTTTTTTCTAGGGGAAAATAATATTTTGTTACGGATGAAACGTCTGCCTTAAGTCAAGGTATCTTAGATTATGATAAAATGAAAGAATGTGTACAGAGAATATACTGATAACCAGCTTAGGGGTGGAAAAGCATTGAACAAAAAAGATATCGCAAATATACGGAAACAATTTAAAATAAACAATGATTTATTAAAGATTCATGAAATCTTTAATGTATATATTATGAAAGAGTCGAGTGAAATTTACCATTATCAAAGTGCTCCGTTTGATTTGCTAGAAGATGAACAGAAAGAGCTGTTTATGGCCAATTTTAAGAAAGTGTTATCTGGTCAATTGGATGAAAAATTATTTGAACTCAAGTTTCAGCGAGATGTAGAGGATAGTAGCCAGCTCATTCTACATCAAGGTTTATTAAGTAATGATACCGAAGAATGGAATGAATATATGCTTCGACTGGTTGAAAAAATGTTGAAGGATAAACAGTATGAAATGGATGTTGTTGTGACCTTTATTAAGGGAGAATATATGAAACCAATGAAACGCAGCAATGAAGAAGCGGAAGAAAGTGGACGAGATACGGTTTTTTCCAATCCATTTATTCTATGTAGTATGAATACAACACAAGATCCGAAGAAGGAGTTGCTGTTTGACTACGTTGAAAAAGAGTTCAAGTACAATATTGTGGTAGATCCAATCATTAACTTGAAAGCTCCGAAGTCAGGATTTTTATTCCCGTGCTTTACGGATAATGCTGCTGATGTAAACCATGTTCTTTATTCAGCTAAGAAAGCCTATGAACTAGATTATCATTTCATTGAGGAAGTTTTAAATGCGGAGGAGACGATGACTGCTGCAGATGATAAGGTAGTTTTTGAGGAAATCGTGAAGAAGGTTACGGGGGACCAAATTAATACATCCACACTTTCGAATGTGTATGATGAGATCCACCGTACCATCGAAGAAAGTGAAGAGAATGAAGAAGAGGATGTGCCGAAACTAGACTACAAGGATGTAGAAAAAGTTCTCAAAAGCAGTGGCGTAGCAGATGTTGATTCAGATAAGGTAGAAGATGCGTTTAAGACGGTGATTGATGATGATAAATATGAATTTAAGGCTAGTAGTATCATACCGAAATATAATTCAAAATCGATCAAAATAAAGACAAAAGTAGCAGACATTAAAATCAGTCCCCAGGATTTACGATTTGTCCGCCAAATTCATTTTGATGGAAAGCTAAGCCTGATGATTGAAGTGGAAGAAAATACAGTGATCGAAGGCTTTGAAATGATTCCGGAAGCATTATTTCAGAAGGCAAAGAAAGAAGAAGAATAGCAGTGGGGCAACAGATTGTTGTCCCTGGGACGGCAAACCTGTCCCCCTGTCCCGGTCAAGAATTTTGTAAAACTGGGTGTGTGTCCATTACATCTCTTTGTTTTTTGACATAGGTTAATTGTGTAATGCCTAAGGAGGTGTAGTAAATTATGAGTGAAGCAGTAGGATTTGGTGGAGGTTTCGCGCTAATTGTCGTTTTATTCATCTTGTTAATCATTGTCGGTTCAGCTGGCTTTGGTTATTAAATTCTAGGGTATAAATGAAAATACTATTATAAGGAGTGTTGTTATAATGGGATTCAATTTTACACCTTATGAGGCTGGAGTTAACTGTGGGTACGGTTATGGCGCACCAGTATATGGTCATGGAGCAGGATTTGGTACAGGAAACGGCTTTGCATTAATCGTCGTACTATTTATCCTTCTCATCATTGTTGGTGCAGCTTTAGTATAAAATAGGAAGCAGAGGGAAGCAGAGGAACCGTCCCTCTGCTTCTTTTATTCATCAACCTTAATCAATAGTCTTTGCTCGATTTCTTTTGAATCACCGCGTTCTTTCACGTGTTCTCCTTTTAACTTCTCACCATTTTCTCCGTAAGCATCTAAAACAGGCTGTGTACTATATGGGGAGGAGTAGCTTATGACAATTTCATATTCCGATAAGTTTGATATTCTACTATCATTTTCAGGATTTTTAATATAGAAAGTTGCTGATCCATCTGGATTGACATTGACAATATGAGCGTAGCCGGTTGTTTGGTAGTTCGGGATATCAAGGCTAGCTTTTACATCTGTATTTTCAATGAAATTACTTTCTAAATCCACGATTAGATAATCGTCCTTCCTTTTAACGCTAGGATCTAGTCTTATGTTCGGATCCCCACTGTCACTTGGGATATCCCAAGTAGGGGCTTTCATTTCAATGGTTTGTTCTTGATCATCTACATAGAAATGCTCTTTAAAAGAGAGAATTTTGGACTCTTCTTCAGAATCTGGATCCAATCGAATGAAATCACCTGCAAGTCCATTACTGTAATGCTCGGTAATCTCATCATCTTGTTCTTCAGGTTCGAAGACTAATTCAAGGGTTGCGGGTCCTTCCATGTCTTCCGGTAAACTTTCTTCAAAGATAAAATTACCGTTCTCCTCAACGAATGCTTGTGAACCTCCGCCAATTAAAATCCCGTCAATAGGTGAAATACTAAGAGCAATTCGCGACTCTGGTAAGAGATTGGTTTTTCCGTCTATGGTAATATCTCGACCATTTATGGACACATTCCCTTCAATCCATACCTCCATTTCCCCTTGATCTTCGGGACCAGATGCTGTTCCTACTTCTTCAAAAGCTACGTCACTTTCTTCATCATTTTCGCCTTCTTCAGCTGAAGTGTCATTCTTTTCTTCTGTGTTTGATTCCTGTTCTGTATCTTTCGCTTCTTCAACCGTCTCATTCGCGTCATTACAGGCTGTTACCCATAATACCAGACACACGAGGACAAACGGTAAAAATAAGCGCTTTCTCGTCACCATATTGCTTATCACTCCTTTTTATCAATCACTTTCCATATTAATCGTTATTTCATTAGCATACATCAAACTTTCTTCCTGTTTAGGCAAAAGTTGGAAATGGGTTAAAAGTACTATTTTCGCAGAAATTAATGTATTTAGAAAATTATTGACATTATTAATTGGTTTCTCTATTATATAACCAAATGGTTATATAATATTTTGGGAGGTGACTAGGACGACGTATAATATTTACCGTGCATTAGCGGATTCAACAAGAAGAAAAATCCTTCAGCTATTATCAAGCGGAGAACAGACACAATCAGATATTGTGAAAGAATTTAATATTTCGCAACCTGCTATTAATAAACAGCTTCGTATTCTTAAAGAAGAAGGGTTTATACATGAAAGAAAATCTGGACGATATCGTTATTATCAACTAGACCGGGAGACATTTGAAGGTGCTTATCACCAAATGGTTGATGAAATCGGTGCAATGTTAGATCAGACATTAATGGACTTAAAACATTATGTTGAAAATAAGGAGGAAGACGATGATTAAATCGAAAACCGTTAAGCGAAGTATTTTTATCAATGCCTCAGTAAAAAAAGTATGGAGAGCTTTAACGGAAGAACGAGAATTATTGCGCTGGTACACGTGGGATTGTGAAATCGATTTTAGTGAAGGTGGTACGGGGAATTATAATCATGGCTGGGGTGTTTGGACATCTGGTACCTTTGAAGAGATTGTTGAATATGAAACGTTCGTGCTTCGTACTGGTGAGAATGCAAGGACGATTACAACACTGACTCCGGAAAATGGTGGAGTTCGTGTAACAATAGAATATGAGATTCCAAGCTTGGAAAATGAACCCGAGATTAGAGAAAATATGGCCTTTGGGACGTATCAATTTATGACAAACTTAAAGAGTGTCCTCGAGCAAGATAAAGATTTAAGACCAGCTTTTTGGAAATCCTGGATCGGCATACAACATACATCTTCAAAATTAGATAATACCACACAATTAGGATCTGTAGTCGTTCGTGTAAAAGAAGGAACACCAGCCGAAAAAGCAGGTTTGGAAGTTGGCGATAGGATAACAGCAGTAAGTGGCGAACAAATTACATCCTATGAAGATCTAGAACGTATGATAACAACCTCAGAGGTAAACGATTCGTTAGTCTTTACCGTTCAACGAAATGACATAGTCAAAGAAGTCACGTGCGAAACACGGCCCTACCCAGTTGAATATCGAACAAAAGTTGAATTTTAATAGTTTTTCACTCGTTTAATAAGGAGCAGCAACAGTAGAAAAATGGTGCTAATTCTCATCAATTTTGGCACCATTTTTTGATGCATCAACGCATCGTTAGGAGTGAAAATCCAGGGCTGTGATGAAACATTTTAAGATTAGGTAACGTCCGTCTAAGTAAAGAAAGGAAGGGGTACCTAAACGATGCAAAAAATAAAAGTACTTTCTGTCTGCCTTTTATTATCTATCATCCTTATTGGATGCCAAAATATTAATAACCTTAACCTAAACGAGGATATAACTCATATTGAAGTTTATGAATGGAATAGTGAAAAGTTGATGGATACCATTGAGGATCAAGTGTTTATTGAAGAACTTACAAGCGAATTAGACAATGCAAAAACACATTCAACAGCAAACATCGATTGGGCAATGCCAGACTATCAATTATTATTCAAAGATGATAATGAGGTTTTGTATGAAATTGGTTATTGTAACGAGATACAGAACTTTGGAAGTGGGGCAGTAGGACGATACTGGGAATCCGATAAGCTTTATGAAGTAAGTACAGAATTACCTCTAGAATGAGCATGGAATTCCAATGTCCTCTTTATTTGGTGTTAGCTAACGAAAGAAAAACCGCTTGGATGTAAAAGATCTACTCCAGGCGGTTACTGTGTTTTATATGAAATTGTAGGACATGGTTAAGGTCAGTTACCTTTAAAAGGCACCTGAACCACCACCGCCGCCTCCAACGCCAGCTCCACCACCGGGAACAGAACCCCCACCGGTTGCTGCAGATACGGTTTGATCGGCCTGTTGAAAGCTGTTTGTTACCGTGCTTGCGATTAATATAAGCATTATCGTGTCACTGGATGAATACTGAGCTCCCATGTTTGCATTTGGCATTTTTTTGGCTAGCATTTCATTCTTCTTCAACATGGACTTATTGTTAGTACCAATTGCATAGATGAATGCTTGCATCTGTTCATCATTCATCCAATTACTCCACTCTTTTTCGTCAATCCTACTATAATTGGAACTGAATTGATCCCAATGGTATTTGATTCGAGCACCTTTTAATGTTCGGGGCTGATATACCATGGCGAAAAATAGTAAGAAGATACTTAGGATTATGGAAAAGGACATCCACATATAGAGCTCATGTACTCCTAAGAGAATGATAAAAGGAACAAGTAATAGGCCACTAATAGCTACAGTCCAGCGTAATCCGACTTTTTTTTCTACTAATTGATGTGTTTTTATTTCTTCTTTTAACGCTTCGATCCATTGCGTATAGTCATTATAGTAGGTTTGTTTGTTTTCCGAATCCTTTGTGTAGCTATCAAGCGCATCCACTGAGAATGTTCCATCGTTACCTATTTTGTAAAAGAGCCACTGGATCAACATATCTTCATGCAGATGATCGGTTGATTGCTTTACGACTACAAATTCATTTTCATTTTTGCGTTCAACGAAGCCTTTTCGAACTAAATCGAATAATGCTGCTGAAACTAAATCTCCATTAGGGACCATACTTTTCATGTGAAGAATTGTTGCTGGCAAACTCATCTCTTCCTTTGGTAAAAGGTATTGTTGGATGGCATTGCGCTCTACTTCCCATATAATTGCTCGTCTTTTTCTCCATGCATTGCCTATTAGTAGGAATACATAAACTGCGAAGCCACCAACAACGTATGGTGCGATACGGCTTAATAAATCTTTTCTATCCTCATATACGGCCATCTTTTCTTCATATGCGGCTATATCTGCTTGGATGTCCTCACGAATGGTTTGGTCTTCTATTTGTGTGGCAAGCGGGAAAAGCGAAGTATCATAAGCGACTCGGATGTCCCCATTTTCGCCGTCTTCTACCTCACCTAAAGCAAAATGAACCGTGCCATTCGTTGTTGATTCCATGGTACCTTCTGCTTCGTCGTAACCAATTGCCAAAACCTCATCAGTTGGTTGCGGAGGGTGAATATAAATATCCATATTTTCATACGTAGATTCGTTATTGCTATCAAAAAATGGCCAGTAAAACTGTCCCAGATCAGCATATACTTCCATGCCATCCTTTATCGTATACGTCAGATCAATCGTGATTTTTTCATCGGATCCACCTCGATAGATTTTATACAGATTTTCCGATTGTTCCACGTCCAACGATTGGTTGTCTTCAAATGCCTCTACGTTCTGAATGAGGCTGTTTTCTTTCGGGATAAGCGTACGAGTAATGCCGTTAAAACCCCCGTCAAATTGGTAGGTATGCTGTTCCGTTACCTCAACATCCCCATTTTCCTGTACGTACGCATCAATTTGTGTGTTTTCAATTGTAAAATCAACGGCCAGTACTTGAGTAGGTATACATACGATTGAAAAAATAATTGCAAGTAATATCGTCCATCGTTTCATTTTGTTGACTCCCTTCAGATGATATACGGATTAACAGGTTAAAAGGTTTCATGATCGTATTGCGAGAAAACTGGTATATGATGTTAAAATGGAGTTATTGACTTCTTGTATGATGCTTGGCTTGTTTAAAATATTGGAGTGGTTGCCTTGCAGTTAAAAACGATTCGATATTGGATATTATTTGGCAGTTTTTCTATATTATTTGGTTTTGGAACATGGCTGGTAGAATTAATAGAAGGAAGTAAAATTACGACAAGTGAACACATTGATTTTGGTATTTTCTTGATCTTTTATGGTTGCATTGGTGGTAGTTTCTTATTCGGAGTCATCATGTTACCTCTAACCATAATAATGGAAAGGTTTTTTAATAAATTGGTGATTAAAATGATTGTTTATTCAATTGTTGGGTATTATTTTGGGAAATTCGTTTTTGGAGTGAACTTTCATGGGGAGCATGTGCAAATTTACCATCTAACAGAAGTAACCTCTATTCTTATTTTTATGGGGATTGGTTTGTTATATGCTTGGATAGACAGATGTAGTTATCATAAGTTAATCTTAAATTAGAGTATAGCATTAGCAAGTATCCTTGCGAAAAAAAGTAAGAGGTGGTTTTAAATGTTGTTGCGCTTATTTAATAAGACGTTGGCATTACTAGCAATATTACTATTTGCATATAAGCTTCTATATGATAAAACTTTTTCTTTTGTCTTCTATCTTGGTCCGATTATGTTGGTATCGTTTGGTATAGAGTATGTCAAAGGGGAAAATAAGGAAAATAAGGGAATAGGGTATTTTTATCTATTTGGTGTGCTCCTGTTATGTGTCGCATTGGTTATAAATAATTTACCTAGTATATAAGTACGGAGGTTAATTAGGTTTTAATCTAAAGGTTTATTATCATTACATATTGCTTGTACCTCCATGTGTTACATTCGATTTGATGCGGAATACCTTAAGACAAATCGATCATAATAACACTGAGTAAGAATTGAAATTTCTACATTGGAGGGAATAGTATGGTCAAAGATTCACATGCTCCAAAAGAAAAAAGCAATAAAGCAAAGCGACCTGATGAACAACGTAGATCCAAAGGGAAATCAAATGCTCGTGGTGGAAGAAACTAAATCGTGACATGAAGAAGGGGGAGGCTGTAACCGAGTCACCCTCTTTTTCTTTGTGCATCTATATCTATTTTTCCCAAACGATGAAACTTCTTCCATATCTAACTCGTAAATCTACTAACAACTTTATTTTTGGAGGTAGGCTATTGGGAGGAATAGGAATTCTATTGGAATTATTAGGTGCTGTCGTAGACTTGTGTTTGTTAAAAGATGTGCAGGAGGAAGATATTGAACGGAATATCAACAAACTGAAGCAAAGCACATGGTTTCAAGATTATTTAAAACATGAACCGTATCGAAAGTTGATTGTCAGTGATCAAGATGTTCGACAGAGGATTGGCAAGTTTAAAACCAAGAAATTGGATAACTTTGGCTATTTAGAAAAATGTCATGTAAAATTGGAACGGGTTCTTCGAAAAAAGGTTGGTTAAAGAAAGAGCACTTTCATGAGGCAGAAAAAGAGAGAATGAAGTTTGGGGGAAATATTAGTGAGTATTCGAAAATTAGAACATAACTTATCACCTTCTTTTCCAAAAGTGCGAATGATGACAGATATGATTGGTAATGGCATCGGATTTTTGGTTATAGGGGTGCTTTTTTGGCTGGATTATTATTTTGCATGGCCTGCATGGGCTTTTTGGGTTTTGATTGGAGCATTAATTCTTAGTGTTTTAAGTACTGTTTGGTCGATGGTTGAACCAGGTTATCTGTACCGAAGCTGGAGTTATCAGTATAATGATGAATACCTTCAACTAAGCTATGGAATTTTTAAAAAGGAGTGGATGACGGTTCCAATGACAAAGATTCAATCCGTCTCGACTACACAAGGGCCTATTATGAAACGGTATCAAATTCGTTCGATTAAAGTGGAAACGATGGGGTCTTCTCATGTTATTCCTGCCTTAGAAGAGGATGTTGCCCTTCAGTTAAGGGAGACGTTGGCGGAGTTTGCAAAGTTGAAGGAAGTGGATGAATAATGCGATACCATCCATTAACGATTCCTTTTCGCATCTATCAGTTAGTGAAAAATAGTTTGTTTATTGGTTTGATATTATTCGTTTTCAACAAGGATTCCGAATTCTGGCTTATGGAGTATGGTAGGTATGCATTTGTAATTCTTGTGTTGTGGCGACTTATCTATATAGTAGCAGCATGGTTTGTTGAAAAATATGAATGGAAGGATCGTACGTTTCACGTTTATAAGGGTGTTTTTACAAAACACACAAGTACCATTCCATTTTCACGGATTCAAAATGTGACGAGAAAGACGACGGTATTCCATAAGCTGGTTGGTCTTACTTCGTTAACATTTGAAACGGCGATGGATGGGGAGGACGATTCCATTCACTTTGAGGTATTAACGAAGAAACATGCGGATTACCTAATTGAGTTGGTGCAGCCGGGTAAGGAAAACACTCCTATAGAAGAAAGCGAGCCTGAAGTTGATCCGTCAATTGGTGAACAGGAGATTGTAGGGGAAGAGCAAGGACCGGCGCAAGAGAAAAGTCGTACCATTCACTTTACACCTCAGCGAAAAGACTTGGTGAAGGCGAGCTTTACATCCTTAAGTTTTCTGGCAATCATTCCAATTGTATTTGGGGTGATTGATTATGTGGAACCATTACTACCGGATCAGGATGAGGTTGAGGGCATTTTTAACGTGTTACTTCATAGCACATGGCTTTTATTTGGACTAATCGTTGTGGCGATTATTATTGCCGTTGTATTTGGTTTTGTGCGTACGTTTATCCGTTTTGGCAAGTATGAGATCTCCTCCGATACTAGGTATATCTATATCGATCGAGGGGTATTGGATGAAAGTTACTTTGCCATAGAAAAGAGAAAGGTTCAAGGCTTAGAAATTAACCAAACCTTTATCAAGCGACTTTTTGGGTTAGCAGAAGTGAAGCTAATAAGTTCAGCTAGTCCAAATAACTCGGATGGTTCTGTTAATGTCAATTCTCTTTATCCTTTTTTACCGATTCACGAGGCATATCAGTTAATTGAGGAATTATTACCGACGTATAAAGTACATACCGAATTAGAAAGGTTGCCCCGAAAGTCACTATGGGTTAAGCTGTTACGGCCAAGTTGGGTTTGGATGATAGCGACAATCGGTTTATTTTACTTTAAGCCGGAGCCATTCAATATTGAACAAGCATGGTGGATATTGAGTATTGTCCTATTGATCCTAGTTGTGTTAAACCGAATCCTTGATTACATACATACCAGGTATATCGTCACGACTGATCAAATACAATGGTGGCATGGTGGTTTAACGAGTCGAATGTTTATTACGAAACGAAGGAATATGATTGAAATGTCTTATTCGCAAAACCGGCTGCAACGGATGTTTCATGTTGCTTCCATCACGACGATGAATCGTTCGGTACCAGCCCATATCGAAACGATTCAAGACCTCCCATTGCCATATGCATTGGGAATGGAGAATTGGTATTTGAAGCGGCATGAGGACGTGCAAGTTGAAGGGTAAATAATGAAACAGATTCGATGAGAATGGAGTTTTAACGGTAAAAACTCCTAGGCGTTCGTAACGCTTAGGAGCTTTTGCTTTATTTCCTTTTCTTTATTACATAATTTAACTCCCCTTGAGAGATTTTAAATATATGTACGATAATAAAGGAGTTGGGCTGATGTATTTCTGTCCTTTATGTAATGGGTTCGAATCGGTTTCCATGGAATGTCCAAGCTGTGAATCAACGATCGCTGATCAAGGAAAGCTGGCCGATTTTTTTGATGACTATAGTGCTTATATGGATATTGATATGATTAAGCTTTTTGATGGAGATCCTAAATCATTAGAAAACCACCAGTGCTTACATTATTTTTACTGTGAAAATTGCAGCCATGAGGAAATCAAAGCGGTGAAAGAGGTAAGTGCATTACATTAGTTTTTTGGAAAGAAGAGTAGCGGAATGAGGGGCAGTTTACAAGAAAATCCTCTCGTTCTGTATTTTAAAAGAGGTACACATCTGACTCGTTTAGGATCCTCAAAATGGAAAAAATATCTCTTTTTGTCCGTTACATGGTAATATATATTTTCATGAAAAACCCTTAGAATCTATGCATTCCAAGGGTTTTTGTCTTTTTCTTTAGAGGAACAGTAATGCAAATATCATGGTAACGAGTAGGCCAGTAACTACTGGGATGAAGCTTTTTCGGACAAGGTCAATAACTGAAATTTTGGCAAAACCAGCGATAGCGATGATTGGTGACCAGGCAACGAGTGTTCCACCACCAACCCAAATCGCTCCAATTTGACCAATGGAAGCAAGTGTAGTTGGATCCATACCTGTTGAAGCGGCTAATGCCTCGGAAAGCGAACCGATTAATGGCAAGGCAGAGAAACCAGAGCCATCAAGTCCAGACACCATACCTAAAATCAACACACCTAAAGCGGTGAAAAACGCGTTATTGGGAATGAACGCTTGACTTTCCTGCACTAAATCAAACAGGAAGGAAGGAGTCGTATCTGAATCTGTTCCGAAAATTTGCCCTGCTAGCTCACCACTTCCGATAAAGAAAAACGCAGCAACTGGAATTACAAGCCCCATAACTTTAAAAGCAAACACAAATCCTTTCACGATATGATCACTAACCTCTTGCAATGTTTTCTTGTAATCCCGGAAGAGTGACATGACAATGATTAATAGAATTGCGGTTCCTCCAACGAGGGCAGAACCTGCTCCGTCTTCAATTGCTGGAACGACATCAGAGAATGTTGCAACAACGACATACGTGACAATGACGAGAAAGATACCAGGTACGAGAACAGCGAATACTGGGCTGTATTTTCCTTTTTTAACTTCCGTGTCATCTGCATTTAGGTTTAAGTCATCGTCACCACTTTTCTCCCATTCTGTGAGGTTTTGCTTTGCAGGTTTTTTGATTGATTTACGAACCATGAAATAAGCCATTGTTAGAGAGACAGCCCCGGCAACGAGTGACAAAATGAGGGTTTGCTCGCCAATCGCACTCGCCTCTAGTGCACCACTGCTTGAAGCGGTTAATTCTGGGGCCACTTTGAGAATGAAATCGGATGACAATGCCATCCCATGACCAGCTAGAGAAATCGCAATCGCTGCCCCAATTGGTGACAGTCCGGCTTGAATGGCTACGGGGATTAATAACGCACCAATCAGTGGAACGGCTGGTGCTGGCCAAAAGAACAAGGACAATATATACGTAACAACCACAAGTACCCAAAAGGATAATGTTCCGTTTTTCATGACTTTCTGAAACGGTTGAACCATTTGTTCATCAGCACCGATGGATTGAATCATCCGTAAGAGTGCTGTCATGACCGCAATGATTAAAAAGATGTTAAACAGCTCCGTGGCTGCGGTTAAGTTGGCATTGAATATCGCTTGGATTCCATCTAGGAAAGATCCGGTAAAGGACCAAGCAACAAAAAAACTCATGACTAACGCTGGCACAACAACATTTTGTCGAAATAACATCGTTAAGATAACCAGTAATGTGCCAATTAAATATAACCAATGTGATAATGTAAGATCCATGATTTATCTATCTCCTTTACTTAGGAATATAGAAATCCCATGGACATATCCTATGTCGATATTTGGGCTGTTGTGATAAGGGGAGGTTGATTGTGGAGGAAAATAGGGGGGAGACCTATAACATAACCGTTCCGTTTAGACGTAAACAATGGTACATAAAAAAGTTGCTCATGACCGAAGTGAAGTCAGAATTTTATGTTAGAATGAAGAATAAGGTTTTTCCCATAAGTTTCTTCTAAAAGTGCTGTAAGGGATTGAAACTTGTGGTAAGCAGAATCGTATAAGTAATATATCCTGCTAATGGGGGGATGAGCAATGTTATTTATTCTCATCGTGTTTTCGATACCTGTTTATGGTTTTTGCATTTGGAGTCTCTATGAACCAGAAGAAAGTTTTTTTCTATTTGACCGATGGAGATTTAAAGAAATTCCTGAGTTGTCGGATATTCAGATTAAGTTAATAAAAATTGGAAGTGTCATTGCTATGATTCTATGGACGATATTAATTATCGATGTTGCAATTGATACGTTTACGCCTGACCCACCTTTGCCACCTATCCCTGATGAATTGAAGGTAGACTAAATGCCAATGTAACCATGAAGGAACGAAAGGCGGGGAGGCTATTTAACAAACGGGGCTTTCATAGCACAAGGTGGCTAAAATTCCCTGTGCTTCTTTCGAAAACCTTTCTATGGGTGCGACGTTTATCCATCAAGCAAATGTTTTAAACGCTCTGCATGACGACGGTTTGTGTCAATTACTTCCTCGACGAGTTGTTTGCTGATTGGATCCAAATCGCCTTTTACGATTTCCTCGGAATATTCTACTCCATACTTGTCGAGGCCTTTAATAGCGTCTTGTACCATTTTATCTGAGTCGTCTGAGAGCATCATTTGGTGCATAAAACTGTGCATTCTTCCAGATGCCCCTTCACTGTCAGCAGGGACGCCGCCTAAGTTTTGAATACGCTCCGCTAGTTTTTGAGCATTTAGCTTTGTTTCCTGTTGCATCGATTGGGATTCGCTTTTTAACGCATCATCTTCTACCTTTTGAATATAATGTTCCAGTGATCGTATACCCATATAAGTGCCTCTTAATAACGTGTTTAACTCTTCAACTACGATATTCTCCTTTGGCAATTTCACCACATCCTTTTGGTTTTATTATGATGAATTCCGCCAAAAAGATTCATCAAGGGTCATGGGGAAAAAGCCAACTTATTTCAAACCGAAAAGTCCTTTGTTAATAAAATTATTAATTAGTTCAGCCATTTCTTTCGGTGATTTATCCATTCCGTTATATAACCACATTTTCATCATTTGAATACTTCCAGTTACAATAAACGCACTCAAATACTCGGATATATTTCGGTCGAGGAGGTTCACTTCCATCCAGTTTTTCATGATAAATCGATGGGCAACATCGGTTACTTTCTTTTGAAAGGAAGAATCCCCATCTTTTTGAAGAAGTGTTTTGCATTCGTCCTGCTTGGTTGCAAAGTATTCGAGTAGCTTTTCTACCATTTGAACAGCTTCTTCTTCCTTCTCGAAGTTGTATGCACTGAGGTACTGATTCATATCGTCGATTAATTCGTCTTCAATTTGCGTGAGCAGGTCAAAATGGTCTGCATAATGTGCATAAAATGTAGAACGATTGATGTCTGCCAATTCACAGAGCTCCTTAACTGTAATTGAGGAAATTTGTTTTTCTTTTAACAGATCCATCAAGCTTTCCCTTAAAACCTTACGAGTATATTTTTTCCGTCGGTCTAATTTCGTGGAACTAATTGGAATCCCCTCCTTGAAAATTTTCGCGTTAGCCAACATATGCTGCCGAAATGTTGGCTATTGTACGCATCCTATAAAACTGTTTGTTGTAAAAGCAACACCGTGTTTATATAATATTAAGGTGGAATTTTTGCTTTTGCAAGAGAGGATGAGCGGTTATAGATATAGCAACACGAATCATTAAACATAAAAAATCGATTTTAATAACGTTTCTAATTGTTACGGTCATTAGCACGGTTGCTCAATTTGGAGTAGCTGTTAACTATAATATGGTAGATTACTTGCCAGAGGATGCACAGTCTACCGATGCAATGGACGTGATGGATCAAGAATTTGATGGTTCGGTTCCGAATACAAGAGTCATGATTCATGATGTAACCGTTCAGGAAGCGCTCGTTTTTAAAGAAGAGCTTTCTTCGATTGATGGTGTATCGGACGTAACGTGGCTCGATGATGCGATCGACATAAAAACGCCGATTGAAATGGCGGATGCCGATACGGTAGAAACCTATTATAAAGATGATAACGCGTTATTTTCCTTCAGCATACGTGATGGGGATGAAGTGGAAATAACCGATGCCATTTATGACTTGATTGGCGAGGAAAATGCCATGGCTGGGGAGGCTTTAGATACAGCAACCCAACAAAAAATGGCTTTTACCGAAACGATGTATGCAGCAGCGTTGTTAATACCGATTATTGTGATCATATTGGTTCTTTCAACAACCTCCTGGATGGAACCGGTCTTTTTCCTAACGGCGATCGGGGTATCGGTGCTGATTAACTTAGGAACGAATATTTTTATTGGGGAAATATCTTTTGTCACACAGTCTGTTGCACCGATCTTACAGCTTGCAGTTTCCCTGGATTATGCGATTTTCTTGCTGCATAGTTTTGCAGATTATCGACAAAAAGTAGCTGATCCGAATGAAGCGATGCGACTTGCGATGAAGCGATCCTTCCCTGCCATTGTCGCGAGTGCATCAACGACCTTCTTTGGATTTATGGCACTTACGTTTATGAATTTTGAGATCGGATCTGATTTAGGTGTGAACCTTGTCAAAGGGATTGTCTTAAGCTTTATTAGTGTCATGGTATTTTTACCAGCATTAACCTTAATGTTTTATAAATGGATTGATAAAACGCAGCACAAGCCATTCATACCGAAATTTAAAAATATCGGCAAGCGCGTTGTGAAGCTGCGAATTCCTAGTTTACTTCTTGTATTTTTACTGATTGTGCCGGCATTTTTAGCACAAGGTCAAACGAGTTTTATCTATGGAATTGGGGAGCAACCAGATTCAACTCGTGCAGGTAGTGATGTCGTTAAGATTGAGGAGGAATTTGGGAAAAATACCTCCATGGTTTTACTTGTTCCTAAAGGAGACATTGCAAAAGAGGAAGCACTCGTGAACGATTTAGAAGATATGAATCATGTTACAAGTGTGCTAGCATACGTAAACACGGTCAGTGCAGCAATTCCTCCCGAGTATTTGGAAGAATCCGTAACAGAGCAGTTTTATTCGGAAAATTACAGCCGGGTCATTCTCCAGACAAATACCGATACAGAAGGGGAGACTGCCTTTGGGCTTATTGAAGAAGTCCAGGAGGTAGCAAAAAGTTATTATGGAGATGATGTTTACTCCCTTGGGGAAAGCGTGACACTGTATGACATGAAAAATGTGGTGCAAAGAGATAATACGGTTGTAAATTTACTAACCGTTATAACGATTGCGATTGTATTACTGGTCACGTTTAAATCGATTTCGTTTCCAATTGTATTGCTACTTACGATTCAATCAGCGGTTTGGATTAACTTAGCCGTTCCATACTTCACGAATTCATCGCTTGTGTTCGTCGGGTATTTGATCGTAAGTACCGTACAGCTCGCTGCGACGGTTGACTATGCAATTTTACTAACGGAAGCGTACAAGGAATACCGGAAAGAAATGCCGGCATTAATGGCAATTAAGAGAACAATCGATGAAAAGTTATTCTCGATTTTGGTTTCTGCTTCCATTTTATCCAGTGTTGGGTTTATTCTGTCGCTCACATCGACGAACCCAGTTGTTTCTTCGATTGGACTACTACTAGGACGTGGGGCATTGTTAGCCTTTATTATGGTGGTATTTTTCCTACCAGCGATGTTATTGGTGTTTGATAAGGTGATTGATAAAACAACATGGAAAGCAAATTTCTATAAGGAGAAATGATGATGAGGAGAATGAAAAAGATACTATTTGTCTTAGCAGCTGTCGTCCTTATATTGCCGTCATTTCTTGTAACGGCTTCAACAAGTGACAGTAAATCAGAGGATGATACTGCTAACAGCGATGGGGAAATTTCTTCGAAGGATGAAGTCGTCTATGCAACACTTCACGCCAATGGGGAAAGCCAAGATATTTATGTTGTAAACACATTTGACATATCTGAGTCAGGAAACGTAATTGACTTTGGAAATTATTCAAGTGTGAAAAACTTAACCGACTTGTCAGAAATAGAGCAAAGCGACAATAAGGTTCAATTTACCGCGGAAGAAGGCAAATTCTACTACCAAGGAAATATGGATAAAGAGCCTTTGCCGTGGGATGTTTCTGTAGCCTATTATTTAGACGGAAAGGAAATTTCTCCAGAGGAAATAGCCGGAAAAGAGGGTTCTATCCAAATTCGGATTGAAACTGCTGCGAATGAAAATGTTGATCCGATATTTTATGAAAACTATTTATTACAGATCTCCCTTCCGCTAGATACAAGTATTTTTAGTAATATCAGGGCGGAGGATGGGATGGTTGCCAATGCTGGGAAAAACAAGCAAGTGACCTTTACCGTCATGCCGGAAAAAGAAGAAACGCTTGTCGTAGAAGCAGATGCTGTCGGTTTTGAACTAGACGGAGTTGAGATCACTGGTATTCCATCCTCTATGTCGATTGAAGAGCCAGATGTAGATGAGATGACAGGGGAAATGAGGACGTTATCTGATGCCATTGCTGAGTTAAACGATGGTGTTGGCGAATTGGAAAATGGAGTTTCCGAGTTAAATCGCGGTGTAGCGGATTTACAGGATGGTTCCGGCCAATTTAATCGTGGCTTGGCTGATCTTGACGGTGGGTCTGGTGATCTCGTAAATGGTTCCGAGGAAATTGCACAAGCACTGGAAACAATCACCAAATCCCTTGGCGATGCCGACGACATGGATTTGAGTGACTTGGATCAATTGGCAAATGGTCTTGGAGAAATAGTAAAAGGCCTCGATGAAACGGTTCAAGGCTTGGAAAGGCTAAAAGGAAATTATGCCACTGCATATAATGCCTTGGATGAAGCAATGGAAGCCATTCCTAGTCATAACGTTTCCAAACAAGAGATACAAGAATTATATAGTAGTGGCGCAGAACCTGATGTAGTTGATAGATTAGTTGAAACGTATACCGCTGCTCGTACTGCAAAAGGAACGTATGACGAAGTGAAGCAAGCATTTGGTGTAGTGGATCAAACATTAGAAGGAGTAATTGATGGACTCTCCGAAATGAAAGCAAACCTAGAAACGATGGCATCAGAATTATCTACTTCACTAGAAAACATGGATACAGACGGCTTGGCCCAGCTTCAAGAAGGTTTAACGAGCTTGTCTAAGAACTATGATTCCTTCCATGATGGATTAGTCGATTATACTGGCGGAGTAAATGAGTTATCGAACGCTTATAAAGAGCTACATGGCGGGATTGTCGACTTATCGGATGGAACCAGTGAATTAGAAAATGGTGTTGGCGAATTACACGATGGTACAACAGAATTGGATGAATCAACGAGTGATTTACCAGACCAAATGACAGATGAAATTGATCAGATGATGAATGAATATGATAAATCAGATTTTGAAGCAAAGTCGTTTGTTTCCGAGGAAAATGAGAAGGTAAACTCCGTACAATTTATTTTAAAGACGGAAAGTATTACCAATGAGGATCCCGAAACAACGGATGCGCCTGAAGAAGTGGAAGAAGAAAAAGGATTTTGGGAAAAATTGATGGCTTTATTTAAATGAGAAATGTGAAAAAGGTGCCAAACCTGGGTGAGGGGGATGGCACCTTTTTATTTGGGGTGTGTTGGGGGGAGTGGGCGTTGTACGTGATTGGGTGGAGGTTGTTATGAGCGGATCGGTGTCGAATATGAGCGGAACTATGATTTTATGCACATAAGGTGCCAGGCACTCATTCCAAGTGGAGGAGAGGTGGGTTGCATGTGATGGGGGGAGGTTGTTATGAGCGAATACGTGTCGAATATAAGCGATACTATGATTTTATGAGCGAGAATAGGATTTTATGAGCCAAATGGTGTCGAATAGGAGCCACAATCCAAATTTATGAGCATAACCCCGAAACCCACTCAAGGTGCCAGGCACCCCCAACAAGGGATGGAGAGGTGGAGTTGTAAGCGATTGGGTGGAGGTTGTTATGAGCGAATACGTGTCGAATATGAGCGGAACTATGATTTTATGAGCGAGAATAGAATTATATGAGCCAAATGATGTCGAATAGGAGCCACAATCCAAATTTATGAGCATAACCCCAAAACCCACTCAAGGTGCCAGGCACCTGCCACAAGGGATGGAGAGATGGAGTTGTAAGTGATTTGGTGGAGGTTGTTATGAGCGAATACGTGTCGAATATGAGCCAAACTATGATTTTATGAGCGAGAATAGAATTATATGAGCCAAATGGTGTCGAATATGCGCCGAAATCCAAATTTATGAGCACAAACCCCAAAATCCACATAAGGTGCCAGGCACCCCCAACAAGGGATGGTTAAATTCTCATCTCAAAGGGTATTGTATAAAAGAAGGAGGGAACAGGCTTTGCGATATGTCATTATTGGTGGTGTCGCTGCTGGAATGAGTGCAGCGATGGAAATTATTCGTACAGATGAGACGGCAGATGTGACCGTGCTTGAACGTGGGGATGTTTATTCCTATGGACAATGCGGGCTACCATACGTAATCGGAGGAGTCATACCATCTGTAGATAAAGTTATTGCAAGAATTGTGGAAACGTTTCGAGATAAATATCATATTGATGCAAAGGTACATACTGAGGTAACAAAGGTTGATACAGATCAGCAGGTGGTACATGGAGTACATACAGAAACGAAGGAACCATTTCAAGCTCCTTATGATCGATTGCTGATTGCCTTAGGGTCCGTTCCAATTGTGCCAGATTGGAAGGGAATTGATTTACAAGGGATTCATACGTTAAAAACTTTGGACGATACATTAGGAATTAAGGATGATCTCACAGATAAAATAAGACATGTCACGATTGTTGGTGGGGGATATGTCGGCCTGGAAATGGCTGAGAACTTTCGGAACCTAGGAAAGGATGTATCGATGATTCAACGCGGTGAACAAGTTGCAACTATATTTGACCTTGATATGGCTGAATTAATTCATGAAGAAGCGAAGAAACAAGGTGTTGAGCTTATATTGGGGGAGGCTGTCGAGGGATTTACCGGAGAGGAGCGGGTTGAAACAGTTGTAACTGATAAAAATTCTTACCAGACAGATTTCGTTCTTTTAGCTATCGGTGTCCGACCTGAAACCGACTTGTTAAAAGATACTGGTATCTATAGGAATAAGCAAGGTGCCATTCATGTAAACTCTTATATGCAAACGTCCATTGACTATGTTTACGCAGCTGGAAATTGCGCAACGCAGTTTCATATTATTAAGCAATTGGATGACTATATTCCACTAGGGACAACTGCAAATAAACAAGGAAGAATAGCGGGTGCGAACATGGCAGGGAATGCGTTGGCATTTAAAGGCATTGTTGGGACATCAATTATGAAGTTCTTTGATTTAACCCTAGGAAGAACCGGGTTAAACGAAAAAGAAGCCGAACGCTATAATCTGCCGTTTGGAGTCATGAAAACAAAAGCCCTTTCCCATGCTGGCTACTACCCTGGTGGTGAGTCGTTACATGTAAAACTCATCTATCATAAAGAAACCAAGCAATTACTTGGAGGCCAAGTAATTGGAAAAGAAGGAGTAGACAAGCGAATTGATGTCTTAGCAACTGCGCTTTATAATCAGATGACGATTCACCAGCTATTAGATTTGGATCTAGCCTACGCACCACCATATAACGGCGTCTGGGACCCAATCCAACAACTAGCCAGAAAAACCAAAAGGTAAAAGCAACATTTTAGTGCCCATTTCGGTGCCAGGCACCACCGTGGCACCACCACCAAACGCCGAAACATCAAGGCCTGAGGCACTTCATATAGGTGCCAGGCACCTTAGTGGGGGGACGCCTTAGCAGTTGGCGGGTTTAGGTTTGTGTTAAGCTATGGGGAAGGAGGGGAGTTTGTTGTGATTTCGTTTGAGAATGTGTCGAAGAAATATCGGGATGGAACGGTTGCTGTGGATGGGATTGATTTCACAGTGAATAAAGGGGAATTTTTTGTTCTCATTGGTCCGAGTGGTAGTGGAAAGACAACTACACTGAAAATGATGAACCGTTTAATTCCGATAAGCGACGGGACTATTTATATTGATGGAAAGAAAATAAGTGAATATAACATACATGAATTGCGCTGGAATATTGGTTATGTCCTGCAACAAATTGCTTTATTTCCACACATGACGATTGAAGAAAATATAGCAATTGTGCCGGAATTGAAGCAATGGAATAAAGGGAAAATTCATGAACGAGTAACGGAGTTATTGGATATGGTGGGGTTAGACCCAGATGTGTTTCGAACTCGTAAACCAAGTGAGCTTTCTGGTGGCGAACAACAAAGGGTTGGGGTTGTACGTGCGTTAGCTGCTGATCCAGATATCATTTTGATGGACGAGCCATTTAGTGCACTTGATCCGATAAGTCGGGATAAATTGCAGGAAGATATAATTCACCTGCAAAAAACAATTAAGAAAACAATTGTGTTTGTGACCCATGATATGAAGGAAGCAATAAAATTAGCGGATCGGATATGTCTCATGAATGAAGGGAAAATCGTTCAGCTGGGAACACCGAATGAGATCATAAGCAATCCCAATACGGATTTCGTAAAAGATTTTGTTGGTGATACATCAACATTTGGTTCGCAATTTAATCTAGAAGCACTGATGGAGTCCATTGATACGGAAGATAGTAAGCTGGAACAAATCCCGACCATTTCAATTTCTGCAACTCTTGAAGAGGTTGTAAAGCAATTATCTCAGCACGATCAATTAGCGGTTGATAAAAATGGTAAATCCATCGGTGTCATAGATAGAAAAATGCTTATAGACTATTTTTCTTCACAACTCGTAGAAGGAGAGGATCGTCATGTCTAACCTTCTAGAAGTTTTTCAAAGTCGGCAAACAGAACTGATCCAAGCATTGATAGAACATATCCAAATTTCGTTTATTGCATTATTTTTTGCGGTTATCATTGCTATTCCTTTAGGGATTTATTTAACTAGAACCGTCCGATTAGCAGAGAGTATTATAGGGATTACCGCTGTGTTGCAGACGATTCCTTCTCTAGCGTTGCTAGGACTTTTTATTCCGTTATTTGGTATTGGTAAATTTCCTGCCATTATTGCGTTAGTCGCTTATGCTTTGCTTCCAATACTAAGGAATACCTATACGGGAATTAAAGAAGTGGATTCTTCCTTAATAGAAGCAGCCA
Organism: Oceanobacillus limi; assembly: GCF_900111445.1. Taxonomy (GTDB): domain Bacteria; phylum Bacillota; class Bacilli; order Bacillales; family Amphibacillaceae; genus Ornithinibacillus; species Ornithinibacillus limi. Next base: position 25,983 of record NZ_FOHE01000012.1, on the reverse strand, counting down.
TGGCAATGGGAATGAATACGACGAAACAATTATGGAAGGTAGAATTACCAATAGCCATGCCAGTGATAATGGCAGGGATTCGAACGGCTATGGTGCTTATTGTTGGTACAGCAACCCTTGCAGCATTGATTGGTGCAGGCGGTTTAGGGGATATTATCTTACTCGGTATCGACCGAAATAATTCAGCACTTATTATACTTGGTGCAATACCAGCTGCATTATTAGCATTATTATTTGATTTGCTACTACGGAGAATGGAAAAACTCTCTTTTAGAAAATCCCTAGCCACAACTGGAATCATTGTTGTATTGGCATTAGGCATTTCGATCGTCCCTAATCTGATTAGCGACGAACAAGAGACGCTTGTGATCGGAGGAAAGTTAGGGGCAGAGCCTGAAATACTCATTAATATGTACAAAATTCTCATTGAGGACGAGACCGATTTGAAGGTTGAATTGGAGCCTAGTTTAGGTAAAACATCGTTTTTGTTTAATGCATTACAATCCGGCAGTATAGATATTTACCCTGAGTTTACAGGAACGGCCGTTTCCCAATTTTTGAAGGAAACTGCCGTAAGTAATGATCGAGAAGAAGTTTATCAGCAAGCACGTGATGGGCTTTTAGAAGAATTTAATTTAGCACTGCTAGAACCAATGCAATTCAATAATACCTATGCACTAGCAGTTGATCCTTCGTTTGCGGAAAAACATGATCTCGAAACGATTTCCGATTTACATGGGATAGAAGACGAGGTGAAAGCGGGCTTCACGCTAGAATTTACCGATCGTGAAGACGGCTACCTAGGCATTCAAGAAGTATATCAGCTTGATTTTCCGAATCTAGCAACGATGGAACCGAAGCTTCGGTATAACGCGATGGAACAGGGAGATATTAATGTAATCGATGCCTACTCTACAGATAGTGAATTGAGAAGATATAATCTGACTGTATTGGAGGACGATCAACAACTATTTCCTCCGTATCAAGGGGCCGCATTACTTCGACAACAAACATTGGATACCTATCCAGAAATAGAGGAAATATTAAATCAGTTAGCTGGAAAAATAACCGATGATCAAATGCGAGAAATGAACTATTTGGTTGCAGTTGAGGGGGAAAGTGCTAGAGAAGTAGCTCAGGATTATTTGGAAGAGGCAGGGTTCGTTGACTAGATGACGGCCTGAAAGTCGCGTGAATCCTCTGAGAAAGTACTTCATAGAGGGAATGAAGGCCAAACATCCACGTGAATTCCGTGAGAAAGTACTTCATAAAGGGAATGAAGGCCAAAAATCCGCGTCAATCCTGTGGGAAAGTACTTCATAGAGGGGATGAAGGCCAAAAATCCACGTGAATCCTCTGAGAAAGTACTTCATAGAGGGAATGAAGTACAAAAATCCGAGTGCCCCCGCGAGAAAGTACTTCATAAGGAAGATGAAGACATGAATAAGAGCAAATCCAAGTCAAACCTTCCTTCACCAAGAAATTAAAGCACAAACTTAGAACGAGGCAAATCCACTTACTATGAGCGACAATGAAAAAATAAAGCAAATAAGTCTTCCTATTCCCTCACCAAATAAGCAACAAGTTAGACATTGCATATGAAATGGATTTACGATAGATATAAGGAAAAAGCAATTGTAGAAAGGATGAGTAGTTTGAAAACATTAGTTGTTGGTGCCAATGGTCAAATTGGGAAACATCTCGTTTCGTTCATTCAGGATAGTGATGGAATCGAAGCGAAGGCAATGATTCGGAAACAAGAGCAAGCCTCCTTCTTTGAAAATCTAGGTGCTGAAACAGTACTTACCGATCTCGAAAATGATGATATCGACACAATCACCAAAGCTGCTGAGGGAGTAGATGCCATTGTATTTACTGCTGGATCCGGTCCACATACCGGGAAAGACAAAACCATCATGGTCGATTTAGATGGTGCTGTGAAGACAATTGAAGCAGCAAAAGCGGCTGGTGTGAAGCGGTATGTCATGGTAAGTTCATTTGACACGACACGTCAAGCAATCCAAGATGCTCCAGAGTCGTTTGCACCTTATGTTGCTGCCAAGCATTATGCCGATGAATGGTTAAAGGCAACTGATTTGGACTATACGATCGTACATCCAGGTGGCCTTACAAATGATAAAGGTATTGGAACAGTAGAGGCAGCCACTGAGGTTGACCGCGGTGAAATACCTCGGGAGGATGTAGCAAAGGTTCTCCTAGAAACTTTGAAAAATGACGCGACGATTGGGAAAGAATTTCAAATCGTAACTGGAACAACTCCGGTTGAAGAAGCGGTAAAATCGGTTTAAGCCAAATACATGTGAAAAGACAATTTGCCTATGGGTGAATTGTCTTTTTTACTGGTAAAATTGAATCGCATCCAAGAGGGCATTTTCCCAATACGAAATGCATGAATATTATGGAAATTAGTTCCGACTTTCGTTACTATAAAATTAAGGAAGTTATTTTGCAAATTTGAAAAAATGGTTATCTAGTTATCTATATAAATGAGAGGAAGGATTTAAATGACCGAGGTAACAAAAACGCATGACACGACTATTCCTAGAAAAAAACGTCGTACTTGGTATATTCATCTCTTCATTTTTGCCATCGTACAAATCCTATTATTGATATTTGAAGGTGCTTCTGATTGGTTGATATTTAACTTGAATCCAGTTGGAGAGTGGGTTTTAGCTACTATTCCCATTGCTGAATGGGTTCCACTTCATAACAATGAATCGATTAATTTTCTTACTGCGGTATGGGGAATTGTTGTAATTTTACACGGAATTGTTTCTTTTTCCTATATGATTTGGCCGAGGGAGAGTAAATCGACGCATTCGTGATCTGAAATTCAACAACGCTTGACACTTTTCTACACGTATGGTTAAATAAAATTAAACCGTTTACAATTTAAAAAGGATTGTTACTGTTCGGCAGGCAAAACCTAAATTTGTGGAATGATATCTTTACATGGGATATCTATGATCAAATTTAGGTTTTTCTTTTTTCTAAAAGTAAATGGAGTGGCATGATTAGTTGATCAGAGGTTTTATGTATAATAAATAGTAGGTAAAAAATATGATTTAGAGGTAGTGTTTTCATGGAAATTAAGAAGGTCTTAAACAATAACGTTGTCATTACGGAAAATGAAAATAACCAGGAATTGGTTGTTATGGGGAAAGGGTTAGCTTTTCAAAAGAAGGTTGGTCAGTCCGTTGATACGTCTAAAATTGAGAAAACGTTTGTACTGCAAAATACAAATACATCCGAAAAACTAGATCAATTATTAAAAAACACCTCTGAGAAATATTTAGACTTAGCCTCTGAGATTTTGAAATATGCCCAATCAAAGTTGTCCTATAATCTGGATGAATACCTGTATGTCGCTTTGACCGATCATATTAGCTTTGCTATTAGTAGGCATGAGCAAGGGATCCAATTGAAGAATACCCTGTTGTATGAAATTAAGAAATACTATAAAAGAGAGTATGAGATTGGGTTAAAAGCGTTGGATTTCATAGAAGAAAAATTAGGCGTACGTTTTGATGAAGATGAAGCAGGATCGATTGCCTTACATTTGGTGAACAGTGAGTTATCTGGAGAAAATATGGAGATCGCGATACAAGTGACCGACATTGTTCGGGATATCTTGAATATTGTGAAGTACCATTATCAAGTGGAACTCGATGAAAACTCGATTAACTATGATCGATTTTTAACCCATCTTCGGTTCTTTGCGTTTCGTTTCATTCGAAAAGAGAAAATGGAAGATACGGTGGATGATTTTCTTCATGAACAAATTCAGAGGAAATACGAAAATGCGTATGCTTGTACGCGAAAAATTGATATCTATTTGAAGAACCATTTCAATTGGTATTTATCCAAGGATGAAGCAGTCTACTTAACGGTTCATATCCATCGTGTAACGTATCGACAGCAACATCCTAATTGATGAAAACGGTTTTAAAAAACGGTTTGACATAGGTCAAAAGTCATGGTAAGTTTAAGTTGTTAATTAATTAACAACAATCAAATATTTTCGAAATCATTTTTAGGAATGTTACCTAATTTGGGCATAACCTGATCTGATTTGAATCATGTAACACACTATTTCTGTGTGTAGATTCAAGTCTGGTCAGGTTTTTTATTTGGCAAATGCCATGAATAAAAACGAAAAAAACTAGGGAGAGAAGGTTGTGAACGATGAAGTATAGTCAATTAGCAAAAGACATTATTGCAAATGTCGGTGGAAAAGAAAACGTTAAGAGTGTGGTTCACTGTATTACGCGTCTTCGTTTTAAATTAAAAGATGAAAGCAAAGCGAATACAGATGTATTAAAAAATATGGACGGTGTTGTAACCGTTATGAAGAGTGGTGGCCAATATCAAGTTGTTATTGGGAACCATGTGCCAGATGTATATAAAGCCGTGGTAGCTGAAGGTGGATTTGAAGCTGCTAAGTCAGAGGACGAAGATACTGGCGAAAAAGGAAGTCTATTTAATCGCTTTATCGAAATTATTTCCGGAATCTTTACGCCAATATTATCCGTATTAGTGGCTTCTGGTATGATCAAAGGATTTAATGCCTTGTTTGTTGCTCTCGGATGGCTTGACGATCAAGGTGGAACGTATCAAGTTCTAAATGCCATTGGAGATGGATTGTTCTACTTCTTACCAATATTCTTAGGCTATACCGCAATGAAGATTTTTGGTGGAACTCCATTCTTAGGTATGGTCATCGCAAGTGCTTTGGTTTATCCAGATCTTGAAGGACTCATTGGAGCTGGAGAACCGTTATACACATTATTTGCAGGAACCGTATTTGAATCGCCAGTATATATTGAATTCTTCGGGATTCCAGTTATTTTAATGACATACTCTATGTCTGTAATACCAATTATTATATCCGCATTTTTTGCTGCAAAGTTGGAAAAATTCTTTGCAAAAATTGTTCCAGACGTTGTCAAAACGTTTATCGTTCCAATGTTTACATTATTAATTATTGTTCCATTAACATTTATTATTATCGGTCCGATCGCAACTTGGGCAAGTCAATTACTTGGACAGGGAACTGTTTGGGTTTATGATTTAAGTCCAATCATTGCCGGTGCATTCCTTGGTGGTTTTTGGTTGGTGTTTGTTATGTTTGGTCTGCATTGGGGACTTGTTCCAATCGGGATCAACAACTTCGCAAGTCAAGGTTGGGACCCAATTTTAGCATTAATATTTGTTCATTCATTTGCATTAGCAGGTGCAATCTTTGCCGTTTGGTTACGCACGAAAAACAAAAATACAAAAACCCTTAGTATTCCAGCAATTATTTCTGCCATCTTTGGTGTGACGGAGCCTGGAATGTATGGTATTGCTTTACCACTTAAGAGACCATTTTTCTTCACGCTTATTTCATCCGCACTTGGTGGAGCGATGTTAGGATTCTTTGGTACAAAAGGATATGTAATGGGGGGACTTGGTGTCTTCCAAATTCCTAGCTTCATATCTCCAGAAGGTATTGATATGTCACTAATTGGTGCGATTATCGCAGCTATCATTGGTATGGTTTTAGCTTTCGTATTAACCTACTTATTCGGCGGAATTCGTAAAGCTGAAGGGACGGCAACAACAACAGAAGAAGCAAACGAGCCAGCAGTAAGTACGACTAAAGTAAAAAGCGAAGTCGTTGTTAGTCCTTTTTATGGACAGATGAAAAATTTAGCTGAGATTGAAGATACTGCTTTTGCATCTGGTGCATTAGGCAAAGGGGTAGCAGTGGAGCCGACGGAAGGAAAGTTATTAGCACCTGTTTCTGGTACCGTGTCTGCATTATTCCCAAGTAACCATGCAATTGGAATTACTTCGGATGAAGGTGCAGAGATTTTAATCCACGTTGGAATGGATACGGTCCAATTAGAAGGCAAACACTTTACACCACACGCACAACAAGGTGATCGTGTGGAACGAGGCCAATTATTAATTGAATTTGATGGAAATGCAATTAAAGAAGCTGGCTTTGAATTAACTACTCCAGTAGTTGTTACAAATCATGATCAATATGAATTAACAGCAACAAGCGCACAAGAAGTGAAACCTGAAGATTTATTAATCGAATTAAGAGCAAAGTAATAAAAACGTTAAAGGAAAATGCGTTTCGATCCAGTACGGAGCGCTTTTCCCTTCTACTTAACTTTTGATTGAACATAGGAGGAATAGACAATGACGAAACAATTCCCTGAAGGATTTTTATGGGGTGGTGCTACCGCTGCCAATCAATTAGAAGGTGGTTTTCATGAAGGTGGAAAGGGTGCGAATCTTGCAGATGTTTTACCAGGTGGTAAAGAAGCTAGACTAGGATTACTTTCACAAACGGGTTTTGATTTTACAATAGATGAATCGAAATATACGTACCCAAATCATGAAGCAATTGACTTTTATCATCGTTACAAAGAAGATATCGCGCTATTTGCTGAGATGGGCTTTAAAGTATTTCGTTTAAGCATTGCTTGGAGCCGCATTTTCCCGAATGGAGATGAACAAGAGCCGAACGAAGAAGGATTGGCATTTTATGATCGTGTCTTTGATGAATTGCACAAGCACGGGATTGAACCGTTGGTAACAATCGCACATTACGAAACACCGTTACATTTGATTAAAGAATATGGTGGCTGGAGAAATCGTAAATTGGTTAGCTTCTTTGAACGTTATGTAAGAACGATTTTTACACGCTATAAGGATAAAGTGAAATACTGGCTAACGTTTAACGAAATTAATGGTGCAACACACATGCCACTATTAGGGCTTGGTTTTTCACCTGAAAGCGAGGAAACACGCCTGCAAGATAGCTTCCAAGGGTTGCACCACCAATTTGTGGCTAGTGCACAAGCAGTTAAGCTAGGTCATGAAATTATTCCCGAATCTCAAATTGGTTGTATGCTGATTTACGCGCCGGTTTATTCGTATGATTCCAACCCTGAAAATGTCATGCATGCTCGCGCGGAAAGTGATATCTTTAATTTCTTCTGTGGGGATGTACAAGTGCGTGGGGAATATCCTTACTTTGCGAAGCGATATTTTAAAGAGAATAATATCGAGCTTGATATCCAAGACGGGGATCTTGAAACAATAAAAGAGGGAACGGTAGATTTTATTTCGTTCAGTTATTATATGTCTCGAACAGATAAAAAAGTTAAAACACCAGAAGAAGTTGGTCAAGGAAACTTAGTCGGTGGCGTTAAAAATCCATTCTTAGAGGCAAGTGATTGGGGATGGGAAATTGATCCTGTTGGTTTACGCATTGCGTTAAATGAACTATATGGTCGCTACGAAAAACCGCTCATGATTGTTGAAAATGGATTAGGAGCTTACGACAAAGTGGAAGAAGACGGATCCATCAATGATGACTATCGCATTGATTACCTACGTGCACATATTGAGCGAATGGGGGAAGCCATTGAAGATGGTGTGGACTTGATTGGCTACACAAGCTGGGGATGTATTGATTTAGTAAGTGCATCTTCTGGTGAGTATTCAAAGCGTTATGGTTATATTTATGTAGATAAGCATGACGATGGGACTGGTACGATGGAACGTAGCCGTAAAAAGTCGTTCTTCTGGTATAAGGATGTTATTGCTTCTAATGGAGCGAATTTATAAAATGCAACGACAATCAGTGAGGCTCAGGCTATTCCTCACTGATTTACTTTATTTTCATAGAAGAGGTGAATGGTAATGGCAAAAGACAAAAATGGCTTCCCGAAAGGATTTTTATGGGGTGGAGCGATTGCTGCAAACCAGACAGAAGGTGCTTACTTAGAGGATGGAAAAGGTTTAACAACCGTGGATCTGCTTCCAACAGGGGAAAAGAGGTTCCCGATAATGCTAGGAGATCTTCCTTCCTATCAACCTTTAGAAGGGGAATTTTATCCTTCCCATGAGGCGATAGATTTTTACCATCGCTACAAAGAAGATATTGCCCTTTTTGCGGAAATGGGCTTTCAATCATTACGCCTTTCAATTTCATGGGCACGTATTTTTCCAAATGGAGACGATGCAGAACCAAATGAAGCAGGGTTACAATTTTATGATAATCTATTTGATGAATTGCAGAAACATGGGATTGAACCAGTTGTTACACTAGCCCATTTTGATGTGCCTGTCCATTTAGTAGAGGCATATGGTAGCTGGAAAAATCGTAAATTAATAGGTTTCTTTGAAAAGTATGCGAAAACGGTATTTACACGCTATAAAGATAAAGTGAAATATTGGTTAACGTTTAATGAGATCAATATGCTATTACATCTCCCTTATGTCGGTGCCGGACTAGTGTTCAAAGAAGGGGAAGACGAGCAGCAAGTAAAATACCAAGCAGCACATCATCAACTAGTTGCTAGTGCATTAGCGGTAAAAGCAGGTCATGAAATCATCCCTGATGCTCAAATTGGTTGTATGCTAGCAGCAGGAATGACTTATGCGTATTCCAGTAACCCAAATGATGTATGGGATGCAATGGAAAAGGACAGAGAGTCTTTCTTCTTCATCGATGTACAATCTCGCGGGGAATATCCTAGTTATGCGGAGCGTTTCTTCCAAGACAATGGTATTACGATTGACATGGAAGAGGGGGATACAGAAATTCTCAAGAATCACACGGTAGACTATATCGGGTTTAGCTATTATTCTAGTCGACTAACAAGTACAGATCCTAAAGTTCAAGAAAATACAACGAGTGGGAATGTGTTTGGTTCCATTTCAAATCCGTATTTAGAGAAATCCGAATGGGGTTGGACAATTGATCCAAAAGGCTTCCGAATTACCGCGAATCAGTTGTATGACCGTTATCAAAAACCATTGTTTGTAGTGGAAAATGGTCTTGGGGCCGTTGATGAGCTGGATTCGGATGGACAAGTTAGCGATGATTATCGTATCGAATATTTGCGTGCACATATGAAAGAAATGCGTGAAGCGGTGAATGATGGTGTAGATATTATTGGTTATACGAGTTGGGGACCAATTGATATTGTCAGTGCATCCACTGGCGAAATGAAAAAGCGATACGGCTATATTTATGTTGACCGAGATAATGAAGGAAAGGGTTCCTTCAATCGTAGGAAAAAGAAAAGCTTTGATTGGTATAAGCAAGTCATTGAATCGAATGGAGAAAATTTGGAGTAGATTGTAAAAAAGCATCTCTGTTAAAACAAGTAGTTCCGTTTCAGTGGAGAAACATACGAAATAGCATACCGTTTAAGAGACCAAATCGCATATGATTTGGTCTCTTATTTTTCCCTTATATATCAACGATTATTAGGATTTACGCTTGAATTAGCATACAAAATTGCAACCAAATTATCATAATGTCAATAGCTGTTATCAATGTGATTTTTTCCTATGCTAATTTGTATGTTATTTGCGAGGCTGGTTTTTCAAATCGAAGTAAGTAATTGTAATTTTATGTTAAAATAAATGTAAAGTTTGTGAATCGTTGTTCTTAAACTAACGGGCAGGTTAGTTTAATAAGAAATCACAAAAGTAATGAGCGTTTACTTTAAAATAAGATTAAACGGGGGTTTATATGCGAAAAGTTTATCTAGATAGAACAGAATTAACTGGAGCCGCCATAGCTGTAGATTTAGAAGATACTCAAGTTATACTAGCAGGGACAACGATGTTTCCTATGAGTGCTCATGATAAAAATGAAGAGTATCAAAAATATGCTTGCGATTATGATATACAATTTATCTTTGACGATGATATTCCACATTTAGAATTTTTTACGGTTCCACATGTAGATATTATGGCAAAAGATAGTAAGGGTGGATTTATCGGAACTGTTTATCAACCGTGTGATTTGGCAAGTGACGAACGACCAATTTGTTATATCAATAGGGATTTAGAGTTCTTGCTAATTTCTGAAAACTTAAAAGATTTTCTGAGTAATGTAGGAACTTGGCAAGACGACTTGAAACCCTATGATAAAATTACCATTTATCGTTCGAAAGCAGAAGCAGAAACTGAACTAGAATTTATCGATTTTTCTGTCTGATAGTCCTCCATTATTATAAATTCATATTTAACTAACGGGGTGCGTTACTTTAATAAGGTAATTCCAGCGACAGTAAGGAAGTGAATAAAAATGTGGCAATTATGGCAAGAACCACTTTTAATACTTGGAGGACTTATTGTTTTTGAAATAATTAGAAGGTACAGCTCCAAAACACAGACACCATTTAGAAAGTCTGTATTGAATGTCGCAATACCAACCTTAATTGTTATTGTTATATCTTTTGTTGGTGATAAGTTATTGCACTAATCACCCTTTAGTTCAACAAGAAAATATAAAATAGAACGCTTGGGTAATAAAAATACCCAAGCGTTTTAGTTTGCTATTTGTACTGTTATTATAGTGCTAAACATATTGGTTGACCAACGTCCCATAATTCAACAATTTGGTCATCTTTAAAACGGAAAATATGTACAATAGCGCCTCCAAGTTCTTCTAGAGTTTGTCTTACATGGGAGTGCACGGCAACTGTATTCCCTTCTTGAATAGCTTGTTTGACTTCAAATACTTTATGAGGACTTTGGGCAGCACTTTCTTCCATTGCATGCATCAGTGAATCAGCATTCCCTTTAAAGTAAGGGTTATGATGTAAAAAATCAGAGTCTATGTAACGTTGATATGCCTCGCGAACCTTCCCTGTTGCTACAAGCTGTAGGAACGAGGTCGCTTTTTCTTTAAGACTAGTCCCCTGCTGTTTCGTATCCATATCGATCAACCTTTCGATTTGTAATTAGATAGAATAGTAAGGGATGCCTAAATTAGTGTCAATTGATGGGAAAGAATCCTCTATAGTAAACACATTTAATGTTGGATAATTCTGAATTCAATTACGTTTTATGCTATAATTTTATAAAAATATTTTTCTAGGAGGAAGTTCATTTGAGTATTCATTTCCAAACGACCAAAACAATCAATCTGCCAAGGTCAAAAGTGTACACCGGATTGCTTGATCTGGAATCTGCAAACCATTGGATGCAAGGGCTAGTAAGAATTGAGCGCTTGGATGAGGGGGATTTACAGGTGGGAAGTCAATGGTTGGAAACTAGAAAAATGTTTGGTAAAGAGGCAACGGAACACTTTGAAGTCGTTGAACTCCAAGAACCAGAAAAGATTGTGTTTCGCTGTGATGGAACAAAAGGCACTACGGGAAAAGGAGAGTTTGTTTTTACATACTTGCTTAATGCAAAGGGTGATGATACCGAAATTGAGTTGAACGGAGAGATCAATGGACTTACTGGGTTATCGAAACTTTTTGGGAAGATGATGGCAGGTACTTTTAAAAAAGCATGTATGAAGGACTTGGATTCATTAGGAGGCTATTTGGAAAAATAGTGCCTAGTAAGAGAATTCCTCTGCTTGCTTGAAGAGTCACTTAATAGTTCTTCATTCATAATAACTTTATATATTTTACATAAAGCACGGAAAATAACACAGATTCTCCGTGCTTTGCTCTTTTTCTTACTGTAATTTCAAAACATTTATAGTTGAATCTTTATAAGTAATTCTTGTTCAAAAGTGGAAAGTATTTAATGATTGATTACTAGTTCTTTTTCGATTTCTTTCAAAACCCCACTCTTTAATTGGAAAACTCGGTCCCCATATGGCAAAACATCATAATCATGGGTGACAAAGAAGATTGTTCTTCCTTCTCCATTTAGGTCTTTTAGTATGCGAAGAACATTGTCACGAGAACTTTGATCAAGATTTCCAGTTGGTTCATCGCAAATGAGGAGGCTAGGGTCATTTAATAGCGCCCTTGCAATGGCTACACGTTGTTTCTCTCCCCCAGACAAGTTTGGAGGAGTCGCTTCCATTCGCTCCTCTAATCCTAACGTACGTAGTAATGCTTCTGACCGTTCTCGCAATTTGGCTTCTTTCTTATATGGCCATTCTGGAAGCATGACATTTTGCTTAGCAGTATATGCAGGAAATAATTCATACTCTTGAAAAATAAAACCAATGTTGTTGCGTCGGAATTCTCGTATTTCCTTTTCAGAAGCGCGAAGAACATCTAGGTCACCTATCCTTACATTTGATCCAGTGTCCGCTGTCATCATCCCTGCAACACACTTCAGTAAGGTTGTTTTTCCTGAACCTGAGGGACCGATGATATTAACCCATTCCCCTTGGTTAACATGAAAGGAAACCTTGTTTAAGACTTGTTTTTCTTCAATTTCCGATTGATACGTTTTAGATAGAGTATCAATTAACATTTCCATTGTAATCATCCCTTCCGAACTTGAAATAGCTTGCGACTTAATACCGATTCATTTAATAGTGCTACAAAAGTAAAGGCTGTAAGAGAAACCAAACAACTCACAATAACCACCTTCCAAGTAAAGCCAGAAGAAGCATACACAAACAAATTACCACACATCATGCCAATAAAAATAGTAGCCCCTACCCAGGAATATGTCTCTTTCCGTAACAACCCTCGAATATTTTTATCGTGCCAGCCGACTTTATAGAGCAGATGGATATCTTGCTGTCTTGCTTGCCAAAGTCGGAACAGTGATTCCGTAAGTGTGAAGGCCGTTAATACAATCACGCCTGTAAGCAATAGCAACTGCTGGTCATTTATTTGCCAATGAATATAGGAGCCAAGATTTGTTTCAGTCATTCGCCGTACCGTGACTTCAGATAAGGAAATAATAAATGCCAATAGTCCAGTTGTTAGTAACAACTGTAAAGCTGCTGCTATAATTTGGGACTGGTGATAGCGTATATTGGTAATTATGAGAGACTGTTGCGGCTTAAACGATTGCTTTTTAGTTTTTATATCATCATTGAGTCGATCGCATATCCATTTTAATCCCTGTATGGTTACAAGCGCGCCACTAAAGCTAATCAATAAAATTGGTTGGAACCCATAGATGAGTAAAAGGTATGCGCCACTTATGGTTGCGCTCACCAAAAGCTGCCATAACCATTGTCCACGGTAAAATCGCTGAATTGTAACATGTGACCAACCAATTTTGCCAAAGCGCTCTCTTTCGGTGGTTTGTTCTACCTTCATAACCCGAAAGCGAGCAACCAACGCTAAAAGCGCAATCATGAAAAAGGCAGATCCAATAGCAAAGCCAAACACATTCCAACTCGAAAAAATCGTATCAGCAGCCCCTAATGTTGTCCATGGTTGTAATACCGTACCAATCTCTTCGACATCAACGGCTAATGTTTGGTGGGAGGAACCAGCAACAATATCAACATGGAACCCTTTTGCTTCTATATCGGAAGCGACTTCTCGGATTTTAGTTGCAGCTGCTTCTGTATACCCATCAATTCCGTCAACTTTCACCCGTATGGCATCAATCGGTGCTGCTCCTTTAAAGCGCTCTGCCCATTCTATTGAAACCAGTCCATGTGCTGGTGTAGGTAAATAATTGCCTGCTAGGTGAGTTGGGTGTAGCTCGTCCCCTGTTTCTTCGAGTGTACCGTAGTGGTATTGATAGATACCGAGCGGGCTCGCAGCTAAGTCATTTTCAGCAGATCCAACTGATATCGTATTTACTTGTGTAAAATAAACGAAATCCTCGTTTGTTTCTCCAGCCTTAAACGACTGATGTTCAATAGGTGTGACGTTTCGATGAAGTGGGATATTTCCGTTTAAGTCAATAACGTTGACTGACAGGGTTTTATCTTGGAGCTCGTAAGCTGGTGGCGAAACATTATAAAATGTATTTTGCGTGGTGTAATCAGAAACAATAGCCGATTCGCCGTGAAGATTAATATCATAGTCATTCCCCATAATTATATTGTAGTCTTCATCGAGCATATACCAGTCTTGTTCAAAGGAGGTGAGATGTTCGCCAAAATCTATGACCTTTACCTCTTCTTCTACCGATTCAATAGAAGATAGATTCGACTCAACGGTGTGTCGTGCCGTTTCATTATCGTCGAAGATAACGTATTCTAATCCTTGCCCCTCTGGAATGCTTAGTTCCTGTTTTAGGATATCAATCTCATCTTCTGTTACATCAAGGGCTTCCACTTTAATTGTTGTTTCTATTGGTGTACGTGACTCGGATATCCCAACCAATGGAATCCCCTCTCCGCCACCAGGTCCCATGCTATCACTAATCTCTGTTTCAAGAGATGAAAAATCGACACCAGTTAAGGCAGATTCAGATTCAGGATCAATAGCCACAACGGGATGGTAGGAAGAAGGTAGAACGAAACTAGGATTCAGACTTGTAAAGATATTTGTTAATTCTTCTGGGTAATAGACATCATAGAAATCACCATCGAGTGGAAATAAGAAATATGCTGTTTGTTCTGCTATTTTGTATGTTTCTTGTCCGTCACTTGTGTGATGCGTAACGGTATAGCGGACGGGGTGACCAGGCTTTGGAACTTGAAATGATTGACTAGTTTTTGTAAATGAACCTAATGCTGCAACAGGTGCAGCAAATGCAATGCGTTCATCGGTTGCTATTTCTTGCCAGTCTTCTATCCTAATTCCTCCATCACCAACACCTAAGTAATTCTCTTCAACGACACCAAGGGATTCTTCTACAGATGAAGGTGCATCACTAGAACGGACCAACAAATCATATTTCCCACGTGAGAAATCGGTGATGTCGGCTTTTACTTGTTCATTTGCCTCTGATAGAGAGTTCGTTGCAATTGGGATGAGTGCTAATATAATGGTGAGCAATACGATGCTGGCACAAAGTTGAAGTGGACGTGCAAGTAAGTGTCGCCATTGAATACGAAACATCGTTCTTCCCTCCTAACGTGTAATGTTTTAATAACAATTACCAATATTATACAAATTGACCCGCAAAATGTATATACTTTGTTGTTATTTTTTGAATAATTTCACTACTCTTAAATTGGATATTCATTCGATTTATTCCATGATAAATTCTACTGAACCCCTATAGCCCGTTTTATTTTTATGCTTTCTAAGCAATAGTACGATCATATTCCAACATACTAGTTTGTAAAGATTACCAACTAATGGTATTATTATTTATGAATAAAAATATAAATCGTTCATACATTCAAAAGAGGGATAAAAGATGGCAAAAGGATTTACAGATCAAGAGAAAAAACAGATAACGGATCAATTAATCAGGGAAGGGAAACGCCTTTTTAGTACATATGGTGTAAAAAAAACGAGTATTGGCCAGCTAACAAAAGCAGTTGGCATTGCGCAAGGTTCGTTTTACCAATTTTTTTCTTCCAAGGAAGTTCTATTTTTTGAGATTTTAGAAATAGAAGAAGCAGCTATCAAACAAAAACTTATGGATGAATTTGATTTGCAAAATATAACGAAGCAATCTTTTAAGGAAATGTTGTTATATAGTTTGGAGTTGATAGAGGAACATCCAATTGTGAAATCATTGTTTTATCAAGAAGACGTGGAACAAATTATTCGGAAACTCCCTCCTGAAGTGATAGAGGAGCATATTAAGCGTGATGAGGATGTACTTGATCCCTTCATCCAATTGTGGCAAACCAAAGGTATCCTAGTAAACAAGGATCCCCAGGTAATCACGGGAACGGTCCGTGCGTTTTTCACCATGCTCTTACATAAAAAAGAGATAGGGGAGGATGTGTATCCAATGGTAGTGGATCTCTTAGCTGAAAGTTTAGCCGAAGGGCTTATAAGTGAGGAAGATGACCTATGATTAACGTTAACAATCTAGTATTTCGTTATCCGACCAAATCGGAGAATACGATAAAAGGGGTTACTTTCCAGGTAAAGAAAGGCGAAATTTTTGGTTTTTTAGGGCCGTCTGGAGCGGGAAAGAGCACTCTACAAAAGATATTAATAGGGATATTAAAAGGATACAAAGGAAATGTAAAAGTGGATCAGCAAGAATTAAAGGATCTAGGTTCCATGTATTTGGAACAAATCGGTGTAGGATTTGAATTTCCTAACTTTTACCATAAGTTTACGGGTTTGGAGAATTTAACTTTTTTCAGTCGACTGTATCAGTCCAAGACGAGGGATCCGTTGGAACTATTGGAGCAACTGGGGATAGGAGATGCTGCTCATGTGAAATTTAGTAATTATTCCAAAGGGATGAAGATGCGATTAAACTTTTGCCGGGTGCTGTTAAATGATCCAGATATTATGTTCTTAGATGAACCAACTTCAGGACTCGATCCTGTAAATGATAAAAACGTGCGTGAATTAATAAAGCAAGAAAGGGATAAAGGAAAAACTATTCTTATCACGACGCATAATATGAACACGGCAGAGGAACTATGTGATCGGGTGGCTTTCATTGTAGACGGTCAAATTTCTTTAATTGATTCTCCGCAAACATTGAAGGTTCGAGACGGAAAAAAAGAGGTGAAAATAGAATATCGTGATGATGCAAGAGTGAAAAACGCTACCTTCTCATTAAATGATTTAAGTGAAAATACGGCTTTCCAAACGATATTAAAAAACCATGAAATCATTACCATGCATTCGCAGGAAGCAACATTGGAAGACATATTCATCAAAACGACTGGTAGGGAATTAATATGAAATTATTATCACTAGTAAAAATGGATATTCTGTTTCAAGTCCGCCACGGTTTCTATTATGCCTATGCACTAGTAAGTGTATTCTATATTGGAGTATTACTGTTCCTACCAGAATCCATGGTAGCGAAGGCTTCTATATTCATTATATTTACGGATCCATCGGTGTTAGGATTTTTCTTTATAGGTGGACTTGTTTTACTAGAGAGAGGGCAATCCATTTTTGGTACACTATTTGCTTCACCGGTTTCTATTCATCAGTATATATGGAGTAAGGTATTATCTCTAACCTGTTTAGCTGTAATTTCAAGCTCGGTTATATTTTATGTAATCCATTCAGATTCGTTTGATTTCTTTCCTTTTTTATTAGCTGTCATTTTCTGCTCTATTTTGTTTACGTTACTTGGTATCGTATTGTCTGTTCGCGTGAAATCGATCAATGTTTTCTTATACGTCTCGCCAGTTTTTGTCATCCTATTTTACATACCGTTACTGCGGTTGTTTACCTTCTATGAGTCCAAACTATTTTATCTATTACCGACTGAAGCAACACTAATCCTCTTAGAAGGAGCGTTGTCAACAATCCCCATTCCTATATACATCTACACCATTGCGACTTCTTTGATATGGATCGCGATGGTATATGGTTGGGCTTATGTTTCTATGAAAGATTTCATTACCACCAAATATATTCAATAGAGGAGGGGAAATAGTGCTGAAGCGAGTATTTCTGCTTTCATTAAACGATTGGAAAAACATCAAACGGGAGCCATTATTAATTTTTTCTATGCTTGGTTCTATTCTATTGTGTATACTTGCTCGAATCGGGTTACCGGAACTCAATCATCTATTAAATGTCTATTTATCCTTTGACCTTCAAGGACATTTTCGTATGATTATTAGTTTAGTAATGTTAATGACACCTTTAATGATTGGGTTGCTTTATGGTTTTATGATCTTGGATGAGCGAGATGAAGGATTATTACTATACTATTCCGTAACTCCTTTAACGAAAGCTGGATATCTTTATGGACGCTTGCTAGTTCCAATAGGGATCACGTTTCTGCTTACATTTGTTCTTTTGTTTATTCAAGGGATCGTTCTTATTCCTCTTTCTAAATTTATACCGATCGCATTTTTGTTAGCGCTACAAACGCCGATCATAACGATGCTTATGGGGACGCTTGCCTCAAATAAAGTCGAAGGATTGGCCTTAATGAAGGTAATTAACTTACTCATTCTCGTTCCACTTTTCGATTATCTTTTGGCACATCCGCTCGTGAAAATTGTCATGGTATTTCCTGTCTATTGGCCAGTGTCCATGATGATGAATCTCGACTCCAATTTATATTGGGTTCACTTTTTACTCGGTATTGTTGTAACACTTGTATGGTTTGTTATATGTAATTATAGGTTCCAACAGAAAATGGAATAGTTTCGGTTGATTGGAAGTTAGGAGTAAAAGTGAAGCCTTGACGAAAATCAATTGTAATTTATAATAGCTTTATCCAAACGTTTAGGGGTGATAGAAATGGCAATGAACTTGTCTGATATTGCAGTTTCTCATGCAAAGCCTAATATGGGATAGGTGATCCTTTGCATGAGATTTAAACCGTATCACCTAGCATTGATTGTTTCATTCTCAATATTAGGCTTTGCACCTTATTTCTAGATCAAATGAAAATAAGGAGCTGGCTAATATGAGCTATGTTAAAGCAACTTCTGTTTTACCAGAAGAATTAATGAAGGAAATTCAAAAATATGTACAAGGGGAAACCGTATATATTCCAAAACCGAAAGCAGCTCATAGTGAGTGGGGAGCACGATCGGGGACGAGAAAAATCCTTGATGAAAGAAATGTATCCATTAAACAATCATTTAAAAATGGGGCAACGATTGATCAATTAGTAGAAGAATATTATCTTTCTGCGGAGACCATTAAAAAGATTGTTTACTCTAGAAAATCATAGGGAGTAATAAGCGACAAAAGCACGGAAACCTACTCAAGTTGGCCGTGCTTTTGTTAGGTTGAAATTATTTTCTAGTTGTTTTCTACATATCAAAAGCTAATGTAATCAGATACAATAATGACAAAGCTTATTACGATTTATCGGAGTGATTGACATGGAACCATTTATAAGACCAGATCAGTATAATTTTATTGAAAACCAAGTGCAAAATATTGCAAGTGGTTATGCAACAGTTAAAGATGAGGGTGTATTGAACGCGGTGAAATCCCTTGCCACGGAACGGGTGTTAGACGTAATCACCAATTTAACTAGTGAACAGCAGCACCTATTGCAACAAGTGGAGAAGGTTGATGATAAGGAAAAGGCAGAAGGATTCTTAGCACAATTAAAACCTTATGTAATTCCATTTCAAATAACGGAACAAGCAATTCACAAATTATTTCCGAAAGTAAAAAAGTTAAAGGTGCCACCTCTAGAAACGATCGATTGGCAGAGTATATCCTATTTAAGTTGGGTAGACCCGGGTTCAAATAAGCGCTTTATGGTCCTTAGAAAGGATAATAAGTTGAAAGGGATCCAAGGGTCATTTAAACCAGCGATCCAAGAAGGGATTTGTACCATTTGTAACAGCCATGAAGAAGTTGGTCTGTTCCTTGCAAAAGAGAAAGGAAAAGTACAAGGAACGTATACAAAGCGGGGGAATTATATTTGCGTGGATAGTCAAACCTGTAATAACAATATGAAATCATTGGACAAATTACATGAGTTTGTGGAGCGGATTAAGGGGTGAAGTGGTTTTAATAGGTTAAGAATAATATTCTGATCGTATTGGATTTGCATCACAAAAAATAGGTAGAAAGGGATAGGTGAAAAAACATTCCTATCCTACCTCCTACATAGTAGCGAATCCATTCATCGTTTGAAATGGACCCTAGCCTAATCTTGTGCCAGGTACCTTTGTGGACGTTTTTGCTATAGGTATGGAGTTTTTTTAGTGATAACTACCTTTTATATGAATACAATGCTGGTTTGTGTTCTTGGGCATTGTTTTCTTATCTATTTCGTTTCACCAACCATTGAAAAAACGTAAAATGTAAAACGAGAAAATAAATAAGAAACGGGTAACATAAAGCAGAATACCAAATTTTCCATTCATTATACTTGATAAATCCAATTTTAAAAGAAATATATTCAAATGCAAGAGTAAGCAAAGTAAAACATAAGATGTAAACTACCTTCCGTTTAATCGACTTACCAAAGGGGAAGAGGTTTAGTAATATAATACTTGTAGAGGAATATAAAATAACTTGGCCAATTAATGGTGGTATTTGGACTCCTGGCTTATCAAGTATATAAAGTTTATATTTTACCGCTAGTACCGTATCAACAAGTAGACCAAATAAAGTTGCGAACAATGTTGTTGCATAAATTTCATATGGTTTCATTTTTTTAGGAGTTAAAAAAGCTAATAATGCTAAAACCAAACTTGCCACGTACACAAAAATAGTTTGTGGTTCCAATTTATAACCCCCATAATTAACAACCCTCATGTTTTAATCATTATTATGTATGTTTTTCTCGTAAATTATTGCTGGATTTAATGATACTTTCTACTATTGCTATTCCTACGATTATAATTCTTCCAATAAGGCAATATCCTCACTTGATAAAGGCTCATTGTTCACCAAGACCTTCTTACGTTGAAGTGCTTCCAGCTTCACTTTTCCATCTTCCAAATCCGCTTCGGTTAAGATGCATGGGATATCATAGGTCACCGGTTTTCCATCGAGATCGTAGAACAAATAACCTTCCTTCTCATCAAAAATAAATGAGTTGATTTTCATATTTGGTATGATAAACAGCGTAAGTTTTTCATTGTCATTCCACATCATTTTTAACAGTATTTTTTTCTTCATTTTCTTTTCAACTAAGGTTTTCATCGCATGTAATGATATAGCTTTTGCCATCTGATTTCCTCCAACTGTTGTTTGCTAGTAGTTCTATCATATTATTTCTGTTCACCGGAAACAAGAGCAGGACAATTTCTCCCTTTGAAAATGAATATTCCAAAAATTGATATGTCTCTGTTATAATAAAGTGAATCTTCTAGTAGGAATCTTTTCCTAGCTTTACGGAGGTTAAGAGATGGAATGGATATTTTGGAGCGGTTAGCGAATTTCATCCTACCATCCAATACATAAACGAAAAATTCTATTATACTAGGAAAAAAGGAGCAACCTCTCATGCGAAAAATCGTCATAATTGTAACCGCTATCACATCTGTTGTTCTCTTTTATTTTACCATTGACGCTGCGGTAGGGGTTTTTCGGCCTGATTGGCAACTACCAGAGGAATCGGATAAAGAACCATTGAGCAATCGTATTGTGCTAATTACCCAAGAGTTGGATACTCCTTTTTGGGATAAAGTGAGTAGTGGAGCAAGGGAGCAAGCAGAAAAGGGTGGAGCAAATCTGGAAATATGGGGGAGCTATGGAAATAACCAGAAGGATTTTCTCAAGCAAATTGAAATTGCGATCTATTCGAAGGTAGACGGAATTATTGTACAGGGATTGGATACGGAAGAGTTCACGGAATTAACGAAAGTAAAAGCATCTTCTTATGGGATTCCAATCATTACGGTTGCCAATGATGTACCAATGGATGAAAGCCTGCGCCGGACATACGTTGGCTCCAATCAGTATTTAGCTGGGAAACTGATTGCACGGCAGCTAATAGTTGATATGGGTACATCTGGAGAAGTTGTTCTATTGCTTGATCGTAGAAAGGAATATTATCAAGAACAGCGGTTAGCGGGCATTCAAGATTTTGTTGAAGGATTTCCGAATGTACAAATTATTGAAGCGGAGGCAGGAAATTCAAGGGAAGAGGTTATGGCCAAAACAAAGGATTTATTAAATAAATATCCAAACGCGGATGCTTTTATTGCCGTTAACGCGAATTTTGCCGGAGATATGATCGAGGAAATAGAAAGGCGGTCAAAGGTGGAGCCTTACTATATCTATTCCTTTGATGATGATTCCCGATCATTAACACTTTTGGAACAAGGGAAATTGGATGGGATTATCGAACAGTCCCCAAAAAAGATGGGAGAGCAAAGTGTTGAACTAATGATGGAATGGTTGACTAACGAGACCGTTCCACTCAATTTGGAAGGTTATCTCACGGATATTCAGATGATAAAGGCGATGGACGTACAATGAGCAGTATACAGAAGAAAATATGGGTGTTAGCTGTCGTTGTTTTGCTCATTATGGCAACGATTTGGATATCACTCATTTATTATAATCAGAAAATGCAAGATCAATATAATGAAATACTGGAACGTTATTTAGTTATGAATGAAGTGACTAGCACAAGCCAGCAAATGGTAACGGCTTTAAATAATTATTTAATTGATCCCACTTCAGACAATTATGGTGTGATCGATAGCAATCGAGAGCAAATTCAACAGATGAAAGCTGACGTTATCGATTTAAAACATGCCGAGAACGAATTTGCGTTAACAAACTATGTGAACTTGATGGATAGTCTAATCGAAGCAGCTGATCGATCCCTTCTTTCCCATCCAGAGGGAGAAACAGAGAATGCTCGGAATGCCTTAACAGAAGCAACGCATATTTCCAATTATATTTCGGAAATGACCCTTACGTTGATTGATACGGAATTAAAGACCTATGACCGATTTTATCGAGGAATTATTGATCAATCAGAAGAGATTAAGCAGCTAGGGATTTGGTTGCTATTATTGATTACCTTTTTACTATTACTATTTACATATTGGTTCTCTCTGCGAATTACGCAGCCGGTGGAAAAACTAACCGAAGCGGCGGGTGAAATATCCAAAGGACGATTTGATTTAAAAGTCGAAGTAGATTCCAAGGATGAAATTGCCTTTTTAGCAAAGACGTTTGATCATATGCGCATTAACATCAACAACTTGATCACAGAAATTCAACAAAAAGCTCAACTGGAAAAAGAACTTCAGCAAAGTAAGCTACTTTTAAGAGAAAGTCAGTTACGTAGTTTGCAAAGTCAAATCAATCCGCATTTTTTATTTAACACGTTGAATACACTATCCAAAAAGGCCTATATGGAGGGGTCAGAGGAAACCAGTGATTTGCTTGTGAGTGTTGCTGGTCTGTTGCGGTATAACTTAAAGCACTTAGATAAATTAATGACGTTAAATGATGAAATGAAGGTTTTGCATCAGTATATGGATATTCAAAAAGCACGGTATACAGACCGATTAACATTTCATACATCGGTTGATGAATCCTGCTTAGATATACAGATACCTGGTCTTACGTTACAGCCGATTGTAGAAAATGCGGTGATTCATGCTGTCGAGCCCAACGAAGATGGTGGGGTCATTTGGTTCCGCATCATCGATGGGGAGGATCGTGTGATCGTAGAGGTAGAAGATGATGGGCCTGGAATGCCAGAAGAAAAAATTAAACAAATCATGGCCGAACAGTTGGATACGACAAAAGGACATGCCACTGGGATTGGACTGAGTAATGTGGTAAAACGACTTCGCCTTTTTAATGGTTTTGACGATGTTATTCAAATTGAAAGTTGCTTCGGACGTGGAACAAAAGTGATCATCCATATCCTTAAGGAGAGAGGAGTTGTTCAGCTTGATGAAACTACTAATCGTAGATGATGAACAAATTGAACGAGATGGACTGCAAGCGATTTTAGAGAAAAACTTTTCTAATCTTGAAATCAAGCAAGCTAAGAATGGTAGAGTTGCCATTGAGATGGCAGCAACGTTTCAACCTGATTTGGTATTCATGGATATACAAATGCCAGGGATGACCGGTTTTGAAGCTGTGGAAAAGATCAATGCGGACAATCCTTATGTTAAATTCATTATGATTACAGCCTATGCAACCTTTGATTATGCGCATTTGGCTATGAGGCTTGGGGTGGTTGATTATTTGGTCAAACCAAGTAGGGTAGATGAAATTGTGGAAACCGTTGAAAAGGTTCTCGGTCAAATCGAAACGGAACAAAAGTCGTTCGAGCACAACAAGCAACAACAGGTCGCGTTACAAAAAGCGATGTCTCTATTTGAAACGGATGTGGTTACCCAGCTACTATTTGACCATGTTCATGAAGTACATTTAGATGAGCTTGTTGAACTGCTAGGGATGGAGGCTGCCAAAGAAAAATTTGTGATGAGTGTGTTGCTACCACTCGGCTCGGAATATTCGTATACAGCGATTCGAGAAAAAGTTAGGGAAAGCGGAAGTGGTTGGGTTGGTGCATTATATGGTCGTCAGCTGCCGATCATTGTATTCCGAAGCTCCGATCAGTCATTTCGTCAGCAGGCCACACAATTAGCTAGAGAGATTTTGACGTTGGCAAAATCCGATGATGGGGCAGGCTGGTTTATTGGGATTGGGAATATCTATCAATCCCTCGAGCAAATTCGGCAGTCGTATCAGGAATCATTGATTGCTACCAAGGATACGATGCTACCCGTGAAATATCGTTTTTACTCCGATTTGCCGGTGCTTGTTCCAGGTTTTGATGAACAAACAACGAAGCAGCATGAAGAGCAATTTTTTGAATATATCCGTGGCGGACAATGGGAAGATATTTTTTCCTATATATCCGATATGGTGGACCGTTATGAGCAGGAAGGAACCAATTTATTACACGCACAGCAACGCGTGATGGAGTTACTTTGGCTTACTTCACGTGTTCTAAGTGAAATGGGTGTGGAGTCGGATGCACCATTTTATTCCTTTCAGGCTACAGATTTCAGGCAAATTCGAGCGGAAACCAATCATCTGTTAGAAAGAATGCAGGATGCGTATGACAAGCACCATGCGAATCTTGAAGTGGATATTATTCAGAAGGTGAAACAATACATTATCGAGAATGCCCATAAGGATATTTCCTTAGATGCTATTGGTAGGGAAGTGGGCTTAAGTCCGATTTATATTAGTAAGCTTTTTAAAGAGCAGCTTGGAATAAATTACATCCATTTTTTAACGGAGTGTCGAATTGAAAAAGCAAAAAAATTAATGCGAGATCCAGAAAAAAGCATGAAGGAAATTACATTCGAGGTAGGATATCATGATCCGAACTACTTTAGTAAGGTATTTAAAAAGATGTGTCATATCTCGCCAACTGCATACCGAAAGAACTTACTTGCATGATGCGTGCTATCTAGAGTTCAAGGAAGGGAAGCGAAAAGCATGAAGCGGTTATTTTTCCGAATTGGTCACGTATTGCTATTATTCGTAGTGCTACAAGTTGTAGCTGGCTGTGAAGATGATGAGATATCGGTAAGTGAAGCGCCGTCCAAGGAAGCGACATATAAACCAGCAGAGGAAGAGGCTGGTGAGGAACCCATTAAAATTGGTTTTTCGATGGATACGTTGCTCGAGGAACGCTGGCTTAAGGATAGAGAATTGTTTAAACAAGCGGTAGAAGATCTCGGTGCAGAAGTAGAAATTATTGCTGCTAATGGGGAGGATGCCTTGCAGGTGTGGCAGGCAGAACGATTGATCGAACGAGGGATCGACTTGCTTGTTGTGGTTCCTCATAACGCAGAAGCAACAGCAACCATCGTGGAAAGGGCGCACGATGCGGGAATTAAAGTGATTTCGTACGATCGATTAGTGAAAAATGCAGATGTTGATCTGTATGTGTCCTACGACAATGAACTGGTGGGGGAGTTACAAGCGAAGGCAATTACAAGCTTGGCTCCTAAAGGGAAATACGTCTATATTGGGGGAGCGGAAACAGATAATAATGCTCATTTAATGAAAAAAGGAGTGTTTAAGGTACTCGATCCACTGATTGAAAAGGGAGATATCACTGTTGTGTATGATCAATGGACAAAGGACTGGGTACCAACAAATGCACAGAAGAACATGGAAGAAGCTTTAGAAGCAAACGATAACCAAATTGATGCCGTTATTTCTGCCAATGATGCAACGGCTGGGGCTGCAATTCAGGCACTCGATGCCCAAGGACTAGCGGGAAAAATTCCAGTTGCCGGCCAAGATGCTGATTTGGCAGCAGCACAGCGGATCGTTACCGATACCCAAACATTGACCATCTACAAGCCGATCCAGGCATTAGCTGAAACAGCAGCAGAGCTTGCCGTAAAACTAGCTAAGGGTGAAGAGGTGGAAGAAGATCGAACCGTCAATAATGGGAAGGTGGAAGTGCCATCTGTTTTACTTTCTCCGATCGCTGTTTCCAAATCGAACATTGTTGAAACGATAATTGATGATGGATTTCATACGAAGGAAGAAGTGTATCAGTTTGTTGAGGATTAGGGTTAATGGAGGGGATCCGTTTCGTTCATGGATATGGTCGACGGATTCCCTCGCTTTTTGAGCAAATAGCGGAACCAGGGACCAGAACGTTTGACTGGTGGATCCTCGTTCCGCTATTTCTAGTAAATCGCTAGCTTGGTGGCCGTATGTG
>NZ_FOHE01000013.1 GCF_900111445.1 Oceanobacillus limi | reverse complement strand
GTTATCAACCATTAGCTCTAAGTTATCGACGTTCGTTTCCGATTATCAACCGTTATACCCAAGTTATCAGAGTTAACGCTTCAGCAGTGCCAGAAACATTCCTCCAATTGAAAATGCACCACACTCCGAACCGAGTGTGGTGCATTTTAATTTTGTATGATTAACCTTTTATATCTAACGCCCATGTACCGTTGCGGAATACTGGTTCTGTTGTTCCATCCGCTTTGACACCATCGATGTCTAGTTTTTCAGATCCGATCATAAAGTCAACATGTGTTAAACTGTCATTTACTCCATGCTTGTCTAATTCCTCTTCGCTCATTCCTGAGCCATCCTTAATATTTGTTGGATAAGCCTTTCCAAGAGCAATATGACAGGATGCATTTTCATCAAACAAAGTATTATAGAAAATTAAACCTGACTGGGAAACAGGTGATTCATGTGGTACAAGTGCAACCTCACCTAGTCTTTTTGCACCTTCATCTGTTTCTAGTAAATGCTTTAATGTACCTTCCCCTTGTTCTGCTTTAAAATCAACTACTTTTCCGTCTTTAAATGTTAAAGAGAAATTGTCGATTAAGCTTCCGCCGTAGTTTAACGGCTTCGTGCTGGAAACTGTACCATTCACACCATATTTATGTGGCATGGAGAATACTTCTTCTGTCGGCATGTTTGGATTGAATGTAATCCCTTTTTCCGATACAGCAGAACCACCCTTCCAAATATGTCCTTCTGGAAGCTCCATTTCTAACTCTGTTCCTGGTGCTTTAAAGACTAGCTTTTTATAATTTTTCTCATTTAGGATTTCACGTGCCGTAATTAGTGTTTGATTATGCTCATCCCAGGCAGCAACAGGATCTTCTTGATCAACACGAACAATTTTAACAATAGCATCCCAAAGACTTTCGATTGCATCTTCACGAGATTTATCTGGGAAAATTTTTTGAGCCCAATCCCCAGTTGGAATGGAGATGATAGACCAAGTAATTTTATCGTTCATTGTATACTTACGGAAATTCTTCATTGCTTGAGCTGCTGCTTTGTTTGCCTTGGCAACACGTGTTGGATCAATGTCTTTTAATAAATCTGGATTTGTTGAACGAATGTTTAATACAGCTGCTCCATCTTCAGCAAATCTATCATGGAGCTTAACCTTCCATTCTGGATAATCAGCAATAACCTCATCCGGTGCATTTTCATATTTTAACAATGTTAATTCATCGTCTACCCAATTAATATGTACATCTTTTGCTCCAATTTCATATGCTTTACGGACAACCATTTTTGTAAACTCTGCTCCTTCTAGTGGTGCATTGATCATTAGTGCTTGTCCTTTTTGTAAATTAACGCCAGTTCGTAACGCTAGTTCAGCGTATTTTTCTTGTGTTTGTTGAGAAACCATTCCTTAACCTCCATTAAAATAAATGTCTTCTATCGTTATTATTTCACAAACAAATGAATTTTCCAACTAACTTTTCCTAATTGTGCAAAGTTTCTATCCTAATCCCACGATGATAGGTTTTACACGACAAAAAGGATATGCTATGATAAAATTTAAGAGTTACTTTTTGTAAGTTTTTATTGAACAAAAGCGCAAGCGCCCTGTATAGAGACGTACGGACTGGACTGAGCCGTAGGAGATAAAGGAAACACGGCGACCGAAGGAAGCCGATGTTGACTTATCGTACGAAGGCGAGGGAAGTCTCGCTAGTCTCTGGGAGCTGGACGTGGCTGTTGCTGTAGGTAAACTTAACTAAGCCAAATTAATTTTTATAACTTCTTAATATATTAACAAAAGCGATGCTTCATGTTAACGAGGTGAAACGAATGAGTGAATTATGTCCACGATTTGAAAAAGCGATGGAAATCGTAAGTAAACGCTGGGTTGGTCTTATATTGTCTGAACTTCTAAATGGTAAAAAGCGTTTCTCTGAAATGGAAACAGACCTGCCAATTAGTGGAAGGTTACTTTCGGATCGCTTAAAAATGCTCGAAAAAGAAGGCATCGTTGAACGTAATATATATTCCGAATTTCCAGTTCGTATTGAATACTCCTTAACCGAAAAAGGGGAGGGGCTAAAGCCTGTTATTAATGAAATTCAAAATTGGTCTGATGTTTGGATTACACCAGAAGAAGTGCAAGATCAAATCACGGAAAAATGATAATGTAGGCTAGGAAAGCACCGTTGCTTTCCTAGCTATTACTAGCAGGCTCTTTGTAAGGCCTGTTTTTTATGTTAGCAGCTTTTCCCTTTCAATAATTGTAAGATCATATAAGCAGCAATTCGACTTGTCATATTTCGAATATCTACGGTCGGGTCGATCTCGACAATATCCATCGCAATTACTTCTTCCTGTTTAGCTAAGTATGAAATTCCTTCTATTAACATTTCCGTATTCATTCCTCCTGGACCAATCGCTGGGCACCCCGGAGCAAAAGCTTGATCCAATACATCCATGTCTAACGATATATATACCCGATCAACTTGCTTGCTTAATCGTTCTCTTTCTTTTTCTAAAATGTCACGTATCCCATCATTACGTATATTGCCCATTGAATACATCTTTACGCCATGTTCTTTTCCAAAATCATGATAAGCTTTTGCGTTGGAGAAGTCGCGGATCCCAATTTGAACGAGATTATCACCTTGAATAACCCCTTCTTCTAGTAACCGCCTAAATGGTGTACCATTTGTCGGTCCCCCGTCTTCCGTATTGCGAAAATCATGATGTGCATCGAATTGGATAACACCAATTGATTCATATTTTTCTTTAACGGCCTTTATCGATGCATAGCTTACGGAATGATCTCCACCTAACAACACCCATTTACCTGTCGCTTCGGTCGCTAAAATATCGGTCATCCCTTCATATAAACGATTCTGATTTCCTATAATATCTGTCGGGTCCATATATAAATCACCAAAATCGATTATGGGAGTCGTTAACTCCAATTCCGCTTCTCCTGAATATGTTGTATAACCTTGCAATGCGCTTCGAATTGCTCCTGGTGCAAATGATGCCCCAGAGTGACTGATAGACGGTTTTGACAACGGTAAACCAACAAGACCAAACGCTCCTGTTTCTCCAGATTTCCAAGGTCGTAACAGATCTTTCGCTTTCGTCGTATATCGATCTTTAAAGATCGCTTCTCCAGCTCGGCGCAAATGACGAATCTCACTCATCGAATCTCCTGCCTTTGATATAAAACATTTCCATTTTTAATTACGGTATTCACATGATTCACACCATAGTGATACGGAATATACATATAATTCGGAGCATCCCAAATAACGATATCCGCTTTTCGTCCAATGGCAATGGACCCTGCTTCATCCCCTCGACCAATAGCATGGGCAGCATTAACTGTAACGGCATGCCAAATTTCCTCTGGTGACATGTTTAACTTTAACGCCGCAATGGACATGATTAATTGCAGATTCTCTGTTACACAACTACCAGGGTTAAAGTCAGTCGATATGGAAACCGCAGCACCAGCATCAATCATTTTCCGTGCTCTTGCATACGTATCCTTCCCTAGATAGAAACTCGTTCCAGGTAAAATAACTCCAATCGTATCTGAGTTGGCTAGTCGATTAATTCCTTCGTCAGAGCTTACAGCTAAATGGTCCCCACTGATCGCCCCCATTTCAACGGCTAGTTCAGTCCCACCTAGAGGATCAATTTCATCTGCATGCATTTTAACTCTAAATCCTCTATCCTTCGCTTTTTGCAAATACCGCCGCGATTGTTCAACTGTAAATACACCTGTTTCTGTAAAAATATCAACAAATTCAGCAAGCTTTTCTTCCTTGATTTCATCAAACATATCCGCCATTTGATCCAGAAAAGCCTCTGGGTCTTGTTTAAATTCTGGTGGAATAGCATGCGCCCCTAAAAATGTGGATACGATATCAAGCGGATGCTTCCCCTTTACTTCTTTCACTACTTCCAATTGTTTTCGTTCCGTTTCCCGATCTAATCCATAGCCACTTTTTGCTTCTACGGTCGTTATTCCATGCATAGCCATCCGGTCTAAATGGAAGAGTGCTTTATCTACTAATTCTTCATGCGTTGCCTTCTGTGTTGCTTTTACAGTAGATAATATCCCACCGCCTTTTTGAAGGATTTCAAGGTATGGAACCCCTTTTTGCTTCAGGGCCATTTCCCTTTCCCTTGAACCACCAAAAACAAGATGTGTATGAGGTTCAACAAGGCCAGGCGATACTAGTTTTCCCCCTGCATCTATTACATGATTAGCTGTTACTTGATCCGTTTCATCGGTAGACCCAATCCAGACAACCTGATCCTTTTTGATTCCAACGGCAGCATTTTCCCAAACGGTCAGTTCATTCATGGCTATACCTTTTACAGGTCCATTATGATCCATTGGCAATAACTGTCCAATGTTCGTAATCAATGTATCTACTTGCATACTCTCTCCCCCTACTTATTTTTTCATAGGTATCGTAATATCATGATCCCTAGCAAATTGCGTAGCTTTCTCATAACCTGCATCAGCGTGGCGAATAATTCCCATTCCAGGATCTGTTGTTAAAACACGCTGTAACCGTTGTTTAGCTAAATCCGTACCATCTGCAACAGCTACCATTCCTGCATGAAGGGAGTAACCCATTCCGACACCTCCACCATGATGGAAAGAGATCCATGAACCACCTGCAGCCGTATTAATCAGCGCATTTAGTATCGCCCAATCCCCTACTGCATCACTACCATCCTTCATTCCTTCTGTTTCACGATTCGGAGAGGCTACCGAACCACAATCTAAGTGATCTCTACCAATGACAATAGGGGCTTTAAGTTCACCTTTTCGTACTAATTCATTAATCGCTAAGCCCATCTTGACACGCTCCCCATATCCTAACCAGCAAATCCTAGATGGTAGTCCCTGAAAGGATACACGTTCCTGCGCCATATCAATCCAACGGAGCAAAGCTTTATTTTCTGGAAACAATTCTTTAATT
This sequence comes from Oceanobacillus limi, assembly GCF_900111445.1. Classification (GTDB taxonomy): domain Bacteria; phylum Bacillota; class Bacilli; order Bacillales; family Amphibacillaceae; genus Ornithinibacillus; species Ornithinibacillus limi. Next base: position 100,140 of record NZ_FOHE01000013.1, on the reverse strand, counting down.
AGTTGATCTGTGCGATAGATGTCTTCCGGTTCTCCTGATAATGCAGCCCAGCGGAATGGCCCCTTGCCTTCACAAAACAACGGACGTATATACGCTGGAACAAAGCCAGGAAAATCAAACGCATTGGTTACTCCTTCATCTTGAGCAACTTGTCGAATATTGTTCCCATAATCAAACACAATTGCTCCTCTTTCGCGAAATGCAAGCATCGCCTCAACATGTTTCGCCATGCTTTGTTTTGCCAGTCTTATATACATATCTGGATTATGCTTTCGTAAATCCTCCGCTTCTTCAACAGTGTAATCAACTGGTATATATCCGTTCAATGGGTCATGAGCAGAGGTTTGGTCTGTTACAATATCAATGGATACGTTTCTTCTTAGGAATTCATGGTGAACGTCTGCTGCATTTCCAAGTAAGGCAATAGATAGCGCTTCTCCCTTCTCCTTCGCTTCCATAGCTAGCTTAATCGCTTCATCAATACTTTCGGTCATTACATCACAATACGACGTTTGTAACCGCTTTTCGATTCTGCTCCGATCCACTTCAACTGCAATCACGACGCCTTCATTCATTGTAACTGCGAGTGGTTGTGCTCCTCCCATTCCGCCAAGTCCAGCTGTTAATGTGATCGTACCATTAAGCGATGTACCATAATGTTTTTTTGCAAGCGCTGCGAAGGTTTCATAGGTTCCTTGAAGGATACCTTGCGTTCCAATATAGATCCAACTTCCTGCTGTCATCTGTCCATACATCATTAACCCTTTTTGATCAAGCTCATGGAAGTGCTCCCAATTTGCCCACTTTGGTACTAAGACCGAATTTGATAGCAGCACGCGAGGTGCGTGTTGGTGGGTTTTAAATACTCCAACAGGCTTTCCTGACTGAATCAGCATGGTTTCGTCATTTTCTAAATTCCTTAGTGTCCTTTCTATCGCTCGAAACGATTCCCAGTTTCTTGCCGCTTTCCCAATCCCACCGTAAACAACAAGCTCCTCTGGTTTTTCTGCTACTTCTGGATCTAAATTATTGTAAAGCATTCGTAATGCCGCTTCTTGCTCCCACCCTTTACATTCTATATGAAGTCCTTTTTTCACTCTGACATCAGCCTTGGTCATAGATAACCCCACCTTTATCACGTATTTTGAATTCACTCTTTTCCGTTAGCCATTGTGTAAGTCGCTCGATATCGCTAGCAAAAACACGATCCTGTGTAATACTCGGAACAACTTTGCGCGCTTCTTCGTAGTACTCGCGCGTACGTTTTGCCATTTTTTCAATTCCGCGATATTCCACTGCTTGCATAGCACAGATTAACTCAATCGCAATGACCCTTCTTGTATTCTGCAGCATTTGTCGTGCATGGCGTGCAGCAATTGTCCCCATACTCACATGGTCCTCTTGATTAGCTGAAGATGGAATAGAATCCACACTAGCCGGATGGGCTAATGTTTTGTTTTCCGATACTAATGATGCTGCACTGTACTGCATGATCATCGCACCAGATTCCAGTCCAGGATTAGGACTTAAGAAAGGCGGTAGATCGTTTAATTGCGGATTAACTAATCGCTCAATCCTACGCTCGGAAATATTTGCCGCTTCAGCTATACCCAGCTTTAGAAAATCCATTGCAAAAGCGATTGGCTCCCCATGAAAATTTCCACCCGAAATTACTTTTGACTGCTCCGAAAAAATCAACGGATTATCTGTAACTGCATTAATCTCTACTTCTAGCTTATCCTTGCAGTAGTTTAATGTTTGCCAGCAGGCTCCCAATACTTGAGGGATACACCTTAAGGAATAGGCATCCTGCACTCTTTTCTCCCCTTGGTTCGTTACCAAGCAGCTTCCTTGAACAAGTTGGTTTATTCGCGTCGCCACTTCAATTTGCTCTTGATGACCCCGTGCATAATGAATATCCAGATCAAATGCATCTATAATTCCTTGTAATCCTTCTAGCGACATCGCTGCAACAACTTCACTTTGGAACAATAACTTTCTTCCTTCCAAATACGTCATAACTCCAACAGCTGTCATTGCCTGTGTCCCATTAATTAAGGCTAGCCCCTCTTTAGCCTCTAACGTAATGGGTTGTATACCAACTTCTTTTAAAGCCTGGCCTGTATGCATCCGTTCTCCATCATAGTACACCTCTCCTTCCCCTAAGAGAGCTAATGCCAAATGAGATAATGGAGCTAAGTCACCACTTGCTCCCAATGAACCCTGCTGCGGGATGACCGGATGAATACCAACATTCAAATAGTCGATAAATTGCATTACAAGTTTAGGGCGAACACCAGAATAACCCTTAGCTAATGCATTTGCGCGTAACAGTAACATGGCTCGACTAATCGTCTCCGAAAACGGGTCTCCTACGCCACAAGCATGGGAATGGATAAGGTTTAGCTGCAAGCTTTCTAAGTCCTTTTCTTCAATAATGACATCACTGAACTTCCCAAAACCTGTATTAATACCGTACATCGTTTGTTTGGATGCTAGCATTTCTTCCACTACTTCTCGATTCCTTTGGATTTGACGGACCGAATCAGTAGCCAATGATACTTCCTCCTTAAGAAGTACGACACGTTCAACTTCTTCTAATGTTAATGTTGCCCCAGTAAGAATGACCAATTGGAATACACCTCCGTATTATCGCTTTACTACAATAAAGCAACCAAAGTAAAAGGAGGCTTAGGTTTCATCCAAGCCTCCTTGCAATTCTTTTATAGGTTCTCGCTTATTTTGCAACAAAATCATAGCTCCACCTCTAATAGTTTTAAATTTTCTAACTTCAATTGTAAGCGTTTTCCTAATTAAGGTCAACTCTTTTTCAGTAGGAACTTATTATTTACATTGCAGTACAGTTACCGGATAAGTAGTGACCATATCTTATGCTCTCTCCCACCTGAGGAATACCGTGTTTATCCTGCCACTAAGAAAAACCTCCCCGCTTTATCTAAGCAGAGAGGTTTACTTTTTTTACTTATCTTGTTTTCGTTCCCAATATTCAACCCCATCATCCTCATCTAGTACATCACGATAGAAGACTGGGTCTTTCCCGGCTTTTCGCTGTTCCCGATAATCCATAAGCACCCGGTGAGCAATTTTGTATAATTTCGTTATCGCATACAAGTTTATTAATGCCATTATCGCCATTGTTAAATCCGCAAGTCCCCAAACAAAGTCAAAAGAGGCCACTGCACCGAAGAACACCATCGCAATAACGGCAAGACGGTAAAGAAATAACGAAACTGTATTTTGTCTAATATACCCAATATTACTTTCACCGTAGTAATAGTTCCCTAAAATCGAGCTATACGCAAAGAGAAAGATGGCAATAGCTATGAAGAACTCTGCCCATGTTCCGATATGTGAAGCAAAAGCATTCTGTGTCAGTTGTATACCATCTAAATCACTACCGGCATAGCCACCAGCTGATAAGATAACAAATCCAGTTGCAGTACAAATCAAGATCGTATCAAAGAAGACTCCTAACGCCTGGATGAACCCTTGCTTGGCAGGGTGAGTTACTTCAGCCGTTGCAGCCGCATTGGGAGCACTCCCCATACCTGCTTCATTTGAAAACAAACCACGTTTAATCCCCATCATAATCGCTGCACCAAAGCCACCACCAGCAACCTCCTGAATTCCAAATGCATTAGAAACAATTAAGGAAAACATATCAGGTATGGCAGTAATATTAAGTATCAAAATGATGATAGCAACTACAATATAGATAATTGCCATAAATGGAACGATAATCTGGGTAACATTGGCAATTGTTCGAATACCACCAAAAATTACAATTGCGGTAAGAACAGCTAATACAGCTGCCATTACATATTGATTCACTTCAAATTCACCTGAAAAGGCTAAACTGATTGTGTTTGATTGAACGGAATTGAAAACCAATCCATACGTAAATGTAATCGTAATTGCAAAAACAATTCCAAGTGTACGATTCTTCAGCCCTTTTTCCATATAGTAGGCAGGTCCGCCACGATATTGATTTTTTTCGGGAACTTTATAGACTTGTGCTAGCGTACTTTCTACAAATCCAGAAGCAGCTCCAAATAAAGCAATAATCCACATCCAAAAGATCGCTCCAGGTCCACCTAATGCTACAGCTGATGCTACTCCAGCAAGATTTCCTGTTCCAACCCTCGACGCTGCACTTATTGCAAAGGCTTGGAAAGATGATGTCCCCTTTTTTCCAGTTGCAATTACTGTACGTTTATCAAATAAGGTTCGAAACATATCTGGAAGATTTCGAAACTGCACAAAATTAGTTCGAATGGTAAACCATAACCCTAGGCCAATCAATATGATAATCAGGACATAAGACCACAAAACATTATTAATTTCACCGATAATAGATTCTAGTAAATTCACCTAAACGCTCCTTTCAAATTTCTACGTACTAGTTAGCATAACCAATTTATGAAGAAATGCCCGCAAAAATTCTTTCCTATTATTATTTGAACCAATAGTTGCATGGGTTAATTCTACCAATAGTCCTTCGGCTGTTACAAGACGGGGATATCTTACTATAAAAAGCATGTAGCTCGAGTCTACATGCTCCTTTTACATTACACATTATTTTCATGATGCCATGGATAATTGGTACCAAACTTTGCTGCCAATTCTTTGGAATTCTTTCTTCTTTCTTTACGTTGCTCCGCTCGTTTAGGGGCATCCTTATGAAGCAACTTTTCCAACTCGGTTTCTGGATAAACATCCGGAACTGGTATTGGTCGTCCATTGTCGTCAACTGCTACAAAAGTTAAGAAGGCTGTTGTACACACTTTTCGATCCCCCGTTATTAACTCTTCCGTAACTGCTTTAACAAACACTTCCATCGATGTGTTATGTGTCCAAGTTACGAAAGCCTCTACACAAATGGAATCTCCTTCTTTTACTGGAGCTAAAAAGTCAACAGAATCAGTCGATGCTGTAACTACTGGTTTTCGTGCATGTCTTACTGCAGCAATTGCTGCTACATCATCAATATGTGCCATTAATTTGCCACCAAATAATGTACCGTGCGTGTTGGTGTCTGGCGGCAAAACATGCGATGTCTTAACTGCTAGAGAGTTGGAACAAGGCTTTTTCTCCATTTTATTTCCTCCTAAATATCTACCATTATAAAATAGGTGATAGTAATCTTGATATGGACTCTTTAATTCGTATCCCAATGGAACGCTTTTGATACAGCTTTAACGTTACTTGTGTGGAATGCTGAATATCATCTTTAAAGGCTTCCACTAACCGTTCAGCAAGCGCTTGGTCATATAGAAAGGCATTCACTTCAAAATTTAACCGAAAACTACGTACATCAATATTTGCTGTACCTACTGAAGCAATCTTCCCATCAACAATAAGCGTTTTTGAATGTAAAAATCCATTCTGATAAATAAACACTTCTGCTCCTGCGTTTAACAAGTCCCCTACATAAGAGAGAGTCGCCCAGTATACAAAGGGGTGATCAGGTTTGTTAGGTATCATTATTTTGACATGAACTCCTGAAAGTGCTGCGATACGTAATGCATCTCGCAAGCTTTCGTCTGGTATCAAGTAAGGCGTTTGAATATAAACATATTTTTTGGCTGAAAGAATCATTTTTATGTATCCGTTTTTTATTTGCTCCCAATCAGAGTCTGGACCACTAGAAACAATCTGAATACCCACATCACCAGAAGGCTCTGCTTCATAATACCGCTCATCATACAAAATGTCATTGCGTGAAGCTTGATTCCAATCTAAAATAAATCGTGTTTGCATTTGTTGAACTGCACTTCCTACAATACGTAGATGCGTGTCACGCCAATATCCAAATCGGCTGCTTTTCCCCAAATACTCGTCACCAATATTAAAACCACCGATATAACCTATTTTCCCGTCAATGATCGCTAGTTTTCGATGATTTCGGTAGTTAATTTTAAAGTTAATGTTTGGTATTTTCGGTGGGAAAAAGGATTCAACCTGTACGCCCGATTCGCGCAATCGTTTCAGGTATTTTCTCCCTATCCTTCTAGATCCCATATCATCATAGAGGACACGAACTTCTATTCCTTCTCTCGCCTTTTTCCTCAGTACATGGGCAATTCGTTGACCTAATTCGTCATTTCTCAATATGTAATATAGTAAATGAATATGGTCTGTTGCTGTTTCCATATCTTTGATTAAACGATCAAACTTCTCATGCCCGTCGGTAAAGATCTTAACACGATTATCTTGTGTTAGAATCGCATCATCATTCTTCAAATGTAGATAGTATAATGACTGATAATTTTTTAATTCCTCGTTTTTGAATGGAAACTGATTTGTTTCCATTTCCTTTAATTGGGTTTGAACAGCCTTTTGAACACCGAGCCTTGATTTTGTATCCCATGAAAAAATTCGTTGATTGCTTAAACGACGACCAAAAATTAAATAAAGAAAAAAGCCTGCTACAGGGATAAAAAGCAATACCATTAACCATGCCCATGCAGAGCTTGCATCTTTTCTTTCTAAAAAAACAATGGATACCCCTAATACAATATTAAAAAACATGACCGATCCCAATAAATAGGGCATGAAATCCATATGATAATCCCCTTCTATACATTAATGTCCTACTTATAATATAGCATAAAGTGGTAATACATACATTGCGACTCGCTTCGATTTGTTTCTGTTACCATCTATATACTATACTGTATGAAAAAGGGAGGACATTTGATGAGTGAAAGTGAAAAAGCCTATGCATTGGTAATTGGTGGAACTGGTATGCTAGAACGTGTTTGTCATTGGTTAGTGGAACAAGGATATTTCGTTTTTGTAATCAATCGGAACCGGGAAAAATTTGATACCATGAAAAGCCGAAATCCTAACCCTGAACAACTTCTTCCGCTAACGGTAGATTATCACGAGGAAGAACAGTTACTTCAAAAAGTTAGCAGCGCATTTGAGAAATACGGGGTGCCTGATTTAGTTGTCAGTTGGATCCATTCATCGGCGCCACACGCACTGCCGCTTATACTAAATCAATTCAAATCCCGAAACAAAACTTGGAAGTTATTGCATGTCCAGGGAAGCTCATCATTCTTTGTAAAAGAAAATACGCCTGTACCTGAAAACTGCCAGTACAGACGCATTTACCTTGGTTTTGTTATTGAGGATAATGTTTCCCGATGGCTAACACATGACGAAATTGCCAACGGTGTCATAAAAGTCATACAAAATGATTATCAAGAAACAATTGTTGGGACTTTAAAACCTTGGAACAAGCGACCACAGTAAAGCTGTATTTTATATCTGATCAAGCGCTTGTTTGAGGTCTGCCCAAATATCGTTCCATGCTTCTAAACCGACTGAAAGGCGAATAAGCTGGTCAGTAATACCCATTTCGAGCCTAGACTCTTCTGGAACCACCGCATGTGTCATTGTTGCAGGGTGCTCAATCAACGTTTCTGCATCTCCTAGGCTAACTGCTATTTTTAAAAAGCTAAGTTTGTTCAAAAATTGTTGTGCATCCGCTTTGGTTCCATCTATTTCAAATGAAATAACCCCACCACCGCGTTTCATCTGTTGTTCTTGAATGGATATTTCAGCACCTTCTTCTAGCGGATAGTAGACAGCTGTAACTTTTGAATGATGCTTTAATTCTGATACAATTTTTTCGGCATTGTCACAATGGCGATCCATCCGAATCGGTAATGTTTTTAAACCACGCAATAATAACCAAGCATCAAAAGGTGAAATGACCCCGCCAATATCTTTTTGTGTTGTCATCGCAACAGAATCGAGAAATTCCTTCGTACCTACTACTAACCCAGCAATGACGTCTCCATGACCACCAATATATTTTGTCGCACTATGAATCACAACATCACAGCCAAGCTCCAATGGTCGTTGTAGATATGGTGAAGAGAATGTATTATCAACTACGACAGGAATATTGTATTCTTTCGCTACTTCTGCGACCATTTTCAGATCAATCAATTTAATTGTTGGATTTATTGGTGTCTCTACATAAATGCATGCTGTCTCTGGTTTTATACGTGACCTCAGCGCATCCTTTGATTCCATTGCTGAAAAATCATGCGCAATATTATACTTTTCCTTCATCATGGTCAGCAGCCCAAATGTGCATCCATATAAACCAGAAGAACATAATATATGATCCCCTGCCTTCGTTAAAGCAATAAGAACTGCAGAAACTGCCGCCATTCCTGACCCAAACGCTAGTCCTCGTTCGCCATTTTCTAATGCTGCAATGCGTTCCTCTAATACCGTAACGGTTGGGTTCCCTAATCGCGAATAAATATAGCCTTCCTCTTCTCCGGCAAATCTTCTCTCTCCCTGCTCCGCCGAAGTAAATGTATACGTAGATGTTTGAAATAATGGTGTAGCCAAGCTTCCTAACATATCTTTTGCATCATATCCCTCATGAATGACAGACGTTTCAAATTGATTATATTTACGAGACAATGTAACTCTCCCCCTATTTATATTTTCGTTAGGTCCTTTATTACTATCATATTCTATAATTCTTATTTTTGAAAGCGTTTTCTTTTTTGTTATCTAGAAAGTCTTGTAAACAATTTAATTGCTTTTTTATAACCAAGGTTCTAAAATTACACTACTTATTAAGAAATATGGCTATAAGTGATGAATGAGCAATCTCCAACATATAGTTACGGACAGTATAAATAAATTACGAATAAAATAAGTCTATTTAAAAAGAAGGTCTGACGATGGAAAATAACACGGATAAATTAGGAATTATTTACACAGCAGGAGCATACATTTTATGGGGATTTTTGCCGATTTATTGGAAACTTGTCGATGAGGTTCCTGCAGGTGAGATTCTTGCACATCGAATCATATGGTCGTTTCTTTTTATGTTGATTATTGTTCTGGTCCTTAAAAAATGGCGACCATTTATACAGCAATGTAAAATTATTCTTCAAGATAGAAAAAAACTAATTGGCATTACACTAGCATCTGTTGTAATTAGTCTTAACTGGCTCACTTATATTTGGGCTGTTAATAGCGATCATGTTATCCAAGCAAGTCTTGGTTATTACATCAATCCATTGGTAAGTATATTGCTAGCGATTATTGTTCTTAAAGAAAAGCTATCCAAACAACAAGCGTTTTCTGTTATTTTAGCTGGAATTGGGGTTCTATACTTAACCATAAGTTATGGTGTTTTTCCATGGGTATCTCTAACCTTGGCCCTATCTTTCGCGTTATATGGGCTATTCAAAAAAACGGTAGATATCCCAGCTATGTTTGGGCTAACGATCGAAACAATGATCATCACGCCACTTGCCTTCATTTATCTATATATGATTCCCAAAAATACATTTGGGGCAGTAGATACAATAGCAACTACCAATTTACTGTTGATGGGTGCTGGTGTAGCAACAGCGATTCCGTTATTATTATTTGCTAGTGGAGCAAAACGAATCCCATTAGCAATGGTTGGATTCTTACAATATTTTGCTCCAACCATAATGTTATTCCTAGGAATTTTCGTATACCATGAAACATTTTCGCAAGCACATTTAATCGCTTTTAGTCTTATTTGGATTGCTTTATTTATCTATTTAGGATCGGTGTATAAGCACCCATTTCGAAAACAACGCAGCTAGTTCAAAAGATATAATCTTTTATTAATTTATTGACAATTCAAATTGACATCGATTATAATACTCATCAAGTTAACTTAAAATCTCTTATCAAGAGTGACGGAGGGAATAGGCCCGATGAAGTCCGGCAACCTTAACGCAAGAATATCTTGCATTTAAAGGTGCTAAATCCTACAGATCCATTTGATCTGGAAGATAAGAGGAGGAACGGTATTCCAATACGCGCCCTCTTCTTAGGAAGGGGGTTTTTTATTTCCTCTTCCTCCAGATAACTACTAAAGGAGGAATAAAAATGACAGAATTTCAAATTTCAAGTCCAGAAACAAATCTTTTACACGGGGGTCAGATCCCCGATCCAACTACGGGATCAAGAGCGGTCCCAATCTACCAAACTACTTCCTACGTATTCCGAGATACAGAACATGCCCAAAATCTCTTTGGACTACAAGAACCCGGTAACATATACACGAGAATTGGAAACCCAACCGTGGATGCATTTGAACAACGTATTGCATTACTTGAAGATGGCGTTGCTGCGGTTGCTACATCATCTGGAATGGCTGCTATTACGCTTGCTATTTTAAACATTGCAAGCTCAGGGGACGAAATTATTGCCGATAGTAATTTATATGGCGGTACCTATAATCTGTTTGCAAATACACTTCCCCGATATGGAATTGATGTAAAGTTTGTAGATGGAACAAACGTAGAAGAGATTAAAAATGCTATAACAGATAGAACAAAAGCCGTGTTTGGTGAAACTATTACAAACCCTAGCTTAAATGTTTTCGATATAGAGGCGGTTGCAGACCTTGCACACCAGCATCATATACCACTTATCATAGATAATACTTTCGGGACACCTATTCTTTCCAAACCACTTACATGGGGTGCGGATATCGTTGTCCATTCTGCAACCAAATGGATTGGTGGTCACGGTACATCCATTGGGGGTGTAGTTGTTGATGGTGGACGCTTCGATTGGGATAATGGCAAATTCCCTGGATTTACAGAAGCAGATGAAAGCTATAATGGATTAAAATACATCGATGTTGGTCCTGCCGCTTTTGCAACAAAGCTACGGGTTCAATTGCTACGTGATATTGGTGCCTGCCTAAGCCCACAAAATGCCTTTTTACTTTTACAAGGCTTAGAGACACTTCACTTACGAATGGAACGCCACATCGAAAACGCAGATAAAGTTGCTAGCTTTCTACAGAATCACCCTGCTGTCGAATGGGTTAACTATCCCGGTTTATCTGATCACCCATCCCATGAACTTGCTAAAAAGTACTTAAACGGCGGGTTCGGTTCCATGATTACATTTGGGATAAAAGGCGGACGTGAAGCAGGGAGAAAGCTAATTGACCAAGTGAAGCTTTGGTCCCATGTTGCAAATGTCGGTGATGCAAAATCGCTCATCATTCACCCTGCATCAACAACCCATCAGCAACTAACTGCTGAAGAACTAAAAAGCAGTGGGGTAACCGAAGAATTAGTACGTCTATCGATTGGTATCGAAGCAGCAACAGATATTATAAGAGATCTTGATCAGGCTATTTCCAAAGCAACACGACAAAGCCGTTTATACACTCAGACGGAGGAAGATACAATACGTTGGCTGTTAGCTTCTCCATTTGATCGCAGTAATGGATCGGTACGCCAAAAGGTCATTGCTGTATATTCCAATAAGATAGAGCAACTCCAGTCACTACAAAAACTAGGCTATCATGTTGTCTCAGTTGGATCATCGTTAGAGAACCAATTAGAAAGCTTTCATGAATTGGTTGATATTCCCTATGAAGTGGATGCTGTATTCGTTCATAATCACGATTTACCACCGACAACCATCGAACAATTCATTAATAAACAAGGAAAAATCATTTGGGTAGAGCAGTCCAATCAATCGGATCAGCTATTACAACACGCAAAAGCAGCAGGTATTTCTGTCATTGAAAATCGCTCGATTTCTGAGGAATTGCGCAATTTAAAGGGAGACATTGCATTACATCATCTTGTATGATTTTTATGGGGTAAACATAATGAATAAAATCCTTAGCTGGAGTTGCTACAGGTGATAATGCAGGACTAGGTTTTCTTTAGCGACAGTAATGGCTTGTTGCTAATTATAAATTTAAGGAAGTGGGATCATGGCTTATTTACAATCAGAAATACCGTATCAAACTGGAGAAGTGTCTATTGGTCCCCTCTCCTTATCTTCTGGTGAAACGTTAGAAAATGTAACCTTAACTTATGAGTTGGTTGGAGTTAGCGGAAAACCCATTATTCTTGTTTGCCACGCGTTAACTGGTAACCATATAACCGTCGGGAACGAAATTACTGCCGGCTGGTGGGATGGACTTATTGGTCATGATCGAGCCATTAGCACAATGCATTATCAAGTCCTCACATTTAATGTTCTAGGTGGATGCAATGGGTCGACTGGACCGACATCACTTGACCCGAAAACAGGTACGTCTTACCGCACAACCTTCCCTAAAATTACTGTACGCGATATGGTTCAAGCACAATATCTCGCATTAGAAAAATTACATATTAAATCACTACACGCTATCATTGGTGGATCATTAGGTGGAATGCAAGTTTTAGAATGGGGGTTACTATTCCCTACCTTTATGAACAAACTAATCAGCCTTGCCTCGACTCCCCGTTTTTCTGATTATGGCATTGCTTTTAATCATATTGCTGAAGCTACCATTCGAAACGACCCAAATTGGCAAAATGGAAGGTATTTCGCCAATCAACAAATTCACGGGTTAGAAATCGCTCGGATGGTTGGAATGGTTACCTATCGAAGTGCAGCTCTATTTACGGAGAGATTTGACCGCAAACATAGTAATGATTGCTATGCTGTTTCATCCTACTTAAATTATCAGGGGAAAAAGCTAGCAAACCGTTTTGATGCAAACAGTTATATTTATCTATTACAGGCAATGAACAATCATGATATAGGGAGAAATAGAGGTGGATGGAAAAAAGCTTGTCAATTATACAGGCGTCCATTGTTAGCTATAGGTTATGCTAATGACTTGATATATGAACCAAAGCACATCCAACAGTTTGCTGAAATAGCTCCCAACTGTACCTATCATTATGTCGAAACGATATTTGGTCATGACGGTTTTTTAACTGAATATCAAAAATGGGAAAATTACATAGCAGATTTTATCTAATTGCTTTTCTCAACGACGAGAGCCAGGAGGATATAACTAATTCTCGACTATAATAGGGTGAAGTAGTTAAGGTTGATTTAACCTTTGGATCTAATACGTAGTTGATGTATGATGCGACGTAAATTCATCAATGACAAGGTGGATCCTCATTCCGCTAAATGGACGAAATAATCCTTCTGGAGCGTGGTTTTGGATCCTCATTCCTTTATTTACCTTTTTTGGGTGCAATTTGCGCTGATTTATGGCTAATAGAGGAATGAGGATCCTCATACTCCTTGTTTGGGCGGTATTTTTGCCATTTAACGGAACCACAATCCTCATCAATGACAAGGTGGATCCTCATTCCGCTAAATGGAACAAATAATCCGTCTGAAGCATGGTTTGGGATCCTCATTCCTTTATTTACCTTTTTCGCGTACGATTTACGCTGATTTATGGCTAATAGAGGAATGAGGATCCTCATACTCCTTGTTTGGGCGGTATTTTCGCCATTTAACGGAACCACAATCCTCATCACGAACCCAGTGGATCCTCATTCCGCTAAATGGACGAAATAATCCTTCTGGAGCATGGTTTGGGATCCTCATTCCTTTATTTACCCTGGCCGAGGCAGTACCCGTGGAAAGCGAATGGCTGCAGCGGAAATCAAGTTGCTCTTACGTCACATAATATACATTATGTACATCAACAGTAACATCCGAACGAATTCTACATTTAAGAAATGAATCATTCGTTCGGTTTTTGCGTTGTCAAAAACCTTGTGTTTGATCCTATTATTGGTATTTGGAATCTGATGTTTTTTCCTATAAAATAAAGGGTAAGCTAGGTGTTTTCTAAGCTATTATTTCTCTTTTAAAACCTCTAAAAAATGGGTATATAATAAAAAGAGTAGATATGATTCGCTTTCATTCATATAATGTTAGAAAACTTGGCTTCTGCCTAAACTTTTAGGGCGAATGCCTTAGCTGCACTTATGCAGGTTTGGTTTTCCAATCTGCTAATGAAGAATCTTTGAAGGATAGGCGGGTATACATGAAGCGCAAATTAATTATCTTTACAATCCTACTCGTACTTATTTGTAGTGGAATTTTCTTATATATTCTTAACGATAAACCAAGGTCAACCCTAACCATTAACAAGCCCGATCGTCCTACCGAAAATCGCGAGGATGAAGAAACAATTGCCGAAGAAGCTGAGGAACAAATCGAAGAGTTAAATGAAGAAAGCACTGAGGAATCAAATAACAATTTAGGGGAGTTTATTTCTGAAGCTGTGGAAAGTACGATTGATTTTTTCAAGCATGAGGAAACAAATATTGTTGCTATCGGTGACTCCCTAACTCAAGGTGTCGGGGATGACACAAATCAAGGTGGTTATGTAGGGATTATTGAAGAGAAGCTTCTTCAGGCAAATGAACGGGTTCATTTTGACAATTTTGGAAAACGGGGAAATCGAACGGATCAATTATTAACTCGCCTGGAAGAGCCTGAAATAACAGAATCCATTCAGCAATCCGATCTTGTTCTAATTACAATAGGCGCTAACGACATTATGCAAGTAGTTAAAGAAAATTTTACGAACTTAAATTATGAACAATTCTCTAATGAAATCGTACATTATGAAAATCGCTTAAAAACGATATTAAACCGAATCCATGCATTAAATCCTCATACAGAGATTTATTTAATTGGATTCTATAACCCATTCTCACAATACTTCCCAGAAATTCAGGAATTAGATAGAATTGTTGATGATTGGAATAACGTAGGAAAAGAATTGATTGAAAACGAGGTGAGTGGTACATTTATCCCCACGAAAGACCTCTTTACGGAAACAGAATTAAATGTTTTTGCTGATGATCATTTTCATCCTAATGAAGATGGGTATAAAATGATAGCTGATCGCGTTTTAGAGTACTTAACGGAGGAAAGGTGAGCGACATGGCCGAAAACAAACAGCCAAAAAACAGAAATTGGCGTCAATTATTTTTTATTTTGCTCACATGTAATCTGTTAATCTTTGGCGTGTTGATTACCCTTATTTTTTGGCCAGTAAAGGAAGTTAAGGAATTAGCTGAACCGAAAGAAGAAAATAGTCAAAAAAGCTCCGAATTTATTATACGAACAACGAAGAAGAATTTAAATGAGCTGGTTAATGCCTACTTGGATGAAATGTTAAAAAACACAAATCATCAATATAGTATTGTATTAGAAGATGATGTACATCTTCTTGGAGAATTACCAGCATTTTCAACAACTGTGCCACTATCTGTACATTTAGAACCAATTGTACAAGATAATGGTGATGTCGTTTTAAAACAACGATCCATTTCGATTGGATTATTACAGCTACCCAACCAAAAAATAATGGAATACATGAAAAAATATTTGCCAACACCAGAATGGGTAGTGATCAACCCAAAAGATGAAGAAATATATGTTGCCGTAACAGAAATGGATATTCGAAGTAATTTTCATGTTAGTGTGGAACATATTGATTTAGGAGCAAACAATCTCGCATTTAAATTGAAGGTACCATATGAAACATTAGGAATTGACTTACCACCTGAATTAGAATAACTTCGACAATGTATTTACATGCCTAAGAAGAAGAGCCGCATCTATATGATGATACGGCTCTTCTTTATGTGCGTTTATCGAAAAACATATTGTTTAACCTTTTTAGATACAAGTAATAAAAATGATTGCTTCGGAACTAATGTCTCATCAGACTTAATGTCAGATTCGGCAATTAATTGATCTGGGTAATCACCAAGTTTCCCTTGATAGATTAATTGTAGTCCCAACTGCTCCCGAATATCAGCTGGGGTAACAAAGCAATGTGGCTTTTCTAGACAAAGCTCTTTACAGTCTTTAAGAACTGTTGCAACAAATTGCGAACAAAACAATGCGTTCTTTCGATTTATTTCAATCTGTAGTAGTACACCGATTAATCCGATAAAATTATATTTATAATTGCTTGCTTCCGCTTCTATCTCTTTAATATTCGTCAAAATCTTGTTATAATCAGATTCTGTAATTTGCATGGTGTAGATCTTGCAGTTCGCCCTTTCCAAAAAGTCCCCTCTAATATCTTCCTTAACGAATCCACCGCTAAATGGATTCCTAGGATTAATTCGACCAAAGCTGTATACTTCCTTTAACTCTGAATCAAATCCTATGGATACATGATTTAGAGACTGCTTGGTACAATAATTAATCGCTCTTGATAAATAAGTCCCTGTATCTGAAAAGAGAAGATAGATTGACTTTTCTCTCATTAAAACTCCCCCTCACTCACCCCAATAACAAAAAATTATAAATTATCATACTCAAAACTTTACCGAAAAAATGATAATTAAACAAGTTAATTTTTAGGATTTTAAAGAAATAATTTAATTTGTTACAAAATCCCCCATACAAATCGGTTAGAAATCGCTAAAACATTGACGAAATCCTTGAAATCACGTAAGCTAACGTTGATTGATTATTTATATTGGAGGATATTTTAAATATATGATAAACGTTACTAATGTTAGTTTACGATATGGTGATAAAAAGCTTTTCGAAGATGTTAATCTCAAATTCACTCCCGGAAACTGTTACGGTGTTATAGGTGCTAATGGAGCTGGAAAATCAACATTTCTTAAAATTTTATCCGGTGAAATAGAACCACAAACTGGAAATGTTTCTATGTCTCCAGGAGAACGCCTTGCTGTATTAAAACAGGACCATTTCGCATACGAGGATCATCAAGTGCTTGAAACGGTTTTAATGGGACACGAGAGATTGTTTGCGGTTAAGCAGGAAAAAGATGCGATCTATATGAAAGCTGAGTTTTCCGAAGAAGATGGTATGAGAGCAGCAGAGCTTGAAGGTGAATTTGCTGAAATGAATGGATGGGAAGCAGAATCCGATGCGGCTATTCTATTAAAAGGATTAGGGATTCAAGAATCTTTGCACACGATGAAAATGGCCGACTTAGCTGCTGATCAAAAGGTAAAAGTATTACTTGCACAAAGTTTATTTGGTAATCCCGATATTTTATTGCTGGACGAGCCTACGAACGGTCTAGATATCCAAGCGATTCAATGGCTAGAGGAATTTCTGATTAACTTCGAAAATACAGTAATTGTTGTTTCACACGATAGACACTTTTTAAATAAGGTATGCACCCATATTGCCGATGTTGACTATGGAAAAATTGAAATATACATTGGTAACTATGATTTTTGGTATGAATCGAGCCAACTGGCGTCGAAAATGGCGCAGGAAGCTAATAAGAAGAAAGAAGAGAAAATTAAAGAGTTACAAGCATTTATTGCTCGCTTTAGTGCGAATGCTTCCAAATCTAAGCAGGCGACCTCTCGGAAGAAGCTATTAGACAATATTACGTTGGATGATATCAAACCCTCCTCTCGTAAATACCCTTATATAGCTTTTAGTCCAGAGCGTGAGATCGGCAATGATTTATTACGTGTCGAAGGACTAACCAAGACGGTTGGAGGGAAAAAAGTTCTTGATAACATTAGCTTTACCATGAACAAAGATGACAAAATTGCACTTGTCGGAAAAGATGATATTGCTAAAACAACATTATTCAAAATCCTAATGGGTGAAATGGAACCGGATGCTGGGACTTTCAAATGGGGTGTGACCACATCGCAATCCTATTTTCCAAAGGATAATAGCAAGTTCTTTGAAAACAGTGACTTGACATTAGTCGACTGGCTTCGTCAATTCTCTCCAGAGGATGAAACAGAAACATTTTTACGCGGTTTCCTTGGAAGAATGTTGTTTTCTGGCGAAGAAGCATTGAAAAAAGCTAGCGTATTGTCCGGTGGGGAAAAGGTTCGTTGTATGCTTTCAAAGATGATGCTGAGTAATGCCAATGTATTACTACTAGATGAACCAACCAACCACTTGGACTTAGAATCAATAACAGCCTTAAATAATGGACTAATGAAATTTAAAGGTTCCATTCTCTTTACTTCACACGACCACCAATTCATCGAAAGTATTGCGAATAGACTTATCGAAATTACACCTAAAGGTATAGTTGATAAAGAAATGAGCTATGATGAATATGTATCTGATCGTGAATTACAAAATCAAATAAGCGAAATGTATGCTTAAGGTGAACGCTCCCTATGTAGGGAGCGTTTTTTATTTGGCGGGAAGAAAGGATAGAACTTGGTGCGGTTGGGTGCGGAATTCGGGGTATTGGTTGATTAAATTATGCATATATCAGACGAAAAAACGCCCCTTCATCATAGATAGGGACGCCTCTCTTATTATCTATTCGATTTTTCACTGATTTTCTCTAACATTTCTTTAGTCATTTTATCGAGATCATATTCTGCTTTAAAGCCCCATTCTTTTGCAGCAGCAGAAGAATCTATGCTGTTTGGCCAGCTATCTGCAATTTTTTGCCTTACAGGATCTACATCATAGGATAATTCAAATTCAGGAATGTGCTTTCGAATTGCCTTTGCAAAATCCTCTGGGGCAGCAGATATTGCTGAAATGTTAAATGCATTGCGATGCTCTAGCTTACTTGGATCTGCCTCCATCAATTGAACAATCGCATTTAACGCATCTGGCATATACATCATGTCCATATACGTACCTTCACCAATATAAGATGTGTATGCTTTATTTTTTATGGCTTCGTAGTAAATTTCAACAGCATAGTCAGTTGTCCCACCACCAGGAGGAGCTACATAAGATATTAGTCCTGGATACCGAACACCTCTTGTATCAACCCCAAATCGCTGACAGTAATAGTCACACAATAACTCACCAGAGACCTTATTTACACCATACATCGTAGTTGGACGCTGAAGTGTATCCTGTGGTGTCCCATCTTTAGGAGTCGTTGGTCCAAATGCTCCAATTGAACTTGGCGTAAAAAATTGTAAGTCAAGTTCTCTTGCTACTTCTAGCGCATTCACAAGACCACCCATATTAATATCCCAAGCAAGCTTTGGATTTTTTTCCGCAGTAGCAGATAATAATGCAGCAAGGTGCATTACGGTATCAACTTTATACTCCTTTGCTACTTCATATAAGCGTTTTTCATCAGTAACGTCGATAATTTCAAAAGGACCTTGCTCAACGACATCGCCTTCTTTACGTATATCTGATCCAATAACATTTGATGAGCCATAAAGCTCACGAAGCTTTGAAACAAGCTCTGAACCGATCTGTCCTAAAGCTCCCGTAACAAGAATTTTTTTCATTGTTTTCCCTCTCTAACCTTTGTCTGTGTTCCTTCCAGCTTAGATTAATCCCATTTCCTTACCGACTTTTTCATAAATAGCTATCGCATCATCTAACATCTCTTTTGTATGTGCTGCTGTCGGCATGTTCCGTACTCTTCCTGTTCCCCTTGGTACAGTTGGAAATACAATGGATTTTGCGTAAACACCTTCTTCGTATAAACGTTTACTGAACTTTTGAGCATCTTTTTCATCACCGATAACACATGGTGTTATTGGTGTTTCACTGTCACCAATATCAAAACCTAATTTCTTTAGACCTTCTTTTAAATAATTGCCGTTTTCCCATAGTCTGTCATGCAACTCTGTACTTTCCATTAACAACTCAACAGCCTTTTTACTAGCAGCTGCATCTGCAGGAGAAACTGCCGTAGAGAAAAGAAATGGACGGGAACGAACCTTTAACCAATCGATTAAATTAGCTTTACCAGCTACATACCCACCAATTACACCAATCGCTTTGGATAAAGTACCCATTTGAAAGTCAATTTTGTCCTGTAACCCAAAATGCTTAACAGTTCCTGCACCTTTTCCTAAAACACCAGAACCATGTGCATCATCAACATAGGTTATTAAGTCAAATTCTTCGGCAATTTTAACGATTTCAGGTAAATTCGCTACGTCTCCATCCATTGAAAAGACACCGTCGGTAATGACCATAATTTTATTGTATTGGCCAGATTCAACTGCTTCTTTCGCCTTTTGACGCAGATCATCCATGTCCGAATGATTAAACGGAATGATTTTCGCTTTTGATAAACGGCAGCCATCAATAATGGAAGCGTGATTCAATTGATCTGAGAGAATTGCATCATTTTTGTCCATAACAGCTGAAATTGCAGCCATGTTACAGTTAAATCCAGATTGGAACGAAATAACTGCTTCCGTTCCTTTAAATTCAGCTAACCTTTTTTCTAGTTCAATATGCAGGTCTAAGGTACCATTAATGGTACGAACGGCACCTGAACCTACCCCATGAGAATCAACGGCGTTCTTGGCTACTTCCTTTAATCTCTCATCTGTAGCAAGACCAAGATAATTATTGGAAGAAAGATTAATTAATTCCTTTCCTTCAATATTGATTTTAGGTCCATTTGCTCCTTGTACAGGATCGATTTCATTATATAGCCCTCGGTCCTTTAGGTCTGCAATATTTTCATTTAAAAATTGATCCAACACTTTACTGGACATAGTACATCCTCCTTATTTATGTAAGCGTTTTATAATTATTTGTCTATTTGAGACAAACACTAAACAGGGTTAAACCTTATTTTATACATAGTTTATCATAAAACTAAATAAATGTTTACTATGGGTATACATTGAAGAAATGATTACCTAGTATTAGTATCTTAAATAAATCATGAAACATACTTAAATTGTCTCAATTTATTTGTAAGATTTACCTCTAAAACCATTCATAAAAGGATAGCCATATAGAGAATTTTTTATTATACTATTCTATGTGAATTAATTTCTTGGAGGCATTAGGAATGAAAAAGGTATTAATCGCGTTATTTTTGATGCTGATTATCGGTTTTAGTATTGTCGGTATGACACAAAATAATGATGAGAATGAAATCGTTGACCCTGGTCAATCTATGAATAGACAATTCTAGTTATTAATATGAAAACTATTTTTCTTCACAAAAAAAAGGAAAGCATTTTATTTGATGCTTTCCTTTTACATTATGATTCGTAATCAGTAATAATAGTTCATCTACTCATTCATAATGGTTACATTTACTGTTCTTACTCCCCATTCTAGGGCTTCTTTTTTCGTTGGTAAATGAATATCAATCCTGTTCCCTTTTATCGCACTTCCAATATCTCCTGCTATTGCATATCCATACCCTTCTACATATACTTCAGTTCCCAATGGAATGACACTTGGGTCTACCGCAATCACCTTAGCATTTCGATTCTCATTTAAATTAATCCCTGTATACGTTATTCCACTACACCCATCACACTCTGCTGTATATGCTGTAGCTGATACCGAAATTGTTTTTCCTTCTGGTTCAACGTTTGAAGCAACGCCATCTTCAGATACAGTTGATGCTGCTCTAATTTCAGCTTCATCTGAAGTTGTTACGATGGATAATACTTGTCCAATTACAATTAGATCCGATGATAATTCATTCCATTCCATCAGCTCGTCTACCGATACATCATACTTTTTACCAATCCCGTATAATGTATCTCCCTTCCGGACTTCATATTCCTCATAGATTTGTAATTTTTGCTCTGGAAAAATTACGGTTTCTTCTAAATCGTTTATCTCTATAATTTCGTTAATTGTCGTATCAAATTCTTGAGCAATCTTCCAGAGGCTATCTCCTTTTTCTACTTCATATTCTTCTGCGGAAACATTATTTACAGAAACACCTGCAATCAGGCTAATTAGAGCAATTCCTGCTACTAATTTCTTCATAAGTAGTTCCTCCTTTGTTTTCCAGCATTACATCCTCTAAAATGCAATGCTGTTAAAGACTTTTTAAAAGTCTAGTACAAGGATTGACAGAACTACTAGATTTTATTACTAAAATAATAGATTTTCTTGAAAAATATTTAGATTTGTAATCCAATTGTCATTTTAGTAGTTTGTTACTTAACGTATATAAGGCGTCGTAACATTTTGTTTCGATTTTCCATTACTAATGGATGTAGTTTTAGAATACCGCTACGGCAGAATGCTTCGCTTTCCGCGGGCACGGCCACAGCCAGGGTACTACTTGATTATGCTTCTTTGTTCCTTTGCGCCGAGGAATTCGCTTCGAAGAGTTACTAGTAGACGCAGACGCACATGTTTTACACGAGGAGGCTCACCAACCGCACGCGGAAAAACGAAATGTGTTTCCGAAGCGGTGTAATAGCATGAATCTAAAATTACAAGTCATAACGCATAATACATCAAATACGCATCAAACTTATAACAACAACTAAATTTATAGATTCAATGATAAAAAGACAATTCATCCTACTTCATGACGAATTGCCTTTTATAGAGCTTTAAACATGTCTATTTCTAAGCAAATACAAAAGGAGCCCAACTTGGGCTCCTTTCTGCTATTATTCAGCTACTACTGGTTCTTCTTGAGTAACTGCAATTTCATGACGAATGTACTTATCTGGTGCAATTGAGTAGTTAATTACACGCTCGTTAACAGGAATTACTACAGAACGATATAGTGTAGGGAATACTGGAATATCCTCAACCATAAGCTGTTGCCATTCACTGTAAACTTCTTGACGGTATTCTACATCAAGTGCAGCTTCAGAGTTACCTTCAGCTAGTAAACGATCATTTTCTTCACTAGCATAACGTGGGTAGTTGTAGCTAGCATTTCTACCGTATAATCCAGAAGGGTTTACGTCAGTACCTGTACCCCAAGCGCCTTGGTAAATATCGATATCTGGATCATCCGCTTCAACACGGTCATAGAAAGAGTTGAACTCCATTAATCGACCATCTACTAGTTCAACTTTAAGACCTACATTTTCCCAAGATTGAATGTAGTAGTTTGCAATAGGTTCTGCAGTGTCTCCACCTGACATCGAAGCAAAGTTAATTACTAACTCTTCTCCTTCAGGATTTTCACGGATTCCATCACCATCTACGTCTTCATATCCAGCTTCGTCAAGAAGTCTATTGGCTTCATCTGGATCAAAAGTTGGTGCATCAATTGTATCATCATAGTAGTCTGGGAAGAATGGAATGATTAACGATGTTGCATTCCAACGTAACCCATTATAGAACTCTCTACCTACAGCATCATTATCTACTGCATGCCACATAGCTCTACGTAAATTCACATCAGCCATTTTTGCATCTGGATCCATGACAACTTCACCAGCGTCTGCATCCCAATGACCTAATTTAAATCCAATGTACGTATATGCATTGTCGATCATACCTAGATATTCAACGTTTGACATATCCGCATTATCTGGGAATTGATCTGTTGGGAAGCTGTTAACTAAGTCTACTCCACCAGTTTCTAATTCATTAACAACTGTTTCTGGAGCTACTACTTTAAGAACAACTTCATCTAATTTAGGCTCTCCATTCCAGTAGTCTTCGTTTTTAGAATAAACTACAGACTCACCAGGAACAATGCTTTCTACTTTAAATGGTCCCATACCAATTGGGTTTTCACGTACTAGATCCGATTCTTCCATTTCTGCAACTGGAATTTCACTAAATAAGTGCTTCGGCATTGCATAAGTCCAAATTCCTCCAGTTACCATCGATGGACCAGTTTCATGGTGTGTAATTTTCAATGTTTTCTCATCGACAATTTCAATACCTGAGATTTCATCCGCTTCACCAGCGTGGTATTCTTCCATACCAACTACATTTGTGAAGTCATCATTGTAACGAACACCAGTGTAATCAGGGTGTCCAATTACTTCATAAGAGTAAGCCCAGTCTTCTGCAGTTACAGGCTCACCATCATGCCAATTTACACCGTCTTTAATTGTAAGTGTAAATGTTAACCCATCTTCAGAAACTTCATATGTTGCAGGTCCTTCATTTGTATACGTATAGTTAGCATCTGTATACAATAAAGGTTCGTCAAACCATGAAATTACTTCCCAGTCAGGGTTACCAGAATAGAAGTTAAAGTTTAATGTACCTTCAAATACAGTATCAGAAACCAAACCATAGTTTAGTGTTCCACCTTCAATTGCTTCACCAGCATTTGTTTTATCCATGCTGAAGTCATCAATTGAATACAATCCATCGTCTTCTGCTGGCTCTTCTTCCTCTGCATCATTACCATCATTTTCGTTATTAGATGATTCCTCTGTATTTGGATCATCATTACTAGAATCATCACTGCTTGTGTCGTCGCTACATGCAGCTAATACGAGTACCATCGCAAGCATTAATGCAAATAGCCACTTTGTTATACTTGTTTTTGTCATACTAAATACCCTCCCCTTTAATTTAACCTTACATTTACTGTCAGCTATACTTAGGTAATAATATAACCAACAATTTATACTCAACATCAATTAATAAATTGATGTAGGTAACAATCCTACGTTCCAGAGTTCCTGGCCTCACCTCCTAAAAAGAATAAACAAGCCAATTTTAATACATCATATACTCCATTTACCCTCTACGCTGTCTTGCATCTGTCGCACGTTTTAATGCTTCGCCTACATTTCGAATAGCTAGCATTAATAATAAAATTAGTACGGATGCAGGTACCCAAATCCACCATCTATACTCCAGTGTCTGTGGGTTTCTCGCATAACTAAGGAGTGTTCCCAAACTCGGTGTACTTTCAGGAAATCCAAATCCTAAGAAGGATAATCCAGACTCTAAACCAATATTATTCGCTAAGTTCAATGTCATGGTTACAATAATTAGTGAACTAATATTTGGTAATACTTGCGTAAACATAATTTTAAAGTTTGATGAACCTAATGTCTTGGATGCTTGCACATAATCTAACTCTTTTTCTTGTAATGCCTTAGATCTTATTAACCGGGCCTTCCCCATCCATAAAAATGCCGTCATAATTAGCGAAAATGTAAGTACGCTATAACTCGGGACAATTGCAACAAACACAATTACAATCATTAGGAATGGTAAAATCATGAAAAAGTCAGTGATTCGCATCATGATGTTATCAATATTCCCTCCAAAGTAGCCAGCGACTAATCCAAAAACAATACCAATTACACCTGTCATTAAGGTAACTAAAATTCCAATAGATAATGAGTTTCGAGTTCCTATTATGAGCTGACCGAAAATATCTCTACCACCATAATCCGTTCCTAAAATAAACTCTTCACCTGGTGGTTCATGGATAGAAAATAGATCAACTCTTACAATCTCGTCTTGGTCGAGAATTAGTGCAACACCATATACAAAAACGGTTATTACTATTAGAAAGATCAACGAAACGAGTGCTAACTTATCCCTTACAAGCTCTCGCCATATAATACTAAGCCCGGATGGACTTTTTTGAATTTTTGTATTATCTTCATTTACATTTGCATTGTTTGTTTCCATTTTTTCCACCTCACAATCTACCTATTTTATTCGAATTCGCGGATCAACAAGACTCAAGATGATGTCTGATAGTAGTGCACCTAATATGGCAGCAATTCCAAATAATAAAGTTACTGCTGTTACCACACTATAGTCTCGTAGTGTAATAGACTCTAGGAACAACTGCCCCATCCCCGGGTATCCAAAGATGTTTTCAACAAATATTGTTCCTCCTATTAATCCCGTTATCTCAAATCCGAAAAACGCTGCAAGCGGTAATAGTGAGTTTCGTAAAATATGGCGATTATATACTCTAGATTCAGAAGCGCCTTTTGCTCGAGCAGTAATAATAAAGTCTTTTTGTTTTGTATCTATAATTTCACTTCTCAGATATTGAACCGTATTAACGGTTGTAATTAATGCCATGGCTATTGCCGGCAGTATTAGATGATAGATCTTACTCATTACATACTCGAATGTTCCGGGCTCCAAGCCTGGTGAGACACTACCACTTGTCGGAAACCACCCAAGCATAAACCCAAATACCCAAAGCATGACAAGTGCAAATATGAATAGTGGTGTTGCAAATCCGATATAGGTGTAACTAGTTATTGCTTGATCAAGAAGTGAATCATTATAACGTCCACTTGTAATACCTAAAGGAATTGCAATTAAATAAGTAAATATTAGGGTTGCTAGTGATAGCCAAAATGTATTAATGATACGCTGTCCAACAATTTCTGAAACAGGCATTTTAAATCGAAACGATTGCCCTAAATCACCTTGAACAACTCCACCTACCCAATCACCATATTGAACATACCAAGGGTCATTCCAGCCTAGACTTTCACGTAGCTCTTCTAGCCTTTCAGGACTAACATTAGGATCAACCATACCTGATAATGCATCACCAGGCATCATTTTAGCTAAAATAAAAATTAGAATACTTAACAAAATTATTTGAGGAATCATTATCAATATTCTTCGCACAGAGAATTTCCACATAATTTATCAACCTTTCTCTGGTAAAGCCACTAGGTGAGTATCTGTTACTGGTTGTAATTTATAGGCTAAACCTTCGTCATCAAAGTAATCATTGTAGGATTGTTCGTATTCCGTTTTTACTTCTTGACGGAACTGCGTTTGTTCTTGACGTCGTTTTGGATCAATGTCAGGTATTGCAGCTACCAAACGCTTCGTGTAAATATGCTGTGGATTATTAAATATCTCTTCCGTCGTACCTTCTTCTACATAACGGCCTTTATACATGATTCCAATTTTGTCACACATATGTTTAATAACCCCTAAATCGTGTCCAATAAATAAATACGTAAGATCTAACTCCTGTTGTATGTCTTGCATAAAGTTTAAAACTTGCGCTTGAACGGATACATCTAATGCTGAAACAGGTTCATCTGCAATGATTAGTTTTGGCTTTAATGCAATCGCTCTGGCTATTCCAATCCGCTGACGCTGACCGCCAGAGAATTCATGAGGATATTTTAATATACTCTCAGGGCTTAAACCTACTAACTCAAGCAATTCTTGAACCCGTATTTTTTCTTCTTTCTTTGATAATTTTTCAAAGTTCCGAAGAGGCTCAGCAACAATATCAATTACTCGTTTCTTTGGGTTTAAAGATGAATATGGATCCTGAAAAATCATTTGAACATCTTTTCTTACTTCAGACCTTGATTTCAGGTTGGAAATATCATTTCCATCAAATGTAACTTTTCCTGATGTAATCTTATTCAGCCCGATTATTGCTCTCCCAGTAGTTGTTTTACCGGAACCAGATTCTCCAACAAGACCATAGGTTTTCCCTTTTTCTAATGAGAGAGAAACACCATCAACCGCTCTGACATAATCTACTGTTCTTCCAAAAATTCCACCTTTAATCGGAAAGTGGACTTTCAAATCTTCAACTTCAAGAAATGCCATGCTGTTGTTCCTCCTTACTGCTATCTGGGAAGTTAAAATGTTTATAACATGTGCAACGTACAAAGTGCCCCGGACTAACTTCATGTAACTCAGGATGTTCTTCATGAGCTGATTCTTCCACCCATGGAATTCTTGCACTAAATCGACAACCTTCGCGTGGTAATTTTTGTAATGACGGTACAATACCTTGGATCACGTGAAGCTTTGACTGCGCTTCTGCAGTATTTGGTACTGAGTTAAACAATGATCTAGTATATGGATGCAATGGGCTTTCAAATAATGTATAAACATCAGAAACTTCAACGATCTGACCTGCATACATCACTGCTACCCTGTCAGCCATTTCTGCTACTACACCTAAATCATGTGTAATCATGATAATTCCAGCATCCATGTCATCTTTTAATTCTTTAATAAGATCCAAGATTTGCGATTGAATGGTAACGTCCAAAGCAGTCGTTGGCTCATCTGCTATCAGCAACTCCGGCTCATTAGCGATAGCTGTAGCAATTACCACCCTTTGTCGCATACCTCCTGACAATTCATGTGGGAACTGTTCATACACATGTTCTGGACGAGGGATTCCAACTTTGGTTAATAATTGGATAACCTTGTCCTTTCTCTTCTCTTTAGAAAGGTCCTTATTATGGAGTAATAAGGCCTCACCTATTTGGTCACCAATCTCCATCAGTGGATTTAATGCTGTTAAGGGATCTTGGAAAATCATCCCCATATTATTTCCGCGCAACTTATTTAGCTTTGCTGGAGATATGTTAGCGATATCTTGATTTTTGAACATTATATTTCCTTCTATTTTCGCTCGATTATGTAACCCCATAATGGAGAATGCCAATGCACTTTTTCCACAACCGGATTCACCAACAATCGCTAAAACTTCATTTTTATTGACAGAAAGTGACACGTCATCAACAGCTGCATAATAATCATCTTTAATTCGAAATGATGTTTTTAAGTTTTTTACTTCGAGTAATTTTTCTGACAATGTAACCCCTCCTTGCTTCCTAGTGGCTATATTCACCATCGTATAATTATAAGATTCCGTTTATTTAAAAATTAGCAAAACTTTAAGAACAGATCACCCTAGATGCAATTTACGTATGTTTTGCCTGTCCTTAGTTATGCCTATTATTTTATAATTTTCAAACAATTTAGGTTTTACTATCCTCTGGCAAACAAAAAACAAATTACAATTCTTTATGTAACAAAATTGTTACAATATGATCAATTTTTTAAAGTATATATTATTTTCAGATTTTAAACAAGGGTTTTTTTGTATTTTGCGAAAAAATTTTTAAAAAAATTAGTATCTTACTAAAAATGGGACTTTAAAGTGAATTTAATAAAAAGGTTATTTAGCGTCGTATAAAGGACGCCTATTCATCTCGGCTATGCGTCAGTTAGGATGTCGAATTACCGTTATACTTGTCGAATAATGGAAGGGACTATAAGAGTCTGCAATAGTGAGCACTAACGGGGAACATGGTGACTGCTTAACCCAAATTTATAGTAATAAAACCATACGCTAGGTTTATAAAAAAATTTTATCTTATTCAACAAAAAAAGAAGCCCAAATTAGGGCTTCTTTTACTAGTTATTCAGCAACAATTGGATCTTCCTGAGTTACACCAAGCTCGTTTAGATAGATTCCAGTACCATCACCAATTCCGTAATTTACAACACGGTTATTAACTGGTACAACTACAGAACGATATAGTGTTGGGAATGCAGGAACTTCTTCAACCATTAATTCTTGCCACTCATTATAAACTTCTTGACGATATTCTAAATCAAAGGCAGCATCTGATACACCTTCTGCTAACAAGCGTTCACTTTCTTCACTTGTCCAACGAGTGTAGTTAGATACGGAGTTACCCCATAGTGATCTAGGGTCGATGTCAATTCCAACACCCCATGCACCTTGATAAATATCAATATCTGGGTCGTCCGCTTCAACGCGATCATAGAAAGAGTTGAATTCCATTAAACGACCATCAACTAATTCAACTTTAAGACCTACATTTTCCCAAGATTGAATATAGTAGTTAGCGATTGGTTCTGCAGTGTCTCCACCTGACATAGAAGCAAAGTTAATGACTAGCTCTTCTCCTTCAGGGTTTTCACGCATGCCATCACCATCAACATCTTCATATCCTGCTTCGTCTAATAGTTCATTTGCTTTATCTACATCATACGTACGACCAGGATTTGATTCATCATGGAATTCAGGATGTGATGGTGGAATAAGTGTAGTTGCATTCCAACGTAAACCATGATAGAAATTATCAGCAACAGCATCATTATCAACAGCATGCCACATTGCTTGACGTAAGTTTTTATTTGCCATTTTTGCATTTGGATCTGGAACTACTTCACCAGCATCAGCATCCCAAGTACCTAGTTTGAAGCCCATGTAAGTAAACGCACGGTCTACATTACCAAGGAACTCAACATTCTCTAAGTCTGCATTATCTGGATATTGATCTGTTGGGAATGAACTTACTGTGTCTACCCCACCAGATTCTAGTTCATTAACAACTGTTGTTGGACTTACAACTTTAACCGTAACCTCGTCAAGGTTAGGCTCTCCACGCCAATAATCTTCATTCTTCGTAAATGTTACAGACTCACCAGGAACAATTTCATCAACTTCAAACGGACCAAAACCGATCGGGTTTTTACGGACCGCATCAGAAGAAGACATTTCTGCTACTGGAATATCTTCAAAGATATGTTTTGCTAAAGGATATGTCCATAAGCTACCACTTAAAAGAGACGGAGTTACTTCTTTGTACGTAATAGCAATTGTTTTTTCATCGATTACTTCAATACCTGAGATAGAATCAGCTTCACCTTCATGATATGCTTCCATACCTTCGATGTTTGTGAAGTCAGTACCATAACGAATACCATCGTAATCTGGGTGACCGATTACTTCATGAGCAAAAGCAAAGTCTTCTGCTGTAACAGGCTCACCATCATGCCAATTTACATTGTCACGAATTGTAAATGTTACCGTGTTACCATCTAATTCATATGTTGCAGCACCATCTTGAGTATAAACATAAGTTTCATCCCAAGTTAGTAATGGTTCATCAAACCATTGAATAATTTCTGCATCTGGGTTACCAGAATAGAAGTTCCAGTTTAGAGTACCTTCAAATGCAGTGTCAGATACTAAACCATATGTGAAAGATCCGCCGTCAATTGCTTCACCTTCATTTGTCTTAATATTGCTGAAGTCGTCAATTGAGAATAGACCTTCTTCATCAGCACCTGACTCTTCATTTGTAGAGTCATTATTACCTGAATCAGCGTTTTCTGATTCACTATCATCACCACCACACGCAGCAAGCGCCAGTAGCATTACAAGCATGATTGCAAAAAGCAGTTTAGATAAACTTGTTTTTGTCATGTTGTGTGATCCTCCCTTTTATGTTCAAGTTGTGTGTTGGCCATCCCTTTTTTCCGCGGCCAACCTATATACTTAACATCTGTTGATGTTAGTAACTTATTCATAGATTTACCCTTTAAAAGTTACGCGAGTTAGACACTGGCGAAAATTCTGTCAATACTAGGTAAAGGAAAAGGCTAGAGGGGAAAAAACACCCTATATTAGCCTCTTCGTTGTCTTGCATCAGTAGCACGCTTCAATGCTTCCCCGACGTTTCGGATGGCAAGCATTAATAATAAGATTAAAATGGATGCAGGAACCCAGATCCACCATCTATACTCCAATGTTTGTGGATTGGTAGCATAGCTTAACAATGTTCCAAGACTTGGAGTGCTTTCTGGGAAACCAAAGCCAAGGAAAGATAAACCAGACTCTAAGCCAATATTAGCTGCAAGGTTTAATGTCATTGTTACAATAATTAAAGATGTTATATTTGGTAAAACTTGTGTAAACATGATCTTCACATTTGATGACCCAAGCGTTTTCGATGCTTGTACATAATCCAACTCTTTCTCTTGTAAAGCTTTTGACCTTATTAATCGGGCTATCCCCATCCATAGGAATGCCGTCATAATTAAAGAGAAGGATAAGACACTGTATGTTGGAACAATTGCTACGAAAACAATTACTACCATTAAGAATGGTAAGATAAGGAAAAAGTCCAAAATACGCATCATAATATTATCGATTTGGCCACCAAAGTAGCCAGCGACCAACCCATAAATTACACCAATAACACCAGTCATAATCGTTACAAGAATTCCGATTGAAAGGGAGTTTCTTGTACCAATAATTAATTGTCCAAATATATCACGACCACCATAGTCAGTACCTAATATAAACTCTTCACCTGGTGGTTCATGAATTGAGAATAAATCTACTCTAACAATTTCATCCTGATCAAGGATGAGTGATACACCATATACAAATACGGTAATTAATATTAGAAAAATCAATGAAATCAATGCTAGCTTATCTCTAACCAACTCACGCCAAATGATTGAAAAACCAGATGGACTTTTGGCAATTTGCTGTGTTTCATTACTCTTTGTTTCCATTTTTCCTCACCTCACTGTTTACCTAATTGTTATTTAATACGAATACGTGGATCTACGAGACTTAAGATAATATCTGACAATAACGCACCTAATATAGACGCAATACCAAACAATAGTACTACAGATGTTACAACACTATAGTCACGTAATGTAATGGACTCTAAGAATAGTTGTCCCATTCCTGGATAACCGAAGATGTTCTCAACAAAAACGGTACCCCCAATTAATCCCGTAATCTCAAATCCGAAGAAAGCAGCAATCGGTAATAGCGAGTTTCTAAGAATGTGACGGTTATAAACTCTTGATTCTGAAGCTCCTTTTGCTCTTGCCGTAAGAATAAAGTCCTTCTGTTTCGTGTCAATAATTTCACTTCTTAAATACTGAACTGTATTAACCGTCGTTATTAACGCCATTGAAAACGCAGGTAATATTAGATGATAAATTTTACTCATTACATACTCAAATGTTCCTGGCTCTAATCCTGGGGCTACACTACCACTTGTAGGGAACCACCCAAGCATAAATCCAAATACCCATAGCATTACGAGTGCGAAAATAAATAACGGTGTTGCAAATCCGATATACGTATAACTCGTAATAGCTTGATCAAGTAAAGAATCGTTATATCGACCACTAGTAATTCCAAGTGGAATAGATATCAAATACGTAAATACTAATGTTGCAACAGATAACCAAAACGTGTTTACAATACGTTGCCCAATAATTTCGGTTACTGGCATTTTAAAACGGAATGACTGTCCGAGGTCACCTTGGAAAACTCCGCCAACCCAGTCCGCATATTGTATATGCCATGGGTCATTCCAACCTAAATTTTCACGAATTTCATCTAATCTTTCTGGATCTACGTTTGGATCTACCATTCCAGAGAGTGCATCACCTGGCATCATTTTTGCCATGATAAATACTAAAACACTTAACAAAATTATTTGAGGAATCATTATTAAAATTCTTCGTACAGTAAATTTCCACATATCAATCAACCTTTCTCAGGTAAAGCCACACGATGTGTATCAGATACAGGTTGTAACGGATAGGCTAAACCTTCGTCATCAAAGTAATCGTTATAGGATTGCTCGTATTCCGCTTTTACTTCTTGACGGAACTCATGTTGTTCTTGACGTTTTCTCGGATCAATATCCGGAATTGCCGCAACTAAACGCTTCGTATAAATATGTTGTGGGTTCGAGAATATATCATCCGCAGTACCTTCTTCTACATAGCGACCTTTATACATTATCCCAATATTGTCACACATGTGTTTAATAACACCTAAATCGTGCCCAATAAATAGATACGTTAAATCTAATTCTTTTTGAATATCTTGCATAAAGTTTAATACCTGTGCTTGTACCGATACATCAAGTGCTGAAACTGGTTCATCCGCTATAATTAGTTTAGGTTTTAACGCTATCGCTCGTGCGATACCAATACGCTGACGTTGACCACCAGAGAATTCATGTGGATACTTAAGAATACTTTCTGGACTTAGTCCAACTAATTCGAGTAATTCTTGAACACGTATTTTCTCTTCTTTTTTCGATAATTTTTCATAATTTCGCAATGGCTCTGCTACTATATCTATAACTCGCTTTTTGGGATTTAAAGAAGAATACGGATCCTGAAAAATCATTTGTACGTCTTTTCTGAATTCCGACCGTCCACGACTTATATTATTCGTAATGTCTTTACCTTCAAACATCACTTTCCCAGACGTAATTTTGTTTAAGCCTATAATTGCGCGGCCAGTTGTTGTTTTCCCTGATCCAGATTCACCAACAAGGCCATATGTGGTCCCCTTTTCAAGTGATAAGGAAACACCGTCAACTGCTTTCACATGATCTACCGTGCGTCCGAAAATACCACCTTTAATAGGGAAATGTACTTTTAAGTCTTCTACATTAAGAAATGCCATGTTGCTCCTCCTTACTTTCAGGGAAATCAAAGTGCTTATAACATGTACAACGCACAAAATGCCCCGGCGTTACTTCATGTAGCTCTGGGTTTTCCTCGTGTTCCGAATCATCCACCCACGGAATTCTTGCTTTAAAGCGACACCCTTCTCTTGGAAGGTTTTGCAAAGCAGGTACGATCCCTTGTATAACATGCAATTTATCTTGTGCCTTATCGGCATTTGGTACAGAGTTTAATAATGATCTTGTATATGGATGTTTAGGACTTTCAAATAATGTGTGAACATCCGCGATTTCAACAATTTGTCCTGCGTACATAACTGCAACGCGGTCAGCCATTTCCGCAACAACACCAAGGTCGTGTGTAATCAACACGATCCCTGCGTTCATATCTTCCTTCAGTTCATTAATAAGTTCTAGAATCTGAGATTGGATCGTCACATCTAATGCCGTTGTTGGTTCATCTGCTATTAATAATTCTGGCTCATTTGCAATAGCCATTGCGATCATTACACGCTGTCTCATTCCACCAGATAACTCATGTGGAAATTGCTTATAAACACGTTCTGGACGAGGAATTCCAACTTTATCTAATAATCCAATAATTTTTTCTTTACGTTTTTCGGCCGATAAATCCTTATTATGCAAAATTAACGTTTCGCCAATTTGGTCACCAATTTCCATTAGTGGATTAAGTGATGTAAGTGGATCCTGGAAAATCATACCCATTTCGTTTCCACGTAAATTATTTAAGTCATTTGATGAAATATTAGCAATGTCATGGTCTTTAAATAAAATATTCCCTTCTATCTTCGCACGGGTATGAAGGCCCATTACAGAGAATGCTAAAGCACTTTTCCCACAACCTGACTCACCTACCACAGCTAGTACTTCGTTTTTGTTAACACTTAGGGATAAATTATCCACCGCTGCATAATAATCATCTTTGATACGAAATGATGTCTTTAAATTTTTTATTTCCAAAAGTTTTTCAGACATTTCAATATCCCCCTATTACTTAATGATATAAAAAGGTGCAACAACCTTCTCTAGGGTGTACCTTCTCTTATTATTAATAAATTCGTTACTTATTATTATTGTTTAAATTATTCTGATAATTTTGCGTTATTAATTTTTACTGCATGTTGAATATTATACTACCTATCTAGTAAAAATGCACCCCATTTTTAGAAAAATTTTTATTTTAGTAGAAATCGCTCGAATTTTGTCGGAAAAAATTTACCTTCAAATCATTGTCATTAAAGGGTTTAAAGGTGTGCTTATCTTATATTTACAAAACTTAAAAAAATTTATCTACCCGTTAACTGATAGGCTCACAATGAAAATTCTTAATTTTCTGCGTCGTTAAATAACTGATTTTTTTAAATTCAACAAAAAAAGAACTCATCCAAATTTATAAAGGACAAGTTCTTTTTTCTATTTACTTCAATTAATTCTGGTGATCTTTATCATATAAATGACAAGCCACCCAATGACCATTTTTATACTCTTTAAATTCTGGAACTGCTTTAGCACACACATCCATAGCAAGTGGACACCTTGTTCTAAAGCGACATCCACTCGGTGGATTTACAGGACTTGGCACATCCCCCTCAATTATTATCCTTTCCCTAGAACGTTCAACTTCAGGGTTTGCTACTGGTATTGCACTTAATAGTGCACGAGTATAGGGGTGTAAGGGATCTTCATATAATTCATCGCTCGGTGCGACTTCTACCATATTACCTAAATACATAACCCCAATACGATCACTGATATGTTTAACCATAGAAAGATCATGGGCAATAAATAGATAGGTTAAATTACGCTCTTTCTGTAGCCTCTTTAATAAATTAACAACCTGTGCTTGAATAGAAACATCAAGTGCAGAAATTGGTTCATCCGCAACAATAAACTCTGGGTCAACAGCCAGTGCTCTTGCAATTCCAATCCGTTGACGTTGACCACCACTAAATTCATGAGGGTAGCGATTTCCATGTTCGGAATTCAGTCCAACCGTTTCTAATAACTCGTTAACCCTATTTGTACGTTCCTTTTTATCTTTTATGATTCCATGAATATCAATACCTTCAGCTATGATATCCTTGACTGTCATTCTAGGGTTTAATGATGCATACGGATCTTGGAAAATCATTTGCATTTTACGGTTGAAATTCTTTAATTCTTTCTTCGACTTTTTCGAGTGTACATTCTTACCCTGAAATTCTACTTTACCAGCAGTGGCTTCATACAGCCTTAGTATAGTTCTTCCCGCAGTAGATTTTCCACACCCTGATTCTCCAACTAGACCAAATGTCTCCCCTTTAAAGATATCAAAGGTTATACCATCAACTGCTTTTAATACATTCTTTCGATCAACTTTAAAGTGTCTTTTTAATTCTTTGATTTCTAATAATTTTTCCTTTGTGTTATCCATGTATTTTTGCACCTCCTACAACCGCTGACTTAGGAATTTCAACTTTTGGTGCACGTTCATCTGTTAACCAACATGCTGTCTTCTGCGTATTAGATACATCCGTATATTCCGGCATATGATTTTTACAAACTTCCATTGCATAGGGACAACGCGATACAAAAGGACACCCTTTTGGAGGATCTGATAAATCTGGTGGCGAACCAGGAATTGATTGTAACTCTTCATCCTTATTTTCGATTTTCGGCATGGAACCTAATAGTCCCCATGTGTATGGATGTTTTGGATTATAAAAAATTTCATCTACTTTACCTGTTTCTACTATTTTCCCTCCATACATTACAACGACCCTACTTGCAGCATTTGCCACAACACCTAAATCATGTGTAA
The DNA here is from genome assembly GCF_900111445.1 of Oceanobacillus limi. Lineage (GTDB taxonomy): Bacteria > Bacillota > Bacilli > Bacillales > Amphibacillaceae > Ornithinibacillus > Ornithinibacillus limi. The sequence goes on along the minus strand of NZ_FOHE01000013.1, from coordinate 63,792 downwards.
TTAAAATAATGGCTGTATTCGTCTTATCTTGTAAATCTCTCATTAAGTCCATGATTTGTGCTTGAATGGTAACATCTAAAGCTGTGGTTGGTTCATCAGCGATCAAAACTTTAGGATTACAAGCCAATGCAATGGCAATCATTGCACGTTGGCGCATTCCACCCGAAAACTGATGAGGATATTGTTTAACTCGAGCCTCTGGATTAGGTATTCCTACGAGCTCTAGTAGTTCAATAGCACGATTATGTGCTTCTTTTTTGGATAAGTTTTGATGTTTGATAAGCCCCTCACCTATTTGATTCCCAATCGTCATTGTAGGATTTAGAGAGGTCATTGGATCTTGGAAAATCATACTTATTTCTTTTCCTCGAATGCGCTGCATTTGTTTTTCTGATTTTCCTGTTAGATCTTCACCTTCAAACATTATGGATCCGCCAACAAATTTCCCCGGCGGCATGGGTATTAGTTGCATGAGCGATTGGGCAGTAACACTTTTTCCTGACCCTGATTCCCCTACAATTGCTAATGTTTCTTTTTCATTTAATTCAAACGAAACACCTCGAACTGCTTGTACTTCCCCACCGTAGGTATCAAAGGATACAGAAAGATCATTAACTTCTAATAGTTTTTTCATAATGTATTATCTCCTTCCATCACTTACGCTCTTTAGGGTCTAGTGCATCTCGTAAACCGTCTCCAATAACATTAAACGCTAACATCGTTAAACAGATAAAAAATGCCGGGAAGAAAAGCTGGTATGGATAATATTGAAATGCACCTAATGCATCGTTTGTCATCGTTCCCCAGCTTGCAAGCGGTGCTGGAACCCCTAGGCCTAAAAAGCTTAAAAAGGCTTCTGTGAAAATAGCATTTGGTACAGTTAATGTTAAGGTAACAAGAATTGGCCCTAGTGTATTTGGAATTAAATGTTTAGACAATAGTCTAAAATTACCCGCACCAAGTGATTTCGCTGCCATTACATACTCCTCAGCTCGAAGCTGCATGACTTGCCCACGTACTATCCTTGCCATATTAATCCATCCTGTGACCGTCATTGCAATGATCATTGTCCATAGTCCTTGATCCATGACAACCATTAATAAAATTACAACAAGTAAATATGGAACACCATACAAAATATCAGCGATTCGCATCATTGATTCATCTGTTTTACCACCAAAAAAGCCAGCAATAGATCCCCAAATAATACCAATAATTAGATCTAAAAGTGCGGCCATCAGACCAATGAAAAGAGAAATCTTTGCACCTTCCCATGTTCTCGCAAATATATCTCTTCCTAAATTATCTGTTCCAAACCAGTGATCTGCTGAGGGGGGCTGGTTAGCACTTAGCAAATCATTGGATCGATAATCTTCGCCTGATATCGGTTGACCAATAAACGCCATTATACCTAATAAAATAATGACTATAATACCAGCTAGCGCCAGTTTATTCTTTTTAAATCGACGCCATGCATCCTTCCAATAGGACGTACTTTCACCAGCTATTTTTTCTGCATCACCTTGAAAATCCTGAATAGGTCTAAAATCTTTATCTTTCAACTGTGTTTGTTCCATCTACTTTTCACCACCACTTCTAGCCACTTTTATACGAGGGTCTACTAAGCCGTAGATAAGGTCGACAATTAATATAGAAAATAAAAGAAGCAAACTAAAGAAAACCGTGGTTCCCATAATTATTGTATAGTCACGGTTGGTAACACTTTCAACAAACTCACTACCTAACCCTGGAATACCGAATATTTTCTCGATAACAAAGCTCCCTGTTAAAATCGAAACAACAAGTGGGCCAAGGTATGAAATGACAGGTAAAATCGCATTTCGTATTCCATGTTTATATGTAACCACTCTTTGACTTAATCCTTTTGACTTTGCTGTTTTAATGTAATCTGAATTCAACACCTCTAACATACTTGATCGCATTAATCGTGCAATAAAAGCTAAAGGTGTTGTTGCCAAAGCAACTGCCGGCAATATACTATGTGCAAATGATTCAAATCTAGCAACTGGTAATACACTCAACTGTATCGAAAATATATACTGTAAAATAGTTGCCATAATAAAGCTTGGCACGGAAATACCTAACACCGCAATAACCATTGCTGTATAATCACCAAATCTATTATGTTTAAGTGCAGCAATAACTCCTAATAAAACCCCAATAGATAATGCGATAAATATTGCTTCTAACCCAAGAATTAGTGAGTAAGGAAAACTCCTTTTTATAATATCTGTAACTTCCTGGCCAGCATATTTAAACGATGGTCCAAAATCAAAAGTTATCGCACTTAAAAGGTAGTCAAAATATTGAACATGTAAAGGATCATTCAAACCGTAGGCTTCGTTCATCTGTTCTTCAATAGCAGGAGGCAATGCACGTTCAGATGCAAACGGACCTCCTGGAGCTGCTTGCATAAGGAAAAACGTAATTGTAATTATTAAAAATAGCGAAACAATTATAAACCCTATTCGTTTTACTAGGTATTTAGCCAACCCTTAACACCTCCATAATCTATTCGATATATCCAAAACACTTTAAATACTTGTCTTCCAATGCTAAATGGATTAAATATAAAATATTTAGAATAGTACCTAAAATGATCTATAAAATTGAAAAAATAGGGGTGAAATCAATCACCCCTATAACTGTTATTCAACTGAAAATACAGTTTTATAGAGAAACGTTGGTGATAAGTCCCTTCGTTTCTACAAAGTGTAGTTTAATAGGTTTTACTCTTCTTTCGCATCAGAAATGTAACCCCATTTATATTGAACTCCACCAAGTCCTGATACGGCAACATCTTTCACATAATCTTTGTTAACCCATGCGTTTGTGTAGAAATACACAGGGGAAATTGGCATAGCATCCATAAAGATTCCTTCCGCTTCACGTAAAATCTCTTTGCGAGCTGCATCATCTGTCTCAGTTCTTGATTGCTCTAGTAAATCGGAGTATTCTTCATCCTCCCAATTTGTATAGTTATTTCCACCAACAGATTGGAAAATTTCTAGGAAGTTAATAGCATCATTAAAGTCTGCTAACCATCCCATTCGGCCAACTTGGAAGTTTCCTTCACCCATAGTATCAAGGTAAACATTCCATTCTTCGTTGTTTAATTCTACATCGACTCCAAGATTTTCTCTCCACATATCTTGAACAGCTTGAGCTATAGCAGCATGTGCTTCATCTGTATTGTATGAAAGTTGAATAGGTGGCAACTCGTCTAATCCTAATTCTTCTAATCCAGCTTCCAAATATTCTTTTGCTTGATCTGCATCGTTATCAGCAAAGTAACCTTCCGCGTTTTCTTCCCAAATTGACGGAGGAACTAAGGCCATTGCTGGTTGTTCTTCACGTTGGGTAATGCTTTGAACAATACCTTCACGGTTAACCGCTGAAGCAAAGGCTTTTCTGATATTCACGTTATCAAATGGCGCTTCTTCCGTATTAAATGCATAGTAATATACGCCTGCCAAAGATGAAATATTTAATGAACCTTCTTCTTTTAATGCAGGTATTGCTGATAAAGGAAGTGAGTCAGTAGGATCTCCAACCCAATCTAACTCCCCATTATTAAACATTTGGAATGCTGTATTTTCATCATCTACCATATACATGTTGATTGTTTCAAGATTTACGGTATCAGCATCCCAATATTCAGGATTTTTCTTAAGTACGATTTGATCTTTATGTTCCCATGATTCCAATAGGAATGGACCATTTGTTACATATGTCTCTGTAACATCCTGCGCCCAATCATCAACACCATCAACGACATTATGATTTACTGGGTAATAAGTATAAAAAGCAGTTAAGTCTAAGAAATACGGTGTTGGTTGTTGAAGTTCAACTACCAATGTCTTATCATCTTCAGCTGTAATTCCTACATCATCTAATGATCCACCATTTTCTTTAGCATCCTGTGCTCCTTTAATCACATACAGCTGGTAAGCATAATCTGTATCAGCATTTTCAGGATCTAAAACCCATTTCCAAGCATATTCAAAGTCTTGAGCTGTTACAGGATCACCATTCGACCAAGTGGCATCTTCGCGTATAGTAAACGTATACGTAGTAAGATCATCAGACACCTCAGGCTGATCTTCTGCCATAGCTGGTTCTACTTCACCATCCTGATTTATACGCATAAGACCTTCAAACACCTGATCAAGAACTGCTCCTGAAGTTGTGTCCGTTGCTAATCCTGGATGTAACGAAGGTGGTTCTGTTTTAATATTCACATTTAGTGTTTGATCGGCAGCAAGACCGGATTCACCTTCTCCTTCTCCCTCTGAGTTACCATTATCTTCTCCAGAATCTGTTTCCTCAGTTCCCGGATCCTGTCCATCATCTCCACCTGCTTCTTCATCATCACCACAAGCAGCTAGGAAAATTCCCATTGTTAAAACTAAAGCCAAAAATAATGACCATCTCTTCCAATTCATTCAAAGACCCTCCTTGAAGTTTGTTTTGATTTTTCTGAAATATGAGGTTTATTTGACCTCTTAAAATATTATACTATTAATTATATTTAATTTCATTAAATTTTTACAAAAAATTAATAAATTCTTTTGATTTAAAAGATTTGTTTTAACAAATTATTAGCATTATTGCTTCTATAAACGTGTTAATACTGTTATTTAAGCCTATGTCTTAAGTTGTATAAAAATACTACATAAAAAAAAGAGCCACCTTTAAAAGGAGCCCTTCTAATTATTATATTATGACGTTTTAGCCTGCGAATAATCCATTAAAGAAATCACTCAACAATTCAAAGAATTTGTTAAAGAAATCTCCTACCTTTTCCCAAAAGCCTTCATCATTTATTATTTCATTCAACTGATCTTGAACTTTCGAAGCAATATCATTCAATTGATTTTTAACTTGATCGAAGTCTATATTAAGATCTCTCATTTTATCAAATAAATTGATTAACATTTGACGATCTTCGTCGCTTAACGTTATCTCCATTTTCTCTAACTGCTCTTGAACAATCCGTTCGATATCTTCAACAGAGGCAGGATTTTGATCAGCAATTGCTTTTTTAATCTCCGTCAGTAACTCACTTACCTTTTCTTGGCTCATCCCTTCCTTTTCAGCAAGGTCTGTTGCTACTCCAAGTTCTTCGTTAGCTAGTTCCATTCGTTCCTTATCTAACTCAATACCTTCTACATCATAAGCCTTGTATATTCCAGTTAATGCGGAATGACCACTTACTTTTACCGGTGATGCAACATCGACTGTAGCATTCTCCACTCCCGCAGTTAAAAGTGCATTTGCATACATTTCATTCGTTACCTCTGTAATATTCTCAGGGGTCACGATATTTACTGTTAATCCTTGACCTTCTTCCTCCATGGTAATTTTGGCAGAAGAAAACATTCTCGCATTCGGATTCCCATCGATATAATTTACTAAATCCTCTGCTGTCACGGTGTACTCATCAACCATTTCTGGATCAGATACTTCTAATAATTGTCTTGTTTCTGATTTTTGTTCATCCGTTAACGTATCACCATAAACAACAATTGGAACACCTAGCTTTTCATCAATACTGTCAGACTCATTCGCATGAACTGGAAGACCAATGCCTACAACAACTCCCAGCATTAACATCCATACAACTGATAATTTAAAGAATCTTTTCATCTTATCTTTCCCCTTTTCAAATTGCTAATCCTTCATTAAACTTATGCATGTCCATTTGAAAATATAATGAAAATGAATTCTGGTTGTTTGTTCCTTCTATTATACTGTTTAATTCCTTTTTGAACAATAAACACCAAATTTTTCTAAAGCAAAAAGCTTTAAAATACAAGAAAATTAATATATAATTCGAGTGTCGAATTAATTTTACAGAAGGAAGGGCATATCCATCAGTAGTCAAGATTCAACTATTAACAAAAATGTATTCATCATGTGGTTTGCTAATTTTTTTATAGCTGGGAGTATGACGATGGTGCTTCCATTTATTTCGTTGTACATCGACTCTTTTGGAAATTTCTCTGATGCGTATGTTCAAAATTGGTCTGGATGGATCTTTGGGATCACATTCGTAGCCGCGTTTATCTTTTCTCCAGTTTGGGGGCGGGTTGGAGATAAGTACGGTAGAAAGAAACTACTAATCTTCTTTGCTATTGGTTTAGGCTTATCTGTATTCCTTATGGGTTTTGCCACAAACGTATGGCAATTATTTTTCTTACGATTACTCTCAGGAATGTTTACAGGGTTTATTCCAATGTCACAAGCATTAATTTCTACACAAACCCCTCAGAATATTGCTGGCAAAGTACTCGGCACCCTACAAACCGGTAGTATTACAGGATCATTAATGGGACCGTTACTTGGCGGGGCATTTGCGGATGCAGTTGGTTTTTCAACAACCTTTCAATGGGTATCCGTAACGATCTTTATCTCAGCAATTATTGTAGCACTAGGCATTAAAGAGGTTAAAATAGAGTATGCAGAAGACAAGGATCATAAAGCATATTCCAGAAAGGAAGTAATTATGCATATCGTAAGGCATCCAGTCTTACTTGTAGTAATGCTTATTTCAACCCTTGTTCAAGTTGCTCACTTTAGTATACAACCGATTCTTTCCTTATATGTTGAAGAAATACATGGCCCAGTTAGCATCGCCTTTTTCTCAGGTATGGCCTTTTCAGCGGCTGGCTTAGGAAATCTACTAATGACGAGAAATTGGGGTAAACTTGGGGATCGTGTTGGTTACATCAAAATATTAATCGGATTACTATTTATGGCAGGAATTGTCTATCTACCAGGGGCATTCGTAACAAATATTTGGCAATTGATCATTCTTCGTTTCTTACTAGGTATATCCATTGGAGGTATTATTCCACTACGAATTGCCTACATTCGTCAGGAAGCACCATTATCCATGCAAGGTGAAGTGCTTGGTTATAATACTAGCTTACGTTTTTTAGGTAATATTATTGGACCCGCGTTAGGTGGAATGTTAGCAGGATTTTATGGGTTTTCTGCGGTATTCTTCGTAACGAGTGGATTGCTACTATTATGCGGAGTCATTATGTTAGTTGCTTGGTATAAGCATGAGTATGCGGATACAAAACATCGACAATCAGCAGTATCATAGAATCAAAGAAAGAACGTCCACTTAGGGCGTTCTTTCTTTGGCAGTGAAAGAATAAACGAATCAGGATAAATATACACTCATTTGGGGTATATAAATATCAAGTTCTTATTTTGTTCGAAGGTAAGGATATCACTCGGATTATAGGAAAATCATTTTGGGGTTTCATTCTCTCTTACTACTGTTCAAAATAATGGTAATAACTAATCCTTTCTATTTTACGCAAACCATTGTAAACTATTTCTATTGTTATGAAAGAAGGATTAGATAATGAGTGAAAATAAAACGAAAAATTTAACATTATTCGCCTTAACTTGGCCAATATTTATAGAGATATTACTTCATATGTTGATGGGAAATGCAGATACATTGATGCTAAGTCAGTATTCTGATAATGCAGTTGCTGCAGTTGGAGTTTCCAATCAAATTTTATCTGTCGTAATTGTAATGTTTGGTTTTGTTGCACAAGGAGCTGCAATATTAATTGCACAAAATCTTGGGGCAAAGAATAACCAAATCGCCGGAAAAATTGCGGTCATGTCGATCAGTTTAAATTTACTTTTCTCACTCGCTTTAAGTGCCGCACTCTTCATTTGGGCGAGACAGGTTTTAAATGTAATGGATTTGCCAACTGAACTCATGGGAGAAGCAGCTTCCTATATGCAAATAGTCGGTGGTTTAATCTTCGTCCAAGCGCTTATTATGACAACTGGAGCTATTTTACGAAGCTATGGTCACACCAAGGATACGATGATGGTCACAATTGGAATGAACATCCTAAACGTGATCGGAAACTTCTTTGTAATCTTCGGACCTTTTGGTTTCCCTGTTCTTGGCGTTATCGGAGTTGCGTATTCCACTGCCATTAGTAGATTTATTGGATTTTTAGTGCTAGTTTTACTTCTGATTAAACGTAGTGAGGGTCAATTAGACTATATGAGCTTTTTCCGTTATCAAAAACGTCATGTAAAAAGCCTATTAAAAATTGGAGTCCCGTCTGCAGGAGAACAACTTTCCTATAATTCGAGTCAAATGGTTATTACCTACTTTATTGCACAGCTAGGAACGATTGCAATTACGACAAAGGTTTATACACAAAACATTATGATGTTTATTTTCCTCTTCTCTATTGCCATCGGTCAAGGAACACAAATTTTGATTGGACATATGATCGGAGCACGCAAAATTGAAGATGCTTATGAACGAGCGATTAAGAGTTTACGTATATCAATCATTATTTCTCTCATCATGGCCAGCATCGTTTATTTGATCGCAAAACCCCTATTGGGAATTTTCACAGATAACGTGACCATTTTAGAACAAGGAGCATTCCTTCTACTTATGACAGTAGCATTAGAGCCTGGGCGAGCTTTCAATTTAGTAATGATTAGCTCGTTACGTGCAGCAGGTGATGTTAAATTCCCTGTCTATATTGGAATTATCGTTATGTGGGGAATTGGTGTTACTACCGCATGGTTCTTTGCCATTTACTTAGGTTTGGGCCTAGTCGGTATTTGGATATCATTCATTGCCGATGAGTGGATTCGTGGTACCCTCATGTTACGAAGATGGAAAAAACGCTATTGGGTCGATATGAATTTTATTGAAGAGAAGGAAAAAGCATAACAAGTCAGGATTATTGATTTCGATTTATGGTTATGTTAAAACTAACACAGTCGATATATAGAAAGTAAGGGATAGTTATGGGTATCGTTGTAGTCGAAATTTGTGACGGCAATACAATTACTACCATTAATATAGAAGAAATACTTGAAGAAGAATTTCCAGAAGTTGCCGTGCTAACAAGTGATTGCTTGTCGTTCTGCGGATTATGTCGTGTTAAACCGTATGCACTGGTTAATAACAAACGTGTTTTTGGCTCGACGCCGGAAGAATGTTTAGATAAAATTAGAGCGCAAATAAAAGAGGAACTAGCCATCTATCAATAGTGGCTAGTTCCTCTTTTTATCTTATCATTCGACAATAATCATTTCCCAGGAAATATTCTGTCGGATTTTATAAACTGACTCTTCCATTCCAAACTGATTTATCTCATAGGTTTGAAGTGGAGGCTTTCAACTGTTTATATCCAGCAAAACTATAGACTTGCTTTAAAAATTTCCAGGGAATCTTGTTTGGTTAGCACTTTGAAGTTGCCATATTCCGGACGGGCAGTTACGGTTTTTTCTGCCATTACTTCGACACTGCTTTCGTCGATATCGTAATCAGCCAATTTAGAAGGCGCACCAATTTCAGTCCAAAATGCACGTAATGCTGCAATTCCTTCTAGTGCAACTTCTTTATCCGTTTTCCCTTCTGGATTAACATCAAAGACACGTACTGCCATTTGCTTAAACCGTCCAACATTCTCGTCATCCATGACATGTTTCATCCAATTCGGGAATAAAATTGCTAATCCTCCACCGTGTGGGATATCATGTACTGCTGAGACAGCATGCTCCAAATTATGTGATGCCCAGTCACCTCTGTAACCCATGTTCAGCATGTTGTTTAGGGCAAGCGTTCCACTAAGCATAATTGTCTCACGGTATTCATAATTCTCCAGGTCGTTTAATAACTTTGGCGCAGTTTCCATGACAGTTTTCAAAACAGACTCACAAAATCGATCTTGAACTGGCGTATTTGGTGTTTGATGAAAATAATGTTCAAACACATGCGACATCATATCAACGATACCATAAATGGTTTGGTCTCGTGGAACAGAGAATGTATGTGTTGGATCAAGTATTGAAAATTTCGGATAAGAAAATGGTGATCCCCATCCATACTTTTCATTTGTTTCCCAATTTGTAATAACAGATCCAGCATTCATTTCAGATCCCGTCGCAGCAAGCGTTAGCACAGTCCCAAATGGTAACGCGCCTTGGGCTTGTTCTTTTTTCGTAACAACATCCCACATATCCACATCCGTTTTCGCTCCAACTGCGATCGCTTTTGTACAATCAATCGTACTTCCGCCACCAATTGCCAAAATGAAATCAATACCCTCTTCCTTACAAATCTGCACACCTTTTCGAACTGTTGAAATTCGCGGATTCGGCTCCACTCCTGCTAGTTCGAACACTTCGGCATTTATTTCCGCCAACTTAGCTAAGACATTATCATAAATACCGTTTCTTTTAATACTTCCGCCACCGTAAACAATCAATACCTTCTTACCGTATTGTTCCACTTCATTTGGTAAAGTATCTAATTGACCTTTTCCAAAGATAAGCTTTGTAGGATTATGATAAATAAAATTATCCATTATGTAAGCACTCCTTCATTATCTTGTGTATACTACAGCATCTATTTCCACTAATACATCCTTTGGTAAACGACTAACCTCTACTGTCGCTCTAGCTGGATATGGTTTTTCTAAATAGCCACCATATATTTCATTCACTTTAGCGAAGTCATCCATAGAAGCTAGATAAATCGTAAATTTAACGACGTGCGTAAAATTCGCATTAGCCTTTGTTAAAATAGCTTGCAAATTTTCCATTACTCGCTTGGTTTGTTTTTCAATACCTTCAACAATATTCCCGTTATCCGGATCAATTCCAATCTGACCAGATATATACAAAAAATCTCCAGCCTGGATCGCCTGCGAATAGGGTCCAATTGCATCTGGTGCGTTTTCAGTATGGATTTCTTTGACCATTCCTATTCACCACCCTTAAATAATTGAACTTCTTTTTCTATGTTAACATTTATTCCTATACAATTTCTTGTAAAAGGATTTCGTTAATTCATTTAGATTAACTTAGTTCTTATATACCTTAATTTGACGAAATTGCCTCCTTATATTTCATCACGGATTGAACATATTGTATATCTCCGTAACAAGCATTATACTGCTTTGCTTCTTCTCTTAGGCACGTATATATCGTTGGATCGGAAGCATTCTCATACATTTCTTTGGAAAAATCAATAGCAAGCTCTTGGGAATAGCTTCCATTCTGCTCTATTACATAATTTATAAAACCCTCGCCAAAATTATACGATTGAACAGCTAATTCTACATCCCCATGCGCTTTTTCCAATGTTTGCGAAAAATAATAGACACCTTGCTTAATAGATTGTTCCGGGTCTTCAATACATCCAACTTGTCCACAATAGCTTTCAGACGACTGCATGGGATCATTTCCTCGTCCTCCAGATTCCTGCATCATCATTGCTAGCAATACATCGACATAGTTTTCAACCTCATACTGAATGGCATACGTTTCAACGAGGTGTTGATAACGGAAGACATTTTCACTAATTGACTCCTTATTGTCATTATTAGGACTTGTTGGCTTTTCATACTGAATTAGTGACATAACTATAAATACAAACATTAATAAAAGAAATACAAGCATCGAATCTCGCACTGCTTTTTTCGTTCTTTTCCTCACCTACTCCCCCCTTATCTTGTGCCTATACGTGGATAAGGAAAGATTTACTTTCGTATTTTTTGAAATCCATCTCTCAAAATAAGTTGTACACAAAGTTATCCCCACTCATCCACATATTTTCCATGTAGAAAAATACAATATTTTGTAGATAATTATGGATGTCAACCAAAATATTGGGTTTATCCTCATGTTATCCACAGATTGTTAATAACTTAGGATCGCTTTTTTGTGAATAGTTCTTTGTTGCGCCATTTGCCAAATCGATAATAGAAGAATGCAAACATGCTACTAATTAGAAAGCTACTACCCATTCCAATTGCTATTCCTGTATCACCAAACCAACCGGAGAATAGGGCTGTTAGTGGATAACGCAATACCCAAAACGAAATGATATTAAGTGCCAACACTTGATACATCGCACCGGCTGCACGAACAATACCATTTAATATAAAGTTTATACCTAAAAATGGATAACAGAGCGCAATGATTTGCAAGTACTTTGTACCAAAAGCGACCGCTTCTTCATCTTGTATAAATAATTGAATTCCAAAATGAGCAAAACCTAGAACAAATAAACCGATTGCTACCATAATCGCAAAATTATACAAGACACCATATTTTGCAATTCGGTTTACGCGCGACCAATCTTTTATTCCAATGTTTTGACCTGCCATACTGTTCACAGCCGTACCCAAGGCATGGGCAGGTAGCATTAATAAACTATCTAAACGCTGGGCTGCACTAAATCCTCCTACAACACCTTCACCAAATGTAGTAACAACACTCATAATCGCTGCGGATCCTGCAGATATAACAGCCATTTGTAATCCAGACGGAATTCCTAGATTTAGGATTAAGCCTACTTCCTGTTTAGACGGTAATTTGGGCAGCATAAATGGAGCAAGCTTCTTATATAATACATAGATCAATCCATATAAAAATGCACTCCCTTGCGACACTACAGTAGCAAATGCGGCCCCTTCGATTCCTAGATTAAACCCTGCAATAAATAATGGGTCTAGAATGATATTTAAAGCAACAGCGATCATTACAAAACGAAGTGGTGTTTTACTATCTCCTAGTGAACGAAGAACCGTACTAATAAAGTTATAACCAAATAGAAATAAAATCCCTAGGAAATTAATTTGTAAGTAGGACTTTGCACTAGACATCATTCCTTCAGGAGTTCCAAGTAATGATAGGAGTTGTTCCGAGAAAGCAAACCCTACGGCACCTAGAAAAATGGATAATCCAGCTAAAATTACTACGAAAGCATTTAAATATCGCTTCAAACCTGCTTCATTTGAACGTCCTTTTTGTTGAGATAGGATTGTTAAAGCAGCATTATTTAATCCAATAATAAATGACAATACTGTAAAAATGATTGCGCTCGAAATGGCAACAGAGCCTAACGCACTCGCTCCTAATAAATTCCCTACCCACAAGCTATCTGCAAACTGATACGAAGTTTGCAATAAGTTAGTAAGCATTATAGGACCCGAGAATATAATTAACTGTTTTAAAATACTCCCCTGAGTAAAATCATGCTGTTTTTTCATATACCAAGCAAACCCTTCTATTTTAACTATTTACATTCTAGCACTTGTGGCGCTAGAATTCCTCTAACTGAATTCTACAAAATAGTTTAACTTAAATATTTATAGAAATTTAAAAATTATTATAATAATATGATATTATAGGAACAAGGTATTTATAAAACTAAAGGAGTTGGTTTGGATTATGATGCAAGTTCCATTAACTGTTGGCTCCATCTTAGAACACGCGGAGAAATTTTTCCCTAAAAAGAAAGTCATTTCACAAACACATGATAAAGTACATCACCTAAACTATCGAGAAATCGGGCAAAGAACGAGGAGGTTGATGAGTGTATTAGATGAATTAGGGATTCAAAAAGGGGACCGAGTTGGTACGCTTGCTTGGAATCACCACCGTCATCTAGAAATTTATTTTGCCGCTCCGGGAATGGGTGCAGTCCTCCACACAATTAATATTCGACTATCTGCCGAACATATCATTTACATTATTAATCACGCAGAAGATAAAGTATTATTTATTGATGAAGATATTTTACCCCTCATTGAAAAAGTCAAAGATCAACTCACTACAGTGAAGGAATTCATCGTCATGACAGATAAAAAGGAACTTCCTAATTCGAACCTTGCACCACTTTACTCCTATGAAGAGCTATTAACAACAGGAGATCCCAGCTTTTCTTTTATAACCGACTTAGATGAAAATGAACCCGCAGGAATGTGCTATACATCCGCAACAACAGGAAATCCAAAAGGGGTTGTTTATTCTCATCGTGGTATTGTCCTACACAGCTATGCACTTGGCTTAGCAGATACCGCAGCTATTTCAGAATCAGACGTTTCCATGCCGGTAGTACCACAATTTCATGTAAATGCTTGGGGTACTCCATTTGCCTGTACTTGGTTTGGTACTACTCAAGTGATGCCAGGACCCAGATTTACACCAAAGCGACTAGCGGAATTCATTGAAAAATTTGGCGTTACCATCACAGCTGGCGTCCCCACTATTTGGTTGGGCTTATTAAGGGAAATGGAACAAGGAGACTATGATTTCTCAAGCCTTCGTGCGGTTCTATGTGGAGGCTCGGCAGCTCCACTTGGTCTGATTAAGGCTTTTGAACAAAAACATAACATTCCATTTTTTCATGCATATGGAGCAACTGAAACAACTCCACTAGTGACACTATCGCGTTTAAAAAGCTACCAACAAAAGCTTTCAGAAGAAGAAAAGCTGCAAGAACGTACAAGACAAGGAATTCTAGTTCCAGGCCTACAAATGAAAGTCATTGGTGAAAATGGAGAAATTGAATGGAACGGGAAGGACATGGGAGAACTACTTCTTCGTGGACCTTGGATTGCTAGCGAGTACTACCAAGATGATCGTACCGAACAATCCTTTGTTGATGGCTGGTTCCATACTGGTGATGTCGTTACGGTAGATGAAGAAGGTACGATTCAAATTATTGATCGGACGAAGGATTTGATTAAAAGTGGCGGGGAGTGGATTTCATCGGTAGAAATTGAAAACGCTATCATGAGTCATGATGCAGTTTTCGAAGCTTCTGTCGTATCCATTCCTGACCCAGAATGGCAAGAACGTCCTATTGCATGTGTTGTACTACATGAAGGTTTTGCAGATAAGGTTAAGAAAGAGGATATACTCGAGTTTTTAGAGCCTCAATTTGCGAAATGGTGGTTACCTGATGATGTACTGTTTATAGATGAAATACCAAAAACATCTGTTGGGAAATTTTTAAAACGGCAATTGCGCGAACAGGTTAAGGAACACTATAGTTTACAATAAGAACAAAACGATGGATGTTAGGTTAATAAAGCCATATTTTCTTCCTTAGCAGTTAAAAAGCATTTAGACCAACGGATCCTATTCGTTGGTCTTGATTTCTTGTGGATTGTACATTTTTATATTTCCCCTCTTGACAATATTATGAAAATTCCGTACTATAAATAGAAATTAAGCAAATATATTTCGTATATCTTCAACAAATTTACCGTAAAATTACTGAAAATTCTGCAATACAGATACAATAATTGTAAATCATTTAGTTACGTATAATAAAGGGGGATTGCAATGAAGATTAAACTGGCTGTTTTCGGGCAAAACGCGTTAATACAGAGGTTTGAAAACTGTATCAAAAAACATGAGGATATTGAGATCATCCCTTTTACATATCGAAATGCAAAAGAAGCATTAAATTTAATTGAGAAAGCATTCATGTGTGATACCTATTTATTCTTGGAATCCCTTCCCTATCTGTACGCTAAGCCAATAATTGATAAAAAACGTTTACCTACAGTACAGGTTGCATTTGATGAACTAATGCTTCTCACCAATCTTTATCATTTAAACAACACGCATAATAAGCCACTTAATCGCCTTTCAATGGATGCGTTAAATAAAGATCTAGTAGATGAAGTCATGTCAGAACTAGAACTAAGCAATCGAGATATTTATAGTTATTGTTATGGACAAGATAAGGTTGTAGATATTGATAATGTGGTTTCATTTCATAAAAAGCTTTGGGATGAAGGAAAAATTGATTATGTATTAACTTCACTTGACGAAGTTGAACAAAAACTCAAACTTCATGATATTCCAACCAATTGCATGATGATTCCTCAAATCAATATGGAAAAGGCAATTGAGAAAGTAAAATCCATTACGCTTTTTAATAAGAATAAAAGCGCTCAAATTGTAGCTGGTTACGTGAAAATAAAAGAGCTAGATCGACTAAAAAATGAAAAAGACGAAGCTGTTATCCAGCAGACCCAGCAAAACCTCCATCAAATTCTATTAAAGTTAGGAGAAAAAACGCTTTCATCTGTATTCACCAATCAGGAGAACCACTTTGTTATAGTTGGAACACGTGGAATATTAGATCACATCACCAATCATTTTCGCGATTTCCCACTGCTTCAGGAAATAGAAGCTACCTTAAATACAACGGTAGATATTGGATTTGGGCTAGGATTAACTGCTAGTCAAGCAGAGGATCATGCAAAGCTTGCATTAGACACATGTGCTCTATCAAAAAAAAGCAGCTGTTATATTGTTAATGATCGGAAGGAAACCATTGGTCCACTAGGTATTCAAAAGCATTTTGACACATCAAAGCTTTATCATGCACTCATTCATAAAGCTAGGTTAAATAATGAGCTTTCGTATAATTTTATCGACTTTATTAAAATACGAAACAATGAGCCTTTTTCCTCCAATGATATCGCATCATTCTATAGTGTAACAAAGCGAAGCGCTGAACGAACTGTTAATAAGCTCTTAACAGGTAAAGTAATTAAAGTAGTCGGCGAAGAAAAGCCGTATGTTAAAGGACGTCCACGAAAATTATTTCAAATTAACATGTGAAAGAACAAAAGCGCATATGATCCTAGTACGAATTAGACTAATTTTAATTAGATTGGTGCCACAAAATGGTGGCACCTTATCTGATATCCTCACTTCTTTCAAATCCATTATTCTTTTTCAAAATATTCAACGCCGCTTCAAAATCGGCGTCTTCTACCTGCCCTTCGATAACATGCATTCCGCCTTGATCCCCATCATTATTACCAGCTGTATTTAACACTGCAGCATATCCAAAGTTAGATGTTGTTTGATTAAGGGCAACTGCTGGAGTAAAAGCTCCTCCACCATCATCCTCTGGAATCTGATCAATCGTTACATTGTGTGTACGTAGAGTCTGTAAGCTTGCATGCGCGGATAAGAGATCATCCTCGGTTTTAAAATAGGATATGAACTTTTTGGCCATAATAACTCACCTTTCCGTAAATACTGAGACCCACTTATTCGTGTTTGATTTCTAACTCACTAGAAACGTCATTTTCTTCTCCACATTCTTTTCTATTCTATATTAGTATTTACGAATTCAGTTGAAGTATGTGAGCCATGTACACCGAGCAAAAAATACTTCCAATATATCGAAGAACTCATTTCACGTATAAATTTTTTTAAAAAAGAAGACACCACTTCACATGGCGTCTCCTTCTTATATACTCAACAATTCTCGAACATCTTCTTCACTCAAACTAGAGAGCATTGTCTCTCCTGGCTGGATGACTTGATCAATTAACTCCCGTTTCTTCTGTTGTAGATCATAAATCTTTTCTTCGATTGTTCCTTCTGTTATTAATCGAATTACTTGAACTACATTCTTTTGCCCAAATCGATGAGCACGGCCAGTAGCTTGATCTTCCACTGCAGGGTTCCACCATAAATCATATAATATTACCGTATCAGCACCTGTAAGATTTAGACCAGTACCTCCAGCTTTTAGCGAAATAAGAAAAATATTTTTTTCGCCGTTATTAAAGCGTTCACTCATTTGAACACGTTCACTGGATGGTGTCTGCCCAGATAAATAAAAGTAATCAATACCTTCTTGTTGCAATTTTGTCATGATAATCTCATGCATGCTGGTAAATTGAGAAAATATTAACATTCGCTTCCCATTTGCAAGTGCATTTTGGATTGTTTCCATAAGAAGTGTTAATTTTCCAGAAGTACCTTCATAATTTTCAATAAACATCGCTGGATGGCAACAAATCTGTCTCAAACGAGTTAAGCCAGCTAATATTTTCATCCGGTTTTGCTGAAATCCATTCTCCTTCATCGATTGCGCTGCTTCTTGTTGAACCTGTCTTAAATAACCAATATATAATTCTTTTTGCTGATTGGTTAGTTCCGATACACTGACAGATTCGATTTTTTCTGGCAGCTCCTTTAGCACATCTTTTTTCAAACGACGTAAAATAAATGGTTTTGTGATCGACACAATTTTGTCATGTTCCAATTGTTTAAAGGTTTTCTGATTTGGCATTAGTCCTGGTAATACTACTTGGAAAATTGCCCATAATTCATCGATAGAGTTTTCTATTGGTGTACCACTTAATGCAAATCTCTTCCCAGCTTTCAATTGACGAATGGCGATCGATGTTTTGGTTGCATAATTTTTAATGTACTGCGCTTCATCTAGTATTAACGTTTCGAATGATAAGTCACGGTAATACTCGATATCTTGCCTTAATGTCGCATAGGATGTAATCCAAACATCCATATTTGTAAGGCTTTTAATTTTTTCATGTCGTTCTGATGGTGTTCCAGTTAGCACAGCTACATTTAAATCTGGTGTAAATTTTTCAAACTCATTTTTCCAATTGTACACAACAGATGAAGGTGCAATAATTAAATGTGGATTCTCATTTATTTCGGATGCAATGTATGCGATGCTTTGCAACGTTTTCCCTAAGCCCATATCATCTGCCAAAATTCCACCCAGATGGTAATTGCTTAACGATTTAAACCATCTATACCCAGTCATTTGATAATTTCTTAATTCCGCATTCAGAGATTTTGGTAAATCGTAATGCTGTTCCTCGGGTGACTTAAGTTCATATAACAACTGCCTAAATTTAGGGTCGTAATTTTTTTTCGTATCAATCAGTTCATCTACCTGTGTCCCTCGAAAGACAGGCACATGTATGCTGCCATCCTCTACATCGGTCTTTTGGATTTCCATATCTCGGAAGAATTTTTGGATCGATTCAAATTCATCCCCTTCCAAGGAAAGCATTTGACCACTTTGAAGTCGGTAATAGCGTTTCTTCTCAATAACTGCATCTAATATTTTATTTATCTCCTCATCCGCCACACCGTCTATGTCAAAGCCAATTTCTAATAAATTGGAAGACGACTCCATACGCACACTTGTGCTCGGCATCGGTTCATTTTCAACCATTATATGGCGTAACTCAGAAGTTAGGAATAACTCTACATATTGATCGAGAATTGGCAAGACTTTATAGAGGAATTCATATAATTCTTCCTCATCCGCTTCAATGTATAATGTCTTACCATTATAATGAAAGTTGGCATATTCAATGAGTTGCATGATTTGCTGTTCTTTTTCGACATCACGAATAATAATGACATCAGATTGTTCCCGTTCTCCAAATGGATTAATAACTTCTTCGCCATAATGGTACTCTAGCTTCCCTACAATCCAATCTGCTTGCAGTTCGAGATACAATTTCGCCCGTAACGGAAGCTGTATGATCTCCTTTTGTATCTTCTCTTCTATTTCTACATCTCCAACCTTTTTCAAAGAAGGTAGAACCTCCGAAAGAAACGTATCTGCTTGATTTTTAGCAATTGGAAGCTGTTGATCAATCATGCCAAATTGGCTTACGTTTTCTATAATTGGAATTTGTTCTTTTGATGGAAAATAGAATACACCATTAGCGAACAGCATTTCATAAGGCTTGAAAAATACTCCTTTTTCGACATCATGCATTGTCAATAACAAATCATCCCGCTCATTTTTGGTTAAGGCAAAATGGTATGGTAGACTATCTTTCTCTATAGTTAAATGCCGATAAGCCTTTTTTCCAGTATCTACTGATACATCTCGATCCATCAAGGACTCCAATACTTCCTTAGCTGCTAGTGGAGGAATGATAATCGTTCGTTTATCACTGATATTTCCTTGATAATGATAATATCGATACCCATTATATATTTTCTCGTTTCGCAATATGGAATATAGCTGCTCAAAAATAGCTAAGTCCTGCTGCAACACGTAATATTGTTCAGGCGAATAAGTAAATGTTTTCGTAAAAGGGTGTTCGTTTCCCTGAATAACGTCTTTTATAAACTCCGATGCATCTTTCACCACGAAGGTGCGTTTTTCTCCAGCCTTTAATTCAACTAACAAGTTTTTATCATACGACCATTTAATAATATATTCCACTCGTAACGGAACCTTATCCGGCAATATTTCGACTGTATTTTCTTGTTGTGGAAGTGAACTAATTGCTTGGATAAAACGATTTGTTGTTTGATAATCAAAAGTTGCAAACTGTGGTGTGTTTTTCGTTTCCTTATTCTTTATACTAATTAATGTTGCTGCAACGTGCTTACAAGATTTATACGTATCAAAAGCAGGGCAGTCACAATACGTATCAATGGAACCGTTAGCTAAATCTTCCATATTTATTTCCACAAAATAGTCCTCGGTACCATGAACGGTTGCAGTCCATACCTGATAATTTATATCGTATAATAGATCACTAACTTGACCCTGTTTATAATAGTCCAACCCACGTTTATAGACGATCGACGGAAAAAGCTTTTGTATATTAACATCGCTCAATTTTTTCAAGACTCTATTAACCTGCCTTTACACATTCTCTCTATATTGTAAACGAGATGTACATGTTTTAAAAGTGCCTGGCACTTGTTGAATTTCGACAAGTGCCAGGCACCTATTTCGCTTTGTATAATAAGTAGATGTAAATTAGAATTGAAGTTAATACAGAGCCTGCTGCTGTCACATAGATAGCACCGTAACTAAATAGAAACGCAATTTGACCAAACAGGATCGCCCCTGTTCCGACTCCCATATCAAAGGAAGAGAAAAAAGTGGCATTTGCCATTCCCTTCCGATTGTTTGGTGCCTTTTCAACTGCCCATGCTTGAAGAGCAGGCTGAACACCACCAAAACCTAACCCATACATAGCAGCCGCGATAAGCATGACCGTTGTATTGGGTAACCAAGATAAAAGCAGCATTGCAAAAAGTATTAGTACAGACCCTGGAAGAAAGACATATAAATGTCCTTTTTTATCATAAATTTGCCCAGCAAACGTTCTAGATAACATTAAAAACAGCGCAAATACAAAAAAGTATAAACTAATTCCCCCGACATTTTTTTCAATGGCATGAAGTGGAAGAAACGTTGCAATTCCTCCAAATGTAAACGTAATAAACAATAATAAAACGGAAGGCTGTAAGGCTGTTTTTTCAAAAATATCAAATTTAGCAGTAACGGTTTTCTCTGGAGATTCTTCTACTTTTTTATATTGAATTCTGGATGACAGTAAAAATGCAACCAATCCTAATGATCCACAAATTAAAAATAATTGCGTAAATGAAATAACATCAACGAGCGCCAGACCTAATGCCGGTCCAAAGGACAGCGCTATATTACCTGAAAGACCAAAGTACCCCATCCCTTCGCCCCGTCGTTTCGGCGGGATGATATCCGTAGCAATCGTACCGGTAGCAGTGGTGGATAGCCCCCACCCAATTCCTTGGACGATGCGCATCATTAACAGTAAGAAGATACTACCAATAAATGCATAAGATCCGACTGACAGCACAAAGATTACTAAACCAGACATATAAACGATTTGTCGTCCCTTCGATTCTAAGGCATGCCCAGCAAATGGCCGGATGATTAACGCAGAAAATGTAAAAATACCTACAATAATTCCTACTAATTTATCACTGCCCCCAAGTTCTTTCACGAATAAGGGAAGCGTTGGTAAAGTCATTTGAAACCCTAAGAAAATAAAAAAATTAGCCAAACAAATAAACACGAAGTCTCGTGACCATATTCTGTCGGCTTTTAAAACGGTTGATTGCGTTTGTGTATCGGCTGATATACTCATCCATTTCGCCTCTTTCCTTCGATACTCGAAATATATTATACATGAGTTGGCGCCTTATTGGAATGTTTATTTTGAATTTTAACTAACATTCGATTATTTCATTTATGACAACATAATTTGTATATAAAGCGACGTAACAGCACTGTGATTTCCGCTGCTGGTATTCATTTACCTTGGGTACGGCTTTACCTAAGGTAATAAAGGAGTGAAGTTCCACTTCGTTTTTGACGAGGATCGTGGTTCCGCTAAATGACAATAAAATCACCCAAACAAGGGGTATGAGGATCCTCATTCCTCTATTAGGGGTAAATCAGCACAAATCGCAATCGAAAAAGGTAAATAAAGGAATGAGGATCAAAAACCATGTCCCAAACGATTTATTTCAACCATTTAACGGAATGAGGTTCTACTTAGCTTGTGATGAGGATCTTCTTTCCGCTATTCGGAACCAATGATTGTTAGATAAATCTTGTTTTTTCTTTCACACAAAAGGATTACGTATTCCACAATCAGCCGATTACTAGATACCAAATTTTTGTTATATCGCATACATTAACGGTTCATCAATTGCTTAAAAAAACAGACCAAAAACAAAGGGTTCAGCTATAACTGAACCCGGCTGATAAGCGGCTCTTCGTGAGGGCTAAGTAGTTAATTAAAATAGACTGCCTTAATTGATTCCTACACAGCGGGGAGAAGGTCTATTTTTTATTGTTAATCATCGTAACGATCAAGGCTAATAGCGCGATTAATAATGTGCCAAAGCTAGCTAGGACCATCATTACTTCGTACAAGCTCAGTAATACCACCTCTTTTCCCTCGAGGAATTCCGCGTAATTCCCCCTGTAGAGCGTTATCTTGTCTGAGTATATCACAGCTAAAACAAAAATGCGAACATGTGTTCTATTTTAGTTCCAAAGAAATAGTAGGTCTGATCATTCAGACCTACTTGTTCATGATTAAAACAGGCGAACAACAACATCCGCTACTACTAGCATCACGAGTGCAACACCCCATGCAATTGTTGTTGGTACAGACCAAACCATGATTTGTTCTTTCACATTTTTTATTCCAAGCATTCTGTTAACAACCCAGAATAAGCTATCATTGAAGTAAGAGAATATCATCGCCCCTAATGCAGCTGCCTGCGCAGCCAAAACGAGGTTAACATCTAAACTTGCAACAATCGGAGCAGATATAGAAGCAGCTGTTATCATGGCTACAGTTCCACTTCCTTGAACCAATCGTACGAATGTCGCGATGAAAAACGGTACTAATATTGCCGGAATAGACCATTGTGCTACTTGCTCTGCAATTAAATCTCCCGTTCCACTAGCTCGTAGTACTTCACCTAGCGCACCACCTGCACCTGTTACAAGCAGTATAATTCCGGCTGTTTTAATTCCTTCTTCCATACGATCCAATGTCTCTGATTTACGTAGATTATTTGTTAGTGTGTAAATAGCAACAATTAATCCTAACCCTACCGCAATAACCGGATTACCGATAAACTGGATATACGAAAGCAATGTTTCGTTTATCGTTAATGCTCCTAAATCATGTAACGCACCAAATGTTGTATTAACAAATATTAAAATAATCGGTATTAATATTGGCATAATCGCTTTGGAGAATGAAGGTAAATCTTTTTCCTTTTCATCTACTGCATTTAAAAACTCTTTATAGACTTCCCCTTCATTTAACCTTACAAAGTTTTCTCCATCTTCTGAAGGAACTTGGTTAATCTTCTTCCCAATCCATTTCGCATACAAAACACCAACGATGATAATTGGAACAGAAAATAGTAAACCTACTAAGATCATCAATCCAACATCTGCTCCGAAGATTCCAGCAACCCCTAGTGGTCCTGGTGTTGGTGGAACAGCATGGTGGGTAACTGCTAAACCTACTGCTAGAGCAACTCCTAAACCAATTACTGATTTACCCGTTTTTCTTGATAACGCTTTTACTAATGGTTGTAAAATGACAAATGCTGAGTCAACAAATATAGGGATGGCAACAATATAACCAGCGATAGCCATTGCCCATTCTTCTTTTTTCTCTCCTAGCTTTTTAACAAGGGTGTAGGCAAGCTTTTCTGCCGCACCAGAAACTTCCAATATTCTTCCCATCATCACTCCTAACCCAATGATGATACCGATAGAACCTAACGTACTACCAAAACCAGAAGTGATGGTGTCTACTACATCTGTTGGACTCATCCCTCCTACGATTCCTGTTACAGAAGCCGCAATAAGTAACGCAATAAATGCATGAACCTTTGTTTTCAAAACGAATAATATTAATAATGCAATTCCTAAAATCAATCCGATAATCATTTGTGTTCCTGAAACTTCCATTATTACTCTCTCCCCTCGTGAAATGGCTTTCATAATCTTTCTAAATGAACTGAGGCCCTACTTGAGCCCCAGTTAATGTTGCTACTACAATGTTTCGCTCGTAAATTTCGGTGCATATTCTGCAGCTAATTTAATACACTCTTCCATGCTGACACTGGAAGCGATATTTTCACCTGCAATATCAAATGCTGTTCCATGATCAACTGATGTTCTTAAAAATGGTAATCCATTTGTAATGGAAATGGTGCGATGGAAATCAGTCATTTTCGCTGCGATGTGACCCTGGTCATGATACAACGATAGAACAGCATCGTACTTACCATTTAGTGCTTGGAAAAACACGGAATCTGCAGGCACAGGACCAACTGCATCAATTCCATACTGTACTGCCGCTTCAATTCCTGGCCCAATTTCGTTTACTTCTTCCATTCCGAAAAGACCACCTTCTCCACTATGAGGATTAAGGCCTGCAACAGCGAATTTTCGATTTTCCACTCCTAAACGCTGAAGTGCTTTATCACAGCGAGTCAAATAATCTCTTACACGTTCTTTCGTCATCTGTGCAATCGCATCTTTCAATGACAAGTGACGAGTTAAGAAGAAGATTCGCATATTATTTACTTGAAACATTGTTAATGGATCTTTCGTATCTGCTAAGTCCTCCAGCATTTCTGTATGGCCAATATAAGGAACCTTCGCGGCTTTTAACGATTCTTTATTAATTGGAGTAGTTGCTAAAGCTTTTACGGTTCCTTCTTTTGCAAGGTTGACAGATGTTTTAATATATTCAAAGGCAGCATTTCCACATTGCGCTTGAACCTCACCATATTGTAATTCATCCATGTTAATATTTTTTAAATCAATAAGGTCTACCTTACCGTATTCAAATAACCCTTCTTCTGGATTATCGATTACATTTACTTCCAGGTTAGCTTCTACAATTTCAATAGCCTTCTTAAATACGTTGGCATCTCCAACTACTACTGGTTTACACATGCTATAAATCTCTTGATTGACTAAGGACTTCGCGGTAATTTCTGGACCAATACCTGCGGGGTCTCCCATTGGAATTGCAATAATTGCTCTTTCGTTCGCCATGTTACTTTTCCCTCCTGTTTGTTTTTGTACGTAAATATTTCACACTTGCATAAATCGCCTTTTTATCTCCTACCATTCCGCCTTTTGTGACGATTGGTAATCCTGGAAAGTGACCACCTATTAGCGTTCCATAAGCAGCGAGTGGTAGCACTTCATCTTCTAACTTAATTCCAGATGCCATGCTCAACGCACATAAGGAAGCCGTTACGTCGCCCCCACTAGTGAAACAACCTTGAATTTGGTAATCCGTTTTCTCTAGAACACGTCTAGTTATTTTAGCCAAGCCATCTGTAATGCGCTTCGCTAAGGCATCTTGCGTTGTATCTTCTTGTTCCGCAATAGCTTTGAAGTTTACTAGACCAGCACCTTCTTCATGAGTGGTAATAATAAGCACATCGTCCTGCTCGATTCGTTCTAATGCTACCTCAATTGCTCGATCAACCTCATCTTCCCAACTAGACTTTAAGGTAGCTAGTTTTTCTGCAGAAACATATACAGGAGTTGAGTTTGTCTTCTCCTTAAGATAATGCAGTTGACGACCAGATAACGATGTAACACTTCCTACTGTCACAATGACTTTGCTTTGTTCTACTAATTGATGCGAATACGCTTTGGCATAAGCTGCGGTTAATGGCCCTGGGTCGACCGGAACAAGCTGTACGTTTTGTATATCCACCATCGACTCAGCTATGGTTTCAATATCTTCGTCCGTAACAGCATCAATCACGATAATTCGTTTTCCATTGTCTATATGTTGGATTATTGCAGTACGCAGCTTTTCTCCACCTGCTAAAATTTGATCCAAACCAATATGACCAACATTGAATTTACTTTGGTCTGCTATTAACCCTGGTATATGTGACTGTGTAATTGGCATAACAGGATCTTTTGCCACATCCGTATCTTGAACAGGTATTCCATCGACCAACAAATAGCCACCAGATGAAATCCTCCCCGAGTCTGGAAAAGATGCCACAACAATTGCTACACTATTTGAATCCACAGAATCAAGAACAGTATCAATTTCTAACCCAATTTTTCCTCTTACCGTACTATCAATTCGTTTACAGATGATTTTTGCTTCCCAGTCTTGAAAACTCTTAATTGCTTCATTCACTCGGTTAATAACAATCTCATCCGGTGCGTAACGGGAATCTGTATCAATACACACCGCGTTTAACCCTTGTGTATTTGGTATTTCATCTCCAAAAACTACAGTAGCAGAGGAGAATCCTTGTTTACTCAAACGTACCCCAGTAGCATTTGCTCCTGTTAAGTCATCAGCTATTACCCCGACTTTCATGATGTCTCACCTCATTTGTTAAATAATCTCAATTAACTCAGACAACTTATTCTTTGATTCAGTTGATATCTCATCATCCGTAATAAAACCAGTTAAATCCTTTAAATCAATTACTTTGGAAAATGCTTTTTGATTAACTTTACTAGAGTCAGCTACCAGCCATATACTTTCTGCAGCTTCAATCATTAATTTCTTCACTAGTGACTTTTCAAAAGTTGGGGATGTCACGCCTGCTTTTACATCAATCGCATGTGCTCCTAAGAAGAATAGATCAACATGAATTGTTTTTAATAATTGATGAGTCTGTGGTCCAAATAAGGCTCCAACATCATTTTGCAGCTCCCCACCAGTAACAATTACTTTTAATGGGCTATCAACTAATTCAGCTGCAATTTTTATGTCATTCGTTATTACGGTGATATTGACTCGCTCCCGTAATAATCTAGCTAATTCTAAAGTAGTAGTTCCTGAATCCAGCAAAATAGTTTGACCTTCTTTTATATAAGAAATAGCCTTTTTCGCTATCGCTTTCTTTTGCTCCATTCTTCTACTTTCTTTCGTTAAAAAAGGGGTTTCCGTAATGAGTGGTTTCGGTAAAACAGCACCACCGTGTATTCGAATTACCTGACCACTTTCTTCTAACTGATCCAAGTCTCTACGAATGGTCATCGGTGAAACATTTAGTTCCTCTGAAAGAACGTCGATTTCTACCTTTCCATCTTCCTTCACCTTTTGCAACACCCAATCTCTACGCTCGGTTGGTTGCATTGGAACACCCCTCCCTTTGTTTTAAAAATATGCTTAATGTTATTTTCTAACACCATTATGTTACCTTTTAACATAAATGTCAAGATAATTTGTTAATTTCTATCAAAATTCATTTCGTACTTTCTTTTTTATGCAATAAATAAAAAGACCCTCAGTTTATGAAGGTCTTTGGTTATTTACTCAGCAATCACACCACACGCGACTCGCTCTCCAGCATCGCCTGCCGGTTGGGATTTGTAGTCATCTGCCCCGGAATGAATCATTAATGCCGTGCCACCATCTTTTCGTAGGGAGTTTTCTTTTCCCTCTTCCAGTGTCACTTTCTCCGCTAACACTTCTGCTTTTACGGTTCCATCCTCTGCTACTTTAATATTTGGAAGGTCACCTGCATGGGGCCCTTCTGGATGGTCAAATCCATGACTGGCTTCCATTGGATTGAAATGTCCTTCTGCCGATCCAAAAGTTGGAGGTTGACACTTCCCTACTTCATGAACATGGAATCCATGTATACCTGGAGTTAGCTCTGTTGCTTCCAGTGTTATATAAACCCCTTCCTGTCTTTGTTCTAGCACCGCATCACCGATTCGATCTCCACTCGTATTTACCAACGACACGATTAACGATTCATCTGAATCTTCCTGAGCACTCATAGTTTCAATGCCTGGATCTTCTTCATCATGACCTTGAATATCTTCTTGATTATCTGTATTCCCACATGCAGTCATAATAAATAACATTGTGACTGTGTACAACAACTTTCTAAATTTCATGTCACTACCTCCATGTAAAGAGTTGTATTCACCTTCCATTCTTTACAGGTTTAAATTGGAATAAACATCACTTTTTTCTGATTTCCATATCAGGAATCTTCAATAAACTGAGGATCTCTTCCATTCTCACTTATTGTTAGATGAAGGAAATGGACAATGACGGGCACACCTAAAATTAATTTAATTTACTCATAAGAACCCCAGGGTAGAAAGCTTACTGCCCTAGTTTTATGTGGGATAAATACCTTCTGTAATGCTATAATAAATAGTGTACGAAACTAAGGAGGGATTTTTCATGGGGCTATTTGATGGTATGATGGGAAATGCATCCGAGATAGACAATAAGACCGCAGAGAAAGAACTAAAGGAATTGATTGCACCAACCGAAAATGTGGAGCACGCCTACAAGCTGATTCGAGATCTATTTGTTTTTACGAACAAACGGCTCATATTAGTGGATAAGCAAGGAGTAACAGGTAAGAAAACGGAGTATCATTCCATACCTTACAAAAATATAACACATTTTTCAGTAGAAACAGCAGGCACCTTTGATCTAGATGCCGAGTTAAAATTATATGTATCTGGAAGTGCTACACCTATTGAAAAAACTTTTAATAAACAGTTAAACATCTATAAAGTACAAAGTGTACTAGCCGAATATGTTTGTTGATCATAAAAAACGGACCTTCATCTTTTGGATGAGGATCCGTTTTTTATTTACGCGATAGCTATTTGTTTTTTCTCCCGTTTATTTATAGGTGTATTGTTTTTCAATAATGGAATTACCCAACGATCTAAGCCATAACGTCCTGCATTAAACCCTGCTACGATTAAGAAGACAGTTAACAATACCATTTGTGCGTTCGTGCTTACTGTTCCACTGAACAGGAATGCGAAGTTCATCGTGATTCCCATTAATGCTGCAAAGTTCGTAAAGATTCCTAAGATTAATGCTGCACCTACTAGAAGTTCGCCCCACATTACCAAAAAGCTAAATAATTCTGCATTTGGAATTGCGACAGCTTCTAGGAAAGCCGCCCACCAGCCTTGTACTGCTGGATGTTCCCCACTTGCACTGGCTACTGCTCCGTGTAAAAATCCGCTTGCATCAAATCCTCCGCCTGTTACCTTGCCCCAGCCACTTGTAAACCAGCTATAACCGATGTATATACGAATGATTGCTAATAATCCTGCAAAGTACTTGTTTGTTCGAATGAAATTCATCATTAATTCCATCTCCTTTGATTGATGTAATTTTTGTATAGTTTGTTCAACATTTCACAATATATTGTAAGTGTGTTTCCTTATTACAATTAGATCTTACCATCTAATTAAACATTCGTAAATACCTTTTGCTCATTATTTCACAATATATTTTAGTTTGTGACAAAAAATTGAACAAACCCTGCGAATTGACCCTTGACAACCTAGCCCGATATTATATACTGTTTATATAGATATACACAGTATAACAGTTATAAGGAGGAGAGAATCTTGTTACATACATGGAAACAGGCATTTTCATTGGCTTTTTTTGAGATTAAAGCCCTTAAATATAAGACCTATTTAGCTTTCTTGAGCTATTTACTTATTTCGTTAGTCATATGCGTTTTCTTAATGAAATGGTTCATCTCAAATAATGAACTCAGACATGAAGCACTATTTTTACTAATTTATCTATTAGGTTTGTCATGGATTAAACCAAAAGAACTACAAAATAAAATCATTAATGATAACGTAATGGCTTCACCTATATTTGTCATGAACTTACATTTACCAATTAATCAGGATATTCTTATAAAAAGTAGATTTATCATTTATTTTATGTACACGATACCCTTTCAGTTATTTCTACTAGTTGGGATCTGTCTCTTTTCTCCATTACAAAAATTACTAACGATTGAGATGCTTACTCCTTTTCTTTTGTTTTGGATTTCGTTTGGAATCCTCGTTGATGGTGTTCTTGTAAAGATAGATATCCGAATAAACCCTTCCAAGTATCGGCACTTTTTAATAGGATTATTCACTTATTTTATCGTAACGATTCTGTTAAGGGTACTTCATGAATCTACTGGATATAGCTTGATAGACGGTTCGATTTTCTTGGCACAAGAATGGCCATTAATAACAACATGTGTAACTATTTTCATCACTGCGTTAACAACCATGCTCTCAAATAGAAAAATGTTACGTTTAGTAAGAGATACTGATTACTTATAAAGGAGAAAATAAGAATGAAAGACTGGAAACAAGCTATTTGGATTGCTAGCTTTGAATTGAAAAGGTCGTGGCGAGGTGTTCTTTCTTTACTTACCATTTTTATATTCTATACGTATTTAATACTTGCAATGCCTTTCTGGGTAGACAAACCAGGATCGGGTGTATCCGATGTCCTATTTATATTATTGTTTACATTTGTCCCTAGCTGGTGCAAACCGAAATCCTTTCAATTTCAAATGATAAATGGTAGCTTTCAAGCTTCACCTTCCATGGTTATGCTGACACAGCTTCCTATACGTGAGAAAACAATTATAAGGAGTAGGATGATTGTACACTTTCTGTTTTCCTTTCCAATTCAATTTGTCTCATTGCTTACCATGTACCTTATATCATCCAGGTTTTCATGGTTCAATATATCGCCATTCACGTATTTACTTTTTATGGTCACATGGCTATCATTTGGAGTTTATGTTGGTTTAGGGATTAATTCGATTGAAGTTGGTAGGATGGCAAAAGATAAAAACAAAATACATACTTTAATTGGAATATGTTTTCTTATTGTAGTAGCAGTTAGCATTGTCTCATTCCCACTTCTTTTTCCGTATAGCATTGTAGGGGGCTCCATGATTCTTATCGAGCAATACCCTTTAATTGTTACCATGACATCTATTTTTCTTGCAATCCTTGGGATAAATTATTGGCAGAAAAAAATGGAAAAATCTTTGAAACGAATGGATTATTATTAAAGCATGTTTATACACGATTCATACCATACCAATAGAAAGGAGTGGGTACTGTGGAATTGCCAATCCGACTCTCCCAGGATTCTCGGGAACCGATTTATCACCAAATTGAACATCAATTAAAAGCTTTAATTGCCGGCGGAAACTTACGAGCAGGAACATCACTCCCTTCTATCCGGTCCTTATCGAAGGACTTGGAGGTCAGCGTCATTACAACAAGGCGGGCGTATCAAAACCTGGAAGCACAAGGTTTCATTAAAACTCTACAAGGAAAAGGGACCTTCGTTGCAGAAATTGAAGATTCCTTAAAAAAACAAGTAAAAGAATCTACTGTCCGTAACACTTTAGAAAGGGCCGTAGAAACAGCTCTTAGCTACGAGTATACCGCTTCCCAAGTGGAAGAGTTATTCCAAGAAATCATGAACAACCATCGTAAAGAGAAAGGAGATTAACCATGGAGTACATTGCAGAGATTACGCACATTAAAAAACAAATCGATGATTTCCATTTAGGCCCGATTGATTTAAGGGTAGAACCAGGAACTATTACTGCCATTGTAGGTAACAATGGCTCTGGAAAAAGTACCCTTCTTAAGTTAATCATGAATTTAGTAAATCCAGATTTAGGTAATGTAAAGCTGTTCGGTACTTTGGTCTATGGCGAAGATGAAAGTTGGAAAAAACACATTGCCTATCAGCCCCAAACGGTGATTGGGTGGGACGCATTTAATGGAAAAACACTAAAAGATTTTATTGCATCCCTATATCCAGATTGGGATGAAGACCTATTCCATAATATGGTTTCTACTTTCCAAATCCCTTTAAACAAAAAGTTTAATAAGCTCTCACAAGGGATGCAGCAAAAGCTTAATCTAGCGTTAACCATTCCTAGGAATGCTCCTTTATTAATACTAGATGAACCTACATCCTTTATGGATATTCCATCTAAAAAACATCTTATTGATATATTGGTCCATTGGATGGATCAAGGAGATCGTTCTATTATATTTTCAAGCCATCAAATGGAAGATATTAAGAAACTTTCCGATTACTTATTCGTATTACATAACGGTAATATGATTGGCAACTATGAGAAAGATGCCTTACTTGAAAAGTATAAAAGCTATTGGATACAGAATACGACCCCTCTTCCAAATCACACGATACCTGGGGAGATTTCACGTACGGATCAACAGCTTATTTCAAATCAAGCGGACCGAACAGAAGCTTTTCTAATGGATGAGGGCATGCAATGGACAAAACGAACTTCCCTCGACTTAGAAGATATTGTTTCTCTCTTATTAAAGCCAATTGAAACTACAAATGATGAGGTGACATAAGAATGACCTTTTCGATCATTCAAGTATTTGTAATTAATTTATTGCTTCCAATCGGGTTTCTTATAATCCTTTGGAAAGCAAAGGTTCAAAGCAAATTAGAGTGGGTTACATTTCTTCTAACTGCTTGGACCGTATTTATATGGCTATTCCTTTCTGGGCCATGGGATTGGTTGAGTTATTATTTACGAATTATTTTTCCACTGCTACTAATCATTGTTACTTTTTTATCTTGGAGAAAGATAAAGCATCAAGAAGTTAAAATCGAATCAAAATCCAAGCATAGGCTTTCAGTCGGGATAAACCTTGTTTTGGCTTTCCTATTTGGAATGTATAGTACGTTATCGATCAGCGGGTTATTTACGAGTGATGATGCGATCGAATTAAATTTTCCATTACAAGATGGCGTTTACTATGTCGGCCAAGGTGGTAGTCACGAGATGATAAACTATCATCATGCCTATGAACCGCAACAATATGCACTTGATGTAGTCAAACTGAATTCACTTGGTACACGAGCATCTGGAATTTATCCGGATGAGCTCGAAAAATATGCGATATTCGGTGATAATTTATACAGCCCATGTGAAGGAAATGTTGTGGAAACAAGGGATGGTCTTTCCGATCTCATACCACCTGATTCAAATCCTGAACAACCAGAAGGAAACTATGTCGCACTTCAGTGTGAGCAAAGTGAAGCAATCCTTTATATTGCACATATGCAGAAAGGGAGTATTTCTGTCGAAGTGGACGACGCAGTAACAGAGGAAACCGTCATTGGCAAGGTTGGGAACTCTGGAAACACCTCAGAACCACATCTTCATATACACGCTGAAAAGGACGGTGTTGGTATCCCATTAAAATTCAATAAGCGCTTCCTTACTAGGAATGGTATAATATGGTAGGTTTTATACAAACAAAGATAGATTTACATTTATTAAAAACAAAGATCAATAACGGAAAGGGTGAATACGGTTGGAGAAATTACTTACCGTAGAAGGACTTAATAAATCCTTTAAAGACAAACAAGCAATTCGAAATATCTCCTTTGATGTACGAAAAGGCGAAATCATGGCCATTTTAGGACCAAATGGAGCAGGTAAATCTACAACAATACGTAATATCATGGGAATTATGTACCCTGATGAAGGGTCAATCACCTTCCATAATAATAACGGCAAAGAAATCCCTCGACATAAAATTGGTTATTTACCGGAGGAACGTGGCCTTTATAAAAATGTTAAAGTTATGGATATTTTGCTTTATTTAGCAGATTTAAAAGATTACCCGCTTGATAAAGCAAAAGAACGGGCCAAACAATATCTTCAAAAATTTGATTTAGAAGGTACAGAAAATGTTGCCGTAGAAGAACTTTCAAAAGGAATGGGACAAAAAGTACAGTTTATTGGTTCGATTCTACATGAGCCAGAATTATTAATTTTAGATGAACCATTCTCAGGGCTTGATCCTGTTAGTCAAGAGTTATTTAAAGATGAAATTCGTCATTTAGCAGATAATGGAACAGCTATTTTGTTATCCTCGCACCAAATGAATTTAGTAGAAGAAATGTGTGATCGACTTTTTATGATTCAAAACGGGCAAAAAGTTATCTACGGAACACTGGACGATGTCAAAACGGAATATGCTAACTTTAAATGTACGATCCACGGGAATAATGATGCTGCTATGTTAGAAAAAATCTCTCAAGTACAGAGGGTAGAACAAAAAGATGATACATCCATTCTCTTTTTAGAAAAAGATATCCAACCAACAAAATGGATTAAAGAGTTGCCAGAAAATGTGGTCATTAATGAACTAAAATTAAACCGAATCTCGTTACACGAGATCTTCATTGATATTGCAACAAATAAGAATTTATTAAAGGAAGCGGGTGAAGAAAATGCGTAATTCGATGAAAGTAGCCAAATGGGAAATTAAGCGAAATTTAAAAAATAAGACCTTTGTCATTGGATTGTTTTTAACACCTGTTATTTTCCTTGTTTTCTTCTTAATAGGAAACCTGTTGGATGGCGACTCTGAGAATGAGACCGACTCAACAACCGTTTTTGTTCATGATCAAATTGAAGCATTTTCTAGCCTACAAGACACGGCAGACATGTATGAGTTAAATTGGGATCTTCATTTAACAGATTTAACCGAGGATGAAGTTCAAAATGAACTAGAAAATAATGAAGATACTGCTTATATCTTCTTAACCGAAAGCGTTTTGGACGATGGTATTGTACCTGTATATACGACGGATGAGATTGATCCATACTTTTCAATGCAAGTACAACAGCTTAGCGAGCCGCTTCAAGGAATGCGAATCGCACAGTTAGGTTTAACAGAAGAAGAGTTAGCTACCATATCACAAGGAGTTGTATTTGAGGATCAGACAAGTGTCGAAGAAGATGCAACGACCCGAGAGTCTGAAGAGGAAGTGGCAGCTGGAGACGAATTGGAGCGTATTGTTCCAGGGATCTTTGCAGGTGTTATACTATTTGCAATCGTTATTACTGGTATGATGATTTTCCAAAGTGCCTCCCTTGAAAAGAAAGATAAAATTGCTGAAATCATCTTGTCTTCTCTAACACCAGGAGAGTTAATGCAAGGAAAAATTATCGGCTATTTTGTACTTGGAATGATTCAGGTTGTCGTTTTATTACTGTTTGCTGTTCCATTAGCATTATGGCAGTTGGATATGCCAATTGTTGAATATCTACTTGTTCCTGAAACATTATTATTGGTTGGTATCGCTATCTTAGGTTACCTCCTTTTCTCCGCGATCTTCGTTGGGTTAGGAGCAACAATGGCTGATATGAGTACTTCAAGCAATTTCCAAGGAATGGTTATGATGCTACCATTTATCTCCTTCATTATTGCTGGACCAGTCATCGGTGATCCTAGTGGTATGATCGCTAAAGTTGGTACGTATATCCCATTCACTGCTCCAGGGGTTCTCATTATGCGACTAACAACCCTTGAGGAATGGCCATGGGTGGAAATAATTATTGCATTGGTTGTATTAATTATTAGTATCTGGTTGTTTATGAAACTGGCAGGTAAGATATTTAAAGTGGGAATCTTAATGTATGGAAAGAACGCCACACCAGGAGAAATATGGAAGTGGATCCGTTCTTAATGGATTAAATTTGGTTTAGTTTTCGTAATCGAAAAGCAATTTTATGAAGCTATACAAAAGAATACGAAGTAAGGGAGATCTGAATGATGATTCAAATTCCAATAAAAATTGAATCAATTCGGGTCTCTTTTTTTGTCCTGCTTAGACTGGTAGGCCGACACAAACGCGACGTCCTGTACGTGTTAGACTTCCACTATAATCCTACGAGGTAGATCCTCGTTCCATTCAACGACAACTAACGGGACGAGGATCCACTAAATAGAAAGATAACAACAGGTTGGTTATAACTCAAACTCCCACTCTTCCTTCATATGAAGATATAGGACAAGCAATACATCTTCTAGCTTTCTGTCTGTCAAAATACCATGAACTTCTATATTCACTTTTGGTAGTAGGATCTCTGCCATTTCTTTTGTTAATTTTCTTCTAGATACCTCATTTAATTCGATTAGATTAATGCTATATGTCCGAACTAAATTCCATTCCTTCTCACCAAGAGATCGGATAACTGTTTCTTCGATTGGATAACTATCTTTTGTAAGTCCCCTTTTTTCAATTTCCTTTTCTATAGGACTTTTCTTATTTGCTTTTGCTTTCCTTTCATGAACCACAATGGTACCAGCAGCCATATCACCCAATCGTTGATGCTTCGAATGAAAGAACACTAAAATAATACCTAGGAAATAACTTGTCGGTAGCATATCAATAATACGTAATAGGTTTCGAATAATAGCTGACAGTAAGGTCACACTATGGCCATTTTCTTGAATAACACGAATTCCGATGAGATGCTTACCAATTGTTTTCCCACCGAAAAAGTACTCACTTACAAAGAAATAACCCCAATAAAGTCCAAACACAATAATAATGGCTACAGCAACAAACACACCCGGTTCCAGCACTAGCATGAAGTCATTTGTTGTTGTAAACATTGCGATCAATACGATAATCACATTAACGATAGATAAAATAACCTGATCGATAATCATTGCTGAAGCCCTTGAACCAAGTCCAGCTAACTTAAACTGGAGGGAAACATATTCCGGTGTTTTAATATCAATTTGCTCCTGTACCATTAGGATCCCTCTTTTTCTCTTAATCTATTTTCACACGCCTATTTCGTTCTAATGACAACTTTCCATAAATGATATACACAATTAGTCCAATGACCGTAAGGAACGCTACCAAATACTTCATTTCTAACGATAATGATGATGGTGTAATAAAACCTTCGATTATACCAGCGATAATAAATAATGGTATGGTACCAAGAAATAGTTGTACGGATCTTTTTGCTTGTACTTTTAATTGATACCTACGTGAGTACAAGCCTGGCACAAATAATTTATGTCCCATTAATAAGCCAGCACCACCAGCAATAAATATAGCTACCAATTCGATCATACCGTGCGGAACAATATATGCCCAAAATTCATAACTCATTCCAGCATGCCAAAATACTGCAGCTAGTGCACCTATTAATATACCATTGTAAATGAGGAGATAAACGGTTAACAATCCAAAAGTTATCCCACTGGCAAATGCAAGTATTGCCACTTGTATATTATTTGTCATAATCTCCGCAGACATCAAGGAGGAATCGATCGAATCATGTCCAGCTCCCAGCCTTTCTGGATCGACACCATATGCCATATCACTAGAAATTATCGAATATAAATGAAGGGGGTCATTCATAACCGATAAAAAGCTCGCTAATCCACCAACAATAAAAAGCATCATTGCAACTACGACATATTTCCATTGTTCCAGTAGCAAACCGATGAACTTGGACCGAAAGAAATAGCGTACTTGTTGAAAACTAGTCATTTGATCCTTATACAGGATATTATGCGATTTGGAAACGAGGCCATTTAAATAAGCTGTTACGTCATCTGTTGGAAAATAGGTTTGACTGTAGGAAAGATGTTGAGCTGCTTTTTGATAAAGCTGATGAAACGAATCAATATCCTGGCCGCTAACCTTTTTTCTTTTCTTATGAAGCATTGTGATATATGCTTCTAGTCGCTTCCAATCCTCGCGGTGCTGCTTAACAAATTGCTTTAAATTCATTATTCCACCTACTTCTTTCCATATCCTTCTAAATGAGTCCTTGATTCATGACACGGATATAATAAGAAACCGCCTCTACTGCAAGCTTTTCTTCCTTTGCTTCAATCATAACTAATCCTTGAGATTCCCATTTTGCCTTTTCTCTTTTTTTGAATAGGACTTGCTGTTGCGCCATACTTTTCGTCATGGCCCTGTGAACATCAGCTGGTAACTGTTGGGCTTCGGATAATAAAGCTTCATCCTCTACTCCAATCATGAAAAATAAATGTCGCCTTCGAATTCGTTTCAAATATAGCAGTGTTGTTTCATCGTGTAAAAAAGTATGAATATCACTAAATAATAAAATAAGACTACGTTTCTTTTGAACCATTTGTAGATAGTTCATTACCGCTGCATAATTGGATTCACTTGCATCCACTTTCACATTATAGATAGCCTGTAATATTTTTTGTAACTGATCCATTCCTTTAGCAGGCGGAACATATACATCGATCCCCTTAGAAAACACAATCACTCCGACATAATCCCCATTTTTTAATGCAGCTGCAACAACCGTTAAGGATGCTTCCATCGCCTTTTCTAAGCGATTCCCTATTTTTAATTCGACACCCATCATCCTGCCACAATCTATTAATATCGTAATATACTTGCCATGCTCTGGTTCATATTCATTTGTCATAACTTCTTGTAGCTTCGCCGTTTGTCGCCAATTAATTTTACGTGGATCATCACCAATAACATAGTTGCGAATTCTAGTAAATTCACCCGTGCCCTTTTTTTGCTTCCGAATTTTATCACCATCGTACATTAAATAACGCTGTGCATCCTCCAAATATCGCTTTGTTTCGGATAAATCTGGAATCACTTTTACGGCATTTTTTTGCTCTACCACGATTTGTTTTTCCCATAGCCCCATTAAACTAGAAAACCTAACATATATTTTATTGACAGGATAGTCTCCTCGTACCGACGCTCTCGTTTTATAGCTAATACTACTGCGCGTTTTACTATTTATCTCCCCTTCTATGGGAAACTGACTTTGAAATGACTGTGGAATCCCATCAACAAGTCGGTACTTACATGAATAAAGAGCGTTATTTTCAAAATGGATCGTAACTTGATAACATTTACCTCGCTCCATCTCATTTGGCATGTGACGTGTAATGCTAATATATTTCTTCCTTGGTGAACGAAGTAAGTCCATTAAACTAGTTAAAATAAATAAAACGTTACCTATAAACACCGTTTGCCAAGACACTCCGAAAAATGCTAAACCAACTAAACAAATTGAACCAATTAAATAGATTAATAGAAACTTTTTTGTTGGTAAAATACCTTTATCTTGGAACAGGAATCGCGCCAATAAGTTCTTGAATAACTTGGTCAAGACTCACTCCCTCCAATTCCATATGTGGAGCTAACTGTATCCGGTGGCGT
The DNA here is from genome assembly GCF_900111445.1 of Oceanobacillus limi. Lineage (GTDB taxonomy): Bacteria > Bacillota > Bacilli > Bacillales > Amphibacillaceae > Ornithinibacillus > Ornithinibacillus limi. Next base: position 24,976 of record NZ_FOHE01000013.1, on the reverse strand, counting down.
AGGGCCGGCTTCGCAACCATTTTTACATCGTCTGGAGTTACATAATTCCGCTCTGCTAGATATGCCCAGGCCTTTGCAGCTTTACCAATTGAAATTGCAGCCCTAGTGCTAGCACCGAATCGAATTGACTCAGATTCTCTCGTTTTCCTTACAAGCTTCATTACATAATCTAAAATATCATCGCTTAGCGTTATATCATTGATAGCCAACTGAATTTCTTGAAACGTCTTCATGTCGAGAACAGCACTGTCTAATGCGTCTTCATCATGGCTTTTCATTACATTCCGCAACACATTTGTCTCATCTTCCAAGGAAGGAAAATCAATGTGTAGCTTGAATAAAAATCGATCCTGCTGAGCTTCTGGCAGTGGATAAGTACCTTCAAATTCTATTGGATTTTGTGTTGCAACAACAAAAAACACTTCTGGCAATTGATATGTTTCTCCCTGGATTGTTACTTGCTTTTCCTCCATAGCTTCGAGCAATGCTGCCTGCGTTTTAGCAGGAGTGCGGTTAATTTCATCTGCTAGCAATATGTTTGAAAAAATGGGCCCTTTTATGGTTTCAAACGTATTTTCCTTTAAGTTAAATATTGCACTTCCTGTAATATCACTAGGAAGTAAATCAGGAGTAAACTGAATACGATTAAAGTTGCCACCCAATAGATTTGATAATGTACGAACCATTTGCGTTTTACCAGTACCCGGAACACCCTCTAAAAGAACATGCCCTCCTGCTAGAATGGCAGATAGCATAAGTCTCAAATTCGTCGTTTGACCAAGTATCCGTTTCTCATATGTAGTTATTAAGGACGATAACTGGTGATTCATCCTTCCTCCACCTCTCTCCGTAGTTGATCTAATTTTTTGGAACAATGTACGTATTCTTGTTTAGTTATTGATTCGCTACCTAAAAGCTTTGTTATACTATTAATATCTTTTTCTGACACATGAACGCTTTTTTGTTTTAACAAATCCGTAACTTCTGTCCAATCTTTCCTGTATGGGATTGCCCATTTTTCTTGTAATAGAACCTTTACGTAATCCGCTTGAATTGCGAAAGAATCTCTATAATTACTTCCACGCTTATACCATGCTGCCAATGCTCGAATACGTTCATTCCCAAAACGAACGACGCTTTCTCTTGGTGTGATAATCGGACCAAAACGCTTTCCTTGATACCATAGCCAAAACGTTGTTAATAAGAGTGCTTGTAGTCCTATAACCAATAGCCATTTCGGATAAAGCGTTGTAATGGTAGGTGCATGACCAGTACCATGAATATACTCATCAAACAAAATGGTATTCCAATCTCCTTGGACTAGATTGAAAAATAACTGTAAATGGTCCTCATCCAAGATAAATTCATTTGTTAGCCAATTTGGCGCATTAGCTACAATTAAACTTCCTTCTCCAATCGATTTCCTTAATGCTATGATACCTTCACTATCCTTTAATAAAACCGCATCATCTGGTTCCTCTCTTATTCGAACGGAAGAATTAAGTGTAGCATCATATTCATTTCCATTACTGTCTCGGATAACTGATCCACCATCAGCTTCCTTCATGATAGGATCTGTTTTCATTCCAAACATCCCATCTGGATTATAAGTCAACAGCAAGACGGTATTTCCAGCTTCCATAAAAGAAGTATACGCATCCATTTCATCTCGTTCTGGTACAAAAAACGGCTCTACCATCACGAGCAATTGTCCTTCATTTTGTTTCGCTAAGAGGTTCGGTGGATGAGACCATCTGTCCAGTGAATCTGCTTTTTCCTCCAAATATGTATATAACGCTTTAGTACCAGTTGGTGAAGGGGAGTTTGAAACATAGCTAGGATATTCCTCCGGCTGCTTAGATACAAGGAAATAACTAAGGAGCATGAATATGAGCAGCAAAAGAATTAGCCAAACTACTGTCTTTTTGCTTGTTATCATTTTCGACAATTGTTTCTATCCCTCCTTTTGGACACAATCCGTACTTTGCCCCTGTATCCATTGGTCTACTTCTTTTCGATATCCAACATACTCTGATTCTCCAATAGGTCGTTTACCATAGACGACTTCGTCAAACAAATGGGCATGCTGGAAAAATACTTCTGCACGGTTTTTGTCTTTTCTTTGTAGTTCATCAAAATACTCCCAATTTGTTTTCCATGGTTTGGCAACAAGCCATTTTCCTTCATGAAAATTTAGAAGTAATGCAAGGAACATATGACGTAAAGCAAGCGTATAGTTCTTTGCTTCCTCTTGTTTTCGCGCTTCCAAAAGATGACGTTCCACAGACCAATCCATTTGATTCATTACTTTTAACGGTTGATGATCCCGTAAAGCTCTTTTTCGCCTAATAGAACGGATTGAAAGTAGGAGAACCATTCCGACCAAAACAAGAACAACGATAACAATCATAAAAAGAACAAAGCTTGCAAATCCATTCGCAGGATTTAATGATGAGAACCAATTAGAAAATAGATCACCAATCCAAGAAGTAACGTTATCCCAGAGTATTTCTAAAAAATTTCTATTATCCTCATAATAAACTCGGTATTCTTGATCACTTAAAATTTCTTCTAGCTCTTCTCTAGCCTTTTCTACACGATCCATTATCCACCACCTAACAATAAAGGCATTTCTTTCCTATTGATGTTTATAATCATCAATTAATTCCTGTAAATCTTCTCCGTCTTCTCTAAACTTCAAATCAAAGTAAATAACCGCATAAGCTACAGCAAAAATCATCGAAGTTAGGATAGACACTACGTTCACAATAATGGTAAATAATACACTGTTTCCAAGGATAAATGTAAATACTCCTTCAATCGCAACTCCAATTACAGCTGTAATCAATCCAATAACGATATATAGTCCAAATACCTTCCATGTGTTTTCACGAGTTAATCGCCAACTTCTTGCTAATCCTGGCATATCCTCTTCTAAAACAGTTGCAGCCAGATAAAAACTCCACCTTGTTAGGAGTAGTGCCAAAACAAGACCGATGCCTAAAAAGAATACAGCTCCAAAAATAAAACCTAAAACAGGATGGATTAATCCAACAATAAAGCCTGGAATCGTAATAATCATAAACAAGCCAAAAATTAAACTAAATACGATGACTCCAAATAAAAGGCTACTTCCAAAGATGGGCCAAAATTTCGAAAAGGCTTTTTTAATAACCTGACTTGGCGTAAAATCTTTTTTATATTTTAGTAAGTTTAAAGAAATCAAAACAGCAGCATAGGCTACTGGCGCCAAGACTAACATAGCTAGCCCAAGAAAAACATCTTGGCCAACTGTCGAATTATACAGTGTCTCATCATAACCAGATATGACTTGTTCAAACAAATTGCTCCCAGTTCCCATATGCCGAAAGAAGCTGGTTCCTGACATAAATAATAGTAATGCTTCCAATAAATATAATGGACCGATAATGATAAGAAAAATTAAAAATAATTTAGAGAAATGATGTTTACACAGGCGAAAGGTGTGATCCAGTATTTCACCAAACCCCTTCGACCGATTAAATTGTTCATCCACAATTAGTCCCCCTATTATGTAAGATTCATATAATGTTTATTTTATCATTATTCCGATTATTATTGCGAAAACATTTTTCGGTGAAGAATTAACTAAGTTTCTACTACCATATCTAAGCGTGTTGTTTATTAGCAAATGACTTCCTCATTCAGTAATACGAATTTTGTTATATTAACGTTTCAAAAATAGCTAGAACATCCTGCCTTACATCTGCAGTAACTCCATACGATGCTTCTTCGTTAATTCTAGTAATGCAAAGTTTCCTTCTTTTATTATTTTCATCAAAGATCTAGCTTCTCTCCAAGCCAACTGGTATAGCCTATCATTAATTACTCCTTTCTTATAGGCTTCCTCCAGCTCCTCTTCATCTAGCAAAATTACTTCTCCAGTTGGCAACACGACAATATCCAAATACAAATCATCGAACCAAAGTCGATCGTCTTCTATGCCACTTTCTCTTATGATATCAATGTACCACTGAACAATTTCTCCTTCTTCATCAAATGCTGTTGTTATGGAATAATATTTTTCTTCAGGAAAATGCTGTAGCCAACTATATCCATTGTCGACAATACAAACATTTTTCTTCCCGTAGCAAAACGTTAATGGATGTGTAACACTGTGCATTGTTAATAGACTAACATACCCTTTATACGCTTTCGTATCCATGTGAGTTTGAACGTAATCCCGTTGTATAATTCGACTCCAATCTTTGTGATCTGTATATTTACGCTTGAGCATCGATTAAACAGCTCCTCTACTTTTGTAGGAAAAACGGCACAATTCGTCGTAATTCTAATAAGTTTTTTTACCTATTCGACAATCCTCCTTTCTTTCCCTGCAAAAATTTCCTTTTTAAACGGTGTTTAAAAATAGTTGATTAAGGACAATCTTAAGTATTGGTACTGTTTTTTAAACTTTAAAGTAAATCTTCAATCAGTGGGGTTTTCTTCATCCACCACTGATTGTTGGATGAACAAACATACATTTACTCGCAGCTTCCACCCCACTTAACCTCGTAGGTTTGAAGTGGAGGTCTTCCAACGCACAGAACGTGCTAGTGCCGACAATGCGACAGGACGTCGCATTTATGTCGGCCTGCCAGTTATATGCGGGATAAAGTAAGGAGATAAACATGAAAGTCTTACAGAGGATTGCAGCCTTATTTATTTTTTTTCTTATGATTTATTTGTTAACCCTTTCTACCTATGCCAAGAACGAAGAAACGTATGAGGTGATTGCCAACACACTAAATGTGAGAGTTACCCCATCTACTAATGGCGAAATAGTCGGTGCACTACATAAAGGAGAAAAAATCAACGTAATCGATGAAGCGTCCGGTTGGTTCCTAACCGAGTTCAATGGGGGTTTTGCATGGGTTTCTGCAGCGTATTTAGTCCCACAGGAATTGCAGCAAAGTGAGGTAACCGATAAGGTTTTAAAGGGTTTCACTATTGTCATTGATCCTGGACACGGAGGAAAAGATCCCGGTGCAATTGGCCAGAATGGTGTGAGAGAGAAAGATTTAATCATGTCAACAGCAAATAAGCTAGCAGAACAATTGCGATTAACTGGAGCCAAGGTGATTCTAACAAGATCAGAAGATTATTTTGTTTCTTTAAACAAACGAATTCATATTAGTAACACAAGTAATGCAGACGCATTTGTTAGTATTCATTTTAACTCTTTTTCCATGGATACTGTAGGAGGATTTAACACCTATTTTCACTCCTATGGGGATGATTTAAAATTAGCTCAAGAAATACATTCAGCGCTGGACACGGAAATTACGCTTAGAAACCGCGGTATGATTCAAGATGATTACCGAGTTTTACGAAAAAACAACATTCCTGCTGTTTTAGTTGAATTAGGCTTTATTACAAACACCAATGAACTACAAGTACTTCAAACAGACGACTTTCAAAGTAGTGTTGCAAAAGCAATTAAAAATGGTGTACAGAACTATTTATTACAATAATTGGGTTGGAAGAGAATCTCGCGAAATCACAGACTTCAATTCCAAATTGTTTTAATTATTTCGTTCGGGTAATTAGTAGAAGGAGGAGCTACTTCAGCTTTGAAATAGCTCCTCCTTCTGTTATATGTCTTTAGTTCTTGACATTGTTTGTCATTGGACTGCCTAAATGTAATGTTTTTACATATCCGATACATTCATGTACTATTGTTCTTTTATACTATCCTTTTCTTTTCCAGTGTAGTGAGCAAATGCCTGAACTGGATATAAAGAAGGTATTTCACTTTTTAAGCTATCTTTGAGTTCTTGGCTCCCCTCCATATATACATGAAGGTAAGAATCGATTTTATGAAAATTATTTTTCTCGTACCAATTGTTGACCCACTCGTCATTGCGAGTCCATGCTTCCAGACGGTTTAACCCCTTCCGTTTGGCAACTTCCTCTGCAGCGAATAATAACTCACTACCAATCCCTTGTCTCCCATAGTCTGGATGAACAGCGATATGCCAAATCATTCCGCCTAGTCCAACACCTTGTGAGCAAACAGTACGTTCTTCTTGTTCATATTCAATATCTATTAAACCAACAACCATCCCATCCTCAATGGTCACTAGTTCGATCGAAGGATTTTCATAGGTCTCTTTTTGGGTAAGAACATTATCATAATAAGCTGTATCGAGAAATGATAGAACCCGACATCGCAGCCATCCTTTTTCATCTGTAGATTGATATTCCCTAATTCTCATCCAACTCCCCCCTTTATCAGCATTTTAGCATATAAGGCGGAAGCTTAACGGGTAATTTTCAGAAAAGTATATTTTTATTGCTACAAATCATCAAAGCCATTTAAATCACTTGTCTTCGTATATTGACGTGACTTCTGCTCAAAGAAATCTGTTTTTGTTCCATCAAAATTATCGACATAGGCCCGTATCCACTTCATTGGATTATCAACATGCTCTGGATACAATTCACTTAGTCCCATCATTCGTAGCATTTTATTGGCTCGATACTTGATATAACCTTCCATTTCCTCTAAATCAATACCTTCCACTTCATCTAAGGCATACGTTGACCATTTCATTTCCAATTCAACAGACGTCTCAAAGTGAGTATACACCCAATCGGTAAATTCACTCGTATTATATTCAGGGTTTTCTGCGAGCGTTGCTCGAAATAACTCTGCTATAAATCGCCCATGCTCAAGCTCATCACGATTGATATAACTAATCATTGTTGATGTACCAACCATTTTATTATGACGAGCTAAATGATAGAAAAATGCGAATCCTGAATAGAAGAACATTCCTTCTAGCAAGGATGTATACACCATCGTCTTTAAGATATTTTCCATGCTAGGCTCCTCGACAAATGCATTATACTGTTCTACTAGATTCTTATTTCTTTCTAGTAAAACAGAATCTTGTCTGCCAAGCTGAAAGGTTTTATTTTGTTGATCAAGGGACACAACAGACGACAACACATAGGAATAACTTTCATTGTGCACAGCCTCTTGCTGGGCGATCACGGCCATTATCGACTGAACCGATGGATCTGTCGCATATAATGACAAAAGTAAAGCTGTTCTTGTTTGCGGTGCATCCAATGTGGATAATAAACCGATAATTTTCAAATAAGCGTCTTGCTCCTCCCTTGTTAACTGAGAAAATTGTTTAATATCACTAGACATATTAATTTCATCAGCTTGCCAATAATTTCCGATAAGTCGCTTATACATTTTGTACCAATGAGGATAAGCAATATCATTCCAGTTTAGAATGCCACTTGATTTTCCACCAAACAGTCCTGTTGATTTATTTGGATATAATGGCTCTAACGTTTTCGCTTTGCTAAGCAAGGATTCCGACATGTTGTATAACTCCTTCCACCCATTGTTCTATGATTGTTTCCTGAGATCCTCTTGGAGATTGCTCCAATTTTAAGCCTTCCCATCTGCTTTGATAGAAGGACACTAATTTATCAACTGCCTTACAGAATAGATCGTCTCCGCCAAATTGTGTATCTCCTGTCCCAAACAGAGCAACATGATCTGGCTTATAGCCAATTTCAAGTACGAAATCTTTTACTTCATCAGGGGTACTTCCCATATCCCATGTAAAAGTACCAATAAAAATAACATCATAAGCTTTTGCATCAATCGGTGGGTCAATTCCAATACGATGCATGTCAACATGGAAATACGCTGACTCGAGTTGAAGCATGATTAATTCAGCCGCTTCTTTTGTGTTCCCACTATAAGATAGATACGCAACTAAAGCCCTCAACTTGCACACCACTCACATTCTTCAATATCACTAGAAGTAGAACGAACATAATAGGTTGTTTTTAACCCTTCCTTCCAAGCCTGCAGATGAAGATCTAATAAAACGGATGCACGGATGGTATTTGGGACATAAAAATTAAACGATATGCTTTGGTCAATATGTTTTTGTCTGGCGGCATTTTGTCGGATCGACCACCGTTGATCTACAATGTAGGCAGATCGGCGGTAAATATCATAGGTTTGATGATTTAAATCCGGCGGTGTTGTAGGGATTTTAAAATCCTTTTTCTCCTCGTTATAAAATACGTTAAATATCGGATCTATACTTGCCGTAGATCCCGCTATCATCGCTGTTGTTGAGTTAGGTGCTACTGCCATTAAATAACCATTTCGAATTCCATGCTCCTGAACATCTTGTTGAAGTTGTAGCCACTTCTGGTCGGTATAACCCTTTTCGTTAAAGTATGCACCTGTACTCCATTTACTTCCCTCGAATACAGGATAACTCCCTTTTTCCTTACTTATTTCCATGCTACTTTTTATTGTTAAATAAGCAATTTTTTCATACAAATCATCGGCAAAGTTAACCGCTTCTTTGGATTCCCATTTGATATTTTTCACTGCTAATAGATGGTGCCATCCGAATGTTCCAAGACCAATTGCTCGGTATTTCTGATTCGTTAACTGGGTTTGTTTGATTGGCAACGTATTAATATCAATAACATTATCAAGCATTCGAACCTGAATCTTGATTAGACGTTCAAGAACTTGTTCTGGAACAGCTTTCCCTAGATTAATAGAGCTTAAATTGCATACGACATAATCACCAGCTTTATACTTCTGAACAATCGTATTTTCATTCTCCACATACTCCTCAAGAAATTCTGTTGGAGATTGATTTTGTGTGATTTCCGTACATAAATTCGAGCAGTAAATCATGCCACTCTGTGGATTACTATTCCTGCGATTTACTTCATCGCGATAAAACATAAATGGTGTGCCTGACTCTAACTGCGATTTCATAATTCGCTTCATGATTTCAATAGCAGGGACTTTCTTTTTGGTTAATAATTCTGAAGCAATACATTCCTCATATTTCGTTCGCCATTGGCCACGACCATTTGCTTCATCATAAAAGTCTTCTAGCGAATACCCCATAACTTGGCGAACTTCATGTGGATCAAATAAATACCAATCTCCACGGTTCTCTACTTGCTCCATGAAATAATCTGGTAGACATACTCCAGTGAAAATGTCATGGGCACGCATTCGCTCATCTCCATTATTTAGCTTCAAGTCAAGGAAAGACTCAATATCCACATGCCAAACATCTAGGTAGATCGCAATAGCACCTTTTCTTGTACCGAGCTGATCAACGTTAACTGCGGTATTATTTAACTGTTTTATCCACGGAACCACACCACTTGACATTCCTTTAAACCCTTTAATAGAGCTCCCTCTGCCCCTAATTTTCCCCATGTAAACACCAATGCCACCGCCATTTTTCGAAAGCTTCGCGATATCGGTATTACTGTCATAAATGGATTGCAGGCTATCATCTACCGTGTCGATAAAACAACTAGATAATTGACCATGCGTTTTTCCTGCATTCGTTAAGGTTGGCGTTGCTACCGTCATATACAGATTACTTAACGCCCAGTAGGCTTCTTGAGCCAATTCCACTCTCTTGTCAGGGGCTTCATTCTGCATAAGGTGCATGGCAATCACCATCCAACGCTCCTGTGGTAATTCATACGTATTTTTGTTGTGATCAGTAGCTAAGTACCTGGTAGTTAAGGTATATAAGCCTAAGTAATTAAATAGTAGATCTCTACTCGGCTCAATAATTTTTTCTAATTGTTGAATCTCTTGTTTTGTGTATTTATGTAATAATGCCTCCGTATATATTCCTTCCTCTGTTAGCTTCTTTATTAATTGATAAAAGCTTCCATACTTATCCTTCTGTTCATAATTCCGGTTCGTAGCTGCTCTCTTATATAGCTGTTGCAAATAGAGACGACTAGCAAGATAGGTCCAATCTGGATTCGCTTCATCTATATTCTCTAATGCATGTTTGATTAATAGATCTATTGTCTTATCCATTGATGCTTCTGGTTTAATTCCCCGAAAAACCCTTTCTTTATATGCCGTAATGTCTAATGATAGCCCCTTTGACGTCTCACGAATTAATTGGTCTAGCTCATTCTCCATTGATGAAATTTGTGTTGTCATCATATAACCTCCTCTTTTTTGCATATAAAAAGCCGTCCACTCTACTTAGAGGAACGGCTTTAAACGACAGAAAATTATCAGATCTCTATCGCCTCACCTTCTCTTTCCCCGGAGAAATGAAACTACAAGTTATGGCAGGTCTCCTGACTTGTGTATCTACCTACTAAAGACCTTCCCATACCATCCTCAGGTACAGTGGATATCTCGTTCGTCCACACTTACAGTTGCGGGGACAGTTCTAGCTTTTAACTAGATTCCCTTTTAAGACAAAATGTCACCTTAACTCGTCGATACTATATATAGTATATTATTTTTATTATCTTTCAATATATTGTATATAAATCCTATCATAGGTTAGTAGAAGTTGCAATAGTCTTATCTTAATAAAGTGAACCTGTAATTAGTGGATTTATTCTTCCTCCCTCACAGATTGCTAGATAACATTTATTTTAAGTGTCTGGGATAAATTCTACTACCTATGATGTAAGTTCCGCATAAATTAATCCTAAAATTGGATTGAGTTGACGACTTTCAACATGAAAACCATGATTGGTGAGCCAATCGACAAGTAAGGATCGATCTGCATAGTACTCATCCTCAATCACATCAATTGCAATATGATTTCCTTCGTTTCGATAATTTGAAATTACCGCTTCCCGATGTTCCCTATCACGAAACATTAAATCTGCAATGCAAATTTGTCCATTTGGCTTTAAAACGCGAACCATTTCTTTTAAAGCCAATAATTTCTCATCATCCGGAAGATGGTGAAGTGCATAACTTGTGACCACCGCTTCTACCGACTGGTCTAGTATAGGGAGAGCAAGGAAATGTCCCTTACGTGTTTCAATCTGTTTATGCTTTTCTTTACACATCTCCAGCATCTTTTCTGACTGATCAACACCAATTACGTGAATTCCTTTATCTAAAAACTTGACACCTAGATTCCCTGTACCAATTCCAACATCCAAACAAATATCTCCAGGTTGAAGTTTGGTATGTTCCACGACTTGCATCAGTGCTTGATCATACCCTTCATGTACGTTAAATGAGAATCCCGATTTTTTTAAACTCTCATCATAGTATGATGCTTGTTCATCAAAATTCCAACGATCTTCCCACTTTTTTCGAATGGTTTTTAGATTTTTCAAATGCTGTGCTAATGTATAAAAGTCTTTCGGGAATTCTCCATCCGTTGTCTTTTCCACCATGACATCGATTGTTTCAATCATATCCCTCATTTCCATCCATTTCTCATATAATGCAGAACGTTGGATATCAAGATATTGCTTTACATTCATATCTGTTTTTTCTAGTATACCTTTTATCTCGGTTACAGGAATTCCAATTTCCCTTAAAGCTAGGATCGTACTCAATCGAATTAGGTCCTCTTCTGTAAACAACCGATAGTCATTTTCTGTATCTTTTCTTGGAAAAATTAATCCCTTTTCTTCATAAAATCGAATCGTTCTAGTAGTTGTATTCAACCGATTTGCTACTTCCTTAATTTGCATACCCCTTCAACTCCTTTCTTATTACTTTACATGTTAACGTAACGGAAAGGTAAAGCACTTTTACTGATTAAATTTCGAGTTCTATCACAAATTATATAGTAGAATATGATTTCTTTGGGCTTGTAACAAAATTTTAACAAGTTATTTACTTCTTTTTCACGCAACTTCTTGTTATAATTTATAACTAACTATTAGTACCTAGTACTTAAAATGGTTTACTTGAATATTAGGAGGACATCATGAGCTTACTAACAAAGAATGACGCATCTATTGATGTGCAGAATTATATTGACCGTGTATATGAAAAAATGAAACAGAAAGACCCTAACCAAGATGAATTTCATCAGGCTGTCTATGTCATATTTAAATCCATTAAACCCGTTTTAATTAAGAATCCACATTATATAAAACATAATATCCTGGAACGAATCGTAGAACCGGAAAGACTTATTACCTTTCGCGTCCCTTGGATAGATGACCAAGGAAATATTCAGGTAAATCGTGGCTATCGCGTTCAATTTAACAGTGCAATAGGACCATATAAAGGCGGATTACGCTTTCATCCTTCGGTAAATACGAGTATCATAAAATTTCTTGGGTTTGAACAAATCTTTAAAAATGCGCTCACAGGTCAGCCTATCGGTGGTGGGAAAGGCGGAGCAGATTTTGATCCAAAAGGAAAATCGGATAACGAGATCATGCGGTTCTGTCAAAGCTATATGACCGAATTAGCAAACCATATTGGTCCAGATACAGACGTACCTGCAGGAGATATAGGTGTAGGCGCTCGTGAAATTGGTTATCTTTTTGGCCAGTATAAGAGAATGCGTAAGAGCTTTGAAGCAGGCGTTTTGACAGGAAAGGGGCTTCTGTATGGAGGTAGTTTAGCACGTAAGGAGGCTACTGGATATGGAGCTATTTACTTTGTAAAAGAAATGCTAAATAACCAGGGCCAAACCTTCGCAGGAAAAAAAGTGGTTATCTCTGGTTCTGGTAATGTATCTATTTACGCTATGGAAAAGGCGATCGAGCTTGGAGCAACTGTTATCGCATGCAGTGATTCAAACGGCTATATATATGATGATTCCGGTTTAAATGTACAAACTGTAAAACAATTAAAAGAAGTAGAACGAAGAAGAATCAGCGAATATGCATTGATTCATCCAAGTGCAACTTTTGTAGAGGGTAGTTCTGGAATTTGGTCCATTCCATGTGATATTGCTCTACCTTGTGCTACACAAAATGAACTTGATAAACAGGCTGCTCAAAAATTAGTTGATAACGGCGTAAAAATTGTAGCCGAAGGGGCAAATATGCCGTCTACTGCTGATGCCATAGCTATATTCCAAGACCATAAAGTTCAATTTGGACCAGCAAAAGCAGTTAATGCTGGTGGAGTTGCTGTTTCTGCGTTAGAAATGGGGCAAAATAGTTCTCGTATGTCTTGGTCATTTGAAGAAGTTGATCAAAAGCTACAACAAATTATGAAGGATATATATCAAAACAGTATCAATGCAGCCGAAGCGTACAGAAAGAAAGGAAATTTAATATCTGGTGCAAGTATTGCAGGCTTTACAAAGGTAGCCGATGCGATGATCGAACAAGGAGTAATCTAAGAAACAAGTTTTTCCTATTTGGGAAAGCCTGTTCAATTGGGTTAAATTCAGGTTAGGAGTTGGCGTATAAAATGTTATTCTTTTATTCGACTGATTGTGGAATACGTAATTCGTCAGTAAGAAAATAAGATCCATCTAACCACCTTTGGGTCCAAAAGCGTAACGAGGTTCCTCATCAATAAACGAAGTGGTTCCTCATTCCGCTAAATGGTCGAAATCACCCATCTGGAGCATAGTTTCGGTTCCTCATTCCTTTATTCACCTATTTTTAGTCAATTTTCACTAATCTATGTCTAATAGAGGAATGAGGATCCTCATACCCCTTGTTTTGGCAGTGTTTTGGTCATTTAACGGAATCACAATCCTCATCAATGACGAAGTGGTTCCTCATTCCCTTATTACCTTGGCTGAGTCCGAACCCGAGGATAGCGTTTGGCCGCAACGGGAATCAAGTTGCGTTACGTCACATTATAATCATCAAGCGAAGTTCACTAAGTAAATGCTAAAGGTTCCAATTAACAACAAAGACGCCATCATTAGATGACGTCCAACATTATGATTACTATCCCAGAACTGCTCGGTCGCTTTCGAATTGCTCGCCACGAATCCGTTTAAATTCTTGTAATAAATCTTCAATTGTTAATTCACGTTTTTTATCCCCATTGATATCTAAAATAATTTGTCCCTTATCCATCATAATCAGTCTACTTCCTAGGTCCAAAGCCTGCTGCATATTATGGGTTACCATTAATGTGGTCAAGCCAAATTTTTTCACAACATCCTCTGTAATTTGAATGATTAATTCTGCTCTAGACGGATCAAGAGCGGCCGTATGCTCATCTAGCAACAAGATGTTCGGTTCCGTAAACGTAGCCATCAATAGTGATAAAGCCTGCCGTTCACCACCAGATAATAACCCTACTTTTGCTGTCAGTCGATCCTCAAGACCTAAATTTAAAGTCGTTAAATATTCTTGGAAGAAATCTTTTCGCTTTTTGGTTACACCTCGTTTTAATCTTCTTTTTTTATTCCGCGAAAATGCCATCGCCAAGTTTTCTTCAATCGTCATTGACGGTGCTGTTCCTGCCATTGGATCTTGGAAAACACGACCAATCATAGTTGATCGTTTATATTCAGGTAGAAAGGTCACCTTCTTATCATCAATAAAAACGTCTCCAACGTCAGGGGATAAATTTCCTGAAATCACATTCATTAAAGTTGATTTACCAGCACCATTACTACCAATAACCGTAACGAATTCCCCTTTTTGAAGATCTAAGTTAATCCTTTGTAACGCATTTTTTTGATCAGGTGTCCCCTCATTAAACGTAATGGATACATTATTTAGATTTAGCATAATGCTACGCCTCCTCTACTTGCGCGCTAAGCTCTGCCCGTTTACGTAAACGCCGCTTCTGTTCTTTTCGAGCCTGAATCATTTTTGGTGCAATTAAGGCAATAATAACTAAAATTGCTGTAATTAACTTCATGTCACCCGACTCTAAGAAATCCACCTGTAGAGCCAGCGTTACAACAATTCGGTAAACTACTGCGCCACCTATTACCGCAATTGTTGCAATAGCAATTGTTCTTTTACCAAAAATAGCCTCACCAACAATAACTGATGCCAGACCAATAACAATCATACCTATCCCCATATTCACATTAGCAAAGCCACCGTGTTGAGCAATCAATGCCCCAGATAATGCGACTAATCCATTCGATATCCCAATTCCAACAATAATTAAAGAATCCGTATTTGCCGATAGACTGCGGATCATTTTTTGATTGTCACCGGTTGCCCTTAAAGCTAAACCTACTTCTGTTTTTAAATAATAATCTGTTAAAAACTTTATTCCTAGCGTTACGATAATCATTACGATTACAATAACCCATGTTGTTGGGACTCGATCTGCACCAAGCGCAGTTAGTATCCCATTAAAAAATGCGTCAATTCCAAGTCTCGACCATATTGCTTCCAGTTGTTGAAAGATGGTGGATTCATTCAACATAGATACGGTCGGTTGCCCCATTATTCGTAAATTAATCGAATATAATGCAATCATCATAAGTATTCCTGATAATAATGCATTAATTTTTCCTTTCGTGTGTAGGACACCCGTTATACAACCAGCTATAAAACCAGCCATTGCCCCTAATACCGTAGCAAGTACTGGTGGTACACCATTTACAATTGAAATTGCCGTTAATCCTGCACCCGTTACAAAGCTACCATCAACCGTCAAATCGGGAAAGTCTAACACGCGGAAGGATAAATAAACCCCCAAGGCCATGATTGCATATATTACTCCTGATTCAACTGCACCAAATAATGAAATAAGCATATTGTCCTCCTCCACGCACATCGATAATCTATTCCATTGTCTTTAGAGTAACAAAGCAGGCCAATAAGCCTGCTTCATTGGATACATTCTACTTTTATATACTATTTATCACTCTTCTGTTTCAACAAATTCAGCTTCATCGTCCCACTCGTCTTGCCATTCGATCCCTTGCTCTTCAGCCGCTCCTTTGTTAATGAATAATTGAATTTCTGAAGGATATTCTGGAGCAATATCGTTCGGTGATTTTTCTCCTGTTAAAATGTCTGCAGCCATTTCACCGGAGCGATAACCAATTGTGTAGTAATCAATACCAAATGTCACAAAACCACCCTTCGCCAAGGAATCTGGTTCCCCAACAACTAAAGGAATATCATGTTCATTCGCAACTCCTACCACACTGTCTAATGCTTCTACAACGGTATTATCCGTTACGATATAAAATACATCAATATCGCTAACAAGTGTTGTTGCAGCCTGCTGTACCTCAGAGGCATTCGCGACTGTACGATCTTCAATACTTAAGCTAGTTCCATCCACTGCCGCTTCTACTGCTTCTATTTGTGTAACAGAGTTTGGTTCCCCAGCATTATAGATCAAGCCAACTGTTGCACCTTGGAAATACGTATCAATGAAGTTCACCGTTTCTTCAATTGCATTTGGATGTAGATCTACCACGCCAGTGATATTTTCACCAGCTTCATCCATGGATGGTACTAGATCTGCATCTACAGCATCCGTAACAGAAGTAAATACAATCGGAATATCGTTTGTTTCGTTCAATGCACCTTGTGCACTAGGAGTTGAGTTTGCAAATATTAAATCAACACCATCTGCTACAAACCCTTCAGAAATTGGCTTTATATTGTTTGGATCACCTTGTGCACTTTGAAAATCATAGTCGACATCTAACTCTGCATCTTCAAGAGCAGCTTGAAATCCTTCATATGCCCTGTCTAATGATGGGTGCTCAACGATCTGGGTAGCACCTACGCTATAAGCACTTCCATCCCCTCCTGTACTATCGCCACACGCAGCTAATACTAGAATGCTAATCATTGCTAAAACCATTAATTGAAGCCACTTCTTCATTACGTATTCCCCCTTATTTTCATTTAATATTCAAAATATATTTGACAAATTATATCACATCACAAATTTCAGTCAACCTATTCTGAACTATCTAATAATTATGTAAACGCTTTATCCCTTTATGTCAAAAGGTTTACGTTTTTTAAAAATTCTAGACCTTTTTTCCTAGCATACTAAAATTGATACGTATCCTGAATTGCTTTTAACACTCGTTCAACGGTTGGAAGATAATGTTCTTCCAAGGCAAAAAACGGAACTGGTACATCAAATCCTGTTACCCGATTTATTGGTGCTTTCATATAAAGGAATGCTTGGTCATTTATTGTTGTAGCAACATCATTTCCTAAGCCACCAGTAGCATGTGCTTCATGTACAATGACAGCTCTTCCTGTTTTCTTTACAGATTCAGCTATTACGTCCTTATCTAATGGATAGAGCGTACGCAAATCAATTACTTCACAGTTAATTCCTTGTTCCTCCGCCTTTTGAGCAGCTTTTTCAATAATTGGTACCATAGCTCCCCAAGCAATTAACGTTACATCCTCGCCCTCTTTTCTTACGTTTCCTTCACCAATGCTTACATGGTATTCTTCGACTGGAACTTCCTCCCGTGAAGATCGATAGCTCCGCATAGGTTCTAAGTAAAGTACTGGATCTGGATCTTTCACTGCTGCAATTAATAACCCTTTCGCGTCATATGGAGTTGCCGGACACACAACCTTTATTCCTGGCATATGAGTAAACAATGCTTCAGTTGAATCCGAGTGTACTTCCGGAGCACGCACCCCTGCACCATATGGGGCTCTTATTACCATTGGTACGGAAAAATGACCCATTGTTTTCATTCGCAAACGGGAGACGTGGGTCATAATTTGATCATAAGCTGGATAAATAAATCCCATAAACTGAATCTCCGCAATTGGTTTAAAACCATTTACCGCAAGCCCCACTGATGTACCAATGATGCCCGATTCTGAAAGAGGAGTATCCACAACTCGATCATTTCCGAATTGCTCTTGAAGTCCATCAGTCGCCCGAAACACCCCACCATTTTTCCCAACATCTTCCCCAAGGACTAGCGTTGTTTCGTCCTCTGCTAACATGGTTTTCATTCCATCATTAATCGCTTGGATTAACGTCATTTTTTGAGTAACAGACGATGGGTTCCCTACTTTCTTTAACTCCGTAGTCATTACTTACTCCCCCTTTATATGTTCTAAATAAGATTCTTTTTGAGCCAATAATTGCTGAGGAGGGTTTGCAAATACATGATCAAATAAATCTTCCACT
The DNA here is from genome assembly GCF_900111445.1 of Oceanobacillus limi. Taxonomy (GTDB): domain Bacteria; phylum Bacillota; class Bacilli; order Bacillales; family Amphibacillaceae; genus Ornithinibacillus; species Ornithinibacillus limi. The sequence goes on along the minus strand of NZ_FOHE01000013.1, from coordinate 7,095 downwards.
TTTGCCTTTGGATATTTTTCCATTTCCTGTACGGCTCTTTCCACTTCATCTTCTATTAATACGTGCATCTCCTCCATTTCCTTCTCATCCCAAAATTCGTAATTTTTCATGAACCGTTCCAATCGTATTATTGGTTCAACAACATCGATTCCTTGGTTATCTGGCCGATATTTCGTTGGATCATCAGCAGTCGTATGAGCTCCGGTTCTCCAAGTAACAGCCTCTATTAATGTTGGCCCATCACCATTCCTCGCCCGCTCAGCTGCTGACAACGTTTCAAAGTACACCGAGAAACAATCATTCCCGTCGATTCTGACACTAGGTATTCCATAAGCAATCCCCTTTTGTGCAATTGTTTCTGAATTCATTTGTTTCTCGATTGGTACCGAAATAGCATAACGATTATTCTGATTAAAGAAGATTGTCGGTGTTTGGAATACACTTGCGAAATTCAGTCCTTCATGGAAATCTCCCTCTGAAGTCGCACCATCTCCGAAATAAGCAATGGCAAGATTTCTCGTTCCTTTTTTCTTCTCCGCCCACGCTACGCCTGCTGCATGAGGAATTTGTGTCGCAATTGGAACCGCGGCTGGAAAAATATTCTTCCCATCTGGAGGAACACATCCTTCTACCCTTCCATTCCAGTATAAAAAGGTTCGACTCATATCTGCCCCAAATGTTAGCATTGCACCATGATCTCGGTAGGTTGGAAACATCCAATCACCTGGCCCTAGAGCTAGTGCACTCCCTACCTGTGCAGCCTCTTGCCCCTCAAATGGTGGATATGTCCCAATTCGACCTTGACGTTGTAAATTTTTGGCCTTTCTATCAAACGTTCGGATTCTGTACATATGGTAATAAAAGCGCTTGACAAATTGATCATTCAGTTGATCCTTAAAGGACTCCTCTAGCAAGTTCCCTTGATCATCTATGATTCTCTTGATTGGAAATTTATCTTCCATGCTGATAACCTCCGATTCTAATAAGACGATTGATTTCGTATATCCCATTTAGGCCGAACCGACCTAGTATAAAAACTATTTCTTCGGGCCTTTTCCGCTATTAATTTTTCACATATTCGATTAGCTGCTTCCAGTGTTGTTATTTGGTGAGAATTTGCTTGTTGATAGACATCGAGGATGATATGATAGATTTCTTTTGTTTTGGAAAGTACTCGTTCTTTGTTTGCCCCATATAATTCATCTGCTACTTGAATGAGACCACCTGCATTGACAATATAATCAGGAGCATATAGAATTCCTTTTTCTGCTAACCTGTTTCCATGCTCTTCTAGTTTCAATTGATTGTTTGCTGATCCAACAACCGCTTTTACTTTTAAAAGATCAATCGTTTCGTCATTAATCACTCCACCCACTGCACATGGGATGAATAGATCCACATTCTGTGAATATATTTCATGGGGCTCCACAACGGAAACCGCTCCTGACGTTGTTGCAGCTTTACGTTGGATTGATCTTATATTTTCATCACAAACATCTGTTACAGTAATATGTGCACCTTGCTCCAATAAGTACTCTGCGACTTTATAACCTACTTTCCCAAGTCCTTGGATGGAATAAGTAGCTCTACTTAATGTATTAGAACCGAATAACGTTTGATTGGTTGCCCGGATGCCATAGATTACACCCATCGCAGTCGGAATGGAGGAATCACCTCCACCTCCATATGCTTCCGGTACTCCCACAATATTCTTTGTCTCTCGCATCGAATGGATAAAGTCATCCATTGTCGTACCCATATCTGTACCTGTGTAGAATCTACCTCCTAGCGATTCTACAAATTGTCCAAATGCGCGAAACAACTCTGCTGTTTTATCCGTTTGAGGATCACCGATAATAACTGCTTTTCCTCCGCCAAAATCCACATCAGCTGCTGCACATTTATAACTCATCCCTTTTGATAGCCGGAGGACATCATCCAAAGCATGGTCTAAACTGGGGTACGGATGCATTCTACACCCACCAAGGGCCGGCCCCAATGTCGTATTATGTATTGCTATTATTGCACGTAAACCAGAGGAAGGATCATTACAAAATACAACTTGTTCATGTTCGGACATCTTATCTAAAAGTTTGAATTCTTCATCTACAGATAACCCTTTGGTCAATCCCATCGAATCCTCCTAAGCGTAATTACGTTTTTAAATTACTTTGAAGATATAGATAGCTTTTCTTGAATCACTTTCTTCGGTAAAATAACCTGCTTAACCTCTCCCTTACCTATTAACCCTTTTTCATTAAAGGCTTCTACAGCTGTAAATACTTGTTGGCCGTCAAATGCTGTTAAGGTTGCTGTAAGTATAACGTTGGAATGTAATGGAGAAGCATTTATATGTTTAATTTCTACTGCCGCTCCCATCCCTTCTTCATGTTCTTCTAAAAAGGGGAGTATTATTTTTCGAGAAACCCATTCCATGTGATAAACCATTGCCACCGTGGAATAGACCGGGTGTACGACTTTACCTTCAAAGCTCGCAAACATATCTTCCGTCACTTTAATTTCAATTGTCTCTTGTCGACCAATTTCCATACCGGGCTTCAAGGTACCACTCCTCTTTTAGCCTAATTACTTTTACTACTGTACTTAACGTGTTAACTAGAAACATTTAGAATTCCATATTAAAACGCTTACATAATAACGGGTTGATTCACATTAAATAATATGACGTTATTTAAACGTTATTTTATCACTGCGTAATAATGCAGTCAATATTATATTTTGAAAAGTCGTTATTTTTTGTTATTTTGTGTATTGCTCTGACCGTAAGACCCTACAACTTAGGAACGAAAAAGATGTTTGTGGGATAACTAACAATCTTTTACCTTGCTTTTATTGAGCGTTCCAACAGATTGCTAGTGTCTTCTATTTGCTGGACCGCCCCCTGAAAGATCCGATTGAAGAGTTCCTTCACACTTGGAATATCATTAATGAGCCCAGCAACCTGGCCACCATTCATGAATCCATTTTCTTGATCCCCTTTTATCGCTCCAACTACATGTTGTTGTTCTGAAGTATATTCCCAGTATTGCTCCTGTGTCATTTCGCCTTTTTCTAGCATGTGTAGTTTTTTCGCATAGTTATTTTTTATAATTCGCCTTGTTTGACCAACAGAACGACCAACAACAATAGCATCCTCCCCAGTTGCTTTAAGTAAACTTTGCTTATACGCATCATGAAAAGGCGCTTCCTTTGTAGCGATTAATCGAGTACCGAGTTGAACACCGCTTGCCCCTAACATAAATGCAGCCGCTAGCCCTTTCCCATCACCAATTCCCCCAGCTGCGATTACTGGGATTTGAACGTGCTGGGTGATTTGAGGAATTAATGTGAATGTCGTTAGTTCTAAGTTCGAATTAATACCTGCAGCCTCAAATCCTTCTGCCACGAGCATATCTGCACCCGCTGCTTCTGCTTTTTGGGCATGTTTAACCGTTGCTACGATAGCTATCACCTTAATCTGATGCTCTTGTAATAAAGATATATATGGGGCAGGGTTGCCAGCTGATAATGAAACAGCCGGGATCTGATGTTTAATTGCGAGTGTAATTAATGTTTCTGTATGTGGAGTTACGTTGATTGCAATATTAAGAGCAAATGGTTTATCTGTCTGTTTTTTCGTTGCAATAATTATTTCTTCCACTTGTTCAGGTGGCATGGTACCACAACCAATTGTCCCCAGTCCACCAGCTTCGGAAACTGCAGCAGTTAATTGGGCATTACTAATGTTTCCCATACCACCTTGGATTATTGGAAAATCAATTTTTAATAGATTACATATTTCATGCATCAATACCCCTCCCTATTTGCTGTTGTACCAGTAATATAAACTCTATCTCCCCTTAAAATTAGGAGCTCGCTTTTCACTAAATGCTAACAATGCTTCCATTCGATCTTCTGTAGGTATCGTTTGTTCATAGGCTATTGCTTCTATTTCAAGTCCTGTATGAAGATCCGTATTCATTCCCTGGGAAATGGCAAATTTAGCTTGTTTAATTGCGATAGGACCGTTTTTTATTATTTTAAATGCAAGCTCCTCACAAGTTTCCATCAATTCGTCCTGCTCTACTACCTTAAGTAATATCCCAAGCTCCATCGCTTCGACAGCAGTAAGTTTCTTTGCAGTAAAAATTAATTCCTTCGCTCTCATTTCTCCTACTAATCGTGGTAAGCGTTGAGTTCCACCAGCTCCAGGAATGATCGCCCAACTCGTTTCGGTTAACCCCATCTTTGCCTCGGTTACTGCAATAGCAAAATCACAAGCTAACATTAATTCAAATCCACCACCAAAAGCATAACCGTTTACCGCAGCAATTGTTGGTTGAGGAAGCTTCGCTATCTTGTTAAACGATTCTTGAATAGCCTTCACGTTTCTTCGCACTTCTGTATCTGTTAGTGTCTTTCTTTCTTTAAGATCAGCACCAGCACTGAATGCCTTTGTCCCAGCCCCTGTTATAATTACTACTTGAATATCAGAATCTAGGTGAATTTCCTCTGTAACTTGTTGGAGTTGTATTAACGTTTCATAATTAAAACAGTTTAACACTTGTTCACGGCTTATTGTGATATAAGCAATGTGGTTTTTCTTACGGTAAATAATATTTTTCACCGGTTAACTCCTTTCGTTGAGAAATTATGTTTATGAGCGTTACTTTGTCGTTTTTGAGCGAGTAGCTTTTTTTATGAGCGCAACTTTGTCGTTTTTGCGCTAAATTCCCGCGGTTATGAGCAAATCCACGATGCACCTACATCCTTTAATCAGCTATATTCTCGACAATCATTGCAATCCCCTGACCAACACCAATACACATCGTCGCTAAACCAACCTCGGTACCTCGTCTTTTCATCTCATGGACAAGCGTCGTTAGGATTCGAGCGCCACTAGCTCCAAGTGGATGACCAAAAGCAATTGCACCTCCATTAACATTTACTTTCTCTGGATTCAGCTCTAACTGTTGAATACAAGCTAATGACTGGGAAGCAAAAGCCTCATTTAACTCTATTAGCCCGATCTCATCAACTCTGAGTCCCGCTCGGTCTAATGCTTTTTTTGATGCATGGATTGGACCAAGCCCCATTACAGAAGGCTCTAATCCCGCAGTAGCACTTACAACATATTTAACAAGCGGCTTTACTCCTAATTCGTTTGCTTTTTCAGCACTCATTAGTAAAAGAGCCGAAGCACCATCATTGACGCCAGATGCATTTCCTGCTGTAATTGTCCCACCATCAAAGAGGGGGCGTAACTTCGCTAGCTTATCAAGTGTTGTGTCTGGCCTTGGGTGTTCATCCTGATTTACTTCTACAACTTCACCTTTACGAGATTTGTAAACAACTGGTATGATTTCGTCAGCAAACCGGTTCTCTGCTATTGCCTTTTCAGCTCGTTGCTGACTTTCAAAAGCAAAGCGGTCCTGCTCCTCTCGTGAGATGTCACATTGCTCGGCAACATTTTCAGCCGTTTCTGGCATCGAGTCTGTTCCATATACTTCCTCTAGCTTTCTATTAATAAAGCGCCAACCAATGGTCGTATCAAATAATTCCCTGTTCCCTCGAGCAAAATCTTGATCAGGCTTTGCCATTACGTAAGGAGCGCGCGTCATACTTTCTGTACCTCCCGCAATAAATATATCTCCTTCCCCTACAGAGATAGCCCTAGCAGCATACATCACTGCATCTAGACCGGAACCACACAACCGGTTAATTGTTGTTCCACTAACTGTAACAGGCAGCCCAGCCAGTAATGCAGACATTCTTGCAACATTGCGATTATCCTCACCAGCCTGGTTGGCATTACCTAAGACAACCTCCTCAATTTTGTCAGGAGAAATTGCATTATTACGTTCTAATAATGCCTTAATCACAGTTGCACCAAGGTCATCTGGTCGTACATGTTTTAAACTACCTTTATATCTCCCAATTGGGGTACGAACAGCATCTACGATTACCACTTCTCTCATTTTTTCACCATCTCACCGTCAGCAGTATAGTCATATACTCCTTTACCAGCTTTCCTTCCAATTCGACCTGCTTTTACATATTGCTCCAGTAAGGGTGCTGGTCGATATTTTTCCCCTAATGTTTCATGGAGGTATCTTAGATTGTTTAAGCGAGCATCCAACCCTACTAAATCCCCTAATTCCAAAGGTCCCATCGGATAGTTCAACCCAAGACGAATGGCTTTATCTATATCCTCCGCCGAGGCAACACCTTCCTGTAGCATATGGAATGCTTCATTTCCTACAAGTGCACTAATTCGACTTGTAACAAATCCAGGGAATTCATTTACTTCTACTGTCTCTTTCCCCATTTTTTCTGCAGTTTCCCCAATCATACGAACCGTTTCATCACTCGTCTCAAGCCCTCTTACAATTTCAACGAGTCTCATTTTATGGACCGGATTAAAAAAATGCATTACCGCTAGTTGGTCTGGTCGTTTCGTATACGATCCAAGCTCGGTTGGACTTATCGTTGATGTATTAGACGCTAGAATCGCATGCTTTGGTGCATGAGTATCTGCTACTTCGAGTATCTGTTGTTTTAAGTTTCTCTTTTCCGGTACTGCTTCAATAATTAAATCTGCATCCACTACTGCCGTTTCAAGATTACTAGATGTATGTAAGTGATTTAATAGATTCAATGATTCTTCTACTGATAACTTCCCTCGGTCTACTCCTTTTTCTGCAGTTTCTTTTGCATGCTGATATGCTTGTTGAAGAATTTGCTCTGACACATCTACAACTATTGTGTGAAAACCAGCAAGGGCCGAGACATAGGCAATGCCTCGCCCCATTACACCAGCCCCCACGACCACAATCTGACTAATAGTCATGGTACACCCCTTTCTACTGATTTATTAAGGACTTTTCAATCATCGTTCTATAAGGCACATAACGTATATAATGCGATGTAACTTTTGGTTTCACCTAATGGAAATATTGTTGATAGCCGCTACGGCAGAACGCTTCGCTTTCCGCGGGCACGGCCTCAGCTTCCTCAGAAGCAAAAACCGCTTCTTCCGGGATCTTCGGACTCGTGCTGTTCCCGCAGGAGTCTACGCATTCTGCCTCCGCTGTT
>NZ_FOHE01000014.1 GCF_900111445.1 Oceanobacillus limi | reverse complement strand
CGTTTATATGTCATTTAACGGAACCACGATCCACATCAAAGAAAGAGAGGAACCTCATTCCGCTAAATGGCTGAAATAATTCGTCTGAACCATGGTTTCAAGACTTCATTCTCTACCATGGCTGAAGTGTCCCTGAGGAAAGCGGACTGTCAGGGTGAACCGCATTGCTGTTCGGCGTATAATATACCTAACACGCAATAACTCGTGAAGAGGAATCTGAACAAATTCATAAGTATTCGGATTCCCATGAATAAGCACTTATGTGTTAAAAAACTAAGCCCACCACATTTCCTTAACAGATTCCTTTACCATAACAGGCTTTAAGTTCTCTACTGCCTTTGTGAATCCTTCGTCTATCGACATGAGCCCATCTTCATGTTCTATGCTGACCACATAATCGTAATCCATGAGCCGAAGCATACTTATCATATCAGCCCATGTTTTCCCATCATGCCCAAAGCCAACTGTTCTAAAATACCACGAGCGATCCTTCATTTGCGCATAATCAGTCATGTCAGTTAAGCCATTCCGGTTCATATTTTGTTGATCTATGATCGTGTCTTTTGCATGAAAGTGATGAATCGCATTTTCTCTTCCAAGGATTTTAATAGCTTCAATAGGATCGATTCCTTGCCACCACATATGACTAGGATCGAGATTCGCGCCAATTGCAGGACCACACGCTTCCCGTAACCGTAACATGGTTGCAGGCGTATGTACCGAGAAACCACCATGTAATTCTAAGCCGATCTTAACGTTGTGAGCCTCCGCAAGGTCATTTTTATCTTTCCAATAAGGAATTAACTTTTCCTCCCATTGCCATTTTAATACTTCCTGAAAATCATGTGGCCATGGTGATACTGGCCAGTTGGGATATAATGCATTTTCGTGATCGCCTGGGCAACCAGAAAATGTGTTAACAACTGGAATACCTAGCTTGGAGGCGAGTCGTATGGTTTTGTTTAATAGTTCATCAGCCGGCTGTGCAACGCTTTTCTGAGGGTGTAGTGGATTTCCGTGGCAGCTAAGGGCACTAATTATTAAATTTCGATCAGCGACTTTTTGTTTAAATTGTTTTATTGCTGCCTCATCATGTAACAATTCATCAATTTTACAATGCGCATCACCTGGGAAACCACCAGTTCCTAATTCAATTGCTTCCAAGCCTTTAGAGGAGACATAGTCTAACATATCATCAAATTGCTTATCGGAGAATAATACGGTAAAAACACCTAATTTCATTTAACTAACTCCTTTCCATACTAATTTTTCTGAAAATAAAGTTTTGTAATCCATTACATTTTAACCTTATAGAAAACACTAAAATAAATCAATAGTTTTAACTAAATTTAATTTTCTTATTGACAGATAATTTTGTATATATTAAGATGTTTTTGTAAACGATTACAAGAACGATCACCTTAAGAATACAGAAAGTAGGAAGAGAAGCATGGCAAATATTCATCAGGTTGCTAAATATGCAGGCGTTTCCGTTGCAACAGTGTCAAGGGTTCTAAATGATCAGGGAACAGTAACTGCAAAGACTCGTATTAAGGTTGAAGATGCGATTAAGGAATTAAATTATGAACCGAGTATGCTCGGGAGAAATTTAAGAAATTCGGAAAGTAGAATTTTACTAATTCTAATCCCAACCATTTCCAACCCGTTTTACTCAGAAATTATTAAGGGGATTGAAACAGCTGCATTAAAGCATAACTACAATATTCTTTTATGTGAGACGGATTCTAACCCAGAAAGAGAAAATATTTACTTTGATCTTGTACGAAAGAAAATGGCGGATGGTATTATTTCCATGGATCCTGCTGTTAACATGGAAACATTAATGAAGTTAGCCGAACATCATTCTATTATTCAGTGTAGTGAATATGCTTTAGATAGTGGTATTCCATATGTGACGATTGATAATGAAGATGCTGCTTATCGTGCTGTGAAACATTTGATTCGTATAGGTCATGAAAAAATTGCATTGATTAATTCCGATGAGAAGTTTCTTTATGCGAGACAAAGAAAGTTAGGGTATCAAAAAGCCCTAAGAGAAAATGGAATTGAAGTTCAAGATAACTATATGTTTCACACACAAGAACTAGGTTTCGATCAAGGTAGGCAGGCAATGAGGAAGATATTAGATCTCGATGATCGACCTACAGCTGTATTTACGGTTTCGGACTTGTTAGCGATAGGTGCATTGAAAGAAATTCATCAACATGGACTGCTTGTCCCAAATGATATCGCCATTGTTGGATTTGATAAGATTGACTTTTCCAATATGACCCATCCTACGTTAACTACAATAGCCCAACCGATGTACCAAATGGGAACCATTGCAGCTAATATGTTAATCGATAAAATTAAAGGAAACGAAGTAGATAGTATTGTACTGGATCATGAATTAATTATACGCGAATCGACTTCAGGATAAGAAGGCACCTAAGACCAGCGCTCTGTTATTAAAGTAGTTTTAATAGTAGAGCGCTGGCCTTAGATGTAAATTGTAATCGATTACATACTGGGGAAGCGGCTTTATTAAAACAAAGGGGTGAATAAGTTGAAGAAAATCCTAGTTTTTTGTATCTCTTTAATGGCAGTAATTGGTTTGGCTGCTTGTAGTGAAGAAGGGAGTAGTGATGGAGAATTAACCATCGGTATTTCCTTACCTTCAGCAACACATGGATGGATGGGAGCTCTCATTGACGATGCGGAAACACAGGCAAAGGAATTAAAAGAGAGTGAAGGGATTAATTATGTCATAACAAACGCGGATGATCCGAATTCGCAGGCAAATGACGTGGATGATTTAATTTCGCAAGGAGTCGATGCTATTGTCATGCTGCCTATTGAATCTGCAGCACTCTCACCAGTTGGTCAAAAGGTTGCAGATGAAGGAATCCCACTCGTAATAGTAGACCGTGAGTTAGAAAACGATGCAGCTACCGTAGTTGTTAAAGGGGACAATGAAGGTATCGGAGTTAATGCTGGTGAGTATTTTGTTGAACAACTTGGAGGTCAAGGCAAAATTGTTGAAATCACAGGTCCGCCTAGTTCTGTAACAGAACAGCGTGGAGCCGGTTTTCAGGAAGCAATTGAGAAGGAGCCAGGAATGGAAATTGTTGCGTCCCAGAATGGTGACTTTTCTACGGAAACTTCATTAGAGGTAATGCAAAATATCTTGCAGGCACAACCAGAGATTGATGCTGTTTTCACCCAAGATGATGGTATGGCACTAGGAGTCATTCAAGCAATCAATGAAGCTGGTAGAGATGATATTCAGTTTGTTACTGGTGCTGGAGGAGCTAAAGAAGTGTTCGAGAGCATTCAAAATGGTGGTTTAGTTTCAGCTACTTTCTTATACCCTCCAAGTCAGGTTAAAGAGGGTGTAAAGATAGCTGCTGATCTTGCTAGTGGAAAAGAAGCTGAAGAAGATTTGGTAATTATTGAAGCAACACAAGTTACCAAAGATAATGTAGAAGATTATTATGATCCAGATTCAAAGTTCTAAGAATAGATTTTAATTGTTGAGATGTGGCCAAACAATACTTGGGCCATGATCTCGTTGTACTAATGGAAAGTGGGAAATACAATATGTATTTCCTATTTTCCTATCTAAAGGAGTGATAATAAATGCCAGATCATCCTTTCTTGAAAATGAGTCAAATAGATAAAGCTTTTAATGGTGTTGAAGTACTAAAAGATGTCTCTCTGGAAGTGGAGAAGGGAGAAATTCATGCCTTATTAGGTGAAAACGGTGCGGGGAAATCCACATTAATGAATATACTCGGTGGAGTACACCAGCCAGATCGAGGAAAAATAGTTATTGATGATAGTGAAATAGATATGACTAATCCTAGGGTTTCACAGCAGCATGGTATCGGTTTTATTCACCAAGAGCTTAATGTCGTTTCTGATCTTCGCGTCTACGAAAATATGTTTTTAGGTGCCGAGTTACGTAATAAGTTTGGCTTTGTGAACGTAGAGGAGATGTGTAATCAGGCAAGGGATATATTAGGTAAGCTAGGAGTGGACATTGATCCAAAAGCGTATGTTCGAAATTTAGATACGTCCTATAAACAGTTAATTGAAATATCCAAGGCACTTTTACATGAGTCAAAATTGATTATTATGGATGAGCCGACAACAGCCTTAGCAGAACATGAGGTAGATCGGCTATTTACGTTGATGAGAAACTTAAAACATTCTGGAGTCTCCATTATTTATATCTCCCATAAATTAAAGGAAATAAAGGCGATATGTGATCGTTTTACCGTTCTTCGTGATGGAGAAGTTGCTGGAGTTGGTAACCTGAAGGAAGAGGATTTAGAGTCTATTACAAAGCTTATGGTTGGAAAGTCTGTCTCTGAGGAACGTTTTACCCAAGCACAGGAATTTGGTGATGTATTATTAGAAGTTCAAGGTTTAACGAATGTAGGTTTGTTCCGCAATATTAATTTTCAAGTTCATAAAGGAGAAATTGTCGGATTCACAGGGTTAGCAGGCGATGGCAGAACTGAGTTGTTTGAGACGTTATTTGGTTATCGGAAAAAATATACAGGTAACATCACGATCCATGATCGCCTGATTAAAATGGATCACCCGCAGAAAGCTCTAAAGGCAGGAATAGGCTTGGTTCCTAAAAATCGTAAGGAAAATGCAATTATTAAAGATTTAAATGTTATTCACAACATGAGTTTATCATCGATGTCTCATTTTGAACGGCTGGGATTGATTCAAGAAAAAGTAGAGAAAAGTAAATTCCAACACTATAAAAAACTATTAAATATCAAAGTACATAATCCAAATGTTCCAATTGACCGATTAAGTGGTGGAAATCAACAAAAGGTAGTCATTGCAAAATGGTTAGAGGTCAATACCGACATTCTTATTTTTGATAACCCAACACAGGGCATTGATGTAGGGGCAAAGCGTGAAATATATGAGCATATTGTCTCTTTAGCAAATCAGGGAAAAGGTATTATCATTTTGTCTTCGGAAGCGCCAGAAATATTGAAGGTATGCCATCATATTAACGTCATGTATCAAGGAGAGATCACGGCAAGATTTAATGGGAAAACGGCAACAGAGGATACAATTATGAGCTATGCTACTGGATCGAAGAGGGAGGGTGAAACAAATGCCGAGTACACAACTTCATGAACCAAGTCCACAGCAGCAATCGTCAACCACTATGAAGGATCGCCTAAATTGGCTGTGGTCGGAATACAGTGTTATTATCGCATTTTTAATTATTTTTATTGTTGCTTCTATGATGAGTCCGCGGTTTCTTGACTTAACAAATCAACTAAATATCTTAATGCATGTCTCCATTATTGGGATTATATCATTGGGTATGACTATTATTATGCTTTCCGGTGGGATTGATTTATCCGTTGGGTCTGTTCTAGCCCTTGTCGGTGTTCTAACAGTTATGGCCATGAATGCTTCTGGTAGTATTATTATTGGATTATTAACTGCATGTATCGTCGGTGCTTTTGCCGGTTTCTTAAATGGAATATTAATTGCAAAAGGGAAGATCGCTTCATTTATTGCTACTTTAGGAATGATGGCTGGTGCAAGGTCGATTGCATTGTATACGGCAAATGGTGGTAGCATCTCTAGTGAAGTGGATGGATTTTCTGCAATATCCAATAGTAAATTAGGGATGATTCATTATCCAGTTATTATTTTCATAATTATGACAGTACTCGTTTTTATTCTGATGCATAAGACCCGTTTTGGTCGGTATGTATATGCAATTGGAAGTAACGAAAAAGCTGCATTATTATCGGGGATTCGAGTGGATCGAGTTAAAATTGGAGTGTACAGTTTGGCAGGATTGCTCGTTAGTGCAGCTGCTATTATAGAGACGTCCAGATTAAATTCAATATCATCATCTAGTTCGGGGATGCAATATGAATTAGATGCAATAGCCGCCGTTATAATTGGGGGTACCCGAATGACTGGTGGTCGCGGGAAAATTATTGGAACATTTTTTGGTGTACTTATTTTAGGAATATTAAATAATATGATGAACTTAATGAACGTTTCCACCCATCTGCAAGGGTTTGTAAAAGGGCTAATAATTATTATTGCCGTTGTATTTCAAAAAAGAGAGTAGGAGGATGAATATGAAGGTAGGTATTATTGGGTGCGGCTCCATTGCCAAGCACCGTCATGCACCAGAATATAAGGGGAATCCGTATATTGATGAAATCGTGTTTTATGATCGAAATCGGGACCGTGCACAAGCATTGGCTGACCTATTCAATGGGCGGGTGGCAGAGTCGTTGGATGAATTACTAGAGGATAAGTCTATCGAGGCAATTAGTGATTGTTCATCGAATGAAACCCATCATATATTTTCAACAAAAGCATTGTTAAGTGGTAAACATGTCTTAGCCGAAAAACCTATTTCGTTAACAATTGCTCAAGCCAATGAAATACTTGAAGCAGAAAAACAGTCAGGGAAAGTGTTGATGGTTGATCATAACCAACGATTTACGCGGGCTCATCAAAAAGCAAAAGAGATTATCGCCAGCGATGAACTAGGAAAGGTACTTACCTTTAAAACAACGTTTGGTCATAATGGACCTGAACATTGGAGTATCAATAGCACTAATTCTACGTGGTTCTTTAAAAAGGATCGTTCTGGATTTGGGGTAGCGGGAGACCTTGGTATTCATAAGGTTGATTTAATTCACTATCTACTGGGGGATGAAATTAAACAGGTGAGTGCCTTTCAAGGATCGCTCGATAAAGTAGATGAACACGGAAATCCAATTGAAGTTTGTGATAATATCGTTTGTAATTTGAAAACACAGTCTGGTCGTTTAGGTACTGCATCTTTTTCTTGGACGTATTATGGAGAAGAAGATAATAGTACCATTATCTATTGTGAGAAGGGAATTCTAAAGATATACCATAATGAGTTGTATCAGATTGAAGTGATTAAAGAAAACGGAGAACGGATTCATTATCAATTGGAAGCTATTCAAACGAATGATAATCAAACCAATAGTGGTGTCATTGATGCATTTGTCAGGAGTATTCGATTAGGTGAAAAGCCAATTATTTCTGGTGAGGATGCTTTAGCTTCCTTGCGTGTTGTTTTAGGTATTTTAGAAGCAGCTGAAACGGAACAGGTAGTACGGATCTAATGAAGATAGGGATAAAAGTATTTTAGTCAAATAAATAAAGTGAATCTAACAATCAGTGGGGGGTCTACACCCCCCACTTAACCCACTTGATTCTACCTCGAAGGTTTGAAGTGGGGGTCTTACTGCTGGTTATAAGCGGAATAAACCTACAACCATGCATTAGATAAGTTATTTCTGCAGTTTAGCAGAATGAATTGCGCCTCACCAATGATGTGTTTGTTTCGTTTAATGGTACAAAAGGTAGTTAGGTAGTACACCATCAGTCCATAATGCTACATCCCATTCATGATGTCCTCTCGAATATTATGAGTAAGGCAATAACAATAACGGTTAAGCAGGTTTTAAAGATGTCATGATAACCTACTTTTTTTGTGCTTTGAAAAGCCAATTGACCATTAAATCCTCTGGATGCCATTGCTTCATACATTTTATCGGAGCGGTGTAGAGCCTTAATGAGTAAAGATGCAATAAAATGCCCATAAACTCTCAAACTTCTGACCCCTAATTCTCCTTTAAAGAAACGAGATTTTGCAGCGGTCATCATTCTACTAATATCGTCGAGGAATAAGAACACATATCGATACGATAAAATTAAAATCGTTATTAACATGGGCGGCATTTTTAAACCTGTTAAACTATTCATTAATGTATCTAGTGATTGGGTTTCTAATAAAATCGTAATAACCGTCATGGATGTAAATGCTTTAATAATAATTAAACTAGCAAATAATGCATTATCCATAGTGTACTGGCTAAAAAGAGGGAGGGTCATTAGTAATAGAAAGGGGGTAATGATTAAATAACGTTTTAATAATAAAATGAAAGAAATACGCATGGATACTAGTGTTATCAGTGAAAACGTGTATGCGATGATTAACGTAGGTAGAGTGGTTAAGCTAATGACACCAAATATATAGCAAATAGCGGCGATTAGTTTACTTCTTGATTCCCATGAACGGGCCCACTTAGGGATTTGCGTCTGTTGCTGATCGTATACGGTTTCCTCCATGTTTACCACACCCTATTTCTTCTTTTTTAAGGTGAATAAGGTGACAGCTGCACCAACAAATAAACCAATAACAAGCATGAGAAGGAGTAACCAGAGATTGTAGGATGTATCGTCACCATCAGTTTCAATTAATAATGTCGTTGTATTGCTGATCTCTTCATATGCTTCTCCTTGCATAGTACCTTGTTCCTGTTGAAGGACATTCGCTTTTATTAACCACTTGCCATTTGAATCCAGATTCATTTCAAAATTACCATTTGTGTCTGTGGATTCTTCGATAACTTCTTGGTCCGGACCATATGCATGAATCGTTGCATCAGAAATAGGGCTACCATTTAGGTTGACGGTTCCTGAAAATACCCCTGTTATAAATGCTGATATATCAACATCTGGTATAATTTCAAATTCCATGTCTACTTCCTCGTTAGCATTAGACGATGAAGAAGTGCCAACGTGATGAATGACTTTAGCCATATGGTTACTTAACTGGGTTACCCCACTATCCTCTGGAGTATATGTACTTTTTTCTCTTGTAGCCCAAAAAGTATACGTTCCGTCACTGGTAATTGGTACATATGTCCTTGCTTGAACACCAGATTCTTCCAAGTCTAACTGTTTCACATCTCCATTTGGATAGCGCGTATATAACTGGAAGTCTTCTAGATTTGATTCGCTAACGTAATCACGGATGTGTCCCCAAAAAATATCCACTCGAAGCTCTTCGCTATCCTTTAATTCCTCTACTTGAATATACAATTCATGTGCCGAAACGTTCGGTATAATAATAAACAACGCGCTCAATAAAAAGATTGCAACTATGAAAAGCTTTCTCATTTTCCCACCTCTTTATTATTGTTGATTGCAGTTAAAGAGAGTTACCCTTCTTCAACTGAATAAATTCACAGATGCATCTGTTAATCTAATTACGATAGTAAAAGAAAGCAGCGACAAATAATAGAATAGACACCCCAAGTAATGCCTTCATAAAGGAAGGTATACTTTCCTCATTGTTTTCTTCACTCTTAACCGAACTGGCCCTATGCCCCATCCCATCGTCAGCTACAATCCGATATACTGTGGTTTCACCGTCGTAATAGACGTAACCATGATCATTGGCAACTTCCTCTAATAAAATATTTCCATGTTCATCATATAAGGTGACGGTGGCTATCTTTGCGGGTGTTCCATTATCATAATGAATATAGATTATCCCGTCTTCCACGTGCTCAACAAGCATCTTGTGAGCAAAAACAGTTGATGGGACCAGTGAAGTTAAAAAAAGAATCAATATTGTTAGGTAAATGAAGATCAGTTTGTTCTTCCTCAATTTTTTTCCTCACCTTTCGTGTTACCTAAACTAAAGAGAACGGTGAAAAAGACTTGGCTTCATTGCATATAGATGTTTAATAGCAAATCCCGTTAGTACCCCTTCTAATAGGGCAAGCGGAAGGTAAGCTACTATAACTATTCGTATTACTGAAAATGCTCCATCACCATAACGGCTATCGGAAAACATTAAGAGAGTGATTAGTAGAAGTACAGCTATACATATAGCTACAAATCCGCCGATAAACCCTTTTTGGAATGGTGATGGTTTTTTTACGTATGTAAATAACCAATGAACAAGCAATGCAGGAATAGACATTAATAATAAATTAGCTCCAAACGTACTTACACCACCATGCTGAAAGAGCAATGCTTGGAGAACCAACCCTACAAAAACTGCTAATGGAGCACGACGACCAAGGATGATACCAAGAAACCCTCCGAGTAAAGGGTGTACAGATGTGGGTCCAATAGGGATATTGATGAGAGATGCAACAAAAAATGTACCAGATAGTAGGCTGATTTTGGGGATGTCTTCTTCTTTGGTTCCTTTTAAAGCGTAGGCTAAAACACCAATAGCTCCTATGGAAGTGGAAATAGCTACAGGCAGGGTCAACACACCGTCCGCGACGTGCAAATACATCCCTCCTTTTCCAATAATCGAATTCACCTAAATATATTGATCGAAGAAGGATAATATGAACAACAATTACGATTTAGTTGGAAAGTAACTGTGTACCTGTGAAATACAATTAGGATAAGAAAGCGTATAAACCTTCCTATCCTAATGCGTTTGCCTTTTTACTGACGGTAAGGGACATATTGTCCTGGGTATTGTTTCGTATGCATTGTGTGAGTAAATCCTTTTGGGTGTGGTTTCTTATAATCATCTGATGGCCAATGCATGACATGGAGTTTATTATATTGGACGGCTTGATTAGGGGCATATGCACAAACATTGCCTGTACTCTGATTAATCCCCATCATTTGTGGTTGTTGTTGGGACCACCCTTGGCTTGCCAGATTCATGTAAGGAATTGCCTGTTGGTAATTTCCGTAATGAACTGGCATTGAACCTGGATAATACGGATAAGTCAATGTATTCCCTCCTTTAATTATTCCTATCTTTATATGTGTATTCAACCAATCTTTAGAATGCTATTATTGATGTGCTTTAGTTTGTTTTCCTCCATAAACCTAGGTTTTCCATCGATCTCTTCACAGTTTGCTGTTGAAGTGAATAAAATGAGGTATTAGAGAAAGGTAAGGTGGTGTTTATGATTCCAACTCATATTAATAATATCTTTGGAGTGCGAATTAATTCCGCTACAAGTAACTCTTCCATAAACTATGGGAATGCAGCACATAAAGGGCATCAAGCCAATATGAAACAAAATACTGGTTATTGGCAGCCAGGCGATGCAAATTTTAGCCCCCTTCAATTTAACAATTCCAATATATCAAACGATCCAGATGTAACGGATCAAGCACAGGCTCAAGTATAAAAATGTTTGGGGAGATAGCTATCTCCCTATTAAATAATGCGTTGCAGAAATTCGTCTAAAGGTATGAGGAGGATGTGTATGGAGGGCCACACAAATAATATTTTTGGAATACGAATCAATTCTATTGAAAGTAATGGTTCCTTAAACTTAGGTAATACGTGGCACACTAGCCATCAAGTAAATGTAAAAATGAACGTTGGATATTATCATATTGGAGATGCAAATAATAGTCCCCTTCAATTTAATAATGTAAACTATGCCAATGATTCAGATATCATTGATCAGGTGCAAAAACAACTCTAAGCTGATATGGAAAGGCTGAAGCTCTATGGAAATGCAAATAAACATAAGAAATATTCGAGTGAATTCCATTAGTACATTGGGGTCAATGAATGTCGGAAAGGTAATTTTTGCGAAAAACACCTCCAAACAACTTCAATTTCCCAAAGCTCATTTTGAGGATCAAGAAATGGAAGAGGAAGAAATTAAGCCATTAGTCCCTACTCCTGAGTATCCACTGCCACCTATGGATTAGAGGTTAGCAACTAGTTAAAGGAGCGAAAAGATGAGTCAGAATAAAACTTATTACCCTTATCCGTTATATCGGTATTATCCTCTTCCTTTTTACGAAACATATTATCAGAATCCTATTTTTCATATGCCACAACAGCAAAGCAAAGAAATAGATAGCAAACAGTTACCAAAGGAAGAGGTAGAACCCAATACAGTTATGGAACATTTGGAAAAAATATATGACAAACTAAACAAATTGGAAGAAGAGAATAAGCAGATGAAGGATGAATTAGCAAGCAAAAAAACGATTAATGTGGAGAATGTTAATTATAAAATACAAGATTTACATGTCGAAGATTTATCCGGGGCTTTGTTAGTGGGGTTAACCTCATGGAGTGATGCGGAGGAATTACAGGAACTACTCTCCCAAAATGGTCCAGTAATGTTTAATGATATCAATACGGATGAAATGCAAAATGCAATGATGAATCAACAAAATGAAGAAAAAGAAACTGACGCGGATGTTCAAGAATAACTCAACTTTCGTAGCGTGATTTATCGTTGCTACGAAAGCTTGAGGTTAGTATTGGTATTTATTATTTTCGTTTAATCGCTTAAATAATAATCGGAAAGCTTCTTGTTCGTTAATCGGAAGTTTTTCATCCGAGAATTCAGGAACCATTTTGAAGGTTCTAGCTATGATCGGTAAATGAAGATTTGCCTCTCTAATATACTTCTCATCAGCTAATAGTTGATTGTCCCCAACTGTGAGTAATTTTCCTTCCTTTAGTAGGACAACCATATCCGCCCAGGAAGCGGCGAAATTCACATCATGAGTAGATAGTAAAATTGTCTTTCCCATATAGTGAAGTCCTTGCAATAATCCGGCAATTTCATCTTGACCCGATGGATCTAAAAAGGCCATTGGTTCATCCAAGATAACGATATCTGGTCTCATTGCTAATATCCCAGCAATAGCAACACGCTTTTTTTGACCGTAACTTAAGTGATAGGGTGCCTTATCTTTATACTCTAACATCCCAACATTCCCTAATGCTGCAGTACAAATCTCTTCCAATTCATTTTCTGACATATGTAGATTTCTTGGGCCAAAAGCGACATCATCCCACACTGTTCCGGAGAATATTTGGTCATCTGGGTCTTGAAATACAAGGCCAACCTGCTGGCGGATTGAATGAATATTTTTTTTTGTTACTTTTGTACCGAAAATGGTTATGGAACCTTTGCTAGGAATTTTTAGTCCATTTAGATGATGCAATAATGTTGATTTTCCTGCTCCATTTGGTCCTAGAAGTGCAACTTTTGCTCCGAAAGGTATAGATAATGTAATATCCGATAATGCTTCTACCCCACTATCATATCGATAGGTTACTTGATTAATATCAATTGCGTTCATTCAAGATCTTCCTTTCTACATCTAGTAAGAAAACGAGAAGGAGCCCCGACGGTTAGGTTGGGACCCCGAATTACTTAAGCAAATTGCTTTCCTATCTTTCCAGCCTTGACCATTGAGGCTAAAGCATCGGAAATGACCCTTGTTCCTAATAAGGCAGTTTGATCACTAACATCATATGGTGGAGATACTTCAACAAGTTCCATTCCACATATTCCCTCACTTGCAACACGATTTACAAATTGAATCCCTTCCCTGGGCAAAAATCCACCTGGCTCTGGCCACCCTGTTCCTGGTACGAATCCGCTATCAAATGAGTCAATATCTACGCTTAAATAAACAGCTTTTGCCCCTTTCCATGCCTTCTCCAATGCAATGTCTGCTATACGATCAATCCCATGTTTTTCAATATCGCCCATGGTAATAACGGTTGTATTAAATTTTCGTACATTTTTCACTGCTTCGCGAGGGACCTGCCAACCACCGATACCAACTTGTACGAGGTTCTCTGGTGGTGCGTTTGGTATATTTGTTGCATGGAACCAAGGGGTTGTATGCATTCGTTCATCCATGTCTTTTTCCTGTAAATCTAAATGTCGATCCATATGAATAATCCCGACTTTACCGTCGACATTATCAGCTATGGCGCGTAGACAAGGATACCCAATCGCATGATCTCCACCGAGCATGACAGGTAATGTCCCTTGTGCAAAAACGTGGGAAACGGCCTTATAGATTTGATCAAAGCTTTTTTCAATGTTAGCAATTGTAAATACATCGCCAACGTCGCACATGTGAAGTGATTCTTTTAAATCGACTCCATGTTCATAACTGTAGGACGTGTACAATTTAGAGATTCTACGGATTGCCTCTGGCCCAAATCTTGCTCCAGCTCGATAAGTTGTTCCAATATCAAATGGGACACCGATAAATGCAACATCGTATTCACCAACACGGCGAACATCTTCTAGAAAAGGGGTACGTAAAAAAGTGGGGATACCTGCGTAGGCTGGCCGTGGTTCTCTTGTAAACGTTGAAATAGTTCGGTCTCCTATAGATGGAGCCGCTTCTAGACCATACTGGAGGGAGCGCTCCGTTACCTTTTCTCCCTCCACTTCTGGGATTTTAGCTTCTTCTGCTGCCTTTTCGATACCTAATAAATCGGTTGTGCGATCACTCTCTAACGCTTTTTTTTGTCGAAAACTTAAACCGTGATTATCAAAGAAACCCAAGAAAACACCTCCTATTGCCAAATTCCTTTATGGCTACTTTTCATACGATTAAGTATATTCTACAGAAAGCTTATTTCATGCAAAATAATCTTAATCCTTTGCATCATCCAAGTCATGAACATCAATTTTCTTTAACGTCTTCTTTGTACGAATTAAACGATGTAAGTGTACATACAAATATCCATGATGGTATGAAGCTTTAATTTTGTCATGCCGACAAGGATATGGCAATTTAACTTTTCTCATTACTGGACCTTGATATAGCTCTGAATGGATCGGACGAAATTTCTTATGGTCAACCTGTATATATCCGGAAATTTCTAGCGTTTTGTCATATACATCTATCTCAACATCCTCAAGCATAATTCCAGGGGCGCGAAAAACCAGTAGCAACTCGTTTTCCAGTTCGCAAATATCTACCTTTAGACTTGAAAAATTAGGGGATTTGGCTGTGTTATCGTTACTATTTTCACCTTCTTCTTGGTTGTTTTCTAGAAAATCAAAACTAGAAAAGAAATCCTCGCCTAGGAAGTTAGGTAGTTTTTCATTCCATTTTTTTGGCCAATACTTATTCAAAAAACACCACTCCCTTCGCCCAGTCATATTTAGTTTAGTAACGATGGGATGAAAAAGTGCCTGTATTTAAAAAGTTATAATCAAATTTCTTTAGCGTAAATATGTAAGGACGGTTAGGGGGATTTAATATTGAATAATAACGTTGAACATCTTAATAAGCGGGTGAGATTGTTAGAAGAAGAATATAGAGGATTAGCAGCCCAACTTAAAGAGCTTCGATTAGAGATGGATGTAACCGTGAAAAATGCAGTAGAGTCAGTAAAATCGAATCAATCAGCTCCTAGCGGGGATAAAGTGAACTATTTGCAAGAGGTGAATGAACAGATGTTCCAACAGAATGTACGACTACGGGAACTAATTGAAATTTGTATTCAAGAACAAGTTGTACCAACACAGGAAGAATATTATTTGGCGTTAAAGGAAGAAAATTAGTAAATTACATTGATTTGAGCTCTTGTCTTTATTTTTTAAGACAAGAGTTTTTTATTCAAACTCAAAATAGCAAGTTTTAAATGAGGAAAATAGATATGAGAATGACCAGCCTATGAAACGGTACTATCTAGTGTTGCAATACCATATTCACCTCATTCCTATTGACATTGTGTGAATATTTATTATATATTGTATTCAACAAAGTTGAATGAAAAGAAACATCATTGAATATATATGTACTAAATGAGATTTGAATTGGTTAGGATGATAACCTTATCCAGTAATCTAGAATAAGATATACCAAGGAAATTGTTTTCAGTTTTATATATGTAAGCGTATTCACTTTTGTAATGGGAGGGGAGCAATGTGAAACGATGGCCAAAGGAAGTACAAATAAAAGAAGTTGGTCCGAGGGATGGATTGCAAAATGAAAAGAATCGTGTACCGACATTAGATAAAATTGCTTGGATCAATATGCTTTCTGATTCTGGAGTCAGAGAAATTGAGTTTTCATCATTTGTTCATCCAAAATGGGTCCCTCAATTGGCTGATGCGCATGAAGTGGGGCAGAAGTTAAAACGAAATCCGAATGTTCGTTACTCAGCACTTGTACCAAACAAGAAGGGACTTGAACTAGCTTTGGAAGCAGGGATTGATGGTGCGTCTGTATTTATGTCTGCTAGCGAAACACATAATCGTAAAAATATAAATAAATCAATAGATGATACCTATCCAGTTTTACGAGAAGTAATTGAAGGAGCTAGGAAAGAGGGGAAGCACGTAACGGGATATGTTTCTACTGTTTTCGATTGTCCATACGAAGGAAGCGTTTCTACAGATGACGTCATTCGAGTCTGTGATCAATTAATGGAATTTGGTGTGGACGATTTATCCCTAGGAGACACAATTGGTACTGCAGTTCCTTCTCAGGTTGAACAGTTATTGGAACAAGTTTTACAGAGGTATCCAAAAGATAGAATTATTATGCACTATCACGATACGAGGGGAATGGCAATTGCAAATATCATGGCTTCGATGGAATATGGTATTACAAGGTTTGATAGTTCCATTGGTGGACTAGGGGGGTGCCCATATGCCCCGGGGGCAGCGGGAAATGTAGCGACGAATGATATTCTTTATTTGCTTCACGGTATGGGAATTAAAACAGGAATTGATGAAAAAAAGGTACAGGAAGCAGCGTTTTATATACAAAATAAACTGGGAAAGTCTCTTCCTAGTAAATCGCTAGCTTATGAAGCTGCTCAGCAATAATTAGATAAGATGTAGGTCACCGTCGTAGAGTAAAAGGACGGTGACTTATATTAATTAGGACGGATAAAGGCTATAATTTGAAAGTTGATACCGTTTACAAAAAAGTGTTGATTTTTTTATAGGTAAATGGTATGATGACCATACAATTAAATGATTGATCACATGTTACTGATTCGATTAGGCATGGTGGTACCTTTAAAGAGAAGCTAGGCTCCTCTTTATGTACCCCCATGCCTTTTTTGATATAATTAATGTTTGGACTAGTGCTTCTAAAGGGTAATTTTTAGAAATTCTAGCATAATAGGAATAAATCCTTTTTATCATAAGTTTTATAGCAGCAAGGAAAATGAAGGGAGTCTTTAACTTGTTTAAAGGTATGTTTAAGAAATCGAAGCAAAACGAAATCTATGCACCCATTACTGGAGAAGTGATCACATTAGAAAATGTTCCAGATCCAGTTTTTAGTCAAAAGATGATGGGAGAGGGCATAGCTGTAAGGCCGACAAAGGGCGAGGTTCTATCGCCTATAAATGGTGAAGTTGTTCAAGTAGCTCCATCAAAGCATGCAGTCGGTATCCTTGCAGAAGATGGCACGGAAATATTAATACATGTAGGTTTGGAAACAGTTGCATTAGAAGGGGAAGGGTTTACGGTGCATGTGAAGACGGGAGATAAGGTGTCCGTCGGTAAGAAGCTGTTAGATGTTGATTTGGACTATATTAAGGAACATGCAAAAGACATTATTTCTCCTATTGTCATCACAAATAGCTCTACAACTGGGAAAGAATATAATTTTACAGAGTCACAACAGAGTGAAGCAGCTGAAACAGTATTAATCACGTACTAAGGTAACTCTAAGAATAATAAAACCTATAAGGGCGTGGTTTTAGTGAGAATTAAAAAAGTATTAAATAATAATGCAGTTATTATACTTGATGAGGATCAAGAGAAGATCGCAATTGGTGCAGGAGTGGCATTCAACAAAGGGAAAAATGACATTGTCAACCCAAAGAAGATTGAGAAGCTTTTTGTGCTAAAGGAGAATGAGAAGTTACAGCAGCTTTTATTACGAATACCAGAAGAACACTTTATTCTCTCGGAAGAAATAATTGCCCATGCGGAGAAGCAATTAGGCATAAAATTAAATGAGCATATTTCATTAGCTTTAACAGATCATCTATCGTTTGCTATTGAAAGAGAGAGTCAAGGAATCCATTTGAAAAACAAACTCTTACAAGAAATTAAAATTTTGTACAAAGAAGAGTTTGATATTGGGCTTTGGGCACTTCGGCTTATTAACGACAAGCTAGGTATCGAGATGCCGATTGATGAAGCTGCCTTTATTGCCCTTCATATTCATACAATGAAGATTCAAGGAGGTGATTTACACGAAACGGTCAGACAAACAGCAATTTTAAGGGACATGGTGGAAACCATTCAAAATTACTTAGAAATCACGATTAAGCAAGAAGACCTTGCTTATGAACGTCTCATCACCCATCTGCGTTTTGCGCTAACACGTGCACATCATTATGAAGCACATACCATGGATGCGGAGATGTTAAGCATGATTAAGAAAAAATTTGAGCATTCGTATCGATGTGCGATGGAAGTGAGAAAGGAGCTTGCTTCATTACATGGTATTGATCTACCAGAAGAAGAGCTAGGCTATATATCACTTCACATTGAGCGGTTAAGGAAGTATGAAATGTAACATGCACTTTTATAATAATTATGAGTTTGGCCGAACCAATCGATACGGGTTTCTAAGTAATTTTCGGTAAAATTGCAAAGGATAATATTTGATAAGTGATAGGAGGAATTTTAAAATGATGAAATATTTACAACGTCTCGGACGCTCATTAATGCTTCCAGTTGCTGTATTACCAGCTGCTGCGATCTTGATGGGTATTGGTTATTGGATTGACCACGACGGTTGGGGAACAGGAAATATAATAGCCGCATTCCTTATAACAGCAGGAAGTGCAATTATCGACAACATTCCAATTTTATTCGCAGTTGGTGTTGCATTGGGAATGGCAAAAACGAGAGATGGGTCTGCTGCGCTTAGTGGGTTGGTAGGGTTTTTAGTAGTAACAACCTTATTATCGCCCGATTCAGTCGCAATGTATCAGGGTGTGGAGGCCGAGAATGTTGACTTAGCATTTGGGAATATTGGTAATGCATTTATTGGTATACTCTCAGGTGTAATCGCAGCTAACATGTTTAATCGATTTAGTGAAGTTCAATTACCTGATGCACTTGCGTTCTTTAGTGGGAAACGTCTTGTGCCAATTATGACTTCTGTTGCAATGTTGGTAGCTTCTGCAATACTATATTTTGTTTGGCCATTTGTATATGGTGGACTTGTATCTTTCGCTGAAGGAATTAGTACATTAGGTGCAACAGGTGCAGGTTTATATGGATTCTTTAACCGGTTATTAATTCCAACAGGCCTACACCATGCATTGAACTCTGTATTTTGGTTTGATGTTGCAGGTATTAATGATATTGGTAACTTCTGGGCAAGCACAGGTGAAAAAGGTGTTACAGGCATGTATCAAGCAGGATTCTTTCCTATTATGATGTTTGGACTACCAGGTGCAGCCCTAGCGATGTATCATACTGCAAAAACGAAACGTAAAAAGCAAGCAGCTTCATTGCTATTGGCTGCATCATTCGCAGCATTCTTTACAGGAGTAACAGAGCCGCTTGAATTCTCATTCATGTTCTTAGCTCCAGCGCTTTATGTAGTACACGCTGCATTAACTGGTATTTCCTTATTCATTGCAGCAACATTTCAATGGACTGCAGGATTTGGGTTTAGCGCGGGTCTTGTAGACTTTGTATTAAGTTCAAGCTTACCACTTGCAAATAAACCATTTATGTTATTACTGCAAGGTTTGGTATTTGCGGTTATTTACTATTTACTATTCCGTTTCCTAATTGTGAAATTCAACTTGAAAACGCCTGGTCGTGAGAATGATGAGGTTGTAGAAGAGGCGGCAGAAGGAACAACTGGTGATAAACAAGCAAGATTTGCAAGTATGGCATCACAAATTTATGACGGTTTAGGCGGAGACGAGAACGTGACATCCATAGATAACTGTGTAACACGCCTACGCCTAGAAGTTAAAGATATGGATAAAGTAGATCAAGATAAAATTAAAGCTACAGGAGTTCCGGGGATTAACGTTATTGATAAACACAACATTCAAGTAGTTGTCGGAACCAACGTTCAATTCGTTGCAGACGAAGTAGCAAAACTAAGAAAAGAATAAAAAAGCCAAAAGCGAACGGCCAATCAAAGGCCATTCGCTTTTTTACATTTAGGTGCCAGGCACCTGTCGGGATTTGTAGGAGATTGTTGCAAAATACCTTTTAAGATCGCTTTAGTTGTCTGAATAGTGTGATATAATATAGGCGGTAATAAAAATGAGGAGGAGATAGGTATGTTAAAAAAGATTGCATCAGATGCTTTGGGATTGTCTGATATAGGTAAGATTATTGAGCCGCATGATTATGACAAAACAGATGCAGACGACTATGTTCGACATGAAGATGATGAAAAGATCTACTTCTTAATAAAAACAAAAGCAGATGAGTATTGCTTTACGAATTTAGCATTCATACATGTTGATGGTGAGAATGCGGTGTCCTCTAAACGAACGTTAAAACGCTACCCGTATTCCCAGCATAAGATTTCGAATGTCCTTTTAGAAACGGCAGGGAAAGTCGACTTAGATATTGAAATTAAGTTTAATTTAGGAAATGAAGCATTTAGTATTGATGTAGACAAAAAACAGCTGGATAAATTGAATGATCTTTATAAAGCATTGGTTTATATATCTGAAGTAACAACAGAAAACAATGCAATACAGAATCTAGCTGGGGAGAGTTTAGAAAAAGCTGTAACAGTTTTGCAAAATGCTAGAACAAATGATGTTGCCTTAGCAGATCAGTACAAACAGCTTACAGAGTACGGTTTTTCTTGGCTGAAAACGATCCGGGAGCAATACCATCAGAAGGATTTTGGCAACGTGTTCGAAAAGTACATCAATAATTAATTTTTACCTAGGTGCCTGGCACCAAGTATACTTGGTGCCAGGCACCTAGTTTAGCTTATACATAGGTGGTAAAGCAAAAATGCAAATAATTGAGCCAAAAATCCACATAGAAATGTATTCTATTGCATATAAATGTGCGTTAAACGCACCCTTTGCAATGGAAGTTCCAGTAACCAGTACAACGTAACGAAAGGTCGTGAAAAGCATGACAAATAATAGTGTGAGCAGTCCTATCAAGCAAAAGATTGGTACGGTATTTATCCCTGTTCGTAATGTTCATAAAGCGAAGGATTGGTATTGTGAAATGCTAGGTATTCCAGCTAATGGAGAAATTCAGTTTGGTCATCTGTACGTCCTAGATATGGGAGGCGTTGGTCTGATTCTTGATGAGATGCCAATGTGGGGTGGAAATGATGAAGGAGGTGCTCCGAATTTCCGAACGCCTGCTTTTATGTTTCAAACCGACGATATTTGGAAGGCGTATCAATACATGAAGGATATTGGAGCCGAGCTTGTAACAGATATTCAGGATGATCACTGGTTTGCTTTTAAAGATCCGGATGGAAATTTACTGATGATGTGTCAGTAATACAACATCATGATGATGACATAACTTCAAGGAGCTGATTGTGTGGAGGCTAAAATAGTAAAGAAATCATCTTTTCATGTGATTGGGTATCATTTTGTTGCAAACTTGAAAGAAATCGAAGAACAACAGCTAAGTAAAAAAACGCTAGAACGGTTACAGTTTCATGCCGATAAGATCCCAAATAAAATAGGGGATCATGTTTATCTCATTCAGGTTTATCCAATGAAAGAGGGGTTCCACCCATATACAGATAAGTTTACGCAAATAATTGGGTATGAAGTATCTAACCCAGGAGAAGTACCAGAAGGGGGGATTCTTCATACGGTTCCGAATTGTACGTATGTAACTACAACCCATAAAGGACCAGAAGCAGAAATATACCAAACATATGACTACCTCTATGGGAAATGGATGGTAGAAAATAGATGTATGCCTTTAGGGTATGATTTTGAGCTTTGGGATGAGCGATATAATCCAGACGATATGGATAATGAAATTGATTTATTTATAGCAATAAATAAATGAACCTAAACGGTGAAGATTTTGCTTTTTACAGCCTATAAAACGCATGTCGGTAGATGCTTGAGCAACAAAAATAAGTTCTTGTTTTAAAAAAGGACCTAATGGAATTTATCCAATATGGTCCTTTTATTGTGGAATCCGTACGTCTCTACTGAGGGCGGATGCGCTTTTGCTAAAGACTCATTTCCTTGGCAATAAGCTGTATACTTTTCAACTTTTGTTGTATATCCGTTGTGAGTGAAACGAGCATTAACTCATCCGTATTGTATGTTTGGTGGAGTTCCAATAAAGAATCTTTTACTTTATCTGGTGTACCGACAATCATCCGTTCCCGGTTTTTTCGTATTATTTGATCCTCTAGACCAACAGGTTGATGTTGATCGGTCATTTCGTATGTGGGAATACCCTCGATAGCTTTTCCATTAGCAATATACAGCAAGGCTAAGTCATGGATGCGAGCTTGTTTTTCTGCTTCTTCCTCCGTTTCTGCAGCCATTGCAAAAACGGCGACCATGATCTTCGGTTTTTGTTGATGGAAGGAAGGTTTAAAATGATCCCGATAGTACGTAACAGCCTCCAACCCTTTTTTAGGTGTAATGAAATGAGCAAAAACGAGAGGGAGTCCTTTTTCAGCTGCAAAGCCTGCACCACTTTTACTCGTAGCAAGGTGCCAAATTTCTGGAGCGGTCCCTGCCTTTGGTACAGCGGAAATACCAGATAACCAATGATTTTTGGGAATACTGTCATATAAAAAATGACGTAGATCATCAACCTTTTCTGCATAGCGATCTACACCACCAGTAGAACTACCATAGTGAATAGCACGTGATACAGCAGGTTTTCCACCTGGTGCTCGTCCTATCCCTAAATCAATTCTTCCTGGCTCAAGGGATTCCAAAATGCGAAAGCTTTCCGCTATCTTGTATGGGCTGTAATGAGGCAGCATGACTCCACCAGTTCCGATGCGGATCGTCGATGTTTTCGCTGCTAAGTATGTGGCGAGTATTTCGGGTGAAGAGCCAGCAAAAAAAGCTTCATTATGATGTTCCGAAACCCAAAATCGACTATATCCTAACCTTTCTGCTTCTTGCGAGAGTGTAACTGTATGACGTAATGCTTCTGCATGTGACTGTTGATAGCCAATTGGTGACTGATCTAGGATACTGATTTTCATATAGGAAGCACCTCTTAAAATAGAAATCATTCTCGCTTAGTGTATCACAAATTGTGCAAAAGATTAGGGACGGTGATTTTAGTGATATTTTATAATATGAAAAATCTAAAAATATAGTATGCTATAAATATATGAAGTAAAGACTGTTAGAAAGGAGGAATAGGAATAATTGAAGAAAGTAATCGTTCTATTCGTTGTTGCTATTTTACTTGTAGGATGTCAAAAAGAAGAGGAACAACCAATTGATAAAAGTAGTGATAATCCAAAAGAACAAGAAGCAGTAGCGGATATCAAATCAGAAGTATCTGCTATACAATTTAGCAATTATGCAGAGGAGGTTGGATTTTCTTTACGGACACCTTCAGATAGTACGATCAATGCACAAAATACTGTTCAAATACAAGGTGAAATAGAAAATACAGCTGTTCTTTCTGATGATGAAGTCTGGATTGTGGTCACACCGGAGTCCCAAATAGAGGAATTAAAGCATAGTGAATTCAACTATTATCTTCCAATTAAATCTGGTGAATTTGCTAAGGAAATCTCGATGCATAATGGTTTAGGGGAATATCAAGTGAGTATTCGGTTACCAGGGAGTGAAGCCGAGGATGAGGGAAGTTATGTAGAGGCAGCTAATTTTACCGTGAACAACCAGAGTGAAGATATTCAGCGGGAAGTTGAATATACAAAGTATGGTGTGGAACAGGAATTAGAACTTATTCGTCCGGAACAAGGTTTAAATGAGTTGGATCAGAGCATCTACGTAGAAGGAGTAGTCCCAAAAGATTACGGGGGTGAGATGGTTCTTGTACAAGTGGAGCGTGAGGGTGAAAATAGACAAGTAATGCTGCCGGTTAAGGATGGCCTCTTTACAGGGGATATCCCATTATACTTTGGAAAAGGAAATCACTTGGTACGAATCCAATTGTATAATGAAGAAGATGGTCTATATTATGATTCCGCAATGTTTTATGCTAGAAATCAATCGGAATCGGCATTTGCTGAAATGGAGGCATATCGTACTTATACCGATCGCGGGATAACGTTACAAGATCCTTCGTGGGATACTGTGAACGAATGGGATGAGTTAGAATATCCAATTAAAGGGGAAATAGATCCGGATACCCCAGGGGCTGATGAAATTACCCATATTATTGTCATGGTTAATCATGTAGGAGAAGGTGAGGAATCAGGCTATCTCGTACCAGTAGAAAACTATCAATTTGAGGGGAATGCCTATTTTCGATTTGGCCCTGGCGAATACGAGGTGACTGTAAACGTTCCTAGCATGGAGCAACATGACCAGTCGATGTTTTATTTTGAATCGGTTGTTAAAGTAGGGCATCAGGTAGCTCATATTACGGATCAACGTGATTTGCTTCCTTCTAGGGGGATTGAATCAGACCACCCAGAAATTATTCAAAAAGCGGAAGAAATTACTGCAGGTATTCATGGCGAACGTGAAAAAGCAAAAGCAATCTACGAATTTGTTGCTCAGCATGTTGCATACGATGTAGAAAAAGCAGAAAAAGATATATTTGATATTGGGGATAGTGCGTTAACAACGCTGGAATCTGGAATTGGTATTTGTCAGGATTATGCATTTCTAGCAACGGCATTACTCCGGGCCATTGGGATGGAAGCGCATTATGTAGAAGGTTATGCTGGAGAGCGTCATGCATGGGTTGAAGTGAAAACAGATGGAAAGTGGATTGAGATGGACCCTACCTGGGGGGCTGGGTATATTCAAGATGGTACCTTTCATTTTAATTATAACGAAGACTATTTTGACCCAGCACCATCCTTTTTTGCCGAAACCCACACCCGAGAAGGAATCATGTATTAAACAAAAATTCGAGGAGCCAGTAGGTGCCTGGCACCTACTGGCACTCCCTCGAATTTTTTTGTTTATATCGATTGGGTCATCTTGGTTTTTCGATGTGTGTTTCTTCTCCGTATCCTAGTGTGATTACTTCTACCTCATCCATTCCTTTTAGTAGTTCCTTTAATTCCTCGTCTCTAGCAATCATGTTTTCTACAACTGGAAATGCTTGAAGTAAGTTTTCTAGTTTTTGTGGAGAAGCTGCGGTATCTGTAGATGGAAACGTATGACTAGGAATGGCGTAGTTGACGTTTAGTAAATGTTTTAATGCGTAAGCAGCCTCTCGAGGACCCATGGTAAAATGTCCAGAAGAGGAAATGATAACAATTTCTGGTTGATAAACCTCTTGAATTAGCTTCATGTCATACATCAATGCAGTGTCCCCAGTGTGATAAAGTGTATAATCATCTACAAAATCAAAAATATAACCTGCAGCTTCCCCGGCATATACGGGCGTGTTTTCGGTTTCTCCATAAGAAGAAGTGTGTTTCGCCAGCACCATTGTTGCAGTTACATCCTCTAATTGAACGGATCCACCTAAGTTAATTGGGAGTACATTTTTTATTCCTTGCTGTAACAGTATTAAAGCCAATTCATATTGGGCCACAATGAATAGATTAGGATTATATTCTAGAAAGTTGTTTAATCCACTCGTGTGATCAAAATGTCCGTGTGTTAAAAATACCCCATCAATCGATTGGTAAAATTGTTCATTATCTAGTTCCTGCGGAAATCCTGGATTCATTTCAATAAATGGATCGATTACGTAGGTTTTGCCTTCCTTACTTTTTAAGGCATACATGGCATGACCAAGTCTTAAAATCTTCATCAAATTCCTCCCCAAAAGTTGTATAGTATAACCTATTCTTCTGATCTTAATTAAGAACAAAAAGGTGCCAGGCACTTGTCGAATTCGACAAGTGCCTGGCACCAAAATGAGCACCAAATTAAAAAACAGGTCGCCCAAACACTTAATGAGTAGGGCAACCTGTTGTGGTCTATGCGTGGTGGTGTAGCTTGATAAACTCGGGTATATATAAAATAAAGGATAATGTTAGACATGCTCCCGTTATTCCCATAAGAGCTGCGGCAATTTCTGGATTAATTTCTGGAAAAGCGATTAAGAGAAATGTCGCACCGTAAAACACTGCAGTAGAGACCTTTCCAAACCACATGGCACCATCTAACTTTTTCCCTTTCTTCAATAGAACGAGCCCGTTTATTCCCATAAAGAGCTCCTTAAACACAAATAAAGTAATGAGAATCCATACATAGGGATAGCTGACTAGCAAACAAATAATAATTGCCATTTGTGTTAATTTATCAGCAATCGGATCAACAATTTTTCCTAGCTCTGTTATTTGATCAAATTTTCGAGCGATAAGGCCATCAAACATATCCGTTAATCCAGACAACAAGATGATAAGAGCTGCAGCATAATATTCTTTTGCCTCTGCAGCATTGACATAATAGTAAATGAAGATTGGAATCAAGATGATTCGAATATAAGATAATATATTTGGAATGGTAAAAATTTGTTTCAACGTAATGTTCAAGATAATTCCCCCTAGGAAGTGTATACGCAGGTCGCTCCTAAATGTTTCAGTTAAATTAATTGTATACCTTTTGGGAATTAATTCAAATTTCTATAATTTTTCTTCATTGATAAAAATAAATAAACTCCAATTCCACCTATGGTAATGAGTTGGCTAATAATGAGCTGGTCCTGTATCGTCATAGTTGTTTTGGACAGAAAATATTCTGGTAGTGTCAAAAATGCTACAAAAACTAGTAGGATCAATGATTTTGCCCAAATGGATACGCCTATTATAAAAAGGATAGTAATAACACCAATCGTGATGGACCAAACTGTATTAATATGAATGATGGGTGTTTCAATGGATCGATTTAAGTAAATTAAACCTAAAAATAATAAAAAAGGTAAAGTTGCTGGAATAAGTAAGATACTGAACTGCTTCATAGTTGAATAGTTCTTTCCTGATATATACCGGTAGCTGCTAAATATAATAGCAATGGATATGGCAATAATCACAACATGGCCAACGATCTCAAAAAGAGAATAAGAAAGATTTCCCTCGAGAAGGTCACCAATGATTGAAAAGGAAAAAGAGCCTAAGATAATTAATACTACATATTTAATCCATGTGCGGTAATCGATATCCATTTCATTGGATACAGTTTGCATATATTCTTTAGGAGATTTTCCAACTACATGTTCAATCGATTTTCCCTTTGCTTCTGCTTCCTCCAAATGAGCTTCGAGCTCTTCAACAATTTCATCGATTTCATTTGAATTTTTTCCACTAGAAAATAAGTAAACACGTAGTTCCTCTAAGAAAGACTTGCTTCTCTCTGATAAATTCATTTTATCGTTCATCCAATTCAACTCCTTTATGTATACTTTTTGACTCATGGCTTATTACACGATTCACATTGGCTTGTAACGTATGCCATCGTTCTAGAAAATGACTTAATTCAATCTCCCCTTTTTCCGTTAATGAATAGTACTTTCTTTTGGGTCCTGCAGTAGACTTCTTAAGTGTGGAAGATACGAGCTTTTCTTTTTGCATGCGCATGAGTAAAGGATAGATCGTTCCCTCGCTAAACGAATCAAAGCCATAGTTCTCAAGTTTTTCAGCAAGTTCATATCCATAGACCTCATTATCTTTTATAATTGCAAGCAAACACCCATCTAAAATTCCTTTTAACATCTGCGTTGAAGACATTTTTAATCACCTCATACAATGCCTTGCATTACAAGGGTAATAGCGAAAGAAAATACCTTGTAATGCAAGATATAAAACAATTATAAAACCAACTAACATGTATTACAAGGTAAATGATTCGACAAAAACTGACAAAAGGGGTGCCAGGCACCTTCACGAGGTGCCTGGCACCCCAATAATCATTATTGATTGTTTGTGAAAGAATTTGATTGTTTTTGATTGACTTTTGGAAGCGGTTTATTTATTATTAGAGTTAAGATAGGTCGAACCATTAGTGGTATTAATTTTCCCACATGTAACTGGACGTAAGACCTCCATCTCAACCTACGAAGTTTAACCTAGGAGGTTAAGTGGGGGAATAAAGAAATCGACACTGATTGAAAATATACTTTATGATTGTTTTTGGTTGATTTAGGAAAACTATATTTATAGTAAATGGAGGTGTCCATATTGATAACAGCAGAAAGACATCGGATGATTTTGCATTTGTTAGAGCAAAAAAAGATTGTCAGGATCCATGAATTGGTGGAGGAATTAAACGCATCAGAATCTACCATACGTCGCGATTTAAGTGAATTGGAGCAACAGAATAGACTGAAACGAGTTCACGGTGGCGCATCTCTTTTGCATCAAACGAAAGAAGAGCCGAGTGTTCTAGAAAAATCTACAAAAAATTTATCCGAAAAGAGCAAAATTGCCGCCTATGCAGTTAGCTTAATCAAGGACAACGATTCCATCTATTTAGACGCAGGTACAACAACTTACGAAATGATCCAACATATATCAGCAAAGGATATTACAGTAGTTACAAATGGTCCTAGTCATATAAAGCCGTTGCTTGAAAAAGGGATCCACACCTACTTATTAGGTGGTTTTGTTAAACCTAGAACAGAAGCATTAATTGGTCAACTAGCGATCCAAAGCTTAGAGAAATTTCGGTTTGATAAATCCTTCATCGGTGTGAATGGTATTCACCTACATGATGGCTTTACAACTCCAGATCCAGAGGAAGCAGCGTTAAAATCTACGGCGATCAAGCTGAGTCAACGTGCTTTTGTTGTTGCCGATCATTCTAAATTCCATGAAGTTACATTTTCACAAATTGATGAGCTAGATGCAGCAACAATTATTACAAATGAAACAAATCCAGAAACTCTATCTGACTTTAGAGAAAAAACAAGTATTGAGGTTGTAGATAAATGATATACACATGCACATTAAATCCATCTGTAGACTACCAGATTGAAACAAAACAACTAGAGCTAGGGACGCTAAATCGAGTTCAAGACACAGCATTTTACCCGGGGGGTAAAGGCATTAACGTATCTAGGGTACTTAAAAACTTAGGTGTTGACTCAACAGCGTTAGGATTTATTGGCGGTTTTACTGGGACATTCATCCTCGAAAGACTAAACGAGGAAGGTATCAACACTGATTTTGTCATCCATGATGAGCCAACTCGCATTAATATGAAGGTTAAAACAGCAAAGGAAGAAACAGAAGTGAATGGAAGTGGCGCATCCATTCCTAAAACGTATCAAGAGCAGCTTATTCAGAAGGTTGAGGAACTAACAGCAGATGATTATTTTGTATTATCCGGAAGCTTGCCACCATCCATATCATTCGACTTTTATGAGAAGCTTTCCGCAATGTGTGATGAAAAAGGGGTTTCTCTTATTTTAGACATCCCGAACCGATCGTTGAAGGATTTACTTAGTTTTCGTCCGTTTCTTATAAAACCTAATCAAGCGGAGCTGAGTGAGATTTTAGAAAAGGAAATAAACACGAAGGAAGAAGCAATAAAAGGTGCGAAAGAGCTCATCCAGTTCGGTGCGAGGAATGTAATCGTATCAATGGGTGCAGAAGGTGCGATCTTTGTAAATGAACAATTTACTGCCAAAGCTGAAAATCCAACAGGAACATTAAAAAGCTCTGTTGGTGCGGGGGATTCTTTAGTTGGGGGCTTCCTTGCTTCCTATAATAAATCAAATGACTTTTTAGAAGCATTCCAATATGGAGTAGCCTCTGGAAGTGCAACAGCTTTTTCAAACGATTTGTGTAAAAAAGATGCAGTGGATCAATTGGTTTCACAGGTTTTAATAAAAAGGTAAAGGGAGGAAAAGAAGATGAAAATTACAGAATTATTAAAGCAAGACACGATTATCGTAGACTTGCAAGCCACTACAAAAGCCGAAGCGATCGATGAACTTGTAGAAAAGTTAGATTCTGCTGGAAGACTAGCTGATAAAGAAAAATACAAACAAGCGATATGGGCAAGAGAAGAACAAGGAACAACTGGAATCGGTGAGGGGGTAGCGATTCCCCATGCCAAAACGAGTGCAGTAAAAACACCTGCAATCGCGTTTGGGAAATCAACAGCCGGTCTGGACTATGAAGCGCTAGACCAACAACCAAGTCATTTATTCTTCATGATTGCTGCTAGTGAAGGTGCAAATAATGATCATTTAGATTCACTCGCTAGATTGTCTTCCATGTTGATGGATGTATCGTTTAGACAGCAATTAATCGAGGCAACTTCTGAGCAGGAAATTTTGTCATTGATTGATCAAAAGGAAAAAGAAAAATTAGAAGATGAAGAAGAGACAACGCAAGAAGTGAAAAGTAAAAAAATCCTTGCTGTAACCGCGTGTCCAACTGGTATTGCCCATACGTATATGGCAGCTGATGCCCTGAAAGCTAAAGCGAAAGAATTAGGGGTAGATATTAAAGTAGAAACACGTGGCTCGGGTGGAGCAAAAAATGTTCTAACCGATAAAGAAATTGAAGAAGCAGATGGAATTATTGTTGCTGCAGATACCAAGGTAGATATGGAGCGTTTTAATGGTAAACCAGTCGTTCAGACTGCAGTAGCAGATGGGATTCGCAAACCTGAAGAACTCATTAATAAGGTCGTTAGTGGCACTGCATCACGATACCAAGGGGGAGAGAAATCCTCTGAATCTACTTCAGAAGGAGGCAAAGGTCAAAATGCATTCTATAAACATCTAATGAATGGTGTTTCGAATATGCTACCATTTGTTGTCGGTGGTGGTATATTAATAGCAATCGGCTTCTTGTTTGGTATCGAGTCACATATACCTGGAAATGAAGATTACAATCGGTTTGCAGAGGCGCTAAATACCATTGGTGGCGGAAACGCATTTGGATTGATGATTCCAGTATTAGCTGGTTTTATCGCCATGAGTATTGCAGATCGTCCAGGTTTAGCACCAGGTATGGTCGGTGGTTTTATGGCGGCACAAGGTGATTCTGGCTTCATCGGTGGTATTATTGCGGGTTTCTTAGCAGGTTATTTAGTCGTTGGAATTAAAGAAGTTTTAAAAGGTCTACCACAATCACTGGAAGGAATTAAAACGGTATTACTTTATCCGCTATTAAGTATTTTTATTACTGGAATGATTATGTTCTTTATCGTTGAACGACCTGTAGGTGCCTTTAATACCATGTTAAGTGATTGGTTAGCAGGTATGGGAACTGGTAATGCCGTATTACTCGGTTTAATACTTGGGGGAATGATGGCAATCGATATGGGTGGTCCAATTAACAAAGCAGCCTATACATTTGGTATCGCAATGATTGCGGATGGAATCTTAGGACCACATGCTGCAATTATGGCAGGCGGTATGGTTCCACCACTTGGGATTGCATTAGCAACCATCTTATTCGCTAAGAAATTTACCAAACAAGAAAAAGACGCTGGGAAAACAAACTTTATTATGGGTGCTTCCTTTATTACAGAGGGTGCGATACCTTTTGCAGCATCGGATCCAGGTCGAGTCATTCCATCGGTTGTTGCAGGTTCAGCCGTAGCTGGAGCATTATCTATGTTGTTCGGCATTGGATTACCAGCACCACATGGTGGCGTCTTTGTTTTACCTATTATTGAAGGAAATCCTTTTATGTATCTATTAGCAAT
Source organism: Oceanobacillus limi (assembly GCF_900111445.1). Lineage (GTDB taxonomy): Bacteria > Bacillota > Bacilli > Bacillales > Amphibacillaceae > Ornithinibacillus > Ornithinibacillus limi. The sequence continues at coordinate 72,478 of NZ_FOHE01000014.1, read as the reverse complement.
CGCTATCGGAGCTGTGATTACAGCTATCATGTTAGGGATTCTGAAAAAAGAAGTAAAATAAACCTATTTATAGCTGCCTAGGTCGGATAGTGACTTAGGCAGTTTTTAATTCCAAAATTCGACATAATTCGGGAGGTGACAGGCACCCTCAAATATAGTATTGTTAAGGAAAGTGTCATCAAAAGGGGGAGACATTATGAGGAAAACTTTTTCTGGACAGTTGGGGATTTTAATTGTTATTGTATTCTTTATTTCATTACTCATTACTTCGATTGCTAATTATCTAGTAACCTATAATCATACATATGAAGCGGCTGGAGTTGAGGCGGTTGGTTGTGCAAATATTACAACCGGACTAGTTAACCCAAGTGATGTAGAGGCCGTGAAAAGTGGAAATGATAGTAAGTTAGCGGAGCTTGAAGGTTCACTTAATTGGACCGTTGACCATAAACATATATTCGAAAATCAGTATATTATTGAACTTGATGGTACCATTTTGGCTGCGGATGAAAGCTTGAAGAATCAAGGCTTTCAAGCGGGTGATTCTTTTTATATTGATGAAGAGGTCATAAATAAGATCCAGGAAACGAAACAGCCATTGTATTCAGAGATCTATGAATATGGCGGAATGAAAAGATTAACAGGGTATGCACCGATCTTTAAAGATCACGACCCCAACAAAGAGATTATTGCACTGAATGCGATAGATTTTAATGCGCAAATTGTTACGGATCGAACATGGGATGCAGTACAAGAAACGATTCTCCTTGGTTTGGTACCAATTGCATTAGCTTGTTTTGTTACGATTTGGATCATTAGAAAAAGAACGAAACCAATTTCGAACCTTATCGGATATTCGAAGAAAATTGCTGAGGGAGATTTATCAGCAGAAGCCGTTCACGTGAAAAATAAGGATGAGATAGGCGATTTAGCTGACACGTTAAACCTAATGGCAAACAATTTACGAGAGTTAATCAAACAGTTTAGTTCGAACGCAGAGCACGTTGCAAACTCATCTAATAGCTTAATGGGGACAGCTGATAAAACAAACCATGTTACCAAACAAATTGCTGCTACCATGCAGGAGCTTGCTAGTGGGGTAGATCAACAAGTTAATAGTGTAGAAGAAACGTCGGAAATAGTAGAAGAAATGTCTACAGGTGTTCAACAAATTGCAACTAACTCGCAAAATGTATCTGCAACCGCGATCGAAACATCGGAAAAAACCTCCGAAGGGGAAACGCGTATTCAAACTGCTGTTGACCAAATGAAAGTAATTACGGACACAGTGGAGTCGCTATCGGGTGTTGTCAAAGGTTTGGGAGATCGTTCTACGGAAATTAACCAAATTATTGAAGTGATTACGGATATCGCAGAACAAACCAACTTACTAGCCTTGAACGCATCTATTGAAGCTGCGCGGGCTGGGGAACACGGTAAAGGGTTTGCAGTAGTAGCTGATGAAGTTCGGAAACTGGCAGAGCAATCAGCAACTTCGACACAACAAATCTCGCAATTAATTGCGGCGATTCAATCGGAGACCAATCAAGCCGTTCAATCAATGGAGACGGCAACAAAAGAAGTTACCGAAGGAATAGATGTTGTAAATAATGCAGGTGCATCATTTACTGAAATTAGAGCTTCGATTAACGAAGTTAGTGATCAAATCCAAGAAGTTTCTGCAGCCGTTCAGCAAATGGCTTCTGGAGCAGATCATATCGTCGCATCGATGAAAAATATATCCAAAGTTTCTGAATCTGCAGCCTCTAGCTCTCAAGAAGTTTATTCATCAACGGAGGAGCAATTAAGATTAATGGAGGATGTAACAGATTCCGTAAACCAGCTTTCTAAAATGGCCGAAGAATCACGGAAAAATACGCATAAATTTAAACTGAAGTAACTGTAAATAGATGTAGGTTATGATGAAAAAAGCCAATCTCGGGTAACTAGAGATTGGTTTTTTTATATTTCATTACTTTAATGAAGGTTTAAAGCATAACAATATAGATTCCAAATAAAATAGCAATCAAAATCACAAAGCTTCCTATCAATATCAGGGACAGTTTTGCAGATCGAAAGGTTTGTTTATTTATTGAATTTCCCTTTTTTACATAGCCTATCGTTGCCATGATGATCGCCAGGATACATAATATTACCGAGGTAAATCCAATTAAGCTAACGAGCACGTTGCCAATTGGGGAAAATGCTGCATTAGCTGATGTGAAGTGTAGGTTGGTCACTAGAAATCCAACCCCAATAATGGCAATGGCTGTACGGATCCATGCTAAGAAAGTACGTTCATTGGCGAGGTGCTGCTGAATGTATTTCGATTCAATTGTTTGCTTATTGTTATTTTTTGAATTATCGTTATTCATAGAGAACACTCACTTTTTTAGACAATCAGTATAGTTTTTGAAGTTTTCCAGTTTTTTATTCTGTTTCATTACATATTTAATCAAGTAGAAGCCTACCATGAAAGGATGAAATAAATTGAAAGATATAAATATTGGCATTATTGGCCTGGGAGCAATCGGGGAAAGGTTGCTTAAACAGTTTAACGCACATGCGGCAACAACTATTACAGCAATTAGTGATGTGAATGAACAGCGAATAGCTGAAATGCAGGAACTGCTACCAGGAGTACGTACATATTCGGACTATCATGACCTTATTACAGATGAGACAGTAGATGTTGTATATGTTGCGGTTCCTCCAAAACTTCACCATCCCATTGCATTGGCGGTATTGGAAGCCGGTAAACACATATTATGTGAAAAACCACTAGCAAACTCTTACCAAGAGGCGGAGGAAATGCAGGAGAAAGCTAAATCAGTAGGTGTGGTCAATGCGATTAATTTCCCACTCCCATATAGCAATTCAGCTCAGCAGTTAGCCGATCAAATACAAAGTGGCAGGATAGGGGAAATAAAGCGCATTGAATTGACCATGCAATTTCCAGAATGGCCACGTGCATGGCAACAAAATGATTGGATAGCAGGTCGTGAACAGGGTGGATTTATTCGTGAAATAACACCACATTTTATTCAGCTAACGCAACGCGTTTTTGGTTCCATTTCTAACATTCAATCGTTTATCGATTTTCCAGAAAATGAAGAAGCCTGTGAAACTGGAGTCATAGCGCGTATGGAATTAAAGGATAGTACACCAATTTTAATAAATGGACTAAGTTCCATTGGTAAAAAAGAAGAATTGGCTTATCGGGTCTACGGAGATAAAGGTGTTATTTCCTTGTTAAATTGGGGACAACTTATTCTCACTTCAAAAGAAGGTGAGGAAGTTTTAACAGAAAGGCAACCATATCCAGGGTTAATTGATGAACTTGTCAAGGCTGTAGCTGGAGAACGCGCAAGTCTGGTTACCTTTGAGGAAGGCTTTGCTGTTCAACAAGTATTAGAAGGACTGTTAGGGAAACAAAATGCTTAATGTAAAAGAACTAGACTTGGATAAAAATAATCGTGTCATTGTAATATCGGATATTCATGGACAGCTAGATTTGCTGAAAGAGCTATTAACACAAGTAAAATATGCAAAAGAAGACTATTTATTTCTGAATGGCGACTTGTGTGAGAAGGGTCCAAATAGTTTAGAGGTAGTTCATTATGTACAGGAGTTAGTCGCTCAGTCAGATCGTGTCTTTGTTACCAAAGGAAACTGTGATGTGTTGTTCCGATACGTGTTTGATGGAGTAGAAGGCATTTTGCAATACATGAGAAACCAGAAGTATTCTATTTTAAATGAAATGCTTACTCTTAAACATAAATCATTGGATGACTTTTCTGGTATACATGAATTAGCAGAATTTTACCGTACCCATTTTCGAGAAGAAATAAACTGGCTAGAATCCCTGCCTAATGCCTATCAATTTGCTGGCCATATTATTGTTCATGCTGGTATTGATCATATAGAGGATTGGCGAAATACGAGCGAGGATTTTGCGTTATTCACAAAAGCATTCTATGAAAAAGAGCATCGGGAAAATAAAAATGTGATTGTCGGGCATTGGCCGGTTGTAAATTACCGGGCAAAGCAAATAAGCTCGAACAATCCAATTATTGATGAAAAAAAACGAGTGATTGCTTTAGATGGTGGAAACCAGATCAAAAAAGACGGCCAATTAAATGCCTTGCTAATAGAAAACGGTAACTACGATTTTTCTTATGTGGATGAACTAAAAACCACGGCTACTGTTCAAGTAGATCATGAAGATTCTTATGGTGGGATTGGTACTGTTACGTATCCAAATTATGACTTAGAAATATTGGAGCGCCATAACTATTTTACCCGTTGTAAAAATATCAATTTGGGTATTCAGCAGTGGGTGAAAAATGAATATATTGAAACATCAAATGAGTATATTCGCTCGAAAGGGGATCTTAGTACCACGTTTTTATCTGTTGCAAATGGTGAGAAAGTATTCATTATAGATGATTCATGTGCAGGATACACGCTCATAAAGAAGATAACAGGTGAAGTCGGATGGATTCCAAATCATTGCTTACTTTGAAATTAGTGACTAAAGATAGGTTTATCCCGTATATAACTGGCTGTAATACCCCACTGATGAAGATTCACTTTATAAAGCACACCGGTTTTAGATACTTTCTAAAATGAGGTAGTGCTTTTTATCTTATCTCCAAAAAAAGGAAGTTTCTTCAAAAAGCATTCCATTTCCTCGGAAATTTCCACTTTTTTAGAAGTGGTTTTATTTATAAACGATTCTTTCAGTCTGTAGCGCCAGGATTATTAAATTCAACTATCCATTCAAAAGTAAACGTGGCTGAAAAGTGTGCTTGCATATACCAACAGCAATGTAAAGCGGCTTAACTTTAGGTCTAAGCAGCTGACTAGATTAAGCGCTCGTATGATAAAACATGACCGAGGGTTATTCTATTTCAAAAGAATATAATTCGGGCCGTCGATCGGAGAATACAGGAATTTTTTTTCGAACACTATCTACTTGATCTATTTCAACCTCTCCATATAGTATCATTTCCTCATCATTGGCTTCTGAAAGTACCTTTCCCCAAGGATCTACAATCATAGAATGACCACCAAACTCATTCTGGGGATCGTATCCAACTCGGTTGCATGCGACTACAAAGCATTGATTTTCGATTGCTCTGCTAATTAAAAGGGCTCTCCAATGATCAATCCTTTGCTTGGGCCATTCGGCAACAACATATAAAACCTTTGTATCATGAAGCATATGTGTACGAATCCATTCAGGAAAACGAATATCATAACAAATTACTCCTGCACTTAATATTCCTTCTAACTCAAAAAGACCATGATCATTCCCTTCGATAAGATGCTTTTCTTCCTGCATTAAACGGAATAAATGTGCTTTGCTATATTCCTTAACTATTTCACCAATACAATTTATAACGATTAATGTGTTTGTTACAGCAGAATTGGGAAGTTTTTTTGCTATTGATCCTGCAACAATGTTGAGTCGATACTTTTTGGCGAGCTTACAAATAAAAGAAAGAGATTCCTTGCCGCCATCGTCTGCAATTTCATCTAATCTAGTTAGATCGTAGCCAGTTGTCCATAATTCTGGAAGGACTACTAAATCAATATTTTTCGCATGTAGTTTTTCAAATTGTTTTTCTATTGTTTTGTAATTCGCTGTTGGATTTCCATAACAAATATCAATTTGCAGTAAGGCTAGTTTTAAAATTATTACACGCTCCTTTTTATCAGTGAGGGATGAGGACAGGCCCCCGCTGAATTGATTAATTGAAGATCTTTCCCTTTTTCCATAGAATATTTCCTTTAATACATCATGGAAGCTAATATGTAAAATAGCTTTAATTTTGCATGATTAATGAAACATTCTGCATATTCATATTATAATACCATTTCATGAAACAAAAATGAAGAACAAAACGTATGAACCATAGACATAGGAAACACATATGATACTATTATAATATGAATATTTTGAAAATAAAGCAAATGATTTAATGGGTGTTGTATAGTATGCCACCATATTCGAGCCACTTTAAAGTGATTTTATAAGTGGGAAACTAGTAGCTAATTTCGTTGAATAGCAAAATGGGCATCACTATCAGCACAGGTGTGTACGATAAATAAAGATTTCTATGGAGATGATATAGATGGAAGGTTTTGGGAAAAGGTTAAAAGCATTACGTGAGCAACAGGCGTTATCCCCAGAGCAAATGGCTGAACAAATTGGTTTCACTAAAAGTGTCATCTGGAGCTATGAAATGGAGAAAAAAGAGCCGAGTATTAGTCATGTGAAACGCATATCGAAGTTTTTTGATGTCTCAATTGATTATCTACTTAACGGTAATACCCCAAAACAGCCCCTTCGCTTGGAAGAAAAAAACGTTCGCGAGGGTCATATGTTAATGGTTGATAATAGACAGCTAAGTGAAGAAGAAATTATTGATGCAATTGCCTTCATTAAAGCAAAGCGATTGCTAAAAGAAGTGGACCATTAAAGAGAAAAGTGGCTAGAGGATTGTTATCCTATTGTAGCCACTTTTCTTGTTATGACTCGTCCGATCCATGAACGATTTTTACAATTTTTTGATGGTATGATTATGCTATATTTAGTGCCAGTCAGAAATTCATACCTGCTGTACTTTCTACTTTTGGTACGGGATGTTCAATAAATCTGGTATTGTTGTAAATCTATACCCTTGTCCAATTAATTCAGGAATAATTTGCTGCAGGGAGAGGATTGTATTTGTTCGATCTCCATCCCACTCAGCTCCATCATGCATGAGAATGATGGCGCCAGGATGGATGTTACCAATGACATTGGAAGCTATCACTTCAGGTGGAGTTTCCTGCCAGTCCAAAGAATCCACAGACCAACCAACAATTGTGTAATCCATTTCTGCTAATTTTTCAACAAGGTCATTGTATAAAAAGCCATAGGGTGCTCGAAACAGTTTGGTTCGATACCCGGATAATTCGGCTAATGTCTCTTCTGTATGATTTACTTCTCTTTCTAATGTAGCAATGTCTGCTTGCTCCACTAAGTTAGGATGCCAATATGTATGGTTTCCTATTATATGTCCTTCCTCAATTATTCGCGCGACTAATTCAGGATATGCTTTTGCCCTTGCACCCATTAAAAAAAAGGTTGCCTGGATATCATTTGCCTTCAAAACATCTAGAATTTCTGGTGTGAAACGAGGGTCTGGTCCGTCATCAAAGGTTAGGGCAATTTTCGTGTCTGCTTGATTTCCGCTTAATACAATACTTTCGGGGTAACGTTGCTGCAGAACGATATTAGAAATTGGTTGGCGCACACGTTCGGTTAATTCTGATCCGCCTTCTGGTTCAGGTAGCTCTTCTTGTTGGGCTTCGTACGGAGAAACAGTAAAGAATACAAAACTAATACATGCAAATAGTGTCAATAGATTGCCTCTCATATTATCACCTCCTTTACTATTTATTTTATTTATTATTTGTTAACACGATTTCTTCAATCCATTTTTTAAAATCTACAATACGGTTATGGCCGGGTGTTAAATCTGTACCAGCTACGATCACGGGTACTACAGAATCTTCTTCGTGTAATGATCCATGAGATCCTCCTCCGGGATGGGTAGGTGTACCTTCTCCAATGAATTCATAACCTGGTTTGGCATCTATAATTACAAATTCACCTTTATGAGATTCCGAAGCACTATGAAGTCGTGCTAAAGCGTCTGGATAATCACCATAATCTATGGAATCTTCATTCTTGTTTAAATCAAGGATGGAGAGATCGCCATTGACAGCCCAAGTCTGTCCATATTGGTCACGGAGGTTTCCTTTTGGTTGAAATGTTAACGCATTTGGCTTCCCGTTTTGAATAACAGTTGTCTGATCGTCTATTTTCCAAGCGATAAAGTTTATTCGCGAATCCTTTTGCAGTTTTCGTGCAATATCTTCAAGAGAAAGAGCCACATCCAAGTTATAAACATATGCCATTCGTTCATTCAAGGCAAAGACGAGTTGATCATCATCTTGCACGGGTTCTGCTGGTTTATGAATCTTATAAGAAGGATCTAAAATAGAATGCAAACTTATTAAAGATTCTTCCTTGTCCATTTTAACTGGGGCTTGGCCACTATCTCCCATTACCATCCATACATTACTCTGTATAGCCTCTTCCCAAGAATCATACATGTCTAATACTTGTTGAAGCTGTTTATCAGCTTTTTCTATGGCATTTATATGATTAGTGGGGCCATCCTGATGTACAGCCTTATCTAGATCAGAAAAGTAAACAATTGAAAAAGCCGGTAATTTATTGTGATTAATGACATGTTTTAATTCTTCACTTGCAAATTGATCATTAAATCCATAACGCTCCCATATCTGTGTATTCTCTTTATTTTTAGGGCTGTATTGTGCAAAGGCACCATAGGAAAAGATAGAAGGTGTCTCTACAGTTATACTTTCCGGCATTACATCAAAGTTGGCTAATACTTTAGATAGATTAATTTCATTTTTTTCTTCTCCGCGATATACAAGAGCATTGATTGATCCGCTTTGTAATCCATTATTTGCGAGTACTTCGTGTATTGTTTTAGTTTGCGAATTCAGATGTGTGTGATTTAAATGATAAAAATGGTCTTCAACCACCTGTTTAATACCTAACTTAATTATTTCTTCTTTCGCGCTTCCATAGTTAACAAGGCGATTTTCAACGGTATTGAACCAAACCAAACCAGGGATGTGATGCTCATCTGGATATTTTCCTGTAAGAAGGGTACTATCTATAGAAACAGACATTGTAGGATAGCTGCTTATGATATCGGAGTAATAGTGACCATTATCCGCTAGAAATTTAAAAGCTGGTGCCTTCCCTTTTTTCATTGCCTCTTGTAAAGGTTGGTCCATTAAGGAATCAACGATAATCAAAATAATTGGATTAGTAGTAGGGTTAATTTCTATTTGATCAATGGCTTGATTCGCACTATTCCTTCCGAGCAAAAAGATGGCGATGCCAATTAGTAAAGTGGAAGCAATTATAATATATAGCCCTTTTTTCATCTGATCCTTCCTTTTTACTTACAAGATTTCTAAGGTTTATATGTATCCGTAATAGATATATAATATAAAATTTAGTATGATTTTTAATTCATTTTCTATGTATTAATTTTAAAAGAGAAAAGGAGAAAAAATGAAAGTAACAGCAATGACATTCAATATTCATCATGGGAAAAATGTTCAAAATAAATTAAACCTGGACCGAATTGTGAGGGTTATAGAGGAAAGCAATGCAGATATTATTGGACTTAATAGGTTGATAAAAATTTCTCCAAACGTAGTAAATTTAGAGATCAAGTTAGCTGGTTGGCGGGTGTATTACAAATGGAACATGCATTCACACCTTCCATCCATATCGAAACAAAAGGAAAAGCAAAAAGTAGGCAATATGGAAATGCATTATTATCACGCTATCCCACTATTCAGAAGAAAGATTATCGGTTTCATTTTTTGATAGGAATAGTAGAAGCGCGGTCAATGTTAGAAGCAACGATACAAATTGAGCAAAAAAGAATTCTACTATTTGTAACCCATTTAAGTTTGAATCCTTTTTTGCATCATAAGCAGATGAAAAAAATTCTTAACGAGATATCCAAATCGCCTATTCCTAAACTAGTTATGGGAGATTGGAATATGAAGCCTCATTCCAAAGGGTGGAATGAAATAACAAATAATCTTCATGACGCCTGGGAAATAGCAGGAAAAGGGGATGGAAATACGTACCCCTCTATCCGGCCAAAAAGAAGGTTGGATTATATCTTTACAAGCTCATCTATTTCCGTTTTTGCTGCAGAAATTATTCATATAGAACCAGGGGCTTCCGATCATTTACCTTTGCGTATTGTATTTTCTGTTTAGCTTTTGGAATGGTTCCATCGAATATTCCTACACAAGCAATTACCTATTTACCCAATAGGAACTACCGTCTTTACTTCTATTCATAAAACCATATTCAATTAAATACCTTCTTAATGTAACAAAATCATCGAACGTTGATTTTAATATTTCATTAACCTCTAATTCCGTATATTTTTTAGTTGTGTCAAAGTTCGTGATAATTTGTTGCAGAATAATAATCTTCCGTTTTTCTTTGCTAGGAAAAGATTCCAGAGGACCGTTTACCCCTTGTTTAAAATAGGTTGCTAACACCTTTTCCTTTTCAGCGTTTGTAATTGCATAACGTTCATCCACCATTGTTGCCCCCTTATGAATGGAAATTAACTCATCCGTGTATTCTTCCTGTTTCAATAATTCCATGATGGCAAGAAAGACACGTGCTTGTTTTTCTTTTTCCCTTAACTTAAAACGGTGTGTACGAATTGTTGACGTACTACCGGCATCTACGTTTCTAGCAATTTCCTTATCCGTTAATCCCTGTTTAAAGTACGTGAGAATTTCCTTTTGAAGATCAGATAAACCCGTGTATTTTTTGGGCATGTTCATTAGATACTCAAACATGGATTGATGTGCTTCTTGCACATGATGTTTCATTGCTAGTTTTGCTTCATACAACACTTCCCCATTTGGGTAAATAATTCCTTTTCGGTAATACTCCCCACAAATGAGACAAGTAAAGACCTCTAGTTGAGAGTCATAAATATAACCCTTTGTTAATTCTTCTATCGATGCATTCCAGAACTTCGCTTCATTTGCCATTCAAACAACTCCAAATTGTAACTTATAAAAACATTATAAGTTAATGTTTATTAATAAGCAAACGATAATTTATTTCGTTTTATTAATTCTGGTGCCAGGCACCTGTCGAAACCCGACAGGTGCCTGGCACCAGATCGAATGAAATGGGGTTTTGGTGGGATACTTGTAATGGAAGGTGATGATTCAAAATGGATATTGGGATTTTTCTTGATCGGGACGGGGTTATTAATGAAGTGCTGAGTAACCGAGTGAAGTTTGTTAATAAGCCGAAAGACTTTTATTTATTAGATGGGGTAGGAGAGGCTATTAAAAAGTTTAATGGAGCAGGCTATAAAGTGTTTGTAGTTACCAATCAAGGCGGGATAGGCCTTGGTTACATGAAGGAAACGGGACTTCATGCTGTACACGAACAAATGGCGAAAGACTTAGAGGGATATGGTGCATACGTTGATGATGTTTCTTACTGTCCCCATAAACCACATGCTGGCTGTGCTTGTCGTAAACCTGAACCTAAGATGATCATAGATTTAGCCAAAAAACATCGTATTGATATTAAAAGAAGCTACATGGTCGGGGATCGAGAACCAGATATTGTTGCTGGAAAACAAGCAGGGACAAAGACAGTTTTAGTAGGGAATCGAAGAGAAGAAGCAAACGCAGATTATTATTTTTCTGATCTGCTGTCTTTCTCCAATTGGTTGCTACCAAATTAATCATATGTTAACAGTATAATTCATAGGAGAAGGGTAAAATTAAATGCAATAGATTGGAAGCGCAATAAGGAGGAAGTTTCTTGGGTATTGTCATTATTTCTTTTTTAACAGGAATTGCACTAGGTATCGTTTTTTCACTGTTAAAGCTACCAATACCAGCCCCGCCTAACTTTGCAGGTGTAATGGGAATTGTAGGGGTTTTTGTAGGCTTTGTCTTAGTAAACAACTTATTTTAGAGGGGTGAGAAACATGAAGGTAACGATCCAATCCTTTATTGCAGGAATCGTTTTAGGCGCAATATTTTCTCTGCTTAACCTTCCTATTCCGGCTCCTCCAAATTTTGCTGGCATTATGGGGATTGTAGGGATTTTTACAGGCTTTCTTATTATTAATCAATATAATAAAAAACGTGGGAAAACGGAGGTTGAATGAGTCCTTGTCCGTAATGGATGAGGTCTTTTCATTTGAGGAACATTTCTTTATTCTCGATAAACTGCTAAACTTAACATAATGATAATGAACGGGTGATACGATGGTAAAAGGGATTAAGATTTCCGTAAGAAGTTTAGTAGAGTATGTATTTCGAAGTGGGAGTATCGAGTCAGGATTTCGGTCTGCCACTTCCATGCTAGAAGGAACGAAGGCGCATCAAAGAATTCAACAAACCTATAAAGAAGGTGACCAAAAGGAGGTCTATGTTCAAGCTGAAATTCCTCATGATGACCTCCTTATTCAAGTTGACGGTCGTTGTGATGGACTACTTATTCATGAAGATGGCTCTGTAATCATTGATGAAATTAAATCCACGTCTCATAGCCTTGACGATATTCAGGAAGATACGCATCCAGTGCACTGGGCGCAAGCGATATTCTATGGATATATTTATGCGGGGGATCATGACTTAGAAAAGATAACCATCCAATTAACATATATGCATGTGAAAACAGAGGAGCAAAAGCAGTTTCAACGAAGCATGACCTATGAACAAATGGAAACCTATGTACAAGATGTTATTGAAAAATATATCCCGTACGCGAAAAACAGACTGGAACACGAGGTAAGTCGAGATAAAAGTAGCAAGGAGCTTTCCTTTCCATTTACAGAGTACCGAAGTGGCCAGCGCCAACTGGCTGGTGCTGTTTATAAATCAACAGTAGCTAAAAAGACATTGTTTGCAAAGGCATCTACTGGAATTGGAAAAACGATATCAACCGTGTTCCCTGCTGTCAAAGCAATCGGGGAAGGTCATCTTAATCGAATTTTTTATTTAACTGCCAAAACGATTACGAGAACAGCTGCAGAAGAGGCATTTGCGTTATTGATCAAGAAAGGATTGGATATCCAAACGGTAACCATTACTGCAAAAGATAAGGTTTGTTTTCAGGACGAGACGATCTGCTCTAAGGAGCATTGCCCATTTGCAGATGGGTATTACGATCGGATAAATGGAGCTGTTTTAGATATTTTAGAAAATGAAAAACAAATGAATCGTACGGTTATCGAATCATATGCACGTAAACACCGTGTATGTCCCTTTGAATTTTCATTAGATCTTGCTTATGCATCTGACGCTGTTATATGTGATTACAATTATATTTTTGATCCGAGCGTTTCTTTAAAACGTCTTTACGAGGAGCAAAAGAAGCAAACGGTGCTACTAGTTGACGAGGCTCATAACTTAGTAGATCGGGCTCGAGAGATGTACTCAGCAGAATTATTTAAATCACAGTTCCTTCAATTGAAAAGGGATTATAAAGGAAAAAGCCGTTCGATCGCGCAAGCAGCTAAAGCAATCAATGATCATTTACTGGAATTAAAAAAGCAGCAGGTGAGTCTGAAAAAAGAATTAGATAGTGATTTGGTTGATCTTGCTGAATCATTTGCATTAGAAGCAGAAGCGGAGTTAGCGCAAAATGGAGATGCAGATGCTTTGTTGTTAGACGCTTATTTTGCTTCACAAGCATTTGTAAAGATATCCAAGTTATATGATGAGCGGTTTATTTCTTATTTAGAAGTACATAAAAGCGAAGTGAAAATTAAACTCTTTTGTCTCGACCCTTCCCAGCTTATTAGAAAAGCAGGAAAAGGATACCGATCAAAAGTTTTCTTTTCAGCTACATTAATTCCAGGGGACTATTACAAAGATCTTTTAGGTGGTGTAAATGATGATTATGTCTTATCGATACCATCTCCATTTGCTAGGGAGAATGCGGAAGTAATTATTCAACCATTATCAACCAAATATCAAGACCGAGAAAAAACGAAGGATTCCATGGTAAAATTTTTTATCGATATGTTAGAGGATAGGTTAGGGAATTTCCTGGTTTTCTTTCCTTCGTATCATTACATGCGATTAGTTTATGAAGATTTTATTCAAGCAGCCCCGCAAATCAAGACAAAGATTCAAGAGATTGGAATGTCTGAGGATGAGCGAGAGGAATTCTTGCAAGCATTTCAATCGAATAGCGCGGAAAGATTAGTAGGTTTTGCTGTCTTAGGGGGGATTTTTTCGGAGGGGATTGATTTAGTAGGAGATCGTCTTCGGGGAGTCATTGTTGTTGGTGTAGGTCTTCCGCAAATCGGGTTAGAACGAAATATTATAAAAGACTACTTTCAATCTATTGGAAAAAATGGATTTGATTATGCTTATGTTTACCCAGGGATGAATAAAGTTCTTCAGGCTGGTGGGAGGTTAATACGATCGGATAAAGATAGAGGAACAATTGCTTTAGTAGATGATCGCTTTCTCCAGGGTAAATATCAAGCTTTATTACCGTATGAGTGGAAGAATTATACGATTGGATATGAATCTTAAAATCGTGACTCCTTCCACTTTAAAGGGTTGTATAATTTATAAGTTTAACATGCAGGACTATCTGATAATTCGTGGGGGATAAAGAACCCTCCACGGATTGAAGATAAACTTTAATAAATAGTTTTCCGAATTCCTAACAACAGTATTATATCTAGCTATTTTCATTAATAGCTGCACAAGGAATTGTTAGTATGAAGGAGCCTCTTCGGCTTCAACATCTTTTGTTGCATTCAAAATTATGACGCCACCTATAATTAATAGAAAACCAACTAAATTCAACGCAGTTACGATTTCGTCCCATAAGATCATACCAACTAAAGCTGTTAAAATTGTGCCTCCACCTGCCCAGATGGCATGAGCTAGACTTAACGGAAGCCTTTTAAGACACAATGATAAGCAGTAAAAGGAAATAACATACCCAACAATTAAACCTATAGTCGGAAATAGGTTTGTAAACCCTTCGGACAGTTTAAGCATTGTAGTAGCCAAAACCTCTGAAATGATGGATAGTGTTAAATAAATAAACCCCTTCATACCTCTACCTCTTTCTATCCATAGATTTAATGAACTCCTTCTATGTTTAATAGAATTACGCCACCAATTATTAATATAAAACCCAATGACTTCTTGCTATTATAATTCTCTTTATACACCGTAATACTGACTAGTGCTGTTAGTGCTGTAGCTAAACCAGCCCATATGGCATAAGCTGTTCCAATTGGAATTGTTTTTAGTGAAATAGATAATGCATAGAAGGCTAATGTGTATCCAATAATGACCCCCATTGTAGGTATAATATTTTTAAATCCATTCGAGGCTTTTAGCATAGAGATAGCAATCACTTCACTTACAACGGATAATCCCAATAAGAAATAAGCATTCATCGTATTTTCCTCACTTATGTGTAGATTTGTTATTCGAATATTTTTAATCTATAATTTTACTAATGATAAGACTATCCATCCTAATTCTTTGGAGTCCTACTAGAGCAAGCAGAAAAAGTTACCATAGTAATCATATAAAGTAAGATATTTATTAAGTCAATTGACTTAAAAAGATTATAATACAACTGACTTAAAAAATCAAGGGGGTTACATTTTGCCTAAAAAAATAGATCATTCTCAAAGAAAAGAGCAAATTGTAGAAGCAATGTTTCGTATCATTCATCATTCAGGTTTCGAAAAAGCGACATTACGTGAGATCGCAAAAGAAGCTGAATTATCTTTGGGTTCTGTTCAATACTTTTTTCCAAAGCAAAAGGATATATATATGTATGCAATGGATCTAATCTATCAAAGGTTTGAGGAGAGAATGCAAAAGGTCATACAGGTAAACCTAGAGGCGTTTGAGCACGCAGTAAGTATGATAAAGCAGATTGTTCAAGCCAACACAGAAGAAGAAAGAATGGAAAATGATATATGGATGAAATTTTCCGTAATGGCGACAATGAACCCTGAATACCAGGTGACAAAAGATAGATTCCGCGAAGTGAACTTTAATTTTGCAAAGGATATTGTACAGATGCTTGAAAATAGTGGGTATATTACGATTCCCATTAATATTGACAGAAGTGCAAATTCACTAACCATATTTATTCACGGTTTAGTATTTGAATCTGTCATTTATGCAAATTCATACAACGATCAAGTTATTGAAAAAGAAATTCGAGAATATTTACAAATGATCTGCAACACAGCATAGTCGCTCGACTTTCATATTAGTCTGTAGTACCTTCTCGCGTAAACTTCTGATGTGCATGAATCCGACATTTTTGAATTAATTTACGAAAATATAGAAATACTATGATCAACTAATTGGTAAGGAGTGTTTCTATTTGAGTCAACAGGAAGTAAGAACAAAGGTAGAGAAGCTATTAGAGAATCATGCTGTAGGAACGATGGCGACGATAAAGGGGAATAAACCCCATACAAGATTCATGACATTTTTCCATGATAACTTAAAATTATATGCTGCAACGAGTAAAGAAACCGATAAAATAGAAGAAATTGAAGCAAATCCATATACCCATATTTTGATCGGCTATGGTGGCGATGGATATGGGGATGAATATGTAGACTATCAAGGTAAGGTTTCTGTTAATCATTCAGAAGATCTAAAGAAGAAGTTGTGGACGGAAAAAATGGAGCCTTGGTTTGAAAGTCCAGACGATCCCAATTACATCATTCTTGAAATGGAACCTATTCAGGTTCGATTGATGACAAATCAAGTTGGTGACGAACCGAAAGAAGTTGAATTATAAGTATACATAGAAGTAACCGCTAGGGCATTAGCGGTTACTTTTTTAAATAATCGATCTAGATAACAAGGGACTAATTATTCGTACTGGATATATAAGCATCCCCAATCCCAGCTTGTGTCACGTCGTTTAATCTTCTTTCCGCATTACTTCGATGCGTAAAAGCACCGGCTTGCACTCGGTACCATTGCTCCCCGGATACTGTAACAGCTACTAATGTTGCTTGGATCCCTTGATCTACTAAATAATTTACTCGTTGTTCTGCGTTCGACCTGGATTGAAAGGAACCAGCAATAACACGATAAATGGTTCCATTGCCATCATCTTGTTTTGGTTGTAGATTAAATGCTCTGGCAATTCCATTTACATGTCCTTGAGCTACCTGTTGTCTCCAAGAAGGATCGCTTAATAGGGATGCATCATTATCATTATCGATAAAGCCATTTTCAGAAAGAAATGCTGACATATCTGTTTCACGTAATACATGGAAATTTGCTTTTTTCTTTCCACGATTTCTTAGTTGATTTACCTTTGTGATTTCCTCATGAAGGATATCTCTATATCTAGCAGTTTGTGATGAATCGGATAAGGTGCTGTGAATATAATCTTCATATCCATAGGCAGATCCATTAAAGGCATTACAGTGAATGGAAACATAATAATCTGCTCCCCAAGCGTTTGCCTCATTTGTACGTTGTTGTAGACTTTTCGTACTATCACTCGTTCGGCTCATTCGTATATCTACATCTTCGTATTCATTTTGTAAAATGGATCGTATTCGAAGCGCTATATCAAGCACAATTTCTTTTTCCAATAGACCATTACCACTAGCACCTGGATCTGAGCCACCATGACCAGGATCTAAATATAATTTCATAGGAATTCCCTCCTTTTACTGTTTAGAAATTCGTTATCATTCTATGAATGAAGTAGTGAAACTGAAAAAGACAACCGTCTTTACTTCATTTTATTTCCACATTTTCATCACCCCACCTAATGCTCTAAAAAAGTGTGCTGCTTCATTTATACAATCGAAACAAATAGAAATTTAGTGGCGTTAATTGAAAAAATTCTAAAAAGTCTTTATCATACTATATGATACGAAATGATTTAGACGCCAAGGGGGATACCATTTGAAAAAATATATTGTTTTCTTCCTGCTATCTTCCGTCCTTTATGGATTCATCATGTTCCTTATGTTTGATGGTGTTTCATTAAGTGAAAGTATTGTTACAGGTTTCTTGTTTGGTTTATTTATCGCCGTAACGTTAGGAATCATCGATTATTTGTTCAGAAGGTCATCTGGAGGGAAAATAGGGGGGCGTGTGAAACAGCAGCAGGAAATCATCATACAACGACCATTTAATGAAACGGTGAATCTTTGTAGGAAATCCATCGAAAAATATAATGGTAAGAAGCTAACAACTGATCCAACAGAGGGAATTATACAAGGAAGAATAGGAGTTAGCTGGCAATCATGGGGAGAAAAAATCATGATCAAGCTAGATGAGTTGAATTCAGAGGAAACAGTGGTAACCATAACTAGCAAGCCTTTACTACCTACTACTGTAATAGACTATGGAAAAAATAAACGAAATATTACGAGACTAACAAAATATATTGAGACATATAGTGAATAAGGTGGAGGTCCATGTTGACAAAAGTAGCTATCCCAACAATTGAAACCAAAAATTATCGATTACGGGCGATGACACTAGAAGATGTAGAAGATATGTACGTATTTATGAAAGATAGAGAAACGATGAAATATATAACACCAAACCCTGTAGAATCCGTACAAGATTTAAGAAGGAATATGGAAGGTTATCTTGAAAAGTTTAAACAGGGAAAAGAAATTCCATGGGTTATCATTCATAAAGCAAGCGGAGAATTAATTGGTCAATTTCGATTACACAAATTAAATAAATGGCATAAAAAAGCAGAAATGGGCGTCGTGATTCGAAAGGATTTTCAGAACCAAGGCGTCATGACAGAAGTTATTGAAAAAGTCCTTGAATTTAGCTTTAACGCGTTAGACTTAAATCGAATTGTTGGAGATATTTTTGCAGGGAATCAAGGATCAAGAAGGCTTCTAGAGAAATATGGATTTACGAAGGAAGGAGTATTGCGTCAAACGGATTTTGATGGTGAAATGTACCATGATACCGTTGTTTACTCCTTGTTGAAGGAAGAATATGATCAACAAAATAATAACGCAATGTAAAAATTGAAATGAAGGTGTATATATGAAACTAGTAACCTATAAACAGAAAGGAAAGCCTAGTTCCCTTCGAGTTGGTTTTATAGAGGGGAATAAAATTGTGGATCTACAGGAGGCTTATATAGAATATAAAGGTAACACAGTTGAAGCCAAGCAGCTTCTTCCATCAGACCCGAGTGCCTTCTATCAAATTGGCCATTCTGTAATTGAGCGTGCAAAAGCAGCCTACTCCTACGTAAAGGAAAATGGTATGGAAGGATTTTTTCTGGATAGGGAAGAAGTATATCTATCAACACCCAATCCTACTCCACAAAAAATAATCTGTGTTGGAAAAAACTATGCGGAGCACGCTGCTGAAATGGACAGTGACATACCTGATTACCCAGTATTGTTCGCCAAATATCCAAATGCATTAGTGGGGCCGGATGATAACATGGTGAAAAGTTCTTTCACACAAAAAATGGATTATGAGGTAGAGTTAACGGTAGTTATTGGAAAGGAAGCAAAAGATGTACCTAAGGAGAACGCTCTCGATTATATTGCTGGATATACGATTGGGAATGATGGCACAGCTCGGGATTTACAAAAACGAACACCACAATGGCTTCAGGGGAAAAACCTTGACCTTAGTACACCAATAGGGCCGTGGATCGTAACAGCTGATGAAGTAGGAGATCCAGGTAATTTAACTATTCAATCCTATGTAAATGGAGAGATGCGACAATCATCAACTACGAATAAACTGATATTTGATGTTCCTTATCTAGTCGAATTTATCTCTCAATTGATGACATTGAAGCCTGGAGATATGATTATGACAGGAACTCCAGACGGTGTAGGTTTTGGAATGAATCCCCAGCAGTTTCTACAAAACGGGGATAACGTAACCTTAGAGATTGAAAAGATAGGAAAAATGGATAATAAGGTTATCGAAAAATAATAGGATAGCATGAATGAATGTGGTTGATGCATAGGATTGAGTATGAAGGGATATTTCTGTATATACCGTTGGGGTGTGTATCCTATTTAAAGGGGTGAAATAAATGAGTGAAAAAGCACAAATCAAAGTACTGGATAATGGTTCGTTACGAGTGACTGGTGATGTGGAATTAGTTGATAAAGAGGGGAATGTTTTTGAAACAAAAAAAGCTTTCTCATTATGCCGTTGTGGTCATTCATCCAATAAGCCATTCTGTGACGGGACCCATAAAAAAATTGGATTTGAAAGTGCACCGAGAGCATAAGTAAACAAAGGAACCGCAGTGTGACCTGCGGTTTTTCTGTTCAAGTTATTGTAATGGCATCCACTGCACTTTCCATACATTTGTATCTGGATCTTTAATCAACCGAAAACTAGACGGCCAATCTTTATCTTCTATTTCAAAGTTAATCAAAGCATATTCTTCTTCATTTGTAGCAAATTGAACCTCCGTAAATAGAGTCAGTTGCTTTAATTGTCCATAGAATTCCTTCAAGTCCTCCATATTGTTTTCATATAAATTCCTGTCGTTAAAATAGGCTTCTTTATCCGGAGTACCATATTTTTCACCCTGCAAATACAATGCGTATTGTACCTCTTGATCGCCTTGGATTTGAGCATGATAGTACAGTTTAAATACGTCAATTGGGTCAAGTCCCTGTAATAAATTATCATCTAAGGAGGCTTTATAGCTAGTATAAATGTTCATTAATTCATCAGACGGTTCGATTGTTGTTTCAATTTGATTCGATTCCTGAGATTCTTGAGCTAAATCCAAATCATTCGATTCATTGGCTTCCTCCTCAGACTCTTCCATAATTAGCGTGTCATTACGCTTATCTTCCATCTCTACTTCTTCCCTTGCTAAACTTGACATTTCGTTTTTCTCGGCTGTATCGGTTGCATCATTCATAGAATTACTAAAATCACTCGGATTGTTATTTATTGTGATCACAACGATTAGAACGATTGAAGCAACAACGAAACTTGTTAATACTTTTGGAAATAGGGGAAATACCTTTTTCGGTTGTTTGATCTCTCTATTTTTTATCTTTTCAAAAACAGCCTCCTTATCTTTTTCAGTAAAGGAAGTTGGAATGTCTGCTTCAAACTGCTTTTTTAGCTTTTTTAATTGCTTATCCATGGTTTACACCACCTCTTTCTTGCGATAAGCAGTCTTTCAATTTATCGCGGCCTCGAGCTAGCCTTGTTCTTACGGTGGCTTCCTTCATCTCTAATACTAGACTAATTTCTTTTGTAGAGAGCTCTTTAAAGTAGAATAACGTAATGACTTCTCGGTATTTAATTGGTAACTCCATCACTTGTCTCAAAAGAAGACTGGATTCATCTTGCTTCATGAAGTAATCTTCTGGTGTCTCGCTGTTGTTTTCTGATGTTTGAACGGATTGAGTTAGTCTTTCCTTTAAGCGTTTATTCCGAGCATGCCAGCTTCGTAAATAATCTTTACACTTATTGATTGCAATAGAATAGATCCAGCTTTTTAGTGTGGAATTCCCTTGAAACGTATTTAATTTTTGATAAACAGCGACAAAGACTTCTTGGGTAACGTCATCGGTGTCCGCAGTGTTTTTCATATATGTGAAGATTAAGCGTTTGATTTCATCTCCATACGTGTCCATGATCATCTCGATTGCTTTTGTTGGGTTCTGTTTTAGAATATCATCTTCATCGTATGTTGGATGGAAAGGTTTCGAGTGGCCCACTCTGTTTCCTCCTAACTAAATAGCTCATTAATAAGACGTCATCATTCAAAAAGATGTTTCATGCTATATCCATTCTAGCATGTTTCATACTACATGTTCTTTGAATTTTGATTTTTCCAAGACTACTTACATAGGAAATTGACGATATTCTATGAGAACTATATACTTAAATTAATGATATTTCAGAAAATTTTAAGAATATAATCCGTAAAGGAGTGTATCGATGAAATATGATGTTATTGTAATTGGAGCTGGTTTGGCAGGATTAGTTGCTACAGCGGAAATTGCTGATAAGGGGAAGAAAGTGTTGTTAGTAGACCAAGAACCAGAAGCGTCATTTGGTGGACAAGCGTGGTGGTCGTTCGGAGGATTGTTTCTTGTCGACTCTCCTGAGCAACGTCGGATGGGAATCAAGGATTCCAAGGAACTAGCCTGGCAGGATTGGCTTGGAACAGCAGGGTTTGACAGGTTGGAAGATGAAGACTACTGGGGAAGGAAATGGGCAGAGGCCTATGTCGACTTTGCAGCTGAGGAAAAGCGCTCCTGGTTGCGGAGTATGGGAGTGAAGTTTTTCCCGGTAGTCGGCTGGGCAGAACGCGGAGGTTATCTAGCTGAAGGGCATGGAAATTCCGTTCCAAGATTTCATATTGTTTGGGGGACTGGTCCAGGAATCGTAGAACCATTTGAAAGACGTGTTCGGGAGCATATAAAAACAGGCTTAGTCGACTATCGACCTCGACATAGAGTGGACTATCTAATTGATGAAAGTGGAACTGTAACAGGTGCCGGTGGATCGGTGTTAGTTCCTGATGATGTAAAACGAGGTGAAGAAAGCTCTCGTCAAGTACTATGGGACTTTGAATATAAAGCTGATGCAGTTATTGTATCCAGTGGTGGAATTGGAGCTAATTTTGAATTAATACGAAAAAATTGGCCCGCACGTCTTGGTGAAGCCCCTGAACAAATGATTGCAGGAGTGCCTGCACATGTTGATGGTCGAATGCTCTCCATTACAGAGAAAACAGGTGGAAGGATTGTTAATCGTGATCGCATGTGGCACTATACGGAAGGGATAAAAAATTGGAACCCGATTTGGAACAAGCATGGTATTCGTATATTACCGGGACCTTCGTCCATCTGGTTCGATGCAGAAGGGAATCGGTTTCCTACGCCGAATTTTCCAGGCTTTGATACATTAGGAACGTTAGAAGCTATTCAGCGAACAGGTTATGATTATTCTTGGTTTATTTTAACGGAAAAGATGATTGAAAAGGAATTTGCTTTATCGGGTTCTGAGCAAAATCCAGATTTAACTGGTAAAAGTATTAAAAAACTACTAACACGAATATTACCGGGTCCACCTGGTCCTGTAAAAGCCTTTATGAACAAAGGGGAGGACTTTATTGTGGAAGACAACTTAGAGGACCTTGTTCATGGAATGAATCAATTAGTGGGGAATCATTTATTAGATAAAGAAGTTATCCAACGACAAATTCAAGCAAGGGATCGAGAAATGGATAATACGTTTACAAAGGATTTACAGATCACTGCGCTTCGTGGAGCACGTAAATATAAGGGAGATAAGTTAATCCGCGTTGCCGCTCCACATAAAATTCTAGACCCCAAAAACGGCCCATTAATTGCAGTGAAATTGAATATTCTTAGTCGAAAAACATTGGGAGGACTACAAACGGACTTATCAGCTCGCGTCTTAGATTCAGTCGGAAAACCAATTCCAGGCCTTTATGCTGCTGGAGAAGTTGCTGGTTTTGGTGGAGGTGGTGTGCACGGATATCGAGCATTGGAAGGTACCTTTTTAGGTGGATGCTTATTTTCTGGGCGTGTTGCCGGAAGAGCCGTAGCAAAAGAGGTTGGATCCGAAGTTTTCAATGGGGAAAAAATAAAGACGTGAGATAAATCTGTCATTAAATATTCAAATTGCTGCACATTTTTCCGAGTTTTACAATAAGATAAATTGGTGCTATATAATAAGCATGATGATTATCTAGAGTGATGGAGAGATTTGGCTCGATGAATTCACAGCAACCTGCGTTTGTAAGGTGCTTCTACCAACAAGTGTCGTACCTTGAATGATAAGAGATGGAACCCCCTTTGTATTTACTGCAATAGGGGGTTTTATAATGTTGATTTAGGCAGATAATACGTTGAAAATATTTTGTAGAAATAATAAATGAATAAGTTTACATAGGAATCGAAAACTAAGGAGAATCACGAAGAATGGAAGGGGGCATTAGAATGGCAACGAACGATAATAAAGGAAAAGAAAAAAATAACATGTTTAAAGAAAACAAAAATCATGGCGAGCATCGCAATGGCCGAAAAAGCCAATTTAAAAACAATGCAGTCCATGGTGGAGATGAGCCAAATGAATATGTAAGCAGGAAGGACCTTTAAAATATAGGAGAGGACATACCCTCTCCTATTTACTTTCATCCCATTTTTCGTTAACCATTTGATTCAAGATGTGATTTATACCAACCGTTTGTTCAACTTGCAAAACAAAGGATATTCCTTTTCCTGGTTGATTCAACTCTGCATCTACTTCTATCGCATCCAAAACATTTTTTGTTTTATCTCTACTAATTAACGTTAATACTACTTCTTTTTCCGGTTCAATCAGAATGTTGAACAATTTCGCTTTTTCATGGACACCAGTACCTCGGCCATTTAGAATTGTTCCACCTTCAGCACCAGCTTTTCTGGAGGCCTCGACAACTTGCTCTGAGTCTCCTCGGTTAACTATGGTAACAATTAGATCATACAGAACACTTTGTTCGTTCATTGTTGGCTCAACCTCCTTGTCGTTTTCATCGATCTCCATTCCTAATAAATGACAAATTCCTGTTACCTTCTTCGCATCTATAACAAATCCAATACCTTGTCTTGGCTGGTTTAAATGCGCTGCATTTGTAATTGCTTGCATGACATCAGGAAAAATATCAACGGAAACAAGGGTTAAGATAATCGCCCTTTCTCGTTCAACAGGTATTCCAAATACCCGTAACTTTTCATTGAGACGAACACCCCGACCAAGTAATGTGGTCCCGCCACGAGCACCAGCATTTTTCGAAGCCAATATTACTTTTTTGGCTTTATCTTTTTTAACGATTGTAACGATTAACTTTTGACCTCGTAGCTTCTCTGTCATCTTGACCCTTCTCCTTTCTGCCATATAAAATTCCGAGTGTTAGCACAGATAGTATTGGAGCCAATGCAACCAGTGCTACCATTCCGAATCCATCAAGAAGAGGATCACGTCCCTCTGTAACGGAAGCAATTCCTACAAACATGGCTAAAATAAAGGTAGCTGTCATTGGTCCTGTAGCAACCCCTCCAGAATCAAATGCAATGGATGTAAAGGTTTTGGAGGAGTATTTCACCATAACTAGTGCTATTATATAGCCTGGTACAATAAAAAACCATAGGGAAAAGCCAAAAATTATACGAACCATAGAAAGGGAAATTGATAATCCTACACCAATAGATAGTGTATACAATAAAACCTTTTGTGGAATATATCCACCGGAAACTTTCTCTACTTGGCGGATTAAGACACTAACGGCAGGCTCGGCATATATAGCAACAAACCCGAGTACAAACCCGATTGGGATTAGAATCCATGTATAGTCTAAACTTCCAAGTTTTTCTCCCATCAATTCACCAATTGGCATAAACCCTACATGTACACCTTGGAGGAATAGGGAAAGTCCTAAAAATGTAAATAAAAATCCAATTCCAATATCAAGGAGCTTGCGTAATTTAACTTTTAATAGGAAAAATTGAAAGATTAAAAACAAAGCTGCAAGGGGTGCTAGTGCAAGTAAAACTTCGATAAGTACGTCTGAAAAACCTTCGAAAATGTGTAGGTTCATCCGTAAATCACTCCCAACAGGAGTACAGATAAGACTGGACCAATTGATGCTAAAGCAATTAAACCAAAGCCATCTTTCGAAGCAGTTTTACCCCTCAAAACAGAGGCGACACCAACACCCAAAGCTAGAATAAACGGTACTGTCAATGGACCTGTTGTTACTCCACCAGAATCAAAGGAAATTGGAACATAGGTAGAAGGCGTAAAGACTGCTAAGAGGAAAATAAAACCATATCCAGTTATTAAAATGTAAACAATACTTATATTAAATATAATGCGTAGCATGGCGAGTCCAACGAAGATGCCGACTCCTAATGCAACAGATAAGATTAAGACGCTTTTCGGGATAGCGCCTCCAGAAACATTATCGATTTGCGAAGATAGAACACGGACATCCGGTTCAGCGATAGTTACTACGATACCTAAAACAACCCCAAAAAGAACAATCATCCACAATTTTTTCGTTTTAGATAAAGCGGACCCAATCATTTCTCCGACTGGCTGCAACCCGATATTAACACCTAATAAAAATAGTACAAGTCCGAGGCCAACAAGAACTACACCAATGAGGAATTGGATGAAAACCTCAGTAGGTAGCCAAATTAGCGTGAATTGTAAAATCGTTATAACAACCGTTAACGGTAAAATCGAATAAACGACCTCTATTATCGTTTCTTTAATACTGTCCATGAATGACCACCTTTCAGATGTTTCAAAAGGAAAAATAAATGATAATTCAGAAAAAATGAGCGTGTAGGGGTGTGATGAAGTGTAGCTGTTCGCTTGTGTATATCGTAATTATAACATTCTTTTAAAATATTCGGAAATATAAACGCAGTTAGTTACGCTTCTAAATGGATAGTTCTATGGCCCAAATTCCCAATTTAAACTGGTTTACTGTCCCGTACCATCGTGAACTTCATAAGCTATATATAAAAGTACATTAAGGGGATGTCACCTATGGGTATTTTTATTAATAAAAGCGACCATCCTAGTGTTTTTCAGAAGAATGATGAAATAGAAGAACCGAACCAAAGTTATTTTCAAACCGATTATTTTTCGGAATTAATAAAAGAGCAACAAAAACTAAATCAATCACTGACCAAAAGCTTGGATGTTATAAAAGAAAGGCATCGTAAGTTTGAATATCAAGAAGCTGCTAAATGGAAAGATGTCCAAATGAAACTATACGAATTACAACGGAGCAGTGCTAAGCATGAAGAATTTGAACATAACGTGCGGGAGTGGTTAGTTATGTTAGAGTCTAATAATCAAAAGCTTCAAGGCTATATGGAAGAAAATGATGCTACGAAGGCTGAAATGTTGGATCAAATTGATCACGTTCGCCAATCTAACCAAGAGATTCATAGTCATCTTGATAACTATCAAATAGCTTATAAAGACCTAGCCAATCAATTGCAAGAAGTTTTTGAACTACAAGAGAAATTAACGGAGCAATTATCTCAGAATAACGAAAAACAGGATCAACTTTTAAATCGTTATGAAAATCAAGAAGCGTTGCTGGAAAAAACGTTCCGTCAGATTGATCATATTCGCTCGAGTTTGTTTGAACGAACAACCTTTATTGCGGAAAAAATAGAGAACAGTTATAAACTTACGTCATCCCTCATGTATAAGCTAATTACAGGGTCGGAGAAACCGCTGACGTTATTGATGACAGGTAAAAATAGGGAAGGTAAACAAGAGAATTCGGATTAGGGTACAGGTTTAATCAAAGTGAATCTAACCCCCCCTTAACTAAAAAAGCTTGTGGTTTTTTTGGACCACAAGCTAATTTCTTATTTGCAATTATAAGTGAATTCAATTCATTTAATGGCGTTTATGCATCCATAGTACACCGGATTTCGCTAATCGTGGCAATAATCCAGTAAATGGTTGTTTCATCATATTTCCAAATCCGTCATTCTTTCCTAAGGAACCGAGTGTTCCTTTTAATTTAAGTGGTTTAGGCATCTTAGGCTCATTTCCACTAATTACTGAGGAAAGAATGGTAGCAACCTGTTCACCTTGCCCGCCTGCAAGCTGAGCGCTAGGAGAGTGTTCTGAGGATGCGCAGTCGCCAATAACATAAATATTTTCGTGAGTTGGCACTTGATAAAAATCGTTTAAAACAATTTTTTCTTGATTATCTTTTTCAAATGGTAGTTCCCTTACAAGATAGTTCGGCCTTACACCCGCAGTCCAAATGGTAACATCATTCACATAGCATACCCCATTATTACATACGCCATCTTTTTCCACGTAATCTACATTTGCATGGTGAAGGACTTCTACATCATTTTTTGTAAACCAATCTTCAACATGGGCTTGAATACGAGGGTCGAATGCTCGTAAAACCGATGCTCCTCGATCGAGTAAACGAATATTTAAATCAGATCTACTTTCGCGGATTTCTGAAGCAACTTCAATTCCACTCAAACCTGCTCCAACAACGGTAACTTTACCATAGGCCTTTAAATTACCAACGGCGACACTGGCTTTTCTAGCGCTTGCAAGGCTTTGAACACTTTCTGTGTATTTCATTGCGCCTTCTATCCCGTGATAATTGTCTTCACATCCCAGTGCAATAATTAAGTAATCGTACGTTACTACTTCACTAGTATCAGTGAACAGTATTTTGCGTTCTTCAATAAGTATCGAATTGATTTCTGCAAATACATATTTTATCCGATCATCAGTAGGGAATTCCATACGGACTTCTTTATCCGCGACTGTCCCGGCTGTAATGGCATAAAATTCCGTTTTTAAAGAATGATATGGGTTTCGATCTACTATAGTAATTTGTACATCTTCTGGCAAAGTTTGATTTAATAATCCAGTAGCAACCTTTAATCCCCCGTAGCCACCACCTAAAATAACGATATTTCTCATGAAATAACCCCCATCCCTGTTGAAAAAATAGTGTCAGTAACCGGGCATACCGTAAACGCTTACTAACTTCCCCTTTATACAGATTACCAAAGAAATAGCAGGAAGACTAGACATAGTTCATAAATTATTTTGCTTCATGGTAAAAATATTTCATTATTATTCACTTTTTGGAAATACTACCAAATGAAAATATACATATGGAAAATAGGAGGAATAGAAATGACAAAACGCTTCATGCTAACGTTGGCTTTTACATTGATTTTCGGAATGACATGGCAGGGTTCACAGGCTCTTGCAAATGAAGATCAGGAAGCTGGTTTGTTCGATTTTTTTAAAAAAGATGAGGAACAAAAAGAAGATCAAAAAGACAAACATGGCCACCTAAAAAAACATGAAGGCTGGTTGAAGATGCAAGCTGAAGAGCTTGGTATAGACCCTGAAGGGAAAGACCTAAAGGAGCTTGCAAAAGAAGTTAAAGAAGTAAAGTTGAAGGAAGCGGCAGAGCAATATGGAATTGATTCAGAAGGAAAAGATTTAAAGGAGTTAGGTAAGGAAGTACATCATGCTAAGGTAAAAGAAAAGGCAGAAGAGTTAGGGATTGAGACAGAGGGGAAAGAGCCGAAAGAATTAGCTGAAGAAGTTTATGATGCGAAGTTAAAGCAAAAGGCGGAAGAGCTGGGTGTAGATACGGAAGGGAAAGACCAAGATGAACTACGTAAAGCAGTAATGCAAGCACAGCTTGAACAAGAAGCAAAAGTATATGGTGTAGATACAGATGGGAAGGATACCCATGAAATTGTACAAGAAATCCATGAAGCTAAGATATATAATTCGGCTGTTCAACTAGGAATTGAAACGGAAGGTAAAGATGCAAATGAATTATTAGATGAAATATTTGCTGAGCATGTAGATAAAGCGAAGGAATTGAAAATTTTCCCTTTTGAAGAAAATAAAGAGGACTTCTTTTGGGGACATCATCATAATCATGGGTAAGGAAGGGCCGGGAGACTGGCCCTTCCTATTGTTCCTTCTTTAATATCTAAATTCGGCTTCGACTTGTGCTGTGATTTGCATTTGACCAGCTTCAATTGGGGTTGTTGTGTTTTCGGTTGATACCCCTAACACCATTGGACGTGGTCTGCCATCCTCTCGTGTTGGTACTTCATTTAACTTAAACGGTACGGCACGAATGCTTACCCCTATCTCCTGTGCGATAATACTAGCTTTTACCTGAGCCTTTTCTACAGCTTTTTTTAATGCCTCTTCATAGAATTGTTCTTTATTGGCAACCGTTATTTGGACATTTCGAACGGTATTTGCCCCATTTTCAACAGCTATGTCTACGATCGTCCCCATTCTGTCAACAGGTTCAATAATTACTTGTAATAGATTTGTTACTTGGTAGCCGCGGAATAACTGCTCCCCTTCTTTATAGTCATAATTCAAATTTATCCGATAATCAAACGTCTGAATGTTTGTACGTGGAACATTTTGTTGAAGAAGTGCGTTGATGACGTTTGTTGCATTTTCCGCATTCTTCCTTTGTGCTTGACTCAAATTTTTATCCTCCGTAACAACACCTAATAGAGCAATCGCTCGGTCAGGTTCAACAGAGATCATTCCTTCCCCAACCACATTTATAGAATGATTGGTTTGCTGCGTGTTTGAGTTGGAACGTATGTAAGGATGAGAATAATACATCATTATCACCTCGCTTTCATTTTCTACTTTATTCAGCGATAGATGGAATCATTCTTATGGAGTACGAGAATCCCCAATAATAATATTTACTGTTATACGATCGATTGAATTATTTTCAGAGAAGGAGGTAATGGTCGACTGTAATTAGGTGAAATAGATGCGCTTTGACTAGTATGGAAGTGGTTGAAAATGATGTTATACAAGAAGGGATCTCGTGTCACATACTGTGATGGTTGTAGTCATTGGTGTTATACTGGACAAAAAGAGGAGGAATTAGGATGGCTGAGAAGATTGTTCATGCGATTCAAGATGATTATTCCGACGACTATTCATGGTGTTATGGATGTGGAAAGTTGAATGAAGCAGGGCTAAAGCTTCGAACGGGTTGGGATGGAGAGAAAACAATGACAGTTTACCAACCAAGAAAGGAACATATGGCGATTCCGGGGTTTGTATATGGTGGACTAATTGGATCACTGGTTGATTGCCATGGTACGGGGTCGGCAGCGTTGGCCTTGCATCGTAAAAATGGACATGAACCTGGTGATGGAGTGGAACCACCTCGATTTGTAACAGCCTCCTTGCATGTGGATTATATTCGTCCTACACCACAAGGGACTCCGTTAACAGCAGTTGGTACGGTTGAAGAAATTCATCCAAAGAAATGGAAAGTAATTACAGAAGTATACGCAAAAGGAGTTTGCTGTGTAAAAGGAGAAGTTATTGCAGCTGTGATGCCGGAAACATTTACGAAATAGTTAGAAAAGGTGTGGTAGACTAATATGAAGCAAAACCTATTTATCAATGATTTTAAAATAGAAGCGGAACAAATAATGCATCAATTCGTAGAGAAGGATGGGCGAAAGGTAAATAAGCTAACAATTGATTTTATCGTATCACATGAAGACTATCATGATGTGACAACCCTATTATATAAAAATAACTTTGATGTAAAAGTTCCAGATTCTAATCTCAGCTTTCAAGCGAAAATTAGTAATTACGCTACATCAATTACCAATCTATACGAAGAAAACAGCAAAGGAACCTTCCATTTAGAACTACAAGAAATGTAAGAAAAGGTGCCAGGCACTTGTCGGATATTCGACAAGTACCTGGCACCCTTGCTGAACAAAGGGGGATTAGATGAATCAATTAACGATGTCGGCATTGTTAGATGTTATTGGGGAGTTATTTTCAGATGAGATTTCAATAGCTGTATCAAATACGAAGGAGTATGTTTATTATCGGCCCAGCAAGCGTGTAGACTTAAAGATTAGGTCAGGTGATACAGTAAAAAAGGGAACAATCGCCTATAAGGCCATAGATTCCGAGCAAAAAGTTTCGGAGTTTATTGATCGCAATATATTTGGGGTGCCATATCATGGTATGGCAGTTCCGTTTCATAATGATGGAAAGCTAGAGGGATGTGTTACAGCAATATATCCAGCGTTTACAGAGGGGAAATCGGTTGTAACGTTAAAAACGCAGGATGGTTGGAAACCTATCCCTTTTCAAGAAGTGCATTATATTGAAGTGAAGGATCGAAAGACACATGTCGTATCGAACGGATTTGCTGGTACACATAAAAATTCGCTACAAGAATTTGAATATCTTTTACCACCAGATATGTTTGTTCGTTGTCATCGTTCTTTTATCGTAAATGTCCATCAAATAATGGAAATACATCCAGATACACATTCAACATTTATTTTAGAAATGAATGATGAAACAAGAATTCCAGTAAGTCAATCTTATTCCAGTTATTTCCGAAAATTACTTGGTTTTTAACATTTATCCTGTATATAACTGGCAGGCAACGTCCTGTCGCTTTATCGGCGCTAGCACGCCTTATGCACTTTATGCTGTTTTATCCGTTATATATCGTTGCTCAAACGAAAATTTTCTTAAATACTCCTCTTTCTCCTATCTCATCATTACATACGTTAAAATAATTCTAAACTGTATGAAAAGAGGGATGGGGCATGGAGAAAAGTTATGATCGCATTCAAGACCCTCGATTACAGGATCGAGTTGTTACTGCAGAAGAAGCGGCATCATGGATCCAGGATGGTATGACTTTGGGGTTAAGTGGATTTACTCGTGCAGGTGATGTGAAAGCGGTGCCAACAGCGTTGGTAGAACGCGCAAATAAAGGAGAAGAATTCAAAGTAAATGTGTTTACTGGTGCTTCCCTAGGATCTGATGTGGATAAAATGTTTGCTGAGGTTGGAATTATCAACAAACGATTACCTTTCCAAGCAGATCCGACAATGAGAAAGAAAATAAATGCTGGGGATCATTTATTTGTCGATCATCATTTATCACATACATCTGAACTTCTAAGGGCAAAAGTGATCGAAACAGTTGATTATGCAATTTTGGAAGCGATTTCTATTACGGAGGATGGAATGATTATCCCATCTACCTCCATTGGAAATTCATTGGCTTTCGCTGAGAATGCAACTTCTATTATTGTGGAAATTAATACGGCGCAACCAGAATTGCTAGAAGGGTTACATGATTTATATAGTCCTGGAAAACAGGGGCAGCGTGATCCGATTCCCTTAACCAAAGCGGATGATCGTATTGGTGTAAAGGGAATACCAATTGATTCGCAAAAGATAAAAGGGATTGTGTTCACCAATCAAACCGATTCTCCATCAACCATTGTACCACCAGATGAAGAAACGAAAGTTATGGCGGACCATTTATTAGAATTTCTGCGTAAGGAAATAGAAGCAGGAAGACTAACAGAGAAACTAGCACCATTACAATCAGGTATTGGTTCGGTAGCAAATGCGGTCCTTCATGGAATGGTAGATTCGGAGTTTAAAGATTTGGAAGTGTATTCAGAGGTATTGCAAGATGCAGTATTCGATTTAATCGATGCTGGAAAAGTCAGCTTTGCTTCGTGCTGTTCGATTACATTATCCGAACCAAAAATGAAGCAAGTGTTTTCTAATTTCGAAAACTACCGACATAAATTGTTGATGCGACCTCAAGAAATTTCGAATCATCCAGAGATCATTCGTCGTCTTGGTCTTATTTCCATTAACACGGCTTTGGAGTTTGATATTTACGGAAACGTGAATTCGACTCATGTTACTGGTACAAAAATGATGAATGGAATTGGAGGATCTGGTGACTTTGCACGAAATGCTCGATTAGCGATCTTTGTTACAAAGTCAATTGCTAAAAATGGGGATATTTCTAGTATTGTTCCATTTGCTTCTCACATCGATCATACCGAGCACGATGTGGATGTTGTTGTGACCGAACAGGGTTATGCGGATCTTCGTGGTTTAGCACCAAGGGAACGTGTTCCACTAATTATTGAGAATTGTGCACATCCAACCTATCGTGCGCAGCTTTGGGAATATTACCAAGAGGCACTTGAACGGGGTGGGCAGACTCCGCATGTGCTGGAAAAGGCATTCTCTTGGCATGATCGATTTATGAAGGAAGGTACCATGCGCGAAGTGGAGAATGCAAATCAATTGAAGTAACTTCTATAATTGTATGGGGGTACAATTATGGAATCGAAGTTGGGCAGGATTGTTGAAAGCTCTGCAAAAGTTGGCTTGTTCAACAAAGGGATTTATATATAACGTTAAAACATAGGTGCCAGGCACTTGTCGAATTATTCGACAAGTGCCTGGCACCTGCTATTATCCAAGTAAGACTTTCTTAGCTTCTTCACGGTGTTCTTTGTCACTCAATACAAATAAAGTATCTCCATGTTTGATCACGGAATTCCCGGTTGGGGTAATTAACTTTTTCCCTCTAGTGATCCCTATAATTAGCGTATCGTCTGGTAATTCTAAATCGGTAAGTGCAATACCGACGGCAGCATTTTTCTTCGTTAAGGTTAGCTTCATAATTTCAGATTCCGTAGTGCCTAAGTGGATAAGCTCAAGACTAGGAATGGCAGCATCTTCTTCATTAATCGTAAGCCCTAGCTTTGTTGCCAACCAGGATAACGAAGTGCCCTGTACTAAAGCTGAAAAAAGCACAACGAAAAATACAGCATTAAACATTAAATTACTATTTTCTAAACCAGCTAGAACTGGATACGTAGCAAGTACGATCGGTACAGCACCTTTTAAGCCAGCCCAAGAAATAAATAATTTTTCCTTTACATTAAATTTCATGATTACCATACTAATGAAAATCGCAATTGGTCTTGCAACAAACATTAAGATAATTGCTAACAAGATACCTTCCCAAACAACATCAAGTAATTCGGTCGGGAATACTAAGAAACCTAACAAGGTAAACATAACAATTTGCATCATCCATGCGAAACCTTCGTTAAAGCGAATAATGGTAAATCGATAGGTTAGATCATTATTGCCAACAAATACAGCCATTACATATACAGCGAGTAATCCACTTCCACCTAAATAATCGGTGACTGCATAGGTGAAGACCGCAGCACCCATGGCTAAAACCGGATACAAACCTGAGGTATCAAGCTTAATATGGTTAATAATAAATACAGTAATTTTTCCTAGTAAGAGACCTAGTATAAGTCCTAGCCCCATTTGAATAAAAAAGCTTCCGATTGCAATCCAAATCGAACTGTCTGGTAGTTGAATTAATTCAATTAAAGCTACAGTAAGGAAAACAGCCATTGGGTCGTTCGAACCAGATTCAGCTTCCAGTGTAGCAGTAAGACGCTGATTGAAATTCTTATTACCTAGAACCGAAAAAACAGCGGCAGCATCCGTAGAACCAACGATTGCTCCAAAGAGTAGTCCCTCAAGCAAGGAGAAGTCGAGAATGTACATGGCTGCTAAACCAGCAATTGCGCTAGTAAGTAATACCCCAAGTGTTGCTAGTACACTAGCCGTACCAATTACAGGACGTATATTTTCCCATTTTGTTTGGGTACCACCATCAAATAGGATGATGATTAGTGCCATAATCCCAATTAATTGTGTAAGTTCAACATTATCAAAATACAAATAATTATTAAGGATCATACCCCCAATAAGGAACAAAACCAATGCAGGTAGCCCAAGTCTTGTGGAAAATTTCGTTGCTAAAACACCAGTTAATAACATGACAGCAAATAAAAATAGTAATGAACCGATTGATATATCCAAACAGAACAACCTCTCTGAGAGTGCAAAAATAATTCTTACCTTTATTTTAGCGATAATTCATGAAAAAATAAATTAGAATGCTACGTTTATCTTTTCATAATTAGTTTAATCATGTGACAGGTGTGAAACAATTAACGTATAATATAGAGCTGACGTTAGATTGAAGAAGGGGTTTTCCATGACTAAAACAAATGCATTACCTTTTACGGTATCCAAAACAGAAAATTTTTTCGACCGACTAGGTGACTACGTTGGCGACGTTTTTTATGACATATTGCCTGGAAAAGGCTATGAATTGCGGGATGAACAAATTTTTATGGCTTTTCAGCTAGAACAGGCATTTAAACATAAACGAACCATTTTTGCAGAAGCGGGAGTCGGAACAGGTAAAACGTTTGTCTATCTTCTTTATGCAATTTGTTATGCACGTTACAAAGGGCGTCCCGCGATTGTTTCCTGCGCTGATGAAACCTTAATCGAGCAGCTTGTAAAAAAAGGTGGAGATATCGAAAAGTTAGAACAAGCATTAGGGTTAACTATTGATGTTCGGCTAGCAAAGGCAAGAGAAAATTATGTTTGTGTCCGCAAGCTCGATACACTCGTTGATAAAACAAATGATGAAGACGTGATCCGTGTACATGACCAAGTGCCTGATTACGTATTCGACAATAGCGCCTCCAAAAAGTCGTTTGAGCGCTATGGGGACAGGAAGGAGTATCCGTGGGTATCCGATGAAACATGGGAGAAAATAGCTTGGGACCCTTTGCAGCAATGCTCAACATGTGATTGGAGACATCGTAGTGGACAAACACTGAATCGGGAATATTATCGACATGCACAAGACTTAATTATTTGCTCGCATGATTTTTATATGGAACATGTGTGGACAAAGGATTCTCGAAAACGAGAAGGTCAAATTCCGTTGCTTCCAGAAGCAAGCACGGTGATTTTTGATGAAGGACATTTATTGGAGTTTGCTGCCCAAAAAGGGTTAACATACCGTTTCAATGTGGAAACATTAGAAAAAGTACTTACTGGCTATATGGGGCAAGATGTGCGAGAGGAGTCCCTCGTATTGATGGAAGATATTTTAGCGAAACATGATGATTGGTTCGACTTCCTAATTGCATCATCTATCCCGGTTGCGGGTTCGGAACGAAAAGAGCTGCAAATAACCGATGAAATGGTAGAGATGGCTGAGGGATTGTATGAAAAGGTCGAACAATTACTTGATCAACTCGTATTTGATTCGGAAATGTTTACGATTGATGAATACCATATCAAAATAATAGAGGAGTACTTAGAGTTCTTTTTCCATGGACTCTCTATATTCTTAAAAAGTGATGAAGGGATTTTTTGGATCGAAGAAAACGAATCGACGACATCATTAGTAATGATGCCACGTTTAGTAGAGGACGTATTGAAAACGGAAGTGTTTTCCAAGGATATACCATTTGTGTTTTCATCTGCTACACTAGCACAAGATGATGATTTTTCTTATTTGGCTACCAGTTTAGGGATTCAAAGGTATGATTCCTTTACGGTTTCCTCTCCGTTTAATTATGAGGATAAAATGAGAATCTACGGTCATTTGGATGACGGGAATAAGTGGGAAAAGATGAGGGATCAATTGGTTTCCAATAACGGGCGATCGTTAATTTTGTTTTCAACCGCTGAGGAAATGAATGACTTTCGAGCTTGGGCCAAGGAGGAAGATTTTCCGTTTACGATAGTATACGAGG
The DNA here is from genome assembly GCF_900111445.1 of Oceanobacillus limi. Lineage (GTDB taxonomy): Bacteria > Bacillota > Bacilli > Bacillales > Amphibacillaceae > Ornithinibacillus > Ornithinibacillus limi. The sequence continues at coordinate 35,739 of NZ_FOHE01000014.1, read as the reverse complement.
GCGATCAAGAAATTAGTGAAACGGTAAAATCTTTTCAATTGGATGAAAGTACGGTGCTTTGTTCCTACCATTTGTGGGAAGGGCTAGATGTTCCTGGTAAGTCATTAAGCCAGGTAATTATTTCGTCATTGCCTTTCCCTCCAATAGATCCTGTTTTCCAGGCAAAGCGAAAGCATGTTCAACATCCATTGGAGCAAGTGGAACTACCATATATGTTATTGCGATTAAGACAAGGAATCGGTCGTCTTATTCGAACAAGTGAGGACGAGGGGGTTATTCATTTATGGATGACCGAAGAGGAAAGGGAAAACTTTCTTGAGAAAATTTCACCTATCCTTCCCGTTGAGGTGACTTGGCAATAGTCCTGAAAAGGTAACTAGTATCGTATCTAGTTGCCTTTTTTCTGCATGGGAAATTATAAAATAGCCACTTTCCGTGGCAACATGGAGCAACCTGGCATCACCAGGCGCAAAAGGTTTTCGGTGGGACGAGTAACCGCAGTCCCAGTCCGTACGTCTCTGTCAAGGGCGCTTGCGCTTTTCTCTCTTTTTCGACATCTTATTATTTAGTTGTTATACTTGAAAAATGAATCGTTTACATGTAGGCAAGTATTGGAAAAGGTGACATAGATGCGGATCAAAAAAGCTTTAAATAACAATGTAGTTATCACAATAGACACTACGAATAAAGAAGTAATATTAATTGGTAAGGGAATTGGTTTTAATAAAAAAGAAGGGCAGAAGGTAGACCCAGAAGCAGCAGAGAAGGTGTTCCGGCTAGAAGATCAAGCTGAGCAGGATAAATATAAACAATTATTGCCTTATATCGAAGAAGACTTTATACCATTTATGCATGATGTGCTGAGTCATATTGAGAATAAAATGGGGAAAATCGTTAATGAACATATTCACATTGGGCTTACTGACCATATTGCATTTGCTATCAAGCGAGCGAAGGAAGGGATTTTTATAAAAAATCCTTTCTTAGTGGAAACAGAAGCTTTATATCAACAGGAATATTCAATTGCGAAGGATATTATAGAAATGATAAAGGAATATAGTGGAGTAGAGCTGCCAAAAGGAGAAATCGGATTGATTGCTTTACACATTCACAGCTCGGTAACGGATAGAAAAGTGAGTGAGATTAATCAATACTCTGAACTGGTATTCCACCTTATTAAAATGGTGGAAGAAGGATTGGAAATTAAAATTGATCGTAAAACGATCAATTATTATCGGCTTATACAACATATACGCCATGCGATTGATCGTGCAACAAGCGGCAATTACACAAAAGATCAAACTATCTTAGCAAATGTGTTGAAAAAGGAATATCCACTATGCTATAATCTAGCTTGGAAAATCGTTAAGGTAATGCAGAAAACCTTACAGAAACCAGTAGATGAATCAGAGGTAGTTTACTTAACCATTCATTTACAACGTTTAATAGGTTAAAACTTTATATACACTATCTTTACGTGTAACTGATTAAATTCAGGCATGAGTGAAGAAAGATTATGTTAGTAGATGGGATTCTTCTATCCTATTTTAACTATCAGATCTTTTTTTGCTCATGTCTTTTTTGCTTTTTAAGTAATTTACTGGCTGTCGGGAATAAATAACCATATACCTTAACAGAATATAAAATCAAGGAGGAAACAACATGTTTAAAAAGGCTTTTGGTCTATTACAACGGGTTGGTAGAGCATTAATGTTACCAGTATCCGTATTACCTGCTGCTGGGCTTTTACTTGGGATTGGACATGAAAATGTTTTGGATATTCCAATCATGGCTCAAGCGGGAGGAATTGTTTTTGATAATTTGCCATTGCTATTTGCAATTGGTGTTGCAATTGGTCTTTCAGACGGCGATGGTGTAGCTGGTTTAGCAGCAGTTATTGGTTTCTTAATTATGAATGTAACTATGGGGATCATGGCTGAAGCTAGAGGTGTTGAAACAATTGAGATGCTAGGGATCACAACCCTACAAATGGGTGTGTTCGGTGGAATTATTATGGGTATTATTGCATCGATATTGTATAGGCGCTTTTATAATATTCAGTTGCCGCAATTCTTAGGGTTCTTCGCTGGGAAGCGTTTTGTACCAATAATTACAGCAGCAACTGCGGTTTTACTTGGAGTTATTTTCTTTTTCGTATGGCCACCAATTCAAAATGTTATTGACTGGTTCTCTGTATTAGCTACAGAAACAGGTTCAACCATTGCAGCATTCATTTTTGGTTTTGGACAACGTATGTTAATTCCATTTGGATTGCACCATATTTTCTACCAACCATTCTGGTATGAATTTGGTTCTTTTGTTAACGAAGCAGGTGATGTTGTACGAGGAGATATGACACGCTACTTTGCAGGAGATCCAGAAGCAGGTACGTTTATGGCTGGTTTGTTCCCGTTTATGCTATTTGGTTTACCGGCTGCAGCACTTGCTATTTATCACGAAGCGAAGCCGGAAAACAAAGCAAAAGTTGCGGGAATCATGGGTTCTGCAGCATTAACATCCTTTTTAACAGGTATTACAGAACCAATTGAGTTTGCATTTCTATTTGTTGCACCTGTATTATTCTTAATCCATAGTATTTTTGCAGGCTTCTCTTTTGTCATTATGGATTTACTAAATGTTAAAGCAGGTTTCACCTTCTCAGGTGGTTTCATCGACTATGTACTTTACTGGGGACTATCAACAAATGCTTGGTTAATTATTCCGGTTGGTATTGGATTCGCTTTCCTTTACTATTTTGGATTCCGATTTGCAATTCGCAAATTTAACCTAGCAACTCCTGGTCGCGAAGAAGAAGTTGAAGGAGAAGAAGAGGCAGGAGAAGTTGGAGATCTACCATATGAAGTATTAGAAAGTCTAGGCGGAAAAGAGAATATTTCTCATCTAGATGCATGTATTACGCGTCTACGTGTATCTGTCAATGACAAAGATAATGTAGATAAGAATAGACTGAAAAAACTCGGTGCGTCAGGGGTAATGGAAGTCGGAAATAATATTCAAGCTATTTTCGGACCACAATCTGACTCCATTAAAGGACAAATTCAAGATATCATTAGTGGAAAAACACCTCGCGCACGAAAAGAAGAACCGAAACAAGCTGAAGTAACCGTTGATGAGAATGCTGAATTTAACTTAGCAAGCCCTATAAAAGGTAAGCTATTACCAATTACGGAAGTTCCTGATCAAGTATTCTCAGGCAAAATGATGGGAGATGGCTTTGCGATCGAACCAATGGATGATACCGTAGTTTCACCAGTGGACGGAAAGGTAGTAAATGTTTTCCCAACAAAACATGCAATTGGTATTCAATCTGATTCAGGACGTGAAATATTAATTCACTTCGGTATTGATACGGTTAAACTTAATGGTGAAGGCTTTGAATCCTTCGTTGAAGAAGGCGCAGAAATTAAAGCTGGACAAAAATTATTACAAGTTAACCTAGATTATATTAAAGAAAATGTACCATCAATTATCACTCCAATTGTGTTTACAAACCTTCAGGAGGGCGAAGAAATCAAGCTTCTTAAAGAAGGGGAAATTACACAAAGTGAACAAAATATTGTTTCCATTGTAAAGCAATAGCAGGTAGAATGGCTTTAGACTAAAGGGAATCCGATCGATTTGAAATTCTTTTATTAGAATTCGAATTCGATCGGATTTTTTTTGGAGTTTTTTCATGCCAAAGATGTAACTATTTCGCATTAATTACTTTGTTTCTTTAGAAAGTTAGAAGACGGAGGAAAAACTGTGAGGACTAGACAAACAGAATGAGGAACTAAAAACCATGTCCCAGGTGAATGATATCGGCCATTTAGCGGAATGAGGATCCACGTCGTTATTGATGAGGATCGAGGTTCCGTTAAGTGACAAAAAACTAATCAAACAAGGGGTATGAGGATTCTCATTCCACTATTAGAGATAAATCAGTGAATTATGTACTAGAAAAGGGTAAATAAAGGAATGAGGATCCAAAAAGAAGCTCCAGACGAACTACTTCGGCCATTTAGCGGAATGAGGATCCACGTCGCATTTTTCATCAACTGTGAATGGATCTTCAACCATTGATAACTTATGTTTGAAACGCCCTTGTCAAAGTCTATTGAGGAGAAGCTGTGGTTGTAAACTTTAAAAGTTTCGAAAAATATAATTTATTCTTAGCTCTATTATGTTACTATAATATAAAACGATAGAAACAGGTGTTCTTGTGCGAGTTTTTAAAAATAGGTCGTTTACTTTTATTTGGATTGGGAATGCTACTTCGGAACTCGGTGGAGCTTTCGGTACTTTTTGTAATTCCTTATTAGTTTATGAGTTAACTGGTTCAACAATGGCTCTAGGGAGTATGTGGTTACTATACTTTTTACCCTCACTAGTCCTCCAACTTGTGATAGGTCCTTACATTGATAAGTGGAGTAGAAAATGGGTAATGATTATAGCGTTATGGAGTAGGGGGCTAATATTTGTACTTCCTTTACTGGCTCATTTAGGAGATGTTTTAGTACCTTGGCATATTTATGTAGTCCAGCTCTTAATCGGATTGATTACCCCGATTTATGTTCCTGCAAATCAAGCCATACTCCCTACAATTGTACCGCAGAAGCAATTAATACAGGCTAATGCATATGTCGATGGAACGGTTCGGTTGATGACATTTATGGCACCTGTAACGGCTGGGATCGTAATCGAGTATATCGGGATATCAACAACCTTATTTCTAATTTGTTTTCTACTAGTAACAAGTGGGTTTCTCGTATTATTTGTGAACGAAAGAAGGGAAAAGAGCACAATCAGGAAGCGTTGGGTGGATGAGTTTAACGAAGGAATCCGTTACTTTTTTAAACAACGTACAATAGTTTGGTTAGGATTTTTTCTCGCCTTTGTTCAGTTCGGTGTGGGTGTCACCATGGTGATTAATTTACCGTACGTTACAGACATACTGGGTGAAAATTATGCAATGTATGGATATTTTATGGCTGGGTTTCCATTAGGATATGTTGTGGGGACGTTGCTTGTTGGAAAAATATTGGTTTCTAGCAGACGATTAATGATGCTGGGGGCATTAGTAATCGGAGGGTTAACGTACATAAATTTAGGGATTACCCACTCGATTGATTTTGCAATTATCACAGAAACTATTGCGGGTGTCGTTATTGCCTTTTTTAATGTACATAATACGACACTATGCCAGCAAACTGTACCTAATCATTTAATGGGTAAGGTGTTTTCGGTTCGGCTGTTAATTATACGTGGAATGATGCCACTTGGGATTTTGGTTGGTGGTCTATTCAGTGAATGGTGGGGAATTCGCCCATTATATATTCTTATTGGTACAATCATTTGCTTGGTATCTTTCATTGGTATACTGCTACCTTATTTTAAGTTTATGGACCATCCGGTAAAAACTCAAAAGACGGTCTCTTAATAGCAAATATGACATTTGTCATATATAATTCCTGACAAATATGACTTATTTTTAGTGCTGTTTTTTCCTAAAATAAGAGTAATCAGTGAGAAAACTCTCTTTATTAGGAGGAACGTATGAGTAGAAAAAAACAAGCACAACTTCGTAAAAGTGTTTCAAGGTTTGAAAATTCCGATACAAGGGCAAGTATTTTTCAGTTAATAAATACGATACCACCATTTTTCCTTCTTTGGTTTCTGTCCTACCAAAGTCTATCGATTTCTATTTGGCTGTCTCTAATACTTTCGGTTGTAGCAGCAGGCTTTGTTGTTCGTATTTTTATCATCTTTCATGATTGTACACACATGTCCTTTTTCAAAAATAAAAAGGCAAATCGGATTCTGGGCACAATAACTGGTATCATTACGCATTTTGCATTTGAAAAATGGAAACGTGCTCATGCAATCCACCATGCTACAAGTGGCAATTTGGATAAGCGTGGAACTGGAGATGTATGGGTGATGACTGTCGAAGAGTATGTCGAGGCGTCATTTTGGGAGAGGTTAGTATATCGTCTCTACCGAAACCCATTTGTCATGTTTGGACTCGGGCCAATTTATTTATTCTTGATATCAAATCGTTTTAATCGAAAAGGTGCAAAGCGCAAAGAACGTTTTAATACGTATGTAATTAACTTATCTATTTTAGGTATATATGCCATTTTAATTTGGGTAATAGGTTGGCAAGCGTTTGTTGTTGTACAGGCCCCTATTCTATTTATTGCAGGGTTTCTTGGAATATGGTTGTTTTATGTCCAACATCAATTTGAAGACTCTTATTTTGAAAACGAAGCGGAATGGGATTATGTAAAAGCTGCTGTGGATGGGAGTTCCTATTACAAACTTCCGAAGGTGTTAGAATGGATAACCGGAAGCATTGGATACCACCATGTCCATCATTTAAGCCCAAGGGTACCTAATTATCACCTAGAAAAAGCCCATGATTCTACTCCACCACTTCAAAAAGCAACAACAATAACTCTGCTTTCGAGTTTGAAATCAATTCGGTTTCGTCTCTATGACGAAGCAAGTAAGTCATTTATAAGCTTTAAAGAAGTAAAAGCTATTTTACGTAGTAGAAAAAGTAATGTACAAATGAAACCAAACCACCCAAGTTATTAATAAAAATAAATATTTCCCTTTGTTTATTGCGTGTTATGGGTAAAATGCAACGTAACTCAAAGATGATTGTTGGGTGCATATAATGTTACGGAAATACATTTCGCTTTCCGCCGATTGCCTGAGCTTATATATAAAGGAATGAGGATCCACTTCGTCATTGATGAGGATCGAGGTTCCGCTAAATGACAAAAACACAGCCCAAACCAGGTGAATGAGGATCCTCGTTCCTCTATTAGTCATAAATCAGTGTAAATTTTACTAAATATAGGTGAATAAAGGAATGAGGATCCAAAACCATGCTCCAAAAGAATGATATCGGCGATTTAGCGGAATGAGGATCCACCTCGTCATTGATGAGGATCGTGGTTCCGCTATTTTGCCCCTATGATGGATAGATGGATCTTGCATTTTCTCATTGACGGTTTAATTTTGCCGATATCAGCTTATTATTTGGAATACCAATTTTTAAGTTATGACGCATCATACATCAACGGTTCATTAAAATTCTTTCTTGAAAAGAAATATTCTTTTTGAAAACAGGAATTACCCTTCACTGGTGCAGTTGGAGGGTTTTATCTATGTATTCTTTGTTATACTGAATATATACAAGACTTGCAGCGGTTAAGGGAGGTTGGCGAATGCGGAATTGGTATCATATTTTCCCGAAAAATACAGGACTTAGCTTATATGCATGGATCATTTTTTGCCTGCTTCCATTTTACTTTATCATTCGATCATCTGTTGCTGTTGAAATTATCATCGGTATTATTATGATTGTCTTATTCTTTACGACATATAGACTATCCTTCATCAAAAAAGGGTGGACGGTTTATGTTTCGGTAGGAATGGAGATGGCAATCAGCATCGGTATGACATTGTATTTTGGGTACGTTTATTTTGCGCTTTTTTTAGCCTTTTTCATAGGAAATATTCAAAATAAAGCAGGTTTTATCACGCTATATATCATTCATTTAACAACATCAATAGCTGCTGTAACGGTTGGTTTTTTTATTCAAAGCCAATCATTCTTTTCTCAGCTCCCATTTATTGTACTAACCATTATTGGTGTTATCCTTTTGCCCATTAGTTTGTTTAGCCGGAATAGACAAGAAGAGCTAGAAGGTCAGTTAGCAGATGCGAATAAGAGAATTTCTCAATTAATGGTCGTAGAGGAGCGGCAACGTATTGCAAGAGATTTACATGACACATTAGGGCAAAAATTATCGTTGATTGGTTTGAAAAGTGATTTAGCGAAGAAACTCGTAGATATTGATAGAATGAGAACGTTGCAAGAACTAAATGATATCAATCAAACGGCAAGAACCGCTCTTAAAGAAGTTCGAGAACTAGTCTCCAATATGAAAGATGCAAAACTACAGGATGAGGTATTGCGAGTCCAGCAGGTAGTGGAAGCAGCTCAGATGGAATTCAAAGTAATAGGGGAATTGGATCTATCCAATATTCCTTTATTAGTCGAGAATGTACTTAGCATGTGCCTAAAAGAAGCAATTACAAATGTAGTCAAGCATAGTAAAGCTACCTTATGTCAGGTATCATTTGAAAATCGAGAAGGAGAACTCTTGATTCATGTAGAAGATGATGGGATAGGTATTGATAAAGATAAAGAAAACAAAGGACATGGGATTGAAGGAATGCAAGAAAGATTGGAATTTGTAAATGGCAATCTAGATTATTCATCAAATTTAAAGGGAACGAGGCTGACGATTCAGGTCCCAACAATTATTCAAGAATCGAAGGAGGGGTGAGATTGATTAAAATTGTTATTGCAGAAGATCAAGGAATGTTATTAGGTGCGTTGGGATCATTACTTGACTTAGAACAAGATATCGAAGTTGTCGGGAAAGCGAAAAACGGGGATGAAGCTTTAAAGCTGGTGAAGCACTATCAGCCAGATATTTGTATTATGGATATTGAAATGCCAGTTAAAAGTGGGTTAGATGCAGCGGAGGAATTAAGGGACCACCCTTGTAAAGTTATCATTCTTACAACGTTTGCACGATCGGGTTATTTCGAACGAGCACGAAAAGCAAATGTCAGTGGGTATTTATTAAAGGATGGTCCGAGTGAAGAATTGGCAGATTCAATACGTGTTATTATGAATGGTAGGAAAATTTATGCCCCAGAGCTAGTTGATTTAGCTTATGAGCAAGAAAGTCCTCTCACAGACAGGGAGGAGCAAGTTATTAAGTTGATCTCGGAAGGAAAAACGACAAAAGAAATTGCCAAACAATTATTTTTATCAAATGGTACAGTTCGCAACTATGTATCCACGATTTTAGATAAGTTAGGAGTAAGTAATCGGATTGAAGCAATTGCTAAGTCTAAAGAGAAGGGCTGGCTAGAGTGATAAAAAGAAAGGTGAATATAATTAGATAAATTGATTCTTTAAGAAAGGTGAAGCTTCGACTAAATACCAACACGCCTTGTGTTGAACGTCGAAGTCACCCAGTTCTTTGAAATGTTGTCAGCTTGATTATGTTACTCAGAGGATACATTCATATTAGTATTCATCCAAGTCTACAAGCTGATTTCGTGAAGCATTCCGACGGGACGCAAATAAATGTTTCTTAGAAGAAAGATTGCCCCTCCAAACGAAGCTACCTCAACCTTCTCGATCCCTATCCTTACTTATTCAGCAGGAACTTACAGCTTCAATCGTCGGTCTTTTATTTTGTTTTAACCAGATCCAAGAAATGCGTTAATATTTTGGCGGTTAATCCCCATATGACACGATCCTCATATTTGTAAAATAATTCATGAATATGTCGTACTTGCCAGTTATAGTCTTTCCCCCCAACAATTAATTCGTAAGGGAAGTTTTCCTCAGGAATAACTTGGAAGTTTACTTTGTATGACTCTGGTGGAGTGTGCATAAAGTAGTGAAGCGGTACAGTGAAAACTTCCCCTACTTCGGCTTCATTAGGTATGATCATATTAGGATTGGTAATTCTTCCTACAAAAGGATAAATGATTCTCCCAAAATCAGAGACAATATAATCAAGTGGCAGGATATCTTTAATCATTCCTTTGTCTATCCCCAGCTCTTCTGTCGTTTCTCTGACAGCACAATGCTTTGGTGACATGTCTTTTTTATCAATTCTTCCACCTGGAAAACATATATCTCCAGGTTGGCTTCGTAATTTCATGGAGCGTACTTCAAATAATACATGAGTCTCTCGATTTACCTCTACGAGAGGAAGTAATACAGCTGACTTTTTTAGTTCTTCATAACCTAATATGGATGGTTCTCTGTTCTTTAACCTGGAAAGGATGGTTTCGATATCCATTTACTCACCTCCAACAACAAATACTTTCTTCCATTATACCGTTCATTTTGTGGAGATGACCACTCATAAAAATCGAAAATTACAGTATAAAACAATGTAATAAAGGGATTATAAGGATGAGCTATTAGAAAATAGTGGAAAACATGATGAGGAGGAAAGAGATGGGTATATTAAGTGGTAATCCAAAAGATGAGCCAATGCACTATGGTGAGGTATATGGGGTATGGGCTGCAGTACATGCAATGAAAGGGATGGTTGTTGGCCATCAAACATTACGAAATCACGCAGGTGATCAAGATTTAATAAAATTTATGGATGAGGCAATTGATATGGGTAAACAGCATATTCAAGAAATGGAAACACTTTTGAAAGAGAATGGTGTTGGTTTACCTCCTACTCCGCCTGAGCGTCCAAAAGCAGAATTAGAAGATATTCCAACCGGAGCACGTGCCATGGATCCTGAAATTGCGGCAACGTTATCCGCTGATACAGCAGCAGGATTGGTTACATGTAGTCAAGCGATGGGGCAGTGCATCCGGGAGGACATTGCATCTATGTTTGGGCAATTCCATACACAAAAAGCGACGTTTGCAATGAAGCTTCTACGACTTAATAAGGAGAAGGGCTGGTTAGTCCCACCACCACTTCATCAAAATGGAGCAGAAGAGCAATAAAATACTTGTTCATTACAAAGAAAAGCCTTGGATTTCGTAACATGAATACGATAGCCAAGGTTTTTCGTGTTTGGAAAATTGTTATTCCTAATCTAATCCAATGTTGAAATCGTGTCGTTTTAGACATTGACTAAAGGAATGATTTACGCTAAACTATAAACAAAAGTTTAAAAAATAAACAAAAGTTTAGGTGATGCTAGTGACGGAAAATAAGTGGGAGCAATTAAACCACAATGAACAATCTGTAATACGATTAATTAAAAGTGATCCGTTTATCTCTCAACAAGAACTAGCAGGAAAGCTAGAGTTATCGAGGCCGTCTGTAGCTAATTTGATATCTGGACTCGTCAAAAAAGGTTATATACGCGGGAAGGCATATATTTTAAATGAAGAAAATCCCGTTATATGCATAGGCGGGGCTAACGTGGATCGAAAATTTTATATAAACGGTGAAGTTAAATTTGCTACTTCGAATCCAGTTCATTCAACACAAAATGCTGGGGGAGTCGCGCGCAACATTGGGGAAAACTTAGGACGTTTAGGGAAAGAGGTTATTCTAGTTACAGCGGGTGGATCTGATGCGGAATGGACCTTCATTGAGCAAGCATCTTCCCCTTATATGAACGTAGATTATGTAGCTAAATTTACAAAGGAAGCTACCGGGTCCTATACTGCCGTTTTAGATAGGTCTGGTGAGTTAGTTATTGCGTTGGCTGATATGGACATTTATGAACAAATCACACCTGATATTTTAAAAAATCTTGCTCCTCAGATGAGCCAAGCAGCATGTTTGATGGTTGACTTAAATTGTCCAAAAGAAGCGTTAAATTATTTAATTGAATTTTCCCGGAACCAGTCAATTCCCGTTGTGTTCGTAGCGGTATCTGCTCCTAAAATGGAGAGATTGCCGGAGGATTTAAATGGATTAACGTGGCTCATTACGAATCGTGATGAAACAGAGGCCTATTTCTCGATAGAACTTAAATCCAATGATCAATGGAGACAGGCCGTTGAGAAATGGTTATCCCATGGGGTAGAAAATGTGGTTATTACAAATGGAGCTAAAGGAGTCATGATTGGGAATGATTCAGAGGGTATTTATCATATTCCTGCAATCGAGCTTGAAGAAATCGTGGATGTAACTGGAGCGGGAGATGCGTTTTCGTCCGCCATCATCTATGCTTGGCTTGATGGAAAATCGCTTCCTGATAGTGCTAAGGCAGGAATTGCAAATGCAGCAAAGACATTGCAATCTCCTTTTACGGTTAGGCAGAATTTATCATCGGATCAATTATTTAAAGACATGGAGGAATTATCATGAAAAATTATCTTGAATTATCAAAAGAAGTAAGGGAAGCAAAAGAACAAGGGAAACCGATTGTAGCACTAGAATCAACAATTATTTCACATGGTATGCCATATCCACAAAATGTACAAACAGCACGTGAAGTGGAACAAATTGTTCGAGATAATGGAGCTGTTCCTGCTACGATAGCGATTATTGATGGAAAAATTAAAGTCGGTCTTTCCGATGAAGAGTTAGAATCTTTCGGAAATAGTTCTGATATCGCCAAAGCATCTCGCCGTGATTTGCCGTATTTACTAGCGACGAAGCAAAAAGGTGCCACCACGGTTGCTGCTACAATGATTTGTGCTGAACTGGCCGATATTGCTATTTTTGTAACCGGTGGTATCGGTGGAGTACATCGAGGAGCAGAAACTACGATGGATATATCTGCAGATTTAGAAGAGCTCGCAAAAACGAATGTAGCTGTTATTTGCGCTGGTGCTAAATCCATTTTAGATCTTGGCTTAACATTGGAATATTTAGAAACCAAAGGTGTACCCGTTTTTGGTTATCAAACAGATACATTACCGGCATTTTATACGCGTTCGAGTGAGTTTTCCGTAAATTATCGTGCCGACTCCGTAGAAGAGATTTCTACCACATTAAAAGCGAAATGGGATTTAAACCTATCTGGAGGCGCCGTAATTGCAAATCCAATTCCAGAAGAATATGCCATGCCTGAAGATGTGATTAAGCGTGCGATTGATTCAGCATTGCAAGAGGCAGAGGAAAAAGGTATAAAAGGTAAAGAAGCGACACCATTTTTACTAGGAAAAGTAAAAGAATTAACCGGTGGAAAAAGCTTGGATGCTAATATTGCGTTGGTAAAAAATAATGCTGTAGTAGGTACCCAAATCGCTGTAGGTCTAGCTCACTTAAATGAATAGATATTGTAGGAAGCCATTTTGTGAGATGGGAATAAAATAACCGATACTAGGAGAAACTTTTACCATGGATTTCTAGAAAATCCTTCCTAATAAAAAAACGAAGGAGACGAAAAACATGGCAAATGTAAATTTAGCAGTCATTTATTATAGCTCATCTGGTACAAATTATCAGCTAGCGAAATGGGCAGAAGAAGGGGCGAAAGAATCAGGGGCAGAGGTGAAAGTAGTAAAAGTTCCTGAGCTAGCACCTGAAGAAGCAATAGCTCAAAATCCAGAATGGAAAGCACATCACGACGCAACAAAAGATGTTCCTGAAGCGACACCTGATGTTATTGAATGGGCGGATGCGATCATATTTAGTACACCGACACGCTTTGGAAATGTTGCATCGCAAATGAAGCAATTTCTTGATTCGCAAGGTGGGCTATGGGCTTCCGGTAAAACGGTAAATAAAGTAGTAAGCGCAATGACATCAGCGCAAAACCCGCATGGGGGGCAAGAAGCAACAATTCTTTCTTTATACACGTCGATGATGCACTGGGGTGCTATCATCGTTCCTCCTGGCTATACAGACCCGGTTCTGTTTGGTGCGGGTGGTAACCCATACGGTACGAGTGTAACGCAGAGTCAAGATGGAAAAATGGTCGAAGATGTAGAAGCAGCTGTGAAGCATCAAGCTAAACGCACAGTGGACGTTGCAAGTCGTGTAAAAGGGTAAATAATAATTGTAAAATACTTATAGAAAAGGCTAATTGGTTAGCGGACCAGTTAGTCTTTTTGTTTGGTAAGCTGGATGTTTATGGATTGTTTATGCTGTGGTGGTTACAGGGAATTTGATCATAAATTTTCATTTTAGCTCATAAATCGAGAAAATCGCTCATAAAAGAAGACAATGTGCTCCTATTCGACAAAAATCTGATCATAAGCAGTAAAAAAAGCTCATAAAAATATTGTTTGAGATAAATAAATGATTCAGATGACAGAATGAATAAAAGTAAGTAAAATAGATTGGTAAGGAGGAAACGTAACTTATGTCTACGATAAGAAAAAGATCTGCCCAACTATCCGAAAATCCTCTATTTACCAATGTGATTGTCGGCTTAATTGTTGTGAATGCTGTATTAGTGGGGTTAGAAACATACCCTTACTTTATTGATAGATTTAAAGATTGGTTTCTTTTGGTGGACCAAATTCTACTTTGGATTTTCACCATTGAAATCATCATTCGTCTAATCGGAAGTAAATCAATCGGATCGTTCTTTAAAGATCCATGGAATGTGTTTGATTTTGTTATCGTTGCAAGTGGTCACTTATTAGTTGGAGGCCATTATGTAACTGTATTAAGGATTTTACGCGTTCTTCGTGTGCTACGAGCAATTTCTGTAATACCTTCTCTAAGGAAAATGGTTAATGCACTAATCAAAACGATCCCCTCGATGGGAACAATTATGCTTTTGCTTGGAATATTCTTCTATATCTACGCGGTAATCGGTACAATGATGTTCGCTTCCATTGCTCCAGAATACTTTGGTTCATTACACGATTCGCTATTAACGCTATTTCAAGTTATCACCTTAGAATCGTGGGCAAGTGGAGTCATGCGACCGATATTGATTGCTGACCCTGCTTCATGGTGGTACTTTGTCACGTTCATATTGGTTGGATCGTTTGTCATCGTGAACCTATTTGTTGGTGTTGTTGTTGGTAACGTAGAAGAGGCGAATAGAGAGGAAACGCCATCGCCTACCGATATTAAATTAGATGAAGTTCAAAAAGAACTGCAGGAAGTAAAGGAATTATTAAAGGAAAAAAGTAAGCATGAGTCATAACGTAAAGAAGCCACGATTCCAAAATAAAATGGGATCGTGGCTTTCGTTTACTCTTATATTCTTAATCCATTAACTCAGACACAATTTCATAGGAACGTAGGCGGTCTTTGTGATGGTAAATTTGAGAACTAATAATTAATTCATCTGCCGCTGTTTCGTTAATGAAGCTTTCAAGCCCATCTTTTACCATCTCTTTATCCCCAACTATAGTGGTTTTAGAGTCGAGTGTTTCACTCAATGCAGCAATTTCCAGTGGTGAGTATCGCTCTTCTAGGTTACCAACAGGTGGTTGTAGTTTACTTGGATTCCCTTTTCGTATACTTAAAAATTGCTGTTGCTGAGAAGTTGCGATATATTTTGCCTGTTCTTCCGTGTCTGCTGCAATTACATTTACACCAAGCATTACATATGGCTTATCTAGTTGCTCCGATGGCTGGAAGTTATCTCGGTAAAGCTTCAATGCCTGAAATAAATACCCTGGTGCAAAATGACTCGCAAATGAAAATGGAAATCCTTTTTGTGCAGCCAATTGTGCACTAAATCCACTTGACCCTAAGAGCCAAATCGGGACATGCAACCCTTGACCTGGAACTGCTTTTACCCGAGATATTGGTTCATCCGAAAAGTAATCTTGTAGTTCGTTTACTTGCATCGGAAAATCCTCTACACTCATATTTAATGTGCGACGGAGTGCATAGGCAGTAGCTTGATCACTACCTGGAGCACGTCCTAATCCGAGATCGATTCTTCCAGGGTAAAGCGATTCTAAGGTTCCAAATTGTTCGGCAATAACGAGTGTAGCGTGGTTAGGTAACATAACACCTCCAGCCCCAACTCGAATCCGATTTGTCTTTTCGGCAATATGTCCCATAATGACAGAGGTAGCAGAACTAGCGATACCAGGCATATTGTGATGCTCCGCAAGCCAGTATCGATTATATCCCCAATTTTCAACATGCTGCGCTAAATCTACACTGTTCTTAAAGGATTCACTTGGATTGCTTCCCTCATTAATAGGGGCTAAATCCAAAACGGATAAAGGTATATTTTGAAAGGATTTATTCATTTTCTTCACTCCTATAGGATACTTACAATAAGTAAGATTGTTAGTAAATGTAATCTCATTAAAATGATACGACTAATTTTTAATGTAGTCTAATGAACTGCTTCATGGATAGGATGTAAAAAGTTAATCTAGATTATCCATACCTATAAGAAACAAATGAATAATATTAAGAAAGTTTGAATATTCCACCACCCTATGGTAGCGTTTACAATCGCTGTGATGAAAGGATTAAGCATAAATATAAATTTCTGAATTTTGTGTAAAGATGGATTTTATGGTATACTTAATTAAATTGCTAATTTTTAGTTATTTGATTTGGTGTGTTCATTTTCGATTCGAAATGGACACACCTTCTATAACCATGGAAAGGAGCTGTTGTGATGACACGAAACGGCTACCCTGAGAAACAGGGATTATATCATCCAGATTTTGAACATGAGGCATGTGGAATTGGGATGATCGCAAATATAAATGGTAAAAAGACACATAACATTGTTCAAAACGCTATTAATATCCTATGTAATATGGAGCACCGAGGTGGCCAGTCTGCAGATACGAGTACTGGAGATGGCGCTGGGATTTTAACGCAAATTCCGAATCGTTTTTTTCAGAAACAATGTTTAAAAGAAAACATCCACCTTCCGAGAAAAGGAGAATATGGAGTGGGGATGTTTTTCCTGCCGAACAATCTCGATATGCGAATGGAATGTAAACAGCTTGTTGAATCAATCATTCAAGAAGAAGGGCAAACATGTTTAGGGTGGAGGCCTGTTCCATTAAATGAATCGTTCATAGGAAAGGTTGCTGCAAAAAGTAAGCCAACAATACGTCAAGTATTTGTTCAAAAGTCTGAGGAACTTCCAGACCAAATGGCATTCGAACGCAAATTATATGTCATTCGGAAACGTATTGAGCAAGAAGTAGCGAAAAATCCGGAATACGAAGATGTATACATTAGTAGTTTATCAACCCGTACAATTGTTTATAAAGGAATGCTTGTACCAGAACAGTTAGATTCCTTCTACATTGACTTGAACCATCCCGACTTTAAATCCGCACTAGCACTCGTTCACTCACGATTTAGTACGAATACCTTCCCCAGTTGGAAAAGAGCCCACCCAAATCGTTATACGATCCATAATGGGGAATTTAACACATTACGCGGTAATGTAAATTGGATGCGGGCTAGAGAACAGCTATGTGAATCAGATAATTTTAATGAAGAGGATTTACAAAAGATCCTGCCAATCATGGATGCTGACGGAAGTGATTCATCTATATTTGACAACACCTTTGAGTTTTTGCATTTATCAGGACGATCCCTTGCACATACAGCGATGATGATGATTCCTGAACCTTGGGCGAATGATCCATCTATTAAAGAAGAAAAAAGAGATTTCTATGAATATCATAGTACTTTAATGGAGCCTTGGGATGGACCAAGCGCTGTGGTGTATACGGATGGAACACAAATAGGAGCGTGTTTAGATCGGAATGGGCTGCGTCCAGCACGTTATTATGTAACGAAGCAGGGAATGATTGTTCTTGGATCTGAGGTTGGAGCGTTAGATATCTTTGCAGATGACATTTTATATAAAGACCGATTACAACCGGGTAAAATGCTGTTGGTGGACTTGGAAAAAGGAGTCATCATTCCAGATGAGGATATAAAGTTACAAGTTGCATCGGAACATCCGTACAAAGATTGGTTAACGAATTTAAAGCATATTGAAGACCTACCAAAGACAAAAAAGATGAGCCCTTCCCTTAATCAGGAGGAAAGGCTACAGCAGCAACTTGCATTTGGATATACAAGAGAAGAAATTGAAAAAATTATTAAGCCGCTTGTTACAGATGGCAAGGATCCCATTGGTTCTATGGGTTACGATTCCCCCTTAGCGGTATTATCCAAGAGGCCGCAGTTACTCTATAATTATTTCAAACAATTATTTGCCCAAGTAACCAACCCACCTTTAGATGCGATACGGGAAAGATTAATAACAATGACTAGTACGACAATTGGGGCAGAGGGAAACTTAGTAAATCCAACTGCAGCTAGTTGTAAGCACATTAGGATCGATACACCGCTATTAACAAATGATCAATTAGAAAAAATACGGCAACTAACAGAAGCGTCTTATGCCTCGCAAAGTCTATCCATCCTGTTTGATGCAAAGGAAGGCTCTATGAAAAATGCTTTACAGCGTATTTTTGAACAAGCAAATCAAGCGATACAAGACGGAGCAACTTTTTTAATTTTAACAGATCGTGGTGTCAATAAGGAAAAAGCAGCGTTGCCAGCATTACTAGCCGTATCAGGACTGCATCATCATTTAATACGAAGTGGAGTTCGGACAAAGGTTAGTATCCTACTGGAATCTGGAGAACCTAGGGAGGTTCATCATTTTGCCACGCTAATTGGATATGGTGCAGAAGGGATTAACCCATACCTTGCATATGAAACAATAAATGGTTTCGTGCGTAATGAAGACATTGGAGATATAACCGTAGAAAAAGCAATTGGCAATTACGTTTGGAGCGTAACAGACGGAATTATCAAGATTTTATCAAAGATGGGAATATCTACGATTCAAAGTTATCGAGGAGCACAAATTTTTGAGGCGATTGGAATTAAAAGTGATGTAATTGAAAAATATTTTACCGGAACAGCATCACGTCTTGGTGGAATTGGATTGGATCTCATTGAGAAGGAAACCCTTATGAGACATGAACAAGCATTTAAAGAATATCGAGGCGGAAACCAAGTGTTAGCTGTCGGGGATGACTATCAATACCGAGAGAACGGGGAGGATCATCAATACAATCCACGTACCATTTTTAAGCTTCAACATGCTTGTCGAAGTGGAAACTACGATCTTTTTAAGGAATATTCAGATTCACTAACGGATGATAAGCAAAACCTCCAATCGTTACGCGGTTTATTAACATTTAAAAAAAGAAATTCGATTTCAATTACAGAAGTTGAATCCATCGATTCGATTTGTGCCCGGTTTAAAACAGGGGCTATGTCTTATGGAGCAATCAGCCAGGAAGCACATGAGGCACTAGCTATTGCCATGAATCGCATTGGTGGAAAAAGTAATTCTGGTGAAGGTGGCGAATCACCGGATCGGTTTACCCCGGATGAGAATGGAGATTTACGAAGAAGTTCCATTAAGCAAGTGGCATCAGGAAGGTTTGGCGTTACTAGTCATTACTTAGTGAATGCAGATGAAATACAGATAAAGGTTGCTCAAGGCGCAAAGCCAGGCGAGGGTGGCCACTTACCTGGAAAGAAAGTTTATCCATGGGTTGCAGAGGTGCGTGGCTCAACAACAGGAGTGGAGCTAATTTCACCGCCACCACATCATGATATTTATTCGATTGAGGATTTAGCAGAGCTAATCTATAACTTAAAGAATACCAACCCAACTGCCAGAATAAGTGTGAAACTTGTTTCAGCGGTAGGAGTTGGAACAATTGCTGCTGGTGTTGCGAAAGGAAGAGCAGATCACGTTCTGATTAGTGGGTATGATGGTGGTACTGGTGCTGCGCCAAATACAAGTATTAAGCATACTGGGTTGCCGTGGGAAATTGGTTTAGCAGAAACGCATCAGACCCTATTGTTAAATGGCCTTCGAGATCGTATTGCTGTTGAAACAGACGGTAAAATGATGACAGGACGTGATGTTGTCATTGCTGCTATGCTTGGTGCAGAAGAGTTTGGTTTTTCAACCGCTCCATTAGCAGTGTTAGGCTGTGTCATGATGCGGGTTTGTCACTTGGACACTTGCCCGGTTGGTATTGCGACTCAGAACCCCGAGTTACGCAAAAAATTTGCAGGGGATCCAGATCACGTGGTGAACTTTATGCGGTTTATAGCTCAAGAAGCACGAGAAATTATGGCTGAGCTAGGGTTCCGTTCGATAAACGAAATGATCGGCCGCACGGATGTGCTAGAGGTTAATGATGCTATTGATCACTGGAAAGCAAAAGGAATTGATTTATCTGCTCTACTTTATCAGCCAGATGTAGCTGATCATGTTAACCGTTATGCAGTCAGAGAACAAGATCATGGCCTTGAAAAAACATTGGATTATCAAGAGCTTATCCCGAATTGTAGCCATGCATTTAAAACCGAAAAGAAAGTTGAGTTTACTACAGCAATTCGCAATATCCACCGTGCAACAGGTACATTATTGGGTAGCGAAGTTACTAAGCGATGTGGTGAAAAAGGACTACCAGAGGATACAATTAAGTTGAACTTTAATGGTTCTGCTGGCCAAAGCTTCGGTGCTTTTATTCCTAAAGGTATGACAATGCGATTAATTGGGGATGCCAATGACTTTGTTGGAAAGGGATTATCTGGAGGGAAAATTATCGTACATCCTGATCCTATTGTGACTTTTCCCCCAGAAAAGAATATTATCATTGGGAATGTAGCATTTTATGGAGCAACTTCTGGTGAAGCATATATTCGAGGAATTGCTGGAGAAAGGTTCTGTGTGCGAAACAGTGGGGCTCATGTTGTAGTCGAAGGGGTAGGAGACCATGGCTGTGAATATATGACCGGTGGTAAAGTTGTTGTCTTAGGTTCAACTGGTAGAAACTTTGCCGCGGGTATGTCTGGTGGAGTAGCATATGTGCTGGATGAAGACAATGCATTTCGTCAAAACGTAAACACCGAATTAGTAAAAATGGAAGCATTGGCCGATCGCCAAGAAATTGGAGAATTATATGATTTAGTCAAAAAGCATGTAGAATATACGAACAGTGCTCATGCTGAGAGGATCTTAGCGTATTGGGAATCATATGTAGGCAAATTTGTCCGTATCATTCCAAAAACATACGCTAAAATACAAGCTAGAATTCAAGTTTTACTTGATCGTGGTTTCGAGAAATCTGATGCAGAAATGATTGCATTTGAGGAAAGTAAAAACGGATTTAAAGAAGTAAGAACGTATTCAAGACAAGTACAGCTTAAGAAAGAAAAAATGGAACTGAAAACCTGAATGCGAATTGAAAAGAAAATAGCAGCTTAATGAGAGTGAAGGGGGCTTTTTATGGGAAAACAAACCGGCTTTATGGAATATAAACGTCAAGCACGAAAAGAACGAGAGCCTTCCGTTCGAATTAAGGATTGGAAGGATTATACAGCACCTATGACGGAAACGGAAATTCAAATCCAAGGCGCACGTTGTATGAGTTGTGGCGTACCGACCTGTCACTCTGGTATGGAAATTAATGGGGTAACAACTGGCTGTCCCGTTTATCACCTTATTCCAGAGTGGAATCAATTAGTCTACGAGGGAAAATGGAAGGAAGCATTGGAAAGGGCGCAAGAAAAGAACAATTTCCCTGAGTTTACGGGTATAGCATGTCCTGCCCCCTGTGAGGGAGCTTGTGTATTAGGGATAAACGAGCCGCCTGTTGCCATACGAACGATTGAGCGTTCTATCATTGAAAAAGGTTTTGAGGAGGGTTGGGTGGTTCCAAAACCTCCGAAGAAACGAACTGGTAAACGAATTGCAGTAGTGGGATCTGGTCCAGCTGGGCTGGCTGCTGCTGCACAGTTAAATCAAGCAGGACACTTGGTTACCGTGTTTGAGAGAAATGATCGAGCTGGTGGATTATTAACGTATGGAATTCCAGAAATGAAATTACCCTATGACATTGTGAAACGTCGTGTGGAACTACTAGAAAAAGAAGGGATCACATTTGTAACCAATACAGAAATCGGTAAAGACTACCCAGTTTCTAAATTGGAAAAAGAATTCGACGCTACTATCTTATGTGGTGGTGCTACCGTACATCGGGACATACAGGTAGAGGGAAGCCATTTGAAGGGTGTACACTCGGCAATGGACTTTCTTCAGGCAAATACGAAAAGTTTACTAGATTCAGAGTTGAAAGATGGAAATTATATTTCTGCTACAGATAAAAATGTGATTGTAATTGGTGGTGGAGATACTGGAACGGATTGTTTAGCAACTGCGGTAAGGCATAACTGCAAGAGTTTAACACAGTTTGACATCTATGATAAGAAAGGATCTGTTCGAGATCGAGAAACCAATCCTTGGCCACAATATCCAATCATTCATCGAGTTGAATACGGACATAAAGAAGCTGCTAGCAAAAAAGGGGATGACCCTCGTGCCTATGCAGTAATGACAAAGAAATTTGTTGGTGACGAGAATGGACAAATCAAAGAAGTCCATACGGTAAATGTAAGGTTACGCTTTGATGAAAATGGCAATAGATACCGTGAAGAAATACCTGGAACAGAAAAAATTTGGCCAGCAGATTTGGTGTTAATCGCAATAGGATTCAGTGGCCCTGAACAAGGATTGCTTGACCAACTAAAAATTGAGCGTGACGCAAACTCTACGGTAAAAGCGGAGTATGGAAACTATCATACAAATGTGGATGGAGTTTTTGCAGCAGGAGACATGCGACGTGGTCAAAGTTTAATTGTTTGGGCCATTAATGAAGGAAGAGAAGTAGCTCGTGAGTGTGACCGATATTTAATGGGAGCAACTGATTTACCATAGGTGGAGGTAGATGCGAAAATTAGTATAAAAGCCTAGAAAGATTCGACAGGTATATCTAAGGATGATATTGGGAACTCTAATCTTATGAGAAAATAATCTGGAATTAGAATGGGAAATATTTACCTGCTAAAGGTATAATAAGTAAATTCCATTTCCTATGCGAATGGAATCATAAACTCGTCTGTGGACGGGTTTATTTTTTGCTGGATAGTTAAAGAGCATCTATAGGAATGTATCCTACTTCTCTATTTCTACCTGAGCTTTAGGGATTTTTTATCAGAGAGCTTTGATAAATGCTTAAATTTTAAAAAACAGTTTGCTACATGGGCAATTTTTATGTAGTATAGATAGGTAGTATTATTTTTTCCACTGATTAAGATTCACTTTATTGGAAACGAGGGTATACAATGAGTAAAACATCCATTTATGGATTAACATATGAACAATTAAGAAGTTGGCTAGAAGAACATGGTCAAAAAAGATTCCGTGCAGACCAGGTATGGAACTGGCTTTATAAAAAACGTGTTTATCGCTTTTCAGACATGAAGAACGTTAATAAAGAAACCATCGCTCTGTTGGAAGAAAATTTTGTTCTTGAAACATTAGATGAAGAAATTAAACAAGAATCAAAAGATGGAACCATTAAATTCTTATTCCGCTTAGATGATGGTAATTTAATTGAAACCGTATTGATGCGTTTTAATTATGGACTATCTGTCTGTGTTACAACACAGGTAGGCTGTAATATTGGTTGTACGTTCTGTGCTAGTGGTTTATTGCGTAAAACGCGTGATCTATCGAGCGGAGAGATCGTAGAACAAATTATGAAGGTACAAAAACATTTGGATGCTCAAGGAAAAGATGAGCGCGTAAGTCATATCGTAGTTATGGGTATCGGCGAACCATTTGATAACTTTACCAACCTTGTAGACTTCATTAAAGTTGTTAATGAAGACCACGGGTTGAATATTGGTGCAAGACATATTACGGTTTCTACAAGTGGCTTAGCGCATAAGATTTATGAATTTGCTGATACAGGGCTTCAAGTAAATCTAGCTATTTCTTTGCATGCGCCGAATAATGAGCTACGCACAAGTATCATGAAAATCAACAAAGCATTCCCAATTGAAAAGCTTATGAAATCAGTAGATTATTATTTAGAAAAAACGAATCGTCGGATTACCTACGAATATATTATGCTAAGAGATGTTAATGATCATGAGGAGGAAGCACGACAATTGGCTAAGCTCTTAAAAGAGAAGCGTCATCTGTCATATGTGAATCTGATCCCGTATAATACCGTCGAAGAGCATAACCAATATCAACGTAGTGATTCGGAATCAATCCAGAGATTCTTTGAGATCTTAAAAGATAATGGAATTAACTGTGGAGTTCGTTGGGAAAATGGTGCGGATATTGATGCGGCTTGTGGACAATTGCGTAGTAAGCAAATTAAAAAGAAGAATGTAGGATAAAGAGAAGGGTTGCCTTATGTAGGGCGACCCTTTTTTATTCTTTCTTAGGAAATTATAAAATTAAATCCCTGTGGATAAATTATTGGTAGGAACAGCCACGTCCAGCTTCGACGGACAGGACGTGGCGTTTTCATCGCCCAGCGCCCAGAGACTAGCTAAGGAACTTCAACGAGTAAACTTCACCGCCTTTGTGCCGAGGTAACGCAGGCACAAGGCTACCAACACGTGCTTGAACAATCTAATGCATACATAATCCCTATATTGAGAAACTATCCTTATAGAATTTGTAAAGGGGTAGATAAGATGGACTTGGATTGGATTTGGAAAGCTGTTGTGGTAGTTGTCGCAGGTACGATTCTATTAAGAGTGGCAGGAAGAAAGTCTATTTCTCAAATGACATTACCACAAACGGTTATCATGATTGGAATCGGGTCATTACTTATTCAACCAGTTGCTGGAGAAAATATTTGGAGAACAGTTGGAGCTGGAGGGGTATTGGTAATCACTTTAGTACTCATGGAATATTTGCAAATAAAAGGCAACCCATTTGAGAAGTTCATTTCAGGTAATTCGAAAGTCATCATTGAAGATGGGAGACTAAATGAGCAGAATTTAAGAAAGGTACGTTTAACGGTAGATCAATTGGAAGGAAATTTGCGTCAAAGAAACGTAACCAAAATTGAAGATGTGCAATATGCCACATTGGAACCAAACGGCCAACTGGGTTTCAAATTGAAACCTGATGCGGAACCGGTAACAAAAAAAGAATTCAAACAGCTAATTGATTTAATTAATCAAGTGTCCGCGCAAATTCCAACAAATGCAAAAATAATTGAGATGAGTGAACAAATTAATCAAATGAAACAACAAATCGATCAAAAGAAAATTGAAGACGACATTTTTACCGAAGTAACCAATAAAGGGCATGATAAACAAGTTCCGAAACATTTGCAGTAAACGGAAGCAATTTGCAGTACAGCAAAAGTGGGGAGAAAATATTGCATGATTAATGTATCCCATTCCCCACTCTGAAGAGCTGATATCGAGCTAATTATTCGTAGTATAACGTAAAGATAACGGTAAATCAGTTAGTCCGTTTTTGGAAACTAAACGGTTTTTACCTGAATCCTTCGCCTTTAATAATAAATTGTCAGCATGAACATATGCTTTTTTGATATCCATTGCATCACAAGCTTTATAGTAATATAGTCCAAAAGAGGCGGTATGCTGAAGTAAAATCTCATTCGACTTATACTCTGCAGCTGCTGGTTTATGCATAATACCATCTTTCATTTGTTCGATGAGGGTAACACATTCTTGATAACTTCGATTTCTAAGGAAAATTGTAAATTCTTCTCCACCACTTCGGAATAGGAAATCAGTATCATCAAGGTAACTCTGAATTGTTGCGGCAAAATGTTGGATGACACGGTCACCAACAGCATGATTATAGGTATCGTTAATACGTTTAAAGGAATCAATATCGGTAACAATAATTCCAAGCTGTTCACCAGATTGATTTAATTGGACCATTGTTTTATCCATGTAAGCTCGGTTATAAACTTCGGTTAAAAAGTCGGTGTATGCCATTTGTTCAAATTTATCCCGTTCCAATTTATGCTGTATACTCTGATTTTTTTCCATAAAGGACCTGCTAACAAGATAATTTAATAGGAAAAGTCCAATTAACATTTCCCATTGTTCGGACTGTAAGAACATAAGTAATAATCCGTTTGAGAAAATAATTTTCCCCATATCTAATATGCTTCTACTTTTAATAAAGTCAATCGCATCTTTCGTCGTTTTGATATCTCCCATAAGTGAAAATAAGATAATCAGATATATGTCTGAAGATAACGACATGATCGTAACTAGTATGATCATAACTATCCAAAATCCAAGTGGTACCGTTTCAAAGATAGGATATATTGTATGAAACAAATAATAGGCAATGGAGCTATTTAAAGCAAATGAGCCAATATTATAAAGAGAATGGTAAAACTCCTCTTCATCGGCAGTTTTTGTTGCTTTTCGAATGATATATACGGTAAAACGATAAAGGGTTTCAAGAATGAAAATTCCTAGTGGCCCAGCAAATATACCCATAGAAATACTATATGTCACACCATAATCCATGGAGACATTTCCTTTTTTAACAATTACTGCTAAATGGGAATAAAGTGTAGAGAACAACCAATAGAAGCCAAGCGCCACTACATATGTTTTCGTTTCTATTATCAATTGGCCAGATGTAACTGCAACTGTAAGCGATGTTAGAAACAGTAGAATAATAAATAGTTTTACACGCATGCTAGGTCTCCTCTCTATCCCATGTAGGAAAAAATTCCTAATTCTATCATATCATAGTTTAACAGAATGTTTCTGAAAAATTTCTGAAAAAAGAATATTAAATATGTATTTGCATGAATAATAAATAGAATCATTCTTTTGTTTAAGCTAAGCTAATTAGAATTCCGAAACTTGCTATGAAAAAAATACTGAGAAAGAAATTACCGTGCATTGTTGATAAAGAAGGGGTTCCAGTAGAAAAAATAAACGTTTCACAATAACACTACGAGAAGCGAAGGAATGCCGGAGCGGTTTTCTATTTGGAGGAACACTATTTCTCCATAAAGATAAAACTATTACCTAACGAAACGATCATATTACGTAACAAGGAAAATTCGGGGAGTTGATACGAATTTTCCTTGGGTATTACTTAAGTCCTAGATTTGTACTAAGCAAATAAGTGTGTACTATGAACATTAATCTTTGCTTTGGGATTAATAAATTTCTTGGCGTGATTTACAGCAACCGTTGCTTCACCAAATCCGGTTGCAATCAATTTTGGTTTACCGTCGTAACCGCAAATATCTCCAGCTGCATAAACTCCAGGAATGTTAGTCTCCATCTTTCTGTTCACTTGAATAGAACTTTTTTCTGTTTCCAATCCCCAAGATTTAATCGGACCAATATCGGTGATGAAACCAAAGTTCACGATGATAGCGTCAATGTCTAGTAAGTCATGTTGATCACCTTTTACTTCCTTAATGGATACTTGCTCCATTTTTCCACCTTTCCCAAAGAGTTGTTCAATCTCGAATGGGGTTCGAATTTTTACAGTTGATTCTTTTAAGAGGGTTAAGCTATGCTCATGGGCACGAAACTTATCTCGGCGATGGATAAGGATTACTTCCTTTGCAATGGGTTCTAATGCTAATGCCCAGTCTACAGCAGAGTCCCCACCTCCACACAGGAGTACACGTTGATCCTGAAATTGTTTAAGATTTTTTACAGAGTAGTGTAAGGATATTCCCTCAAATTGCGAGGCATTATCTAGCTTTAATTTTCGAGGTTGAAATGCCCCGGCACCAGCAGTAATGATAATGCTCCTCGAATAGTGTGAACTACTAGTAGTTTGAATGTGGAACATTTCGTTATTCAATCGTTCCACTTCTAGAACGGATTCGTTTAAACAAAATGATGGAGAAAATGTTAATGCCTGTTGATGTAATTGGTCGATCAAATCCTTTGCTTTTACCTTTGGAAAACCTGCTACATCATAAATGAATTTATCTGGGTATAATGCTGCTAGCTGACCACCCACTTCGGGCATACTATCAATTACTTTCACAGTTGCCTCTCTCATTCCAGCATAAAACGCAGTAAATAATCCAACTGGGCCTGCTCCCACGATTATAATATCATACACTTTTTCCTTCATCTTCCAATTCACTCCTACATTTTCGTAATCATTTTCAACTTATTAACCACAAATAACAAGGTTATTTATATAACGTTATTAATACGAATGTAATTTTATTATTATATAAAGAATATTTAAACAATAAAAAATTGTCAACAGGTAAAATATATAACTGATTTTAATCGAAGGTTATATTTATTGTTATATGGAGGGGTGTTGTCGAACGGGGAAATAGAGTTATCCTAAGGAAACAAGAATTTAAGCGCTTTTTTGAAAAAAAGAGGCTGTTCCGTGGCAGGAACAACCTTGAGGATGTAGGGCTTTAGCAAGTTGTATTCTCATTCTTGATTGTATTTAATTCCCGATTGGTACTCCTTGTTCAAAGACTGATTCAAAGAAATGCTTCGCTGGTTTTGCAAGCATTTGATAATAATCGTTAAATAAGGTAGCAGCAGAATCACCTAACCACTTATCTGGAAGTAATTCTTGTGGGAGGCTTGGATCGATAAACAAAAATTTACGATACTCGTGTACCAGTAATGCACATTCAACAAAGCAAATGCCGTCACTCATTTCTCCTTTTTCTAATTTGTTTTTATCAAGGATGTATTTTTGGCTATATTCTTGAATGAACTGGGAGTATCTTTCATTCATATTCTCTAGATCCCAACACTTTTCCACTAGCTCTTTATTCGTACTCATACCCTCATATGTAGCA
This sequence comes from Oceanobacillus limi, assembly GCF_900111445.1. Lineage (GTDB taxonomy): Bacteria > Bacillota > Bacilli > Bacillales > Amphibacillaceae > Ornithinibacillus > Ornithinibacillus limi. The sequence continues at coordinate 7,577 of NZ_FOHE01000014.1, read as the reverse complement.
CGGAAAAAAGAAACATATGAACCAATTTCATATTTATCTATTAAACTATGTACCTGTTCTTCAAGTGGATTAGGAGTAATCCAACAACTGTTAGAAAGTAACCCAAACCCACTCCAAACTAACTCTTTTCTTAGTTCGTCTCGCAAATGCCTTTTTTCTTCAGGGATCGTATATACAAGCATTCTCCAAGCGCCATCCCATGTCGGAGTTTCCGATTTATAAATACGCTTAGAAGCCTCTTCCATACGTAGCTTTCCTCGTTCGGTTAACGAGTAATAACTTTTATTTCCACGTTTTTCAGATTGAACCCATCCTTGCTTGCTCATGCGTGAAATTGCAGCACGAACCGATTGTTCATTATGACCAAACTCTTTAAGCAATCGAATTAAACTACCGATCCATATTTCATTGCCATAATGGCGAATATAATCCCCGTATAATGTGAAAATCATTGATCGTGTGTTGAATTGTTTTTCCATAACTATTCCTTTCTGTTCTTAATCCCACTCTTTAACTGTATGTAAAGATTAGTCTACTACAGATTAAATAAAGAATCACGAACTTTTATAGATTTTGGGATAAATTTTATAATAAAAATTTTACGGGGAGAATAAATTGTGTAATATAAACAACACTTTGTCATTGTAAACTATTTTTAGAATATTAGTTTTATTCTTGAATATTATATAACATTTTGTTAGTATAACGTTACATAAACGTGATAAGGGGAGATTGGGATGTATAACTATGTGGAGGATGGGGATTCCAAAACAACTGCCTACGTGGAAAAAGACCAGGATAAGTATCAACAGTTTATGGCTCGAATTGAAGCTGGAGAAAAGATTGAAGCAGATGATTGGATGCCAGAAGAGTATCGGCAAGCACTCATTAAGCTCATATCAATGCATGGAATTAGTGAGATTATGGGTGCATTACCGGAGAAGGAATGGACTCCAAAAGCCCCAACACTGCGCAGGAAATTAGGAATTATGGCCAAAGTTCAAGATGAAATGGGACATGGACAGCTTTTATTACGAGTTGCCGAAGACTTAATGAAGCCATATGGGAAAACGCGAGAGGATCTTATCGAGGATCTATTATCAGGAGATTTGAAGTTTCATAATGTTTTCCACATGCCAACGAAAACCTGGGCAGATGCTGGTATGGTTGGCTGGTTGGTTGATGGAGCTGCCATTATGTCGCAAACGAATATGCTTGATGCCTCTTACGGACCTTATCAACGAGCACTTCAGCGTATTTGTCAGGAGGAAGTATTCCATGCTCAACATGGGGAGGCCATTATTATGGCATTAGCTGAAGGGACAGAATACCAGCGAGATATTTTACAAGAATCATTAAATCGTTGGTGGCCGGCATTGCTAATGTTTTTCGGTCCTAGTACTGCTGCAACAACAGGGTCTTCCAAACAAGATATTATGATTAAATATCGTGTGCGAAAAAGTACGAATGAAGAGTTAAGGCAGGCGTTTTTAGATAAATATTTACCTCGTGTGTTCTCATTGGGATTAACCGTGCCAGATGAAACTGTTCATTATGATAAGGAAAAACAACAATGGATATACGAGCAACCAAACTGGGATGAATTTAAACAAATTATCCGTAATAAAGGTCCGAAGTCAAAAGAACGTTTGCGTTTGCGAGAAATCGCTTATGAAAATAACCGCTGGGTACGACAAGCGTTAGTTCCTAAAACAGTAGAGTCCTAGGAGAAAAGGGGGGAGAAGGAATGACCAAAGAAGCAGACTTTTACCAAGTTTATGAGGTATTTAGTAGACGGGGGAAAAAAGCAGGTATGCAGCACCAATTTAGTTTGCTGGCACCAAACGAAGAAATGGCCTTACTAATGGCCCAGGAAAACTTTATGCGACGTGAAGAAGTACTTGATGTATGGGTTGTAAAACAAACAGACATACGCAAAATGACGAGTGAGGAGAGGCAACAATGGACAAAACGTATAGACAATAAGGATTATCGCACTACGAAGGGGTATGGTTACTTGCGAAAGAAGTGGAAGGAGAAAGAACAGGGGATGTTGGATGAAAAAGAGATTTTATCCTGGAAAGAGGTGGGGGAAAAGTGAAGCTAGTTGAAACAGCCGAACAAGCGAAACAGGATCCTTCTTATTTAAAAGCAGTGACGGAACTAATTTATCAACTTGCTGATGATGACTTTATTATCTCGTTCCGCGGTTCCGAATGGCTAGGCCTTGCTCCCCATATTGAGGAGGATGTTGCGTATTCATCCATCACACAGAATACAATGGGGCATGCGGTAATGTTCTATGAGCTACTTGAACAACTTGGGGAAGGAAAGGCAGATGTATTGGCCCATGAACGTCAACCGAAGGACAGAAAAAACGGATGTTATTTAGAAAAACGGAATGGTGAAGGTGCTTATCATGGAGAACCGTATTTTGATTGGGCGCTAGCTGTTGTTCGTAATTATTTTTATGAAACGTTTAAACAGATTAAATTGGAAGCGATTTCAGATGGGTCCTATAAACCGTTAGCTAATGTAGCAAAGAAAGCCTTAATGGAACAAACCTATCATTTAGCCCATTGGAAAATGTGGATGAAGCAGCTTCAGAAATCTACGGATGAGGCGCAGGAGAGAATGGAACTGCGAATTGTCGAGGCATGGGATGAATTTGGAGATGTATTGGAGCTAGGAGATTGTGCGGAAGATATGCAAAGGCATGCAATAATCACAAGTAGTGAGGAGTTGAAGGGAAAATGGTTACAAGAAGTAACCAATACCATTACGAATGTACCGAATAAGCCTCTCAAACAAATATATGGCAATGGAAGAAATGGTGAGCATACAGTGGATTTGGAGCAAGCTTTAGAAACCTTCGCAGAAGTCTATAACAGTGATAAAACAGCTATATGGTAAAAAGATTAGAGCTTTTATTGCATGCAAAATGAAGGTTATTCACTTTGGTAAGTACTTCTTACAGATGGGAGGGAAAAGCAATGTTCAGAGAAAGAGGAATAAATGAAATTCACTCCGTATTGAAGAAAGTGGATGACCCTGAGCTTCCTTCTGTTAGTGTACTGGACCTTGGAATGGTTCATGATATTCATCTTGTAGGAAATAATGTCTTTATAACTATGGTACCTACTTTTGCAGGATGTCCGGCACTAGAAATAATTGAATCCAACGTTAAACAAGCAGTAGAAGACGTAAGTTGGGTAAAAGTTTGTGATGTGCAATTTACTTTTGATTACCAATGGTCTACAGAAGCCATTACAGAGCATGGAAAGAATCAATTAAAAAAACATGGGATATCACCACCACCAGAAAATTACCACCAAGGTGATGAATGGACTGTCGAATGCCCATTTTGTGGATCTGACTATACATCAATGGAAAATGTTTTTGGCCCTACGGCGTGTCGCAGTATATTGTATTGCAGCGCTTGTAGAAATCCTTTTGAGGCTATGAAGCCAGTAGTTTCGTATTCCAAATCATAAATTTTAAAAGGGAGTTTTAAAAATGGTTAAATTAATCGCTTTATACAAGCAACCGGAGGATCAAGAAAAGTTTGATGACTACTATTTTAATACGCATACACCTATTACGAAAAAAATTCCTGGGTTACGAGATATGAAGGTAACCAAAATTTTAGGTTCACCAATGGGGAAGAGTGAGTACTACTTGCTTTGTGAGATGTTTTATGATGATCATGATTCCTTACAAAAGGCGATGAAAACAGACGAGGGGAAGGCATCAGGAAAAGATGTGATGAAATTTGCTGGTGACATTGTCACATTAATGATTGGTGAGGAAATAGATGAATAAGGAATTTATTAAGGTCTTGCAGGAGGGGAAAGTTGGAATCATTCAATTCAATCGCCCCAAAGCATTACATGCGTTAAATCGGCAAATGGTAGATGAGATTGTAGGTCAGTTAAAATCCTTTGACCAAGACGATCGGATTCGAGTCATCCTATTAATGGGAGATGAGCGAGCTTTCGCAGCAGGAGCAGATATTGATGAGATGATGGATGATACGCCTCTTACCTTAGAATTTTTAGACCCATTTGCTATATGGGACGAGATTAGCAATGTGAAGAAGCCTACCATTGCAGCAGTTAATGGTTTTGCCTTAGGAGGGGGATTTGAGCTTGCACTTCACTGTGACTTAATTATTGGTGCAGAAAATGCACAATTTGGATTTCCAGAAGTAAAGCTCGGAGTGATGCCTGGTGCTGGTGGAACGCAATTTTTAACGAAAGCGATGGGTAGACGCAAGGCGCTGGAATGGATCTGGTTAGGAGAACCAATGTCAGCCCAAGAGGCGTTGCATTATGGAGTAATTAATCGAATCGTAGCACCAGAGTTAGTTGAAGAGGAAGCTATGAGACTAGCAAATCAACTAGCTGAACAGGCTCCTATATCGCTAAGGTTAATTAAAGAGGCTGTTTATGCTGCGGAGGATCAACCTGTAAGAGAAGGGAAGAAATTGGAACGGAAAAACTTCTATTTATCCTTTGCTTCTCACGATCAAAAAGAAGGTATGCAAGCCTTTAAAGAAAAACGGTTACCTTCATTTAAGGGGGTGTAATCGTGGAGTTTCAAACCATTAGATATGAGGTGAACGATAAGGTTGCCACAATTACGTTAAATCGGCCATCTGCATATAACGCGATGACAGAGGCGATGAATAAAGAAATAACGACCGCCTTAAAAGTGGCGGGAAAAGACTCGAGTGTCAGATGTGTTGAGGTAACGGGGGAAGGGAAAGCGTTTTGTTCGGGGCAAGACTTAGTGGATGTAGAAGAATCTACCAATCACGCAGATTTCTTGCGTGAGCGTTATCATCCAATGATTCGAGCAATGAAACAAACACCGAAGCCAATTATAGCAGCTATAAATGGAACCGCAGCTGGAGCTGGAATGAGTCTTGCATTAGCGGCTGATTTTCGAATGATGAAATCACAAGCGAAATTGGTTAGTGCGTTTATGAATGTTGGGTTAGTTCCGGACTCTGGATTTATGTACCTATTACCTAGAATTATTGGATATTCAAAGGCGCTAGAGGTTGCAACATTAGGCAAGCCGATTACAGGGGAAGAAGCTTTGGAAATGGGGTTAATTTCGGAGCTGGTAGAACCATCAGATTGGGAAGAGAAACGAAAAACCTTTGCTAGTCAATTAGCAGCATTGCCTACCAAGTCGTTTTCTTTAATCAAAAGATATATGTTAGACAGCATGAATCATGACATAAGTACCTTTTTGGAACAAGAAGCACATGCACAAAGAATTGCTGGTATGTCAGATGACCATCAGGAAGGACTGACAGCATTTGCTGAAAAAAGAAAAGCAAGATTTTCTGGTAGCTAATCTTATGTGAAGATTCATTTTCTTAGAGAATATAAGGAGGTAAAACAGATGTCACAAACAGTTACAAAAGAGGGAATAACAGAGGTAGGAACAATGAAGCGAGACCATTATTCGATGATTATTAACGGGGAACGAGTCGAGAATAGCAATGGCGAAGTTTTTGAAACGTTTAACCCTGCAAAAGGAGAGGCAATTGCAACCGTTGCCAGAGCAAATAAGGAGGAGGCAGAAAAAGCGGTGCGAGCTGCTCGCAATGCGTTTGATTTTGGCAAATGGCGAAAGTATCCAGTAGGAAAACGAGCACGTGTCTTAAATAAAATCGCAGCAATTATGCGTGAGCGCTTTAAAGAATTGGTAGAAATAGAAGTGTTAAACAGTGGTAAATCGGTTGGTGCTGCTCAGGTTCAGATCAATCAGTCGATTGAAGACTTTGAGTTCTATGCGGGGGCTATTGTTGGTCATCGTGGGGAAGTAAATAACATGCCATATGGATTTTTTAATTATACACATAAGGAACCTGTCGGTGTTTGTGCGCAAATCATACCTTGGAATTATCCAATGATGATGGCAGCGTGGAAAATTGCGCCTGCGATTGCAGCGGGTTGTTCTGTAGTTGTCAAACCAGCTAGTTTAACACCAATCACAGCCATTATTTTAAATGAAATTTGCCATGAAGCAGGGGTGCCAGAAGGTGTCGTAAATACGATTCCAGGTTCAGGTGAGGTTGTCGGTGATTATTTAGTCCAACATCAAGATGTAAATAAGGTTGCCTTTACCGGATCGACCCCAACTGGTAGAGATATTATGGAGAAAGCCTCCTCAACGTTGAAACGATTGACACTTGAATTGGGAGGTAAATCACCGAATATCGTTTTTGAAGATGCAGACTTGGAGGCAGCAGTACCAGGTTCATTATTCGGAATCTTCTTTAATACGGGACAATCGTGTGAAGCACGTTCACGTATGTTTGTACATGAGTCCATTTATGACGATTTCATGGAAGGGTTTGTAGAAAAGACGAAAAAGCTGCAACTCGGTGATCCATTTGATAAAGGGACACACGTTGGTTCGATTATTAGTCGAGCACAACTGGAAAAGATTGATTCCTATGTACAATCAGCTGTTGAAGATGGTGCCACCATTTTAACTGGTGGGAAGGAAATGAAAATAGAAGGATTTGAGAATGGGTATTGGTATGAACCTACGATTATTACTGATGTATCTCCAGAAATGAAAGCGGTACGAGAAGAGATTTTTGGTCCGGTAGTAGTAGTGGAGAAGTTTGCTGATGAAAAAGAAGTAATAAAACGTGCAAATGATACCGAATATGGATTAGGATCTGCGATTTGGACGACAAATCAAGCGAGAGCGACACGTGTTGCCCACCAAATCGAAGCGGGAATTGTTATGGTGAATAGTCCTTTCTCTGCTTTTCCTGGAACGCCGTTTGGTGGATACAAGCAGTCTGGGTTTGGTAGAGAACTAAGTGTCGAGACGCTTGATTTATATATGGAAGATAAAAGTGTACTATCCTACTATGGTTCGAAACCATTAAATCCATTTGGTGTCTAACAATGGCTCCATCCGTAAGTGTTGTTGCGGATTCAATATCGCTTAAGATATATTATGCGACGTAACTAAAAATGATTGTTGGGTGCATATAACTCGCTACGGAAATACATTTCGCTTTCCGCGGGCTCGCGCTGAGCCTCCTCGCTCACAAAGGACGCTCCCTGCGGGGTCTCAGCGTCTTCGCTTTCCCGCAGGAGTCTCCATGTATTTCCTCCGCTGATATATTTGTGATTATTATTCAATCAATAATCATAGTTTCATGATGTATATTCTCGCAAAATAGGAACCACTTAAACAGCGGAGGCAGAATGCGTAGACTCCTGCGGGAACAGCACGAGTCCGAAGATCCCGGAAGAAGCGGTTTTTGCTTCTGAGGAAGCTGAGGCCGTGCCCGCGGAAAGCGAAGCGTTCTGCCGTAGCGGCTATCAACAATATTTCCATTAGGTGAAACCAAAAGTTACATCGCATTATATACGTTATGTGCCTTATAGAACGATGATTGAAAAGTCCTTAATAAATCAGTAGAAAGGGGTGTACCATGACTATTAGTCAGATTGTGGTCGTGGGGGCTGGTGTAATGGGGCGAGGCATTGCCTATGTCTCGGCCCTTGCTGGTTTTCACACAATAGTTGTAGATG
>NZ_FOHE01000047.1 GCF_900111445.1 Oceanobacillus limi | reverse complement strand
CGAGGAGACCGTTCCATTGGCAAGTACGAAACAAGACTACAAGGTCTAAACAAAAAGTTGGAAGTACAAAAGAAAGCCACCGAAGAAACCTACAAAGAATACGAGAAAATGGTCCGTGAACATGGCGAGGGATCCAAAGAGGCAGAAAAGGCAGAACGTGCTTATAATAATCAAGCTGCAGCACTTAATAACCTAGAGCGTTATGTAGAGAATGCAACAGAAGAGTTAGAAGCAATGCGCAAAGAACAAGAGTTCCTCGATTCAGGTTTGGGAAAGCTTACAACTGGTTTAGATAACTTTTCTAATAAAGCAAATCGTATGGGTGATACTTTAACGGGCGTTGGGCAAACATTAAGTATGCGAGTAACCGCCCCAATCATGGCAGCGGGAGGAGTTGCGTTAGCTGCAGCTGATCAATTTGACAAAGCTTATCGTGATATTAGAGTGGGTACAGGTGCAACGGGTGATGCGCTAGATGATTTAGAAAACTCTTTTGATAACGTGTTTTCAAGTGTACCTGATGGAGCAGATCAAGTTGCGAATTCATTAGCAACATTGAATACCTTTACTGGTGCAACAAATGACGTCTTGGAAGGACTAACCGAAAGGGTATTAGATGTATCACGTTTACTTAAAGAGGATGCTACACAAAATTCTCAAGCATTTGGTGAAGCCATGAAACAATGGCAAATACCTGCAGAAGAAGGTACAGCCATATTAGATTATCTATACAAAATGACACAAGACTATGGCGTAGGATTAGGCGAGTTAAGTGGTCAATTAACAAATTACGGTTCTGTTCTAAACAATGCCGGCTTTAGCATGGAAGAAGCCGCACATTTTATGGCAAGTTTAGAGTCAAATGGCATTGCAGTTAGTCGGGTTATGCCAGGTTTAAATAAATCGTTTCGAAATTGGGCTAATGAAGGGAAAAACAGCCGAGAAGAGTTAGAAAAAATTGTTGAAACCATAGCTGAAACAGAGGATAAACAAAAAGCTTTATCTTTAGCAACAGAAGCATTTGGCGCTGAAGGTGCACAACGTTTGATGACGGCTATACGAAATCGTGCAGTTCCAGCATTTGAAGATCTAGGAGAAGGTGTAGAAGATGCTAGAGGATCTATTCAAGAAACGGCCGAAGAAACCAAAACAATTGGTGAAGAGTTTGCAGAATTAAGAAACTCTACATTACGTTCACTGCGACCTGTTGGAGAGATACTTTTAGATGTGGCAAAAGATTATTTACCTCCAGTTATTGAGGGGGTAACCGACTTAGCTGAGTGGTTTGAAGAATTGGACGATTCTACGAAAAAGACCATAATCAGTGTTGCAGGGGTTACTGCTGCGTTAGGTCCTGCTAGTTTAGTACTTGGTAGCACATTTAAGGTTGTGGGATCACTTGCTGGTGGGTTATCAAAAATCACAGGAATTATTGGACGAGCTGGCGGAACAGGTTTATTAAGTCGTTTCACCATGTTAGGTCCAGGTATGGCGACCCCTGTTGGAGTTGCTATTGCTGGAGCCACCGCAATGGGAGCAGCTTATAAACATTTAACTAAAGACACAAAAGATCTATATGATGCAAGCTTTGAAAAAGTTCGTCAAATGGATGAAGAAATTCAGGCTACAGAT
>NZ_FOHE01000016.1 GCF_900111445.1 Oceanobacillus limi | reverse complement strand
GAACGTTGATTTCTTCGGTTGAACGTTGATTCCCACGGGCTGAGCGTTGATTTATCCGGTTGAACGTTGATTCTTACGGGTTGAACGTTGATTTCTTCGGTTGAACGTCGATTCCCACGAGCTGAACGTTGATTTCTACGGTTAAACGTCGATTCTTACTCGCCGTACGTTGATTTATCCGGTTTAACGTCGATTCTTTCACACCGAACGTTGATTCCTCCCATTCAAACACTGATTTCACCCAGACTGAGGACCGAACCCCACTTCTTAAGAAACGCCTCCTATCCAACAGCTAATTCCTTCCTCATGGAGACTACTCCCATACCAATTACACACGCACACTTACTTCTAAGCAGCCATACAATATCCTAGATAAGAGCTAAAGGATATGATGTTATGCTTTTCTATACAGGTTTATTGCTCCTAGTTATTGCTGTTAGTTTAGATGGGTTTGGGGTAGGTGTTTCCTACGGGATGCGAAAAATCCATGTACCATTAAGTGCTTTGTGTATTATTATGCTTTGTTCTGGCATTGTCGTTTTGACTTCAATGTCATTTGGAAATATGATCAGTTCTTTTATTTCACCTGAAATTGCAAATATGCTTGGTGGAGCAATTCTAATTACGCTGGGGATCTTTTCCCTGATAAACACTATTCGCTCTCAACTTCAAACAAAAGAAATAGTGAATGAGGAAGTCAATGAAGACTCTACAAAATTAAATAATCTAAAAACCGTGCTTGCAACTCCTGATAAAGCAGACTTAGATCAATCCGGGACCATTTCTGCTAGTGAAGCATTTTTATTAGGAACGGCTCTAGCACTAGATGCATTTGGAGCAGGAATTGGTGCTGCTATAATTGGTTATAGTCCAATACTGACTGCAATTTTAATTGCGTTAATGAGTGGAGTGTTTGTACGCTATGGCATTAAAATAGGGGTTATTTTATCGAATAATAAAAAGATGCAACGGATGTCATTTGTTCCACCAGCTTTATTAATTGCACTCGGAATATTGAATTTAATTTAGGTAGTTGAATGTTAATAGCGGAACCATGATCCAGCAGATTGATTAATACGGATCCTGGTTCCGTTAATAATCTATTATCCGAGGAATGCTAATGGAAAGGAAACAAGTAGTGAAATGAGGATCCCAACCCCTGAACAATAAGAGCACTGTTTACGATAAAAAGGAACGAGTAATTGATTTGTAGAAAGGTTTACTAATTTATTCTTTCTACCCTGATAAAAATGGCCAAACATATCTTGAGATTGGACCATTTTATATTATTTATGCTTACTAGAATTTTCAACATGGATTTTCGGTTCGTAATCACTTATAACTTCTAATGAACCATCCGAAACTGGATACATATGATGTTCTAATTCTACCATTTCACCTATCCATCCCGTCTTTTCAATAGAATCTAGATAGCCTGAGTTAATAATTTTATAAAAATCGATCCTGTTCACTGGTGAGGTTTTTTTGTTATGATGAGCTTCTTGAATGAGATCCACGAGAGAATCTGATTCTACTATTTCATTTGTAAAACGGTAAGACCAAACATAATCTCCAATAATTTGTGATGATTCATCACATACTATGTCAACTTTAACTCCGACTTCATCCGTTATTGAAATTCTTAACCCTCTTTCATCAAATGTAATACAGTGATTATATACTCTGCCAATTAACATTATGTTGTTAGGTCGCCAAACTTGAAGCTTGGGATACTTTTTCATATAAATCCTCCCCCTCCTTTGTTCGTATAAAAAAGTAATTCATCAAGTATCACCAAATTTCCTTCCTTATTCACTTGGGAAAATTTTCTTTAAAAAAACTATATAAAAAAACTTTCCTACTTTCATAAAAATAGCCCTTCAAAATTAAGGGGCTAAATTGGGGGTCTATTAATTTATCCAGGCACCAGTTAGATTCGTCTAATGGTACGTATTCTTTTCTTATTTTTAGATACTGCTTCAATACGTCAATAACTTACTTTTTATCCTGTGATAATCATGTTCCTTGAAATATATTCCAAGCCATATGTAACTGGACCTAAGTATCCATCTTGTTACACCCAGCAATTACTACTTTGCTTTTAAAGCGCTTTAACTAATCCGCCATCCACAAGTAATGATTGGCCAGAAATATACGTATTCGCACTACTTGCTAAAAAGACAATCGCGTTAGCAAATTCCTCTGGCTTCCCATACCGCTTCATCGGAATGTTATGCTCCGCCTCTTTGGTTAATTTTTCTACGGGAACTCCTAGATTCTGCGCTTTTATCTCATTCAACTCCAATATTCGATCGGTTTCAATTGTGCCAGGTCCTACTGCATTAATCAGGATATTGTCTTGTCCAAATTCTTGTGCCAAGCTTTTCGTCAATCCAGCGACACCGGGACGAATCGCATTCGACAATAATAATTGATCCAGACTTTGCTTCATCGAGGATGATGCTAAATTCACAATATGTCCTTGCTGCTGTTTTTGCATGTATGGAATAACCTCTCGAATCGTCCGAACAAAGCTTAGTAAATTCAGTTCAAAGGCGTGGTACCAATCCGCATCATTCATATCTAGAAAGCTTCCTGCAGGGGGCCCACCAGCATTATTAATTAAGACATCAACAGTACCGTTCCAGTTAACTGCCTTTTCGACCAATGCTTTTATATCAGCCGCTTTTTTCATATCACACACAATATAATCAACATTCTCGTTTCCTGTTTCTTTACGTATGTTTGTAACAGCTTCTTTAAGGGTTGCGGCATTCCGGCTACTTATTAAAACATGTGCCCCCTCCATTGCGAAAGCAGTCGCTGTTGCTTTTCCTAACCCTTTGCTAGCTGCTGTTACAATAACCGATTTCCCTTGTAATCCTAAGTCCATTTCTATCCCTCCGTTTGAAAACATGAAAAAATAATCCTTCCTACATAAAAATATAGGAAAGATTGGATTGACATATTACTTGTACCGAGTGTGTATATTATTTTTCTTATAGGTTGCTTTCTGAAATTCTTCAACCTCCATTGATAGGGCCAAATATCGAGATTGAAATAACTCGGAAAAGTGATTTTCTATTTGTGCAAAGACCTGATCACAGGCATGTTTTAGTACAGCTTCGTCTCTCCCTGCACCGATTTTCAATGACACATGAACAAATGCATCATCTGCACCAGTTCCATCAGCGACGACATAGTTGCTCAACTCGATTGCACGTGAACGAATTCCACCAATTGGAAATACATCTCCTTGTTCGATCAATGTTTCATTTATTTTTTGCAGAAGGTTCGGTATATTTCCTTCACTCCTCAAGTTATTGGTGTACTCAACAATCACATGTGGCATTCTATCAACTCCTTAGCTATGAAATACACGATCACCGACAATGCTATTTTCAAGTGATCCGACTCCTTCGATTTCCGTAACTACCTTATCCCCCTCTTTTACATTAACTGTTCCTTTTGGAGTTCCAGTGAGAATGACATCATTCTCTTGCAATGTCATAAAACTGCTTAAGTATTCGATTAAATACGGAATATCAAAAACCATATCCTTTGTGGAGCCATCCTGTGTAAGCTCCCCATTTACAAACGTTCGCATCGAGAGATTCATTGGATCCGGAACATCCTCTTTATCTACCAAATAGGGTCCAATTGGTGTTAATGTATCACGATTCTTCACTGCTAAATTGGGACGATAATAATTTTCTAAGTAATCCCGGATGGCGTAATCATTCGCAACGGTATATCCCTTAATATAGTCATAGGCTTCTGCTTTACGAATATGCTTAGCTGTCTTGCCAATAACAACCGCTAACTCACATTCATAATGCATCATTTCTACCCCTGCTGGTCGACGCGTTTGTCCCCTGTGGCCTACCAAGGTGTTCGGCCCTTTTAAAAATACGAGAGGTTCTTCCGGGGCCTGAAAGCTTATTTCGCTTGCGTGATCTGCATAATTCAATCCTAAGGCAAAAATGGTTCCGAACATAACGGGTGGTAGCCATACAACAGAATCGGGATCTACTCGTCTTCCATCACGAAGTTTAACCTGACCTTCTACTTCAATTGCATCATGTATGGCACCAAAACAAGCAACACGAGCATGCTTCACAGTGCTGTCCCTCCCGTCTCATGGACAAACGTATTTTCTAGTCGTCCAACTTGGTCAATCTCGATACGTATGGTATCCCCATTTACTGCGATCGGTGGATTATGCGGAACACCAACAAGTAACATATCTCCCTTATACAAAGTCATGAATTCCGTAACATCTGCCAATAGCTTTTTAATTGGTCGTACGAGATCTGTTAAATTTTGTACTTGTATCAATTCATCATTTTTAAATGTCCAGATCATTGATGCTTCTGGATTGGAAACCACATCTTTATTCATAATCCATGGTCCCACCGGGCAAAAACCATCCCGAACCTTATTTTTTATATTTGGTCGATAAAAATTATCATGAGGAACGGTCACATCATTGACAACCGTATACCCGCCCACATATTCCATTGCGTTTTCTTCTGATAGACGGGTCGCATTTTCCCCCATTACAACACCGAGTGTTGCGTTTATTTGAACTTCGGATACATCCTCTGGTAAAACTACTTCATGTAGGTGAGCATTAATAGTATTTCTCGGTTTCACGTATAAAACAGGACGATTTGGTTTGGTCAAATAAGGTTTCTCATGAAAGGTTTCCTTCATGGCATCCAATTGTTCATTGACGTTAAAAATTGTCCCATAAATCATCCCATTGACTGGAGATTGCCAGGGAATCGCTGTGTCTGCATAGCTTTTTCCGTCCCAAACTACTTGCGAATCACCAACTAATATATTTTGTTCCTGCTCAAAACCAGAAATTCTCGCCCTTGCTTGATACATAAAGATTCACCTCGTCTTTTTAAACCAATTCCAACAAAAGCTTATTCGGACTTTCGATTAGTTCATTAAAACGATTCGTAAATTGAACCGCATTTGCTCCATCTGTTACACGATGATCAAACGAAAGGGACATTGTCATGATTGACCGTACAGAAATTTCATCATTATCCATGACAACCGGAGCTTTTTTCGTTTTATGAAATGCAATAATGCTTGTTTGTGGATGATTAATGATTGGTGTTGCTCCAATTCCACCTAACGGACCGACATTGCTAATGGTAAAGGTTCCACCGCTCATCTCCTTGACGGTTAACTTCCCATCCTGTGCCTTTTTCGTTAAGGCCTTCATTTCTGTGTGGATCGTACGAAGTGATTTTTTATTGACGTCACGTAGGACTGGAACGAGTAGTCCGTTATCCGTATTCGTCGCAAGCCCAATATGATAATTCTTATGTAGTCGAATAACCTCATTTTCCTCATCGAGTTGGGCATTAAAAACAGGAAATTCTTTTAACGTAAGTGCAATTGCTTTTAAAAAGAAGGCAGCAACAGAAATCGATTCACCGGCATCTTTTAATTCAGCACGTAATTTCATTAATTCGGTTAGATCCGCTTCATCATAATGAGTAACATGAGGTATCGTTGTTAAGGATTCGGTCATTTTTTTGGCTATTTGTTTGCGAATCCCTGTAAACGGAATCGTATCGCTAGCTACTGTTTCGGTTATGGAATCACCTGAATCGGAAGGTTGAACAAAATGCTCTGTCGGAACGTTTGTCGCTGTTTTTTGTTCGACATACCGATAAATATCTTGATCGAGTACCCTTCCATTCGGACCGGATCCTATTACTTGTTCAATATCAACGTCATTTTCACGTGCTATTCTGCGTGTATGTGGTGCAGCGATTATCCGCTTCGGAGGTTTCTTCTGCTTCTTTGCTTGAGGTTGACTTGGTTTCGTCGGTTTCTCTGGTACCGATACAGCCGCAGAAACCTCTTTTTCTGATGACGCATAGGTTTCTTCTTGACCAGTATTAATTTCAAGTAATGTTGATCCTATCGTAACCGTAGTTCCAACATCATAATGAATTGTTTGAACCTTACCTGATACAGGAGATGGAATTTCCGCCACCATTTTATCGGTTTGCATTTCGACAAGTGGCTGGTCCGCTGTGACCGTATCTCCTACTTTTACAAAATAATTGATTATTTCCCCTTCATTCATACCTTCACCAATGTCATGAAACTTTACTTCAACCATCTTCTCACCTCCATTATCCTATTCCTTCACTTCCCATTTTGGGCTGCGTGTGCGCGTATAAAAATTATTCCGATGCCTTTGTTGCTCTAAGCGCTTCTGACATTTTCGATCGGCTGCCTCTAACGTTGTTATCACATCGAGATTTGCTTGCTCATAGATTTCTAATAACGTTCTGTAAATGGTCTTTGTTTTTAATAAGACTCGTTCTTTATTTGGTCCATATAGTTCATCTGCTACTTGAATCAAACCACCAGCATTAACGATATAGTCTGGTGCATAGAGAATCCCTTTGTCGTGTAAATCCTTTGCATGCCGACGATCTTGTAATTGATTATTAGCAGAACCAACTACTGCTTTCACCCTTAACTGGGAGATTGTATGATCATTTAGTATCCCACCAAGCGCACATGGCACAAAAATGTCAGCATCAGATTGATAGATTTCTTCTGCACTTACCGTCGTAAGCGGAGCCCCTAGCTCGGCAGCTCTAGCTTCAATTGCAGTAATTGCTTCTTCATGAATATCGGTTACAATTACATGAGCACCTGCTTGTAACAACTGTTCTGTAAGCTTAAAGCCTACTTTTCCTAACCCCTGTACAGCATAGGTTCGATCAGCAAGTGTTTCGTTACCAAATAAAAACTGATTGGTTGCTTTTAATCCGTAGATCACGCCTTGTGCTGTTGGAACGGATGAATCCCCACTTCCGCCATATGCTTCTGGTATCCCGTTAATAAAATTTGTCTCCTTTGTCGCCTGGACAAAATCATCCATTGTCGTCCCCATATCTGTACCTGTATAAAATCTTCCATTCAATGAATCTACGTATTGTCCAAATGCACGAAATAAGGCGGATGATTTATCTTTTTTTGGGTCCCCTATAATGACTGCCTTTCCACCGCCAAAATCAAGGTCAGCTGCAGCACATTTATACGTCATCCCTTCGGATAACCGCAATACGTCCTCCAATGCCTCATCAACCGAGGCATAGGGATACATTCTTGTACCACCAAGCGCTGGTCCAAGCGTTGTATTATGAATGGCAATTATTGCTTGTAATCCTGAGGCTGGGTCATTGCAAAAAACAACCTGCTCATGACCAGCAATCTTTTGAAACATGTCCGGTTCAACTTGTGTTTTCTTCATCAGTTGTTGATTCAAGATGAACTCCCTCCATTCAGTAGACATTGCGCTCAAATGGTATTTGTCACTAGCGCAATGGGTTCAATATTTTACGTTGTATCTATTGATGGTAAGTTTCCCTACCTTAGAATTTCGTTGCGGTCAGCTACCTGAAAATGTTCGATTCATCTACAGGCCAGTGGGGATGAAGCCCCACTGATTGAAGATTCTCCTATTAATTCACTCCAGCACCATTTTGCATTTGTCGATATTTCCCCTCGTAAAATGCTAAAGGTTCTCCGTCTGTTATTTTTATATCGGTTACCTTTCCAATATAAAGGGTATGGTCGCCTGCAACGACGGAATCATGAACCTCACAAGTCAAGTTAGCAAGGGACTCCTTGATTGTAGGCATGTCATTGAACCAGTTAAAATCTATCTCTCTACTCTCTTGGTTTTGCCCAGCAAAATAAGCGGAAATATCTTTTTGCCCTTCATTTAAAATACTGATAGCAAATTTTCCAGTATTATTAATGTAATCAATCATGTTTGCTTTATGATCAATCGAAATTAATACAAGTTTAGGATTCAAAGAAACCGACATAAATGCGTTCGCTGTCATACCATGGATTTCTTCACCAAACTGGGTTGTAACAACCGTAACCCCCGTAGCAAACTTCCCCATTGCCTTTCGAAACGTCTGATCGTCCATAAATATACCTCCTCTATAGGGACTCTTTATATCTATATGACAAAGGTTGGCTTATGCTGCTTTAATTTGCCCGGTTTTTGTTTCACTTCCTCACCTGTAAAAACATCCAACACCGAAGAAGCCTCATTAAACCAACTATCAGGAGCTTCATGTCCCCAAAAAGTTTGCCGCATCGGATCATTGATATCCCAACGGATCGGTTTAAAGTCGGGGTCACTCGTTAAATAATCTCCACTGTAAAGCTCGATTCGATGGCCATCGGGATCGCGTAAATATAAAAAGAATGCATTGGATAATCCATGTCGTCCAGGACCACGTTCTAAACTTTCTCCATATCCCATGGATGCGAGCACATCACATGTATGAATAAGGGATAACTGATCTGGCAACCAAAAACCGATATGATGAAGTCTCGGACCAAGTCCATTCATAAAGGCAACATCGTGAACATTTTGCTTCCGATGTAACCATGCAGCCCAAATATTTCCTTCTGGAGTGTCTGTGTACTCGGAACAAGCAAAACCTAAGTGCTCTTGATAAAAAGCATAGGCTGCTTCTACATCTGGAACACCACAATTAAAGTGGTCAATACGTTGCATGCGTGATCCCTGGTAAAGGTCATAGCGTTGCAAAAGACGTTCAACAGGTTCCATTTCTGCAAAAAACTCAAGCGGTAATCCCGAATTGTCCTGAACTCGCAATGCTCTACCTACAGCATGCTGTTCCCCTTTTTCTAGCCACTTCGTCGGATAACCTTTATCTTCAAACATGTGTGATAACGTTTCCAAATCCTTGTTAGAAGAAACTTTATACCCAAGTGCTTCTACTGCTGGTTTTTCCGCCTTCTTCAACACAAGGCTATGGTGGGTATGTTCTTCCAGACCACGCAAGTAAATATGATTTTCATCTGCCTCCGTTTCAATAAAACCAAGTGCATCTACATAAAACTTACGCGAAGCTTCTAAATCCGTAACGTGTAGAATCGCTCTTGCGCAACGGATAATATGATAGTCCAATTGTTCCTCCCCCTTTGTTTGTACTCGTTATTCCTATCGTTGGGATAGGTGGTGTTACGTATTTGACCCATAACTTCCCGGGTGGGGCGCTCATCTCCCCTGGTGGGGTGCTCGACTTCCCCGACGAGGCGCTTACCCTCATTTATTAAACTTGAACACTACTAGATTTTTTCAAGAAATTATCGACGTAATCTTTGTAAGTGTCCTTATCATAGTTATCAAAATACGTCATTCCCATTTTCACTGGATCACCAAAGAAATAGTATTCATAATGGGTTTGTCTGCTACCAAATGCACTCATGGTCATATCCCACGCTAATCGGAACAATTGAACACGTTCATAGCCTTCTAAATTTTTCCCTTGTAATCCACGATGGATTAATGGACCGATCTCGTCATGGTTAAAGTCTGCTTCTGTTGGGATTCCCATTAGGCCAGAAGCTCCAATAATGCGAACAATTTCGGACAATCTAGGATAGATACGTGGATACCAGTTGCGTGCAGCATCTAATGCAGCATAATCTGGTGTCATCGTTCCAGAGCTATCAAGCTTGGCGTTGTGCTCTGCACGATACAAATGGGAGCGCATGGCTTCTAGAGTCAGCATAATTTCCGTACCTTTGTCTTTCACATGCTGGAACTGGTCAATTCCAATAGCATCCATAATACTTAGTGCAACTCCAAGGACAAATTCTGTCTTCACAATATTTTTCGAAACCACCTGATGGGCCATGTGTACCACAGCATTTGTTTCTCTGAAAGTGCGATTACATACCGAAGAGTTTCCACAAACGAAGACGCGCTCCCAAGGAACAAATACATTCTCAAACGAAACAATGGCATCTCCTTCTTCAAACCGGGCACTTAGTGGGTGATCCCAATCATTTTTTCCGTAATCAAAGGATTCTCTACTAATATATTTCAAGCCTGGCGTATTATTAGGAATTGCAAATGCTAATGAATACGGGTCATCAAGCTCTCCAGCTTTTTTCACCGTCGATGGGAATACTAGGATCTCGTCGGTAATTCCGCCTTGTGTTGCTAATAATCGGATTCCGTCTACAATAATTCCATCATCACGTTCCTCGACTAAATGCAGGGCGACATTTGCATCCTTTTGCTGATGCTGCATTTTGGCACGATTTACTTGCGGGTGAATTAATGTATGGGTTAAGCTAATATCATTTTCCCGGGCATACTCATAGTAATTCCGCGCATTTTCAGCAAAACGAGGATCTGCTTCTGCGAATAAACGGTTGTTTACGCCCATTGCCATTACTTCGGCATTCAAATAATCAGGCGATCTCCCCATCATTCCGCCAGAAGTTCTAGCCCACTCCGTAATGGCTTCTCGGCGAGCGATTAAATCCTCTACGGTTTTCGGCTGTAAAAAGGTCATCCCGACTTTTTCTCCTGTTGTTGGAGAGGTGTACAACATTTTGTCTTGTTTTTCATGTTGTAGATCATACAAGTTTGCCATGGATTTGATCACGTTCTTAAAGGCAGGATGCTCGGTCACATCCTCCACTCTTTCTCCATGGATATAAACATTATTTTTAGCTTCTTTTAAACGACTAATATATTCCTTCCCTGTTTTTGCTGGCATTTTGTTTTCCCTCCTTATTTTTTCTTCTTTCCAAACTGTGGTATAGGATGATCACCAATAGCTACATGAATAGCCTTTGGTTCGGTGTAAAATTCGAAAATGGCAAAGTGGCCTCCTTCACGACCTATCCCACTTGCTTTCATTCCACCAAATGGAATGCGTAGATCGCGTACATTTTGTGAATTCACCCAAAGCATTCCCGATTCAACTGCTTGTGCTACTCGATGACCACGCTTCATATCGTTCGTCCAAACATACCCTGCAAGTCCATAATCAACATCATTAGCCATATCAATTACTTCTTCTTCGGTTTCAAATTCAATAACCGCCATAACCGGACCGAAGATTTCATCCTGGCAAACTTTCATGTCGTTTCTTGCATTCAGTAGTAATGTTGGAGGAACAAAATTACCTTTTTCCAGTTCCTGTGAAACACTTCCTTGAATAACTTCACAACCTTCTTCTTTTGCTAATTCTATATAGCTAGTAACCTTTTGAAAATGACCACGGTCAATCAGTGGACCAAGCTCCGTATCATCAGCCAACGGGTCACCAATGCTAATGTTTTGGACACGTTCTTTTAAGGAAGCAATGAATTTATCCTTTATGTTTTTGTGCAAAAAGACCCTTGAATTCGCTGTACAACGTTCGCCATTGAAGGAAAAAATTCCCCAAACTGCTGCATCCAACGCTTGTTCCATATCGGCATCGTCAAAAACAATTAATGGTGATTTCCCTCCAAGTTCCATCGATGTTTTCTTCAATGAATCGGCACTATTTTTTATGATTCGCTTCCCAGTAGTTGTTTCACCAGTAAAGGAAATCGCTCTTACTTTTTCATGTTTAACAAGTGCTTCCCCAGCTGTTTCCCCAAGACCATGTACGACATTAAATACTCCCTTAGGAAGCTCTGCTTTATGAATGATTTTGGCTAGAATATTTGCTGATAATGGAGATAGTTCAGCCGGCTTCAAAATGACCGTATTTCCAGTAGCCAGTGCAGGTGCAACCTTCCAGGTTAAAAGCATAAACGGTGCGTTCCAAGGAGTTATTAACCCAACAGCACCTAAAGGCTGATAAACCGTATAATTCAAGAAATCGGCATCTACTTGGTACGCATCCCCATGCATACGAGACTGCACCATTCTGGAGTAAAATCGAAAATTCTCGGCACCCCTTGCAGCCATTTTCCTTGTTTGGCTTATCGGCAAGCCCGAATCAAGCGATTCCAAATGGGCAATTTCTTCCGCTTCCTCTTCGATGAGGTCGGCAATCCTTTCCATATATTTCATTCGTTCTTTAAGCTTCATCGTTCCCCATGGTCCATTTCGGAACGCTTCATCTGCAGCAGAAACTGCTTTCTCAATATCTGCTTGATCCCCTTTAGAAACAAGATTCGTCACCTTATTCGTAAATGGGTTTTTATTTTCAAACCGTTCCATCGAACTCGCTTCTACAAATTCTCCGTTAATGTAGAGCTGGACATTTTCCAATTGTTTATGTTCCATATGATCACCCTTTTTAAAAAACTACTTATCCAAAGCCTAATTAACCTAATTCGCAGCTACATCTTCCTGAATTAATTGATAGGAAATTAATGTTTCACGTATCTCTTCTTGAATTTCCTCGGAAGGTACATCTAATGGTTTTCTAAGTATCGGTTTTACTTTCCCCATCATTCCAAGTGCGGTCTTTGCAGGGGCTGGATTTGTATCTCGAAATAGCACATCATTTAATGGCATCATTTTATAATGTAGGTCCTGTGCACCTTTGACATCACCAGCTTCCCATTTATTGAATATATCTGCTACTTCTCTAGGGGCAATATTCGCTGTTGCACTAATATGTCCTGCTCCACCAATTGCCAGCATTGGATAACATAGGACTTCAATTCCTGAATACAAATTAAAGTCTCGACCACAGTGGAGTAATACTTTATTTACATGTTCAAAGTCTTTATTGGATTCTTTAACCCCAATGATGTTTGGACAATCTTCGGCTAGTCTCGCTATTGTAATCGCTTCCAAATTTACCGCTGTGCGACCTGGGATGTTATATAAAATGATTGGAATATCTACGGAGTCAGCAATTGTTTTAAAATGTTTGTATAAGGCGTGTTGGTTGGGTTTATTGTAGTATGGGACAATGACCATGGCTCCATCTGCTCCCATTTCTTGTGCAGCTTTCGTCATGTGGAGTGTTTCCTGGTGGTTTGTTGAGCCTGTTCCAGGTAAAAACGGGACGCTTCCGTTTACAGTTTGACATGCAGTTTCCATTACGTTTAATCGTTCCTCAACAGTCATTGAACTTGGTTCACCGGATGTTCCCGTCACCGAAATGCCATGACTTCCGTTGTTGATTTGCCAATGGATGAGTTCCTTGAATTTGTCGAAGTCAATACTTTCATCTTCATTGAATGGTGTTATTACTGGAGCAATCGATCCTCTAAATCGCTTTTTTTCCTCTTCGTAAGCCACCCAAATCCCCTCCATGTTTATACTAATTTAATTACTATAAATTTTCTGAACAATTAAATCATATATGATTTCAAATATAATGTCAACGGGGAAAATGATACGAATAATTAACGATTGTTGCGTTTTATAGATTGAATGCGACGTAACTTTTTTGTTTCACCTATCATACCAGAGCTATTGGATATAATGATGTAATTACTTTATCAAACCATTTAATACACGAAAGCAACATTTGTTAGTAAACAAAAGAGAACCAGTTTGTTTTAACTGATTCCATTATGAGGTGCGGGCAATTGATCCCCACTTCGTTTTACCGCTTTATCTCAAATTTTGGATCACAACTATATCGGTAACAAGTACTTGTCCGACAAAACAAATTTGTTTCTAAATTAAGCGTAAACGAATTCTTCATTTATATGGCGGTCAATCAATAAACCACCTTGTTATCTTTCATCATCTTCCTCATTTTGTTTAACGAAGCCAATTCGATAAAATAGCTTCCCGCTTCTTAATAAATATAATCCAAGCAGTAAATTAATAATCGTTGTTACGAGATTCTGAACGATAAACATTTCCTGATTACTCGTGTTTACTGTATTGGCAGATGAAACAAATAGCAAATTGGATATTATTTGAAAAGTTCTTGGAATGGCGATAATCATTAGAACCAATCCAGAAACTTTCATAAGTAGTATAAAAAACACCCCACTATGATTATCACTTTCGTCATCCGAATCGTGAAAAGCCCATTGAACCATGGCTTCTCCACCCTTCAACAAGGAGATTCCAATGACAAATAGCAAAATAGGATATATCACTTGAAAGATGAGAGAAAAACGAAAATACCTTAGATCATTTCCTGTCATCAGCTCTGGCTGATTATAAACAGAATAGAATTGATTAATCACTGGAGCGATATGGCTAAAACTCCATATGATTGTTAAGACACCGATAATCTTCAAGCAAGCATGAAAAAATGATTTTGATTGAAACACGAGATTAGCCCCCTTTTACTGGCTCAATAAAGGAAGTATATCCTCCTTCATCTTGAATCATAATTAATTTAAGATAGCTCCTCAGCTTAATACTAACATAATATTCTAAAAACAATCTCAGGATTTTACATAGAAAGTTGCAATTCAATTAAAAATGCATTGTTTAACTCTTGCCCCCTATAGTTGAATAGCATAATTAAATTATTATTCTAATGTCCTCCCAACCATAAACAAGTTCACTTTGCAAAATACTGTGAAATAATGAAATAATCATAATAAGAAAGGTTATTATTGCTACTAAAACAACTAGACCCATAAAGAATGACGACAATGACAGAAAGCTATTTATCACCAGACCTAATGATCCAATTAGAGTAGTTAGTATTGAAATATATGGGTGGTTATATCGTGGTTCTACTTGCATTTACTACATTGTGTGGTCTTATGAGGAAAGAAAAGTGATGTATAGAATTTTTTCCAGTCAAGATGGGGGTTACACGATTTACATATTGCGTTTTCATATGAATCCCTTATAACCTCAATAAAATTCCTTGTAAAACTACAATACTCTTTAACATTATAGTAGCTGTCAAATAGCTTTCTTTCATTGAAGCTAGTGAATTGATTCTCTAACCGTGTAAAATTAAATCTCCTATATAAGTCTAAGTATTGCATATGGCCTTAAAACAATATATGTATGAAGAAGAGTTAAATCTTTGGTGAGGTTATTTTATCAAGGAGCCAATATCATATTCTATAGGTAATTGGGGGGCCATTTAATATTAGTATTGAATAGTTAACTTTTGTAAACATCTAAAAATAAGTAAGAAACAATTTATCATTAATGCTCTAATCAGCCATTTCTATTCATTTCAAGATGCATTAAGTCTATTGTGAATTCAGCCTTTAATAATAAATCTAATCCTAGCAATCCGTTAATATCTTCATAACCAAAGTCATTGAAATCTATTTCAACCATGTTAACTACAAAATCACCAATTTGAATTTGGTCTATTTGTTTTCTAAAAGCATGTTCTTTTCCGCCTACTCCAAAATAGGTTACAATTCGATCATGAAAATCAACTCGAAGATCAATATCTTCAACAACATCTTGTGAGATTAGTGTTCTAGCAGCTCCTGTGTCCAACACCATATTTTCTATCACTTTAATTTTTCCATTAAATTTTAATGTAATATCAACCAAAAGCAACCCGTATTTATACTTAATTTTCATGATAAACGAACCTCCTTAGCCCCATATCTTGACGGACTTCAAGCACAACATTTTCATTAGCAGTATGATAAACTAACTCATCACCTTTTGAATTTAGCAATTCCTTTGTTGCACTTTTCTCGGTTACAGGTTTAATTACCGCGATATCCTCAATAATTTCTTGACTATTTTCAATGTGAGAAGCTAACACTTTTAACTTAACAAATTGATTCGGGTACAACTTTCTAACCTCTGACCATTTCATACTTTTCACAGCCCCTCCTTTTAATACTAATATTATAACACTGTCCTACTATGTGAATAATAAAAATCTGATTTCCCTATTCCACTAACTCTTCTTTAGTTTAAGATCAACATTTCACAATATCAACTTAAATTTCACCATTAAACTCTGAATATGATTATCTGATTAGAACCTTTATTTAACTACATCTATTTACATAGTCTACAATGCAATTTTGAAATCCTTGATATAACAAATTCGCACAGTGAATTCATTTGTGAATCACTGTGCGAATTTGTTAGTGAAATATAGTATGTCTACATCTAAGCAGAACCTTTTCGTTTTTCAATCCCTCTTATGGTGTGATATTCGTTTCTAACTGGTTTTTCCGGCGTTGTTCAAAGTTCTCAGCGGTTCGAATTTTATGGTTTCTAGCAAGCATTTCTAACTTCGCAGGCTCTTCTCCTGATTCTAAATAAGCAATCAGTTGGTGATGTTCTTGAATCGATTCCTTTACACGTAATGAGTAAAGCATGGAACCTGCTCCCCGAATAGCATCTAATCGATTCCAGGTGTTCTTAATGGATTCCAGCAAATAATTATTATTGCATTCCTCACAAATCATTTTATGAAAGGCAGCATTTAATTTGCTAAATCGAATAATGTCGAAATCCTCTAAAGCCTCCTCCATCTTTTTATTCTGTTCTTTTAACTGCTCAATTTTTTCTGGTGTCATGGTTTGAGCACTTAAAACCGTTGCATAACCTTCCAGGACAGCAAGTACGCGCAGGGTATCCGAGTAGTCTGATTCATTCACTTCTGCAACTACAGGACCTACATTTCGTTTATATACAATTAAGCGTTCCGCCTCCAATTGGCGAATTGCCTCACGTACTGGAATGGAACTCGTTTTCATTTCTTTGGCAAGTTGGTCGATTACAATTCGTTGTCCCGGAACATATTCCCTTTCTATAATTCTACCTTTTACGATTCGATACACTTTTTGTTGTTTATTTTCACTCTTCATAATAGATTTATCATATATAAAATAATATATGATGTCAATATAATTATAATTTTCTTTCTATTTACAACTTCTCTAAATGTTTCCTTCTGACCAGTAAAGCGAACACTTCGTATATGAAATGACTGTTTGATTTATATTTCCAAAACTTATGCACGAAATACCTACACATTTCTCGATATTTATACAGTAAATAACTGAATTACGTTATTACGTTCAACAATATCGTAACAGAAATAATACTGAAAAGAGTTGTAACAAGGGTAATGCTAGATACAAGGTCTGGCTCCGTATCAAACTCAATTGCATACATTGTTGTTGTTGCAGCACTTGGCATTGCTGATACAACAAGTATAACTGCAGCAATTGTTGGATCAACATTCCATAGCCATATAAAAATAAACGCTATAATTGGAGAAATAACCATACGAATCGATAGCGCTGATAAGATAACTTGCCAGTTAAATTTAATTGAAGTAATAGAAGCGAGCTGCATACCTAACATTACCATCATTAATGGTATGGCTGCATCCGATAACATCGACAAGGTTGAATAAGCTGATTCAGGTATTTCCCAGGCAATATTTTGTAGAATAAAGGCGAATACAGCCGCATAAGTTGCAGGAAGTTTTAAAATTTTTATCAGGGCACGTTTATACCCACTTTTATCCCTAGACGCATAATACACACCAAAGGCATTCATAAATAATGTCTGAACAACCATGAAGAAAACTGCATATGGCAAAGCTTCCTCACCAATAGCAAATAGAATTACTGGTACTCCATAGTTGCCTCCATTCATAAATGCAGATGTTAATATGGATGCACTTTCAACGGATTGTGTCCATTTAAATAAATGTTTAAGTATTCGATTCAATACGATCATCATAAACAGTAAAATAAATGCAAATACAAGCAATATCGTATAACTCTCGTTAAATTTTGCTTCATATAATTGCGTGAAAACCAATGATGGCAGAAAAATATACACAGACACGGAGGCAATTGCCTTCACATCAAGTACACGTATCCGCTGCAATATATACCCGGCTGCAAATACTGCAATAATTGGTAATATCACATTAAAGAAAATTCCCATATAAACACTCCATGTTTCATTTATCATATTTAGTTTACCATATCATCTTACCTACACGTGTTAAGGTACTCTTATTATTTTTTCATAATAGTAGATTTACTGTTACGTGCAACAAGTATTGACTCCCTTTTCCATTATCCTAAACGAAGAGTTGACACTTATGTATATATTGTATATATTGTGTATATACAATAATAAAAACAAAGGGGATATGCTATGAACATTCTTATCTCAAGTAATAGCAAGGAACCCCTTTTCCAACAAATCATCGAGCAAGTTAAACAGAATATATTTTCCGGAGAACTAAAGGAGGGTGACGCCCTTCCTTCCATGCGCCAATTAGCGAAAGAGCTTAAGGTTAGTGTCATAACTACCAAGCGTGCCTATGAAGAATTGGAAAAGGAAGGTTATTTGGTCTCTACAGTTGGAAAGGGGACTTTTGTTGCTGGTCAGCAAGCCCACGTACTTAAAGAATGGCAAATTCGAGAATTTGAAAATGAACTGGAACAAATCATTCAAACCGGTCAACGGTTAGGACTGTCCAAAAATGAGTTGATTGAGTTAATAGACATTTATTATGAAGGAGATGAGTAGATGAATACGGTCGAGTTTCATCATGTTACTAAACGAAGAAAAGGCTTTTCAATTGAAGATCTCAACATTACCATTCCACGGGGTTTTATTACTGGCTTTATTGGTCCTAATGGTAGTGGCAAAACAACGACAATCCAAATGATGATGAACCTCTTAAAAATTGATGAGGGTGAAATCAAACTTTTCGGTAATACCCATAAAAATCAACATCTAAAGCAACGGATTGGTTTTGTTTACGATGATTTATTTATGTATGAGGATTTTACCATTAATCATATGAAATCATTTATTGCCCCACTCTATGAAACATGGAATGAGGATCTGTTTCAAAGGTATGTAACCGAATTTGAACTTCCCTTAAAGAAAAAGATTAAAAAGTTCTCTAAGGGGATGAAAATGAAAACTTCATTACTTTTTGCACTAGCTCATGAGCCAGAATTCATTGTCATGGATGAACCAACAGCAGGTTTAGATCCCATTTTTCGTAGAGAACTGTTAGATTTACTCCAGGAATTGATGGTCCGAGAAAATCAAACCATCTTTTTATCGACCCATATTACGACAGATTTGGATCGTCTTGCAGATCACATTATTTTCATTTATAAAGGCAAGATCATGTTTCAAAAGAGTATGGAACAGATAAAAGACAGTTTTTATGTCATTAAAGGCCGATCAGATTTGATTGATACAGACACGAAAGATTTATTTATTGGCATCCAAGAAAACAATCTTGGATTTAGTGCCCTATTTGAAGGCGACCCAGCTATTTTTGACCCAATTGGTAAGGATATCGTAACGGAGAGAGCAACATTAGAAGACATCATGTTTTTTATGACGAGAAAGGAGAGTTCAACAGGTGCTGCCGATTTTGCTGAAGGAATTGAAATTAACTAAGTTTTACATTATATTCTTTTTTATCCTAATTCCCGTTTCTTATGGACTTAACTTTCCAATTCGTACTACATTTGTCTGGATTATTCTAGGTTTTATTATCTTTTCATTTTTTTGCGATGACAAAAATGAGGTGAATCGTTTTCTCACAAGTCTTCCAGTAAAACGAAGGCAAATTGTGTTTGCTAGATATATATACTTCTTGATATTGTCTGCTGGATTTAGCGGATATATTGGTACGATTGATTACTTTGCTTATCAGGGATTACCGTTTCTGGAACGTAATCCGATTTCCTTTTTTGGTGCTTTCGAGTTATTCACGATAACTAGCTTACTTTTAGCGGTCTCTATTCCGATATTTTATTATTTTAGGAATTTCAATAAGGCGATAACTGCCTACTTCATTCTGTTATTTATTGGTGCATTTTCATTTGGTGTTGCCCAGGGAAATCCCTATCTAACCTTTGATGATCAATTAAAACAGAAGATCCATCAACTTATTGACGTACAACCGTATCTCATTTTAACAGTTCTATCATTAGGGAGTCTGTTCATTTCCTATTTATTGTCTACCTGGTTATTTACAAAACGAGATATTTAGAGGTGGTGTAATATAATGGTTAGTTTAGTAAAACGTGATTTTATTGCCCTTAAGAATGCAATTCTAACAGCGTTATGCCTAATTCCAATTGGCTATCTGATCCATTTACCTCCGATCTATACAACGGTGGGGCTCATATTACCGGTACTTATTATAGGCAGCTTTTACGTTGATGACCGTGCAAATATCAATCGATTTACTTTAAGTTTGCCAATAAATAAAGATTTCATTGTAAAGGGTAGGTATTTGCTCTTTTTTACCGTATGGATAGGTATTATTTTCTATCAGGCTATGGTTGGGCAACTAATAGAGACTTTTTCTACGTTACCTAGATACACCTACCATTGGATTGATATTCTAACCGTCATTTGTTTAGGCCTTATAGTCAAAGCGATATTTCTACCAATTTACTATTTTTTTGAGTCATTTACGGTTGCAAGTATAATTTCAGCTATATTATATGGCGTATTGCTTATTAGTTCCTTTACTCCTCTAATTGAAATATTAAGAATGGAGGATCACATTATTTTTAATGACTTAGACCAGGGGATTGTACCATTGGTAGAAAAGTCTATCCCATTTCAGCCATTTTTCGTTTTAGTTATCGTTTCCATTACCATCTACTTGTTGTCATTAAAAATATCTGGGCTGATTTTTTCCAGAAAAGAGTTTTAACGATTTTAGGGCAATTTGACAAATAGTAACATTTGTGAGAAGATAACTTAGTTACTAAAGTAACATCTAAGTGATCTGGCATTCTACAATGTTTTTAAAGATGCTTATTCACACTGGCGCGACTATAGGGTCGCAAGGACGTAAGAGCAGGTAGGGCTTACGTTGCTTAAGTTAGAGGACATCCAGTGGAACATGTACCGCGGTTTGAGAAATTCTAAAGCTCGGAGTTGCGTTATCCGAGATGAAATAATTATAATAGCAGCAGTTATAAGCTTTCCAAAAAGCTATAAAGAAGAATTTCCAATCCTGAAATTTACTCAGGATTATTAAAAATAAAACTTACGTGTTACTTTATATACAAAGGGGTACTCTTTTAGTAAGGGTACCCCTTTTCCAATACAGAACAAAAGCGCAAGCGCCCGTTTAGCGACGTACGAACTGCGCCCATCCATGATGGGTGTATCGATGTTGTCACGCAAAGTGACGGTTTTAATCGATTATTCTTACCGTAGGAGAAGTAATGCTACGTCAGCAAAACATCGCACGCAGAAAAAGTGTATTCCTTTTTCAAGGAGATAAAGGAAACATGCCCCTGCAAAAGGGGTATGTCGACGTTGGCCTCAGGAGGCCGTCTTTAGTCGACCCTCCTTACTCTCGGAGCCGATGTTGACTTATCGTACGGAGGCGAGGGAAGTTGCGCTACAGCTTTAGCGCTGGTCGATGAAAACGCCACGTCCTGTGGCATCATCGACACTAGGACGTCCTGTCCGTCGAAGTTGGACGTGGCTGTTCCTGTATATTGAGCAGATCTCAGCCCAAACTTTACACTTTTTAATACATAAAAAAGGATGATCATAATGCAAACATTACCAATTGGAACAATCCAAACCATGCATGTATCTCGAAAAATAGATACAGGATATGTATTGCAAAAAGATATGCAAGAAGTATTGTTGCATCAGAATGAAACGGAAACGGAGCTAGACATCGAACAAGATGTGGATGTATTTTTGTACCAAGATAAAAAAGGAAACACAATTGCAACAACAAAGCTTCCTTCCATTGTAATGGATACGTATGGCTGGGCAGATGTTGTAGAGGTTATTCCCAACTTAGGTGCTTTTGTTGACATTGGTACCACGAAGCAAATACTTGTTTCAAAGGATGATCTTCCACTTCTTGAACAGGTATGGCCAGCAGAGGGAGACAAGCTATACGTTACGTTAGGGAAAGACCGAAAAGAAAGACTTCTAGCTATTCCCGCTACAGACGGAGTAATTGGAAGAATTTACGAGGTAGCACCGGTAGAATTACTTAATAAAGAGATCACTGGTCGTGTATATCACACCAGTAAGGAAGGCTCTGCTCTTATTACCGAAGAGAATTACCGCGGATTCATCCATCATACGGAACGGAAGGAAGAGCCACGTCTTGGAGAGCTTGTTCAAGGTCGAGTGATTGAGGTAAAAGATGATGGAACATTGAATGTTTCATTAAGGCCGCTCAAGCAACATGGGATGGTTTACGATGCAGAGGAAATCTTAACTCACATTAAAAACAGTGGTGGTGTTATTCCGTTTAGTGATAAAAGTGATCCTGAAGACATTCGTGGCACCTTCAACATTAGTAAAGCTGCATTTAAACGAGCTCTTGGAAAACTAATGAAAGAAGGAAAAATTGAACAACGTGACGGAAATACTTATTTAAAGGAGTAGTATCAATTAAAGGATCGTAAAATGGCAATTTCCATTTTACGATCCTTTTTAAGATTTACTAAGCTACCCTTCTTCTGCTCTTGCATACACATCATTGACTGTCGTTACCATAAAGCTGATTCCAGATGCAAATAGGGTGGCGATTCCCCATCCACCTAGCCCAGCACCCATAATATCCACTTTTCCAACAGCCATTGCTGCTAATAAAAAAACGATTCCACTACCAAATAAAACAAGACAAGGGAAGTAATAAATATAGGTTGCATTGCGTAGTATTTTTATCAAAATAAAACCAAGTAAGATTGCTAATGCTGTTAAAACGGCACCAATTGTAATTACCGATTGAACCAAGCCCATCATCTCACCTCATTCAAAAAATTTTAAATCTTAAATCATTGATTATCAGTCTACAAGTGATTGGACCGAAAGTCAATGAAACTACTTATCTATATATATTACGTCAAAGAGTAATTTTCTTGACAAATAACATATATTTTTGAAATGATTAGAATATTAATAATTAATAGAATGGAGGGGGATACACATATGTAAGCGCTATAGTTGTTCCTCCGCATTATGAAAGAAAGGAGGATTGGCTACTTTTTATCTTATGTAACAAACCTTTTATAAATACCTAGGGAAGGAGATTATTATGAAAAAAGGATTGCTATGGCAAATCCTGGGTGCATTTATTTTAGCTATTATCGTCGGTCTTATATTTGGTGATGGAGCAAGTTATGTTGCACCTTTAGGAGATTTATTCTTACGTCTTATTACCTTTATTATCGTTCCTTTAATCTTGTCAACCATTGTTGTTGGAGTCACTAGTGCAGGGGATGTCAAGAAGTTAGGACGATTAGGCGGAAAAACAATTACGTATTATTTGGCTACTTCCTTTCTCGCCATTTCCATTGGTTTAATAGCAGGATATATATTTTCACCAGGAACAGGTGTTGATGTTTCTGTAAATGAAGAAGCAGTTCCATCGGGAGAGACGGAAAGTGTAGTCGATACAATCTTAAATATCATTCCAACCAATCCAATTGAATCACTAGCAACAGCAAGTGTGTTACAGATTATCTTTTTTGCGATTTTCTTAGGAATTGGGATTAAATTAGCAGGAGAAAAAGCTGCACCAGTTCAGCGTTTCTTTGAAGGATTAGCAGAAGTAATGTACAAAATTACTGGAATGATCATGAAACTTGTCCCAATCGGTGTCTTTGGGTTATTAGCACCTATTGTTGGTGAATATGGAGCAGGGGTGTTATTGCCTCTAATCAAAGTAATCTTAGCATTATTAGTAGCATGTATTGTCCATGTAGCTATTGTCTATTCCTTTGCCGTTAGAACGTTTGGAAAACGTAGCCCTATTCAGTTTTTCAAAGGAATTTTACCGGCTGCAACGGTTGCATTCAGCACATGTAGTAGTGCTGGTACATTACCCGTTACAATGAAAAACACACAAGAGAACTTGAAAGTATCTAAAGAAACAAGCAGCTTTGTTCTCCCACTTGGTGCAACCATTAATATGGATGGAACAGCATTATACCAAGGTATTGCGGTTGTATTTATTGCACAATATTTCGGGGAGTCTTTATCATTTGCGCAAATACTTACGGTT
This sequence comes from Oceanobacillus limi, assembly GCF_900111445.1. Taxonomy (GTDB): domain Bacteria; phylum Bacillota; class Bacilli; order Bacillales; family Amphibacillaceae; genus Ornithinibacillus; species Ornithinibacillus limi. Next base: position 50,425 of record NZ_FOHE01000016.1, on the reverse strand, counting down.
GCTTTAATCGCAACATTGGCTTCAATTGGAACAGCTGGTGTTCCAGGAGCTGGCATGGTTATGTTAACGATGGTATTAACTGCAGTTAATCTACCACTAGAAGGTGTTGCATTAATCGCTGGTATTGACCGTGTCCTCGATATGATGCGTACATCCGTAAACGTAATGGGGGATGCAACTGCAAGTGTAGTTGTTGATTCTTCTGAAGAAAAACGAGAAGCAGAAGCTGCTTAAAAAATGGTCCGATACCAATTGGTGTCGGACCATTTTTTCATATTATTTGACTAATGACATTTAGAAAATTTGAATGTAGTGCAAAGTAGGTTTGTTTGACCCTAAAGCTAGACATCGAACGATAAGGATCCCCTTGATCATTCAGAAACGACTCCATGTTCTGATTGGTCTTTCTATCTTGATATACATCAAAATAGATTTCGGACATTTCCTGTACCCATTCCGCATGGTTTTGATAGATATCATTTAAAAATTCTTCCTTCGCAAAACGATTAGGTATACGACCAGTTTCTGTCCATTCTTTTAATCTGCTAGCTACTTGTTCCGGTGTAAAATCCAGTTCCAGCTGATCGATTGTTTGCATTACTAAATCCCGAAACCACATTTCTTCATTTAAATCCTCTTCCCCCATAATAGAGAGTAGCTGTTTCTTATAATCTAGCGGTTTCTTTTCCACCTTTTTGCTTCCAAAAAGCTTCTGAAAAACACCCATTTCAAACTTCTCCCCATTCCGTCATGCATCAATTATTTTTACCCTTCCTACCTGATTATCCGCTAATCGAACTTTAATTCCATGTGGATGGTATTCTGAATTAGTAAGTATATCCTTAACAATTCCATGTGTTGTTTTGCCCGTTTTTTGATCTTTTTTTAATACAATCTCCACTGCAATACCAGCTGTTATGTTTTTTCGATATCTGCCATCCATTATTACTTTTCTCCTTTGTTGAAAGTTGTTACTTTCTTTTTCCTAGTAACGGTTCACTTACACCTTCTACACCTACTAATCCGATTAGGGTTAGAAAATTCTTCTGCACACCTTTAGAAGCACCCCTCGGATCATACCATTCCTCTAGCGTATGTGCGGAGCCTGCTTCTCCTCCTAAGCCAATGGTTATCGAAGGGATTCCTAGGCTCATCGGGTGATTGGCATCGGTGCTAACCGCTTCAGCCAATGATGGTGTACCAACAACCTGTTCAATTGCACCATATGCAGCTTTCACAATTTCTGCATCTGCTGGCTGACTAGCTGGAGGACGATTCCCAAACTTATCAATTTCAACGGTCAGTGCGTCACTATTCCATCGACGGTTCTCAGCTTTAACGGCATCATGAATCAACTTTAAAAAATTCTCATCAAGTTGCTTTAATGCTTCAGGATCATTGGAGCGTAAATCAACGGTCATTCCAGCTTCGGCAGCGATCGCATTGACCGATGTTCCACCCCAAACCTCTCCAACAGTGAATGTTGTTTTTGGATCTACTGATGTCTCCAGATCTGCAATAGATGCAATGGCTCTCCCAAGGGCATGGGTTGCACTAGGAATTCCAAAGGCACCAAAACTGTGCCCACCATCTCCATGAAATGTAATACGATACCGATAACTTCCCGTTCCTAAATAAACAATACTGTTTGCCCCTGGACCATCAATGGAAATAAATCCGTCGATATCATTGTGCTCAGCAAAAAACGCCTTTACACCACGTAAGTCACCAGCTCCCTCCTCTCCTACTGTTCCTCCAAACACAATGTCACCTATTGTAGGAATATCGAAATGATTGATCGTGCGAAGAACGGCAAGTAGTTCAGCTAACCCTCTTGTATCGTCACTTATTCCGGGAGCGTATAGAATGCCGTCCTGTTCATTGACCGAAACATCTGTCCCTTCAGGAAACACGGTATCAATATGGGCAGAGATAAATATCTTTGGTCCGTCTCCGTTTCCAGGTCTGATTCCATAAACATTTCCTTCCTCATCCATCCTTACTTCTTGAAGTCCTAATTTTCCGAGTCGTTCTTTCATGTTTTTCGCACGTGTCTCTTCTTTAAAAGGTGGTGCTGGAATTTCTGTGATTTCTATCTGCTCCTCCACCGTACGTTGATGGTCTGATTCGATAAATTCCATGGCCTCTTGAACCATTTTATTATCCATTAATGCTTCATATGTACTTCTAACCGCTTGTAAATCTGCTTTCATTTCCTTACTCATCGAATACCTCCTACTAGTTTTTTTTCACATAGTTTGGTGCGTATTTTATATATGTTGCGATGTAACTTTATATTGGAGATTGCTACTACTTTACCTATTAGCGGTATAAAACCGTTACGGAAAAATACTTCGCTTTCCGCGGATTGGCTGAGCCAATATACAAAGGAATGAGGAACCACTCCGTCATTGATGTGGATCGTGGTTCCGCTAAATCACAAAAACACCGCCCATACTAGATCTATGAGGATCCTCGTTCCTCTATTAGCCATAAATCAGTGTGAATTTTACATAAATTAGGTGAATAGAGGAATAAGGAACCATAACCATACTCCAAATGAATGATATCGGCCATTTAGCGGAATGAGGAACCACTCCGTCATTGATGTGGATCGTGGTTCCGCTAAATGACAAAAACATCGCCCATACTAGATCTATGAGGATCCTCGTTCCTCTATTAGCCATAGATCAGTGTGAAATTTACTTAAATTAGGTGAATAGAGGAATGAGGAACCATAACCATACTCCAAATGAATGATATCGGCCATTTAGCGGAATGAGGTTCCACTCCGTCATCGCTGAGGTTCGTGGTTCCGCTATTTGGACCCAATAACGGTTAGATGAATGCTACTTCCCCCATTGGCGGATTAAGTATTCCACCATCAACTTCAATATTAAATACATTTTTACGTCGTATAATTCATCAACTCTGACGTAATCCTCGTGCTCATTTCTTTTGTATTTCAAAAATATCATCTAATTTCTCTGCTAGATAGGTATGACTATCCTCCACACCTTGATTGTAGAACACTGGTGCCAGCTTTTCCATGAAAAATTCTAGCAATAGCATTGCCGCTAGATTCCCTAGCTCTTCATTTCGCTCTGTTTGAAAATAATGCTGGATTTGTTCAATCATTTCCTCTTTTTGTTGCTTTGTAAGCTCAAAACCCTTCATTATACCGTCCCCATTTCTATGTCAATTATCTTCATTATAACAATATCTACGGATTAGAAGAAATGAAGTTATAGGAGAAACTACGATACTACCTGCCGAAAAAATACAAATATTAATACTTTTGGAAAGGAATTTCGCTTTTAATGTCGTATACTAAGAGTATAAAAGGGGGATACATATGCTTAAATTTGAAGATTACCGCTATGAACAACCAAATTTAGAAGAAGAAAAAGCAGCCTTTCGTGAGTTGCTAGAAAACTTCTCCAATGCAAAGACCGTGGAAGCTCAAAACGAAGCCATTGAAAAAATCAATGCGTTTCGTAATCGCATTTCAACGCTGTTTAATCTTGTTTATATACGTGCATCTATTGATACTAATGATGAATTCTATCAAAAAGAGCGCGACTTCTGGGATGAAAAAAGCCCAGAGCTACAGGAGCTTTACACTGATTTTTACAAACTGCTGATAAAAACTCCATTCCGCAATGAATTAGAACAAAAATGGGGATCGCAATTATTTGATTTGGCAGATTATCAAATCAAATCATTTTCTCCAGAGGTTATACAGTTATTACAAAAGGAAAATAAGCTTTCTTCTGACTACTCAAAACTTGTTGCATCTGCTGAGGTTGAATTCCAAGGTGAATCTTATACATTAGCACAGCTTGGACCGTTCACACAAGACAAAGACCGAGAAGTACGGAAAAAAGCAATTCAAGCAAGTGCTGGATTTTTTGAAGAGAATGCCGCTAAATTTGATGATATTTATGATCAATTAGTAAAGGTTCGCCATGAAATAGCAACGAAGCTTGGTTATAAAAACTTCGTGGAGCTTGGCTATCTTCGTATGCAACGGATTGATTACAATGCTGATATGGTTGATGTTTTCCGTAAACAAGTTCGTGATTACATCGTACCACTTGTTTCGAAGCTATATAAGAAACAAGCAGAACGTATTGGTGTTGATTCCTTAAAATTTTTCGACGAGCGATTTGAGTTCAAAAGTGGAAACCCAACTCCAAAAGGGTCCCCAGAATGGATCATTGAAAACGGGCAGAAAATGTACGAGGAACTTTCCGAAGAAACCAATGAATTCTTCCATTTCATGTTAGATCGTAATCTAATGGATCTAGAAGCGAAAAAAGGAAAAGAAGCTGGCGGATATTGTACATTCATTGAGGACTATGAATCACCATTTATTTTCGCTAATTTTAATGGTACTTCTGGCGATGTTGACGTACTAACACATGAAGCAGGACATGCATTCCAAGCATATTCCAGTAGAAATATTGGGATTCCAGAGTACGTGTTCCCAACTCATGAGTCAGCAGAGATTCATTCCATGAGTATGGAATTTTTCACGTGGCCGTGGATGGAGCTATTCTTCAAAGAAGATACCGATAAATACAAGTACACCCATTTAGCTAGTGGATTGCAATTTCTACCTTATGGGGTAGCTGTTGATGAGTTCCAGCACTTAGTATACGAAAATCCAGAGTGGACACCAGAACAACGAAAAGAAGCATGGAAAAAGCTAGAGGAAACTTACTTGCCACATCGTGATTATGAAGAGATTCCTTACTGGCAATCCGGAGCAGTGTGGCAGCGCCAAGGGCATATATACGAAGTGCCATTCTATTACATTGATTACACATTAGCTCAAATTTGTGCCTTCCAATTTTGGAAACGATCTCGCGAAAATCGTGAAGATGCATGGAATGACTACCTGAATCTATGTAAGCTAGGTGGTTCGAAGCCATTCCTAGGACTCGTAGAAGCAGCTAATCTACAATCACCATTTAAAGAAGGTACAGTTGAATCCGTCGTATCCGAAATTGAAAAATGGCTTGAATCTGTGGATGATAAAGCATTGTAAAAAACAGAGCGACGAAAAATAGAATAAACATACGAAACTAAGAGACCAAGTCATATATGATTTGGTCTCTTGGTTTTATAGATAAACTTTTATTGGATAAGAACAATTAAATTAGCATTCAAAACGCAAATCAAGGACGCTTAGCTTACCACTTAAACATTACCAAATTAATCATAGGGAGTAGGAGGATTGGAATGAAGAAACGTACTGTAGGAATCTTACTATTTAATGAAGTAGAAGTATTAGATTTTTCTGGACCATTTGAAGTTTTTTCTCTGGCTACTTTGCCTAATTCTAATATTAACCCATTTGTAGTTAAAACCGTTTCTGAAGATGGTAATATGATTTCAGCGAGAAATGGACTAAAAGTTACTCCAGACTATAGTTTTGAAAATCATCCCAAATTCGATATTGTGATTGTGCCAGGAGGATATGGGGCAGAAAAAATTGAAATCAATAATCCAAAAGTTGTCAAATGGATAGTTCAACAACAATCAGAGGTAGAAATGATGACTTCTGTTTGTACAGGGGCACTTCTCCTTGCTAAATCGGGAATCTTAGATAGAAAAAGAGCAACTACGCATTGGATGGACATTGATGACTTAGAAAAGGAGTTTCCTTTAATATCGGTACAGCGTAACGCAAAATTCGTTGATGAGGGGTCAATCATTACTTCTGGTGGTATATCAGCAGGTATAAATATGTCTTTTCATATAATTTCTCGTCTGTATGGAAAAACAGTTGCAAAAGAGTTAGCAAAGAGGATGGAATACGATATAGACATATAATATAATTTCAGAAAGAGCCAAAAATGAAATAAGGAAGCCCTCATTCATCTAACAACCAAGGATTACGGATTGATTCCATTCCTCCCAACTCGGCTTCCAATTATGGTAAACTGTCCATAATTGGAAGCAGTGGTAGGAGTATCCCCACGGATAGTTCAATCCCACTTCAGTCCTACGTTTTTCTGAACTCCCTAAGGTGGAAAGATACACACAATAAATAATCACAAAGGAGCAAACAATGATATACAAAATACTCTTCTTAGATATTGATGGAACAATACTTAAACCAGATCATACGTATACGGATTTAACTAAGGATGCGATTGCTCAGGTAAAGGAACAAGGAATCGAAGTTTTTCTTGCCACTGGAAGACCGCTACATGAAATTCGAGATCTTGCTCATGAGCTAGGAGTAGAATCCTTTATTGGCTATAACGGGGCTTATGCAGTATATCAAAATGAAACGATACTTGATGAACCGATGAACAAAGCGACTATTGATGCGTTTTTAGCAACAGCTGAGGAAAAGGGACATGAACTCGTTATGTACACAAACAAGAAAAACTATTTCACTTCATTAGAGCGTCCTTCGATTGATAAGTTCCTAGAAACATTCCATCTTCAGCATAATCAAGTAATCGATCCAGCTGTAACGGATCAAATATTAGGGGTAACACTTATAAATGTACCATCTGAAGAAGCGTCATATTATGATATAGAGGAAGATATTCACCTTTCCCCCGTCAATGTTCATGGAATTGAAAATTGCTTTGATGTGATCCGTAAAACGGTCAATAAAGGAGAAGCAGTAAAGGGTGTGTTAAACCGGTTAGATCTACCGAAGGAATCTGCTATTGCTTTTGGAGATGGAATGAATGATAAAGAAATGCTTCAATGCGTCGGAGCAGGGTTTGCGATGGGAAATGCTCACCCAGACCTCGTTCAATACGCCAACTATCAAACCACAACGGTTTCGGAATCTGGTGTATATCAAGGACTAAAGGAGCTAGGATTGGTAAAATAATGAAAGCAGAACCACCCAGTGAGTTAGAGACTCTCTCGGTGGTCTCTTTTTAATACGAATCATTTAATCCCTTTCCATTGAGAATCTGCTGCATATACTTTTCAATCCTGGATTCCCGCGTTTTAGACTGTTTGGCTTTTGAAAAATAAATGATATATGCTCTTTGTCTTCCTGGTGTTAGTGCTTCAAAAGCAGTTTTTAATTCTGGTTTTTTATCAAATTTATTCTGAAGCTCTTCAGGAATAGCTAATTCTTTATTCTTTTGGAGATTCACTTTCGCCCCATTTTTTTCAGCTTCAATCGCTTCGTTAATATAAGCCTTTATAACAGGCTCCAATTCATCCAGTTCTCGCACATTTGTAAATCGAATCTGTCGCTGTGCTTGTGAATGCTCACCAGGTCTGATTAGTACGCCCTCAGCATCGGTTAACAAGACACCCTTGAAAAACATAAGCGCACAATATTCTTTAAATCCTTGTATGATAACGATGTTATTATTTTCAAACGTATAACAAGGTTTACGCCACTTCAATTCCTCCGTCAGCCCACAATCCAGAATGATCGTCCTCAATCTTTCCATCTCTGCCTGCCATTTACTTGCTTCACTTAAATACGCATCCACCTCGGGATTTGTTTTACTAATTGTCATTGGAACACCACCATCTATTTTTTATCATTAATGACATTGTACCAAACTATTAGATTACTGTTTTTCCAACATTAATTCATCTTTTCCATTTTTAAAACGTTGATCTTAGCAGGATTAGATTCTAAGATTGTTCCATTATGCCATACGTTAATTTTTTGACCGCTTTGAAATTTCGTAAATGTAAATGGTATCTTATCTAACACATAAACATCATGATAACTCCAAGTTAATGCATTAGCTTCTAATTCATTTGCATAATCTGCATCAAAGTCTTCATCTTGAATAAGATAATTTGTCTCATTTTTTGTAATGAGGTATCCTTCTAATGTCATAGCATCGCTTACTCTTAGCAAGTTGATGACATCCGGCAAAATCGCGAGAATAAAAAGCAATGATATAAGTATAATTAACTTTTTCAGAATGAACCCCCTCCTTCTAATTAGAGGACGGTAGCTTCGTTCGTAATGTTTCAAGATCAAGTCGTTTATCACTCTTAAGGGTCTTCTCCTCCCAAACTAGACAAGTGAAGTTACCTTCCCTTTCAAGTGCTACATTAATTAGCCCCGACTATTAGCAGAAATATTGGCTTCTTTTGTAAAGTTCACACAAGCCCATTCACCCTCACGCGTAAACACCTCATGTACAACATCCCGATTTGTTGGGGGTTCATCGATCCATTTTAGTAGCGTTTGAATAATAGATTCTTTAGCCGGAAAGTAGTGAATAAAGACTTCTGATTGTTCATGGAGTCGTGTTGTCCAAATCTGAGAACGTGCCATTACCATGGAATAGTATGTTCGAATGAGTTTACGAGCGAACCCTTGTGAAAATGTTTTAAATTCATCCGTAGAGTCCGTGTCCAACCTTTTTAATGCCCGATTAAGAGACTCACAAATATCACCATTGAAGCTAGTAGCTATGTCAGATGTAAGTTTATAGGGGCCAAATTGTTTTCCTAAATCCTCTCCATACACACAAACACAGAGTTCCTTAAGAAAGGCATTTTCATAATAATTTGCGGGATCAACCGTTTCTCCGTAATACACGGTAGCTATACCTACATCACGAACCAACGTCCGATACTTATGAGACAGTTCTCTAGTAAGCTTCTTTAACGCAGCCGTATGAACAGAACTTAGCTTGGTATGAAACAAAGCAATCAGGTCTAAATCTGATTTCAACAAAACTGCTTCCCCTCTGGCTACACTTCCGTACAAATAAACACTGTGCAATTGTTTGGTAAACAAATTTTGAAGCGCCTCGATAGATTCTTGAATGCAAGACAGATAGACAGGATCAATCTTATCCTTGCTTACATCACTTACAATATATCCATTCGCGTCTAACCCATGACCAGCTTGTAAAACCATCTTCTCCATCTCCTCCCTTTCTCGCGCTTCTGTTTTTTCTAATTATATTGCCTAGTGGAAAACTCTGCATCAGACATTACTCCCATAAGTAAAGACTAGTACCTATCTTCTTCATTTATTCCAATGAATTAGTAATACGAATTCATACAATATCAATTACGACAAGAGTTGTATTTCTCATATAAAATAAGCAGCCCATTCTTGGACTGCTTATTACTATGTTATTTTGTTTTGCACTTAGATGATCGGTTTTCCAGCGTATTTTTAAAGGAAGAGCCAAACTCCCTCCGTTTCAAAATTTCTATAAAAGAAATCCACCGTAAACAAATGCGCCGACAATTACAAATGCAGGATGTACTTTAACCCGTTCAATTAATACATAACTTGCTACAACGAGAATAATTGTATGAATGATCCCAATTCCATCGTAGGATTCAAAGAAGAACCTCCATGCCATTAGTCCAAGTAAAATAGCAATAACCGGGCGCACGTACATAGTTAGACGCTTCACTTTTGGCGAGTCTTTATATTTATATAACACACCTAGTAATGCGATCATGATGATTAAAGATGGGGCTACAGTTGCAAACACACCAACCACAGCACCGAAAATCCCACCAACTTCATAACCGATGTAGCCAGCCATTTTGGTTGCAATCGGTCCAGGCAAGGAGTTGGCTAGTGCTAAGACTTCACTAAACTCCTGAACGGACATCCATTCATACCGTTTCACGACTTCATTTTCAACTAATGGAATCGAGGCAGGCCCTCCACCATAACCGAGAATTCCCGGAATAAAAAATGCTAAAAATATTTTCCAATAAAGTATCATGATCGACTACCTTCCTTACGTGTTTCCTCCGTCTTATCCCTTTGTACTAATGCCAGCACAATAAGGACACCAATAATAATACCAGGATGAACATTTAAAAATTGTAGCAAAGCAAAAACGACAACGACCATTATTCCAGTCTGCAACCACCCCATGCCTTTGACTGCTTTATGGAAAAATTGCCATGTTAACACTGCCAGCATAACTCCCACAACTGGAACTACTGCTGCCGTCATTCCTTTTACCCAATCAAAATCTTTAAATGCCGAAAGAGAAGTTAAGAACACGATCATTAATACAATTGTCGGTAGAATTGATGCAAGTACCGCGTTTAACATGCCCATGACACCGGAAACGCGAAAACCAATATATCCTGCAAGTTTGGTTGCAATTGGACCTGGCAACGTGTTACCTAGTGCAAGCACATCACCAAACTCCTCATCACTCATCCATTTATAATTATCTACAACTTCCTTATGAATCAACGGGATTGACCCTGGACCACCACCGTAGCCCAGCATCCCTACTCGAAAAAATGCGATAAAAATATTCCAATGCTTTTTCATTTTAAACAAACCTTCATTCTAATATTGCCTTACCAAGCTGACACAATGCCGTCTGTACGAGATTCCGTACCACCCACGAGGATACCTGTTTCTGGGTCACGCCAAATGATTTGACCACGTCCAAAGCTATTTGGTTCGAGCGCAATCTTAATTTGATGTCCTTTACGTGCAAGACCTTGTGCTAAGTCATGTTGGAATCGATTCTCCACTTCAACAACTTTTTCCTTCATCCATTGCCAACGGGGCGCATCTAGCGCGGCTTGTGGATTTAGTCCAAAGTCAACTGTGTTCATGACAACCTGTACATGCCCTTGTGGTTGCATAAATCCGCCCATGACACCAAATGGTCCAACGGCTTGATCCCCTTTCGTCATGAAACCAGGGATAATCGTGTGATACGTACGTTTGCCACCTTCAAGCGCATTGACATGATTTGGATCCATAGAAAAATTATGCCCACGATTTTGTAATGCTATCCCAGTGCCAGGTACAACTAGACCAGAACCAAATCCCATGTAATTACTTTGAATAAACGAAACCATGTTTCCTTCTCCATCTGCAGTAGCTAGATAAACGGTACCACTTAAGGAAGGATCTCCAGCCTCTGGTAAAAGTGCTTCCTCTCCAATTAACTTTCTACGCTCATCGGCATAAGCATCACTTAACATTTGTTCCGTTGTATAACGCATATGGCTTTCTTCCGTTACATGCTTTTGACCATCCGCAAATGCCAGTTTAATTGCTTCAATCTGTTTATGATACGTATCAACCGATTCTTTTTCAGGAAAATCGAACCCTTTCAACATGTTTAAGGCCTGCAATGCTACAATCCCTTGACCATTCGGTGGGATTTCCCAAACATCGTAGCCACGGTAGTTTACACCGATCGGGTTAACCCACTCTGGTTTAAATTCAGCAAGGTCCTCTGCAGTTAAATATCCGCCATTTTCTTTAGAAAAGCTTGTAATTTTTTCCGCTAATTCTCCTCGATAGAACGATTCTGCTTTTGTCTTCGCAATCGAACGTAGCGTTTCGGCATGGCCTTTAGAAGACCAAACCTCCCCAACTTTTGGCGCTCTTCCATTCGGTGCAAATGTATCAAACCAGTGCTGGAAAACGTCATCGGTTAACTTCTTTTTAAAATTGTTGTGAGCACCCTTCCAGAACTTCCCTAACGTAGGGGAAACCGGATAGCCCTCTTCTGCGTGTTTAATGGCTGGCTCCAATACTTCTTCTAGTGGTAACTTACCGAATTTTTCAGACAATTCCGCCCATGCACCAGGTACACCAGGCACGGTAACAGGGATCCAACCGTGTGTTGGAATTTCTTCATGACCTGATGCTTTAACAGCGTCAATGGATATACTTTTTGGTGATTTTCCACTTGAATTAAGCCCATGAAGCTCGCCTTTTGTCCAAACTAGCGCAAACGCGTCACCACCAATACCATTGGAGGTTGGTTCGACTACGGTTAGACATGCTGCGGTTGCGATGGCAGCATCTATCGCGTTTCCACCTTTTTTCAAAATTTCCAAACCAGCTTGTGACGCAAGTGGCTGCGATGTTGCTACCATTCCATTTTTGGCATATGTAGCATGACGTTTTGTTGCATATGGATAGGACTGATGATCAAACGAAACCATGTGAACACTCCTTTAATTTTCAATTATACCGCATGTGACAGACAGTAAGATCCAAACCCTAAATTGTTCAAAATAACGAAAAAGTAAGGTCACTGTCCGTAAATGCACGATACGTTCCTCTAACAACTAACGAGAGCTAGCTGTCCCCATTGATTGAAGAATAACTTTATTTCATATTACGAAATATCTAACATTCTGTCAATCTTTCAACCTACAAAAGTAAAGTAAATATCCAATTACACCTACATTTATTTATGATAAATTTCATTTATGCTTTCTTTTTGTGTTATAATGTCCTTAAAATGCATCATACGCTTAGTGTTAGGAGCTATTAAAGATGAAATATGATGAAATTGATCGGAAACTACTTAATTTATTAGCAGAGGATGGAAGACTCTCCTATGTTGAATTAGCTGAACAAGTTGGGTTATCAAGGGTTGCTGTGAAGGACCGAATTCAAAATCTAAAAGACAAAGGAGTAATTGAAAAATTTACGGTCGTTATTAACTCGGAAAAGTTCGGTAAAAAAGTATCTGCATTTTTTGAGGTTGACGTGGAACCGAGGCAATTACAGGAAGTTGCACAAAACCTAGCAGACAACCCGAATGTAGCGAGTATCTATCAAATGACCGGACCAAGTACATTACATATGCATGTACTCGTTGAAGATTTTCAAAAGCTGGAAACATTTATTAATGAGGAGTTGTATTCCGTAGAGGGAATTACTAGAGTGGAAAGCTCTGTCATATTGAAACGTTTTAAGAGTAGGACTGGGTTTAAGCTCTAATTACCAAATAGTTGATAAACATAAATCTAGTTTTAGAAATCCACTTTCAATTTTAGCAAAAGGATAGCGTACCAAACACCACGTGGTTTTGGTACGCCATTTGACATTCCACAATATAAGTTAACTTTGTTCACCTGATACGTGTGAATCTAGTCATTTACCGTTACATTATACGTCCGTAACCAATGATCGATTTGCCCTAGATGTGCAAGTAACTGTGGTCCTTTCATCAATTGCCCATACCAAGGATCTTTGAATTCTTTTCCTTCACTTCGGACAATGGCTTCTACTTTGTCACGCTGCATAAACTGAAACAACGGAGCATCTGAATCAGCCAATACTTCTTCCATCCAATCTACAACCTGCTTTGTGTATTCTGGCTGGAAAGTCTTTGGATAAGGGCTTTTCTTCCGATATAAAACATCATCAGGTAATATTCCTTCAAGCGCCTTACGTAAAATACCTTTTTCCCTACCTTCCAGTTTCTTCATCCTCCACGGGATATTCCAAACATATTCTACTAATTTATGATCTGCATATGGCACGCGAACCTCTAAGCTAGCTCCCATACTCATACGGTCTTTGCGATCTAGTAATTGCGCCATAAACCAATGCATATTTAAGTAAAATAGCTCTCTACGACGGGCATCCTGCTCACTCTCTCCATCAAGACGTGGCGTTTCTGCAATTGTTTCCTTATAACGATCATATGTGTATGACTTCAGATCTAATTTTTTCTGCCAATCCTCGTGTAACAAGTTGATTCGAGAATCGAGGGATCGCATCCATGGAAAGCCATCGGAAGCACTGTCTGGATCATGAAACCACGGATACCCTCCAAAAATCTCATCGGCACACTCTCCCGATAAACTTACGGTTGTATGCTGCTTAATTTGCCGGCAAAACCATAATAAGGAAGAATCAATATCTGCCATGCCGGGTTGGTCTCTTAATTCAACAGATTCTTTCAATAATCCCGCCAATTGACCTCCAGATATAATTTCATCATGATGGTCTGTTTCAAACTCCTTGGCCATTAATTCAATCCATGGTCGGTCATTAGACGGTTGAAACTTGCTCGCGACAAAGTGCTTTTCGTTTCCTTCATAATCTACCGAAAAGGTTGGTAGTGTTCCTCTACCCTCTTTTTTAAAATAATTCGCTGCAATTGCAGTAATGGCACTGGAATCAACACCACCCGATAAGAACGTGGATACAGGTACATCAGAAACTAGTTGACGTTCTACAGCATCCACAAATAATTCTCTTACCCGTTCGGCAGTTTCTTCTACTGAATCGTGGTGCTCCTTGCTTTCTACATTCCAATACCGCCATACTTTCAATCCGTCCTTGGAATAGGTTAAAGAATGTCCTGATCGTAGCTCTTGAAACCCTTTAAAGATTCCATGCCCAGGAGTTCGTGATGGCCCAAGTCCAAATACCTCCGCTAGACCATCTCGATCCACTTCCGTTTTCACATTTGGATGAGCTAAAATTGCTTTTAACTCGGAACCAAAAATGAGACGTCCATTCGATTCTAGGAAAAATAACGGCTTAACTCCGATTCGATCTCGTGATATAAACAATTCTTCCTTTTCTTCATCCCATATAGCAAAAGCATATATGCCATTTAAGTAATCCACACAGGCTTCCTGCCATTCCATGTACGCTGTTAAAAGCACCTCGGTATCGGAAGTAGTGTTAAATTCATGTCCTTTTCGACGTAATTCATTCCGAACCTCATTCGTATTATATAATTCTCCATTATAAACAATTGTGTACGTCGACCCACGCATCTTTTTATGCATCGGCTGTTTTCCACCTTCTAAGTCAATAACAGACAATCGTTTATGCCCAAAAGCTACGTGCTGATCCAACCACACCTGCGTGTCATCTGGTCCCCGTAAACTTAATGTCTCCGTCATGTTTTCTAAGGTGTGCCGTTCTGATCGAAGGTCTTTATTCCAATTCACAACTCCAGTAATTCCACACATTCTGCTTCATCCTCTCTAGGTGAGTAAAATTACTCTACAAACCATATATATGCATGAAAGCAAAAAGTATTCCATTCGCAATTTATCATTATATGATAGATGTATAAACTTATGCATAAAACGCTTTCAGAATTTTTACTTCTTTTTAAAATGGAGTGGAAGTTGGTACAAGGGGACTTCATAAGAATTGTTCACTTCCATACTTGTAGTATTACTTCATAATGAATGCCAAAGTCGGGAGTAAAATCAATAACACTATCAAACTCTGAATCAAAGTTAATACAATATCTTTTTTCCAAGTGTTTTTCTGAGGGTAACGATTGTATAATCTTTGGAACATGAGCAAAAATCCCCACCATATCAATAAGCTTAATAAAAATTGATGAAAGTCATCATAAAGCAATTATACCCCCTCCTATCTCTTTACTATTATAATCAACACCTCGATGCACTTTCCTTTTCAAAGACGATACCAACTGCTGTGTGCTTTTTGACTTAGAGTAGTTTATGTTTTGGCAAAGTTACTTTATCTTTTATATCGAATCTTTTAACGGATTCATTTCAGTTTTTCTAAGATTAAATAATCCTTGGTTTTAGAAACCGGTATTTCATAGTTTTGGGCGAAATCCATTAAATCGTTGTAAATATGCTCAGGCTTGAAATTTATGATTCGAAAATGAAAACCTTTATGATTTTTGATAATGACACATTTCTTCCCCCATCCAGCACGTTTAAACGTCATACTTTTAATTTGTTTATGATCTACCTTTTTATTGTATATAGGTAATGCGAAAATAAGTATTTGAAACGTTAAAATACCATTTGAGAAATATGAAATTCATAAAAACTGTTGCCAGTATAACTAGTGCACAAGGAATTAGATAATATAACGTCCAAGGGTAGCTGTCCTTATTTTGAAAGATGAATAACATAATTAACATAAAAAAACTAAACTGAACTACTTTTATTGTTGACGCTTTATAAACCATATCTCCACCGCCAAGCATGAAATTTATTAGAATAATTTCCTTAAAGGATCATGTTAAATTAAATGGATCATGTCAAAACCTTTTCCGCTTCTCCTTCCTTTATACACGTAGCAATATTTTCGCATTGTTTGATAGCCCATACATAATGCTTAAACGTATTTGCCGCAAAATAGCTGTATAAATTACTTGTTTTTGTCCACTTATAGTATTTTTTTGTCATGATTTCTTCATGGGTATGTAATTGAATAAGGTTTATTACCCTATTATGACTTAGCTTCAACTTTTTTATCGCCTGATTTAAGGTTACATCTTGATAACTTTCCCAAATTTTCCTATTCAGTAAATGAATGTTCCTCCATTTATAACCTGGTGCTGGCATAGAAGGAATATCCCCATCCATCCCTTCTCTATACCATCTTTCAAGCATTGCATGCCATTCATACAGATGCATAAAAACATCACGGAAATTCTTATCTCTTTCTTCGGTTTCAATAGAAAGTTTTCTTTTTCTACTTGGTACGGATTCGATTATTTCAAACATTAATTTAAAGTATTTTTCGCTATGAAATAATAGCATTTCTTTTTCATTTTTCTCTATCACTATCAATTCCTCCAACAATAGGGTTCTTTATTATTTACAAACTGAAACACAATTTCAATCTTTGTATTCATTATAACAAAAATTTTCAGAATACGACCGTCTAAAAAAAATGACTACTAATAATCAAATTAATAGTCATTTTTTCATAAAGTTGTGATGATATTTAACGTTTTTTCATTCCATTTCCACTAGAACCAAAATTACTGCGGACGATGCTCCAAAAAGTTCTTGTACGCAAAGCCTTTCACTTCATCTTCCGAATAGTGTTTTAATAACGCATTCACTAGATTCTGATGTTTTGCTGCATTTTCCAATCCATCGACATAGCAACCAATCCCATCGAAATCTGAGCCAAATCCGATCTGCTTTACCCCACCCAATTCACAGAGATAATCGATATGTTTCACGAGGTCATCAATCGTTGCATCACGGCGGTCTTTATTAATAAATGGCGGATTATAAACCACGTGGATTAAGCCATTATTTTTAAACATCGCTCTAATTTGCTCGTCATCTAGGTTTCGTGGATGATCGCAAAGCGCTCGTACATTCGAGTGGCTTGCAATTGGATACTTCGCTAACTCGATCACGTCCCAAAAGCTTTTCACACTTAGGTGGGATACATCTGTGAATACGAAATTGTCGTTATTTAATTGAACGACTTCTTTCCCAAGCAAGGTTAATCCACCACCACGTGGTTCCCCCGCTCCATCTGCGCAAAGATTAGCATTATTCCAAGTAAGCCCAATAGACATAACACCAAGACGATACAGATGACGAAGCTTTGTTAAGTCATTCCCAAATGCATCTGCTCCCTCTAACGTGAGAACGGCACCAATTTCTCCATCCTTTAACGAATCAAAATCCTGCCAGCTCTTCATGTGCTTCATTGCTGGATTTTTCCCTAAGACCTCTGTATAAAACAAGTCAATCTGTTCCAACGCATGCTGCCATTTTTCATCGGAGGAGACATCCGGATAAATAAATATGGCAAAGAACTGGACCATTACGTTTCCTGCTTGTAAATTTCCTAGATTCGTCTCCAATTCCTCGGAATTAGAAAAGCTTAGTGGGGAAGCATTGAAATACTCTCCTCGCTTCGCTAACTGCAATTTTAATAATGCATCACAATGTGTATCGATTACTTTCATGATATCCCCCTCTTTTCTTTATTCGTTTTTATTGTGTTGCTTGTATAAATCCTTCATATATCCGGATAGATGCTTCATCCTGGTGAGGTGCCATATTTTCTGGATGCCACTGAAGACCTAGTGCAAATGGGTGATCCTTACTTTCGATCGCCTCAATAATTCCATCACTCGCCTGCCCACTCACCTGAAAACTTGTTGCAACACTTCGATTGGCTTGGTGGTGTCTACTATTTACACGTAGTTTTTTCTCGCCAGTTAACCGATGGAGCAACGATCCTTCCAACACCGCTACAAAATGAGATCCATGTTCCTTGGGTGCCTTTTGTTGATGCTGTAATAACGCCCCCTCTGCCTGAGCGTAAATATCCTGATACATATCTCCACCAGCAGCGATGTTAAGGGTTTGAGCACCACGACATACGCCTAAGATTGGTTTCCCCATTTGCAACAGCTTTTTCATTAAGGTAATTTCAAAAAAGTCCCGAGCTGGAATAATCGTTCCTAGCTTTGGATGTGGTTCCTCTCCAAATAATGTCGGATCGATATCGTATCCACCTGTTGCATAAAGCCCATCTATTGAATTTGCAATTTGTTCGATATCCTCTATATCCTGATAATTTGGAAGCATAACAGGCATCCCACCTGCCCGTGTAATCGCCCCTACATTATCAGAACCAATCATATAATAACTCTGATCTACTTCCATTGATGACGTGATTCCAATGAATGGCTTCATCAAATCCCCCTTTTTTTATATGAAATTGACTGTTTTTCTTACTACTGGGGACACTTTCTCCCTATCTAGCGGATGCATATCCCCATTCTGTTAATTACAAATTACCTTCTTTACAGCATTGTATGAGATTCTCGTTCCATTGATTTTGGACATCGAGTGGAATGAGGATCCAATCGGATTGCTGTTTACTAGTTCACCTGGGAAACAACTGTCCATGTCCAAGATCAACTTTAGGATTGCGACAAAATTGATAAGAACATAAATTAATAATAACATTCTTTAAATACAATATGTTGGGAAAAATCTAATTTTTAACTCCAAATATAATCGTAAAGATCTTTTTTTGTAAATATTCCAGAAATACCTTGTTTATTGAGGAAATAATCTATAACATCCTCTTGATCCAACCCTAGTTCTAATAACCCTCTAGCAATCGTAGACAAGTAAGCTGCTGATGGTTTGTTACACTTCATCTCGCTCATCGGTAAATTATTTGTAAATGTAAACATGGGAGCACCGTTCAATTCTCCTAAACAAACAATTCTTCCGTACCACCCGGATCCAATTGTAGAAAAACCATTTTCAATCACTTCATCAAGATCAATCGTTAAATCATTCCGATTATTTTCTTGGGCAACAACTTCCGCGAATTGTTCCGCTGTTATCAAATACTTCCTACCAATTGACAGTTCATCTTTACTTTTCTGATGGTCAATAAACGCAACACCACCACTCCCCCATTTACTTCTCTCCTTCGAAAAGTAGAGGGGATACGGGATTTCTGCCACTCCACTCACTTTTGGTGGTGCCTTATCCGTACAACCTATCTCCCGTTTATCAGAACCAGGTGGTCTGTCCCCATTGATGTAGCACATAAAACGATCCTCACATAGATTTGATCCATAACTAACATACCAAACGTCCAAACTCATAACCTCCTACATCACTATGTATATAGTAATTCGATCTTCGCTCGTAAATTTCCTTTATAATATAAAAAAAGCGCAATACTCCTTCAATGGTGGTGAGTCGTTCATGTGGGATGGTGGCGCACCGATCATATAAACGGGATCATTCTTAATTTTGGTTAGCTGGTTGCCGTTCCATCTTTTAAGAAAAAGTAGTACGTTCTCCCAATTGAACATTTCAATATGGAAACTTGTCGTAACTAACAAATGTTTCTACTTCTTCATTTGCTATGGTTTGCTGTCAAATCCAATGCTTACTTTTAACATATCTAGAAATTTAGTTCCCAGAAAAAGTAAAAGAGAAATAGCGCTTTTAAAAAGGGACCTTTCTCAAAAGGTCCCTTTAAAATCTTGCTATTTATTCCCATTCCGCATTGTTGCTTCGGCTTGTTGTATCATTCGTTTAACCATTTCGCCGCCTACTGATCCGTTTTCGCGTGCAGTTGTGTCCGCTCCTGTTTGGACACCAAATTCATTTGCAATTTCTTCTTTCATTTGCTCCATTGCATTTTGCGCGCCTGGCACTAACAATTGATTATTGTTTCTTGCCATAACTGATCACTCCTTCTGGGAATTTATGAACAGAAAATTTACTGTTCACTTTTTAACTTTTGGAGGATCAGCGATTTTATACACTATTTTTTTGGAAGGAATCGTAATACCTCACCTTCCTCTTCATCAAGTTTGGTTATATGATAATTTCCCTTCACCCAATCTTCCATTTGATTATGATACCATTCACTTTTAAAATGACCATCCTGTCCCGGTCCAACAATATGATAACCAGTACGCATATCACTCGTATCGATGGCAAAGCGCCAGGATGCTCCATGATCAACCTCTCCCGTATCTGAGTTGTATGCTGCTGCCATTGGAGTAACAGCACTTCCCCCTACTGGCATCGGATCTTCATTATTAAAGAAATATGCTAGCACTGGATGAACTGCCGATAACGGGTGATCAAATTGTACCTTGTGATAATCACCCCATTCCCAAGCCGTTAGCTCTTGTCCATAGGATTCGACTAAGTTTTCTATCGTATTTTCTAGTGACACTTGTAATACGGTTTCAATTCCTCCATTTTCTTCAATCCACAGAGACGACTCTCCACGGATCGCTTTTCTTAGGATTTCATCCGTTGTTTGCCCACGAGCACCAAATAACTCCATTACCGATTCGGGAATTTGATCCGAATATAAAATGTCTTCTATCCCATCCATCCAATGGTGGAAAATAAGTGGTTGTGCATAGCCTACATCATCTTTAAAATCCCATTCTTCCAACAGATCGAGAGCTAACCTCTCCTCTTCCCCAAGTTCTACATCCTGCAATTGTTCCGAGAATAATGGCACAAACTCTCGCGCCTGTAAGTTTGTTGTATCCATTTGTAGTGCTTGCATATCCTCCACATTCAAATCATTTTCGCCACCAAGCACCTCGGCAATTCGTTCATATCGATATGGCTGGGCCCAAACATTACTAATATGATACGGATAATCTTCATCAACTACTTTATTATTTGCAGTCGCAATGAACCCTTTTTCTGGATTTATTAGTTTCGGCAGCTTATCATATGGAATAAAACCATTCCATTCCCGTTCCGCTTCCCAACCTGGGAGAGGAAGTAAGGCATCCTCTCCATCTGGATAGATTGGAATTCTGCCATTCGCCTTGTAAGCAATCGTACCGTCTTTAGAGGCAAACACAAAATTTTGGGCAGGCACGAGGAACTTTTCTAACCCCTTCTCAAATTCCTCCCAATTTTTTGCACGGTTTATCTCTAAAATTGCCTCCAACTCGGTCGTTGCATCTAGCGCAGTCCATCGTAGCGAAAGCACCGTATCTTTTCCACTATCCCCAGCAAATTCTGATACCACAGGTCCATGCCTTGTTTCCACTACCTGATATTCAATTGTTTCTCCACCCTTCACGTGAATCGGTTCATCAATTACAGTTGCCTCTTCCCAATCATCTTCAAATAAAAATTCATCTTTGTTATTAGGATTCCTTTCCTCTATATATAATTGCTGTACATCAGGCCCGGTATTCGTAACTCCCCAAGCAATCTGATCATTGTGACCTAATATTATGCCTGGAACTCCTGCGAAAATAACCCCACTTACATTCATATCATCTGTTTCCAATTGCATTTGTAACCATATCGAAGGGGTAGCCAAACCTAAATGTGGATCATCAGCAAGTAAAGGGAAGCCTGTTTCCGTTTTTTCTCCACTTACTACCCAGTTATTACTACCATTAAAAGCATGAGGAATCACCGCATTTTCAAAGCTTGATGCAATATCAATTTCCTCTTTTCCAATAATGGTTGGTTTGTTTTCTGGATAATATGGGAATAATTCTAGCGCTTTTTCTTCTTCCAAGTTATTTAACGCATAATAATTGAATGCCTGACGCTCCCAATGACCGCCAAGATCAAAGGCCATAAACTTTCCAATGGTTAGAGAGTCAATTGGCGTCCAAGGAGCAGGCTCCGAACCCATTAGTAGAAATTCAATTGGTAAACGATTTGAAGCAGTTGCCTCTTCCATATAGGCATTCACCCCATCAGCAAACCATTGTAATACTTCTTTTCCATCTTCCGAATAAATTTCATAGGATTTTTCTGCGGCTCTCCTTAAACCTAAGGTTCGAAAATATTTATCTTGATCAATAACAGCTTCCCCCACTACTTCACTAAGTGTTCCAGATGCTTGTCTACGAGAAAGCTCCATTTGAAACATGCGGTTTTGTGCCTGCAAATAACCTTGAGCGATGTACAAATCCCGATCATTACTCGCTTTGATATGCGGGATCCCATGATCATCTGTCAATACGGTTACCTCATTATCTAGTTCTGGTAAGGAAATTGTTCCTTCTATTTGTGGTAAGGATTTATTTATGTATGCGTTTGCAAAAAATAACATCACAGCAAGGACTAGAAGTAGACCACCCGTGATCATAAAACTTATTTTTTTCCAATTCCTTTTCTTCTTTCCTTTTGCCTTTGGAATATATTCTGGTTCTTCCAACAAATACTCCCTCCCCTTCAACTGTTTGTAAATTCTGATAAGTTTATCATATCATATGACTTGATGAATGGAATAATTTAAAAGATACGAAGAAAAATAATCGGTCACAATTTTGTTAATAATTTCACATATGAATAACAAAAAAGTGTGTTAAGTTAATAATAGATAACTTATATTTATATTTTTATTTGCTCATTATTTCACAATTATATTTGGAGGGATTTATATGCGTACTTCTGCATGGTTTGGTTTTAGAGATGGGAAATGGAAAACGGAAATTAATGTTCGAGATTTCATTATGCAAAACTTTTCTCCGTATTCTGAAGACGAATCTTTTCTAGCTGGTCCTACTAAAAATACAACAGAGCTTTGGGAACAGGTCATGGAATTAACAAAGCAAGAACGTGACAATGGTGGCGTTTTAAATATGGATACATCAATTGTATCAACGATTACTTCTCACGGACCTGGTTATTTAAATATCGAAAAAGAAAAAGTCGTCGGATTTCAAACAGATCAACCATTCAAACGCTCCCTTCAACCTTTTGGTGGAATTCGAATGGCAAAAGCATCCCTTGAATCATATGGGTATGAATTAGATGATAAGGTTGAACATGTCTTTACGGAATATCGTAAAACACATAATCAAGGGGTATTTGATGCATATACTCCAGAAATGAAGCTTGCTCGAAAAGCTGGAATTATAACTGGCTTACCAGACGCATACGGTCGTGGACGAATTATTGGAGATTATCGACGTGTTGCATTATACGGTGTAGATAGGTTAATTTCGGCTAAAAAGGAGGACCTTGCTCAAATTGGTGGAAATGGTGTCATGTCAGATGATGTCATCCGTGATCGTGAAGAAACAATGGAACAAATCCGCGCACTAATGGAGCTCAAGCAATTGGCTAAGATGTATGATTATGATATTTCTGAACCTGCAACTAACGCATATGAAGCGTTCCAATGGCTTTACTTTGCTTATTTAGCTGCAATTAAAGAACAAAATGGAGCTGCAATGAGTCTTGGACGTGTATCTACTTTCCTAGATATTTATATGGAACGTGATATATTAAACGGATTAATGACTGAGGAAGAAGCACAGGAACTTGTAGACCACTTTGTCATGAAATTGCGTCTAGTCAAATTTGCACGTACACCTGAGTACAATGAGTTATTCAGTGGTGATCCAACATGGGTAACAGAAGCTATTGCCGGCATCGCGAAAGACGGAACTCCACTAGTTACCAAAAATTCATTTCGCTTTTTGCATACCTTAACAAACTTAGGGCCTGCCCCAGAACCTAATTTAACGGTGCTATGGTCTGAAAAACTACCAGAAAAATTTAAACGGTACTGTGCTAGTATGTCAATTAAAACAAGCTCCATTCAATATGAGAATGATGAGGTGATGCGTGATGTATATGGCGATGATTACGGGATTGCTTGTTGTGTATCAGCGATGGAAATCGGCAAGCAAATGCAATTTTTTGGAGCACGCGCCAACCTTGCAAAGGCATTATTATATGCTATCAATGGTGGGAAAGATGAAATATTAGGTATCCAAGTAGCTCCAGCCTATGAACCGATTACGACAGAGTATCTAGATTATGAGGAAGTAACAAATAAATACGATATAATGCTTGATTGGTTAGCAGATTTGTATGTTAATTCGCTTAACATTATTCACTATATGCATGATCGATACAGCTATGAACGGGTGGAAATGGCATTACATGATCGTGAGATATTACGCACAATGGCTTGTGGTGTTGCTGGGTTATCCGTTGTTGCAGATTCATTAAGCGCTATAAAGTTTGCTAAAGTAAAAGCCATCCGGAACGAAAATGGAAATGCAGTCGATTTCATAATTGAAGGTGATTTTCCTAAGTACGGAAACAATGATGATCGGGTGGACAGTATTGCCGTTGACCTTGTTAAGAAATTTATGAATAAGATTAAGCAGCATAAAACCTATCGTAATTCTTTGCCAACTCAGTCCATCTTAACCATTACATCTAATGTTGTTTATGGAAAGAAAACAGGTACTACTCCGGATGGAAGAAAAGCTGGGGAACCATTTGCGCCTGGGGCTAATCCGATGCATGGACGTGATACAAAAGGGGCACTTGCTTCCTTAACATCTGTGGCCAAACTGCCTTATGATTATTCACTGGATGGAATAAGTAACACATTCTCCATTGTACCAAAGGCACTAGGTAAAGATGAGGAGATAAGGAAAGCCAACCTAGTCGGACTATTGGATGGCTACACAGTTAAAGGCGGACACCATTTAGATATAAATGTATTCGAACGGGAAACGTTATTGGATGCAATGGAACATCCGGAAAAATACCCGCAATTAACTATTCGAGTATCTGGCTATGCTGTAAACTTTATCAAGTTAACTAGAGAACAACAAATAGACGTTATCAACCGCACATTCCACGAAGGACGCTAACACCGTCTCGGAGGTGCCAGGCACTTGTCGGAAATTCGACAAGTGCCTGGCACCAATAATAAAGGGAGGTATTCTTTTGAGAAAAGGTCGCATTCATTCTGTTGAAACCTGTGGGACGCTTGATGGTCCTGGAATCCGTTATGTTTTATTCATGCAAGGGTGCTTGCTTCGGTGCCAATTTTGCCATAACCCAGATACGTGGAAGATGGGTGACGGTAAAGAGGTCACGGTTGAAGAAGTGATGACTGATATTAAAGCTTACCTCCCATTTTTTAAAGCAACTGGTGGAGGCGTCACGATAAGTGGAGGTGAACCACTTTTGCATACCAAATTCTTGGTAGAGCTATTTAAGGAACTCAAAAAACATGGAATTCACACAACGATTGATACATCAGGAGGTTGTTTCTCACGTTCTCCTTCTTTCATACGGTTATTAGACGAACTTCTTTTATTAACTGACCTTGTTCTATTAGACTTAAAACAGATTGATCCTAGTAAACACAAGGCATTAACCGGAATGTCTAATGAACACATCTTGGATTTCGCATCTTATTTAGCGGAAAAACAAATTCCCGTATGGGTTAGACATGTACTAGTACCAGGAAAATCAGATTTTGATGAGGACCTTATCAACCTATCTGATTTCATCCAAACTCTTCCTAATATTGAAAGAGTCGAAGTATTACCATATCATAAGCTTGGTGTTTATAAGTGGGAAGCATTAGGCTATGACTATCCATTAAAGGATACGGAACCCCCTACAACAGAAAGAATCACTAATGCGGAAGCAATTCTAGCAAATAACTGATTTAGTGAATTAGTAAAAGTCTACTTAACAGTCATTCATCCGATTAATGAATGACTGTTTTATTTTTAAATTATTCCTTCATCTCCTTTATGAAGAACTTTCTCCATGATTTCCTCCTCTTTCATGTCTTCATCTTCATTAGATAATTCTTTTCCCATTTGACACAAGTTACCATTTATCATAAAGTAAGAATTATTAAACTTTTCTAACTTCATTAGCGAGGAGGCGTTTTTTACTGTGAATCAAAATGAACCCCCTATAAATACTTTTCTTAAACGTATAGAAGAAAGCTATTTTATCGGGAGACAAGCGGAATTAAATCATTTCCAAGCGTGGATTGATGAATACGATCCTAGTTTTAAGGTACTTCACCATCACGGTATTGGTGGTGTAGGAAAAACCTTCTTACTTCAAGCATATAAGCGTCTAGCAGAAGAAAAGGGGATACTATATTTACAGTTAGATAGTCAAGAGTTTATTCATACCCCGTCCGATTTTGCCGAATACGTACTCCAAATGATTGAGTTTACAGTACACCCACTCCCCTTTCAAATTGAATCTTATTCAATAGAATCTTGTATTGACCTTTTAGAGCAATTGGCTGCAACTGAACGTATGATCCTCTCCATTGATACGTATGAATTGATGGATGATTTAGATCGATGGTTTCGTCAAATTCTAATGAAAAAGCTCCCCAAAAACATACTGGTCATACTTGCTGGAAGAAAACCATTACGGAATGAATGGAATCATTCAGCACCACTACGACGAATCACCAAACAAATGGAGCTTAAAGAGTTTACACTGGATCAAGCACGTACCTATTTAAACCAATTTCAAATTCAAGCTGAATCACTCATTCTAGCTATTTGGCAACTAACCGAAGGACACCCGCTTACCTTATCGATGGCAACATTAGCTAATAGCGATCAATCAATTGAAAGAGTAGCAGAAAACACTCCTAACATCTTATTAGAGTTAACTGGGAGATGGTTAAATGAAGTACAAAATGAAGAATTACATCAATTAATTGATATTGCTGCGCTTTTTCATCAGTTTGACAGGCAAAGCTTGTCCACGGTTCTGGAAAAGGAGGTTTCCTTAGAGAAATTTAATGAACTAATTTCCTTATCATTTATTCGAGCAAGAAATAGTGGTTGGTCCATGCATGATCTAATCCGAGATGCTATTCAACTTGAAATGAAACATCGTAATCCAGAAATTTTTAACAATCTATCAGAGAAAATAGCAAATTATTATTATCATCGAACCATTAAAACACGTTCTCCTTATGATATTGCCCAATTCTTTTATCATTTAAGAAACGATTTTATCCAAACAGCATTTTTCCAAGAGATGAACGACCAATTAATGTACTTGGAACCAGTAGAAGCATATAACTTCCATGAAGTCCAAGAATTCTTTGCATACAAGAAAGAGAATCTAAGCGAAAGTGACGTGAATTTTTTTAACCGAACTTCAAGTAGATCGTATCAATTTTATGCTTCCCTGCAGCATAATCAGCGGGAAGCCGAATTTCTAGGACCAGATTATGTACAAAAAATGGGATATGAAACGACTAGTTTATTAAAAAACAAAGACGGAGAAGCAATTGGGATATCGATCATTGTACCTATTAATGAAACAACGCTAAAGCATCTAGCAAACGAACCTGTTTCAAGGGCCTACTTTGATCATCTATCGAAAGAAGAAATGGAAGCCTTTCGTGTTCCCGAGACCGAAAATGCTGGCTGGTATATTAGACATCTCGATTTTGTTGATCCCACAGATAGCTCAGCTCAATCCTATCTATTATATAATCTATTTACATTAACTTTACCAGGAGGAAAAATCATTACTTCGACACCTGTGCAATTTTTCCAAGAATTATTAGCCTTCCTTGGGTTTCAAGAGATTCCTAACGCTATTTCCTATGACTTTGGAGAAGACATTCCATCACCAACATATATCTTAGATGTAAGTGGTCAAAAACTAGATCAATATTTAAAACAATTTACACAAAGCAATGCATATCAATCGAAACTGGAAATGATTGCAGAGACTTTATCGTTAACGGAACGGGAAAAAGACATTATCCAGCTTATACTAGAAAACAAGAATAATAAGGAAATCGCTACAAGTCTATTTATTGCAGAGATAACTGTCAAAAAACATGTTAGTAGAATCTTAAAGAAAGCAAACGTTAAAAACCGAAGACAATTAATAAAGCAGTTTATGGAGTTTGTATAGTAGAAACATGAATTCTTTAGAGTGAAGCAAGCTTCATACATTATTCTGCAATCCGTGGGGGCCTTGTACGGGATAAATAAAGGTAAGGGAGCATTAGGTATTCCCTTACCTTTATGTTATTACTTAATGATCTGTAAATTGCCGATCAGTGGCAGCGGTTTTTCTTTTCCATTAGCAGCATTAATAATGCCGATAACTGCCCAAACTAACCAAAGTAGGCTCCCTAATGGTAAAATGAGTAACCAGCCAAGAACAGGGATAATCGAACCAACAATATAAACAGCTACACCAATAATAAATAAGACAAGTCCTTGATTGGTGTGATACATTGCAAATTTAGATTCCTTTGCAGCAAGTAGAGGGACAATAAATAAAAACCCTAAATAGGCTAGAATAGCCATTCCTTTATTACTTTTTACGTCTTCAGAATCTACTTCCTCAGCCGATGTATCCTCAGACACCTCCACTTTTTCTTCCGTTGTTTCTTCTGTCATTCAAAGCACCTCCTACATTCTACGCTTTTGTAGTTTGTTACACCTTTCATCGGTAGGAAAGCAATAATGTTCTCCTACCTAGTAAAAACACTTCCACTAATTTATATGATTAAAAATTCAAAAAAGTGCAACCGTTTTTCATCCCTATTTTCACCTCCATTACGCAGGCTCAATGTTATGGTTATGGCAAAATATATTTTTCGGATCGTATTTCCCTTTAATATCTGCCAATCTTCTATAGTTGTCACGGTAGGTTTTTAACATTATCTCATGATCGAGATTGGCCCCATTCAAATAAGAGGCTCCCTTATGGGAATAAGGTTCAAGCTTTTTATATAGAGAATCCATCCATTCTGTACACTTGGCAGGCGATTCGTCTGGAATTTCTCCATCCACAAGCAATAAGTAATTCGCATCTCGGATCGCAAATGCTGTGTCATGAGGTGAAGTTCGGTTCATCTGACCATGTAAAGCCCATAATTGTACAATAGTCGAAACTTCTGATTCATCTATTGCTTTTGTTAATAATTGGATAGCTTCGTCTGTTAATTCTTTGAAAAATAAAGATGTTCCATCAAACGATACACCTCTTGGAACCATGGGATCCAACTTGCTTTGAAGTTGAACATAAGGCATGATCCCAGTGTTATCCATAATCGGCTCTGCTAGCTTTACCAAAGGTTCAATTATCGTTTCCTCCACCTCTCGCGACAACTGACCAAGATACATCCCACTGAGCGTGATTACCCGTTTATGATGAAGAAATTCTGGTAAAAAATCTGCTGGAGGCAATTGCATAATGGCTAGATTTACAGAAACCTCATCTGAAGCAGTAATCATATACTCTTTTAACCGATTGAGTATTTGGTGAACATCCTTGTAATCGTACATCACATCAAGAGCTAACACGTTCGGACCTACTGGATGAAGTTGAAATTCAAAGCTGGTCACCACACCAAAATTTCCTCCACCACCACGAATTGCCCAAAATAAATCCGAATGATTCTCTTCATTGACATGTAGTAATTCCCCTTCAGCCGTAACCATACGCACACTTTTTATATTGTCACATGTTAACCCATATTTACCGCGAAGATAGCCAAATCCTCCTCCGAGTGCTAGGCCGCCAATTCCGGTTTCTGAAACAGTTCCAGTCGGAGTTGCTAAACCATATTTTTGTGTCTCATGATCAATATCAGATAGCTTTGCTCCGCCTTCTACAACAGCAATTTGCCTTTCCTTATCAACTGTTACCTTATTCATGTTTGATAGATCCACCATGACGCCACCATCACAAACTGCTGTTCCCGCTAGATGATGACCTCCTCCATGAATAGACACCTCTAAATCTTGATCATTGGCATAATTTACTGCTGAAACAACATCTGCCTCCGACTTACACTCAAAAATAACTGCCGGCCTTCGATCAAAACGATTATTCCATACCTTCCTTTTATCATCATATAAATCATGGTTTGGTAGAATAATCTTTCCACTTTTTTCAATTGAAACATCGTATTCCATTCCTATTCCCTCCGTATCCACTAACGTAGAAAATTTGCCAAACCTAAATCTTCCTCGCATATCTTTTTTATCACACATATGCAGGAAAGGATGAACTTTTAAAAGCGTACCACAGCACTCTCAAGCTGTAATGTATACCTTGGTATACATTTTTCAGAATAAACTTTCATATAAAAAACATCTTGAACAATGGAATAGTTTCTGTTAAGATGATTTTAAATTTCATATGAGACCTTATCAGATCGGTGAGGTAGAGGTGCAATGAATATTAGTAATTAACAGGAGAATGACAACGATGATTGTTAATGAAAGGATTTGTTGCCGAAGCATAATAGGGGGTCAAACTTATTATTGCTGGGATGTCTTTAAATAAAGGACATACTGTCATGCGAGCATTTGTGCATGGAGAACTACTGATCGAAATGGAGGATAACGTATATTGTAAAACAATGATGGGTTATTTTCTGTCGTTGTTTTTTTGTGCTTAAAAAAGCCTCTTATACACCACATTTCCCTCTTGATTCAGTTTTTCTCTTCCTGTACAGCTTAACGTATAGAAGGAGAGGTAAACCATGAGAAAAATATATACAAATGGAAACATCTACACCTTTGATGCTTCCGATCCCCTTGTCCAAGCAGTTGTCGTGGAAAACGGTCGCTTCATAGACATGGGTTCTACCGAATCAATGTTACTTCGTTGGACCACGCCAACTAGTGAGACGATCTCCCTAGAAGGTAAAACTGCTACTCCTGGTCTAGTAGATAGTCACCTGCACCTATCTATGATTGCTGAAAAGTTTATGAATTTAGACTTAACGGGAGTTACATCCAAACAAGAAATGCTAGAAAAAATCCAAGCAAAAGCAGCTACCCTAAAACCCAATGAATGGTTACTAGGATTTGGTTGGGATGAGAACCTATTTACCGATGGGACCATTCCAACGATTGAAGAATTGGATCATGTAGCACCATATAACCCATTGCTCATTTCTAGAATTTGTAGTCATGCCAATGTTGTAAATAGTAAAGCATTAGAAGTTTCAAATTATCATCCCTCGATGACAATCCCTGTAGGCGGAAAAATTGTTCGAGATGAAGTGACGAAGAAGCCTACTGGCCTTGTTCTTGAATCTGCCAAGGAAATTTTCACGAAGCATGTTCCTGAAAAGTCCTATACTGAACTAAAAAATGCCATGCGAAAAGCGATCGAATTTTCGATTCAACAAGGGCTAACAAGTGTTCATTCCAATGATCCCTTATTTTTAGGAGGACTTCATCAAACGTATCGCATTTATGATGAATTGTTGAATGAAGAAGGTCTTGGCTTGCGTTCCAACCTATTAATTAATCACGAGTTTCTAAATGATTTACGTGAAGCTGGCATGTATGCAGGATACGGAAATGAAACGTTGACTATTGGAGCAGTGAAAATTTTCGGCGACGGAGCCTTTGGTAGACGTACTGCCTTATTATCAGAGCCTTATGCAGACGATCCAAGCAATTACGGTGAAGCAATGTACGACCAGGAAACACTATTTGACATTGTAAGACGCGCACGTGAATTATCCATGCCGATAGCGGTCCATACCATTGGTGACCAAGCATTAGAAAATGTGTTAGATGTTCTGGATCAATTCCCTACCGTAGCCCATCGTGACCGATTAATCCATACACAGGTCCTTCGTAATGACCTAGTGGAACGACTAGCGAAACCTAGTAGAATTGCTGATATTCAGCCACGTTTCCTAGTTGGAGATTTCCCATGGGTTCAAGAGCGACTTGGTGATCAACGCATTAAATTATCTTATGCCTGGAAAACCATGATGGATGCCGGAATTATCTGTGCCGGTGGATCAGATGCTCCTGTAGAACCAGTTAACCCATTATTAGGAATCCACGCAGCTGTTACTCGAAAAGCACCAGGTCAAACCCATCAGGGATGGAATCCAACTGAAAAACTTTCCATGATGGAAGCATTTCGTTTATTTACCGAGTTAACAGCTTATCCAACAAATGAAGAGACAATAAAGGGTACGATTTCTCGTGGAAAGTTAGCAGATATGACCGTATATTCAGCTAACCCATTTGCTATGGAAGACGCTGATGAACTACTTCAGACTTCTATTGAAATGACGATTATTGGTGGAGACATTCACTATCAAAAAGCGGAGGAAGCACAACTATGGGAAACATTCTAGAAGGACTATCCGCATTTTTATGGGGACTTCCACTAATCGTAACAATGGTGTTTGTTGGCTTGTATTTCACAATCGGCAGTAAATTTTTTCAGCTTGCTTATTTGCCACATATCTTGAAAGAAACATTTTCAAATATGTTTACGAAAAAAAATACTAATGATGATTCCAAGGGCGTCTTAACGTCTTTTGAGGCTGTAACTACTGCAATTGGTGGCTCAGTTGGAGTTGCTAATATTGGTGGTGTAGCAACTGCTATTGCCGTAGGTGGCCCCGGAGCTATCCTATGGATGTGGCTTACTGCTTTACTGGGAATGATTATTAAGACCGTCGAAGTAACATTGTCAGTTTATTACCGAAGTACCGACTACGACGGGAAGCCTTACGGTGGACCAACTTTTTACATGGAAAAAGGACTTGGTGAAGAAAAGAATTTCAAATACTGGATGATACCAGCTGTCATATTTGGTTTCGGTATTTTCTCTACTTTTTTTATTACGTTACAGAACTACACGATTTCAGAAGCTTTAAGCTCTACATTTAACGTGGGTATGATACCTGCTTCGATTTTCTTTTCTATTCTTGTTTATATCGTTGTATATGGCGGAATTAAACATATCGGAAAAGTAGCCTCTAAGATAGTTCCTTTCATGGTACTGTTTTATCTAATTGCGGGCCTTTATATTATTCTTAGCAATATTACGGAAATCGGAAGTGTCTTTTCCTTAATATTTACGGGTGCTTTTGGTGGTACTGCTGCTGTCGGCGGCTTTGCTGGAGCAGCGGTTGCCCAAGTTATTCGAATGGGTATGGCACGATCCGTATACAGTAATGAAGCTGGCTGGGGAACATCGGCAATGGTTCATTCCACAGCTAAAGTAAAGCATCCAGTTAAACAAGGTATTTGGGGTGCATTTGAAGTATTTATGGACACCATTATTGTTAGCACGATTACAGCATTTACGATTATTATTACCGGGAAGTGGTCTTCTGGATTATCAGGCGCAGAATTAACACTTTCTGCCTTTGAAGCTGGAATCGGAGAAACTGGAAGAATCATTATTACACTATCTATCCTATTATTCGGCTTAACAACCCTTACTGGATGGTATTCATACTATGAGATTTTACTTCGCCACCTATTTAAAAATAGACAAGCTAAAATCAAAGACAATTTGTTAAAAGGGTTTATGTATTTATATCCGATCCCTGGTACATTAATGGTAGTTTACGCAGTCACGTATGGTTTACCTGGACAAACCGTTTGGTATTTTGCTGACATCTCTTCAGCAATCCCAACCTTTATTAATGTCGTTGTAATATTGCTACTAAGTAAACAATTTTTCAGATTGCTTTCAGACTATAAAGCTAGGTATCTAGGAATCGGTAAAGTTGATCCTAATGCGATCCTTTTCTATGAGGATAAGCAAAAAGATAAGAAGCTGTAATTAATTTTTAATATTTTTTATTTTCTAAAAATGCAGGACATAGTTATTTCTATGTTGAAATATATTTTTATTAGAATCATTCTGTTACGTTGATCATCTTTGTATGTTCTGTATTAATTATCATTCTATCTTAAGAATCAACGTTAACGTTTGATAAAATTACCGAGAGGGGTATGGAAAATGGAATTTGGAATACTTTCTTTGCTTCCACCAGTGTTGGCAATTATCTTAGCACTTGTAACACGTAATGTAATACCTGCCTTATTTGCCGGCGTTTGGTTAGGAGCAACAATGGTCCATGATTGGAATCCATTCATGGGAATTTATGCAAGCTTTAGTGAGTTCATCTTACCAAACTTAGGAGATGAATGGAGTGCGACCGTATTACTTTACTGTGGGTTATTCGGTGTATTAGTTACCGTACTACAGAAAACAGGAGGGGCACATGCAATAGCACATGCCATTTCAAAACGAGTAAAAACCGACCGTGGCGCACAAGGTTCTACCATGTTATTTGGTATCATTATTTTCTTCGAAGATTACTTTAATGCGTTGACTGTTGGTAGTGTCATGCGTTCGGTAACCGATAAAATGCGTGTTTCCAGAGAAAAGTTAGCTTATATTGTTGACTCTACCTCTGCACCAATGTGTTTACTTGCTCCTGTTTCTACGTGGGTAGTGTTTGTAATGGGCCTCATTGGAGCTCAATTTGTTGAATTGGATATGACTGGTTCTGAATATATGACTTACCTTGCAACCATTCCATTCAACTTTTATTCGATTCTAGCATTATTATTAGTAGCACTTGTAATCTTTAAGCGTTGGGATTTTGGTCCAATGGCACGCGCTGAATACCGCGCAAGAACGGAAGGGAAATTAATGCGTGATGGCGCTGAACCACCTTCTGATGACTCGATGACAGATGTAGAAACTGTTGAAGGTACACCGAAAATGCGAAACCTTATTGTTCCACTTATAGTACTAATTGGTGTTATTCCTCCATTATTGTTATGGACTGGAGGATACCCTGAGAACGATCTTGTCACTGCTGTTGGTGAGTCAAATGGTGGACTATCCATTTTAATGGCTGCATTTGCTGCAGTAGTCGTTGGTCTTGTTATGGGAATCCAACAGAAGTTATTTAACTTTAAAGAATCTATTAATCTTGTTGTAACAGGATTTAGAAGCATGATGCTTGTTTATATTATCTTAACATTGGCTTGGTCCATCGGTAGTGTAACATCTGCTCTAGGTACGGCAGAATTTATTGTCAATCTAGCAGAGCAAACGACGTCACCAGCAATCATTCCAGTATTGCTTTTCTTAGTTGCTGCACTAGTAGCTTATACAACAGGTACTTCGTATGGAACTTTTGCAATCATGGTACCTATTGCAATGCCACTTGCTGCTACAATGGATATTTCAATGTTCTTGGCAATTGCGGCTGTGTTAAGTGGTGGAATCTTCGGGGATCATTGTTCTCCAATTTCCGATACAACGATTCTATCATCGGCAGGGGCATCAAGTGACCATGTTGACCATGTCAATACACAAATGCCATTTGCTGTAACTGCTGGGATAAGTGGTATTGTTTCATTCCTAATAGCCGGCGTTACGGAATCTGCACTACTTGCATTAATTGTTGGTGCTGTTGTTCTTGTACTACTTGCTTACGTATTTAACCGAGCATGGGGGAAGGAATTACCTGATAATCTGAATACTACCCCTTAAATCAAAGAAGGAATAATGGCCAAACCAGGCTGTTATTCCTTTTTTTATGCATATTTACTTTGTTTGTTGCGATTTTGATGTATGATGCGACGTAACTAAAACGATTGTTATTCTAGTATGCTGGTGGAATACTAATCTTCCCGTGGTAGAAAGCAGGATTCACTTAACCAATATTGGGTCTAAATAGCTTCACACGATCCGCATCAATGGCGAGGTAGATCCTCATTCCGCTAAATGGCCGAAATAGTACTTTGGAGCATGGTTTTGGTTCCTCATTCCTTTATTCAACATTTTCCAGCGGAATTTCCACTGTTTTATGGCTAATAGAGGAACGAGGATCCTCATGCACCTGGTTTGGGCGGTATTTTTATCATTTAACGGAACCACGATCCGCATCAAAAACGAAGTGGATCCTCATTCCTTTATTACCTTAATTAAACCCGTACCCGAGGGAAAGTAAAATGTATTTCCGTAACGAGTTATATGCACCCAACAATCATGTTTAGATATGTCGCATTCAATGTATGAAGCACATCAATCTCCTCTATACGATCCCAAGCATAAGTGGAACTTTACCGTAATTGTGCACCTTCATTGAACTTTTCAAACGTGCATGAAATAATATAAAGAGAATTCCGATCAAGTTAATTAGAATTAAGGGGATGACATAGTGAAACTACAGGACCTTCAAACAACACAGGAACGAATAAAGGCTTTAGAAGAAAAAGTTAAGCCATTTTCTGAACGAGCACATAAACATGACAAAGAAGGAAGTTTTCCGTTTGAAAACTTTCATGATCTGAAGGAGATTGGTTATCCAGCATTAACGATTCCAGAGCAATATGGTGGGGTCGGGATAAGCTTGTATGAGTTAATCCTTGCACAGGAAACGATTGCTAAAGCAGATGGTTCTACGGCCTTAGCTATTGGATGGCATATGGGAATCACCAAACACCTTGGTGAAAATAACATTTGGAACAAAGACAAATATCAGTCCTTTGCAAATGATGTATTGCAAACTGGAGCACTCCTTAACAATGCAGCGACTGAACCAGCAACAGGTAGTCCTACACGAGGCGGGAAACCAGAAACTACAGCAACAAAGGTGGATGGAAAATGGGTTATAAATGGAAGAAAAACTTTTACCACTCTTGCTCCCATACTAGATTATATTGTTGTTCGTGCAAGTATTGACGGAACGGATGAAGTTGGAAACTTCTTAGTGAAGCGAGAATTAAATGGAGTACATGTCGAGGAAACATGGGATTCAATTGCTATGAAAGCAACAGGTAGTCACGACCTAGTATTGGATCATGTTCAGGTCGAGGCTGATGATTTAGTGGAATACAGCACACCTAAAGGAGCGATGGCAGCTGGGTGGCTATTACACATTCCAGCTTGCTATAATGGGATCGCTAAAGCTGCTAAAGACTATGCCATTAACTTTGCTACCTCCTACTCACCAAATAGTATCCAAGGTACCATTGCCGAATTACCTAATGTAAAGCAAAAAATTGGTGAAATGGAATTAATGACCATGCAAAATGATTCCTTTCTTTATAGCGTAGCAAAAAAATGGGATGAGAGTGACGATGCAACACGACAATCCATGAAAACTGAACTCGGTGCTGTTAAATTGTCGATTGTGAATCAAGCAGTACAAATTGTAGATTTAGCCATGCGTATTGTTGGAGCTAGAAGTTTATCGGAGAAAAATCCACTTCAACGGTATTACCGAGATGTTCGTGCTGGGCTTCATAACCCACCAATGGATGACATGACCATCATGCAGCTTGCAGATCAAGCAATGAAGTAAATCTTAATTAGTGGGGGACTCTCCCCACTAATTATTATCTAAACAAACATGCTTTGCACTAGCAACAACATTGGCCTTTACTCCTTATAATCCCATAATATTTTCCACTCACCATCAACATCTGTTACATAGACATTTTGTTTGATTGTTACTTTTCCATACTTTCCATTAAATTCTTGTGAAACAAGTACTTTAAATACTTCTGGTATTCCCTCTGCTCCCGCTTCCATTTGCCAGTTTTCTAGTTTCTTTGTATCTTCAATTGAATAGTTAGATGTAGTAACTTCTAGATGATTCACTAAAAATCCAGCACGCTCTTGTATATATTCTCCTTTAGGAATCTTTTCCTTCATCAAAGGATGGAACAATTCCCATGACTCGGAAAATAAACCGTTTATTTCATAATCATAAAACTTCTCAACCACTTCCTCCGCACGATTTTCTGGATAAAAGAAGGTAAAAAACACAAAAATCACAATGATCATACATGCTAGTATCGATGATAATATAATTATATGAATCCCTCTAACTCCTCTATTTCTCATAGAAACCTTCCTAACCAAGAGTTTGTACTATATATATTCAACAATTAACCTAAATATTAAGGTTGTAAAATTTTCCCTTTAAACATATGCTATAGGTAGATAATTTTGAAGAAGTTAGGAGAGTCGTTATGTCAACATCGCGAATTTTAAAATGGATAACAGGTGGTCTTGAAGCATTTCTCGCCATCCCATTTTTGGGTGGAGCATTTATCATTAGTTTATTTTGGACCCCTCTACTTGTCATGTTAATTCTACACATTATTACACTCGTATTAACAAACAAAGATGGAGGTAAAACTGCGGGTAGCATACTTGGAATCATTACATCCTGTATCGGTTGGATCCCAATTGTTGGAATGATAATGCATGCGATTTCTGCTATTTTTCTAATGATAAATGCTTCCCAACTAGACGAAGCATCCAATTCGATCGACTAATTTAGTATCTTTTCCATTTGATCCGCTTGAAAATATGATACAGTTAGAGATGAAATATGATATGTCAGGAGAATAAATATGAAACTAATTGCAACGGATTTAGATGGTACGTTACTAAATGAAAAAGGAAATGTAAGTTTGGAAAATGCACAAGCTATTCGAAAGGCTTTAGATATGGGAATACAGGTTGTCGTTGCAACAGGTAGATCCTATGATGCAGCGAATAAGCCAATACAAGAAGTTGGATTGTCGCTACCTATTATTTCCTTGAATGGAGCAAACACCTATACAAAAGAGAAAGAGCTGATTAGGGATATTCCTATGGATCGCTCGATTTGCAAAAAAATTCAAACCGTATGTGAAGAAGAAAACATGTATTTTGAAGTGTTTACGAATAAAGGGATTTTTTCGCTCAGTAGAGATGACTTTAAACAAGTAATAATGGATATTATGATGACTGCTCACCCTACCATCTCCAAAGAAGAGATAGAACTTGCTGTCGAACAGCGTTTTCAGGATGAAGAAGTCCAATTTATTTCAAATTATGATGAGCTATTCAAGGATAAGAATATAAACATTTACAAAATATTGGCTTTTTCCCTTGATAACAGCACGCTTCAGAAGGTTCGAGAAACGTTCACTGATCATTCGTCCGTGAAAATCACTTCTTCTGGTAGCATAAATTTAGAATTCAATGATCCACAAGCTCAAAAAGGGATTGCATTATCATTATTTGCTGAATCACAAAATATTTCTATGCAGGACGTGATGGCACTAGGTGATAATTATAATGACCTTAGTATGTTAACCTTAGCCGGACGTGGCGTTGCTATGGGGAATGCAGAAGAAGGTATCAAACAGCAATGTGATTTTATTACAAAAGAAAACAAGCAAAACGGTGTTGCATATGCCATTGAAGAAATGCTAAAAGAAGTAAATTTATCCTAATAAAATTCTAAAACAAAGAAAGCCGGGGTTAAAAATTTGGCTTTCTTTGTTTTAGGGGGAGAAGTAGGCTGAGGATAGCCTACTTCTGACTTTGAGGATAAACAGGGGATTTCTCAAGATTAATGGGGAGATGAATCACAAGATGTAGCAACATTACCCTTCCAAAGAACGTTTACTAGTTAACTCAGCGATCCGACAATTTGTGGCTGCGATTATTTCAAGTAATTGAACAATAGTATTTTCATGTTGTTCAACCTTCCGTTTTAATTCATGGATCAATCGATCAGATTCATTCAATTTTAGCCCTCCTTGTTTAACGTTCGCTTTAGTTATACCATGTAATTCCAACCCCCGCCACTCGGCATTTTTCTTTATTTCTCTAATTTTCGACATAAATTTAATACAGAAATAAATATTCCCCCCATAATTATCCTTATTTTTAAAAAATAGTATTTATATTTCGCCTTAAAATGAAAAATTATACAATCGATCGCCAAATTTCGACATCGATCCAATAAGCGATATTAGAATTATCTTACTTCCCATTCTGAATAGAAAACCGCATGAAATACTGATCTTTTCATCAGATTTCATGCGGCATATAAAGCTTAATCTACTGAACACAAATTCTTACGGTCGAGAAATATATTCCGTATAATCAGCTAACAATCTAGCACCAAACCCAGTAGCAGCTTTGGTATAATATCCTTTCTCCTGACTCATCATAACCCCAGCCATATCAACATGGAGCCACTTAGCAGTCTTTGGTACAAAACGGCGTAGGAAAAGACTGGCCGTAATAGAACCAGCTTCTGCCTTTGAACTCGTATTACTGAAGTCAGCAAAATCACTATTCAAATATTGATCGTACGCATCTACTAACGGCATAGGCCAATTGAAATCACCATTTTGCTCTCCGATTCTTTTCATTTCCATTGCAAGCTCCTCGTCACCAAACACACCTGCCAATTTCGTACCGAGCGCATTCATAATTGATCCAGTTAAGGTTGCAATATCTACTACATACTCCGCTTTTATTTCTCCAGCTCGAATTAAACCATCAGCTAATATTAATCTTCCTTCTGCATCTGTGTTGCCAACTTGAACTGTTGAGCCATTTTTATAATGGATAACCTCACCAGGTAATACTGCATTACTGTCTGGCATATTCTCTACAATTGGGATAAAGGCAACAACATTGGCCTTAGCAGCGGAAGCTTCTAATAGCTTCATTGCCCCAGCAACCGCAGCTGCTCCGCCCATATCCATTCGCATGCTACTAATATCCTTCCCCTTTTTCAAACTAATACCACCTGTGTCAAAGGTAACCCCTTTTCCAACAAGGGCAACTAACGGTTTCGAGTCGTCGCTACAATATGTAAGTTCTACAAAGGATGGTTCGTATTTACTTCCTCTTCCTACCGTTAGCACACCGTGCATTCCCTGCTTTTCTAGTTCCGATTTATGGAGGACATTTATTTCTACATTTGTGTCTTTAAATTCGTTTAATAATACTTCTGGAAAGGATTCTGGATTTAAGGTACTTGGAATCTCATTCATTAAATCCCGCGAAAAGGCAGTTGCTTCTGCACGATTATTCCCTGCTTGTACATATGCAGCATACGGTTCATCGTTCAAGATGTTTAACTCTGGCGCCAGTCGAACTTCTTCACTTTTATAACGAGTAAATTGATAGGTACCTAAATTCCAACCTTCCACAAACGCAGTCACTACCTGTCCATCTTCTAACGCTGAATAAAATTGTATAAGATTATTCGCATCCACGAATACCTGGTCTACTTTTCGATTCATTACGTCTCGAGCAATCGCTCCTGCTGTCATTCTAATGTTTTCTAACGACTCTGTTCCCTTCTTAACAACAATAGATAATTCCTGTTCAACCCATGAAATTGCATATGTAGCAGGTGTATTTTCTACGAATTCTTGCAACTGTTGATTGGAGCTTATTTTCTCATCATTTTCAAAAATAATGTTCACTTGGTTCGTCATCAATGATTCCTCCTTTAATTGTACTTTTATTTATTTCGCCACACGAAGTAAAATTCCCTGCTTTTTCGTGTATTTTTTGTTCATATAATCGTTGTCCCGTGAATATGCTTTTAAAGTGATTAAAAAAATCACTCCCTTTTTTGGGAGCTTTGTGAAATAAAGCTTAGGAAGGCATAAAAAACCGTTTCTTTACGGTATAAAAATACATTGGAGGTATTTACATATGCCAAATGGAAAACATCATCGTAAATTGGAGACACCTATTTGGAGGGTATGGGAGTTCGTTAGTGATATGAACAATTGGGCACCTCTTGTTCCAGGGTATATGGACCACGAAATCGTAACGGATAAACAATCAACTTGGAAATTCAAAGGCGACATTGGAATCATGCAAAAAACCATTCACATGCGAATCGATATTACCGAGTGGGAAGCACCATCAAAAGTATCCTTTATTTTGACTGGTATAAACGAAAATGTAAAAGGAAACGGTTATTTCTTGGCGGAATCAGTAGATGATAATCAAACTACTATGTCTAGTAACTTATCCATAGCTGCTAAAGGGATGATGGCACCTATGGTTAATAAAGTATTAAAGACAATGATACCTAAGATGACGAAAAGTTTAACCGAAAATGTTGCCAATAAAATTGAGGAAACAGATCAATTCATCCAACGTCAAGGTGAAACCGTTTATAGCAGATAAAAAAGATCCTATTATGCATGAGGCATAATAGGATCTTTTTTTGGTTTTCTTCTGTGAATAGAGCATACTGCCGAACGGAATTGGAATTGGGTGAGATTCTCCGATTAAAGTTACTTATCGTTTCATTTCCCATTCATGAATCTCGAAGCTTCTAGCACCTTGAACTACATAGGGGTCTTGTTTGACTAGTTCTTCAACCTGTGAAAATTCATCTACTTGGTATATCACTAGGCCACCTGCCCCATCTGTGAACCTACCCTTGGCAAAAATAAACCCAGCATCTGCTTTTTCATTTAAATAATCAATATGATCCTGTCGATACTGTTTGCTTTTCTCTTCATCTTTCATCGGTAATAACACTGCATAGTATTTCATTATTTTTCCTCCCTTATCACTTAAAATGTAACCAATATTGCTGTTAGAAAAGTAATCATTAAGTAGTAAACCGAATAGCGAAACATTTGGTTAGCCCACCGCAAATCATCGCTCACAAAGAACCCACGGATAGATAATAAAAGCCACCCGACATTAACTATGGTTGTAATCATCATAAACCAAATCCCTAACTCGCCAATAAAAAATGGCAATGGGATTAATAGGAAAATGTAGATAAACGTATGCCATTTGGTGACACGTAGGCCACGGACAACAGGCAACATCTTTACTCCAGCAGCTTTGTATTCCTCGAATTTCCGAATCGCAATCACATACGTATGAGGCATTTGAAAAATAAATAATATCATAAATAAGACAAATGGCACGGGATGCATTGCGGAATCAATTACTGCCCACCCTATTAGAGGAGTAACAGCTCCTGAAACACTACCAATAATCGTATTAAAGGTATATCTTCTTTTAGACCACATTGTATAAAAAATGACATAAGTAATCCAACCAATAACAGCATATACCGTTGCTTCTATCGTGGTAAAAAGCAACAATAGCACACCAACTGCACTTAGTATGATCCCCAATGTAAAGACCACACGTAAAGATATACTTCCCGTAACAGTTGGTCTTCCTTTGGTACGTTCCATAACAGCGTCAATATCGGCATCGTACCAATTATTAAGTAGTAGCGCACCAGCCATGACAAACGTACTACCTGATATCGTAAGAATAAAGGTTATCCAATGTGCTCCAAACGGTTCCTCTGCAAAATATAGTGCTAGACAAAATCCAGTCAATACGGGCAACACATTAGCCAGGAGGACACCAGCCTTAAAAAGAGATTTGAGGTCCTTCACGATATTTTTCCTACGTTTTTCATTTGATTCTTTCCCCTTTAGGGTCCTTTTCAAAGTGGATTTATTCACTATTGTCCCCCCCACTATCAACTAACTCTTAACTAAGTTTACCATAATTGAACCATTTATGAATTCAGGGTTGTGCCACGTTGCAGAATTTTTTCTCCTTATTTTTCAACGGTACGGATCATTAAAGCAAATATTTTCGTTCACCTTGCAAATACTATAGAAAAATCAGCAGAAAAGGGTGTATTATAGTATGTTTCACACAAAGACCATTGGCATTAAATTGATTGTTAGCATTATTGTTGTCTATTCGATCTTTGGAATATTTGGAAACGCATCACTGAGTGACCTTCTATGGGTTAGTATATTGTTAACTGCCATTTCTTATTTTATTGGAGACCGTTTGATCCTTCCTAGGTATGGAAATGTGGTGGCAACGATAGCAGATTTCCCACTAGCTTTTCTTACCCTGTGGTTATTAGGAAGCTTTTTAGTAACATTTGAAACGCCTATTATCTCAACATCATTAATGGCTGCCTTTTTCTTAACTTGTGCCGAGCCACTTATTCATGCCTATCTCCAAAATCAAACAGAGGGAGGAAAACGAGAGCAACCGATTGCTACCGATCGTCTACAAACAGAATTTGCTGAAGAAACAGATGCCCAAGATATTAACAAAAAATCAAAGCGCAATGATCGCAACGACTTCAATGGATATTACTAAAATTAACGAAAACTTTATTTAGATGATAAGAGGAAGATACTTTTAAACGTTAAAAAGGAAGGGAATTTCCCCTTCCTTTTTTAGTCATGTTTATGATTTCCACTGTGAATGACTTCTTCTAGAAACGTCTCTGACTTTGTATGATCATGATCTTCACAATAGTATACAACTGTTTTAATTCGATGAGTGATGGTGCATGTACGTTTGTGTCGGATAAAATTTTTCCAATATGTATACTCGTGTGTACCTACTTCTATTTCTTCATAATCGGTACTATATTCTTTCCAGTTATGTTCCGTTGCTACGGTATCAAATTCCAACTTACTCGCAGAAGCCTCTGCATCTTTAACCGAAATTGGCAGGATGGTTAATAGTACTGCCA
Organism: Oceanobacillus limi; assembly: GCF_900111445.1. Taxonomy (GTDB): domain Bacteria; phylum Bacillota; class Bacilli; order Bacillales; family Amphibacillaceae; genus Ornithinibacillus; species Ornithinibacillus limi. The sequence continues at coordinate 6,510 of NZ_FOHE01000016.1, read as the reverse complement.
TAGTCATTATTAGCTTCCTCATTTAGACAATCACCACACTTTTTTGTTTTCGTACATCAAGGTATTCCTATCACAGTAGATTAGACGCTGAACATTAATCAGCGATTTTAATGCAATGAACCCATCACTAGTTTAATTTTTCCTTACCAAATCCATTTTATACATGACATGTTCGTCTAACGTTACAGGCACTGTTTCCAAATCTAGGCATATGCTACAACGAGGTGATTCTATGGATACAAATAAACAAAGCTATTTGGAAAGTTTAATTGCATGGGGAGAACAAATGAAAGACACATTAACGCAACACGATGTACCAGAAACGGATTTGCAACGATGGATTGAGCAAATTAATAGCTGGCAACTTACGATTAAAGATAAGCTTGATAAGAATGAAGATAATTCGGAGGAAATGCACCGTATCCAAAGTGAAGGCGAGCGAATTCTATCCGACATTAAAGGAAAGAAAGCAAATGATATAACAAGCATTTCATATGGTGAACATAAACTACCTCCACTCCCATACGATTATGATGCGTTAGAACCTTATATTAACGAAGAAATTATGCGGCTCCACCATGATCGACACCACCAATCCTATGTGGATGGATTAAATAAGGCAGAAAAAGCATTATACACAGCAAAAGAATCTAAAGCCCCAATCAAACATTGGTTACGAGAACAAGCATTTAATGGTTCCGGCCATTATTTGCACACGATTTTCTGGGATAACATGACGCCAAACTCAACAAAGAGACCCTCTGGAGAAATTCTTGGACAACTAGAAAAGGATTTTGGAAGCTGGAAGAAATTTAAGGAGTTGTTTTCCGATGTGGCAAACTCTGTTGAAGGGAATGGTTGGGCTGTATTGTTTTGGGCACCAAGAAGCGGGAAATTGGGAATCCAATCATTTGAAAAACACCAACTATTTCAGGTCCCCGACACCATCCCGCTACTCGTATTAGATGTTTGGGAGCATGCCTATTACCTGCAATATAAAAATGACAAAGCCTCCTACGTAAAAAATTGGTGGAATGTTGTCAATTGGGATAACGTAAACAAACGATTTATGGAAGCGAAAAAATTGAAGTGGAAATTGTATTAACAAAGAAAATCCTCATCTAAATAGAAGATGAGGATTTTAACATTATTTATTCAGCTTTTCAAAGACTTGATTCACGTCCTTATCCCCTCTACCCGAGAGGTTAACGATAATCACATCATCTTTGGAAAGTGTTTTTGCCAGTTTCATTGCCTCTGCTACAGCGTGAGAACTCTCTAGAGCTGGGATAATCCCTTCTGTTTTGGAAAGCTCTTGAAAAGCATCTAATGCTTCTTCTCCGGAAACCGTAACATATTCGGCGCGGCCGATGGTTTTCAAATGACTATGCTCTGGGCCAACTCCTGGATAATCAAGTCCAGCTGCGATCGAATAAGTCGGCTGTGGCTCACCATTTTCATCCAATAGAGTTAAACACTTAAAGCCATGAATGACAGCTGAAACTCCTTCCGTCATCGTCGGTGCTTCGGCTGGTTCGGCACCAACTAGCCGCACTTCTGGTTCATCAATATAATGGGCGAACGCACCAATTGCGTTACTCCCCCCACCAACACATGCAACAACTGCGGCGGGCAATTTACCTTCTTTTTCTAAGACCTGACGTTTTGATTCTTCGCTAATAACAGCCTGAAAATGCTTTACAATTGTTGGATATGGATGTGGCCCAACTGCTGATCCAAGCAAGTAAAACGTATGATCATAGTTTTCTACCAGATCATTTAAAGCCGAATCAACGGCATCTTTCAACCTACCTTGACCACTTTCAACCGCAACAACTTTTGCACCGAGCAATTCCATCCGAAATACATTTAACGCCTGTCTTTCCGTATCTAATTTTCCCATATAAATCGTACATGGAATATCAAACATTGCACAAGCAGTAGCAGTTGCAACTCCATGTTGCCCCGCACCAGTTTCTGCAATAATGCGGGTTGCTCCCATTCTTTTGGCCAATAATATTTGACCAATCACATTATTAATCTTATGTGCTCCCGTATGGTTAAGGTCTTCTCGTTTCAAATAAATTTTTGCTCCACCTTGTTTTTCCGTTAGGTTTTTCGCAAAAGTTAGAGGGTTTTCCCTTCCTACATATTCACGTAGATAAAAGCGAAAATCTTCCTGAAACTCAGGGTCATCCTTATACGTATCAAACGCATCTGCTAATTCAGCTAATACCTTTTGTAAGGCTTCTGGAATATAGCTTCCTCCAAACTCACCGAAAAAACCATTCTCAACTACACTCTGCTCTCTCAACATCTCTAAACTCAGCTCCTATTAAATTTTAGCATCCTCTCTAGAATGCTTGTTGCTATTTTACCAGTTTCAAAGAATTTTTCAAGCCTCGAAAATCCTACAAATCCCTTATTTAACCCGAGGCAGCATTCGCATCCCGAAAAATATAGCCCAGGCGTCTTGGTCTTCCGCAAAATAAAAGCGTATTGGTCGATTAAGCTCGGAAATGTATAATGTATCCTTACTAATGGCTCTTAAGGCATAGAATTTATTTTCTAGTCTAGCAACTAACTCCTGCCCCCTAATCTCAATCTCTACCGATGTTCCTTCTCTAGATGCGTAGACACCAACGAAGTCTTGAAGGCTTTCAGAGGATAATTCTATAACTGTCTTGCTCGCTTTTACGTCATCAGTAGGTAGTCCCATAGCTACATGTACAGCCTCAAGCCATATTTCGTCTGCAGAAGCACTTGACACATTTGTTAAAACAGCTACTGCTAGTCCTTCTTCTGGTATAAACCCAAAATTGGAAGACACGCCTGGTTGCCCACCGCCATGCTCCACAAGGGTTACCCCATGATAGTTGGGGGTTACTTTAAATGCATATCCGTAATAGGAATCATCGCTTATTGGAACATGCTGCTGCCACATTTTCTCTAGTTGATGGTGCGAGATATATTGGTTCCCCTCCAGCTTTCCTTGATCAGTATATATTGTCGCGTATCTTAATAGGTCTCTTACATTCGAACGAATACCTCCACCGACTTCATAATTTCCAAGTGTCGGCCATTCCTGCTTCACATAAACGCGATCCTGTTCATCATAAATGTAAGGTGTTGATACGTTATCCATTTTTTCTAATTCTTCCAAACTAAACGTGGAACGGTTCATATGTAATGGATTTAATAATTTTTCCGTTATCGCTCTTCGATATAATTTTCCTGTATACTTTTCAATGATCGCACCGAGTAATAAAAATGTATCATTACAATAACTGAAATAATCACCGGGATCTCCTAGTAACGGATGGTCTCCATTTGCAATATAGGCAACATGTTCCGCTAGTTTCTGAATCTCTTCTTTTCGTTCCATCGGAGCAAGTCCTGTTGTGTGGGTCAATAGATGATGAACCTTCACCGCTTCAATTGGTTCAATACCTGAAATTTGAAAAGCCGGTATATGCTGTACTACTGGATCCTCGAGATTCAAATAGCCTTCCTCAGCTAATTTTAATACGGTTAGTGCTGTAAATGATTTGGTTACAGAAGCTATCCCAAAAATCGTATCCGTATTTACTGCTTCCTTTGAGTCCATATTTTGTACGCCAAATCCTTTTTCATAGATAATTTTTCCATTCCTACTAACCGCAATGGCTGCGCCCGGAATATGCTCTTTTTCCATACGTTTGTACAATTTCTCTTCAAAAATTCCCCAACCCATCCGATCACCTCTTTTTTCTAGTGATTTTAGTATATCAGATGTACTATACCTATGTTCAAATTATTTAGAAAACGAAATAAGCCGTTTTACGCAAAAGCTCCCTTTTAAATAACTGCATAAATGAAATGAATTCCGTTCAACCTATGCATACGTAAAAAAAGGAGCATAATCATGATTCAAATCATGGCAGTTACTTCAGACAACAAACCAATTACAACTAGTTTATTGGAAGATTTTCACCCGGATGATTTCTCCTGGTACTGGATAGACTTTAACAAACCGACGAATCAAGAAATAGAACTATTGAAGAAGCAATTACGATTCCATCCACTGGCAATAGAAGATTGTATTAATAGCTTACAACGACCAAAATTAGACTTTTATGATGATTTTTATTATGTAGTGACACATACAATTGGTAGTGAAGAGTTTAATGAGCATGAGGTTAATTTTTTCATTGGGGAAAACTTTATTGTCACCTTTCACTACGAAGATTTACATGAAGTAAACTATGTATGGAATGAATTGTTACAAACAGAATCAATAAGAAATTGGGATATATACCGTGTATTTTATGAAATACTAGATAAGATTGTTGATAAATTTTTCCCAGTTATCCATGAGATAGAGGATGCGATCAAAGAAGTGGAAGATAATCCGGAAAACAAATCAATGGAAGTTTTATTGGACCGTCTGTTTGATCTTCGTCATCAATTACTAGATTTACGTCATACAATAAATCCAATCCGCGATTTATTGTATCGCATTATTAACTCGCATCATTTAGAAGAAGTATTACAGCATAAAGAGTATTTTATCGATATTTATGATCACTTATTAAAGATATCTGAAATGATTAATTCCAACCGAGAAATTACCAATGATATTCGAAACAATTTTATTTCGATTAACTCCTATCAGCAAAATAAAGTGATTCAAATCTTAACCGTCATTACTTCCATCTTTAGTCCACTAACCTTTATCGCAGGGATTTATGGGATGATACTATTTTTCAAGAAGAAAGGTTGGTTTTGGTAGACATAGAGGGGATTTCCACAAATCCTACTATTGTTCTTGACCCCTTTTTTCTTGAAACCAAAAAAATAATAAAAAATAAAATAGCAGAGGGGAATGCTTTTCCCACCTGCTATTATAAAGTGCATTTTACGCTTCTTTACTTAATGATTTCTTACCAATTTTAACGAGCAAATAAGCAATCGGCGTATCAATTAGTGCGATCAACAATTTTGCTACATATTGAGTTGCTATCATTCCAAGTAAAACTCCTGTTGGAACAGTCCCCCAAAAAGCAATGGTTATAAAAATCGTTGTATCAATTAGCTGACTTGTCATGGTTGATAAATTGTTCCGCAACCATAATTTCTGCTCACCATGTTTTGCTTTCAATCGATGAAAGATGGATACGTCCAAGTTTTGACTGGCTAGGTAAGACAATAGACTAGCTAGTATAACACGAAAGCTTCCACCTAGAATTTCCTCAAACTGAGCTTGGGATTCAAAAACAGGGGCAGCTGGTAGTTGAATTGCTATAAAAATAAAAATCAGTGCAACAACTTGGGTAATAAAACCAGCTTGAACCGTCTTACGGGCTGCTTCTTTACCATAAAGCTCTCCTATCACATCGGTAATCAAATAAGTAACAACATATACAATTACCGCTGCAGGTAAAATAAATTCCCCGACACTAAACAACTTTACACCTAATATATTTGCAATGAGCAATAGCCCTACAAATAATGCATTTAAATAGACAAACATTGTAATCTCCCTTTGTTCTAGAAAAGGAACAAAGCTAACCCTCAAATTTTAGCGATTATCGATTTTTTCTGGATACATATCATGGTTCATCATACGGTGATCTGCCATCTGTTCATACTTGGTGCCTGGCTTTCCGTAATTACAATATGGATCGATGGAAATGCCTCCACGTGGAGTAAATTTCCCCCAAACTTCGATATAGCGTGGATCCATTAATTCGATTAAATCATTCATGATAATGTTCATACTATCTTCATGGAAATCTCCATGGTTTCGGAAGCTGAACAAATACAATTTCAAAGACTTACTTTCTACCATTTTTTCATCTGGTATATAACTTATATAGACGGTTCCAAAGTCAGGCTGACCTGTTTATATAATAGACAATAAAAGCACCCTTAATACTTCATGGATGAGGGTGCTTTTCATTCATTTTATACTATTGTGTTTTCTTTAATTCTTCCCATACACTATCAACCTATAAATTTATGTGAAAAATTTCAATTACCTTATTATAATTGGCTTTTCATCTTTAGAACAGTTAAAAATTTATACATTTTTATACTTATTTATAATTAAAAAGTGGTCAGATTGCGATCAATGAATTTATTCCTATTTAAAAACGGTTGGAGTTTTTAATATATTATTGATCGTATTATTAAAAAATTAGAGAAGGGGCCTTTTTCTATTCAACAGGATAAAGGTAGACCGGAATCGTTGCTTCTATTTCATCCCCTGCTTTACTTTCAAAAACGAAATCAACAGTAGAACCTCTGCTTCCATCTCCAAATGTTTCTCCTACATAACTTCCCCTTTTCCCTTCCTCTCTTATAAACACATTACCTCGATGCCCCTCTTGTGCTGTTATCTTATACCGCCCTGGTTCAATGTCGGATCCAAAATAAAAATATCCTGCACTCACCTTAATTGGTTCATCAGATGCTCTTACTAACTCTCCGTCTAATTTAGCTAATTCTTTTTCAGCGGACTCGATATCG
>NZ_FOHE01000018.1:896-65287 GCF_900111445.1 Oceanobacillus limi | reverse complement strand
TTATCCGGTATTAGCTCACGTTTCCGCGAGTTATCCCAGTCTTACAGGCAGGTTGCCCACGTGTTACTCACCCGTCCGCCGCTCGTTCCACAAGTTTCACCCCGAAGGGATCAACTTGCTTCCCGCGCTCGACTTGCATGTATTAGGCACGCCGCCAGCGTTCGTCCTGAGCCAAGATCAAACTCTCCAAAAAAGTTTGTATTTGATTGACACCAATCAACCAAATGATAATTCTTAGCTACTAGAAACACTAGCTTCTAGATTTAAAAAAGTTAGAAAAACGAGGTTGTTTTTCATCTTAACATACTAGTTGTTTTGTTCAGTTTTCAAAGAGCAAATTGTTTCGTTGCTATCAGCAGCAACTTTTATATTATATCAAACTCACAACATCATGTCAACAACTTTTTAAAAGTTTTTTGAAGTTGTAAGTCGTTATTTGTTGTCTGCCGTAATGGCGACTTGATTAATATACCACAACTCAAAACTTAAAGTCAATCACTTTTTTTAATTTAATTCGTTTTGTTGTGGCGCGAATATTAATATAGCATGTTGAGACCTCTAAAGCAACAATCTTTTATTACCAATAAAATCCATTCCTATAAAGCATTAGTAGATAAAGAATGAAAAGATCTATAAAACTTCTAACCTACTTATTCATGTATTCACCTTAAACTCCACTTCTTCATGCTGGTAAACATTAATGAACGCATCATTTTCTTTTAGATTAGTATATAGATCTTCTGGGGAAATCCATAGGTAATCATTCTCCAGCTTATAATTGGCACCATAATAGTAACTTAGCCAAACCAATTTCGAACAGTAAATATATTCCCAAGGATCTTCTAAGGATTGTGTTAGTTTCATAGAGAACAGGGGCTTATCTTCTCCATTACTTACTTTTTCCTGATAATCGCGTAAGTAATTTTCGGCGTAGGCAGCTGCTGCTTTTCCCATTTCAAGAGACTTCGGCCGAAATTGAGCATGGTGAGGGTGTTTCTCCAAAAACTGCTGAATGCTATCTTTTTGAATAGTCGGAGTACCACCTCTTGCTTCAATTACATTGGTACCATCCACTACTATAGCTGAATGACCAACATACCCTGTAAAAAATTCAACCACATTATCACTTGCGACCAGAATATCTCCAGGAAGAAAATCTCGTTCTTGCTGATCCCGACTTGTCATAAATTGATACGGTTCAAGCCATCCCATTGGAACTCCATTAAAATGATAGAAACCAATAATCGTTATCCGGTTAACCTTCCTTCTATTACCAATATAAATATAAATCGAATTGCCACGGTAATACGTCGCTTCTAACTCGTCATTTACATATATATCGTAACGATTAAATGGTAGATCCGTAATCTGTTTAATTTTCACCCATTCATTTTCCTGCCACACATTAAAATGCCTTTCCATAATCACCACCACCCATCACAGTTTATTCTAAAGATGCTACAAACGTTCCTAACTACACGCTAAAACATCACAACCTCTTCAAAAACAAGTCTTTATCGTAATTAGGCTTTACATCCCCATCATTACTTGCTATCCTTTTATTAACGATTGAGTAATCGTTCGTAACCAAAGGAGAATCTACCATGCCATTATCGGAAGAACAACGACAGAATATGAAAAAGCGACGGCAAAAAATCTTAAATACCGCTGTTTACCTGTTTGCGACAGAAGGATATGAAGGAACAACCATCAAGAAGATAGCTGAAGCTGCAGATGTTAGTTTCGGAAATGTGTTTACCTATTTTAAAGATAAAGAACAACTCTTTTACGCTGCAGTTGTTGAACCATTAGAAGCTATTTCAGATCAAATACTTGATTTCAATGAAAATGCAGAAGATCCATTACTTGAATTACAAGAAATGGTGAAAAAAGATATTCAATTATTTGCTGGCGAGCAAAATTACTTAACACTCGTTGTCCAGGTAGTTGGTCAGTACCAACGTTTTCCCGAGCCTTTTGATCAACTCAATCAGTTTCATGATCATTGGAGGGAGAAGGTCGGTCGGTTAATTGAAAATGGTCAACATAAAGGCTTGCTCAAGAAACAAGCGTCGATGCCAGTTGCTACACTTTATACAAGTTTATTAATTGGTATTCGTTTAAACAATACCGATACACGTTACAGCGATATGTGGGCTCAATACATCACACCTGCTTTTCAGCTGTTTGGACCTATTCATGAATAGGTCTACTTTTTCATATTACAAACGATTGATTAATCAATCGTAGTTAAGGAGGGCAATTCATGCGCATGTTTCAGTTTCATCCCGTGATTCGAATTCGTATGATACTACAATTCATTACGACATTAGCAACAATGTCAGTTCTCCCATTTTTGATCATCTTTTTTTCGGAGCAGCTAGGTACATTCATTACGGGATTCTTGTTTATTTGTGTAATGGGGGCAAATATTTTGGGTTCCTTTGTTGGTGGATATATCTCGGATCGAATTGGCAGGAAAAAAGTGATCGTACTTGGTGAGTTTATTGTTTGTATCAGTTTTGTTGGTGCGGCTCTCGTTAACTCTCCTTGGTACACGTATCCCTATATCACCTTCTTATTATTTATTATGATCCAGTTTAGTACAGGGGCTACTACTCCCGTTTATCAAGCATTAATTATTGACGTCAGCAATCCAGATAATCGAAAAAGCATCTATACGTATGTGTATTGGTTAAGAAATATGGCAACTGCCAATGGAAGTATGATTGGTGCATTTTTGTTTTATGACTATCACTTCTATCTTTTCCTTGGCGTAGCAATGTGTACCCTATTTTCTTTGGTCATAACGTACATTTATATAGAAGAAACATATACTCCAACTAAACAAATCGCCACAACTACGACGATGGAACGGATGACTATTTTAACGCGCCTCAACCATGTACTTCAAACGTATGGGAAAACATTTGCGCACCGCTTTTTTCTCATTCTTACGATTGCTACCTTCTTATTGGTATCTGTCGAAGAACAATTGACAAATTATATTGGGGTTCGACTGGTAGATGAAATTCAAGATCCAGTCCCTTTCCTCCCCTTCCTCCCTTTTACGGTAGATGGCATGAATATTGTTGGAATGCTCAAAACAACTAATACACTAATTGTTGTCTTTTGTACAATGCTCATCACCTGGTTACTAAGGCGGGTGAATGAAAAGCTTGTTTTACTTACCGGGTTGGGGCTGTTTTTTATCGGATACACCGTTATTAGCTACAGTACCTTGCCTTTACTATTAATTATCGCCATGATCCTCGCGTCGATTGGTGAGATTATGTATGCTCCAATCCAACAGACCATGCTTGCAAACACTGTCCCAGATAATGAGCGCAGTACCTACATGGCTGTCTATGCTGTTGCGGCAATTTTTGGAGTGAGTACAGCTGGCGTATTTCTGATCATAAGTAGCTGGATCCCCCCAATCGTGCTAACAAGTATCATTGCAATGATGGGCTTAATTAGTACTGCATTATTATTCCAGCTAACAAGAAGCATCAAATATAGCGTTCATGAAGATGGAGTAAAAGAAAAGGAAGTGAACTAAAGTTTCTTGTATTAGAAAAAGAAGTAGCCCCCTCCCAGGTAATTCACTTTCGATGGAGAGGAAACGATCTCCTTTTTTTCTATTTAAATCTACATATTATTATCGGAATATTATGGTAGTATTGTAGTGTAAACATATTAAACTAACACAACAGGACTGCTTAACAAGCTAATAAACTATTAAAATATTTCATAAAAAACAAAGCCTGTCGTGGAAAGGTTGTTATTCTAATAATTGGAGATACGAACATACCGATCCTTTCAAATTTTGACATTGGGCACACCTTCCCATCGCATGTATTTCCAATTGGGATTGAAGTGAAATTAGATACTACTCAAGGAGGAACAATTACATTCCTTGAAGATGGTGTACTCGAATAATACAGATTTTCTCAACAATCGGGTGGCGTTCATTCGAAAAGTACGAACAGTAATATTGCCAGTGCCTCATAATGAGGACGCTTAGGAGAGTGAAAAATTTGCTATTAAAAAGTGATGACAAAAACTTGTTTGAAGATGTACATACGCATCTAAAAGAAAGTGATGAAAATTTGGGTGCAAGTGGTTCTGCACTTTTTATTATCCATAACGACAAAATCGTAGCAGAGTCTTATTTTGGAAAACAGTCCCATGCTAAACATGCTCGAGCTGTTCGAGCAGACAGTCAATTCCACATTGCATCTGTAAGAAAAGCTTATATTGGTTTTGCTGCTGCTTACGCTATTTACTATGGCTACTTTTCCATTGATGATCCGATTACACAATTTGTTGACGACTCTCATGTCCCAGCATATGAAGGTGTGACCATTCGTCACTTATTAACTCACACATGGACTTCGAATAGTTGATGGTAAACTAATCAATGAATATAAACCTGGTGAGTCATGGGCATATAGAGGTCCAAGTATTGACTTGTTGACAACAATTATCAAAAAAACAACGGGACAGTCCGTTGCCGATATTGTTAAAGAACAGGTCTTTGAGCCAATTGGTTTTCAATCGACAGAATGGATTCCGATGAGTAAACCCCATTCAAAAATTACTGATACGATTCGAGATGCAGATAACCCCTTTTGGACGGAGACAGATGTCGTAGATGGATCAGGAATGAATATGTATGTGTCTGCTAAAGAGCTTGCCTTATGGGGATACCTTCATTTAAAAGAGGGGAAATGGGGAGAGAAACAGCTTATTCCTAGAGAAATTATTCAAATGGCAACATCGATTCAAACTCCTAACCCAGAACTTCCTATCCAAACGAATGGATTTTTATGGTTTGTTAAAGACACGAACCAACCCTTTAACCAAATAGGTGATAAAGTTCCAAAAGGCTCCTATCAATTACTCGGCTACACAAATGTCGCGTTGCTAGTCACTCCAGAGGAAAACGTAGTAGCAGTAAGAATGTTCAACCGTTATGGTTCATCTGAAGGATTCGATTACCTCTCCAACATTCGAGCTTTTGGTGACATTGTTTCTGAATGTTCCATAAAATTTTAAAAAGAGGTGTAATACTTGGGGAATAAAATTAAGAAAACAAACAGTTGGTTGGGATTTATTCTTTTGATAAGTGCTATAACTTACAACATACTTGCCAATCTATTTGATTATTATGTGTTTGCCTCGCCATATTTGTTCTTTTATGGACTTATTATTTTAGGGTTGGTATTTAGCTTAATAGGTCGTGGATACTTGAGGTCGAAAGCAAACAGTTCGATAACTAAAATTATTGGTAAAATTGGACTGTATGGTAATTTTGCAGTCGCCATTTTATTTTTTCCTCCTTTCTATTTCGTTTGGGGAACGATCATTTTTGGTCCTTAATGTTGTGGAAGTAACGAAGGATAATCTTCAATAAGAGGTGAATTTTTATGGAAGTAATTTTTATGTTTATAGTAGGATTCATTGCTTTTTTTATAGCTATAATAGCGATTTTTAAAGGAATAACACATCGAATAAAAAGTCCAACTGATGAATTAAAAGAAGAAATTTCAAATCTTAAAAAAAGAGTCAATGAGCTTGAAAAAGATAAGAAAAACTAAATTCCCTGTTCAAGTACCAGAGGCATGAGTTAAACAAGATGATTTATTGTAAAAACGATCATCTTTTCTTTTTGGGTACCGAAACAGATTAACTTAACGTATAGGGGGGATATTTTATGAAAGACGAATATTCAGATAGGCGTCTAAGTCCAATCATCATTGGAGTTTTATCTATACTTTTATTAATTGTTTCTATTCTTTATTTTGCCGAGCGAGGAAAGTATGCAAATGCCAAAGAAAAATTAGATAGTACAAACATGTACCTTTATCAAATAGAGGTTGAAAGTCCTTTAAGAGGTTTTTTGAATTATTTAGGAGTACAACAAGTGGAAGATGTAGATTGGGAAGAACTAGACATTCAAGAAATCGCCTCCAAATTTAGTGAACTTGAAAGAGGATTAGAAAACATAAACGCTCCCAATATAGAAGGAATTCCTGAAGAAACTCTTATCGTACTTCAGACTCTACAAGATAAGATTAAGTTGATAAACATTCAAACTGAAAAAACTTTAGATGAAAATACGAAAGAAGAAATTATGAATCTTACTAAAAACATCAATACGTGTGAAGTATCGGAATTTAATAGAAGTTGGGAGCAAATTACCTCTGAGATAAAATGTCTAAATAATGAAATATGATTATTTATTGATAATATGCAGTACCAACTTTACTTGTTTTACTGAAGTAGCAGGATAATTGAATAAAGAAGAGCAAAAGAAAGTAATTCACAAAAATAGGAGGTATAGAAGGTGGACTTATTACTCTGGATAACTATTGGTTTCATAATAATCGGATTTGCTATTCTTACATCTATGAAAAAAGGTATGGAAAGTAAGGTGACTTTTATAAAAGCAAATATAGAAAGCAAGGAAAGTTCTACAATAGCTAAATCCGTAATTTGGTGGATATGGAGTACCACAGCTTGGGGAATAGTGAGTATGTTTCTTGTTGTTTGGTGTTTTCATAATCAGTTTGGATAACTGTTGGTTTCAAATGTACTTAAACAATCGGGGGCGTTTCTTGGATAAGCAGGTAACGCTTATTTGACTATTGGAGCGGTTTTGCAATACAAGAGTTCGTTAAAAACAATGGTCTATACCAGGAGGATTATGATATGAGACTTTATAGGTTTGATAATGAAATAGGAAAAGAAGTTACTCATCTTAATTCTAATTTTATAATGTCTCGAATTATAAAAAACAGAAAAAGCTGCTCAAATAAATTGCATTTTTAAATGTTAGGAGTAAATAAAGGAGAAGTAAAGTTAGTAACTCATTCGCCAAATTGGAAAAAACTATTTTCCAAAGAGAAAGAAATGTTACAATCCATCATTGGAGAAAACATAAAGGACATCAGCATTTCGGAAGTACAGCTATTGAAGGTATAAATGCAAAACCTATCATCGATATACTCGTTGGAGTCGAATCTTTAGATGAAGTTGAGAAATTCGATAAAGAGAGATTAAAAGAAAACGGATATTACCATTTGTCGAAAGTAAGTCTTGAAGGAAAAGTAGTTTTTGCTAAATTCTCTAACTTAGATAACCTAACTAAAACACATATCATGCACATCGTTAAACATAACTGTACTTGGTGGAAAGAGCATACTTATTTTAGAGATTATCTTAATGAGCATCCTGAAAAAGCAAGAGAATACGAAGCTTTAAAGAAGAGACTGGCATTAAAATATCCTAATGAAGACGTTCATACACCGAAGAAAAGAAGAAGTTTGTTGATGATATACTAAGTAAATTATAATGTTTCTTCTTTAACAAACGGGGCTTTTTTTAATAAGATCAACTGCTGCTTGCACTAGAGAGGCAGATTAGTGGAATAAGATCTCATACATTTATTGTGATATAACAAGAATATATGTTCGTTAAAAAAGAAGACCAAGGTAGTCGGTATTATTATTTAAGAAGAAGTTTAAAAAGGGGTGGCTATATGAACAGGGTTACACTTAGAGAAATGCAAGAACGTGATCTTCCTATTTTCTTTGAACATCAGAAGGATCCTATCTCCAATAAAATGGCAGCTTTCACAGCTAAAGACCCAACGGATTGGAATCTGTTTTATAATCATTGGTATGGTACTCTAACTGACGGGACTATCATAAAGAGGACTATTATGCTAGAAAATGATGTTGTGGGTCACGTTCTCAGTTTTGAAATGTTCGGCGAACTTGAAGTGAGTTACTGGATTGATCGAACGTACTGGGGAAAGGGTATTGCAACCGAAGCACTTAAGCAGTTTTTGTCTTTAGTCACAATACGCCCCATCTACGCTCGTGCCGCAAAGGATAATATTGGATCAATACGAGTTCTTGAAAAATGTGGATTTGTAATTACTGATGAAGGCAAAGGGTTTGCTAATGCACGCAACAAAGAAATTGAAGAATTTATCTTTATTCGGAGATAATAATCCTAAATAATGTGCTATATTCTGTTCAGATTAAATGGGAACCAAATATACAGACAGAGATGGCAAAAAAAGAAGACGTGTTAGTTACACTGTTTTACACTTTTGATGAAAATATGCCTGAAAAACTTTATAAATATAGGGTCTGGTTCAATGGTAATGGCAATGCCACAATAATTAGCAATAACGAAGAAGAGGGATATGGTTCATTAGAAGAAGATTCTCTAAAACTAAAAAACATCTTATTGAACTAACTTTAGTTTTATAGAATCAACTGCTTCTTGCACTAGAGATGAACACCTTACTAAAAACATCTAAACGTGTGTAGTATCTGTATTTAATAGAAGTTGGCAGAACCCCTAAGCTAAAATTGATAATATACCTTACCAAACTTAAGTTTTTAAAGGAGCGTGGGTTCAGTTAAAGAAGTCGTTCGTCTGCCGAAAATTACGATAGCGGTCACAATTTTGCAAGAACATAACATTATAGGAGGCATTAACTTGGTAAAAGAAAACCCAAAACAATTAACATTCAATGAGTTACAGAGCTACCTAGCACATAAATACAAAGAAGGACGCACTTCATCTGCTTTGTTTATGAAACTGGTGGAAGAAATTGGCGAAGTAGCAGAGGTTCTAAACCAATTAGAAGGGCGAAAGAAAAATACAGGGAATACTTCTTTAGAAAAAGAATTAGTTGATGTTATCCATTACACGATGGCCATTGCAAGTATCAATCATATCGATTTAACAGAAGCAATTATTAAAAAGGATAAGCAAGCTGCCATTAAATATAATCAATCCCCAAATTTAGAAGAATTTTTAGAAATACAAAACAAAGAACGCTAATATCAAATATTCTTGTGAAAGATGAACCTTTTAATAGAAGATTGTTATTGCATTGTAGCATTTTCACCACGGTAATGAACTACTCCCCCCCTCCTGATCACTTCCTTTCCAAAATAGTAAAACCGGAAGTCACCTCCCCCCTTTTTCCGCCTGGCCAAAACCCTTCTGGCCATAAAAATTAAAAATCCATCAACCAACTTGGCCCCTTAACATCAACATCTGACCTAATATCCTGTTTTCGATACCTTGACAACTTTTCTATTTCAATGAATGATAGTGATAATAATAATGAGGGTGAATAAGATGAATGAATCCATAAATATTTTAATCATTGAAGATGATCAAGATATCAATCAATTACTCTGTAACATCGTCCGCAAAAATGGTTATACCCCTAAGCCAGCATATTCTGGGACAGAGGCGGAAATCTATTTAGAAAAAGATACATGGGATATGGTGTTATTAGATTTAATGCTTCCTGGCTTGACTGGTGAAGAGATACTCAAAAAAATTACAAAGGATAGTACGATTCCTGTGATTATCATTTCTGCCAAATTGGAAACACAAACAAAGATTGACACACTTAGGGCAGGTGCAGACGACTATATAACAAAGCCTTTTGATATAGAGGAGGTTTCAGCAAGGATCGAGTCCTGTTTAAGGAGATACCGGCAGATGGTGCATACACCCATCATCCATAAATTGCAACATAAAGATATTGTGATGGATACAGACGCAAAGAAAGTATCTGTCAGCGACAAGGAAATCAAATTAACTGCAATTGAATACGAAATCTTGCTTCTCCTGATGTCTTCTCCTAAAAAAGTTTTCACAAAAGCAAATTTGTTTGAGAGTATTTGGAACGAGGAATTTTATGGGGATGACAATACAATCAATGTTCATTTAAGCAATTTAAGAAATAAGCTTTCCAAAGCAAACCCAGATGAATCCTATATTGAAACCTTATGGGGAATGGGATACCGACTTCAATCTTAAGGTTTTCTTAAGAATTACCTTAATGCTTTCTTATGTTTTCCTTCTTATAGTAGATATAGATTCAACTTATGAAGAAACAGGAGATCTAGGGAGGAAAAGTTGTATGAATGAATATGTTCTGAAAACGAACGATTTATCGAAGAAATACCAAAATAAAATGGCCCTCAATAAAGTCAATTTATCCATTAAAAAGGGCACCATTTACGGTTTTATTGGGCAAAATGGAGCGGGTAAATCAACTTTAATCCGCCTTATCACAGGATTAGCCAATCCAACTTCGGGGACGTTTGAGCTATTTGAAAAGACGGATGGTCAAGCGCTGATTGAAGCACGAAAACGTATTGGAACAATCATTGAAGGCCCAGCACTATATCCGCACATGACAGCGCACGAAAACTTAGAAGCGCATCGATTGTTAAAAGGAATTCCTGGAAAAGATTGTGTTGATAAAACACTTGCCCTAGTTGGGTTACAGAACACAGGAAAAAAGAAAGCTAAGAATTTTTCATTAGGAATGAAGCAACGACTTGGTCTTGCTATCGCATTATTAGGAGATCCTGAATTTCTAATTCTTGACGAACCAATCAATGGATTGGATCCAATGGGTGTTGTTGAAATCCGGGAACTATTAAAGAAACTGAACCAAGCGTATGGAATTACAATCCTGATTTCAAGCCATATTTTAAGCGAATTACATTTATTAGCAACCCATTATGGAATCATCCATGACGGTGAACTATTGGAGCAATTATCTGCAACAGAGCTGAATGAGAAATGCCAGCAATATTTGCATATTAAAGTGGACAACCCTAACAAAGCGGCAACGATTATAGAAAGCCAGCTTTCAACCAATGATTTTGAGGTCATGCCAGATGGCTCCATCAAGTTGTTTGCACACGTGAACACGCCGGGGCTTGTGTCAAAAACGTTAACGAAGGAAGAATTAGTAATTGAACAGTTCATGCCAATGGGTGAAGATTTAGAAGCCTACTTTAGCAATCGTATTGGGGGTGTCGGCCATGAGTAATTTAATCAAAACAGAATGGTTTAAATTACGAAAAGACCGGTCCTTTCGCGTACTATCATGGATGCTAATTACAGCAGCTGTTTTATACCCTCTTCTAGAATTTGGCAACGCTAGCCTGCCGACTGTAGAGGATTACTACTTGAATAATGTTCTTGGAATCCACTCGGACATCGTTAAACTAATCCCGAGTATTTTAGCTGGCTTTTTTATTACAAGTGAATATTCCATGGGAACGATGAAAAGCATCGCATCTTCGGGAAAGAATCGCATCCAAATTTATTTTGCGAAACTTACGATGTTTGCCGTTGGAGCTATTTTTATCTCCATCATTTTACCGATTTTCATGACAGGGGCTAGTGCAATCTTTTTTGGTTTTACGGACATGCCAGACATAGCCTTTTATCTCCAAACAGTTGGTATCATCATGCTTTATGCAGCTGCTTTTGCTTCCATCATGGCGATATTCGCAACGATCTTTACTGACAGCGGAAAAACAATCGGTTTTCTACTCTTATTTTTCTTGTTGGTTGATTGGCCATTACAAGTATTAGCATCAAAGGTTCCATTCTTTGAGCCTATTGTGAATCATTCCATTTTTAAATTAGTATATGATATCGTACGATTTAATGAATTGGATCACAGTGAAGTTATTACTTTAGTAACTGTTCCAATATTGACATTCCTATTATCAGGAATTCTTGGAAGCCTTATTTTTCGAAACAAAGAAATTAAGTAAGAAAGGAGACGGGTGATCATGATTTATGTATCCATTATACTGACGGTTGCTTTCGTATTTGTCCTCACCCGTCTTTATTTCTTAAAAAAAGAAATCAAACGTACAACTGTTCAACTACACGAACGAAATCATCATGATTCAGGCAAGAAATTGACCTTGAGCTACTACGATAAAGACTTAGAAAGGCTTGCACAGGAAGTCAATAAGCAAATTGACGCGACCAGAAAAACAAAAGCCGAACAACGGATGACGGAAAATGAACTAAAACAAGCCATCTCCCATATTTCACATGATATCCGTACCCCAATGACTTCCATTTTAGGGTATGTTCAATTTTTGGAATCGGACGATCTTACTCCGGAAATGCGTAAAGAATACACCACTACCGTGAAAAACGGTGCGAAAAGACTAAAGGTTTTGCTGGAGGATTTTTTCGAACTCTCGGTTATTGAACAAGCAGATTATCCTGTAAAAGCGGAGAAAATAAAGTTAAACCAATTCGTTCTTGACGTGCTCTTAGGGTTTTATGAGGCATTCAATCAGAAAAACATTGAGCCCACGATTGATATTGCTGATACGGATCGTACAATCATGGCGGATCCTTCTGCTGTGAAACGAGTGATAGAAAATTTATTAACCAATGCAATTAGACACGCAAACGGACAGGTAGCCATCCAACTCCGTGATGAAGGTGATTTCGTGGAACTAACTATAAGTAATTCGGTTGACCAATTAAGTGAGCAGGATGTGACCCATATGTTCAACCGCTTCTACAAAGCAGACCAAACAAGAACTGGCAACGGAACAGGTCTTGGGTTACCGATTGCGAAAAGCTTAATGGAAAAAATGAATGGAAGCCTAACCGCTGAGTTAAAGGGAAATGAATTATTTATGAAGTGTAAGTGGAACACGTAAGGACAGCCCAAATTGACTGTCCTTTTTTCATTCTCCGTTTAGTGAGCAACTATTGCTGCCGATTCTATATATGGTGCGGTGTCGTGGAGCGCTCGTGTCCGGTGGTGGAGCGCTCTCGTCCGATAGTGGAGTACTCTAGCCCAATGATGCATCCCCCGTACTACAAACTAATCACTTGAAAAGCAACTATACTTTAGAAAACCACTTAGGTTAACAATTGAAACTTAACTCCCTATGGTGCAAATGGAAAGTACATAAACGCAACAAAGAATAACGAAAAATAACCAAATACAAACAGTAATAGACTAAATAGTACATCCAGCATGATTAAACTCCAGCGATGCCACGATTGTTGTTTTAAAGCAGCTTTGATCCAACGATAATTGATCATCCCAATTAGAAAACAACCTAGAGCTATATAACTCGGAGCTACCCATTGCCCTACTGCCTCAGCAGCTTCTCCCGTTCGAGATTCAAAATATCCAGATTGGAATTTAATGACCTGACTTACGACAATAAAAATAACTGCAAGAACCCCTGCCGTTCCACCAATCCATTTTTTCTCACGTTTCGTCGTTCCAATCAACAGACACGAAGCAACCACTGTAAATAGAATAAAAATGATATAGTCCATTAAAGAACAACTCCTTTCGACGATCCAATGTGTACACCTACTATATAATAAATATGAATCCATTTCGAATCCTATACGGGTTCATCTTTATTAGAATTTCCTTCCGCTTACTCTATTCATCTATAACCGATCTAAACTGCTGATTAATCCTTCAACCTGTAATCTTTTGTTCTTTAATTCCTTCTCTTGCTCTTGAATTTCCAACCGTTTCTTTTCTAATTTGAGCTTTACACCTTGAAGCAGTTGATCCGATCCACAACCATTTGTTCGTTTCATTTCAAAAAACGTTTGTACTTCTTTCAACGTCAATCCAAGTGATTGCATTTCTTTAATTGCCTGAAAGTCCTGGACATCTTTTTGTTGATAGCTTCGGTAGGAACTGTCCCGCTTAGGCACAATTAAACCTAGTTCTTCATAATGTCTGACCGTATCTTTTGTACTGTGAACAACTTGAATAAACTCACCTATTCTCATATTCCATCACCTTTTTTATAAAAGTATTGCCATGGGGTCAACCCCACCCTGTATGCTAAAAATAATAAAAACGGAGGTGTTGTAATCGTGGTCTCGAGTATATTGATATCACTTTATTGTTCCATTAGCATTTTAGGGGGAATTATCTACTATATTCATCATACAAAGAAAATGAATCAAAACCAAAAAATAACCTTGTTCTTCTTCTTGTGGAGTCATGTCTTTTTATTCTTAGTTGGGATATTCCATTCCCTCTATACTATCCATTATTCTCTTTACATCCTGGTAGCCGGCATCGTCATTTTCTCGAGAGTTAGGAATGGTGCCGTATTATTCCAAAAGAATAACTGGCGCCATCATGTAGTTACGTTTTTCATTCTGACCATCATTATTATATTATCTCTAAATGATTATTAAAGATCACGTAGACCAAGGACAGTGGACCAGGGGGACAGGAACCTCGTCCCACCACCTATATCAAGGAAAAACTAAACTCGCTGGGTTTCACATTTTTCCAAGATAAGGTATACTATAAATACAAAATCATATAATAAAAATGACCGTTTGGTGCTACGAACACCAAACAGTCATGTGCAATAGCCCTTCAGAGGGGCAGCTCACGTTAACAGGCGATATAACCACCCTAAACGCTTACCAGGCACGGGTGGTTATTTTTTTCGTTCTGACAGTATCGCAACAACTAACGTTGAAAATGAGATCATTAATACTAATGTCTCAAATACCGTCATCGCATCACCCCCTTTCCTAACATTGGTAAAAAGGGAGTGAGCCACCACCCAAGAAGCCTTATTGCACTTGTCTCTATCATACCAAATGAATGATAACCATAGTACGTCATACCGAAAATCAAGCCAAAATACCTAGAATTTTTTTGAGGGCTTATTGCCAGTTATATACGGGATAAAAAACATAAACGCACCCTATCCAAAATCTTTGTTAAAGACATTGGGACATTAAACCTGTCCCTGCGTCCCCGGGACAACAAACCTGTCCCCACGTCCCACCACCCCCCGTCCCACTGTGGCATCTTCCTTATTTTTGCATAGGATGGAATAGTAAAATATAGAAAGGAAGATTGTTATGTATTCAGCCTATCAGGTGCCTAGCTATCCTGTTGCTCCACATGGGCAACAACCTCAACCGATGCTTGTCCTTTTTCAGCCCGAACTTACTTCATTAAAAAGTACATTAACGAAAAAAGATGCCGAGTTTCTCAGTCTATGGTTTCATTTAAATCAAAAATGTTAATCAATACGGCCACGACAAGTCCCCTAAGAGAATTATCTTCTTAGGGGATTCTTTAGAGTGACCATCTGACAATAGAGTAAACAAGTAGGCAGGCACTACAAGGCGTAAAGTTGTAGTGCGCTTTTTCAAATATGGATTTGTTCCTTAATATCCACCATATCCTCCTACATAAGATGTCCCTACAATAATTAAAAGGATAAACAATACAACGATTAACGCAAAGCCTTCTCCGTATCCATAGCCTCCACTCATTGTTCAAACCTCCTTTTTCCCGTTATATTCCTAATCTATGAATCGTCTATTCCAAATGAAAGGGCAGGTATCGGAAATTTTGCTACATAAGTAATGGAAAAATACATAAATCCACGATCGTCCTATTCATTATGTCTATAGCAGCATGCTCTTGTGAACATAAATTATTATAACTGAACTAGAGAATCAAAAGACCTACGTCGATTTAAAAAGAGAAAGGAGGGATCGGCAATGCCATGTTTACCGGGTTATCGTTATTGCGGCCCTCGTTGTAGTGGCCCAGGTGCACCACTGAACCAGCTTGATGTTTTTTGTATACAACATGATGCCTGTTACCGTCAAGGGACACCTCGCAGAATATGTGACGATATATTTTTAAACCAACTTTATCCTTATACTATACGACGAGATAGGCTAGGTCGGGATGCTTCTATTATGTATCGGGCAATCTCGTATAAACAAGGGGGATAAAGACTATCTCACTTAATTGATATCCTCGTCGTCATGATCTACAACCACTCTTTTTTGTCCATTTTTTTTAAAGAAAAAGGTTTCATATAAAGAACCGCTCTCCTATTCGCTTGGATGGTTTCAAGCTACTCCTTGAACTTTGGTTTCCCATAAAATGTTCTTTCCATAGCTTTGCACTCCATTTGTATACGTGGTAAAAGTAAAATCAGCGGATACTCTTGGAGTTCCAAGCGGATGCTCTATATAGTTGCAACCTCTCCCTCTAATCATGGGTTGCAACATCCTTGGTACCTTCCAGCGATAATACGGAAATATTTCACCCATATCTTAACTGTAACAACTGTCGCAAACGAGTAGTCTGATATAAAAAACTTAAATATTTCATTTTTCCTGCTTCAAGCCATATTGATACCGTTGTATTTTTGATATGCCCAATGCCATCTGTTGCCGATACATTGTTCTATTGCTGTTTCGTACATAAGCTTTATCCCTTACTTAGTAAGTCTAAAAAACATATTCCCTTTTTTCATATACTTTTTCCGCTATGTTTCGATTTCGTTGTATTGAATTGGAAAATTGATGCGCGAGTAACATCTGATGAATTTGATCTTTCGTTTCTTTATCATTTTCCAATAGTTCCTGTTCCAGCTGTCTTACGATAAAGAACACTTGATTTAATGCCTCTTCAAGGGATGTTTCCATTAACATTGTCATGAAAGCTGAATCGTCCCCAGCAGCAATTCGTTTGTTTGTCCGCAATACTACCGACTCGGATGCATATAAATGAATGGCTAAATCGGAAAGCTTCATTAGAACTTCCTGTTGCGTATCCAATTGCTTCCCATACTTTCTTCGGGCAAATTCTACAAATACAAGATATATCGTTCGAATATCTGCTACAATCCCTTCCTTTGTAGACGAATCTTGTAGATTTATTCGTCGAAATGCATCTTGAACTGCTTGCTCATAAGGAAGCTCACCTTTCATCGATTTTTTTAAAAATTGACCTGTCAAAAGTAACCGATTTACTTCATTCGTTCCTTCAAAGATTCGATTAATTCGAGAATCTCGGTACATTTGCTCAATCCGATATTCACGAATAAACCCTGCACCACCATGTAATTGGACTCCTTCATCGACGGCATAATCAAGAGTCTCTGAACCGTAAACTTTACAAGCCGCACATTCTAATGCATATTCCGATAAGCCGGCTGCTACCTTTCGCTTATCCTCTTCTTGATCCAGTCCAGCTAATGCCGTTTCAAGCAAATAAGAAGTACGGAATTGTAACGATTCCGAAGTGAAAATCCGGGCCACGATTTTAGCTATTTTTTCCTTTGTTGCTCCAAATTCGCTAAGTGTTTGACCAAACTGTTTGCGTTCCAAAATATGTGCTATCGTATGCTTTAATGCATGTTTGGCCGCACCGGTACATGCAAAACCAAGGTTAAATCGACCAAGGTTCAACACCGTAAAGGCAATAATATGTCCCCTCCCCACTTCTCCGAGAAAATTTTCAACAGGAACCTCACAATCTTCTAAAATAACAGAGCGTGTGGATGAACCTTTAATCCCCATCTTTTTCTCTTCCGGCCCTAATGTAAGGCCCGGGAAATCCTTTTCTACGATAAATGCTGTAAAATGTTCTCCATCAACTTTCGCATAAACGATGAACGTATCGGAAAACTGGGCATTGGTAATATAAATTTTCGTACCATTTAATAGATAATGTGTTTTGGCTTCGTTTAAAACAGCTGTTGTTTTGCCTGACATCGCATCAGACCCGGCATCAGGCTCTGTTAAACAATACGCACCAATATATTCTCCACTTGCTAATTTGGGAAGGTACTTCTTCTTTTGTTTTTCTGTCCCGTAGTACGTAATCGGAAGCGTAGCAATACACGTATGATTCGAATGGGCAACACTATAACCTCCTGCACCACCAAGTGCCTCTCCTACAATTCCTTTACTGATTTTATCCAAACCAAGTCCACCAAATTCTTCGGGAATACTATGAGCAAGTAAACCCAAGTCACCAGCTTTTTTTAATAAATCTACGACAACATCAAATTTCTGAGCTTCAATTTCGTCATGATGAGGCTCTACCTCTTTGGCAATAAATTGATTTGCTGTCTTCTGAATCATTTGGTGTTCTTCTGTTAAATCCTCTGGAAAAAACGCTTGATTTTGATGTGTTTCACCTACTAAATAAGATCCTCCAACAATCCCTGCTTCGAGTTTATGCAAACAAACCCCTCCTATAAAGAAATCTTTAATCCGAGGGAGTTTTCCTTCCCCCACGGATTGTTAATGAATAAATCGAACATTTACGAGTTACCCGCCCCCCACCTAAACTTCTTCGCTTCCTTAGACTTCGAAAGTGTGGGCTTACTGCCTGTTACATGCTGGATAACGATATCTGTCTTTACTTGATTGCTTTTTCTATCGTATAGTCGTACCAGCCTTTACCGGTTTTACGTCCAAGATGACCAGCCTTCACTTTTTCTTCTACAACTTTAGCAGGTTTGTCATTTGGGTCACCTGTTTCCTGGTATAACTGCATATTGGCATAATAGCCAACATCGATTCCCGAAAGATCTGCAATCTCAAAGGGCCCTAGTGGATGACTTAACGCTTTTTTGGCAATCGTATCAATCGCTTTAAAATCCGCATAGCCATTTTCATATAAGTACATCGCTTCTTTGGAAAGCGCAAATAGGAGACGGTTCGCAATAAATCCATAGATTTCTTTTTCTAAAAGAACTCCTGTCCGTCCAATTTGCTCACAAAAATCCATCGCAGTTTGGGCTGTTTCCTTCGATGTTTTGTCACTCATCACTACTTCCACACAATCCATTACAAGTGGTGGAAAGAAGAAGTGCATGTTTAAAACGTTTTCTGGTCTTTTCGTAACATCTGCAATTTTGGAATTAACAATGGTTGAACTATTTGTTGCTAAAATAGCATGCTTTGGTACGATTTGATCAAGTTTAGCAAACACTTCTCGTTTTACATCTAGTTTTTCCACAACTGCTTCAATGACAAGGTCTGCATCCTCTGCTGCCATCTCGATACTTGTTGTCATATAGAGATTCGAAAAAGCATTAACCTTTTCCTTCTCCGTAATTTTTTCCTTTCGTACCCACCGAGTCATATGAACCTCTAATTGCTCTTTCGCCTTTTCTAACGACCTATCATCAATATCCTGGAGATAGGTTTCAAAACCTCCTAATGCACATAGCATGGCAATTTGGTGACCCATGGAACCGGCACCAATTACGGCTACTTTTTGAATTTTATTTATTTCCATTTGATATCCTCCTATCTTAACTAACTGGTTAGTATGTTTAACGGTATGCATTGTTAGGAACCGAATTGCCCCTAACAATGCTTAGACTAGTTATTACATGCTTTCTTCGCGAATCGCTCTCCGCAAAATTTTTCCGACGTTGGTTTTAGGTAGTTCATCTCTAAATTCAACCACACGTGGTACTTTATATGCCGCCATATTTTCTCGGCAATAAGCAATAAGTTCCTCTTGTGTACAGGATGCGCCTTCTTTTAAAACCACAACTGCTTTCACCGTTTCCCCGCGATATGCATCGGGAATACCAACGACCACAGCTTCCATCACAGCAGGGTGCTCGTAAATTACCTCTTCCACATCCCGTGGATATATATTAAAGCCCCCAGCAATGATGAGATCTTTTTTCCTGTCAATAATGTACACGTAACCGTCTTCATCAACACGAGCAATATCACCGGTATAAAGCCAACCATCACGAAGCGCATTCTCTGTTTCCTGCGGCATATTCCAATACCCTTTCATTACTTGCGGCCCTTTAATGATTACTTCACCTAACTCACCAACCGGAACCTCCTCCGTTCCTTCTGCCAAATCAACAATCTTGTATTCCGTAGATGGAATGCCAATCCCAATACTTCCCGGTTTTCTAGTTGAAAAGGAAGGATTACAATGCGTTACTGGTGAGCTTTCAGAAAGCCCATACCCTTCTAAAATTTTAGCACCTGTCTTTTTTTCAAAGGAACGAAGTAATTCACCAGGCATTGGTGCACTTCCACTATTACAGAGTCGAATGCTATCAATTCCGTATTGTTCTGCTTTTGGATGATTGGTGATTCCTACATACATGGTAGGAACTCCTGGGAAAGAGGTAGGTTGTAAGTTCTTAATTGTTTGTAGTACTTCCTCTAAATCAAATCGTGGAAGCATAATACTCATGGAGCCAGAATAAATGGAAAGATTCATACAGGATGTCATACCAAATACATGAAATAGAGGAATAACGGTGAGATACCGATCTTTCCCCGGTTCGATGACATCTTTAAAATATTCGTAAACCTGAACAACATTGGCAATTACATTACGATGGGTGAGCATTGCTCCTTTTGAACGGCCTGTTGTACCACCAGTATATTGCAATACGGCTACATCTTCTTGTGGGTCAATAGCAACAGGTTCTGGAAGTTTGGTTGCACTTTTTAGAAATTGGGTAAAACCTACAACAAGACCATCATCTGTGTCACGACCTTCTAAGTTCACTTTAATGATTCGTTTAACCGAGGTATGATCAAGGATTTGATTTAACACTGGTAGTAAAGGTTCATAAATAACAATGGTCTCTGCACCGGAATCCGTCAATATATGTTCTAGTTCTTTGCCAACAAGCATCGGGTTTACTTGGGTAACTGTACCGCCGGCAAGTAATGTACCATAATAACTAATCACATATTGTGGACAATTCGGAAGCATAATTGCCACACGATCACCCTTAACGAACTGATCCTCCTGTAGCACCGAAGCAAATGCACCAGTTTGGGCACCAAGTTCTTGATAACTAAACTCTTTTCCATAAAAATGAATTGCCTTATGGTCAGCATAATTCGCTATCGTACGCTGCAACATATCTGGTACCGAAATATTTGGTATTTCAATTTCCTTTGCTATGTGCTCTGGATACGCTTTTAACCAAACCTTTTCCATTCTAATTCCTCCTTTATTGATAACGCTTACATTAAGTTGAATAGCATATAGAAAACTTCTATCCTGTTCGAAGGGGGACGGCCCCCTTCGTCAACCAAGGTATTATTATACCGTCAACACGATTTTTCCTTTCGTTTTTCTTCCCTGCATTAAGGAATGCACATGCGCTGCTTCTGCCAGTGGAAACGTCCCACCAACCGTAACTTCTAGCTTTCCACTACTAACATAGCTTAATAGATCATGTAAACTCTGTTGAAATAACTTCGGCTTTTTCATAATTTGTGGTAAAAAGAAGCCAATCACTGACTGATTTCTTTTCATTAACGCGGATGGGTGAAAGGTAGTCTGCTCCCCACTAGCTGCACCATAAATTACTAAACGCCCAAAGGCGGCTAGACATTTTGTCGTTTGATGAAATACATCCCCTCCAACCATTTCGAGTGCAACATCGACCCCTTTTCCATCGGTAAGGTCACGGATCTGTTCTACCCAATTATCTTCTGTATAATTTACAAGATGATCTGCTCCCATTTCCTTAGCAAAGGTTAGCTTTTCTTCTGTACTTGCTGTAGCAATAACGGTTCCTGCACCAAATATTTTCGCTAATTGTACAGCTAATGAACCAACACCACCTGCTGCGGCGTGTACAAGGACAGTCTCTCCTTCTTCCAGGCGTCCCATCGTTTTTAAAATATGATAAGCACTCAACCCCTGAAGTGGCAATGCGACCGCTTTTTCAAAGGATACATCGTGAGGAATTGGAATTAAACTCCTCGCAGGAACCTGCACATACTCTGCATACCCACCAGACTCTAGTAACGTGACAACTCCAGAACCTTTTTCTACGCCTCGGACATTTTCACCTACTTCAGCTACGACACCAGCAACTTCAGTACCTGGAATAAATGGTAGTTTTGTAGGTACGACATATTTTCCTTCCCGCCGTGCCGTATCAGCATAATTTACCCCTATTGCTTTTACCTCTAGTAACACTTCATTTTCTCTCGGCACCGGTTGTTCCATTTCGATTACCTCTAGTACTTCAGGTCCGCCGTATTCTGTAAATTGTACTGCTTTCATTACTAACTCCTCCTCTAACCTTATTTTTTCATTTTTTGATGGTTATCTACTTTCTCTGCTACAACGATGCCATGACTATATTGTGGTACTGCAGATACAACATTTCTCTGACTAACGAATTCCAACTCTTCCGTTAGTCCAACGTTTTCTAACATTTTCCCAACGTGAGACTGCCTTAAAATAGGTAAAGCCTGATTCCCAATATTGGCATAAAAAAGCTGTGCTGCACGTGCACTATCGGTTAGATTGACAATATCATCACCGCTATTCCTTACTAAGTAATCAATGAAATAGCCTGCGCCATAAAAATCCTCCAGACAAAATCTGTTTCGAGACCCGGAACATACAATTACGATCGTTTCATTCTTATATTCTTTTCGCAGCGCTTGAGCAACAGATGCCCCATTTAGCAAGGAAGCTATATAGACCTTCCTTGCAGAGGCTGATTTACGAATAGCCATGGTTCCATTTGTAGTAGATAAAATCACTGTTTTCCCATGTACATGATGTTTTAAAAAAAGTGGATACGGATCCAAAAAACCATCAATCGTCTTGCCATTGTATTCTCCTACTAAGCAAACTTCTTCTGGAGAATAATTCATTGCTTCTGATCTCGCTTCTGCTTCATCCAATACCGGAATAACTTTCTTTGCCCCGTGGAAAAAGCAAGCTGCAATCGTCGAAGTTGCTAATAATACATCAAATACAACCGCAACCTTTTCTTCATTCATTTTGTCTCCTATTTCTTCCTTTTTCCAAAGAAGATGAACGTTCACAATATGTCACCCATCCTTTGCCGTAGTTAACGCATAATCAATCAAGTTTTGTACGAATTGATCAAAATGAGCAAATCGTGGATCACTCGTCTGTCCTCTTTTATATCGATAAAAAATTTGCTGACAAATCACTGCTAGTTTAAAATAGGCGAAAGTCATATAAAAGTGGATATTCGTTACATCTCGCCCACTTTTTCTAGCATAATCTTCGATGAATTCTTCACGAGTAAAGAACCCATCCCTTACCGTTACCGGTGGTTTACCTAAACCTCGTTTTAATATTTCTGGATCATCAGCTTGAATCCAATAACTCATCGCTGCTCCAAGATCTGCAAGTGGATCACCGATTGTTGTCATCTCCCAATCAAATAATCCCGTCATCTCGGTAAATTCGGAATCAAACATGGCATTATTTAACTTATAGTCATAATGAATGATTGTCGGTTCAGGAGATACCGGTATATTTTTTTCCAACCATTTAGTCAACCGATTAACATTCGGTATGTCATCTGTTCTTGCGCGTTCATAGCGTTTGATCCACCCTATAACCTGTCGTTCCATAAATCCATCTGGCTTAGAAATATTCACTAATTCCGTTTGCTTGTAATCTACATGATGTAATTCTACTAATTTATCTACCATAACCTTGGAGACTTGTTGACCCAAAGAAGGCTTATACGTAATGCCCTCGGGGAAATCCGTATCGAGAACAATCCCTTTTCTTCGTTCCATGATAAAAAAGGGGCTACCAACAATATCCTGGTTCTCTGAAAAAATATATGGTCGTGGTGCTACTGAATAGTGCGGATGTAAGCTAGACAAAATCGTATATTCTCTTCCCATATCATGGGCTTTTGGAGCAACCGGACCTAGTGGTGGCCGCCGTAACACTGCTTCCCAAGAACCAATGCGTAACAAATAGGTTAAATTAGAATGCCCTGCCCCAAATTGTTCAATCTCCAAATTTCCTTCTGGTACATTAGGAATATGTGCTTGGATGAAGTGAGCCAATGTCTCACGATTTAATTCTTCTCCTTTACGAACTTGAATCGTATCATTAAATGATGCACCCATCGAAATTCCTCCCTACATACTCAACAATAGGCTTGTAGTTTTGTTTTAAATGATTCAGGTACTTCAACGGATTGCTGGCGAAGCGTATCAAAATACACCAATGTTGCTTCTCCCCTCGCAATTAGATCCCCTGATTCTTTTTCATACATTTCACTTAGTAACGTCAAACTTTTCGTGCCTATGCGTGAAACGGAGGTGTCTATGTTTAAGGTTTGCCCGAAATAACCTTGCTGGATATAATCACATTTGGTTGATGCAAGTAGAAAAGCAAAATGTTTACTTTCAATATCAATTCCCAAGTTTTGCAAAAAGTTAATTCGCGTTTCTTCCATATAAATAAAATAACTCGCATTATTGATATGGCCTAATGCATCTGTTTCTCCAACACGTACACGAATTTCCACCTTCACACCTCCTCAACACAATATTAACTAGGCTATTTATCAATACCTGACAAGATCATCTGGGCAAAAATTTCTACTAATTCATCAGTGGATACTTCTCCATCTGGGTTAAACCAGTTATAGCTCCAATTGGTTACTCCTAATATGCCAAATGCAATAATATCTGGCCGAAGATCCTCCCGAAACTCTCCATTCTCGACACCATCTCGTACGACCTTTTCAATGTTTAAACGAAATTGCTCTCGTTGTGTTTTTATCTCATCAATATGATTTGCAGCTAAATGACGCATCTCTCGAAAAAACACACGTCCGCTCGCTCCTTTATCCTTGATATCTGCAATCAGCAAGTGGATTATTTTTGTCAGCTTTTCCCTTTGCTTAATGTAGTGGTTATCTAAAATTCGTTGCTGTCTCGCTAATAGATTGGTAATATAGTCAAGATGAATATCCATTAATAATTGCTCTTTACTAGCAAAGTAATAATAAAATGTACCTTTCGTAACCTCTAACGCATCAGCAATATCCTGGATAGACGTTTGATTGAATCCCTTTTTCTCAAAAAGCACAATGCTTTGCTCTGTAATTTTATCCTTCATATGAAATCCCCACTCTGTGTTTTTTAGTAACTTTTCACAACGTCTATCAAATTCACCTCTAAAAAGCGTGTGCACCACCGTCAACCGTAAGGATATCCCCACTCACATAATCAGAAGCTTTGGACGCTAGAAATAATGCAGCACCCTTTAGGTCAGATTCACTACCTAGGCGATTTAATGGTGTTCCTTCTAAGATCGCGTCTTTTCCGTGATCAATCAACACTTTAGACATTTTCGTTGGAAAGAATCCCGGTGCAATGGCGTTAACATTAATATTATACTGCCCCCATTTAACTGCTAAATCTTTCGTAAAGGTCATAATTGCACCCTTGCTCGTGTTATAGCCAATCGTCTGCATAAATGGAGGGGTACCTCCAAATCCAGCAATGGAAGCAATATTTATAATTTTGCCTTGCTCCTGTTTGATCATGATTTTGCCCACCTCTTGACTCATTAAAAAAGTCCCGGTTACATTGACATCGATAACTTTTTGCCATGCTTCAACTGGCATATCTTCGACTGGTGCTCCCCATGTTGCTCCACTATTATTTACTAAAATATCAATCGACCCAAAACGTTCAACACTTTCCTCAACCAATTGTTTGACATCTTCCGGATTCGTCACGTCACATTTAATAGCTAAAGCATCTACGCCTAACTGTTTGATTTCCTCACTCATCGCTTTACACGCTTCAAGCTTTCGCGAACAAACCACTACATTTGCACCGGCTTCGGCAAAACCTTTGGCAATTTGTGCTCCCAATCCTCGACCACCACCAGTTACGATTGCTGTCTTTCCATCTAGTTTAAATAAATCCAAAATATGCATGTGATTTACTCCCCTTTATAATGTAATTGTTTCATATTTTCGTAGTTCCAAATTTGCGATTTGCCTACGATGAACCTCATCCGGTCCGTCAGCTAACCGTAGGGTTCGAGCATTTACCCATTGGGCTGCAAGTGTAAAATCATCGCTAACCCCAGCAGCACCGAAGGCTTGAATCGCTCGATCGATAACACGTAACGCCATACTTGGTGCAACGACCTTAATCATAGCAATTTCCGTTTTTGCCTCTTTATTACCGACTGTATCCATCATATAAGCTGCTTTTAAGGTTAATAGCCGTGCTTGCTCAATATCTATCCGGGACTCTGCAATCCATTCTTGAATAACACCTTGACGGGCTAAACTTTTTCCAAAAGCTTCCCTATTTTGTACACGCTTACATAATTCTTCAAGTGCTCGTTCTGCTGCACCAATCAGCCGCATACAATGGTGAATTCGTCCAGGACCGAGTCGACCTTGAGCAATCGCAAAGCCTTTTCCCTCTCCCCAAATCATATTGGATGCTGGAACTCGAACATGATCGTAGCTAATTTCTGCGTGTCCATGTGGTGCATGGTCATAACCAAAGACAGAAAGCATTCGTTCCACTTTTACTCCTGGTGTATCAAGTGGGACAAGAATCATCGATTGCTGTTCATGTTTGGCAGCATTGGGATCTGTTTTTCCCATAACTATTGCAATTTTACAGCGAGGATCTCCTGCACCAGATGACCACCATTTGCGCCCATTAATAACATAATCATCACCGTCACGAATAATACTAGCTTCTATATTCGTTGCATCACTAGAGGCTACATCCGGTTCTGTCATAGAAAAGCAGGAACGAATTTCCCCTCGAAGCAATGGTTCTAGCCATTGTCTTTTTTGATAGTCGGTTCCATAGCGGTCTATAACCTCCATATTTCCTGTATCTGGTGCATTACAGTTAAATACTTCGGGCCCAATCATCGAGCGTCCCATTATTTCACACAGCGGTGCATATTCAAGATTAGAAAGACCAGCACCATTATTACTGTCTGGTAAAAATAAATTCCATAACCCTTGAGATTTCGCTTTTTGCTTTAATTCTTCCATTATAGGTGGAACACTGGACCAGCGACTCTCTTGTAAATTTAGCTGTTGTTCATACACTTTTTCGTTTGGATAAACATATGATTCCATAAAGTTTTCTAGCTCTTGTTGCAATTTCAGTACTTTATCAGAATATGAAAAATCCATCCACTCACCTCAAATTAACACACTGACCGTACAGTATGTTCAGAATATTATAGTTATTATAAACAATAAGAAAAATAAAAGCAACCTTTTCGAACCAAAAAGGTGCCAGTTCCCCATAATACTAGCAATCTAGTAAAGTAAGACTGACACCTTCATCTTTTTTCATTTTCTCAATCTAGTTATGATTAAAAACAACCCTTTCAAATTCATCCCCATTACTGTAGACCACACGAATCACCAACTGCATTTCTTCGGATGCTTCTATCTCATTCAAATGAAATAAACGAGTCATCGGGTCGGATTCGTGTTCATCGGTTACAACCATTTCCTCTTCCTCAACCAATGTTTCATCTTCGTACTTAAGAAGATATGCCTCATCAACTTCTACAGATGATTCATTTACCTTATGCTGAAATAGCGTTATATTAACCATATCCTCATATAAGTCAATATCGGTTTGAATCGATCCATACTGTCTTGATCCGAAGTGTCCTAGATCTTCGGTGTGAATATCGCTACTTTTGAGACTTTCATCGCTTGATACAGAAACGAAGTATTGAATGGTATGTTGATTCCTTCTTTCTTCATATTCTCGTTTGCTCATTTCTTCTAGGGAGTTCGTATTGGAATTTAGAATGGTATTATTCCACATTGGCTCCAATTCTATATCGAAAGGAACTTGTGCTCGAAACACTCCTTGTTCTAATTCTTCTGCTGGAACCGATATAAATTCCTCATCTTCATCTTCACCCAGGCTGTAATTAAAGATAACCTCCCCATCACGAGGCATTTCCTTGACCTGCCAATTAAAAGCGGCTTCCGATTGCCCACCTGTCATCTTTTCTTCATCCACTTCCATCTCAATCTTACTAATCCAGCTTTGTTCTTCTCTCATATCATTTATTTCACTTTGGATACGATTAGTTTGATCATTTACATTTCGTAAAATATCTTCTTGTACGTGTCCCAACGTCTGAACTTGATTCTCTAACTCATCTAATTTCGTTAACAATCCAAAATTCGTCAACAAACTAATCACCAAAGCCACGACAACAAATATTCGAAAAAACTTTATGTACTTGTTCTGATCCATACTTCTCCCCCATTTTCGTCACTACGTTTACTTTTCTAAAAATATCTCTATTACCGCTTTATTTGACCAACAAAGAAAAAGGACTTCCTCAATCATATTAACATAACAATAATGGGTTATGATTAGAAATTTCTAAATAAATGCATAACAAATCGACCGCGGTACCATTTCCTTTTTCAATAAATCTAATTCATTTCTGTAAGTATAATTGTTGATGGAAAGCAAAAATTAAATAAAAAATGAGGTGATGTTACTTGAATCATGATCAAGATTACGATAGAGATTTTGACCGCGAAGATCATTTAAGCACAGATAATTTAAGACATATCTTACAAAGCTCACATGATATGGAAGTAAAGCTGATGAGAAAATATTTAATTGCTTCAGACCGAATCCATGGTAATCCAGAGTTGAAAGAGCGACTTCAGAATTTTGCAGAGGGAAACGCTAAACGGACTGATCAATTATTGGAGGAACTGAAGAATTTACAATAACGGATCAAACTAGGCTCCAAAAAGACCGATTCCATTTACGGAATCGGTCTTCGATTACATACGTCTTCGAAAGTTACTTCATTCTATTTTGATATCCTTTAACATATCAACCATTTAAAAGTTGAGTTAAAAATATAGTCAACGTTCCATCAATTAAACGTAACAAATAAAGGTACAATCGAAATTACAACAAAACTAATCGGAAGCACACGTAATAACTTCATGTCCGAAGCTTTACTAGTTTCCCGCTCCGAATTCTCATCTTCTTTTTTTAATTCCAACCAAATTACAAATAGAATCGAGGCCGCATTTCCAAATTTCCGAAGAGCATCCGATTCAATTCCTAAATCGGAGTATATATAAAGTAAGGAACCGCCTACAAAAGCCCCTATAATAAAGAGCAAAATATATCGAACCACTTTACCTGGACAAAAGGATTCCGCTAAAAAACCTCTTGCCATAAGAAATATCATTCCAGAAATAATAACTACTACAATTATAGTAGTAAATAACTCCATATCCATCCCCCTAAATACCGTTAATCTCCCAAAAAGCTGCTTTGTCAGGGAAACGACCCTCAGCCAACTATTTTCCATGCCTGCTTCGCTTTGTAAATTCAATAACTCTTACCTATATACTAACATAATATTCAAAATATATTATAATAAAATAACAAGCTACTTAATGGAGTTGGATTAGCTTATATATAAAAACAGAATGAATTAGTATTTCATACGAGGGCTGAACCACAACAAGGAGATCTTTTTTACCATCGGGGGCAGGATTGTTTAACAAGGTTTGAAGGGAGAAGTATTATGAAGAAATCAATTAAACTTCTTATTATTGGGATTTTAGGGATACTTTTACTATTTATGGTTATAGAAATAGCTTCTTTCTATTCTGCATCAAAGACCAAGAACCAAATGCCAATTGAGATGGTAGCTTTCAATAATTTAACTGATGAAGAAAGTGCGTTAATTCCTGTAAGCCCAAAGGATTCAACTGTAAAAAAAGTACTTGTAAATGATGATATCAAAGCATCAATTGATATAAATTATGACAAAGACCAAGTTTATTCTGTTACTTTTAATAACACGAAGACGGATACCAATGGAAACCTTGTAGTCTTTGTTGATTTAAATAAAAAAAGTTCTCGGAAAAGGGTTTACCAGTAAATAAAAGAGCGTCTTTTTGCGTTAACAGGGCAATACTTAAAGAAAGTGTTTCTTTTGTGTCACCTTCTTTTGTGTTTAAATCTTGATTTTATTTTTTGAATATTATGTTAGTATTTAGTTAGAAGTTATTAAGCTAACATGCCAGGTCAATAAAAGAAGACTTTAACTATTAAATTCACAAAGCAAAAAAATAAATGTGTGTTATAGGAAGTGCTGTGAAATGTTTAATGAATTAAAATCGGATTGTGAAAATTGTTTTGGATTATGTTGTGTAGCGTTACCTTATGGAAAAT
This sequence comes from Oceanobacillus limi, assembly GCF_900111445.1. Taxonomy (GTDB): domain Bacteria; phylum Bacillota; class Bacilli; order Bacillales; family Amphibacillaceae; genus Ornithinibacillus; species Ornithinibacillus limi. The sequence goes on along the minus strand of NZ_FOHE01000018.1, from coordinate 35,590 downwards.
CATCTGATTTTCCTTATAACAAAGATGTTGGAGATCCTTGCCGTAATTTATGTTCAAATAACTTGTGCACTATACACGAACAATTGAGGGAGAAAGGCTTTCGTGGTTGTGTTTCTTATGAGTGTTTTGGAGCTGGTCAGCATGTTTCACAGTCGATTTATAAAGGTAAAGATTGGCGTGAAGAATCTGAACATGCAGAGGAAATGTTTGCTGTATTTCCTCTTGTTCAACAGCTGTATGAAATGCTCTGGTATCTCCAACAAACTCTTACTTTAAAGGAAACACTATCGATACAAAATTGCCTGCAAAAGATTTATGAAGAAACGATTGAACTAACCATAAAAAAGCCAGAAGAAATTTTAAAAATTGATATAACAGCACATAGAAGCAAGGTCAACGCTCTGTTAATAGAGTCAAGTGAAATGTATAGAGCAAACTGGAATAACAAAGGTAAAAAGAACGGTTTAAAGAAAAAGCCAGACTATTTAGGGGCGAATTTAAAGGGGTTAAATCTACAAGGCGAAGATTTTCGTGGGAAACTAATGATAGCGGCAAATTTAAGCCAAAGTGATTTGAGGAGAACTGATTTTATTGGCGCTGACCTTAGAGACGCTGATTTAAGTGGTGCTGACTTGTCTGAAGTTCTCTTTATTACACAGTCACAAATCAATTCAGCAGTTGGAGATGTTCATACTAAAATACCAAGTTATTTAGAAAGACCAAGGCATTGGATTGAATTGTAAGGTTGAACTTGAACAACAACGAAAAACTTTTACAATTTCAGTTTACTCTTCTAACAAATGAAACGATCAATAATAGAATTATCTACATAAAAACTCGGAGGTGTTATACATGAATATATCAATAGTTAGAGCATCTTCAGAACATACAAAAGAGATAAGTAAAATTTGTTCCATAGGCTGGCGGCAAACTGTTCAAGGGATTTATAGTGAGGAATATCAAAATAAAAATGTAGAATATTAGTATAACCATAAACGAGTTCATGAGGATATTATGAAAGGAACATATACTCACGTAGCAATCGCAGATGACAAGGTTGTAGGAACAATTGGTGGAACCATATCTGAGCCAGATATCAGTGAAATTTATGTTTTTTATATCGATGAATCGTATAGATATAAAGGAATTGGCACAAAGCTCCTAAATGCATTTACAACAGAACATATAAAAAAAGGAGCAACTGAACAATATGTTTCTGTACAAGAAGGCAATAAACTAGGCATACCCTTTTACGAGTCACGTGGTTTTAAACAAAGTGATGAAGACAAACGCTATTGGAGAAAACTAACGGTTGCAATAGCCAAACCACAGGGATGATCAAAACAGTAGACCTGTTTATTTTAAGTTATTTATTAGATAGAAAATAGCACTAAGTGCAATGTTGCATTAATTTTTATTAGGAGCGCACGCTCTTGAGCAATTCAATCGAAACAAGGAGTGCAGAAGAAATGAGATATTTATTATATGGAACAATTGGATTGGTAATAGTATTTTTTATACTAAACTTGATTGGTTATAATGCTTATTATTTTATTGGCGGCTCTATTGAATGGGCGACACGTTATGTATTACCTTGGATAGCGTTATATTGGTTTGTTCAATTTGTTAAAACCAAAAGGGAGTAAAACCCCTTATTCAAGTATTTGGTGATTATATTAGCACAACACAAAGTTTCAATGAAATACATGATTAAGTTAATCTATGATGAAGGATCTATCGCAATTCTAACTTTGACCATTCCTCTTCAGGGATGTCCCTATGCTTGTAATCAGAAACATGAATCTCACTCCCTTTTATTCGAAAGGTTATCGTTTCTTCTCCATATGGAGGGTTATGAGCACCTTCAAATGTTTGAACTTGTACAGTTACATAATAAACATTTTCTGTTTCATCTTTCTTTATTTTAATAACTTTCTCAAAACCCATGTACCAAAGTTTAGGCTTATAGTGTTCTTTTATCGCTTTCGCTATTGGATCCATTAGCTGTTCAATTAAAACCTCTTTTAATAGTGTCTTTGGTACAGGTATTCGGTCTATTTTCTTTCGTTTTATATCGGTAATCTCCCACATACCATTTGGTCCTTGTTCAACCTGATAGAGAACATTGGTACCGTCTTTTTTCCAAATGTGGATATATCCACTATCTCCTTTTGTGTAAAAGCGAGGTTCACCGATCCACTCTTTCTCTTGTTCCAAAATTCTGAAGTAAAGGTGCGCTAGTGGAGTAATTTTATCACCAAGTTGATTAAACGAGCCAATAGAATGGATTTCGTACCCTGACAGGTCGATACCAAAATCTTTGTCAATCGTATCCTTTGGTTCTTCCGCTTGTACGGGATAAGACAATAAAACACTTATAAAACTAATCACAATGACAGCAGTTAATTTATTCATTTGATTCACCTCATCTATATAATTTCACAGTTGAGGTGATTTATTAATTCAGTCTATAATTCTATTTTGTGATGCAAACATAATACTGCGAGAAATTCTTTAAGGATTTAATTCTTTTAAAATCACATTTTCGGACTTCCCATCCCATTTAATACGGATCTTAACGTCTGCTACATTAGGAGAATAATTGAATGAAACATTTTGTTTATTTATTCCACCATCAGTAAGATAAATATTTGTAGTTAATAAGGATGTCCTCTGTTCAATAGATATGTTGACTTTTTCTTCTGGTGGAGGTTTTTCTCCACTATAAACGATTACCATTGTTTCATTTCTTCCATAATTAACCTTCCAATTTTCACTTTCTCCAGCATAAGACTGATTAGCCTCCGAACAAGATGTTACAAACAAGATGATGATAACGAAAAATAGATAAAAATTTCTTTGAAACATAAAACCCTCCTAACTTTACTACACTTCTTCGACTAAAAAGATATGACAGTTTTTAGAGCCTCCTAACATTCGATATCAATCTTAAAAGGTTAGTTGATTATAAAATTGGCAATTAGCCCGATTAGTATCATCAAGAACATTGCACCGAATAAACAAACACCTATTATCTTAATAGGCAAGGGCAATTTTCCTCTTTTATTAATTGGGTAACCTTGAATATGATTCATATGTTCCATTGCGTCATTAAAAGGCTTATTGGGTCCTTTGTTCTGTTTATGTATGATGCTTCTCTCCTTCCACTATCCTTCCATTAGTTAAATAAGCTTTCATTCAGAGTTACTGTCCAACTTCTCTACTATAGTTGATTATTATTAATAAAGGGACAATCATTATGACGATTCCTGTAGCTTTTTAAAGTAATAATTATATTATAATATTCTGTCATCAAATTGTATACATGGGTGATTTTGGTGTTATTCAGCATGATAACATTCATTAAAACAATTCCATCAATAAAATCGCACAATGAATTCGTTTGTGAATTATTGTGCGATTTCCCTGTTAATTAACCAGTGTACTCCTCTAAACGGAACCGGTTATCTATATTTGGTGCCACTTCTTCTTTTTTTACTTACCTCATGAACTTCATCTGTTGTAACGATAATTTCTCTCAACCCACTTTATACTTCAATCAATATCGGCACAATCATCGGCTCTTTCTTCGTGCGACTATAAATAAATTCTCGGATTGATCTTTTTAGTTGTTTTTTCACTCCATTACGTGAGTACTTTTTCCCTTCTTGGAGCTCGTTTAGGTTCTTTTTCGTAAGCTTAATAAGGTCTTTACGGAATTCGGAAAACCTTTTATCCATAAATCCTCGTGAAAAGGTTTCCGGCTCAGCCAATAGCTTCCCATCCGCTTTACTCATCGTTAAAATGATCATGAGCATTCCATCTTCTGAAATTTGTCTACGATCACGTAGGACGAATTCCATCGTGCCGACCTCTCCACCATCTACATACGTATTGCCAGCTGGTATTTTCGTGGTTTGATGGGCCTTGGTATTTTCAATTTCAACCACATCTCCATTATTTAAAATAAAAGTGTTGCCCTTTTCCACGCCAACCGATTCAGCGAGCATTCGGTGATGGTGTAACATTCTATGTTCCCCGTGAATTGGAATGAAATATTTTGGTTTCATTAATGTGAGCATCAGTTTTAAATCTTCTTGGTAGCCATGTCCAGAAACATGCATGCCAGAAGTACTTCCTGAACCATAAATGACATTTGCTCCAAGCTCATATAAATTATCAACGATGCTCGTTACATTTTTTTCATTACCCGGGATTGGACCTGCTGCAAGAATCACCGTATCTCCAGGTAATATATCGACGCCCCGGAAGTTTCCAGTCGACAAACGAGCAAGCGCTGCTAGTGATTCTCCTTGGCTTCCCGTACATAGGATGGTCACCTTTTCTGGCGGCAAGTCATTAATCTCCTTTTGATCGATTAACATCCCATCTGGAACGGTTAAATAGCCACGATCCATCGCAACTTTCACAACATTTACCATCGATCTCCCAAGCAATGCCAGCTTTCGATTGGTTTTTTGCGCTGCATTTACGACTTGCTGAATCCGACTAACATTCGATGCAAAGGTAGAAACAACAATTTTATACTCCGCCTTCATAAACGTGACATCTAAGTGTTCTGCTACCATTTGTTCCGATGGAGTCCACCCTTTGCGTTCTGCATTGGTGCTCTCCGACAATAAAAGTAAAACTCCTTCTTCACCAATACGAGCAATTTTATGAAAATCGGAGTGTTCTTTATTGGCAGGTGTTAAATCGAACTTAAAATCACCTGTATGTACAATATTCCCTTCCGGCGTATGAAAAACAACTCCAAAGCAATCTGGGATACTATGGTTCACTTTGAAAAAGTTTATTTTCATCTCGCCAATGTTAAGGTCGGAGTTAGAATCTATTTCGACCAGTTTACTTTCTCGTAAGATCTTATGCTCTTTTAATTTGAGTTCGATTAAGCCTAGTGTGAAACGAGATGCATAAACAGGTACATTGATATTTTTTAAGAAAAATGGGATCCCACCAATATGATCTTCATGACCATGGGTGACAATTAAAGCTTTGACTTTTTCTATATTTTCTACCAAATAGGTGGTGTCCGCGATAATCAAATCAATTCCTAACAAACTCTCATCCGGAAATTTATTGCCACAATCAATAATCACAATATCGTTGCCATATTCAATTGCATACATATTTTTTCCAATTTCATTCAAACCGCCCAATGCGAAAATAGATACTGCCGTCTGATTTGCACTCAAATTTATAGCCTCCCACTTATTTTTTTCATAGTATTCCCTTTGAGGTACCTATTATAAGTGGAGGATGGTTTTCATTTCCTTTTTGATTGAACAGGGAAAATTAACTCAAACTTTCCTTCCCCTGATGAACACCTGATAAAATTCATATAAAAACAAACCTTTTGTTAACAGTAAGATTGCCATCATAGGCTTGGCTAGAAATGGGAAAAAGAAAAAACAGATTCCTGCAATGAAAAATAATGACATCATTGCTTTATACACTTTTTCTAATCTCCGCATCGAATCGTATCTACCGACTTCACCATCTAATCCTTCCAAAAAAGCGGAAATAATATAAAATACCATAAACATCCCCGCTATCATGCAGAAGAGCCCTGCAATAGCTATAAATGATAGGAGTGCCGATGACATCCCCAGCTTCACTGGTGAGTTTCCAGTAACATTCAATAGGAAAAAGACACTACTATAAACAACCATAAAGATGACATACGGCTTTAGCTTTACAAGGCGCTTATGCTCTCTCCCAAGCTCCTTTAGACCAAAAAATATGGAAATATACCCAATTACATTCGTTATGGAATATGTAATCCCGATATCTAGAAAGCTTAAATTAGTTTTAAAAAATATGAACAGGAATCCAAAAAATATATTAATCATAAACGCTATCTCCTTGTTAGGGGCCAAAAACTCTATTGAACGACAATACCATCTACGTCATTGATAAGCTTTTTATATCCTGCAATAATTCAGGTAAGCCATTATGGAATAAGTGCTGTGTCCCTTCGAGTTGGCGTTTTTGTGCTTGTGGAAGTTTTTTTGCGTATGCTAAATGGTGTGCAAAGGGTACGATTTCCTCATCTCGGCTATGATAAAGGAATAGTTGTGGTACATCTTTGAAGTGTTGTTCGAAATCATTTTGGAGGACAAAGTCCTTCAGCTGCCAATTTTCGTCCATTCCCCAGTAAGGCGCTGCAATAACAAATAAGCCAGTGATTTTTGCGGTATATGATTCTTCTGATAAGTACTTTAAAAGAACAGATCCACCTAACGAGTGCCCAACTAAAATAACTTCTCCAGTAAGAGAATGAAGCTCATTTTCAACTTGCTTCTTCCACTCAAGATACGCCGGTTGCTCTGGTGACGGCATGTTTGGATAGACAAAATTGAAATCGTGCTTTAATGCTTTTTCTAAATATGCTATTAAGTTACTACTTCCTTGATTCGCTCCTTGAGGACCAGCACTATGAATGAATAGCACCGTTGTACTCAACGGTATCACTCCTTCCTTGTGATGTATAGCATCTATAATGAAGCTACCATCAAATTCTAATTATTCTATTTTCCAATTGACAGTAAAACTCCCCTTTACGTCATCACCTATTATTACGATTCGATAAACACCTGATTGGTCAGCGTAATATTGTAGCTCATTTTCATTTCTTTCCTTCATTCCAATTTTTCTATCATTCTCGTTTAACATATAGAGGCCATGGCCTCCTCCATTTTCATTGTTGAAGGTAGTATAAAACGTTAATGTATCCCCTTCCCGTAATGGAATGGGAATTTCATGTTTTCCATTAAAGTTATCAAACGTTGCTTCAAAAGTAGAGGAAGAACTTACTTCTTTCCAGCCTTCTTTTTCTGTAAAATCAATATTTATTATGATAAATAGCGGGATAAGGACAACAATGGAAAATCCATAGGTGAAAATATTAGAACTTTGTGCCAAACGATTCCCGAAATATAATATAAGAGAACATATTAGTCCCATTACACCCATCAAGAGCATAAACACATTCATTGGATTAACCATAAAAATCAAATAACCGAAAGCCATATACAAAATAATTTTTATGGTATTCCTGTTGTTTAAAAACTTAAATACGAGATAATCAATCACATATGTAAATAAACTAAAACCAACAACCCATGGAAAGAAATCAGAAATTCCATTAGCAAATTCATACATATCATCGACATCAGATGATAGCAATAAAAATAATGACATGATAGATAATAAGAACCCTGCTCCAGCTAACTTTTCAAATATATTATGAATTGATTTTACCAGAGTTTGACGGTTAGAAACCACTTTCCGACCTCCCTTCCAACTAAGTACAGTTATCCGAATTACATTTGGGTTGAATAATCATAAAAGGTAACATAGCTTTTAAAGCTATTCAAAAAATCTCCATAAAGATTATCAAATTGACGATTCAGCTGTTTTTTAGAGGCAAATTTATCATTCTGCAATTTAATAATCTGGTCTTCTACTGATTCTAATTGTCTCATGCATTGAACCAGATATTCTTTTTCTTCATTCTCATAATCCTCTTGCACGAAGAGGTTAAACAATGTATCTTTAACATTTTCTACCTCGAATAGCATTGTGCTTAAATCAATTTCATCCATGGGTACAGGATCCTTACTCATTAACCATTCTTTTTCAAAAAACGAAAGAATAGCTTCTGTTCGATGTATGGTTAGGTTTGGGTATTTGTTCTCCAAATCAGCCTCCAAATCTTCTTCGTAAGAATCTCTAAAATCATTTAAAATAGTTTCATAACTCTTACCGTCAAATGATATAAAGTACGGTTGATATGCATAATTTTTATGAATACTAAATGGAGAGTATGGAAAAAGCCAAGTCATGAAACCAACAAAAACCACAATGATACCCATTACTCCGGCAATACGCCACAAGATGCGTTTTTTCTTGTTACTCATAAAATTCCCCTTTGGTTGTTATTCTATATTTTCAATATTAACATACGATTCAAAAATGATATCTCATTTTTATTGGGAATATTGAACGCGAGGATTATTTATGAAACTTTACCCGAGGAAAATTGTTGGTCATTGGTGAATCCTTATTGTACAGATAAGCGGGATAAGAAAAAAAGCCGATAAGTTTCATCAACTCCATCGGCATTGTAATATATTTAACATTCGATTAATTTACTGCTTCTACTTTTCTTCCCTGTCTTGCGTGTAATTTTTTCATCGCAAACCTCGCTATTGGCTGTGCGATTAACAATTCAATCCAAAATGCAATACCAAAGTTTCGAAACCAACTGTGGAAGAAAGTTTGAAAAGGCTCCAAACTAATTTGTTTCATCCCAACCCAGGTACCAATAATCGTAAGTAGAATCGACAGGATCGTGACGTTTAATAAGGTATTTAATAGTATCCGAGCATTAAATCCGTCTGTTTTTCCTACAAATATTGGCATCATTTTATGAACAAGCGGTTCTGCAACCAATCTTACTAATAAAACAACGATAACCCATAAAAACGGAACAATCTTTAAGGTTTCTAAATAATTACTTATACTGAACCCTTGTTCCATTTCCATAATGATAGGCGCGATTGTGTTTACTGAAATTATTGAAATAATCAATAAAAATAAGATACCTTCTTTTGGATTTTGAGGCAGTCTGTCTTCTTTATCCATATAGTTACCCTGTATCATAATGACATATATTTTTGGCCAATTTCATGAACCAATATCTCTACACACTGATTTAATCATTTTACCATGATGCAAAATCATTTCTAGTCTTGTTTTATTTTAAAATTTGTGAGCAATGAACAAGCCATTCCTAATGACAGGTATAGAAATTTCGCAAAAGCAAAGAGCTTAGGATCTCCCCAAGCTCTTAATACGGATAATATACACCTATTTCAAGGCTTCATGACACACAGCCATATTATTCCTGATCAAACCAAAGCAATTCTTTATCGTCAGCATAACCGTTATAATTAATTAGAATTTCATCGCCCGCTTTTATATCTGTATAAGCATAAAAGTCAAATGTATCATTGTCAAAATTAATCTCATAAACCGCATTCGGTTCATAAGAATGGTTGAACAACATTCCGTAGCCTAAAAGGATAGCAGTATGATTTATCCCGTACTCAAATGCATAATCAGCAAGTAAGGTTTTCTCAATATGTTCATGCTGGTCGTTTGGATAAGAAATTACAGGAGCTTCATGTAAAAGCACACCTTTTTTAATATCACATGTAGCAAATACCCCTCTATTAAATTCTCCATCACTTACTGACGATGTTTTTATTTCAATCATGGTGCCACCTACTCTCTTTTCATTTAACCTTTCCAACTATAACATTAATTTTCATTTTGTGCTTTGAGGGAATATATAATTTACATCTTAAAATAGAAATAAAGCCTTATCTACTTTGATTATTTTTTACAAACTGTATAAACCAATACAATGCGATCCAAGGTAATATGTACCAAGTGCTCCACTCGAACAAATGGATCAAAATTCCGAAGCCATCATAACTTAGCCAACGATGTATAATACGATGAAAACGAATGCGCCGTACAAAGAATACTTAATCGAAACCAACCTCTCTCTCTCCTCTGATTATATGCAAATTACGTTAACCATCTCTAAAGCAATGTTTTCAGCTTAACGTCAAAGTTTCAATCACGTTCAATCATACTTCTCAAATAATCTATTTTTCTAAAATCCTTATTATTATTTTTATCTGATCGATAACTATCTTTTGATGAAGACTCGTAAACAGATAAATATTGCTTCGGATTTAGTAAATAATACTGTACCCCACCAGCTTGATGTATCTCTAAATCCTCTAATTCTATTCCTGCAAAAGTTGGTAACGTGTCAATAATACCAAACTCAACGGATAACCCATCTTTTAAAAATTCATGTTCATGCAAATCAATCAAGCGATAGTCCATCGAATTCATGACATCCATAATATCATTCCAGTTATGGATAGATACTTCTGGTGGCACTTCCCATCCCCTTTTGTCACCGGGTACATGGATGTCTAAATCCTGGGCATCCCAATTCTTTCCTGTCACAACTTCTAAACCAACTGACCCCATTAACAATGGGATAATTTTAATTTCATTTAGTTTTTCTGCAATATTAATAAATGAATTAAGCTTGTCCTTCTCCATTTTCTCCTCCACTTTTCCCGTAAAATTTACCAGCCGCCTATTTATCTTCTTGGCAGCTAAACGAATAATTTAAATGAAGATAATCACTACTCACTTTAGGAAGTCCACCGACTTCATAACATCGATCACTCGCAAGGCGAATTTCCTTACTATTGAAATACGATTGAGCGCATATTAACGATAACACGGAAATAAACAATGACATTCCGATACTTGCTATTAAGATCTTAGTTCTTTCTTTCAAAAAATCCCCTCCTATGTATTTCCTGTGCCAAACTTTTATACCCTTAACCAAAATTTGAATGAGTTAAAGGGAAACGTTTTTATTATCCGATATTCGAATTACCTTATCATGATAAGAACGCAATCTCTCCTCAAAGTTAGCTCGATCCCTTTCAAAATCACGCGTCCATTTAAACATCATCTTTAGCATGTGTGTATTGGGTATGTAGTTACACTTCTCAAGGCCGAGGTTTTGCTTAATAAAACGAGTTAAAATCCTTATCCTCCGCTTCCAAAGTGGTGGATCCAAAAATATGATCGTATCAGACATTTCTAGCAGACATCGGTAGGATTTACGGTCGACCCCTTCAACGATCCATTGTTCATTTTTGTCTATTTCCATAATAACTTCTACCTGTTCGGAAGTTGTCCGTTTATACCTTCCCTCGTCGGTTTGTTTGTAGACAACTTGATCCAACTCATACCAAGGTATGTTTAGCTTTTTTGATAATTCCTTTGCCAGCGTAGTTTTTCCACTTGCTACAATCCCAATTATGTATATTTTTTTCATCGAATCTCCACCGGTTCAGTTGTTCTATTTTTCATTTCTCCTGCTGAATCTGGCTAAACTGGAAGCTACTATATTTCCAAAGGATTGAATGTCTTTAACATAATCAAAATCCTTACTTTCGTTTAAACTATTATACATTCGAACAGCGACTGCATTGAACTTAGGAATAACTAGACAAGAACATCCAGATGCTCCTAATATTTGGTAGGAACCATAAGGTAAATTTGAGCCTAATTCGTTATATTCATAAGTTACATCGTCATCTTTTATCCACCAGAAAAAACCGAATTTCGGAAAGGTAGAGGGAACAGAGTTTGGACTTTGAACCGATGTAGCAAGGTCAAAAACCTCCCTTGGAAGCACCTGTCTTCCTTCAAATCTCCCTTTATTTAAATGTAAATTACCCCATGTGGCCAATTCCCTTGCATTTACATATAAATTTCTTTCATCTCCTATATTGGAGCCGATTCTTAATGTCGGATAGCTTTTAGGGGAAGTGACATCACAAACTAAATGACGTTCCCCTTCTGTTACCCATCCCGTATTTTCTAATTTTAGTTGTTTACATACTTTTTCTGATATCCATTCATTAACAGTAAACCCTGTAGCCTTGTACAAAACTTTTGCTAATAGATCTGGTCTTTTCCCCTCGAGATTTGTTCCTAAATCAAACACTCGGAACACATTATTCTCTCTAAATTTCAGCCCTGTGGAACGTGTGACTAAATGTCTTATCGTTGTTTCTCCAAGAATTTCAGGATCGTACTCATTTAAATAATCACGTAATTTATCATCAAGCTTTAAATAGCCTTCCTTTACTGCGATCGCTAATGCTAGGCCAATATAAGTTACTCTAACGGAATATACATTAAAACGTGAAGCAGCATCGATTTCTCTTGCTCCCTGTTCAAAGTGATGTGTCCCAGCGTACCATTCGTGCATAATCCTATCGTCTTGTAAAATTACCAACGCAGCACCAGAAGCACCCATTTCCTCTTTTATGTTCTCTGTATATGAAGTAATTTCTTTAAAGCCTGTAAAACCATTCTCGCAAGAAGCCCCTTTTATCTTCAAAATTCAATCCCCCTAAACAATCGGATCACATAAAGTGAATCTTTAATCAGTGGGGATTCTCTTCATCCCCAACTGATTATTAGATGAACGAATCGGACATTTACTGGCAGTTGATCCCCCACTTATTCTCTGGGTTTTACCTCGTAGGTTTGAAGTGGGGGTCTTACTGCCAGTTACATGCGGGATAAATCAACCTGATCCTCTGCTTCACTCCATGAAGAATAAATTTCTAGTGTCCAATTGCTAGGTTTTCTTTGGTGATCGTTCGATTCAATCCATTGATGCAAATGAGAATATACGCCAAATATCTGCGAAGCGTGCCCTTGAAAATGCAATATGGCATACTTTTGAGGAGGAACAGTAAGTGTAACCATCCCCTTGGGAATCGCTTCATAATCATGAACCTCAAAACATACCCAATATCCATCATCCGCTTCGGAAGTTTCTTGCGGTTTGAAAGCACCTATTAATTGAACGGGTTCTACGAGTCTATGAATCTCATTTTTCCGCCGAACTAATTCCAACGAAGCCTTCGGAATTTCTTTCCCAAATTCCTCCATCGAATCACATATCACACGGAATCCAACTAACTTCTTGGCTCCAATTTCTCGAACCCCTTTTATCGTTATTGCATCTTGTTTCGTCAATGAATGTTCCTCCTTTTTTATCGATGTTTCGTAATCATCTCGAAGCAATCCATCTCTACCAGCATTATACATTAAATTAAATTTATTTTAAAAATTAAAATTAATCGCTAGTTAATATGCGATGTTATTTGAATGTCGCATTGAAGTAGTAAAAGGCTCTCAATGACAATGATCATTGAGAGCCTTTTACAGTAGAAAATTATTTCTTTACAGCATGGATAAAATGGATTGTCTCAAACGCAGACAAATAATCTGTCCTATTTTTAAAGAAAAGCTCATTTATCTTAGTTGGTGTTAAATGTTCATATATTAGTAAACCCGATTTTTCTAACATATTCTCTATTTCATCATAAGTGAAACCCGATTTCATTGGCTCTCCACTTGCTGAAGCCAATTTCACCATATTTTCAACTCTATTATATATCCCCTTTTCTTTAAAGAGTTTTTCATCTGCATAATCAAAAACAATAGAGCTACCTGGTGGGACGTTAGCAAATAAATGCTTAATCAAGGCCTCATTTTCCTCTTTAGTTAAATAATATGAGACACCTAAAAGGCTAAAGAAAGTTTTTTTGTTATTAAATCCTTCATTTACTAAATCTTGATAGGAAAATTCAGTAGTAAAGTCCATAGAAACAAAATGAAGATTATTCGGGACATTAAGTTTAGCATCCTCTAACTTTTTCTTTTTAAATTCCTGTGTATCAGGATGATCAATTTCATATACCTGTAAGCTGTTTTTCAACTCTGGATTTCGGAAACAGAAAGTATCTAGACCAGCTCCAAGTATAACATATTGATTTACCCCCAATTTAATTTCATTTAGTAGTACTTTTTCACAATAGGCATACCGCGCTAAGGATGTTGGAGAAAGTTGTACCTGTGTAATCCATTTTAAAATTTCCTCTGAATCATCTTTAAATTTTTGCTCCATATCTCTGTTGAAAAACTGAATACCGTTAATCATATTTCTGCTGATAGCTGAAAACTCTTCTTCGGAAATTAATTTGTGTACCATAAAATCATCAAATATTTTGGGTGTGTCATATTTATTATGATACGCACGACCGAAAGCCGATACTAAGGAAGTTAAACTGGATTCATTTTGTTTCATACCATATTTCCTCCCATATAAAAAAGAATAAGATTCCCCTGGCCAGGAGAATCTTATTATACTAAATAAATTGGTAACTGTAAATTATAGCACAAATAAATAATTTTGTCAAATTAAACACTCGGTGGAAGTGGATATTTTTAAAAATACTAATTCGACTCACAAGTGCACTAGGAAAGAAGCAAATCTTATCCAATAATAAAGTAGCTTGCGAATTTATCTAATACAAATGAATAGTGGAGCAAAGTGTAAAATTCATCTGAATCTATGACAAAATAATTATAGATATTGTGAAGAAATATTTTTAAACTATAGCTTAACAAGATCATACAAAGTTTTGTCAGACTGTAAAACTAAATGTAAAATAAGAAGTATAATTAAATTGGATACAGTGTAGGAGGGGTTGTTTTGACAGCAGAAAAAAGCTTAAGGGTTTGTGAAAAAGGTCATAAGTATTACAAGAGTAGTGATTGTCCAAGTTGTCCTACTTGTGATAAAGAGAATAAACCTAAAAGTGGATTCCTATCGAAACTAAGTTCACCTGCTAGAAACGCCTTAGTTCAGGAAGGAATTGATACTTTACAAAAACTCTCAAAGTACACCGAAAAAGAAATTCTAAAACTCCATGGTATTGGACCTGCTTCCATACCAATTATGAGAACTTCATTAGAAGAAGTAGGTTTATCATTTAAAGGGTAATATTGTATTTTACTATGAATATCAACAAAGATTGTGAAATCGTGTACTTACAGAGGGCTCGTTCAGGAGCTGTTTTTATGTAAAGTGAGGAGATGAATTATGATTAGTTTATTAGAAAACTTATTTCAAATATCGGCAATAATACTACTCCTTTGTTCATTCTATTATTACAGACACTTTAAAAAGATTAAGAGGGAAAGAAAACTAACTTTACTTGAACGTTCAATCTATATTACAACCCAAGCTGCAATTTATCTTTGTGCAGGTAGTTATCTACTTCTGTTTTTAGATAGGAATTTTGGTTAGTAGTTATTCAACAAACGAGTGATCTAGTGAAAGAAGCCTAATCCAATAGCAAAGGAGCTTGTTTTAATTCAAGCTCCTTTGCTATTGGATTTATGTTTATGGCTGATATCTACTTCTGGATTTACTGTAAGATTTAGCTTGACACAACTCATAATAAACTCGTCACAATTAATATGCCTCTTATGCTATTTAGTATCGTATTTACTAATGGAAGATTTATTGGCATAAAAATACATCCATGCCATAAAACCTCCACCACCAATCAAGTTTCCTATAGTTACTGGAATAAGGTTGTGAATGATCCCTTGAAATGTAACAGAACTTGGGTCATCAATTACATATGAAATCGCAAATGTACACATGTTCGCAATGCTATGTTCATAGCCGGAAATAAAAAAACAAAAGACTAAAAACACCATAATAAATATCTTCGTTCCGTCTCCTTTCATTCCCATCGGAAGAAAGAATGCAAGGCAAACGAGCCAGTTACAAAGAATTCCTCTAAACAGTAATTCCGTCGTGGAAAATTGCGTTTTATTCTCTGCGATAGTTAATAAAAATGAATTTACCGATTCATCTTGAAACAACCCTGTGATTGATATAAGTACAGCAAAAAATATTGCACCAATGATGTTTCCAACATAACTATACGCCCACATCTGTCCGACCACTTTCCATGTCATCTTTTTCCGTAAGGCTGCAAACGTATAATAAAAGGTATCTCCTGTAAATAAATCCCCGCCACCATAGGCAATTAGAATAATTGCTACCCCAAATGTGATCGCAGCAATAGGAAAAGCAATTGGCGATTGCTCTACAAAAAAGAAATTTCCCGTACGAAAGGCAACAATCACTCCAAACCCAATAAACATACTAGCTAATACAGCCCTTAATAAATAGATAAGGGAACTCGTTTGAAATAGGTCTTGTCGTGCCAGTGCTAATTTTTCAATCTTCAAGAGTGGCTCTGCTTCCATTTCATTTCACCACGCTACTTAGTTGTTTGGTTTCACTTCATCAAAATGAGGTGCTAGTATCTGCTTTAGCGTATTGGCACTGTTATGAAATCGTTGTTTTTCCTCTTCACTTAAGTCTAGCTCCATAATCTCGCGAATTCCATTCCGATTAATGACCGCTGGCACACCAATATAAACATGATCTTCTCCGTAATGACCATTCATGTGCGCCGATACAGTTAGGATGGAGTTTTCATTGGAGAATATTGCCTTCGTTATTCGAGCTAATCCCATGGCAATACCGTAATACGTAGCACCTTTGCTTTTTATAATTTCATAAGCAGCGTCACGTACTCGAATGAAAATATCATCCAAATCCTCTTTCTTATAGTTGTCATTTCTTTCAATAAATTTCATGATTGGAATTGCACCGATGTATGCTGAGTTATAAACAGGTAACTCGCTATCCCCATGCTCCCCAATGATATAGGCATGAACATTTTTTGGTGCTACATTGAAATAATCTCCTAATAAATACCGAAAACGAGCCGTATCTAAAATGGTGCCTGATCCGATCACACGCTCACTTGGCAAGCCACTATACTTCCATGTTGCATAGGTTAAAATATCGACTGGATTTGTTGCTACTAGGAAAATTCCATCGAATCCACTAGCCATGACGGCATCTACTATTTCTTTAAATATTTTTAAATTCTTATCAACTAAATCCAAACGTGTCTCCCCTGGCTTTTGGTTAGCCCCTGCACAAATGACAACCAAATCAACATTACTACAATCTTCATATGTTCCATATTTGATAAGCGTTGGATTCGTTGTAAAGGCCTTCCCATGATTTAAATCAATAACATCTCCTTTTGCCTTGTCTTCATTTAAGTCAATCATGATTAACTCATTTGCAATTCCTTGATTCATTAAGGCAAAAGCGTAACTCGATCCAACAAAACCGGTTCCAATTAAAGCAACCCGACTGATCCGATCACTTATGTTCTCACTCATCGTCTACCCACTCCTTACAAATTAGAGTCATGTTTTCTAGTTTCTTCTCTATAGAAAGAAATATTCCCATTACTTTACGTGCACAGAGCTTCTTTAAATTTTAAATAGATGTCGTATGGGATTGTCATCTTTCCAACCTATACAACTAGGGAGCTGTTCAATTACCACATGAACAGCTCCCCAATTTATCCTCTAACCTTTAGAAGACGTAATGCATTTAAAATAACGATTACCGCTGCACCTGTGTCGCTTAACACAGCCATCCAAAGTGTCAGCCAACCTGGGAAGATAAGCAGTAAAGCGATCAGCTTTATTAAAATGGAAAACCAGATATTTTGCTTAATAATCGCTAATGCCTTTCTACTTAGTTTAACGGTATGCGGCAATTTCTCTAGATTATCTGCCATTAATACAATATCGGCTGTTTCCATTGCCGTATCAGTACCTGCACCACCCATTGCAATACCTAAATCGGATGTCGCAAGTGCTGGCGCATCATTGATCCCGTCACCAACCATCGCTACCTTATGCCCTTCACGTTGTAGCTGCTGGATAGCCTGCACCTTATTTTCTGGTAATAATTCCGCAAAATAGCGGTTCACGTTTGTTTCCTTTGAAATCATTTTAGCCGTACCTTCATTATCACCGGTAAGCATTACCAACTGATTTACACCTACACGCTTCAGACCATCTAATGCCTTCACAGTCGTATGCCGAAGCGTATCGGATACAGAAATAATACCCAATATTTCTTGATCTGTACCGATAATAACTACTGTTTTGCCCTGACTTTGTATCGTTTCTACCTCTTTGCGCAGATCCTCTGATGCTAGGTTCAACTCCTCAAACAATCGTAAATTTGCAGCATAGTGAATCTTACCATCAATGGTTGCTTGAACACCTTTTCCGACAATGCTTTTGAATGCTTCTCCACTTCTCGGCTGAATCCCTTGATCTTTTGCATAGGTAACAATCGTGTTCGCTATTGGATGGGTAGAATAATCTTCTAACGTAAACGCAATGGAAATAAGGGCTTCCTCTGAAATCGTGAATGGATTAACTTCCGAAACCTTTGGCTTTCCTTCTGTTAATGTTCCCGTTTTATCAAACGCAACGGCATCAATGGACCCAGCTGATTCTAGAAAGGTTCCACCTTTGATCAACACACCGTTCTTTGCTGCATTTCCAATTGCGGATACAATGGCAACCGGCGTTGATATTACCAATGCACAAGGGCAAGCAACTACTAATAAGGCAAGGCCTTTGTATACCCACTCGCTCCATGTACCGAAATCAAATAAGGGTGGGAATACAATTACCATTAAGGCGATCGCAAAAACAACCGGCGTATAAATACTTGCAAACTTATCAATAAAAGCTTCTGTCGGTGCTTTCTGTTCCTGTGCTTCTTCAACTAAATGAATGATTTTTGAAATGGTGGTGTCCTCTACTAGTTTCGTCACTTTAACTTCGAGAGAACCACTTTCATTAATTGTTCCTGCATATACAGTGTCTCCAGTTTGTTTATCCACAGGAATAGATTCTCCTGTGATCGGCGCTTGATTGACACTTGTTTCTCCCTGAATAATTTCACCGTCTAACGGAATTCGATCCCCCGGTTTAATGACAATAACATCACCAATGGAAACCTCCTCAACTGGCCTTTTTATTAATTCAGGACCCACTTTAACCCACGCTTCTGGTGGCGCTAAATCCATTAAGTTTCGAATGGACTTTCTTGTTTGTTCAATGGATCTATTTTGCAGAACATTACCAAGTGCAAATAACCATACAACGGTCGCCCCTTCAAACCATTCTCCAATTAATGCGGCGCCTATCGCTGCGGCTGACATGAGAACATTCATATCTAATGAACCGCTCTTTATTGCATAAAAAGCGCTTTTTGCTGGTTTGTATCCACTAACAACGATAGCTGCAGCATACAATAACGTGGTGATGACTTCGGGCACCCCATTGAATGACCCAATAAATCCTAAAACGATTAACATACCTGTAAATGTAATGAACCCATAGCCATCTTTATTTTTCTTTGCCTCCGAACGGTTTTTGTTATTGGAAAGCAACGAAGCCTTATACCCAATTTTAGAAACCTCTGAAACAATATCTTCCACACTATTTTCATGTGCTACTTTCATTTTCCCCGTAGAAAAACTTACACTGACATGATGAACAGCTGGATTGTCATTTAAATGATTTTCGATGCTTTTGGCACAACTACTACAATCCATTCCAACAATATCATACGTTCTAATATTATTGTTTTGTTTCAACGGTTCAGCTTGAAAGCCTAGTTTTTCCACTTCATTTGGTACATGGTCCAAGGAAAGTGCATTGCTTCCAATTACTTGTAATTTCTCTGTATTGTAATTGACTTTAACCTCCTGGACACCCTTTAATCCCCGTAAACCTTTTTCCACCGTTTTTGCGCAGGAAGGGCAATCCATACCATGGATGCGGTATTCAACCTTTTCCCCGGCTGCATCTGTATGGTGATGCATTTCGTCCTCAGCATTCCCACAACAGCTAATTGAATTTGGAACATTACTATTACAACAAGTTGTTGATTCTGTTTCTTTCTCCGTTGCTAGACTATCTTTATCAGAAGCCGCCTCCTTGCTACTGCAACAACAATCCTTTTCTTTCGCAGGAACAGCACGCGCTTCTTTATTTGAACTATCGCCACAGGATTGGTTTTTCTTGGGAATTACTTGTTCGATTTCATTTGAACCACAACATTTATTTGACACCTTGTTCCCTCCTTTCTAGCCTATATGGTTTTCACAGCAAGCAACATCATTTTCAACCTCTTCAAGAACACCATCAATCGTTGTTAATAAATCTCTCATCTTTTGATTACGCAGACCATAATAAACATATTTTCCCTCTTGGCGCCCTACGATAATGCCACAGCCTTTTAAACACGCAAGATGCTGCGAGATATTCGATTGATTGCCTTTTATTTCTTCCACTATTTGAGATACTGTTTTCTCACTATCCTTTATACATTCAAGTATTTGAATTCTAGTTTTATGGGATAAGCCGTGTAAAAACTTTATTTTTGTATCCAGATTAACCTTTAGCATGGTTTACCTCCCATTATATTAGTTCATACTAATATGTTTGTAATTATCATATTAGCAATGTCTAATATGTGTGTCAAAATGAAACTTGTACTTATGTTCCTGTTTTCGTATAAATTGTAGGTTGACAGTACTTTATAAAAGCTTTGCTTATTATTAAAGAGGCTTCCCTTATTATTTGGAAACCTCTTCTAATAATTACCTATTATCATACACAATAAACTAATCATGTTCATGGTGACACATTAATACATCTTCATGAGGATGATCATCATTTTCTAATTGAATGGTCACATGGCCAATTCCTTTGTGTTCTAATTCATGTTCGATCATTCTCAGTATATTTTGGCATTCAAGAACAGATAACCCTCCATCTACCACTGCATGACAGGAGAGCGCATTTTGCCCACTTGTAATACTCCACACATGTAAATCATGAATACTACAAATCCCGGGTACATTTTCCATCGTATCGATAATTACGTCTAAATCTATATTCTTAGGCGTTCCTTCCATTAACACATGAACCGCATCCTTTGTCACTCGCCAGCCACTTATTAAAACAAGAACAGCTACGATCACACTTGCTAGTGGATCTGCCCAGCCCCAGCCGAAAAACATAATGAGTAATGCAGCTGATACTGCTCCTACCGATCCAAGCAAATCACCTAATACGTGAAGAAAAGCTGCTCGTAAATTTAAGTTGTCTTCTGTGTCCCCACGCATCAATATCCATGCAACAAAGATATTCACGACCAAGCCAATACTAGCAATTATGAGCATTCCAGTCGACGCAACTTCAGGAGGTTCGATAAACCGTTCATATGCTTCATAAAATATATAAAGTGAAATGAGGATTAGCGTAACTCCATTGAATACTGCTGCTAATATTTCGAAGCGTTTATATCCATACGTTTTCGAGTAGTTAGCTACTTTCTCTCCTAAAGTAAATGCCAATAAACCTACTCCGAGCGAAATGGAATCACTTAACATATGGCCAGCATCCGATAATAAAGCAAGGCTGTTCGTCAAAAATCCCCCAATTGCCTCAATCACCATATAGCTTGTAATGATAATAAAACTAATCATTAATGCTTTTTTATTCGCGCCATGTGTATGATCATGTCCATGATCGTGTCCCATTTGCCATTCCTCCCTTATAATTAATATATGAACATATATACATGTACCAATATTCAGAAGATAAATTAGTATTTCTTCATAGGTTATCTAACATCAATGATGGCATGCGTGATTGATTGTTTCCTTTAGCATGTTCATCACATGCTCATCATCATGAGAATAATATAAGGTGGTACCTTCTCTTCGGTATTTTACCAAGCGCAAATTTTTCAAGAAGCGTAATTGGTGAGACACAGTCGATTGTCTTAAGTTCAGTGATTCAGCAATTCCATTAACGGAGTATTCCTTTTGAAATAGTAAATTCAGGATTCGAATTCTTGTTGGATCTCCTAAAGCCTTAAACGTTTGCGATACGACAAACAAGGTTTCTTGGTCCAGATCTTTCGTATCTATCTCATTGTTTGCCTTCTTTTCTTCCATATAAATCCCTCACTTTAAACGGTTTACTTTAAATATATGTATATATTAGTATATGTTCATATTTTAAGATTAGTGCGTATAATTGTCAATATTATATAAAATATAAAACTATGCTTAATGAATGTTAAGTTGAAAATGTCCTTATATAGGGAACCATTTGTAGTGATAATCATTCTTTCATTTAACAATTGAAGCAAAAAATTATATGTAAAATTAGCTCAATGTTACGGAAAGATTCAAAAAAAATCCGAACAAAATCATTCTTTGGCGAGAACGAATCATTGTTCAGATTTATTTTGGGACCGAGACAGTATTGTCCCAATCTCGTTTGAAATAATAACTTGATACTAGCGTTCTAGTTTTGTTTTAAGAAATTAGGATCTGAATATTCTGGGTTTGGATATTTGTAGAAACCTTCTCCACTCGATATTCCCATTTTTCCTTTATCTATCATTTCTGCCTTCAGTTTATCTGCAATCACTCCATATGATGGATCTTGCTCAGAACGTGCTCTGTTTAAATTATATGGCGTCTCCATACCAACCACATCTAAAATACCGAATGGCCCTCTTGGGGAACCAGTTGAAATCATCCAGTTTTTATCAATTGTATGTGGGTCTGCGACGTCATTGGCCCACAACGTTAACCCTGCATTTAAGAATGGAACCAATAATGTATTTAAAATATAACCTGGCTGTTCTTTTTTTAGCACAAAAGGAATCATTCCAATAGAACGTGCGAAATCTGTCACTGCTTCCACATATTGATGGTCTGTCCCTGCATGTCCCATAATCTCAGCCGTATTATTTTGCCAAATAGAGTTCGCAAAGTGTAGCGCTAAAAACTTCTCTGGTCTACCCGTAAATTCTGCAAAGTCACTAGGTAACATTGTAGAAGAGTTTGAAACGAACACTGTTCGCTCAGGTGCAACAGCTGCAAGCTTTTGATAGAAGTCTTGTTTAATATCTACACGCTCAGGAACAGCTTCAATTACTAAATCAACATCTTTCATTGCCTCAGCTAAATCAGAACTGAAAGATAAATGCCCCAATGCTGCTTCTGCTTTTCCCTCATCTTTGAAAAAGTCAGCATACACACCTTGTAACTTATTTACACGATCTTTTCCTGCATTAATTGCATCGTCGTTAATATCGTATACGTTTACATTATAACCAAAAAATGCAGATTGGAATGCAATTTGACTACCTAAAACACCACTACCAGCAACCATAATTTTATTAAAGTCCATAGCTATTCTCCTTTTAGTCTTAATCGTTGATCATTTTTTCTTGAATTATTACTTCACTATTTTATTCTACAAGACTATTATGTCATAATAAACATAGATTTATATGTAATTACGACAAAAACTAACATACGAATGTAGGGTTCTGAATGAAGAAAATCGATTTGCAATATTTATTGCTATATAAAATACATCGAGTTGAGATAATGAAAAGCTCTATGATATTAGTAGAAAATAGTGCAGAAATAAATAAAACACAAAAGCAGCAACTTCGTAAATTAATTTCTGTTTTTATTGCATTTTTAATGATGCAGATGAAAAATAAAAAAATTGAAGAAGAATCTTTACATTATTGGGTACAAATGCATAGTAACGATATACCGACCACCAAATCAAATGTATTCCAAAAGATTCTCACAGAATCATTTCAAAGCGTCTTAACTCAACTCAACCACCCTTATGAAGAAGAACTAATTTCCTTTCATAACAAGTTGCTTAACAAGATAACATCTTTGTATTTAGATTGGGTACAAACTCCCCCTGAAAATACCGAGAATAAACAAATTTATATGAAACAGTTAGATACATTTAGTGAAATTCTTATTCAGTGTAATGGTACGGATGATCTACCTTTCCTTTTAAAACGGGCAGAAGATATATTTGCTTTTAAACGATGTGTATTTTTAAGTTATAATCCTTGGTTAAAGGAGTTTTCAGGAGCCATCGGTGAAGAACTACCAAAGGTACAATTATTGCGAGGAAAAATTGAATCGGAACCAGTCTTTGCACTAAAAAAACCATTATTTCTAAAAAAGCCAGATCCCTATGTACAACAAACTGCGATCGACTTATTTAATCTATCTTCTATTATTTTTATTCCGATCATTTACGAACAACAATTATATGGTTGGCTTACGTTAGATCAACAGGGAGAGGCTTTTGATTGTCCTAAAATAAAACTGGATGCATTAGAACAAGTTGGCATTCGTATTGGTATGTATTTATCTCGCAAGCAACTTGGTGATCGTTTTAAATATCCATTAGACCATACAGAGAAGGAATTAGCCATTCTTCATCTGCTATCAGAGGGATACAGTAACAAAGAAATGGCCGAACTGATGTTTCTAAGTGAATATACGATACGTGATTACATACAAAAACTGATGATTAAACTCAAAGCCAAAAATCGAACACAAATCGTAACGATGGCTTTTCGAATGGGGTTAGTTGATTAAATTAGTGTCAGAGTAAAATTAAAATAAGATTGACTAAACAATCGCCTATAGTACAGGTGAATCGAACAACGTCATTTCGAAAGTGACGTTGTTCTTTATTTAGTTGACTAATATTACCAAGAATGATAGAGGTAAGAAAAACGAGCACGAATCTCAAAACCTCTATCTATAGTCATATTTTCTTCATTTGTTCTCCTCCTGTTCAATAATTTCTATCCAACAACATGAGTAGATAGCTACTTGCACAAAGAAAGAATGCAACTTGTGTTGTGATATAAATGAAAAGTTCTGAAACAGTTAGTTTTCTTTCTCACTTTATCTTCTTAAAAATATCTATAATAATCGAGCTAACATACGAGCATTATTACTGCCGAGGTTTGGAATATCTTCTCTAATAAAATTATCAAAATAGATACCAGACAAAAAAACCAGGTAGCTGCAATAGCTCCTGGCTCTGGCTCCTTCTCATTACTCCAAACTCCCCATTGGTCCAAAAAATTCAAAGTGTATATTCTTATCTGTAACTCCAAGACTCTTTAGCGATGCATTCACTGACTTCATAAATGGAACTGGTCCACAGAAGTAAAAGCTTGTATCGTTATGTGGTACATTTTCTCTTAGCCATTCCTTCGTTACAAACCCTTCTATGTCAAATGCTTGTGTCTCACGATCTTCCTCTGTTGGCGAATCATAGAAAAATACGACGTTTACATTTCCTTTTTCTGCTACGCGTTTCACTTCATCACGAAGAGCATGCACTCGTCCATTTCCAGTTGCATGGATGAAAGTAACTGGTCGCTCAGGCTGTAAATCAACCACCGTATTCAACATACTCATCATTGGTGTTAGTCCCACACCTCCACTTAGTAAGACAAGCGGCGTGTCCTTACCTGTATCCAAGTAGAAATCTCCTGCTGGTGCACTTACTTGAATGGTATCCCCTTCATTCATCTTTTCATGAAGGTAGTTTGAGACAATACCATCAGGAGTCTCATTGCCCGTTTCTCTCTTCACACTAATTCGATAATAATCTTTCCCAGCTGCATCGGATAAACTGTATTGTCGAATGTGAGTAAATTTTTCTTCTTCAATTTCCAACTTCACACTAATGTACTGTCCAGCTTCAAAGGATGGGAGCATCTGTTTATCCTCTGGTTTAAGATAGAAGGATGTAATTACCTCACTCTCCACGACCTTACGATCAACGACAAAGGACTTAAACCCATCCCAACCTCCATGCTGGTTTTTAGCGTCTTGATACATTTGCGCCTCCACACTAATAAATACATCAGCTATGGTATTATAAGCTTGCTCCCACGCATCTAAAATTTCATCTGTAGCAGCTTGCCCTAGAACTGTTTTAATTGCTCCTAAAAGATGTTCCCCTACAATTGGATAATGCTCTGGCTTAATTCCTAAACTACGATGTTTATGGGCAATTTGAGTTACCACTGGAACTATTGCCTCCAAATTGTCTATGTACTGTGCAGCTGCATAGACAGTGGAAGCTAATGCCTTTTGTTGTCTACCTTGTTTTTGATTTGCATGATTAAAAATGTTTAATAACTCCGGGTGAGCCTCAAACATTTGTTGATAAAATACCGTTGTAATTTTTTCCCCGTGTTGTTCGAGTACCGGGACGGTAGATTTGATGATTTCGATTGTTTTACTATCCATTTCTGCCACTCCCTTAGTTGATGTTACGTGTTTTTCACTATTTACACCGTAATTATAAGGAAAAGGCAAAAATGAATGAGTGACTTAAATCACACGTAAGAGAATTTCCGTTAGAAAGTTTGATATTTAATGACGAAGTTCAAGAATAATGGATCGGTAAGTTTAAACCTTCTTAAATGGTAAAAAAGGCATGCCATATGCAAACCTAACCGTACTTCACTATAAGTTAGCAAAATCTATAAACAAGAAAGTTAAAGAGCAACGCTAATCAATCAGCGTTGCTCTTTTCACAAAATGTTCAAGAAGTGACACCGGCTTCACGTTCGAAGTTCCCAGTAATCCGTTTATGCTCGTGCGGAAAGTGATTTAGTACGACTTCTCGATTAGTGGTTGCTCCTCAATCCACTTCTGCAAGGTACAAATAACCGGTCCCTTATGAGGGAAATAGCGGAGAAAATTGGAAACTAATCTATAAGTAGTGTTAACCAAGTCCGAGACCGTACCATCACCGTTCAGTAATATGTTCGAATGAGCTTTACAGGAAAAGTTTTGTTCGCCACTATCATATTAAAGCTCCCTCTAGTAATTTATCCGAAAACTGAAAACCTGCCATTAAGTAAGTGATCTTTCAAAAATGATTTCAAAATGAGAAGCAGAACCGTATCCTTTCGTTGCTGGAGCGAAGATTTGGATAAATCTCCATCCCTCTTTCGCATATCTAGTAATAATATCTTGATAATCTTCTTTAGGTTTATTATTCCATGAATTAAGTTCAATTTTAACAAATTTGTATTCGTACATTATTGATCCTCCTCATATTTAATTGTCTTCTTTATCTCTACGGATCAAGTCGATTTATAGTTTCCATATTTTCATTAATTGTTGTCCCGGATGTAAGCGACATTCCATGTGAAAGCAAATCCACTCGACTGACTTTTAGCTTGTTAATACTAACGGTGTACTTACCCTAACTGGCGTTTAAATACTTTACTGGAAATCAAGTAAGCGATGAACATGATCCCAACACACCAAGTAAGCGCGATCCAGATGTCATTGCCAACAGTTCCTTCATACAAGAGGGCACGAACCGAATTCACGATTGAAGTCACTGGCTGGTTCTCAGCAAATGCACGAACAACTTTTGGCATGGTTTCAGTAGGGACAAAAGCCGAACTGATAAAAGGCAGGAAAATCAACGGATACGAGTATGCTGTTGCCCCTTCCATAGACCTTGCTGTTAGTCCAGGAATAACCGCCAACCACGTCAGTGCCAGCGTAAACAACCCGAGAATCCCAACTACTGCGAGCCATTCCAATATATCCGCGTTAGAACGAAATCCCATTAAGAGCGCAACGAGTATAACTACAACGACAGTAAGTGCATTGGAAACAAGCGAGGTCAACACGTGAGCCCACAATACCGATGAGCGCTTGATGGGCATGGTAATAAAACGCGCCATTAACCCGCTCTTTACATCCGTAAATAGCCGTAAGGAAGTGTAAGCGACGCCGGATGCGATCGTAATCAGCAAGATTCCCGGTAATAAATAATTGACGTAGTTAACCGTCCCTGTCTCTATAGCGCCACCAAATACATAAACAAATAGCAACATCATCATAATTGGCGTAATTGCCACCGTTATAATCGTGTCCGGACTACGCATGATATTGCGCATTAAACGCCCTAATAATACCCCTGTTTTACTTTTCATTTACATCTCCTCCTTTTTTGCTAATGATTTCGAGGAAAATTTCCTCCAACGTCGGCTGTTTTTCAATGTATTCCACTTTCGTTGGCGGGAACATCTCCTTTAGTTCGGTAAGAGTACCAGTCGTGATGATTTTTCCATCATGCAGTATAGCAATACGCTCAGCCAGTTGTTCGGCTTCCTCCAGATACTGCGTCGTAAGCAAAATGGTTGTTCCACCACCAGCAAGCTCCTTGACGGTCCCCCATACTTCCTTCCGCGCTTCTGGGTCAAGCCCTGTGGTTGGTTCATCGAGAAAAATGACTGCTGGATTCCCTATCAGGCTCATGGCGATATCGAGCCGGCGTTTCATCCCGCCAGAATAATTGTCTGCACGGCGGTTGGCTGCATCGGTCAGACTGAATTTTGCAAGCAGATTGTCAGCAACTTGAGCTGGATTGGAAACTCCCCGCAACTTGGCGACCATTATCAAATTTTCCCGCCCAGTTTGCATGCCATCTAAAGCTGCAAATTGTCCTGTAAGACTGATACTTTTACGAACATGATCCGGTTTACGCTGAACATCAAAGTCGCAAACACTCACCTCACCACCGTCTGGCTTCATCAGCGTGGAAAGGATATTGACTGTCGTTGTCTTGCCCGCTCCATTTGAACCCAGTAGTGCGAAAATTTCACCACGCCGTACTTCAACATCCACCCCCTTTAGGACTTCCTTGTCTTTAAATGATTTTGTTAATCCTTTTATAGAAATCGCTGCATTGCTCATCTATTTTTTCCTCCTTATAAAATGCGTAGCAAGGCTACTTTCCGAAGATTTGGGTCTTTTTCTGAAAACAAGCTGGTTTTTCACCATTAGACAAGGATCCCCCTTGCAGATTTACATTACTTTTTCAAGCTACTTAGTATGACTGGTAATCTGTATTACATACTACTGAGTTAAAAATAAAACTGAATAGTAAGGTGACAATTCACATGTTAACCAGCTATTCAGTAGGTATGATCTATTGAAATTCCTGTTCGATCCTTCATGATACCCTGATTTAGATATTCACTATTAAAATAAGTCCAGGGCATAAACAACAATTGGGAATTACCTTGTTCGTTTCTTTTTAGTTGAAAACCCACTAGATTATTAGTCACGACCAATCTTATCGTTCAACTTCGTACGATATTTATCCTTCCAAGTTTTCGCGTCCCTCACTAGTTCATCACAAAAAGCTGCCACGTCTTCACCCGTGAGGTCAGTGACTTTCTTACCTTCTGCTGCACCTTCCTCAAACAGATCGAGAATGCCATTAAAGATACGGCTGATGTCCTTCCAGTCGGTGGGACCACCAGCAGTCCACATATACTTTTGGATAGCGTTGTAAGCGTTGCGGTATTCACTTGGAAGTTCCTTCGCACGCGCCTCCATCGCCTTCCACTCTCGCTTATCAGCTAAACTTCCAATAATTTTTTCTATAAAACTCATGTTACCCTCTCCTTTTGATTTCTTTTGATTTAAGTTCGTTTATTTTGTTTGAGACGAAATCCCATTTTTCCCAAAAAGTGTCGAGTTTCTCTTTTCCTGCTTCGTTTAGTGTGTAAAATTTTCTCGGCGGCCCTACGGTGGATCGCTTTTTTTCAATGTCCACCAGATTGTGTTTCTCAAGTCGCATCGTTATTGTATATACTGTGCCTTCAACGACATCAGTGAAGCCAAGCTCTCGCAAATGCTGCGTGATTTCATAGCCATATGTTTCGCCACGGCTAATGATCTCAAGCACACATCCCTCCAAAACCCCTTTCAGCATTTCTGTGATATGTTCCAACTAACCACCTCCTCATTTGTGTTTCACCATATTTTTTAGTATTCTGTACCATAGGTATTTAGTATGACTGGTATTTAGTATTACTTATTACTGGTATATAGTATCGCAGAATAGTGTTGATTGTCAAGAACAAACTAATTCGTCAATTGAGCCATTTATCCTTCAATTCTTGACCACGTAAGTCAACTACGTAATAATCGATTAAAGTTGCAACTTATCAATAAATTCTAATCTTTAAATATACTGAAATGTTCGATGCCAGCTTTGTATAATTACCAAAGGAGTGAGTATATGCCGAACTTGAAGAATCATGTCATTCTTATTACTGGAGCTAATAGAGGGCAGGGAAAAGCGATTGCTCAGCACCTTGCCACATTAGGAGCAATGGTGGGAGTCGGTGCTCGGAACTATGATGAAGCTAAAGCAGTGGCTAAGGAAATTGGAGAAGATCAAGCCTTCCCGGTAAAGTTAGATGTCACAAAAGAATTAGAATGGAAATTAGCAGTCGATATGATAACAAAAAGATTCCATCGGATAGATGTGTTAGTAAATAATGCTGGCCATTTAATACGTAAACCATTTACAGATACTTCGCTGGATGATTACCAACAGTTAATTCATGTGAATCAAATTGGAGTATTTATGGGGATGCAAGCAGTTATTCCGCAAATGGAAAAGCAGCAAAAGGGCTCGATTATAAATAACGTATCTATTTCTGCCTTTGCACCAATTAGCAAATCTTCTGCATATGCTGCAACGAAAGCATCTGTAGTTGCAATGTCAAAAGCTGCAGCTATTGAATTAGGTTCAAAAGGAATTCGGGTTAATATGGTCCATCCGGGTGGTATCGAAACAGAAATGGCAACTCAAGGCAATGATGTTCCAACTTTTTACGACTCTGTACCACTCGGACGTATTGGACAACCAATTGAAATTGCTCGGGCTATAGCATTTCTAGCCTCTGATGAAAGCTCTTATTGCACGGGTACAGAAATTGTAGTTGATGGCGGAATGACGTTGGGTACTGCAGATGAGTAAAACAGGTATTAGCCTGTCGAAAAAGTAGAGGACGTGAAAACATGAATCATAACCATAAATTCTTTGGCATCTTTAAGTACAATTCTTTCATCCCAACAAAAATGACCAACAAATTGTTGGTCATTTTACTATTACTAACTATAAACACTAAAATAGTTACTTCTTTTAAACTACACAATTTCTCTCTATCTAATAAACTTCCTTCAAATAAATTAAGCCCTCTGTCTACGAGTCATTACATCAAAAATAACAGCTAAGGCAAGTACGCCACCACGTATAATATACTGTGGTGCAATACCGACACCCATCAAGTTCATTCCGTTGGTTAGGGTAGCCATTACAACCGCTCCGATCACGGCTCCGGTAACTTTACCAACTCCACCTGCAGCAGAAACACCCCCTACGAAGGCTGCTGCAATGGCATCGAGTTCAAATAACGTACCCGCTGTGGTTGTAGCCGATTGCAGGCGTGATGTGAATAAAATACCTGAAAGGGCTGACAGCATCCCCATTGAACCAAATACAAGGAACGTGATTTTCTTTACATTGATACCGCTTAAATGTGCTGCTTCTGGGTTACTACCGACCGCATAAATATGCCTTCCGATGACCGTCTTGGTTGTAATAAAATGATAGACAAACACAACAAGTAAAATAATCATTACGGTCCAAGAGAAGCCATTATACCCGGCTAAGAGCCACGTAATATAGGCAATAATTGCTGAAACAAATACCAACTGGATTATAAAAATTTCTTTCGATACGACTTCAAAATTATATTTGATCTTATTTCTACGATTCTTTACCGCACTATAAATATAAAAGATGATTCCCAAAGCACCCACAATTAACGAAAGCAAATGAAGGCCACCTACTTGGGCGATCGATGGAATATATCCATTACCGATCGCATTAAACGCTTCATTTTCCACAACAATGGTACCTGACTTTTCAGTCGCTAACAGGATTGCTCCTCGGTAAATAAGCCAACCAGCTAGTGTGGCAACGAAAGCAGGTATTCCTACTTTTGCTACTAAAAACCCGGTAACAGATCCGGCACAAATTCCTAGAATCAAAATAATAGGAATAACAATATACACCGGTAATCCAACATACATCAATAATATGGCTGCAATCGCACCGAGAAAACCGGCTAAAAATCCAATTGATAAATCAATATGACGGATGACAATAACCAGCATCACACCGACTGCCAACACAGCAATATATCCTGCTGAATCGAGTAGATTACTAATATTTCGGGAAGACATAAATAGTCCATTTGTAAGAATCGTAAATGTAATCATGATAATAATTAAGGCTATGTACATCCCATAATCTCGAATGTTCTCCTTAATTAGTTGCTTCGCTTCATTGAACAATCTCATTAAGCTCTACCTCCTATTGCGTTGCAAGTTGCATAATCTTTTCTTGGTCTGCTTCCTCTGATGACAACTCACCTTTGATCTCACCTTCTGCCATGACATAAACCCGGTCACTCATTCCTAATACCTCACCGAGCTCTGATGAAATCATTATGATGCTCATCCCTGCTTCAATTAGCTCATTCATAACGGAATAAATCTCGAATTTAGCACCAACGTCAATTCCTCGTGTTGGTTCATCTAGTATTAATAGCTTCGGACTGACGAATAGCCATTTTCCTAACGAAACCTTTTGCTGATTCCCACCACTTAAATTACCAACAAGTTGCTGGATATTCGGTGTCTTAATCGTTAATGATTCTTTGTATTCTTCCGCAATTTTTATTTCTTCATTTTCATTGACGACACCACGTGAGGAAATGCCAGAAAGATTCCCGACGGATATATTATTTTTGATATCCTGTAATAAAAACAATCCGTCTCCCTTTCTATCTTCGGTTACATAAGCAATTCCTGCTTTAATCGCATCGCTTGTATGCTTCAATTTTGCTGGCTTGCCATGAACAAATAAATCCCCAGCTAATTTATAAGACTCCGAATTCCCAAAAATACTGCGGGCTAGCTCTGTTCTTCCAGCCCCCATTAGACCAGCTAAACCAACAATTTCCCCTTTTCGTACATTGAAATTAACATCTTTTGCTACATATCGACCAAGCTGTGGTGCATATGCAGACCAGTTAACCAATTCCAGAACTTTGTCACCAAATTCCTTCTTCGCCCGCTTCGGATAAATATCCTCAATTTCTCGACCGACCATGTTTTTAATAATCGCAGCTTCGGTAATTTCTCCTTTCGAACCATCTAACGTGCAAATCGTTTCACCATCACGTATTACCGTTGCTTTATCGGCAATTGCAATAACCTCTTTCAGCTTGTGCGAGATCATGATGCACGTAATCCCTTGCTTTTTCAACTCACGTAGTAGATTCAAAAGGTTTTCACTGTCATCTTCATTAAGTGCCGCAGTCGGCTCATCCAAAATAAGTAGCTTGACCTCTTTACTCAATGCTTTTGCAATTTCGACTAATTGTTGTTTCCCTACACCTAAATCTTTAATTAAAACTTCTGGATTTACTTTTAAATTCACTTTTTCTAGCATTTTTCTCGAATCATCGATAGCTTTATTCCAGTCCAGTACGCCACCTTTTTGTATTTCATTTCCGATATAGATATTTTCATAGACAGCTAGATCAGGAAAAAGTGCCAGCTCCTGATAAATAATCGCAATTCCTGCATCGACACTATCATTGATTTTGTTAAAACGCTGAACACTACCATCAAACACAATGTCTCCCTCGTAATTCCCATAGGGATAAACACCGCTAAGCACTTTCATCAATGTCGATTTACCGGCACCATTTTCTCCCACTAGACAATGAATTTCTCCTTTTTCCACTTTAAAATTGACATTAGAGAGCGCTTTGACACCTGTAAATTCTTTCGATATCTGCTTCATTTCCAAAATAGATTCGCTCATCGGTATGCCTCCTTAACCCGAACGCTTTACAATGGCGTAATAGTGTTAGACGAATATCTAACACTATTACGTAAAAGCTATTAATCTAATCCTTCAAATTCGTCTGCTTCATAGTAGCCAGAATCAATTAGCTCACTCTGAACGTTTTCTTGATCCACAACAATGACATCCGTTTGTTTTGCTTTTACATCAATAGAACCATTGTCATAGGAACCAGTTGTCTCTGGTGTGTCGCCATCAAGAACATCAACAGCCATTCCCATTGCATCTTCAACTAGTGTACGAACGTCTTTGAAAACTGTCATCGATTGCTTGCCATCAATTACATATTGGATGGATGCTTTTTCCGCATCTTGTCCAGTAACCACATAATTCGTTACTTCCCCATCGGAAGCAAATACGTCTGCAATGGAACGAGCTGTTCCATCATTAGGTGCAAGGATGGATACGTCTCCTTTAAGATCAGCACCTACTGCTGTTAGATGTGTTTGTGCTTTGTTTTTTGCTTCGTTTGGATCCCATTCTGTTGTAACCTGACCCAAGATCTTACCTAACTCATCACGCGTTAATTCTGCTTTATCCTGTAATGCTTCTGCCTCACTTGAGTTAGCAATGACAAACGTGCCATCTGCAATTTTAGGTTGAAGTACATTCCATGCACCTTCGAAGAATAAGAATGCATTATTATCCGAAGCAGCACCAGCATATAGATATAGTGGGTTGCCAGTTCCTTCTGCATTATCAATTAAATATTGTCCTTGTGCTTCCCCTACGGCAATACTGTCAAAGGTCACATAGTAATCAACCGCATCTGTATCGGTAATCAAGCGGTCATAAGATATAACTGTTATTCCTTCTTCTTTTGCTAATTCAACCCCAGCACCTGCTGCTCCTGCATCATGTGGAGCAACAATTAATACATCAATTCCTTTATTAATTAATGTTTCGATATTTTCTTTTTCCTTCGCAGAAGATCCTTGGCTGAATAAAATTTCAGTAGTATAATCGGAATCCTCTAATGCCTCTTTAAATCGTTCTTCATCCTGAACCCATCTAGGTTCATCCTTTGTCGGTAATACAATTCCAACACTTACTTCTCCTCCACTGCTACATGCTGAAATAAGAAGAACAGTCATGATTGCAACAAATAACATGGAAAATAATCTTAATCCTTTTTTCATCTTCTCAAACCCCTTTTTTGAAAATTTTTATCTTATAGAAAAAATATATCACCGTTATCATCTAATGAAAACGCTTACTAATAGCACTAATTTGTTATTCATCTGTAATTTTTTAATATTAAAAATTTGCTAGTAGAATAAAGGGATTGTGCAGCCTTGTGGCGAAAGAAGTTTTTCAATGTGGAAATTTTCATGCACCTCAAACGAATATGGGGGGAGCGCGATGATTGATGAAGATAGCATGGAAGAGCGTATAAGCGATATCTACCAGATGTATTATTTGGATGTATATCGGTTTCTGGTTAGTTTTTCTGGAAATCAAATGGTGGAATGAGTGAAGCAAACACGATCTAAACAACTGATTTACTGGAAATAGCGGAATGAGGATCCACATACGGCCACCAAGCTAGCGATTTACTAGAAATAGCGGAA
>NZ_FOHE01000018.1:0-461 GCF_900111445.1 Oceanobacillus limi | reverse complement strand
CACCAGTCAAACGTTCTGGTCCCTGGTTCCGCTATTTGCTCAAAAATCTACCAAATTTGGGTGAAATGGAATCCTGATTCCGCTATTCAACCAAAATGACTCCTATTCAAGGTCCATTATGCCATTTAGCGGAACGAATGAAGCTAGAATAAAAAGTGGATACCCTTTAACGAACATCATTTTAGGTTAAAATGATAATCATAGGAGGGGTTCCATGGGTGAACATCGGCAAAGGTATAGTGAAGAATTTAAAAAAGAAACTGTTAAATTTGCGCAAGAACAACAGCAAAAGAAAACAATGAGAGAGATTGCAGCTGAATTAAAGCTTCCTTTAAGTTGTTTGCATGATTGGATGACGAAATATCGTGAATTTGAAAATGAACCTGTTGCAGCTGAGGAACGATTGAAAAAGTTAGAACAACAATTGAAAGAAAAAGAACGCGAACTAATGAAAAAGGATA
>NZ_FOHE01000009.1 GCF_900111445.1 Oceanobacillus limi | reverse complement strand
TAGGATGTTCGTTCAAAAATTTTTAAGTGTTGTACTTTTTGGATTCTATAGTCATGGATACGACTTGTCCTCTCCCCACAAGCAGGACAACGGTGCTTTTTAACTGGTAGCTTTACGTGTAAGTAAAAGTTCCCCTCTAACTCCTCCATCTTCGTAACTATTACACTTTCTAATCCAGGTAATTTCATGTTAAACTGCATATACACGCATCTCCTATCCCTTTGGTTTGTTTCTAGTCAATTCAAGTGTAAAGGATATAGGAGCTTGCGTGTTTTATTTTGCTTAAATTTTTTCATACCCCAACATATATAATAGAGCCTTTTATTTAAGAATAAAAAACTCTTCCTCGAATAGTGGTTTTTCTTTTAACTTCCTTTCCTTATATTTTGTAAAAGTATCAGTTCAGCTCTTTTGCGTGTTTGTTCAATTTTCAAAGAATCATTGATTTCATATTTCTAGTTAACAATATAAGCGGCTCTTGCTTTATTAATCCTTTTCATACCCTAGGAATTTCCATTAATACATTGAACTGTACGTTTGAATAATTAATGTCAATTATTGGGACATTAATACAGAGGTGAATTATGATGAAAAAATTAAGTATCTTTCTATCGTCATTTTTATTACTCTTGATGATCCCATTACCAATTGGAGCTGAGCCTGATGTGAAATGTCCAACTGTAGATCAGCTGGCGGAAACATCCTTAGATGATAAAGATGACCTATTGGAAGCATTGGAAAAAATCGTCCCAGATACATATGGGGAAGGGGATTACGGAAATTTCTACTCGGAATGGGAAGTGAAAACTGCGAAACCTTTTCCAAAAACGGTCGGTGAAGAAGAAGAGGAAGCTTATTACGGAATGGCTAAAAATTTCTGTGACGAAGAGGTCGCCAATAAATCCTGGTTGGTTAAACTTTATTTTCCTCGGTGGGAAGGAAAAAGTGCAAGTGCCTTAGAAGGTCAAATCTTCTTAGCAAAAAGTAAAGAAAAAGGCGATTGGTTCGTTTGGTTTAGGTATCATTAAGTTGAAGGATTTTCAGTATAGAAGAAGGAGCTAGGCGCTAAGGACTGCTCCTTCTTTTTTTGTGGAATGGAACGGGGAAGATTTGTTTACAATTTATTACCAATTATGGGAAACGATCTTAGTTAGGAATGATTAAATTTTTTGCCGAATATATATTAGTCAAGGAAGGGGTGTTTCCACTGACTAGAAAGATTCTTTTATATTGTGATCCAGGAATTGACGATTCGCTGGCCATTATGTACACCATGATGGATCCAGAGCTTGAACTTGTTGGCATCGTAACAAGTTATGGAAATGTAAGTAAAAAACAGGCTACAGCCAATGCTTCCTATCTAGTGCAATTAGCAGGGAAAAACAACATACCTATAATTCCTGGTGCATCAAAACCTGTCCAACAGGAAGAGGTTACATTTTACCCGGAAATTCATGGTAAAGGTATTGGGCCAATACAGCCTCCAAGTAATTTGCAATATGAGATCTATCCCTTTGACACCATACGGTTGATCATTGAAAAATATAAAGGAGAACTGGTCATTGTTGATACTGGGAGATCAACGACCTTAGCCAATACGTTTATCCTTTATCCCAACCACATGAAAATGGTGCATTCTTTTTATGTGATGGGGGGAGCTTTCTTTGTTCCTGGTAATATTACAGCATTAGCAGAGGCAAACTTCTACGGTGATCCAACATCTTCCAATTTTGTCCTTAAGTTTGCCCACAATTTAACGATTACACCACTAAATGCCACACAACATGCTATCATCACTTCTGATATTGTAGATGCAATTTCAAAAAATGAGAAGAACTTTTATGCCTTTATGTTAGCTCCTGTTTTCGAGTATTATTATGAATTTTATAAGAAAAAAATACCTGGTATACCAGGGGCCCCAATACATGATCTACTTACAATCATGCTCGTTAAAAATTCTACGATGGTAGATTATATTTATTATGATGCAAACGTAGTAGAGGGAATTGAAGCGAAAGGTATGTCCTATATTGATATACGACCAACAAGTGAAACAGGAAAGACGAGAATCGCTGTAAACCTTCATTATAATGAATTTATAAAAGATTTTAGTAAGGTGATGTTGCCGGAATGATGGCTTTTGATCTAAACAGAGTGGAACAAAAACGATAAGCAACTGTATTTGTTGGATATGTAAGTGGAAATGTATTATAAGCTTAATTAGAAGGGTAGCTCTCTGTTAAACAATGGGACAAAAAACCACCCATGAAGGGTGGCTTAAATTCAAGACCGTTAAAACAACTATCCTTTATTTAGAGTTGTTTTTCATTTTTTATTAAAACAATCCATAAACGCATGGAAATTTCAATTCCTTGATAAGAAAGCAAAGAAATAGCACTAATCGAAAAGAAGCTTAACATAATTAGACGCATCCAAATCATTTGTAGTCCCCTCCTCAAAATGAAAATAATTTAATTCTCATAGAAGGGATAAAACCACAAAATTGGATTGATAGAAAAGCGTTTTTAGAAAAAGTAACCTTTTTATTAGTTGAACAAAGCAATTTACCGTATATGCTAGAGATAATGTTAAAAGTATAACGATTGTATCTTGGGAGTTTGCAAATTTATTTTTATCATCAATATCTGTTGGACTGAAAAATTCTGTTATGAAACTACCTAATGTTTCATTTTCCTGAACTACATGGGGATTGTAATGCACATTATTGCCTGTAACATAACAGGAAAAGCAAACGGTACATAAAATTGTAAACAGGGCAACATATTTTCTCATCGATAGGTAAGAAAGTATAAAAAATTGGCTTTGTTAAGCTTACTTAGAGCAACAGCCACGTCCAGCTCCAGCGCCCAGAGACTAGCGAGACTTCCCTCGCCTTCGTACGATAAGTCAACATCGATTCACTTCGTTCATCGTGTTTCCTTTATCTCCTACAGCTCAGTCCAGTCCGTACGTCTCTACCCAGGGCGCTTGCGCTTTTGTTCTTCACCGCCCTTACGTGATCTTTTTTATATTATATACTGATTATATATATTATCAAAGAAAAAAATAATGACGCAAACTTTTTGATTGAGAAACTCACCATTCTATAAATGGTGAGTTGTATGTGGGGCTAAACTAAGTCTAATTTTTGGCTAAACAATATCGCAATAATTAGGAAAATGATTACCAAACCAACAAACAGAATCGAAAGCTTACGTGACGTTCTTGCTTTATCTACTTCATCCCATTTAACAGGACGAATACCGCTTAAGGAAAAGACAGTAATAGCAGCTAAAATAACGGAACTTATATTTCCGGTTAGCAATAACATCGAACCATATGCTTCTTGCCACATGGCTGATCCCACTGACATTCCTAACACAACGGTAGGTGGTAAAAGGGCAACTGCAACCATTACACCTACCAGTGAACCAGGTAATCGATTCAGGATGGATAACGCTCCAGCTGTTCCGGAAGCTAAACCAAGTACGATATCTGATATATTTACATGGGTTCGAGAAGCATATTCGCTGCTTTCAAGTGGGACAGGAAAAAAGAATGTAAACACAATGGAAATACCGACTACGATAACGATGGCATAGAGTAACGTAATAGAAGAACTTTTTAGTAATTGGAAATTACCTAAAATGGATGAAAAGCCGATTGATATAACAGGACCAAGCATTGGTGCAATAACCATTGCGCCAATAATGACAGCTTGGCTGTTTTGAATAAAGCCAATGGTAACCACGATAGCAGACAAAATAACAAGCAATGTATAGGTTAGCGTAATGTGACTCGACTTTTGAATTGTTCCGAGTAATTCTTGACGACTTGCTCGTTGAAGTTTTATTGTATCTTCTTCGTTTTCTTTCTTTTTCTGTTCTTCTTCCTCTTCGGTCGTGCGAGTTATATAGGTTTGAACAGGGAAAAGCAAGACCTCAAATCCCTCAATGACATTCGTTACATTTTCAAGATAGTTAAGAATGTCTTCCGTGTTCTTTGTTTCAACGAGTACACGTATGAGCATTCGATCCTTTGACTCATTGGATACCCAATACGAAACATGGGGAAACTCTTGTAAGGATTCATCTACTTTTTTGAAATGATTATCTGGTACATATGCTTCCACTAGTTGTAAATCCATCCGGTTCAGCTCCATGTGTTAATCAATATGCTACTCTTATCATTTCCAGTAAAAGCTAATCTTAAAATGCAACAGTTTCAATAAAAAAGCATAAGCTTTCTAGATGAAAGGCTTATGCTGTATGATAATTTATATTTTAACTTTATATTCCTTAGAGGCTTTCATGA
The DNA here is from genome assembly GCF_900111445.1 of Oceanobacillus limi. Lineage (GTDB taxonomy): Bacteria > Bacillota > Bacilli > Bacillales > Amphibacillaceae > Ornithinibacillus > Ornithinibacillus limi. The sequence goes on along the minus strand of NZ_FOHE01000009.1, from coordinate 163,916 downwards.
CTTTTATAAATTCAACTAATAAATCCTTTGTTGCTTCAAAATCATTTAAGTCAATGACTTCGATGGATGAATGGGCATTTCTAGATGGGATAGATAGAACGCCTGTTGGGATTCCTTGTTGTGCCAGGCTTAATTCGCCTGCATCTGTGCCAATGCCTGGAAAGACCTCTAATTGATATGGAATGTGTTTCTTTTCAGCAACTTCCACTAAATGATTTCGGACTTTTTTATTGGCAATTAAACTAGCATCTAGTACTTTAATTCCTGTGCCGGAACCTAGAGCCAATGTTTGATCCATCATTTCTTCTGTCGTATCACTAACAGCTGTCGTATCTAAAGCAATCGCTACATCTGCATCATGTTGATGGCTAGCAACTCTTGCTCCTCGTAAGCCAACTTCCTCTTGTACAGTAAATACACCTACGAATTCTCCAGAAAAGGCTTTCGAATCTAACTCTTCAAAAGCCTTCATTAAAATAGCACATCCTGCACGGTCATCAAATGCTTTTCCAACAATACGATTATCTGTTAAATGATCAAAATATGGTTGCCATGTAACAGAATCACCTACTTTAATCCCAAGGTCTATTACCTCCTGTTTAGAGGATGCGCCAACATCGATATAGAGCTTTTGGTGAGCACGAATTTTATTAGGATCATCAAATTTTTTCATATGAGCCGATATCGTACCAATTACTCCAGATCGTAAACCTTTATCAGTATTAATTTGAACACGCTGGGAAAGAAGGATCCGGTCATCGTGTCCTCCTAACTTTTCAAAACGAAGAAGTCCATTTTCTTCAATCTTTTTAACGATAAACCCAACCTCATCCATATGTGCTGCCACTACAATTTTAGGTCCTTCCTGGGATCCTTTCTTTGTAGCAATTAAATTTCCAACACCATCAATTTCTAGCGAGTCTACTTTGTCTCTTAATTGTTTAGCTATGTATATAGCGACATCTTCTTCAAATCCACAAGGTCCATGGATTGCTGATAATTCTTTTAATAGATTTTTCATTATTGTACCTCCCTATAAATGATGACTTTATGATACTATAGGTGCGTTTATTTACATAATAAAAAGATTTTGAATCATACCACTAAATAGTAATTTTTTCTTTGTGAGATTGGCTGATAAATAGTTGTATTTTTTTGAATAATACTTGCTATTCTTGTCTATAAAACCAATAATATAATTAGGAAGGTTTCATTAGAATGGGAGGGAGTATATTGTGAAAGACGATCGATACCAAGTTGTGGAATTACCAGGATATCGAGCAATTGGATTGAAATGGGAAGGGCCCTATAAAGAAGTAGGTGAGTTGAAAAAAGTAATTCAAGAGATGAAGTCTAGAGTAGGAGAATTAGAGGAAGCTGTTAATTCTTCCATACAATTGGGTCTATCTTATCACATCAGATCGGATGGGTTTCGTCATTACTCCGTTTATGAGGTTACCAACGATCAAACAGTACCACCGGGAATGGTAGAGGTTTACATCCCAAAGTTATCTTATGTTACGACACATCACCAAAAAGAAGAAGACGTTGGACAGACATATCATGATATTTTACGCTTCATTGAAGAAAATCATTACATTCCTTATCGTGAGGAAGGGATCGAATACTTCGATGAACTACCAATAAAGCATGAAAAGTATCCAAAAAATCAAGATCCAATTAATCCAGAGTTTGAAATTTTGGTTCCTGTTATGAAGAAAATGGATCATAACTAATAGCTTAGAATCTCATCTAAGCTATTTTTCTTGCCTAAAAAAAGAGATATCATGCAACTTTTTTAAATTAATATGCATCTAAGTAGGAGAAAGGGGGGAGAGCTGGCTTGGGTCTAGTGGAAGGATTGAAAAATAAAGAAGAACATGCACTCCGTGAACTGATGAACCAGTACGGTGATTATTTATTACGAACAGGATATTTATTAGTTAAAGATCATCAAACCGCGGAAGAAGCTGTGCAAGATACGTTTGTAACCGTATTTCACAAAATTCATCAGCTTGATGATCCTAATAAACTGAAGAGCTGGCTCACCACGATTATGATCAATTGTTGTCGATCACAAATGCGAAAATGGAGCTGGAAAAATATACTTCTTACATTTGATACGACAGAACGAGAGAAAGAGGATGACTCCGTTCAGAGTCCAGAAGAAGAATTACTTGAAGTTGTTTGGAATCAAAATTTAAGTGATGCCATACAAAAGTTAGATTATAAATATCGTGAAGTTATTACACTTTTTTATTTTAATGAATGGAAAATAGCTGAAATCGCAAAGCACATAAATACAAAAGAAAGTACGATAAAATCCAGATTAAAACGAGGAAGGATAATATTAAGAGACTTATTACGGAAAGGGGAGGATTTTGATGACCAACGAGAAGAAGCAATTAAAAAATCAGCTCGAGAATGAATTGCAATCCCTGCACTTTTCGAGTCAAAAAGAAGTTTTGGATCAAGCATATCCAACAACATGGAAGCAAAAAATTGCACAACTTTGGAACAAAGAAATTGAAATCCCTCTCTTACCAGTAAGCGCCATAGTGGCGTTACTTGTTTGCTCATATGGATATAAGGAGATTCATATGAATGACGAAAATGAGAAACAAGAAAAAGTATTGGTAGAATTAGCTGGGAACACGTATTGGAAGGATGAGCTGGAAAGAGAGATGATGAAATATGAAGATTAAATTGAAAGTGAAACATCTCGTATATTTTTTTGTCGGTTTATTAATTTTTATTCCTTTCCTAGTAATGATTGTCTTTCCACAAATAAATCTCTATCTGGCAGAAAAAAAGCTCGAGGACGGGGATCCAGCAGGGAAACATCAACTATTGAAAGTATTGGAGACTGCTAGTTTTGATTGGCAGAAATGGAACGTTATCGAAGAACACATGCTACAGGGAGGGATGGCAAATCGATTCGATATATATGTGGGACCATCTATGATTCAAGGTGGCCAGTCTAGTGAATCGATCATTGGCTTTAGCTGGGAAGAAAAGCTCCCTTTTTTAACGGATTATTTAGAGAGTGGTCCTACTAATGGTTACCTCGTTACAGTTGCAACTGACCTTGCTTCCCATTACCAGCAGGAAGGTAAGTTAGATAAAGCGGATGAGGCACTTATGACAGCAGTAGAACGTTTTTCAACAACACAGTATTCGTTCCATCAGAATGAACTTCTCTTGGAACGAATTAAACTAGCCGTTCGTCATTCCCAATTCGAAAAAGCTGAAAAATATAGTAACGAATTGACGGAAAAGTTAAACGCTGATGACTATTACATGACTGCAGAAATTGCAAAGTTACGCGCCGAAATGATTATTAAACAAGGTAATTTGCAGGAGGCATACGCAGAAATTAAAGATGCTTTAACAGGTTTTGAAACCAATTGGAAAAATCAACGAGAAAGATTAGCAGAAGATGGCCTTCCTATTGAAGAAATGGAAGATATTGAAAGCTCTGTTGTATATAACCAGTTGCAATCATTAGAAAGACATTTGACGAGGGCAATGGACGAACAGAGAGATGCGATTGTCACGGTAAAGGGGAAAATTGTTCGCCAGGATGGAACACCGGTTGAAAATGCAGGAGTCTTTCTCAGAGAAGAACAGAATGTTAATCGAAGTGTAGGGGATGATGAAGCCTATCAAGTTACAACAGACGAAACTGGAGCGTATAAAATAGAAGGGGTTATCCCTGGTAGTTATCAACTTTTTGCTGGGTTTTTGTATGACCAAATTGATGGTTGGACATGGCCATTAGATACAAATGAATGGATTAACATTGATGGAAGTGAAGATGTTAACTATGATATAACATTGCATCCATTGATTGAAATCGAGTCTCCAGTTAATCAAACCGTGATAACGGGAGATACCATGCATTTTTCCTGGGAAGAGGTAGAGGAAGCAGCGTATTATCAGTTGAATTTGGGTCTGGAATTTGAGTCAGGTGGAACAAGTAGTACGTCGTTTCAAAAAAAAATAATGGATACAGAAATTGATATTCCCGTTGAAAAACTGTATGACAGGCAAGTTGGGGTATCATTTGATGGGGAAGGGGATGTTGATCCGTATGCATTACTTGCTTTCACGAATCCAAAAAATAGATTTTCCTGGTCTGTAGACGCATATAATTCTAATGGGGATTTAATCACTCGCAGTAATGGCTATCGATTAGGTGAGGATACGATCGGAAACTTACCATTTTTCTATTTAAAGGAGAGGGAGTTAACGGAAGCGGATCAATTATTACTTGATCACCAGCCTAAAGAAGCACTAGAGGCATATCAGGAAAATTATGAAGATAATCCCAATGATATTCATAGTTTACGAATGATAAGTCGATTAATTGGAATTAAGGGTGATGGCTTAAGGGAAACAAGAGACGAGTTAGCTCTTCCATATCTCATCGAATTGGCAGAAAAGACTTCCACTCCAAGTTATTCCTATTCTGTAGCAATTTATTATTATGAAAAACGGGAATGGGAGGCATTTCATAAGTGGTTTGATCGATATGTTCGATTAAATGATGGAGAGATAACTGAATATATACATGGAATTTATGCTAATGCATTCATGTTTCAAGGAGAGTATGAGGAAGCGAAAGAACAATTAGAAATCGCAGTAAATAGGGATTCAACGAATCGATTTGTCGGTAATTGGATTGCGGTAGAACTCTATTTAGGTGAATCCTTTGATCAAGTAATCCAAATTGCTCAGGACCACCCTGAACGTGATTATGGGACAGAGCATATGGATTGGGTAGACATTATTCAGGAGCTTAAAGAAGAGAGTGAGCAATATTCAGCCTATGAAAATGAATTGAAACGTACACTCTCCATGTACTTTGAGGGGAAGGAAGCGGAACTCAAGGAATGGAAGGAAGAAACGAATCTAGCAGGATTACAACGATTTATCAAGGAACTTGAAAACGTTAATTAATGAAGGGAGAACCTGGGACTCTCCATTCATTGCTAAAGTAATTTAGGGTTATTCTAATGACTCTATTACGTGAAACTTTTTATATGCTTCTATCGTACTACATCATAAGATGAAAAAATTGGAGGATTTATATGTTTCAAGAATTGAATGAACAAATTGTAAAGGTAAAAGGGGATATCCGTAGAAAACAGAAGCTAGAAAGCCAATTAACTGATTATAAGAATGAATTACATGAGATAGAGGCTACGATTTCTCAATTGTCAAACCAGTTAAATAAAGAACAGAAGGATGTAAAGAAGCTAGAAGGAGTAAGCATTACAAATCTTATTTCCACGATTATCGGAACGAAATATGAGAAATTGGATCAAGAAGAACAAGAAGTAGCTGCTGTTCAATTGAAGCTAGAAGAAGCAAGGAAAACAGAACAAGAGATAGTAGAATCCATCGAGGAAATCGATAAGAAATTACAACTGTTAAGATATAGTAATACAGCGTATAACCAGTTATTAAAGAAGAAGGAAGAGATGATCAAGGATAATCATTCAAGTTACTCTGAGCATCTCTATCAATTGGATGAAAGAGAAGCAGATACCAAAGCCTATGTAACTGAGCTTAATGAGGCGATTGTTGCAGGGAATCATGTGGAAAATGCCTTAGATCAAGCGATCGATTCCCTGCAGAGTGCCAAAGGATGGGGGACATGGGATATGGTAGGTGGTGGTATGTTATCTAGTGCGATGAAACTTAGCCATATTGATGATGCGACAAGCCATATTCATATCGCTCAAACAAAAATGCGTCGATTCCAAAAGGAATTAGTTGATGTAAATGAAACGGCATCCATGGATGTGGATATGTCTGGTCTCTTGAAGTTTGCTGACTTCTTTTTTGACGGATTCATCGTTGATTGGGTGGTGCAAGGTAGAATTCAAGATTCATTGGCTCAAACACAGGAACAGTTGTCGAATGTAAAGGGGATTATAACTAAGTTAAATGAACAGATGAAAAAGGAGAATCATACCCTATCTCGTATTAAAATGGAACGTGATAAATTAATTGCATCCGTTTAGGATTAAAGCTCCGATCAACTCGGAGCTTTGTTGTGGTTGACAAAATACCATTAGGGGTATATTATGGTGGTGTATTGGTTATCCCACTCATAACTGGCAGGCCGACATAAAACGACGTCCTGTCGTATTGTCGGCACTAGCACGCCTGTGCGTCGTAAGCCCCCATCTCAAACCACGAGGTAAAACCAAAGGGGTAAAGTGGGGGCAACTGAAGGTCAAACCGATTCGGTCATAACAATCTGTGGATGATGAAAAATAAACACAGATTGAAGATTGACTTTATTAATTCACGAATTGATTCAACTTTGTTATGTTTGATTATAATAACTTAACAGAGAGATTTGCAATAGACTAAATAGGTGTCATACAGCACTATGCTTTAAATACAAGTAAAGGAGTTACGAATATGAAGTATGATGATAATATTAAGAATCGAATGAAACGTATTCAAGGCCAAATTAGTGGTGTTCTAAAAATGATGGAAGAAGAAAAAGATTGTAAAGATGTTGTTACCCAATTATCTGCTGTGAAAAGTGCGCTAGATCGTACGTCAGCTCTAGTAGTAAGTAAAAATTTAGAAGCTTGCATACGTCAAGCGGATAGTGATGAAAATGCAGAAAAGTTAATCAATGAAGCAGTTAACCTACTAGTAAAAAGTAGATAAGTTGACAAAGACTAAATACGTTCGATAAGATTTTTACTGAAAAAATTTAACATCGTAATTTGATGTTAATATTTTTTAAAAAATATATACCCATACACCTATAAGTAATTTGGCTTATTTTTAGTATATTGAGGACGTATTTGCACATTCACTATTTTGGTAGTCCGTGTGTATAAGAAATTTGAGTTGACTGGGGGAATTAAATATGGCTTTAGCACTGTTATCTGTAAGTTTAATTATTCTTCTACTATATTTTCTATATAGAAGGTATATACCAGTTTTTGGTTTAACAAACCTAGGGAAGAAGAGACCTATAAAAGCCTCGAATGGTGCTATTTTATTGGATGTAAGAGCTTATAATATATCTTGTAATAACAGACCTGACATGGTGATGTGCTTACCATTAGCTTACTTTAACCGTTATTATAAAGAAATCCCCAATGAACCTGTTATCCTTGTCGCTTCAAATGGTATGGAGAAAAATTTAGCTAGTAGATTTTTAAAAAATAAAGGATATAACGTTATTGGATATTATTTAGTTAATAAAACAGAAAATCAGAGGCTTTGTTGTGATTTTTAGTGCTTACTAGGTTGACAAATATTTATTAATTATATAGACTATAAACACAACAACGATATACCCCTACGGGTAATAGTATATCGTTGAATGAGGAGGAGAAATACAATGACAGATAAAAAGAAAACAACGATCATCCTGTTCAGTGGTGATTATGATAAAGCAATGGCCGCTTACATTATCGCTAATGGAGCTGCAGCATATGACCATGAGGTAACCATATTTCACACTTTTTGGGGACTGAATGCACTTCGTAAGGATAACCAAGTTCCAGTTAAAAAAGGATTTATGGAAAAAATGTTTGGTAAAATGATGCCACGTGGAGTAGACAAAATGGGACTTTCCAAAATGAATTATTTAGGAATGGGACCTAAAATGATAAAAAATGTTATGAAAAAGCATAATGCAATGCCACTTCCAGATCTAGTTAACATGGCGCAAGAACAAGAAGTGAAATTACTTGCTTGTACAATGACAATGGACTTACTCGGCTTACAGAAAGAAGAGCTATTGGATAACATTGACTATGGTGGGGTCGCAGCATATGTTGGTGATTCTGAAGATGCTAACATTACCCTATTTATTTAAATTTTTTTAAATGAATTAATACCTGTATAGGTATATTAAAAATAGATTAATTGATTAAAATTTGAATTTGGAGGTATTTATCATGAAAGAAATTACAGCAAAAGAATTAGCTGAAAAGCTCAAAACAGGTGAAGAGGTCAATATCATTGATGTTCGTGAAGATGATGAAGTTGCTGAAGGAATAATACCTGGGGCTCGTCATATTAAGTTAGGTGAAATCAGTTCACGGATGAATGAGTTAGATAAAAATGAACATTATTACATGGTATGTCGGTCTGGTGGAAGAAGCGGTATGGCGTGTCAACTTTTAACTGATAATGGTTTTGATGTTACCAATATGGCTGGTGGCATGCTTGACTGGCAAGACGAAGTTGAATAAAAGAAATAAGAGGAGGAATTAGGAATGAGTATTACAGCAAATCAAATTTTGGATGCAAAAGGACTAGCTTGTCCAATGCCAATCGTTAAAACAAAAAAAGCAATCACAAATCTTGAACCTGGTCAGGTTATTGAGGTTCAAGCAACCGATAAGGGCTCGACTGCGGATATTAAAGCGTGGTCTGAGAGCACAGGACATCAATATCTAGGAACTATCGAAGAAGGTGACGTACTAAAGCATTACATTCGTCGTGCAAGTGAAGAGGAAATAACGGAAGAGAAAAAACATGAGGATGTAATCGACTTAGAGAAGCTTCGTGCAAAAGTTGAGGATAATGAAGAGATTTCCGTAATAGATGTACGTGAACCTGCCGAATTTGCATTTGGACATATTCCAGGTGCCATAAATATACCCTTAGGGGAATTAGAAGATAGAATGACAGAAATTAAAAATGGTACTGACCTATATGTCGTCTGTCGTACTGGTAATCGCAGTGATATAGCTTCTCAAAAGCTATCTGATAATGGATTTAAAGGTGTAAAAAATGTGTTACCTGGCATGACGAAATGGAACGGTAAAATAGAAAAATAAGTAGAAAATCAAAGGAGGAGAAATAAATGGAATCAGTAAAAGTATTAGATGCAAAAGGGTTAGCATGTCCAATGCCAATCGTGAAAACAAGAAAGGCAATTCAAGAGATAAATGCGGGAGAAATTTTGGAAGTACACGCAACAGATAAAGGTGCTAAAAGTGATTTAGCTGCGTGGGCGAAGTCTGGTGGACATGAATTGTTAAAAGATACACAAGAAGGCGACGTACTAAAATTCTGGATTAAAAAGGCATAAGGAGGCCCTAACTAGGGTCCCCTCTTATTTGGGGGAGTTATTAATGGACTATAGTATTTTATTTCTATTCGTTATTTTTCTAATTGGTTTTGTTGGGTCATTTATCTCGGGAATGGTTGGAATTGGTGGATCAATAATCAAATATCCAATGTTATTATATATTCCAGCTATGCTTGGTTTAACAGCTTTTTCTGCACATGAAGTGTCAGGTATTAGTGCAATCCAAGTGTTATTTGCCACCATAGGTGGGGTTTGGGCTTATCGAAAAGGCGGATATTTGAATATCACTTTAATTATTTATATGGGGGCAGCAATTCTATTAGGAAGTTTTGTAGGAGGATATGGCTCCCAATTCATGAATGAAAATGGAATTAACTTCGTATATGGGATCCTGGCAACCATTGCAGCTATTATGATGTTTATCCCAAAAAAGAATATAGATGATATCCCATTAGATCAAGTAACGTTTAACAAATGGGTTGCAGCTTTACTTGCTGTAATCGTAGGGGTGGGGGCAGGAATTGTTGGTGCAGCAGGAGCGTTTATCTTAGTTCCAATTATGCTCGTAGTATTAAAAATACCGACTCGTATGACCATTGCAACGTCACTGGCGATCACATTTATTTCATCAATAGGGACAACAACAGGAAAAATTCTAACAGGACAAATTTTATTTATTCCAGCGATCATCATGATCATCGCTAGCCTTATTGCTTCTCCATTAGGAGCTAAATACGGGCAGAAAGTTAATACGAAGGTCCTTCAATCCATCTTAGCTATCCTAATATTAGGAACGGCGATTAAAATTTGGGTAGACTTTCTATAATTTTTATCTTATTAAATACGAAGTTTTATCTAAAAGAAATTATTGTGTAACTTAGCTTATCCGTTACGCTTGCGTAAGAATAATTTAAATGATTCGGTAGATAAACAGTAAATTTTTTTTTGCAATTAAATATACCCCTGTGGGTAAGATGAGTTAACTATCAATTGTTTCATATTTAAGGAGGAATGTTTTTATGTCAATGAAAGCAATGAATTCAAAGGAAGTAGCGAATAAGGTAGTCAATAAAGAGGAACTATTTATTTTGGATGTACGAAATGAAGGTGATTTTGAAGATTGGAAGATTGAAGGAGAAAACTTCGCGTATCTTAATACTCCATATTTTGATCTACTAGATGGTGTAGAAGGCATTATGGATAAACTTCCTAAAGAGAAAGATATACTAGTAGTTTGTGCAAAAGAAGGATCCTCTGTGATGGTTGCAGAAATGCTATCAGAAGCAGGTTTAGATGTTTCTTATCTTGAAGGTGGAATGAAAGCATGGAGTGAACACATGGAGCCTGTTAAAGTTGGAGAATTGAGTGGTGGTGGTGAGCTATACCAATTCGTACGTTTAGGAAAAGGATGTCTTTCTTATATGGTGATTTCTAATGGGGAAGCGGCCATCATTGATGCAACACGCATGACAGATATCTTTACTAGCTTTGCTGAAGAAGCAGGAGTAACGATTAAACATGTGTTTGATACACATTTACACGCGGATCATATTTCAGGAGGTAGAAAAATCGCGCAAGCAACTGGTGCAACTTATTGGTTGCCACCAAAGGATGCTAGTGAAGTTACCTATGAATATCAAGCATTAGAAGACGGCAATGAAGTGAAAATTGGTGATACAATAATCACGATTCATGCATTGTATTCTCCAGGGCATACAATTGGATCCACTTCGTTTGTAGTAGATGAAAAATACTTGATGTCTGGTGATATTTTATTTATTGATTCGATTGGGCGTCCTGATCTTGCTGGATTGGCAGAAGACTGGGTAGGTGATTTGCGAGATACATTGTACAAACGCTACCGTGAACTTTCAGATGATTTAGTGGTTCTCCCAGCTCATTTTATGATTATTGATGAATTAAATGATGATGGTTCTGTAGCTGAAAAACTAGGTACATTGTTTACCTATAACCACGGTTTGAATATTGAAGATGAAGCTGAATTCCGAAGCATGGTTACAGAGAACCTACCTCCACAACCGAATGCGTATCAAGAAATTCGCGAAACAAACATGGGTAAATTGACTCCAGATGAAGAAAAACAACGTGAAATGGAAATTGGTCCGAACCGTTGTGCAGTAAGATAAATAATTTTAGAGAGCGGCAGAATGCGAGTGGCATTCTGTCGTTTTTATGCATACGATTAAACTTCATGGAAAAATTAAACAGTAAAGGAAGGTGATTTTAAATGACACAGAACTTAACACAGATTGAGTTAGAAAACATTCGGCATATCGTTGGTGCATGGGATGATTGCTAATAAACTGGATACATATGCAGCATCCTGTGCTGACGCTGAGCTGAAAACAATTCTACAGAATGACGCCCAGGCGGCAAGACAAGCACAACAACAATTATTAACATTTTTAGGTTAGGAGAGGAATCGAATTGTTACAAGATAAGGATATTGTAAATGACTATTTAGCCGGTTTAAATGCTAGCTTGAAATCGTATGCAGGTTACATAAGCCAAGCAAATAATGCCGAACTTAGGCAGACATTAATTCAACTTCGAAATCAAGATGAATCACGTCAGCGGATACTATATAATTATGCCTTTCAAAAAGGTCATTACAAGCCAGCAGCACCTGCAGATCCACAGCAAATTCAACAAGTGAAAACGGAATTAACCTCAAATCAATAAATACACCAAGTGGCCAAATGGATATCCTTTATATGGCCACTTGGTTTTTTAATAACTTTTTTTCTGTTAAACTTATGAAATTATCGTTAATATAGATAGTAAGTATATTGGAGAGGAGCATTTCTATTGAGTACATATCCAAACGTACAAGAAACAAAAGAACTGATTAAAAAACTAGTATCGATTCCAAGTCCTTCTGGTTATACAAATCATGTAATTCAATTTGTAGAAGACCATTTGAAATCTCTTGGTGTCGAAACGAAACGTAATCGTAAAGGTGGATTAATCGCAACCATTCCTGGGGAAAACAATGAACAGCATCGAATGCTAACTGCCCACGTAGATACATTAGGTGCTATGGTGAAGGAAGTAAAAAGCAATGGTCGTCTTCGTCTTGATTTAATTGGTGGGTTCAAATATAACGCAATCGAAGGGGAATACTGTGAAATACATACTTCTGGTGGAAAGGTATTTACAGGGACAATTCTCATGCACCAAACTTCTGTACATGTTTATAAAGATGCTGGGAAAGCAGAGCGTAATCAAGAAAACATGGAAGTCCGTATTGATGCTAAAGTGGAAAATGCAGAAGATATTCGTGCATTAGGTATTGAAGTGGGAGATTTTGTATCCTTTGATCCGAGAGTACAAGAAACGGAAAATGGGTATTTGAAATCTCGTCATTTAGATGATAAAGCAAGTGTAGCAATACTTTTACAATTTATTAAACGCGTGACAGAAGAGAAAATCAAACTTCCGTACACTACGCATTTCTTGATTTCAAATAATGAGGAAATTGGTTATGGAGGTAATTCTAATGTTACGCCTGAAACAGTTGAATATTTAGCTGTTGATATGGGAGCAATGGGAGATGGTCAATCAACAGATGAGTATACCGTATCCATCTGTGTAAAAGATGCAAGTGGGCCATATCATTATGAACTTAGAAAGCATTTAGTAACTCTCGCAGAAAAAAATAATATTGGTTATAAATTAGATATTTACCCATATTATGGATCCGATGCTTCTGCTGCGATACGCTCTGGTCACGATATCGTCCATGGATTAATTGGACCGGGTATTGACTCATCCCATGCCTATGAACGAACACATGAAGATTCTTTAGTTAGTACAGAACAATTAGTATATCATTATGTGTTATCCGAAATGGTAACAAACTAAAAAGTGAAGTGGCCTTCTATAGGCTACTTCACTTTACTATTATTACCTCTGGCAAATGCTGATAAGTGCTGATCCCGCTTTTGTGGAAGTAAAACTTTTGGATAATCTTCATTATTAGAATAAGGATGTTCACGCCATGTTAATTCGATAGTAAAATCACTATCTCCTTCTATCTATTATAAGACATACCAATAGACACAAAAGAAATGAAACAAGCTTCCGAATAAGATAAAGATATGGAAAATTTCATGAAAGCCCATATGTTTAAACTCTAGAAATTTCGGCTTAAGCCAGTAAATAAAACCGCCAACCGTATAGGCGACTCCACCAAGAATTAGAAATAGCATCCCATTTGTTCCAATAATGCTAGAAAGGGAGGAACTAAAGAAGATTACAATCCAACCCATTGCTATATATAGTACAGTCGATAACCATCGTGGAGCATGAAACCAAATTAATTTATAAAGCACACCAATTAATGCTAGTCCATTAATTACCCCAAATAGAATCCAGCCGGTAAGCCCGTTTAAACTAATTAGACAAAGTGGCGTATACGTTCCAGCTATTAAGACAAAAATCATCGAATGATCTATTTTGCGCAAAAAAGCGATTACTTGTTTACTTGCGACAACCATATGATAGGTTGCAGACGCAGCATATAATAAAATCATACTGACTCCAAACATAATTACAGCCATGATCGCTAAAGCTGAGCCCGACTCAGCAGTTGCTTTAATAACGAGTGCAAGTAACCCTACAAAGGCAAGAATCGCACCAAACAAATGAGTTAACCCGTTTATAGGTTCACGTATATACATTCCCATGTTTAAAACCCCTCTACAATATAACGTAGTTTTCAATACTACTTATTATATTACATGTATGATGTTACCTCGTCAAGTTTTGATTCCTTCCAGTTTCTATCGTATAATAGACGTATCTTGAAAGAGTGAGGTATACCTATGGATAAATTACATGAGATCGTAGAAGGCTTAAACCTTGAAAATAACTTAACAATCGAGGAAATGCCTGATATCGATTTATATATGGACCAAGTAATTCAGTTGTTTGAAAGTAAGTTTGCCCGTTCGAAACGCAACGAAGATGAGAAAATATTAACAAAAACAATGATCAATAATTACGCAAAGGGTAAATTATTTTTTCCTATAAAAAATAAAAAGTACTCGAAGGAGCATTTGATTTTAATTGGTTTGATTTATCAAATGAAAGGTGCACTATCTATTAAGGATATAAAGATAGCCCTCGACCAGTTAAATGATAAGGTTTCAAAAGATGAAATAAGTTTAGAGGAATTCTACCGAAGTTACCTTCATTTGTCCCAAAATAATCAAAAACAGTTTATGGGAATAATAGAAGAAAATACTCAGGAAGTGGAAAGACAAGTAAGTCTTTTTGAAGACAAGGATAACGACTACCTGGAAAAGTTACTACTAGCTACAACGTTTGTTAATATGAGTAATTATTATCGTAGAGCAGCAGAGAAAATGATAGACGAAATAAATAAAGAGCAGGAAACGGAATAAATGTTGTTTTCTGCTCTTTTGTTCTAGTTAGGAATGGAGTCTCTTTTTTGCCGAATTGTTACCTGAATGAATTAATTTATGACCGGTTGCTTTTGCTAGACCAAAGATTGGCATATTGCCATAGAAGCATTCATACTGCTTTTTAGGGACGATAAATGTTTCGTGGTAGATACCTACTGCATCATTGTTACCTACTTTTTTATTAAACGCTCTCCATGCTGATAAGTGTTTGGGACCTTTTGCATAATTCATTAAATCATCTTCAGATCGCCAATATTGAACCATTAACGTCGTTTTAAATCCGATGAAATTTTCCATCGACAGAAAACCTAGTTGTTTGTTCATATAAAGCTCATGGATCATTGGTGGCATAGCTTTAAATACGGGCAACCACTTATGAATTGCCCATATTTTGTTAATCCGCATACCGATGAGAAAAACAACAATTTCTTCTTGGTTTTCGGAAGTATACCTTCCAGGAAATATTTTCCGCATAAGACTTTCTACCTCCTAATTGTTTAATTTTTTCTTTGTATCCTCACACCACTCCATAGCTGCTTTAGTTATTCTTTTCCCGTAATCTAATGTAAAGAGCCAAAATTGAGAATCTGGGTGTGCTTTTGAATGCTCCTTAATTAATTGTTCAATGGAATGATAGGTGTCTAGTCTTTCTGAAAGCTGTCTGTAGAAGTTATCTAAATGCTGGATCGTATGTGACTGATCTTGATGGCGAGCAAAGAATAACTTTAGTAGAAGCTCGTTCTTTTCTACTGGTATTTGTTGTAGTGGATCTTGTAACCAGGCTTGTAGGGCGTCCTTTCCCTTGTCTGTTAATTGGTATTCCTTTTTGTTTGGTTTACCAACCTGTGGAATTTCTACGACGGTTGCTAATTTATCCGTTACTAACTCGTTCAAAATAGGATAAATTTGTCCATAACTTATTTTCCAAAAGTGGTTTAAGCTCGTATCAATCATTTGTTTAATGGCATACCCAGTTGTACAACCAGTCGTAAGTAGACCAAGAATTGCGTATTTTGTATGATTTATTTTCTTCATGTCCATCACCTATATCATTTTGCTATATATCATTTAGATATATAATATCAGAAAGAAATCAATTTTAGAAGTATTTTTTGAAATTTTGTGACTTTTATCCCGCGTATAACTGGCAGGTCGACATATAAACTACGTCCTGTCACATTGTCGGCACTAGCATGTACTGTGCGTCGGAAGCCCCGATTGAAGATATTACGGAGCATTCCAATATGGTAGAAAAACTAGGATATGTTACAATAAATAAATTAAATCTTTATCCATTTCATTATAGAAGGTGATAAGATGAAACTAAGTATACTAGATCAAGCTCCAATCGTTCCTGAATCTACAGCCAGTGAGGCATTACAGGAAACGATTCGCCTTGCACAGTTAGGGGATCAGCTTGGTTTTACACGATATTGGATTGCAGAACATCATGATTTAAACGGGTTAGCTTGTCCAGCTCCTGAAGTCATGCTAGGAATTATCGGACAACAAACAAATACCATTCGAATTGGTGCTGGGGCGGTGCTCTTACCACATTACAGGCCATACAAGGTTGCGGAAACATTTCATGTACTAGCGTCCTTATATCCAGATCGAATCGACTTGGGATTAGGCAGATCACCAGGTGGTTCAGCGGAAGCGTCCATGGCATTATCAGGAAATTTTTTAGAAAATGTAAGGAAAATGCCAGAATCTATTGAGGAGCTATTGCATTTTATCCATCAAGATTTTCCAAATGAAAATATATTTTCTAAAGTGAAGGCCTCCCCAATTCCAGCAGTTTCCCCGGTTCCTTGGCTATTAGGAACCAGTGAAAAAAGTGCCGAATTAGCTGCGGAGAAAGGGTTGGACTATGCATTTGGTCATTTTATGAGTGATCAGAATGGTCCAGCAATTGTGCAGAAATATAGAGAAACTATGAATAATAAACTGCAACAACCAGGGGATGTTATCGTTGCGGTTACGGTATATTGTGCGGAAACAAACGAAGAAGCAGAACAAATGGCCATGAGCAGCTTAATTGCTAGCTTAAAGAGAGAACAAGGGGATATGCAAGCTGGCTTAGCAACCCCGGAAGAAATAAACCATTTTGTACTTTCGGATAATGAAAAAGATCGACTGGATAAAATGAAACAAAAAATGGTTATCGGTACACCTAGTGAGGTGAAGGAACAGTTGTTAGTTCTTGAACAGAAATATGATGTAGATGAGTTCATGCTATTAACGAACACCTTTAGTTATGAAGCAAGAAGAAACTCCTATCAATTAGTTGCAAATGAAATTTTACATAAATAAGCTTAGTACCAAGAGGGGGAGCGTACATTGATTGATTTACGAAGTGATACGGTTACTAAACCAACACCAGAAATGAGAAAGGCTGCTTTTCATGCTGATGTTGGAGATGATGTTTATAATGAGGATCCAACTGTATTAGAATTAGAAGCGTTAGCAGCGAAAAAACTTGGCAAAGAAGCTGCAATGTTTGTACCAAGTGGAACACAAGGGAACCAAATTGCGGTTTTAACACATTGTGTCTCTGGTCAGGAAGTGATTTTAGAGGCAGATTCTCATATATACTTTTATGAAGGGGGAACTATTTCTGCCTTTGCAGGTGTCCAGCCACGCACGTTAAAAGGAAAAGATGGAGCGATGAATCCATATGAAGTGGAAGCGGCGATTCGTGTCGATGATATCCATCAACCAGAAACAGGATTGATTTGTTTGGAGAATACGCATAACCGAGCTGGGGGTGCGATTGTACCATTAGAAAATATGAAAGCTATCTATGATATAGGCAAGCGACGCCAAATCCCTGTTCATTTAGATGGTGCTCGCTTATTTAATGCATCTGTGGCGACTGGTGTCAGCGTAGCGGAATATGCGCGTTACACAGATACGATTCAATTTTGTCTGTCAAAGGGATTAGGAGCACCGGTTGGTTCCATTATTGCTGGATCAAAGGATTTCATTGTGAAGGGGAGAAAGTGGCGCAAACGATTAGGTGGTGGCTTGAGGCAGGCGGGCATGATAGCAGCCCCAGGATTAGTCGCCTTAAATACGATGGTTGATAGACTTGCTGAGGATCATGAAAAAGCTACGACTTTAGCCACGGGATTTAAAGAAATTAATGGATTAACAATTGAAAATAATGTTGATACGAATATTGTCCTTGTCAATACAGAAAAAGCGGGGTTAACAGCAGATCAGTTTGTTGAAAAATGTAAGCAAGAAGGTATTTTGGCAGTTGCATTCGGCCCATATACAGTAAGGTTTACAACGCATTATGATGTTTCCACTAACCAAGTAAAAGAAGTAGTGGAAAAAGTAAATAAAATGATATAAGAAAGAGGCTGAGACAAAAGTGTTTTAGTCATAGTAAAATCCGAACTTTTTACATTTTGGTTCGGATTTTACTTTTAGGCAGTTAAACGCAGCTATTGTAAATTTAGCAATAAATAAATTGTAATGATTATTGGATGCATACATCCCGCTACGGAAATACATTTCGCTTTTCCGCGGGCGGCTGGTGAGCCTCCTCGTGCTGACGCACTGTGGGGTCTCACCGATGCCTTTCCTCCCGCAGGAGTCTACATGTATTTCCTCCGCTAGTTCTAACGTAGCACTTCACTTTAACCTGATCCAATAACAGCGTAGGCAGAATGCGAAGACTCCAGCGGGAACAGCACGTGTCCGAAGACCCCGCAAGAAGTGATTTTCTTCTGAGGAGGCTGAGGCCGTACCCGCGGAAAGCGAAGTATTCTGCCGAAGCGGTATTTCAGTACTTTATTATGTTGGAAAAAACCACTACTACACTAGTGGTCAATTATACCAACTAGATTCAATCGATAAAACCTGAACAATTTAAATATTCATATTCTAATTGTTCGCCTTTAAAATAGATCTTTTTAGTTTTGTCCCAGCCTCTATTTTTGAAAGAAGTTTAAAATTTTATCAACCATGGTTTCTTTTGGCTCGTAATCCTCGAGCTCTTTTGAATAGAAACAGAATGTGTTCTTTCCATTGTTTTTAGCATAATACATTGCTTTATCTGCTCGCTCCACTATGGAATCAATTGTTTCTCCATCTTCAGGGTAAATCGCTATACCAATACTTGGAGAGACAGTGACTCCATCCTTAAGTATGGAGAAAGGGACGGACATTTCTTTTAAGATTCGTTCTGCAATCCCTAATATTTCATCTTTTGGTGTTTCTTCTACGACAACAATAAATTCATCGCCTCCGATTCGGGAAACGAGGTCTTCTTCTCGAACACTGTTATTTAGCCTTGTTGCTACCTCTTTGAGTAAATCATCCCCAACATCATGTCCCAGTTTGTCATTGACTTCTTTAAATCCGTCTAAATCCATAAACATTACGGTAACATCGTGATCTCTACGTTTGGCACGTGAGAAAGCTTTTCGAAGTTGCGTTTTTAACATGATACGATTCGGCAAACCAGTTAGAACATCGTAAAAAGCCATATCTTTTAAGCGTTGCTCTTTATCTTTTTGATTGGTTATATCTTTAATTGCCCCAAAGATAGTTTTTGTCTGACCGTTCTCGTCTGTGACCGGATTAATCTGTAGTTCAATCCATCTGAATGATTTTTCCTTTAGTTGAAGTCGATACTGTCTTGTTAGTTTATTAGAACCCCATTTATGTTTATCTTGGATGAACTTCAATTTATCATCTGGATGAATATGATCTTCTAATAAATCGATCCCGTTAAATATGGATTGTTTTTCAAAATCAAAGAAAGAAGTAATTTCTTGAGAAGTATATCGTATATACCCATCGGAGTCTAAGGCGAAAACCAATCCATTTAACTTTTCAATTGTCATTTTTAGTGTATTTTCGTTTGCTTCTAATTTGTTGATTTTTTCTTCTAATCCTTTAATTTTAGCTTCTGATTCTTGTAAGTTTCCTTGAAGGGAATTTGCTTTATCTCGTATATCTTTGTTGTTTTGCTGCACGTGATATAATTCCTGATACGCAATCCATGTTGGAAATAATAATGATATCGTTAGGAGTGTCAGACTTATTTGTAATCCTAACGAATCTATAAAAATTAATAGGATGGTATTCATAATAGCCACTAGAACAAAAGCACCAATCCAAATCTTTCTTTTCAACTGTGTACCTTCTTTCCATTAATGAATTATCCTAGCAATCATAGCATATTTTGATTGGCTTGCCACTCATTTTTCGTTGAATATCAATAACTTTTGTAGAATTTAAGAACTTTTTGTAGAATCATAGAATTAATTGTTAGTAATTGGTATATTTGAATTAATATATTTGGAACGGAGGTATTCCTAACGGTGCGATATAAACGGGATGAAGCATTTCGGTTTGAGTTCGGTGAACCACTACTTGCGCGTTTTTCCATGGATGAACTAAACGGAAAAAGGGTGACGTCTTCAGATGGTGAAGCTAAAATAGTTGATGTTAGTTTAAAAGGTTTGAAACTATGTACGTCCTTGAGCATTCCAGTTCACGGGAATGATGTAAAAGCTACTATTTCATTTTCTTTAAATGACAATCCATATCAAGTAAGTGGAACTTTCATTTGGGTGGAAAAGAAATTAAATGAATATTATTATGGCATTCAATTTGAATTAGAAGAGGAAATACAAGATAAGCTATTAAACGACTTAAAGACACTCGGTAAAAATATGGCTAATCAATCAAACTAGAAATTATACATCACATTTTTGGAATTTATCATTTAATGATAGATTCCTTTTTTTATATTAATTAATACGCTTTCTGTATATAATGCGACATAACATTATGTTGGAGATTGGTACTACTTTACCTATTAGCGGTATAAAACCGCTATCGGTAGAATACTTCGCTTTCCGCGGATTACCTGAGCCAATATATAAAGGAATGAGGAACCACCTCGTTTTTGATGAGGATCGTGATTCCGCTAAATCACAAAATACCGCAAAAACTAGGTGTATGAGGATCCTCATTCCTCTATGAGCCATAAATCAGTGTGAATGTTACTAAAAATAAGTGAATAAAGGAATAAGGAACCAAAACCATGCTCCAAATGAATGCTATCGGCCATTTAGCGGAATGAGGAACCACCTTGTCAGCGCTGAGGATCGTTCTTCCGCTATTTAGACCCAATGATGGATAGATGGATCTTACATTCTTTCAATGACGGTTTAATTTTGCCACTATCAGCTTAATATTTTGAATACCAGTTTTTTAGTTATGTCGCATAATACATCTACTACGACGTAAATCATGCCAACCGTATTATATAAATCTATACATGGAACGAAGGCAATTAGCAAAAGAAGTGACTGCTATTTTTAAAAGGTTCTACTCATAGATAGGCCTTAGGTCTTATTCTAAAATATAGCTGAGGCTCATTACCGTAGATAAGGAAAATAGATATGATGGAATCAAGATAAAGAAAGGAGGCGAAACAAATGAAAAAGTTTATGTTATTTATTGGAGGATTGGTTGCGTTACTTATTTTGCTCGCTAATCTAGGTCCAATGGTTATTCTAGGACTGAGCGTCTGGTTACTCTATATTATTTTTAAAAAGTTCATAAAAAGTGACTCAGCAGCTGGCAAGGTCGGTTGGGTAATCCTTGGGCTATTAGTATTGAGTGTAACATTTTCAAATATGTTTGCAATAGTTGGTTTGGCAGCAGCATACGCATTATACCTTGTGGTTAAAAATTGGAAAAATGTAGAAGAAGATCCGGCTGTAGATGTTGTGAGTGAGGACAATGACCCATTTACTAATTTTGAACGTCAATGGGCAGAGATAAATCAATAAATTAAAAGGAGAGATTGTTATGTCAAATATTTTTACACGAATGAAAGATTCCATTTCGGCAGACCTTCATCAAATGATGGATCAAAAGGAACAAAAAAACCCGATTGGAGCTTTGAATCAGTATTTAAGGCAAAGTGAACAAGAAACGGAAAAAGTTCGGATGCTGATCGATCGGCAATATAAACTAAAAGAAGAGTTTACAAAGGAATTTCATAAAGCACAGGACCTTGCTGATAAACGTTTGAAACAAGCAAGTATAGCGGAAAAAGCAGGGGAGCAACAAATGCATGAATTTGCAGTAAAAGAACATGGGGAATATCAAGCACGTGCAGATCGTATGAAAACATCACGTGAAGAAGCAATAGAGCAACTAGAATTACTTGAGCAGAAATATGAAGAAATGAAGCATAAACTAAAGGATATGCATCTAAAGCGGATGGAGTTGATGGGGCGTGAGAATATTGCCCATGCCAATTACCAAATGAATAAAGTTGTAGAAGATATCTCGGATAAACCGTTTTCGAAATTTGCGGAAATGGAACGATACATCGAAGGGATCGAATACAAAGTGAATAGCGCATATTACCGCAGTACTTTTGATCAAAAAATTGCCCAGTTAGAAAAAGAAATGCAAGAAAAAGACAAGGTAAACTAATTATTTACATTAGAAAAAATGATATACTAGATAGGCGCAGTGTACTGCGTCTATTTTATTCCACATGTAACGAGCTGTAAGTACAACAACTGGAATAGGCGAGCGAAAGAATTTCATTGGATTACTTGTTCGTCAAACAATGTGTAATATAAGGAACTAACTGATAACGACTTACTATATTACATAGGAGGGGGATCGCTAAATTGTTTCAACGACTATCAACAGATAACTTTAACTGGATATTGATCATAGGAGTGATCCTCTTTGTAGTGGAAATTGTATTCTTTCACGGCGGCATGATTATTTCTGCATTATTTTCTGGGTTCTTTATTTATATAGGGTGGAAGAACTTTACAAAATTATGGGGGAAGATATTTTTTTGGATCGGTGCCATTAGTTTGCTTTTTTCTGTATTGAATATGCTTGCAGTTCGTTTTCTAGTAGTCGTAGCAATTGTTTTGTTTGTTTTGAACTATATGAAAAAGAACCAAGAAGCTGAAAAAATTCCAGTCGACTTAATTTCCCATCAAGAAATTATCGATGACCCAGTTGTGGAAAAGAAACCTTTGTTTGACCATAAAATGTTTGATGATCAAGCAACAGATGATGTTGCATACCAATGGCGAGATGTAAATATCCATGGGGGATTTGGAGATCGAATCATTGATCTTAGTAATACAGTTCTTCCTAACGATACATCAGTTATTTCAATACGCCATTTTATTGGAAATATAGAAATTTTTATCCCTTATGAAGTAGAAGTAAGTATCCATCATAGTTCCATTTTTGGTAGAGTTCATATATTTGGGAAGCACCATACACAACTAATGAACCAATCCCTTTATTATCAAACAAGCAACTATGACACAACAAATCTACCTCGAGTAAAAATTATTACTTCCGTTGTTTCTGGAGATATCGAGGTGAAGCGGATATGATACCAATCGTGCGTCACGCCTTTACTGCGATATTGTTTGGATTGTTGATTACGATACTGATCCTTGTGATTACTTTCTTTGCCTTTCCAATAGATGATTGGAGGCTTATATACACTTATAACATTGGTGATGTCCCATTTGTACTATTCATCATCAGTGTGCCGGTTATTATTGGGTCCGTTTTCGGTATTACAACAGGACTTTTTTGGCGGCAACGATTTTACCGAATTAATCGCCAGTTAGATGAACTAGCAAAAGGTCATAACGTAACCTTTGATGATGAACCTTATCGAGAACTTCAGCAAATACAATATTACGTGGAACAAGTACAGGAAAAAATCCGTAAACACACCGAGCATGCCCAACGACTTGCAACAGAAAGAGCACACGAACGCGAAAAAAGCTTACAAGAGATTGTCGTACAGGAAAGAAACCGTTTAGCACGTGAGCTTCATGATTCTGTAAGTCAACAATTATTTGCTGCTTCGATGATGATGTCAGCCATTAATGAATCGGCTGATGAGATTGATCCTTCGGTTAACAAACAACTAAACTTAGTAGAGAAAATGATTCACCAATCCCAGTTAGAGATGCGGGCTTTATTATTACATCTACGGCCAGTTGCGTTAAAAGGGAAGTCTCTACAAGATGGGGTTAAGGAGTTACTAGTTGAATTAAAGCAGAAGGTACCATTAACAATTGAATGGAAAGTGGAAGAATTTGCTTTAGATAAAGGAATTGAGGATCAGTTATTTCGAATATTACAAGAATCCGTCTCTAACACACTTCGTCATGCGGAAGCTTCCTCTCTCCATGTGATGTTGATTGAACGTGACGATACCATTATTTTACGAGTCGTAGATGATGGTGTAGGATTTGATACGTCGCAAGTCCGAACAACTGGTTCTTATGGATTATCAAATATGAAGGAACGGGCATATGAAGTTGGAGGTACGATCAAAATAATAAGTCTACCTAATCAAGGAACACGATTAGAAGTCAAAGTTCCTAGTTTACGTAAAGGGAATGATAATGATGATTAGAATTTTATTCGCTGATGACCATGAAATGGTTCGAATAGGTGTTTCATCTTATTTATCTGCTCAACCTGATATGGACGTTGTTGCAGAAGCGGATGATGGTGGAGAGGCTGTAGAATTGGCTTTGAAATTAAAGCCAGATGTGATCCTCATGGACCTTGTAATGAAAGAAATGGATGGTATAGAAGCTACTAATAAAATTATGAATAAATGGCCAGAAGCTAAAATAATAATTGTGACAAGTTTTTTAGATGATGAAAAAGTTTATCCTGCATTAGAAGCTGGAGCAACTAGTTATTTGCTGAAAACGTCGAAAGCAAGTGAAATTGCTAAAGCGATTCGAGCGACATATAACGGACAATCAGTTCTAGAACCAGAGGTAACTGGGAAAATTATGACGAAAATGCGTCAGAAGCCTGTCGAACATTTACACGAACAATTAACCGACAGAGAGATGGAAATTTTACTTTTAATAGCGGCAGGGAAAACAAATCAAGAAATTGCGGATGAACTGTTTATTGCGTTAAAAACCGTTAAAGTGCATGTAAGCAATATCTTAGGTAAATTGGAAGTTCAAGATCGAACACAAGCTGTTATTTATGCTTTTAAGCATCATTTAGTCCAATAGAAAACTGTGTAATGCTACACAGATTTTTCTATTGGAGATTTCGTTTGATAAAATTCAGTGACCAATTCAAAAATGGATAAAAGTTCATATAAAATAATTAATTCCGGTGGAAAATGTGTAGGGTGCTGTTCATTTTTCTTGGTGATTTCTTCGTTATCTTCCCAAAAAAGTTCAGTTAAAATCTTTAATTGGGTGTCATGTCTCTTTGCCTCAAAATTCTTCTCATCTTCCATGCTATAGGAAAGGTAGTTTATTGCTTGTAAAACTACGGAACGCTCTTCCTTTGTCCAGGTAACTGTATCCAATGGTGTATTTAACAAGTTTTCCATATGATAATGAATCATCCGAATGGTAACAATTTGTTCCTGTGCATGTTGGAAGAGGTGTTTTTCATGTCCAACGAGTGGATGATATTTCGTTTCTTCTTTTTGATATCGAATTAAAGTATCTGTATTTTGCAGCGACCTTTGTAAAGCTTCCATTGTACCTCTATCTTTGAGATCCTTTTCTAACAATATGTTGGTAAATATTTTCTCAATGGCCTTCCCTGTTTTACTATTCAACCTTTGAATGTTTTTAACAATTTCTTGTGTGTAATCTGGTGGCAGAATAAACATATTGACAGCAGTTGAAACAATTAAGCCGATCGATGTAGTTCCTAACCTAATAAAAAATGAGATAAAAAAATTGTCGTAAATAACTTCTATCATTGCAACAGCTGTAAGTGTTGCTACGAGTAATCCAGCATGTAATCTCAACTTGACACAGGTTGCAATGGTAAAGAATGCTGCCAGAGTATAGGTGATTGGCGAATTTCCGAAAAGTGAAATAAATAAAACGGCATAGGCTGATCCGATTGCGGAAGCAGGTAAACGTATGAATCCCTTTTTAATGGATTCAGATACGGTTGGTTCTAAGGTAACAATCGCAGTGATTACAGCAAAAACCGGTGGCCAACCGATCTGATTACATATCCATGCTGTAATAAATATAGCTACGGCTGTTTTAATTAGACGACTACCTATAAACTCAGATAACTTCATGATCATACTCCCATATTTTCTACATGATAATTGTTATTTTTCCAGTCTTGTTTCTTTTTTGCAATAGTTTTGCCAATTTCTTGATCATCTAATAATTGTTTGTAAGAATCAGTAGAATGATAGGAAAGACAAATAGATTATTAAGGATAAGATAAGTAATTGTCATCTTTTGAAACATAATTGTAATATTTCTATAACACGCATGACATTTATAGATGATATACTACTAATTGCCTAATAAAAAATAGATTACATAGAGTGATAAATATATAATTTTACTACTAAAAAAAGTTTTGTAGTAGGGGAAGCGAGGTAAGAAAGTTGAAAAAGGCAGTTATAACAATAGCCACAGTTACCATAATCGGTATAGGGAGTACTTTCTTCACGAGCACGGCGAGCACGGTTGGAGCAGAATCATTAAATGAATTACAAGATAAACAATCGCAAATTGAAAGCGAACGTTCAGAGATCAAAGATAATCTATCAAAAGCAGAATCAGAAATTGCAGATGTTTTAATAGAATTAGAGGAACTAAATGAAGAGATTGCACAAGTAGAGGAAGCTCTTCAAAAAAATGAAGATAAGTTAGACGAAACAAACACAGAGATTTCAGAGAAAGAGAAAGAGATTGCAGAATTAGAAGAAGCAATCGAGAAACGTTCGAATATCCTGAAAGATCGCATGGTTTCTTATCAAAAGAACGGTGGGAACATCGGATTTCTTGATGTGATTTTTGGATCAAAAAGCTTTGGAGACCTTGTTAGTCGAGTATCAGCTATCACAAAAATAACTGACTCTGATACAGAGTTAATAAATCAACAAGAAGAAGATAAAAAGTCTGTTGGAAATAAACTTGATGAATTAACGGAAATGCAAGTTGAACTAGAAGGTATGCAAGAGACTATTCTAGCTCAGAAGGAACAGACTGTTGAGCAAAAAGATGAACTAAAGCAAAAAGAGCAAGAGTTAATTGATAAGAAAAAAGAATTACAAGTAGAAGATAGCAGACTTGCATCGATTGAAAGAGAAGTTCGACAAAGTATTGCGGCTAAAAGAACGCCTTCTACAGCAAGTGCATCATCTTCATCATCTAACAGTTCAAGTGATGGTAACTTAAACACTTTAAGTAAGAAAGAAAATAAATCTTCTACTCCAGCGAAAGCTAGTGGAAGTCTAAGCACAGTAATTAATGCTGGTTACCAATACTTAGGAGTACCTTATGTGTGGGGAGGAAAAACACCGAGCGGTTTTGATTGTTCTGGTTTTGTATCTTGGGCATTTGCACAAGGTGGGTATTCCGTTCCTTCCAGTACAGCCGCTTTACAGTCTACTGGAACAAAAGTATCTTATAGTAATATAAAACCAGGAGACCTTGTATTCTTTAATACGTATAAAACAAATGGACATGTTGGTATCTATATTGGGAATGGACAGTTCATTGGTTCTCAAAGTTCATATGGATTATCTGTTAAATCAATGACAAGTGGTTACTGGAAAGATCACTTCGCTGGTCACGTAAGACGTGTTGTTAATTAATAGATTTTGTGTTAAAGCTCTAGCATAATTGCTAGGGCTTTTTTTGTTATTAAAGCCAGCTCCCACGTCTTCCTTTACGCTTTATTTCCTATTCTCCAATCCCCTAACCTATCCCTTTGTTACATATTTGATGTATGATGCAACGTAAGCTTTTGGTAAAATCTACTATTTTCCCGTACTTTCGAGAGTGCTAAAATATCGCTACGACAGAATACTTCGCTTTTCGTGGGCACTGCCTCAGCCTCCTCTGTTGAAAATATCTGATTATTGAAAGATAACTTTTGTAAAATAGAAGTTCTGCTAGCTTTTTCTATTAAAATCGATCAATTATATTAAATATAGCGAAGGAAATACACGGAGACTCCTGCGAGAACAGTGACCAAAGTGAGACCCCGCAGAACGGAGTTCGAGGAGGCTCACGGGTCACCCGCGGAAAGCGTAGTGTATTTCCGTAGCGGTGTTAGTAGCACATTACATTACGAATTTGAACTATAGTATTTGATAAGTTAATGCGCAGTTTATTCATATGTTCATAGTAGAATGCAATGAACATAACCCCCTTCAATTGAAGATAAGCTAAATGCATTTTATAATAGAATGTGAAACTCAAAAATCAACTAGAAAAAATAAAGAGGTGAAGTGAACTTATGTATAAGGTAGACAAAAATCGTGAGAGTATATATGAAATTGATCCAATATATTTAGAACGATGGTCACCGAGATCTTTTCAAGAAAAGGAAGTGCCTGGAGATATTTTAAATAGCCTATTTGAAGCAGCAAGGTGGGCACCTTCAGCGGGAAATGTTCAACCTTGGCGATTTATTGTAGCACGTAATAAAGTTGATCGAGAAAAATTCTTAACCTTTATCCATGAAGGAAATACGATCTGGTGTAAGAAAGCCCCAATTCTTGTTGCAATCATTTCTAAAGAGAATGAAGAGCGCTTTGGAGGTCATAACAAAGCTCATGCATTTGATGCTGGTGCTGCTTGGGGATATTTTGCGCTAGAGGCAGTCCGTAAAGGCTTAGTAACACACGCTATGGGTGGTTTTAATAAAGAGGAAGCTAAGAAAAAACTTGAGATACCCGAGGGTTATGCAATTCATGCGATTGTAGCAGTTGGTTATGCAGGTGAAAAAGAAGCTTTACCAGAGCAACTACAACAACGTGAAAAGCCATCTACCCGTAAAGAAATAGATGCATTTGTTTCAGAAGGGTCATTTTCAGAATAATACATAAAGTGCAAGGGAGATCAAATAAGATCTCTCTTTTTTTCCATATTACTGACAGGCTGACATATATGCGACGTCCTGTCCATTGTCGGCACTAGCACGTCCTATGTATCGTAATATACAATTCAAACCTATGAAGCAAAACAAAGGAGCTAAGTAGTGAATAAACTCAAAGATTCGTTCATTTTACAATCAGCTGGGAGGAAGAAAAGCCCGTTGATTAAAGATTAACTTTATTATTGGTCATTCTGTGTAGATTATATAGGGATGAATAATTTTCGTATTGCTTCAAAAAATATAGTTTACCATATATAAACTTAGGGTATAAATTATCCACTATGTAACGTATTCCTCTATATAGTAGAAACTTTTCTGTATAGGATTAAGTAGTTTTCCTGCATATTACTGAAGACTCACTTCAAACCACGAATTAAAACCAAGGAATTTGAGTGTGAGATTAAAGGAAAGTCAAATATCCGATTCGTTCATCTAACAATCAGTGGGGCTGAAAAAACCCCCTAATATTTGAAGAATTACTTTATTAGGGGAACAATCGTTGGTAGTGACAATCCATTCGCTGCTATTGATTACTATTACATCACAGGAAGGACGAATAAAATGAAAAAGCATACATATAGAAATCCAGTATTTTATATATCAGCGATTATTATCTTATTACTTGTTATTATTGGTGCTGCTCTACCAGAACAATTTGGGGACGTTGCAGAGGCACTGTTTAACATTACGACAAGAAATTTTGGTTGGTTTTATCTATTAGCTGTTTTTGTATTTGTTTTATTTTTAATTACTATTTCTATAAGCAAGTATGGAAAAATACGTCTTGGTCCTCCAAAGTCTAGGCCGGAGTATCCGTTCTTTACTTGGGTTGGAATGCTCTTTTCTGCAGGGTTTGGTTCTGGTTTAGTATTTTGGGGTGTAGCAGAACCAATGAGTCATTTTTTCATCACGCCATTTGATGGACTTGAAGGTCAAACAGAAGAGGCTGCAAGAATAGCTATGGGATACTCCTTTTTTCACTGGGGGGTTAGTCAATGGTCTGTTTTTGCTGTTGTTGGGTTAATTATTGCTTATTTACAATTTCGGAAAGATAATAATGGTCTTATCTCCACATCTATACAACCTGTTGTAGGAAAAAATAAAAGTCTAGGAATTACGATTGATTCGTTAGCTGTTATTGCAACCGTTATGGGGGTTGCTACTTCATTAGGGCTTGGAATAATGCAAATGAATGGAGGATTAAAAAATGTATTTAATTTCCCTAATACGGTGTGGATGCAAGTTGCGATAGCTGGTGTTATTTTAGTGCTTTACTTATTATCATCTAGTACAGGCTTAAATCGGGGCATCAAATGGTTAAGTAATGTAAACTTAGGCTTGTGTATTGTTTTATTGTTATTTGTATTTATCACCGGTCCAACTGTATTTATATTAAACTCTTTTGTACTTGGTTTAGGGGATTATTTAACAAATTTTGTTGAATATAGCATGCGCTTAACCCCGTATCAAGGAGGTACATGGGTGAGAGATTGGACCATCTTCTATTGGGCTTGGGCTATTGCGTGGTCTCCCTTT
This sequence comes from Oceanobacillus limi, assembly GCF_900111445.1. GTDB lineage: Bacteria > Bacillota > Bacilli > Bacillales > Amphibacillaceae > Ornithinibacillus > Ornithinibacillus limi. The sequence continues at coordinate 133,892 of NZ_FOHE01000009.1, read as the reverse complement.
GTTGGGGCATTTGTTGCACGTGTGTCTCGAGGAAGAACAATTCGTGAATTTGTTATGGGAGTATTAATTGTTCCGCCTGTTATTGCTTGTTTATGGATAGCGGCATTTGGAGGGACTGCATTGTACAGTGACCTTAATAATGGAACAACTATAGCTGAAGCTGTGAATGCAGATGTTGCAGTTGCCTTATTTGAGACATTTGGGAATCTCCCTTTATCTAATGTCATGTCATTACTAGCGATTCTACTTATTTTTACTTTCTTAGTTACTTCAGCCGATTCTGCAACGTATATATTGGGGAGCATGACATCAAAGGGTAGTTTAAACCCTGCATTATATGTAAAGATGATATGGGGGGTTTTAATTACAGCAATTGCAGTAGTATTACTTTTAGCAGGTGGATTGAATGCGTTACAAACAGCATCCTTAATATCAGCATTACCATTTACTGTCATACTCGTTTTGATCGTCGTTTCCTTTATGAGAATGCTTAAAAAAGATTATCAGAGTAAAAAAGATAGTTGATGATATAAAGCTGTCCCATAAGTTAAGTCCTTAGGGACAGCTTTTTTTTATTAAAAATAAATCGTATGTCGTTCTTTACGAAAAATTCTTAGGATTGCAGATGTAGTTACACCTACCATTGTGACCATTATGGCGGAGTAAAAAATCGTAACCTCTTGTACAACAAATGAACCTAATAATAAAACGATGCAGTCAAAAAAGAAAATAATAATTCCTGCATTGATGTTCAATATCGTCGATAACATTAATGCAAATAAGTCACTTGCACCAGAGCTAATATTTGCAGATAGCAGTATTCCTATGCCGAAACCAATTATTACTCCAGCTAAAATAGAGCTTATAAGTATTGGTGGAGCATCCCAAGAGGATAATGGGTTAAAAAGATCAATTAAAAAGGAAGAAACGAATAGACCATGCACTCCATTATAAAAATAGGAACGATTGTAAATGAAAGCAATGATATATAATGGAATACTTAAATAAATAATGGTCAATCCGGGCTTTAAACCAAAGACGTATTTGCCAAGTAGGCCTAATCCAATAATTCCACCATCAAGTAAATGGTTAGGGATAACAAACAAATTAATTCCTAGTGCTAATAAAACGCTTCCAATGAATATAGCCATTGTTTTTTTTATCAATTATTTTGCCACCTTGTCCAAGTTAAACTCCCTACCATCGTATGTGCCTACCACTATATAAATACATATAAATTATTGAACAAATAACGAATAACATGTACCACTCAAGAAGTACGAGGAAGTGATGCGCTATAGAGTGACATCAACTGTAGATAAAGTTAATCAATTTATGACTGATGAATCTCTACTAATCGTAAATTTGCTAATTTAACGTATTGCTTAAATTTGTAAATCTCGTAAGAAAAGGATTAAAATAGAAGAGTATTTTGAAAATTGAAGATAAATTAGGGGAGAGTCTATGGAAAATTCGTTCGGTGCATGGAAGCAACCTATTATTCTATTAACATCAATTGGTATTTCAGGACTCGGTGATTTTATATATCTAGTTGCCATTAACTTATTAATTTATCAAATGACTGGATCTGCTGCTGCAGTTGCAGCTTTATGGGTGATAGGTCCAATAGTCAATGTGCTTACTAAATTCTGGACAGGGAGTTATATTGATTACCGGAGTAAACGAAAAGTAATGATTGGGACAGATATAGTCCGAGCAGTACTCGTTTTTTTCATTCCCTTTCTACCAAATATTTGGCTCATTTATACTGTATTGATTGGAATAAGTACAGCGAAGGCGTTTTTTGTCCCTTCTTCGATGACATATATTACCCAGCTTGTTCCAAAAAATAGGAGAAAACGCTATAATTCGATTCAATCGATAACAATGTCAGGGGCATTTATCGTTGGACCTGCAGTTGGTGGAGCACTTATTTTACTTGGATCTATAGACACTGCTATTTTTATGAATGCTGCTTCCTTCTTGGTTTCAGCAATTCTATTATACTTTTTACCAGAGAAAGAGGAGATCGATCAACAGCATGCACCAAAATTATCATTTAAACAATTAAAAGCTGATTGGAATATTGTTTTTCAGTTTTTAATGGCCCAAAAGTATATTGGTATCGTATATGGTGCCTATGTAGCAAGCATTATATTTAGTTTTGCAATGGATGCACAGGAGGTTGTTTTTACCCAGCGAGTGGTAGGGTTATCTGAGGTGGACTATAGCTTGCTAATAAGTATTACGGGAGTTGGGGCAATCATTGGTGGGATCTTTGTTTCCATTTTTTCTAATCAATTGTCACTACGATTAATGATTGCTATTGGTATATGTATGGAAGCTGTGGGTTATGTTATATATGCTTCGTCTTGGTCCTTTTTATCAATAACGATAGGTTTTGTCATCCTTGGTTTCTTTAATGCCTTTCTAAATGCTGGAATTACAACGTTTTATCAAAATAATGTATCTACCAAAATAATGGGAAGGGTCACTAGTATGTTCCAACTTATTCAAAGCTTGGTACAGATTGTTTTTGTTGTCCTAGTAGGAGCTATTGCAGATATTATCCCATTAAGAGTGACTATTAGTATATTAGCAATTGGGATGCTTATGATAGCAATAATCGTTACTGTTATTGTTTATTCCCCGTCAAAAAAATTATATTTTCGTGAAACTTAATAAGTTTATGATCGTATGGAAAAGTGTTCCAATTAAATGAATTATCTATTTTTTGTAAATATAAGCCATGGGGGTTCTAAAGATGGAGAAAATTAAACAGGCAAAGGATTCATTAAATCATGTCATCTATGGAAAGGAAGAAGTTGTTGACTTACTATTTGTTGCTCTTTTAGCAGAGGGACATGTATTACTAGAGAGTGTTCCAGGAACAGGGAAAACAAAATTGGCAAAGAGCTTTGCAAAGGTCATGGATGGTGATTTTAACCGAGTGCAGTTTACCCCGGATGTATTACCTAGTGACGTTACTGGGATTCGTTTTTTTAATCCAAAGACTCAAGAGTTTGAGCTAAGAATTGGTCCGGTGGTTTCCAATGTATTGCTCGCTGATGAAATCAATCGTGCCACTCCAAAGACGCAGTCCAGTCTGCTAGAAGTCATGGAGGAATACCAATCCACAATTGATGGAGAAACAGTTCAAGTACCTTCCCCATTTATTGTGTTAGCAACGCAAAACCCAGTAGAAAGTAATTATGGGACATTTCCACTTCCAGAGGCACAGTTAGACAGGTTTTTATTTAAGATTGATTTAGGTTATCCGGATATTTTAGAAGAAAAGCAAATATTGACGGCCTATCGTACGAACGATCCATATGAATCGATTCAAGCTTCCTTAACGATTGAGGATATTCAATCCTATCAAGAACAAATCAAGCACATTACAATTTCTGATGTAGTTTCCGATTATTTATTAGGGTTAATCCATGAATCTAGAGAACATCATGAAGTAGAGCTAGGAGTTAGCCCTAGAGGGATGTTAGCAATAATGCGTGCAGCACAAGCAAGAGCGTTTTTAGCAAATAGAGATTTTGTTACACCAGAAGATATTAAAAAGTTGGTGCCTTATGTATTCGAACATCGTTTAATATTATCTATGGAAGGCTCCATTAAGAAGACGACTCAACAAGTAGTTGATGAGATTATACAAGCAGTTCCTGTCCCGGTGGAAGAAGGGGCTATTAGCGAATGATGTGGAAAAAAGAGGTTGGCCTTGAACATTCGAAAAGCTTTGATTATGTTTTAATCGCATTGGTTCTGTTTTTCTTAATTGGTGTTATATTTCGGGCTCCAATTGCATTTGTTGGTGTGGGCATTTTCTTATCCTATCTGATCGTGTATAAGGTGTATGATCGTGGAATTGGGCAGAAGCTAGAATTGGAAAGTAAAGAACAAAGTATTAAACTTTTTCCGGGGGAGGAAGCAAATCTAAAGTTTGAATTACGGAATTATTCATTGTTTCCCATTGTTAATGGGATGTTTAAAGTCCAAATCGGCCCATCTGTAAAAGCGTATACGCTAGTGGATGAACAAGAAGAATATTGGAAACAATTAAAACTTCCCTTATCCGTACTACAAAAAAGAAATACTACGATCGAATTTCCTGTAATAGCGGAACAACGCGGTGTTTCTAAAGTAAATAATATTGAGTATACGTTTCCTCATTTATTAAATTTTAATTTGGTAACATTGGGGTATCGGAAGTTTTTTCGCACAGAATTTATTGTTTATCCTAAGTTACTTCCGGTCGAAGGTGCAGAAGCAATTTTCCATATGATTCCAGGCGATGGCCGTGCAAATTTTTCTCCATTTGAAGATATTCAAAGTCCACGAGGAACAAGAGATTATAGTTTTAGTGATCCTTTTCACCGGATTAACTGGAATGCTTCTGTAAAATCCCAGTCTTTACAAACAAACATTTATGAACGGGTAGTTGATATGTCGTATGTGTTTATTGTTAATTTAAGTACAGAAAAAGGTCCTAATAAGTATCGCTATAATAAAAACTTGGAAAATTTATTAAGTTATACTGCCTACCTAAGTGAATTTGCGACAAAAACGGGAGTTCCGTACGAAATTTATGTAAATGCAAGAAAGCCTGGGAAAATTCCATACATTCAATTACCTGAGGGAGAAGGGAAAAGCCATTATGGTCATGCATTAGAAATGCTAGCGAGAGTTCATAAACAATCGATGATTATGCCATTCAACCAATTGTTACATCGCTTAGGAAAACAATTTATTAATCCAAAAACAATTATTATTATTGGAGAAGTGCCTACAGGTGCATTGGAAACGATTCAGACATGGAAGCAAGTGCAAAATACCGTATTTCAAGTTACGGGAACAGAGGAAGGGGCAGTTGTTAGGCCAATACGAAAGGAGACCTATACGAATGCTACATAATTTTTTTCAGCTAGGTACGTACTCTAACCAAAAACGGTTAAGGGTAAGGTGACCGTGATGAATAAAAATTTTATTATTACACATGCTTACCATTTCTTGAGCGAGGCAATTTTAACCTTTTTATTTATTTTACCTGTAATGTATTTTCATTATCAAGTCACTCCTTACTGGGTTTACCTAGGTATCGTCATTGGAATAGCTATTGTTTTTTCAAGCTATGCTTGGTTGAAGTGGAAGCAACTACCCTATATCCTAACGGCACCAATCATCTTTATTGTCTTTTATACAATTGGCTACCCAATTGGCTTAAGTCTTGCTTTTGCTGGTTTATTAACTTGGAGATATATTGCCATTCGAAGTGAAATGCACATAAATCGTGAAAATTTATATATCATTATGTCCATTTTGTTGGGAACAGGTATTATGATATTTGTTCGAGACGGCCAAGCATTGATGCTCGTGTTTGTGCAGCTTTTAATTGTTATGATCGGTAATATAAGTAGCCATGCAGCCAAGATTGGAAAAGGAGATAAAAAAGATTTTAACCGTCAATTCTGGGGGGGATTTCTTGGTTTTTTCCTTGCAATAACAACCCTTATTTATCTATTCTCTGATGAGATAAGAACGCTATTTATTCGGAGCTATCAGGTAATTACAAACGGTTTTATTGAGATGGTAACAAGCTTGGCATCAGAAGTCGTTCCTGATATTGAACTAGGTGATTTTGTAGAATATAGTGACAATGAACAGCAATTGGATACGATGGAGGAAGCTGAATTAGGGGAATCTATTTTTAATGAGGTTTCTCTATTTGGATCAATCTATATCATTATTACAGGTATAATTATTTGCCTGGTTCTCATTATGCTCGTGCTTTTCATTAAGTCACGTTTTACATTTAAAGAACCAGAGGAAGAGAAGAAGGTTGATTATCATAAAACGGAGGAAAAGCTTACTCGTTATAAGTCACACGAAAGAAGATTATATCGTAAACGGATGAAGAAAATTGATCATCCCGTTCGGAAAATGATATACCGCTTTGAGCATTTGGCAGCCAAACATGGAAAAGGGAGACACCCATTCGAAACAATAGAGGAATGGTTAAGTCGAATTGGTTATTCCGTTGACCTTTACGTATATCAAAAAGTACGCTATGGTTGTATGGAGGTTAACGAAAAAGAAATTGTGCAATTGAAACAAAGCTTAGAACAAATAGAAAATCACTTTAATAGTTAAAAGTTTTCTAGGGTTCCGCACCTAATGGTGGTCAGGTCCGAGAGAAAACGCACGAAAGTGTACACGGAGGGGGAAAAGCCCGGGAGATATCTACGTTACGTCGATATTTCTCGGGTATTTTCATTGAGTCCAGAAGCAAGGAGAATGATACTATGAATCGAAGCTGGTTATATGTATTTATTGCAGGGTTATTTGAAATTGGTTGGGTTGTTGGTTTAAAGCATGCTTATAATTGGTGGACTTGGGGGTTAACAGGTATTGCCATTTATCTATGTATGCATCTTTTACTAAGTGCTACAAAATGTTTGCCTGTTGGGACAGCATATGTAGTGTTTACTGGAATGGGTACGGCTGGTACTGTAGTGTTGGATATGTTTTTATTTGGAGAATCCTTTCATATGGGGAAATTTTGCTTAATAATTGTCTTGTTAATCGGTGTAATGGGACTAAAATCGATAACACCAGATACAGAGGAGGGGCGTTCATAATGGAATGGATTTATTTACTCATAGCCGGTATTGGTGAAGTAATTGGCGTTATTGGGATCAACATGGTAACGAAGAAAAAGGATATGCTTTCCATTGGGAGCTTGCTTGGAGGATTTGCAGTTAGTTTTATTTTTTTATCTATTGCAATGCAAACGATCCCGATGAGCACGGCATATGCCATATGGACGGGACTTGGAACAGTAGGTAGTACATTAATTGGAATGTTTGTTTATGGTGAATCAAAAGATTGGCGTCGTATTCTATTTATGGGAATGATATTGTCAGCAGCTGTGGGCTTAAAGTTAATTTCCTAAAAGGGTTAAAATAAGCCCCACAACTGTGATGGATAGGACTACAGAACTTACGACATAGGAAATTGCTTTTTTGTAATTTTTCGCTGTAACGAGTTGGATTGTTTCATTACCAAATGTAGAAAAGGTGGTATAGGCTCCACAAAAGCCAACACCAGCTAGAAGCCATAAAGCATTTGAAATTGCACCTATAAGATAAAAATGAAAAAGAAATGCTAGAATCATTGATCCAGTAATATTGGCTACCCATGTGCCAATAAAATGTTTATTGGTTTTTACAGAAATAGAGTACCGTGCGATGCTGCCCCAAAATCCACCAATTGCAACCAATAAAAAACTCATACAGTTGCCCTCCTTTGTATCGAAGCAACTTTATATCCAAGGAAGCAAAACAATAATCCCCCAAGCATATTGCTGAATACATAAATGGAAGATAATATGATATTAGTTTGGAATAAAGTGACGGTTTCTACAGCGAACGTAGAAAATGTTGTGAAAGAACCAATCACACCTGTTGTTAAGGCTGTAAAGGTTGTGTTGCCGATCTTTTCCTTAATAACTGACCGGTTTAATACGTAACTTAATAATAAACAGCCAATCAAATTAGCTATTAATGTAGCATATGGGAAGGTGGCTTTTTCTAGAGGTATAGCTAGTGCAATACCATATCTGGATATAGCACCAATCGTTCCACCTAATCCAACTGCAACAATTGTTTTTGCATTCATGCGGTTTGACACTTAGGACAAAGACCATAGATTTCAAATTTATGATCTTCTATCATATAGTTTTTTAATGACTTTTTCACTTCATTCATTGGGCAAACTTCGATTTCTTTCGTTTTTCCGCAATCTTTACATATGAAATGATGGTGATGATGATGGGTGCAATTCATACGGAAATGTTTTTCCCCATTTAATTCCGTCGTTTCCAAAATACCTACTTCATTATAAAGATGTAAGTTACGGTACACCGTATCAAAGCTAATACCATCATACGTTTCTTCAAGATGTTGAATTAGATCCTTTGCCGTACGATATCCATCCACTTCATTAAAGTAGGTTAATATATCCTTTCGCTTCCCGGTAGTTTTATAGCCGTTTTCTTTCAGGCATTCAATTGCTTCATCAATGTTCATTATTATCCCTCACTTTGATCGTACGATAGCGAAATCTTTTTAGGCTTATCGAAAGTAATAAGATGATTATGGAAACCATAACAATCGTACCCCCTGGTGGGATACTTAAATAATAACCTGTTATTAATCCAATGATAACAGCTAATTCACCAAATACAATAGATAATAGCATCATTTGTTTAAATCCTTTAGCCAAGCGCATGCTCGCAGCAACGGGTAAAGTCATTAACGCAGATACGAGTAGCACCCCAACAATTCGAATGGATGCAGCGATAACCAAAGCAGTTAATACAATAAATAAAAAATGAATTCGTTTCGCGTGGATACCTGAAACGCGAGCATGCTCCTCATCAAATGAAAGTGTAAATAGTTCCTTATAAAATAGGGTGATAATGATAGCTATAAAGACAGAAATTCCAAGAATCGATAAGAAGTCATTTCTACTTACAGCTGATACGGAACCGAATAAATAGTTAAATAGTTCTGTGTTAAATCCGTCAGCTAGTGCGATGAAAATAACGCTTAACCCAACACCACCGGATAAGATAATAGGAATAGCAATTTCTTGATAAGACTTATAAACGCTTCTTAGCTTTTCAATAAAGATCGATCCCATTACAGAGAAAAACATTCCACTGTATAAAGGTGTTATAAATGTAATCGCAAATTTTTTCTCCACAAATAATCCAAATGCAATTCCAGCTAGTGTCACATGGGATAATGCATCGGCAATTAGGGAAAGTCTTCGTACAACAATAAATGTACCTAACAGTGGTGCGATCACCCCAATTAAAAGTCCTGTTAAAAATGTGTTCCTTAAAAAATCAAATTCTAAAAAGTCTGCTAACATCTAAAATCCTCCAATAGTTAATGGTCATGTGTCACTAGATTAACGGGATGACCATAAACGCGCGATAAATCTTTCTCCGTTAATTCCTTATACTCTTCTGGATTTCCATGAAAATGTAAGGATCTATTTAAACAAGCAATGTCTGTCGCGTATTCTGTCATTGTACCCGTATCATGGGTTACTAGCAGAAGCGTAATGTGTTGATTCTTGTTCAAATCACGTAGTAATTCATAAAAGCGCTGAACATTTTCATAATCAACCCCAACGGTTGGTTCATCTAAGATTAATAGCTCTGGATCACTAACAAGTGCACGTGCTATAAATACTCGTTGTTGTTGTCCACCAGATAAGTTTCCAACATTTTCATATGCATACTCGCTCATTCCGACGAGGTCAATTGCATGTAAGATTTTTGACTTATGTTTGTGTTTGAAAAACTTCAAATAGCCTACTTTTGCTGTAAGTCCCATGGAAACAACTTCATAAACAGTTGCTGGAAATCCTTTATTAAAGGAATTTGATTTTTGGGAGACAAATCCTATTTTATTCCATGCTTTAAATTTTTCGATAGGTTCATTAAATAAGGTAATCGAGCCTTGTGACGGTTTAGTGAGACCTAATATCAATTTGATTAAGGTTGTTTTTCCACCACCGTTTGGCCCAATGAGCCCCATAAAAGCACCTTTTGGCAAAATAAAATCAATTTCATTAAGAACTTGCTTGTTTTCATAAGCATATCGAATGTTTTTCATCGAAATGACTGGTTCGTTCATGCCATCCTTCCTTTCTATTCTGTAGCTTGATGAAGCACGGATAAGTTTTTTTTCATTAAAGATAAATAGTCTTCATTTGCTGCTATATCCTCTTCCATTAATACGGATAAGTTATGAATAATAAGAGTCTTTGCTTGGAGATGCTCCTGAATGATCTCAGAAATACGATTCGAACTGTTTTGTTCAAATATAATGTAGTCGAGTTCATATGTTTCAGCTTGATCTATAATTTCGGTTAACTCTTTTTGAGATGGCTCATTACTAGATGATAAACCATGAATAGATAACTGTTCTAATCCGTACCTATCTTCCCAATATCCATATGCTGCATGGGAGACGAGGATTTTTTTATTCGTTTGATTATCCAAGGCTTCCGTATAAGATTCATCTAAATCTATCAAATCGTCTTTTACTAAGTTAAAATTATTCGTGTAGTAATTCGTTTTACTTGGATTGAGTTCAGTCAGTGTATCTCTTAATAAGGAAGAAATCTCAATCATTCGAAGGGGATCTAACCATACATGAGGATCGTGTTCTCCATGGTTATGTCCATCGGTATCATGATGATGTGACGGATTATCCTCATTATTAGTTGCTATATTTTCCATATGAAATAATGCTTCATGTCTACCTAGTTCTACGAGGGTTAAATCATGAGATGAAAGTGCATCAGCCATACTGTCAGCAAATCCCTCCATACCGGAACCAAGGTAAATAAAGGCATCGCTTTTTGCTACGTCGGTCATGATTTTAGTTGTTGGTTCATACGTATGAACATCAACTCCTGGGGGAAGAACGGTCTCTACTGATACCGTGTCACCACCGATACGTTCAAGTGCGTACTGAACAGGGTATATAGTCGTATAAATTGTTAATTTTTGTTCTTTATCTGAATTTGTTGATTGTTCTGCATTGGTACATGCTACAAGTTGCCCACCAACTATCAGAATCACTATAGATACGATGAGGTTTTTCATAGTTGAATTCCTTTCATTAAATAGCTCTGTAATATATACTATCGTAATGGTTACGATTTGTAAATAAGAATGATTACGATTGAGTTACGGCTGGCAGGTTTGTACATTTGTTCATACCGCGTGTGACGTACAATAATATTCCCACTAAATGAAGTTTCACTTCCCATTATTATTAACTTCCCACGAATAAAGGAACATATTCGATTGTTGCTTACATACGATGAAGAAAAACAAAATTAATTATCCCGCCTATAACTGGCAGGCCGACATAAACGTAACATCCTGTCGCATTGTCAGCGGCCCTAGCACGTCCTGTGCGTCGTAAGACCCTCACTTCAAATCTTTGATGTAAAACCAAGGATGGGGAATCAATTGAAAGTCAAATTTCCGATTCGTTGATCTAACAATTAGTGAGGGATAAAGAAAAAACTCCACCGATTACAAGATTCACATTAGCCATATGTTAACGAAATCATAAAAAGTATTCCAAATTTTGTCGAAATAGAATAAAAAATGTATTCGAATTTTAAAAAAAGTGATAGAATAAACATGTACTAGAATAGTAGATAAAGACATTTTTATTTTGGGGGTATTTAGCATGGAACAGCTTATGCGTAACTTCTTTTTATTTTTATCCAAAAATAAAACGCTTACAAAATTGGCGAAAAAGTATGGATTAAGGTTTGGTGCTGCAAGGTTTGTGGCAGGGGTAGACTTTGAAGAAGCATCAAAAAAAATAAAGAAAATAAATGATAGTGGGCTGGTTACGACAGTCGATCATTTAGGTGAGTTTGTCGACAATGAACAGGAAGCAATCGAATCAGCAAATGAATGTGTTCATGCTATTGAGATTATTTCCAAAAAAAGTCTTAACTCGGAGTTGTCATTAAAGATGACCTCGATGGGGTTAGATATTTCTCGAGAATTGGTTATGAGTAATATGCGTAAAATTCTTGAAGCGGGCAAGAAGCATCGTGTTACCGTAACAATTGATATGGAAGATTTTGAACGATGTCAAAAAACCCTTGATATCTTCAAGGAATTGAAAAAAGAATACGATAACGTCGGTACCGTCATTCAAGCATATTTATATCGTACGGAGCAAGATATAAAAGAATTAAATGAATATAACCCATATCTCCGTCTTGTTAAGGGAGCTTATAAAGAATCCCCTGAAGTTGCTTTTCCAGACAAAAAAGATGTAGATAGTAATTTTAAAAAGATAATTAAAATGAATTTATTAAATGGAAACTATACGGCTATCGCAACGCATGATGATGCGATTATAAAATATGTAAAGGAACTCGTTAAAGAGCATAATATTTCAAAGGATCTTTTTGAATTTCAAATGCTTTATGGAATTAGAAAGGAAGCTCAAGAACAATTGCATAAGGAAGGGTATACAATGAGGGTATATGTTCCTTATGGGAAAGACTGGTATGGGTATAACATGCGTCGTTTAGCAGAACGCCCAGCAAATGTGTGGTTCGTGTTAAAGGGTGTATTAAAAAAATAAGGCGCCCTTTCCAGCAGATGTGTAGTAGATGTATGATGCGACGTAACTTGTAATTATAGATTCATGCTATTACATCGCTTCGGAAACACATTTCGCTTTCCGCGGGTGGCTGGTGAGTCTCCTTGTGCTGACACACTCCGGGGTCTCACCGATGCCTTTCCTCCCGCTTCATGTGTTTCCTACGCTAGTTATTTCATTCAGTTTTTAAATAGCACTTTTCTCTAATTAAATATTTGGTATAAGAGAACTTCATCAGCGTAACATTCTGCCGTAACGATATTTTAAACCTACATCCATTAGTAATGGAAAGTCGAAACAAAATGTTACGTCACATAAATTTCATACTTCGAACTAGCTAAGAAGCGGTTGTTGGTAGCGATCGCTTTTTTAATTTTTCTAAAAAATATCATTTGTTTTTATTGCGAAATTTTCAAATATATCTTATAGTAGAGTAAGATAGACGGATAGGAACTGTCTTTTATTTTTTAGTAAAAAATGAATGAGTATTCATTCAAACTATGATTGGGGGATATAAAATGAAGCGAACAATCAAGCGTGCTGCTGTTTTAGGTTCCGGTGTAATGGGATCTGGAATTGCTGCTCATTTAGCTAATGTGGGGATACCTACAATTATGCTCGACATCGTACCTCGTGAGTTAACAAAGGAAGAAGAGCAAAAAGGATTGTCATTAGATGATCAAGTAGTACGCAATCGAATTGCTGCACAAAGTAAAAAAGCATTATTAAAGCAAAAACCATCTCCAATTACAACGAAAGAAAGTCTAGACTTAATTGAAGTAGGTAACATGGAAGATGATATGGAGAAATTGGCTGATGTTGATTGGATTATTGAAGTCGTAGTTGAAAATTTAGATATTAAGAAAAAAGTATTTGCAAACGTTGATCAACATCGAAAAGAAGGGGCAATTGTTAGTTCAAATACATCTGGAATATCTGTTGAAGATATGGCAGCTGACTGTTCCGAAGATTTTCGAAAGCATTTTCTAGGAACACATTTTTTTAACCCTCCACGGTATTTGAAGTTATTAGAGGTTATTCCTACAAAGGATACCGACCCTACAGTGTTGGAGTTTATGAAAACATTTGGAGAAAATGTGTTAGGAAAAGGTGTTGTTGAAGCAAAAGATACACCAAACTTTATTGCAAACCGAATTGGTACCTATGGTTTACTGATAACATTACGAGAAATGCTAAATGGTGGCTATAGTGTCGGTGAAGTAGATTCTGTAACAGGCCCAATGATTGGTCGACCAAAGAGTGCCACTTTCCGTACATTAGATGTAGTTGGCTTAGATACATTTATTCATGTAGCAAAGAATGTTTATGATCAAGTAGGTGGGGAAGAAAAAGAGGTTTTTGATGTACCCAAGTTCATGCTTACCATGCAGGAGAAAGGTTGGCTTGGTGCCAAAAGTGGGCAAGGATTTTTCCTTAAAAAGAAAGGGAAAGACGGTAGTACCATATATGAATTAAATCCAGAAACCTTAGAATATCAAGATCGCAAAAAACTAAAAACGGCAGCAACAGAAATGGCTAAGCAAGAAAAGGGTCCGCGCCGTAAATTGAAAGCGCTTGTAAACGCAAAAGGAGATCGAGCAGGTGATCTTGTTTGGTCCATTTTAAAACCAGTACTATTATATTCTGCTGAGTTAACAGGTGAAATTGCAGATGACATCGTTTCGATTGATCAAGCAATGAAATGGGGATTCGGATGGGATGTCGGACCATTTGAAACATGGGATGCAATTGGCCTACGGAAATCAGTAGAACGCATGCAAGCTGAAGGGGAAACAGTTCCTCAGTGGGTGTTGAAGCTTTTAGAGGAAGGTCATGAAAGCTTTTATAATACAGAGCAAGGCAATGTATATTACTACGAAAATGGAGAATACAAACAGCTTGTGGTTAATCCTAAAGAAATAAATATTAAGCAGCTAAAAGAAGTTAATGGTGTCATTAAGAAGAACACTGGTGCTAGCTTAATAGATTTAGGTGATGGTGTAGCTGGATTAGAATTCCATTCTCAAAGTAATGCAATCGGTCTTGATATCATTCAAATGGTTAACTTTGCAATTGAAGAGGTTGATAAAAACTATGAAGGGCTTGTAATTGGGAATCAAGGAAAGAACTTCTGTGTTGGTGCGAATTTAGCAATGATGCTAATGGAAGCGCAAGATGATAACTTCTTTGAATTAGATATGGTTGTACGTCAATTCCAAAACATGGCGATGAATATTAAATATTCGAATAAGCCAGTTGTAGCAGCTCCATTTAACATGACATTAGGTGGTGGTGCAGAAGTGTCATTACCTGCAGCAGCGATTCAAGCTTCTGCTGAAACCTATATGGGCCTTGTTGAATTCGGTGTTGGTTTAATCCCAGGTGGAGGTGGGACGAAGGAACTTTATTTAAAAGAGCTTCGTAATCTACCAAATGGTATCGATTTTGATTTGACTAAGGTAGCGAATGACGTATTTGAAAAGGTTGCCATGGCAAAGGTTTCTACATCTGCTGCAGAGGCGCGTGAAAATGGATTCCTAGATAATAACGATCGGATTAGTGTTAATCCAGATCATCTCATTCATGATGCAAAGGAACGCGTACTGGAGTTAGCTAAAGGTGGCTATCAAGCACCAAAACGAGAGAAGATTCCAGTAGTTGGAGATGCCGGTTATGCAGCAATGGTTCTTGGTGCAAAAACATTACAATTTGGTGGTTATGCATCTGACCATGATGTGAAAATTGCTGAAAAGCTAGCATATGTATTATCTGGTGGTCGTATTAAAGAGGGAACGTTAATTGATGAACAGGTTATGCTCGATTTAGAGCGTGAGGCTTTCTTAAGTCTCATTGGTGAACCGAAAACACAGGCAAGAATGCAACACATGCTCGTTAAAGGGAAACCATTACGTAACTAATAAGAAGAGGGGGAAAAAACGTGAATGAAGCAGTTATAGTTGCAGGTGCAAGAACCCCTGTGGGAAAAGCAAAAAAAGGAACACTCGCTAACTCACGGCCAGATGATTTAGCAGCATTAACGATAAAAGAAACATTAAAACGTGCAGGTAATTATGATGGAAATATTGATGATGTCATTATAGGATGTGCCATTCCTGAAGCGGAGCAAGGTATGAATATGGCTCGGAATATTGCCGGTCTAGCTGGTTTGAAAAATGATGTGCCTGGAATTACAATTAACCGTTATTGTTCTTCTGGACTTCAAAGTATCGCTTATGCATCCGAACGAATTATGCTTGGTGCCAGTGACACGATTATTGCTGGTGGAGCAGAGTCTATGAGTCTTGTACCAATGCCGGGGCATGTTATAAAACCGAACCCTACACTTGTACAGGATGCACCTGGTTATTATATGGGAATGGGACATACAGCAGAAGAAGTAGCAAATCGTTTTGGTATTTCTCGGGAAGATCAAGATGCTTTTGCAGTACAAAGTCATGAGCGTGCAGCAAAAGCAATTCAAGAAGGAAAATTCAAAGACGAAATAGTTCCCGTTGAGGTGAAAGAACGCTTTATTGGAAAAAACAATAAGGTGGAAGAAAAATCTGTATTATTTGATACGGATGAAGGAGTACGTCAAGGAACAACAATAGATGTACTTGCAAAGCTACGTCCGGCTTTTCATACGAAAGGATCTGTTACAGCCGGAAACTCCTCACAAATGAGTGATGGTGCTGCATCCGTATTAGTCATGGATCGAGCAAAAGCAGAGGCAGAGGGATTAACTCCATTAGTTAAATTCCGTTCCTTTGCCGTAGCAGGCGTTGAGCCAGAGATTATGGGTGTCGGCCCTGTGGAAGCGATTCCGAAAGCATTGAAAATTGCAGGATTAGATGTATCGGATGTTGGTTTGTTTGAACTAAATGAAGCATTCGCATCTCAATCGGTTCGCGTAATTCAGGCGCTTGATTTAGATCCGTCCATCGTAAATGTAAATGGTGGTGCAATTGCACTTGGCCATCCGCTAGGGATGACTGGGACAAAACTAACCTTAAGTCTTGCCCATGAAATGAAACGTCAAAATATACAATTTGGTGTTGTAACGATGTGTATTGGCGGAGGTATGGGTGCTGCTGGTGTATTTGAACTCTTATAGGTAAGGGGATAACCCTTAAACATAATAAGGAGAGGACGAAAAATATGAGTGAAACAAAAGAAAAATTATTCAAGGGTGGCGCATTTCTAGTTGAGGATTTAAGTGGTGAAGATGTTATTACACCAGAGGATTTTTCAGATGAACATCAAATGATTGCCAAAACAACAGAAGATTTTGTTGTGGGAGAAGTATTACCAAAAGTAGATAATCTAGAAAACCATGAGTTTGAACATTCTGTAGACCTTCTAAAGAAAGCTGGAGATCTAGGGTTATTAGGTGCAGATGTTCCAGAGGAATATGGTGGACTTGGGCTGGATAAGATCAGTTCATCATTAATTACGGAAAAATTTTCTCGTGCAGGTGGTTTCTCTGTAACGCACGGCGCGCATGTTGGAATAGGTTCTTTACCAATTGTATTTTTCGGTAATGATCAACAAAAGGAGAAATACTTACCGAAACTAGCTACAGGTGAATTGTTAGCAGCTTACGCATTAACGGAACCGGGTTCTGGTTCAGATGCATTAGGGGCAAAAACAACTGCAAAACTAAATGAAGCAGGGACGCATTATATTCTTAATGGAGAAAAGCAATGGATTACTAACTCTGCATTTGCCGATGTGTTTGTTGTATATGCGAAAATCGATGGAGAACATTTTTCTGCATTTATAGTAGAGCGAGATTACCCGGGAGTTTCAACTGGCCCAGAAGAAAAGAAGATGGGAATAAAGAGCTCATCCACTCGTACATTAATCTTAGAGGATGCAGAAGTGCCTGTGGAGAATTTATTAGGTGAAAAAGGAAAAGGACATAAAATTGCCTTTAATATCTTAAATGTAGGTCGTTATAAATTAGCTATTGGTGGTATTGGTGGTTCCAAACGAGGAATTGAGTTAGCAACGAAGTATGTTAACGAAAGAAAACAATTTGGTACACCGATTTCTAGCTTCAGCTTAACACAGGAGAAATTAGCTACGATGGCTGCAAGAACGTATGCGAATGAAAGTGCGGTATACCGTACAGTAGGCTTATTCGAGCAACGGATGGGATCCATGACAGATGAGCAGTTAAAAGACGGGAAAGAAGTAGCCAAAGCAATTGCAGAATACCAAATTGAGTGCTCCATGAATAAATATACAGCGACAGAATGCTTGGATTATGTTGCTGATGAAGCGGTTCAATTACATGGTGGATATGGATTCATGCAGGAATATGAAGTAGAGCGCATGTACCGTGATTCAAGGATCAACCGCATTTTTGAAGGAACAAACGAAATCAACCGCTTATTGGTGCCAGGCACCTTATTAAAGAAAGCGATGAAAGGTGAGCTGCCATTACTGCAAAAGGCTCAAGGACTACAAGAAGAGTTAATGATGATGATGCCGGAAGAAGTAGGTACAGAGCCACTTGAGCAAGAGAAGTATCTATTAAGGAATGCGAAGAAAATGGTGTTATTAGGTGCCGGTTTAGCTGCACAAAAATATATGCAAAAGCTGGAAAATGAGCAAGAATTGTTAGTAAATCTTGCAGATATGACGGCAGAAGTCTATAACATGGAATCAGCTATTCTTCGTACAGAAAAAGCAATTAATGCTTCCGGGCTAGAGAAAAGTAAGCAAAAATTACTTTATACTCAAGTGTATGTACAGGAAGCCTTCAACCGGATTGAGGCAGATGCTAAAGAAACATTAATTGCTGTTGAAGAAGGCGATACGTTACGTATGATGCTTTCATCATTACGTAAGTTGACACGTCATACACCAACAAATGTTATTGCGAAAAAACGTGAAATTGCTGCTAAAATAATTGAAGAAGAGAAATATATTGTCTAACAGAATGCAATAACTTGGTTCGTTATCGGACCATATAAAGAGAGGGGTATAAATCACAACTTGATTTATACCCCTAATTATTTTTATTTGGTTAAGACATTCTTATCTTGGCGAAAAAGTGCTGGTAGTTCTTTTATTTTCTCTATATTACTAACTTCACTGCGGTATATACTTGAGATGTTGGGGTTATTAGAATAGAGGTGGTTGATCTGAGAAGTTAGTTCTTGTAGCTGTTTTTCTTTTCCTACTAAATGATTTTCTAATGAAGTTATTTTATTTTCCTTATGTATTAACTCTGTTTCAAACAAGGTGATCTTTCGATTAAATTCTCTTTGTAGCTCTTCGATGTTTTTTGTTATTTCTGCCCGATGATCTTTGGCAGCTAATCCGTTAAATAGAACAATAAATAATAGTAACGTAAACAGCAAGATGGTGTTCTTTTTCATGAATCCAACCCACTTCCTAGATATATTTACCTAACTATAGTATACATTATTTAGAAAATTAAAAAAGTAGGTTATGAATTAACTTTTTCGAAATGGAATGAACTTCTGACTCGACCTTGCCATAAAATAGCCGATTAGTACCCCTATTGTATTTAGGATTATGTCATCAATGTCAAAGCTACGGTAGATAATCCCAATCGATGTAAACATAAGTTGGGTAATTTCGATGAAGCATGTGCTAGCAAAACCAATAATAAGTACTTCTCTAAATAGGATTTTTTTCTTTAAGATAACAGCAAAAATACCAATTGGAACAAAGACGATTATGTTTCCTAATAAATTTATTATTTGTATATCCACATTACCTTCAAACTCTACATACATAGCTATCGTTTGAAATGGAATTAGATTAATCGATACGCTTTCATTTGGAATTGGATGATGAGTTGGAAATACAGTTAAGTAAAGTAGGCTTTCGATGTAGATGATCATCAAAATGTAAGTTATTTCATGATAGATTCGAAGCGTTTCCTTCTTTTTTTGGATAATTAAATAGCGCAAAGGTAGATAAACGACTAGCGATAGGATAATTAATAGAATTGGTAGACCGTTAATATAATGCATAATCGACCCCTTCCGTCGGAAAAAAGTTGTACTATTAGTATACATGAACTTAACTGTCTAAACGATGGATAAAACTTTACTAGGTGTAATAAATTTTCATAGGAAAATTCTTTTTCGATATAGACTTAATAAAAGAGATTTAATCGTGGTAAAATAGAATCTATAAAAAAGGAGGGGAACATTTTGACATTATCTTTTTATTGGTACCCAAATTGTGGTACATGCAAGAAAGCAAAGAAGTGGCTTGATGAGCATAACGTTGCGTATAACAGCATACATATTGTGGAAGAAACGCCTTCGAAAGATGAAATTTTAGGCTTGATGGAGAAGAGTGGGTTACCAGCAAAAAAGTTTTTTAATACAAGTGGAAAAAAATACCGTGAGTTGAATTTGAAAGAAAAGCTTCAAGATGCTAGTACCGAAGAAATGGCAGAAATATTAGCTTCAGATGGAATGCTAATTAAGCGTCCCATTGCAACTGATGGAGGAAAAGTGACGGTCGGTTTTAAAGAGGACCAATATGAGGAAAACTGGTTATAATGTAAGGTGAAATACTAGAAATAATGGCTTGTACGATGTATAGTAAATTTGAATGAATTATTGGAGGGATTTAACGTGAGTTTACCAAAAGACTTATTATATTCAGAAGAACATGAATGGGTTAAAAAAGAAGGCGACAAAGTTCGCATTGGTATTACTGATTTTGCTCAAGATGAACTAGGAGATATCGTATTTGTTGAGCTTCCTGAAGTAGGAGAAGATATTGAGGCTGACGAGCCGTTCGGAAGTGTTGAATCCGTTAAAACTGTTTCCGAATTATATGCTCCAATAAGTGGAAAAATTGTTGAAATTAATGACGAGCTTGAAGATAGCCCAGAATTAGTAAATGAATCTCCATATGAAAAGGCATGGATGATCGTTGTCGAACCATCTGATGAATCAGAATTAGATGATTTATTATCTGCTGAGGGTTATCAAGAAGTTATTGAAGAAGATTAATAAAGATACATATTGGCTGACTCAACCATTGTTTGGTATGAGTCAGCTTTTCTTAACATTTACATTAAACTTTTAGGAGTGTTATGTCATGATGACAGAAAACGCAGAAAAAGTTATTATTGTGGAGGGGGTTACCGATAAAAAACAAATCGAAAGAATTATCGATGAAGCTGTGACCATTATCTGTACAAATGGGACTTTTGCTGTGGAAAGGTTTGATGAACTATTAGAAACCTATGATTTGGATCATCGAGATGTGTTTATATTAGTAGATGAAGATCCGTCCGGACAAAAACTTCGTAAACAATTATCTAATGAGTTGCCCCATGCTGAACACATCTATGTTAGTAGTGAATATCGTGAAGTTGCTACTACTCCAGAAAGTTATTTAGCCACAGCATTAGTAAGTAAGCACATCGCGGTAAATCCCATTTTTTTAATGTAAGTGTAGATAGGGTGATTATTTGCAAAATATCAATGAAAAAATACTTGAAAAAGATTCGGTAATGATTTTTATTCACACACCTTTCTGTGGAACTTGTCATGTAGCTCGGAATATCTTAAGGCAAATAGAAGCTGTCCATAAAGACGATCTGTTTTATGACATGAATGCATCATTGTATCCATCGTTTATGCAGGAAAACCAAATTGAAAGCGTTCCTTGCTTATTTATTAAGCAAAATGGAAGGATTGAAGAAAAAATTTATGCCTTTCAATCGGTTCCTAACATTTACAGCTACATCATGAAGTACAGGGCAGATTTGTTCGAGAAAAAATCTTGAAAATATGTTGACAGTTTTAAAAAACGATGCTATTATTCTATTTATCGATTTAACGTCCTAAATTAATTTTAATTGAATATGATCTAACTCTTATCTAGAGCGGTGGAGGGAAAGGCCCTATGAACCCGCGGCAACCATCAAACTTTTGTTTGGAAAGGTGCCAATTCCTACAAAGCATTATGCTTTGAAAGATGAGAGAACGTGAGATATATTACGTCTTTCTGTTCTCTTATGCAGAAAGGCGTTTTTCTTTTTATATGAAGAATTCGAAGTGATAAGTAAATTATCTAAGGACAGAATAACAATACGAAAAATAGATTTTCGTTTAGGAGGAATATCCGTGATATCCATTAAAGGGTTACGAAAGGTTTTTCAGGCAAAGGAAGATAATATTACTGCCGTAGACCGTTTAAACCTAGATATAAAAGATGGGGAAATCTTCGGTGTAATTGGTTATAGTGGTGCGGGAAAAAGTACCTTTGTTCGATTGCTAAACCGATTAGAGGAGCCATCGGAAGGAAGCATTAAGATAGGTGATAGGGAAATAACGGCATTAAATAAAAGGGATCTTCGATTAGCAAGACAGGAGATCGGTATGATCTTCCAACATTTTAATTTGTTATGGTCGCGAACAGTGAAAGATAATATTGCTTTTCCGCTTGAAATAGCTGGCGTTCCAAAAGAAGAACGTGAAAGGCGAGTATTAGAGTTAATTCAACTCGTTGGGTTAGCTGGTAGGGAAAATGCATACCCTTCCCAATTAAGTGGGGGGCAGAAGCAACGAGTTGGTATTGCGAGAGCTTTGGCAAACAATCCGAAAGTCCTCCTATGTGATGAAGCAACTTCAGCCCTGGATCCAGAAACGACGAATGCCATTTTAGATTTATTGGTAGATATTAATAAAAAACTAGGTTTAACAATTATACTTATTACCCATGAAATGCATGTTATCCGAAAAATTTGTAACCAGGTAGCTGTAATGGAAAATGGAAAGATTGTAGAACAAGGTGAGGTTTTAGAGGTATTCCTTAAACCAAAACAATCTGTAACGAAGAAATTTGTTGAACAAGTAATGGGTAGTGGGGAAGATGATGATTTAGAACAACTACAGTCAACTTACAAAGGGGAAGATATTTTCCGCTTACACTTTGTTGGTGATTCGGCAAACCAAGCATTAATTAGTAAAATAGCAAAACAATTCAATGTAGATATAAACATTCTTCAGGGAAAAATCACCCAAACACAGATGGGGGCATACGGTAACTTGATTGTCCAAATTAATGGAGATGAAAGGGAAAAGGATAATGCCGTTGCATTTATTACCGAAGAAACCTCGGTAGAAGTGGAGGTTATTCAACGTGCTAACTAATTTATTTCCAAATCTTAAAGTAGAAGATTTAATTGAAGCAACATACGAAACATTTTATATGACGATCATTGCATTGGCAGGAACATTCATCTTAGGAATATTACTAGGTTTATTACTTTACTTAACAATGAAAGGCGGTCTTTGGGAAAATAGGGTTCTTAATTGGATCGTTGCATCGTTTGTTAATGTATTTCGGGCTATTCCATTTATTATTTTAATCCTACTACTATTCCCATTTACTGACTTTCTTGTAGGTACAATTCGAGGTCCTAATGCTGCTCTACCTGCTCTTATTATTGGTGCAGCACCTTTCTATGGAAGACTAGTGGAAATTGCACTAAAGGAGATCGATAAAGGAGTTATAGAAGCAGCTCAAGCAATGGGAGCTAAGACACGAACAATCATTTTCAGAGTGTTATTACCTGAATCGATGCCAGCACTTATTTCCGGTCTTACTGTAACGGCAATTGCATTAATTGGTTATACCGCGATGGCTGGAGTAATTGGTGCTGGTGGACTTGGAAACTACGCACATTATTTTGGATTTATGCGCCGAGACTTTGATGTTGTCTTTGTATGTACCGTAGTCATTGTTATTATTGTATTTATTTTCCAATTCATTGGAGACATTATATCTAATAAACTGGATAAACGCTAAACAAATTGAGGTAGAAACGGCAATGAGCCGATTTTATATAAAAAATACAGAGGAGTGTATAACATGAAAAGGATTTTTAGTTTATTATCTTTATTAATTATTTTTGCTTTAGCTGCTTGTGGTGGTGGAAGTAATTCAGGTGATAGCAATGAAGGTACATCTGAAAATAACAGTGAAAATACAGAAGAAACGATTGTAGTTGGGGCATCAAGTGTTCCTCATTCTGAAATTTTAGAGGAAGCCAAGCCTTTATTAGAAGAAGAAGGAATCATACTTGAAATTGAACCATATGAGGATTATGTATTTCCAAATGATGATTTAGCAAGTGGAGACTTAGATGCGAACTATTTTCAACATATTCCATACCTTGAAAACACGATAGAAGATACTGGATATGACTTAGATTATATTGATGGGATCCATGTGGAACCGATGGGAGTATACTCACAAAGTATTACAAGTATTGATGAAATCCCAGAAGGTACAGAAGTTATCTTAAGTAATTCCGTAGCTGAACATGGACGTATTTTAACGTTGTTCGAACAAAATGGTTTGATAACTTTAGATGAAGACGTGAAAAAGTCTGCTGCAACGTTAGAGGATATTGTGGAAAATCCGAAAGAATTGGAATTCTCGGCGGATGTACTTCCAGAGATCCTTCCAGAGATTTATCTATCAGAGGAAGATGCTTTGGTCGTAATTAATACAAACTATGCATTAGGAGCTGATCTAAATCCATTGGAAGATGCTTTATTTATTGAAGGGTCTGAATCAGAGTATGTAAATGTTATCGCCGTACGTTCAGAAGATACAGAGAATGAGGCGCTTCAAACGTTGGTAGATGTATTGCAATCAGAAGAGATTCAAAACTTTATTCTAGAAAAATACGAAGGTGCGGTAGTACCAGTTGGTGGCAATAACTAATTTGTCCAGAAAGCTAGTGAATTTATAAAGTTCACTAGCTTTCTTCTGTTTTTGGTCTGCGATATATGCATTAGGGGATGAGGTTCCTTATTCCGCTATTTGGACCCATTTGTGGTTAGGTGAAACTTTTTTTACTGCCGGATTAAGGATTTCACCATTAAGTTTTTTTGAATAACAATCATTTTTTGAATTCATCCTGTCTCAAAATTCAAATGTTGAGAAATGGTAAGTATATGGAAGTAATTCGCTAAATGTTATGAAGATTTCTTGCTATTCAATCCAAATGGATCCATATAGAATTTCATCCGAAAGTAGCGCGCTATATGCACTTTGGAGTACTTCGTGTCCGTGTGTTACGATTTATAGCGTAAACAATACGAAAGGATGATTCACTATTAATAGTGAGATTAAGATGAATTACACTCCTGAGATGGAGAAGCAGATGCAACAATCGCATCAGATTTGTTATGCAGAGTACAGTCGTAAATTAGAAAAGCGAATGATTGTAGAAAAACGGCGTGATAAAGAATACGAAAAATGTAAACACATGGTTGCTGAACTTGATAATCAAATTCATAAATAATAGATCGTAAACACATAACTGGTACTCGAATCGAGTGCCAGTTTTTTTGCTTCAGGTGACTAAATTTACCATTAATTAGTGATACTAATACAATAGAAGAAAAAAGGGATAGAATTTTGTCTGATTTACTTGGAATAATATTGCTTTTACGACTTAAATTTGTTGATTATACATTCGAAATGATTTAAGATTGTAATGAGAATAAATTGAGAATGGATGTAAATTCTATTCAAATTTTATAATAAAATAGTATTTGGAGGTATCGATATGGCAGGATCAACACTAGAAATTAAGAATCTTCATGTATCAATTGAAGATAAAGAGATATTAAAGGGTGTAGACTTAACAATCAATGGTGGCGAGTTCCACGCAGTAATGGGACCAAATGGTACAGGTAAGTCCACATTGGCATCAGCTATCATGGGTCATCCGAAATATGAAATTACAGAAGGAAGCGTACTTCTTGATGGGGAAGATGTGCTAGAGATGGAAGTAGATGAGCGTGCACGTGCAGGCCTATTCTTAGCAATGCAGTACCCAAGTGAAATTAGTGGTGTTACAACTTCTGATTTCTTGCGTTCCTCGATTAATGCTCGTCGTGAAGAAGGCGATGAAATTCCATTAATGAAATTCATTAAAGAAATGGATGAAGCATTAGATTACTTAGAAATTGATAAAAATATGGCTCAACGTTACTTAAATGAAGGTTTCTCTGGTGGAGAGAAAAAACGTAATGAAATCCTTCAATTAATGTTATTGAAACCTGAAATTGCAATTTTAGATGAAATTGACTCAGGATTAGATATTGATGCTTTAAAAGTAGTATCAAAAGGGATCAACAAATTACGTGATGAAAACTTTGGCTGCTTAATTATTACACACTACCAACGCTTATTAAACTACATTACTCCTGATAAAGTACACGTAATGATGCAAGGTCGTGTTGTGAAGTCTGGCGGACCTGAACTAGCTCAACGTCTAGAAGCAGAAGGTTATGACTGGATTAAAGAAGAGTTAGGCATTGAAGACGAAACTGTAGAGCAAAATGCATAAACGTAAGGAGGGATAATATGACTGTTGATACAAAGCTACCGTATGATCAATCGTATATTAAGCAGTTCTCGCAAGAACGAAATGAACCAGCTTGGATGAAAGATTTACGCCTTCAAGCTTTAGAACAAGTGGATACATTAGAATTACCAAAGCCTGATAAAACAAATATCAGTAAATGGAACTTCACTCGTTTTAAGCATGCTGCAACAGGCGATAAAATTTCATCTTTAACAGATTTACCAGCAGATATACAAGATTTCTTTGATAAAGAAAATTTACCAGAAAACTTATTGATTCAGCGTAATCAATCTGTAGCATATGCATCTGTAAGCAAAAAGTTACAAGATCAAGGTGTCATTTTTACTGATATTTTCACTGCCCTTCAGGAGCATGAAGAATTAGTGAAACGCTACTACATGAAGGATGCTGTTTCAATCGATGAACATCGATTAACAGCTTTACATGCTGCGTTAATGAACGGTGGAATATTCGTATATGTTCCAAAGAATGTTCAAGTTGACGAACCGTTACAAGTTGTTTTCTGGCAAGAAGATCCAGATGTAGCGTTATTTAATCATGTGCTTGTTGTAGCAGATGAAAATAGCTCATTAACTTATGTAGAAAACTACATTTCTAATAATGAAAAAGAAGAAACGGTTGCTAATATCGTAACGGAAGTAATCGCTCAAAATAATGCTCAAATTTCATTTGGTGCTGTTGATAATTTTGCAGCAGGCACAACTTCTTATGTAAACCGTCGTGGAGTTGCGTATCGTGATGCAACCATTGACTGGGCGTTAGGACAAATGAATGATGGAAATACTGTATTTGAAAATATTACACATCTAATTGGTGATAATTCTACATCAAATGCAAAAGCCGTAACAGTTGGTCGTGGAAAGCAAAATACGAATATGACTGCTAAAATTGTTCACTTTGGTAAAAACTCAGAAGGACATATTTTACAGCACGGTGTTATGAAAGATAGTGCATCAAATGTATTTAACGGTATTGGTAAAATTGAGCATGGCGCATCCAAGTCAAATGCTGAGCAGGAGTCCCGTGTGCTAATGCTAAGTGAAAAAGCTCGAGGCGATGCTAATCCAATTCTATTAATCGATGAAGATGATGTAACAGCAGGTCACGCTGCATCTGTTGGTCGTGTTGATCCTTTACAGCTTTATTACTTAATGAGTCGTGGTATTACTCAGCTCGAAGCAGAACGATTGGTTATTCATGGTTTCTTAGCACCTGTTGTAAATCAATTACCAATTGATTCGGTAAAAGAACAATTAACACAAGTAATTGAAAGGAAGGTTAACTAATGGATGCAAAAGCCATTCGGCAAATGTTTCCGATTTTAGATCAGGAAGTAAATGGACATCCTTTAGTTTACCTTGATTCATCTGCTACTTCACAAAAGCCCATTCCAGTAATAGAAGCAGTGGATGAATATTACCGTAAAAATAATTCCAATGTACACAGAGGTGTACACACCTTAGGTTCACGCGCTACGGATCAATATGAAGGGGCTCGTGAAAAAGTACGTCGATTTATTAATGCTTCTAGTACAGCAGAAGTTATTTTTACACGAGGTACAACGACTGCTATCAATACGGTAGCAACGAGTTATGCACGTGCCAACTTAAAACCTGGTGATGAAATTGTAATTACACAAATGGAGCATCATAGTAATATTATTCCTTGGCAGCAAGCTGCAAAGGCGACTGGTGCAACGTTGAAATTTATTCCATTACAAGACGATGGTTCGATAACACTAGATGATGCAAAAGAGACAATTACGTCCAATACGAAGGTTGTAGCAATCGCACATGTATCTAATGTGTTAGGTACGATTCATCCTATTAAGGAACTTGCTAAAATTGCCCACGAAAATGGAGCCGTCATTTTAGTCGATGGTGCGCAAGGCGCTCCACACATTCGGGTTGATGTCCAAGATATGGATTGTGATTTTTATGCATTTTCTGGTCATAAAATGTGTGCCCCAACTGGAATTGGAGTTCTATATGGAAAGAAAGAACTTCTTGAAAATATGGAGCCAATTGAGTTTGGTGGCGAAATGATTGATTTTGTAAATCTTTATGATTCTACGTGGAAAGAGCTACCATGGAAATTTGAAGGTGGTACACCAATCATTGCTGGTGCGGTTGGTCTAGGCGCAGCGATTGATTTCCTAAATGAAATTGGTATGGATAATATTCATGAGCATGAGAAAAAATTATCTAAATATGTGATGGAAAGAATACGTACGATCGATGGGGTTAATGTTTATGGCCCTGAAAATCGTGCATCCTTAGTCACATTCAATTTAGATGATGTCCATCCACATGATGTTGCGACTG
This sequence comes from Oceanobacillus limi, assembly GCF_900111445.1. Lineage (GTDB taxonomy): Bacteria > Bacillota > Bacilli > Bacillales > Amphibacillaceae > Ornithinibacillus > Ornithinibacillus limi. The sequence goes on along the minus strand of NZ_FOHE01000009.1, from coordinate 105,918 downwards.
CACTTGATTCTTTTGGAATTGCAGTTAGAGCGGGTCACCATTGCTGTCAACCATTGATGAAATGGTTAGATGTAGCAGCAACAGCTCGTGCAAGCTTTTATATGTACAATACTGAAGAGGATGTTGATCAGTTAGTTGATGGACTCTTGAAAACAAAGGAGTTTTTTGGTAATGTCTTTTAACAACCTGGACACATTATACAGACAGGTTATTATGGATCACTACAAAAACCCTCGGAATAAAGGGGTTGTAGATGGGGATTCTTTAACTGTTGATATGAATAACCCAACCTGCGGTGACAGAATTCAACTGCAAATGCAAGTTGAAGATGGTGTTGTAAAAGATGCTAAGTTTGAAGGAGAAGGTTGTTCAATTAGTATGTCTTCTGCTTCAATGATGACTCAAGCAATCAAAGGAAAAAAAATTGATGATGCATTAAATATGTCAAAATTATTTTCGAATATGATGCTTGGAGAAGATATAGATACGGATTTGGATTTAGGGGATATCCAAGCATTGCAAGGAGTTTCCAAATTCCCTGCACGAATTAAATGTGCGACCCTTGCATGGAAAGCAATGGAAAAAGGTGTACACGAAGAATAAGGTTGGTTTTTAAGCACCTAAAGGAGGGTATAAAATGGCGAAAAATATGCCGGAAATGGAAGAGTATAAATACGGTTTTTCGGATAAAGATGTTTCGATTTTCCGTACGGAACGTGGTCTTACTCGTAATGTCGTGGAAGAAATCTCTAGGATGAAAGAGGAACCTCAATGGATGCTTGATTATCGATTAAAAGCATTAGAACATTTCTATGAGCGTCCAATGCCACAATGGGGTGGAGACCTTACTGGATTAGATTTTGATGAAATAGTTTATTATGTAAAGCCATCTGAAAAACAAGGTAGATCGTGGGATGAAGTGCCTGATGAAATCAAACAAACATTTGATAAATTAGGTATTCCAGAAGCAGAACAAAAATACCTTGCAGGTGTATCTGCACAGTATGAATCAGAGGTTGTATACCATAGCTTGAAGGAAGATTTAGAAGAGCTAGGTATTGTATTTAAGGATACAGATACAGCCTTAAAAGAAAATGAAGAATTATTCAAGGAGTATTTCGGTAAAGTTATTCCGTATACAGATAATAAATTTGCTGCACTGAACTCAGCTGTATGGTCTGGTGGTTCCTTTATTTATGTTCCTAAAGGCGTTGAAGCGACAACACCACTTCAAGCATACTTCCGTATTAATTCAGAGAATATGGGACAGTTTGAGCGTACGCTGATTATTGTAGATGAAGGTGCATCGGTTCATTATGTAGAAGGTTGTACTGCACCAGTTTATACAACAAATTCACTTCATAGTGCGGTAGTTGAAATTTTTGTTAAGAAAGATGGATATTGCCGTTATACAACGATCCAAAACTGGGCAAACAATGTTTACAACTTAGTAACCAAACGTGCTACATGTGATGCGAATGCAACAATGGAATGGATTGACGGAAATATTGGTTCGAAATTAACGATGAAATATCCAGCAGTTATCCTTAAAGGGGAAGGTGCACGTGGTAACACGTTATCTATTGCATTAGCTGGTAAAGGTCAATTGCAAGATGCTGGTGCCAAAATGCATCACCTAGCACCAAACACATCTTCAACAATTGTATCAAAATCAATTTCCAAGCAAGGTGGGAAAGTATCTTATCGTGGTATCGTTCACTTTGGACGTAAAGCGGATGGAGCTCGTTCAAACATTGAGTGTGATACGTTGATTATGGATAATGAATCAACATCTGATACGATTCCATACAATGAAGTATACAACAACAATATTTCACTAGAACACGAAGCAAAAGTTTCTAAAGTTTCCGAGGAGCAGTTATTCTACTTAATGAGTAGAGGACTATCTGAAGAAGAAGCAACAGAAATGATCGTAATGGGCTTCATCGAGCCATTTACAAAAGAGCTTCCAATGGAATATGCTGTTGAAATGAACCGTTTAATCAAGTTCGAAATGGAAGGTTCTATTGGATAATATGTTAGAAACCCCGCAAATTGGCAAAGCCAGTTTGCGGGTTTTTTTGGGGGTTTGGGTTGACTCATAAAAGGGGAGTTCCGCTCATAATAAGGTCGCAAAATGGGAAAGGGAATTTTCAATAAGTGACAATTCATATTCATATATATTCAATTCAGGGTCAATCAATAGTATAATAGGAGTCGTCATAAAATTTATTACATATAGAGGAGAAATAGTTTGGTTTACATCATTTGTGTTATTATTGGGGCTTTGACAGCATTTGTAGGCAGTTTAGTTGGATTAGGTGGCGGTGTCATTTTAATTCCTAGTTTATTATTATTGAGTCAGTCCTTCGACTCTTTCGCATGGGCTACTCCGCAAGCAATTGTAAGTATTTCCTTATTTGCAATGATTTTTACTTCGCTTTCATCCACTCTTACTTATTTTAAAAGGGGCCGTGTTGATTATCGAACAGGTCTATTATTTTTGTTTGGAAGTATTCCAGGTGGCGTTATTGGTTCTTGGTTAAACCAGTTTGTGGATACGGATGCATTTTTACTTTATTTTGGGATATTAATGATTTGTATTACTGCGTTATTTTCATTAAAGCGTCGGGAGCCTTCATCTAATGTTTCGTTCAAAGAAAAGAATCACCAAAGAGAATTTCTTCTTGATGGAGTAACGTATCAATATTCCATCTCTGTTTGGCAGGCAGTTGCACTGTCGTTAATAGTTGGAACGTTATCTGGTTTGTTTGGAATTGGCGGAGGTTCTATTATGGTTCCTGCCATGATCCTACTATTCGGTATACCTGCACATATTGCTACAGCAACCTCGATGTTTATTATTTTCTTTACAAGTATCGTAGGCGCAAGCTCACATATTTTTCTAGGTCATATCGCTTGGGAGTACTTATTCTTTTTTATCCCGGGTGCTTGGATTGGTGGTAGATTAGGTGCAAAAACAAATCAATTGTTACGAGCGCAAACGTTAGAACTGATCTTACGCATCTTATTAATTATTATTGGTATTCGAATGATATTAGATAGTTTACTGTAGACGGAGAAAGAACCTTCGAAGATTAATGTATTATTGAAGGAGAAATCAACCATGCATGAGAGACTGAATTTTTATTATACGAATGATTTACATAGTAATTTTGAACAATGGCCGAAAGTAGCTCATTTTATGAAAGAAGCAAAATCGATTAATAATGGAAGCTGGCTTTTTGATGTGGGGGACCATGTTGATCGAGTCCATCCAATTGCTGAGGCATTTATGGGGAAAGCCAATGTCCATTTATTAAATGAGCTTGGCTACAATGCAGTAACTATAGGCAATAATGAAGGTATAACATTATCCCATCATGATCTATATCATTTGTATGATGATGCTAATTTTCCAGTAGTCTGTGCAAACCTACATAATACGATGGGGGAAATGTCAGACCCAAGCTGGCTTCATGAATCGGTTTTTTTAGAATCAGTTCATGGTGTGAAAATTGGTGTAGTCGGCTTAACAGCTCCATTTAATGATTTCTATGAATTACTTGACTGGCATGTATCTGATCCATTTGCGACACTAGAAAAGCATGTTAAAAAATTAAAACAGGAAGTAGACATTATTATATTGCTTTCTCACTTGGGATTGAGCGAGGATCAAGAAATAGCTAGAAAATGTAGTAGCATCGATGTAATTATTGGCGGACATACACACCATTTACTCCGTACAGGGGAAATAATTAATAATACATTGATAACTGCTGCAGGGAAACATTGTACATTTGTTGGAGAGGTTTCTTTAACATGGGATCATAAAAGAAAAGAGCTCGTTTATAAAGAAGCCTATGCCACTGATATTACGCATCTCCCTAAAGATTTACCAACTGTAGAAAGTATAGAGAAATTAAATCAAAGTGCTGATGTTATTTTAGATGAACAAGTAGCTTATCTTGAAAATCCCATTGCTATTAAATGGTTTGAGCATACAGAAATAATGCAACTTCTTACAAATAAACTGAAAGAATGGACAAATGCTGATATTGCTATGTTAAATGCTGGACTCTTATTAGGAGATTTTACTAAAGGGAAAGTGACGAAGGGAGACGTTCATCGTATATGTCCCCACCCAATTAATCCATGTGTAGTTGAATTAAGTGGAGCAGAATTACTAGAAGTAATACGTGTCTCCTTAACAAGGGATTTCACCGAATTAAAATTAAAGGGTTTTGGGTTTCGTGGCGTATTGCTTGGTAGGATGAGTTATGCTGGATTAGATATTACAACTGGCTTTCATGAAGATGGATCAGAATATATGAAAGAAGTTACACGGAATGGTAAAGCAATAGAACCGAAAACGGTATATTCATTAGCTACAGCAGACACGTTTACTTTCGGTCGTTTATTACCAGAAGTAGCTAAATCGGAAACAAAAAAATATTTCGTCCCAGAATTTATGCGTGATTTACTTGCTGCTACGTTGAAGGAGCATTATTCCACGCTAGGTAATTTGTAAAAACATTACTGTGTCACAACTCCTTTTAGATGCATACACATATAGTGTACATGAAGAAGGAGGCATTTTTACGATGATTACGGTTAATCCACTTGAAGTAGAAGGAAAGTATTTCACGGCAACACGCGTAGAGCTTCCGAAAACAAATTTATTAGTTATTTCAAATGAAATTGGATATATTATGTGTGCAGCACTTGATGTAGATTTCTTTAACGAAAATTTACAAGATCGTAATATCATTGCTGGCAGGGCAGAAGGTGTTCGAACGATTGAGGAGCTTCTACATGCTCCATTAGCAAAAATAACCGATGCTTCAAAAAAGGATTACGGATGGGAAGTCGGGATGACAGGTAAAGAAGCGTTGCTCAAATTAACATAAATGTCTTCCAATTAGGAAGGCATTTTTTTAATAATAATTTCCGATTAATTAATTGAGTACGGTATTAAAGTCTTTCATCCGCAGATCCAATTCAAGATTATTTTGTAAACCAAGCACAAATGTTTGCTATATATTAAATTGTTAATGAATTCTAATAGCTTTTTAGACTTGTTTTTGATATTCTAAAGTAGGTTGTCGAAAAATGACACTTTTTATAGAGATGAGTAGACATTCTCATCTACCATGGGAGGCTTGGTGTAAGCTAAGTTTTCTAATAATGCAATTAGGGAGAACAGAATGAGATTAGTTAGCACAAGAAAACTAAAAGCAGGCGAAATATTAGGTCAAACAATACATAGAGATAATGGATTAATCTTATTGAAGAAGGGTGTTTGCTTGAGCGATACCATGATTCAACGATTACAAAATCAAGGGATAACGTATGTCTATATAGAAGATGAATCAACGAAGGATATTCAAATAGAACCAGTTATATCGGAAGAATTAAAGCGTGAGGCAACTGAATCTGTACGTACTATATTCTCGGAAGCGAAAAGTAACGATCTATTAGAAAATTCTTTTATCTTAGACAAAGAAGAAAAGAATTTAACATCAGTTGTTGGAAAGTTAATGAATGAAATTAAACATCAAGATGAATCCATTTCATTACTTGCGGACGTATTTCTAACAGATGATTATATTTTTCAGCATTCGCTTAATGTAACTATTTATTCGTTAGCAATTGGTTCTGCTTTAAAGCTTAATGATTCGGAGCTGTCCGAGCTAGGAACCGGTGCGATACTGCATGATATTGGAAAAGCATTTATAGATCAAGAAATACTACAAAAGCCAGGTAAATTAACAGATGAAGAGTTCTCTATCATGAAGGAACACACGACGATTGGGTTTGATTTACTACGAAAGCAAAATGCTGTTTCTTCCATAGTAGCCCAGTGTGCATATCAACATCATGAACGTTTAGATGGAACTGGTTATCCTCGCGGGTTATTTGGGGACGAAATTCATAAGTATGCAAAAATTATTGGAGTAGCAGATGTGTTTGATGCGGTTACGAGTAATCGGATTTACCGCGATGCCATGCTACCACATGAAGGCTTAGAAATACTATATGCTGGTGCAGTAAGCTTATTCGACAAAGAATTGGTAGAAGCCTTTAAGCAAAGTGTTGCAGTTTATCCAAATGGTTTATCTGTTTTATTAAGTGATGGTACAGTAGGAATAGTAGTTAGGCAAAATAAGCATCTTTGTGATCGTCCAATAATCAAAGTGATAAAAGGTAAAAATGAAAGCGCAATTTCTTCATACGAGCTTGACCTTTCTAAATCATTAGATATTACGATAGTGGATTGTAACGTAGAATAAAAGAATTTCAGTATAATTTTTAAATTCTAACCCTCTTGAAACAAGCATAGATTGTTTTAGGGGGGTTATTATGATGAGACATCGAATGAGAATGAAGAGAAGAAGATCACCACCTCCAGTAAGTACTATTTTAATGGTGACATTCATTCTTTTTACTATAAGTACCATTGCCAGTATTATTATAATTGATAAGGGAATAACACCTACGTTAATGGAAGTTGCGGATGATAAGACAACGGAATTTGCCACTAGGGGAATTAATTCCGCAGTAAAATTTGCCGAAAATTACACATTTCAAGATGTAACTATTACTCAACAAAATAATAATGGGTATATTACGAGTGTTGATTGGGATCCCTCTATCGTGAATAAAATTAACCGTGCTGCAACAGATCGAGTCGAAGAATTCTTTCATAGTATGAACCGAGGAGAGCCACCTAAATATCAGGATCCTTTAGGGGAGCCAGATCCATATGGAGATACGGTTGATGAGCTCGTTGATCGAGATCCAACTGTCATCGAAATCCCAATCGGTCAGGCAACGGGGAACTCTATATTAGCAAATCTTGGTCCCCGAATTCCAGTGAATTTAGAGCTAGTCGGTGCAGTTCGGACAGAACTTGTTGAAGAGCGAGAGGAAATGGGGATTAATGGCGTTTTTGTATCTCTATATGTAGAGGTAGAGGCAGATGTGCAAATTATCATCCCTTTTGTTACAGACGTAAAAGAAGTTAGTACCCGAATCCTGATTGATAAGCAACTCGTCATGGGAGAGGTTCCAGAATTTTACGGGGGTAATAAAGAAGGACCGTCCATTGCAGTTCCTAAGGATGATGTGGTAGATAATGACTTGCAGGATGACTAAAAATCCAGTATAATATATTTTTGAATTTAATAATTAACCTTATCAGATCGGTGAGGTAGAGGTGCATGTAAAATGAGTAATCAGTTAGAGTTTGACAAACGGTGAAAATTGGTGAAAGGGTTACATGCCGAAGCGTAATAAAAGTCATACTATTACTGCTGGGTTGTCTTTGAAGAAGAGGCAAACTGTCATGCTGCATATGCATGGGGAACTACTGATCGAAATGGAGGATAACGTATATTGGAAAGCAATGATAGGTTATGTTCTATCATTGCTTTTTTTGTTTTTGCTTAGATAATAATAATATTTAATTCTTGTGGATAAATTATTTGCAAGGAGTATAACCTCAGCTAGGGCGGACAGTCGATGTTGCCACAGGACGTGGTGTTTCACATGCAGCGTCAGAGGCTAGTGATGGAACTCTTGCTGTTTTAGTACAAAACAACGTATCTCCACATGCACTTACACCAAGACTAAACAAAACAACGGAGGTTACATATATGGAAGGAACAATTTTTTCAATTATACCAGCACTAATCATGCTAATACTTGTATTGCTTACTCGTAAAGTTTTGTTATCTTTAGGAGCTGGTATCGTAATTGGGGCATTGCTCATTCATGATTTTTCAATTATTACTGCTTTAAAGGAAATAGGAGCTATTTTTATCGGTATATTTGTTTCTGGAGGGGAATGGAATACCGGAGATTTACTTTTAATAGGGTTCTTGCTTTTATTAGGAGTGATGACAGCACTCTTACAAGCTACTGGTGGAAGTAGAGCATTTGGGGAATGGATGATAAAGCGTATCAAAACGCGAACAGGAGCACAATTAATGACGCCAGTACTTGGCTTAATTATTTTTATTGATGATTATTTCAATGCGCTGGCAGTTGGGCAGATTGCTAGACCTCTAACAGATTTGCATAAGATTTCTCGAGCGAAGCTAGCATATTTTATTGATTCAACTTCAGCACCGATAACGGTCCTTTCACCTATCTCGAGTTGGGGAGCGTACTTAATAGGAATTATAGGTGGGTTACTGACAGCTAATGAAGTGACTGATTATCAACCACTTGAGGCATTTATTAAAATGATTCCTTTTAACCTTTATGCATTAGGCTCTCTGTTGTTGGTGTTTTTAGTTGCGTACTTTAAAATGGATATCGGACCAATGCGCAAACATGAAACACGTGCATTGCAGGAAGGGGAAGTATTAGACCCAGATAGTGGGAAGGTACCCGGAGATTTATCAAATGTCTTTTCTTCGCACGAAAAAGGAAGTATCTATCATTTATTAGTACCAATTGCTGTGTTATTAATTGCGACAATTACTTCGATGATTATTACCGGTATTTATGCAATTTCTGATAACGTAACCCTTTTATCGATTTTTGAAAATACAGACGTCAATTTGTCCTTGTTTATTGGTGGGGCTACTGCAGTTCTTATTGCACTAATTTTTCATCTTCAACAGGACAAGCCTAAAGCTCAAACGAGTCAACTTGTTTTCGAGGGAATAAAAACAATGCTACCAGCAATTTATATCTTACTTCTAGCTTGGATGATTGGTACAATTATTGGAAAGTTAGAGACAGGAGAATATTTAGCAAACATTGTTGAGCAGGCAAATATTAGTTCTAGCTTCTTACCGGTCATCTTTTTCTTAATCGCAGGAGTTATGGCACTTGCAACAGGAACCTCTTGGGGAACTTTTGGTATCATGTTACCAATTGCAGCAGAAGTAACTGTAATAGCCGATGTATCACTGCTTCTGCCAGCACTAGCTGCAGTTTTAGCTGGATCAGTGTTTGGAGATCATTGTACACCAATATCCGATACAACCATACTTTCTTCAACAGGCGCTGGTTCAAATCATATTGATCACGTGGTAACCCAATTGCCATATGCAATTATTTCTGCATTAGCATCAGCTATTGGTTATGTGATTATTGGAATCACACATGTGGCTCTATTTGGATTCGTTTCAACGTTCCTTCTAATATTAGGGTGTGCATATGTCATTCATACCCTATTACAGAAAAAATAAGTTGTAAAGATATCATAAATCAAGGAAAAGTCCGAATTAATTCGGGTTTTTCTTTTTTTAGTGTAGAGAATTAATTCCATAAAGCATAGACGCAATGTAATTTAGATCTAACTCATTTTTATATTATTACAACTATATCTTGGATAAATTTTCTATTTATTTCGTATTATAATAATAATATAGAAAATTTAAAAATTACTTTGACATAGTCAAAAAGTACCGTTATAATACAAGACAAGATTAATTTCTGAAAAAAGTTAACATTTGAAAATTACTTATTACATATTGTAGTAAGTATAAAAAAGGGGAGGTTTATAACATGGAAACTCGTTCTCAATGGGGGACAAGAGCTGGCTTCATATTAGCGGCAGTCGGTTCAGCAGTAGGTCTAGGAAATATTTGGCGCTTTCCTGCTACAGCATTTGAAAATGGTGGAGGTGCCTTTTTTATTCCCTACCTATTTGCACTGTTAACGGCAGGGATTCCGATCTTGATCATGGAATTTACCATGGGTCATAAATATCGTGGCTCCGCACCGTTAACATTTAAGAAAATGAATAAGAAAACGGAATTTATTGGGTGGTGGGCTGTTTTAGTAGCCTTCGTAATTTCGACATATTATTCCGTAATTATTGCCTGGGCAATGTCTTATTCTGTATTTTCTTTCAATTTAAACTGGGGATCGGATACGGAGGCATTCTTATTTAATGATTATTTGAATTTAACCGTTGAACCAGGGCAAACTGGTGGATTTGAATTAGGCGTTCTTATCCCATTACTTCTTGTGTGGGCTGTAGTGTTAGGGGTCCTATTTAAAGGAGTTAAAAAAGGTATTGAAGTTGCAAACCGAATTTTTATTCCAGCATTGGTAATTGTATTTCTTATTATCGTAATTCGGGCATTAACTTTACCTGGAGCAATCGATGGATTGGAAGCATTCTTTGCACCTGATTTTAGTCAAATCCTATCACCAGACGTATGGGTGGCTGCATATGGTCAAATATTCTTTAGTTTGTCTATTGCATTTGCGATTATGATTACGTATTCTAGTTATTTACCTAAAAAATCAGATATTACAAACAACGCGTTTATCGTTGGATTTGGTAATTCTAGTTTTGAATTACTAGCAGGTATTGGAGTATTTGCTGCACTTGGATTCATGGCTGGCCAGGTTGGAGTCGGCGTAGATGAAGTAGTTGCTGGTGGAGTAGGGTTAGCATTTGTTGTATTCCCAGAAATCATTAATCAATTCCCAGGATTAAATGGATTGTTTGGTTTCTTATTCTTCGCTTCACTTGTACTAGCCGGATTATCATCGTTAATTTCTATTTGTGAAACGTATATTGCAGGACTAGTTGATAAGTTTAAAATTTCTCGTACAAAAGCAGTTGCTTTAGGTGGTGGATTGTCCGCACTAATTTCCCTACTTTTTGCAACACAAGGTGGACTATTCTTCCTAGATGCTGCTGATTACTTTATTAATCAATTCGGTGTTGCTTTTGTAGGACTTGTAGAGGTAGTACTGATTGCTTGGGTATTACGCAAAGTTAATGATCTAAAATCTCATGCAAATGGATTATCAGATATTCGTTTAGGTTCTTGGTGGACGATTAGTTTAGCTGGTATTACACCGCTTGTTCTTGGATACATGATGTTTGGTCTATTTAAACAGAACTTATTAAGAGAGTTTGGAACGGATACTGGTAACTATGAGAACTATTCCAACGCATTTATCCTATGGGGTGGATGGGCAGTTGCTATTGGAGCATTAGTAATTGGTATTCTAATGAGTATGACGAAGTGGAAAGCTTCTTCAGCAGAAGAGCAGGAAACGTTATCGAAGGAGGCAAAATAGTATGGGTGCAGTTATTGTAGCGATCATCGGTATCGTAATTATATGGGGTGGCTTAGCGTTAAGTATCACCCATGCTGTTAAAAAAAGTAAAGAGGCAAATTAAAGAAACGGGACTGTCGATGCTGACAGTCCCGTTTTTCCTTAGTTGTTTTTTGCCATTCTTTCCCATTTCTTTAAATATGGGTAAGGATCAAATGACCATTCACTGTAGCCATTATCCTTATACATCCCGTAGTGCAAGTGTGGAGGAAATTTGCCCGAAGTTCCAGGTGGTCCATATCCTGTTGAACCGACACTACCCAGTACATCTCCAGGCTCTACAATTTGTCCCACTTTTATATCGTCCTCATATCCACTAAGGTGGGCATAATAGTGATAGATATTATAGATGTCTCTAATACCAATTCGCCACCCACCGTATAGATTCCAACCCTTTAATTCTACAACTCCATAAGTTGTGGATTTAACTGGTGTACCGTAATCTGCAAAAATATCCGTTCCCTCATGGATTCGCCTACCTCCAAATCCACGTCCATCCCCCCATGTACTTCGATAGCTGTAGTTATAATTAATTGCAACTGGAAAGTCTCTTTTTGTTAAGTTGATATCTTGATACTTCTTAAAAACCTTAGCAGTATTCTTTATCGTGTGAACGGCTAACTCCCTTTGGTAATGATTCCACAAGGCTATCTTAATATCATCTTCTGTTTTCCCATACTCTAATATAAAAGATGCCAACGAGTATAGTACGTCTTCGGGATCCTGTGGGTCAGCTAGGTTATCACCATTCCCATCTTTTCCTTTTCCATCAAACATAGTAATAATTCGTGAATCCTTTACCTTGGAGGAGTTGCCAACTCCGAACCAGGATTCTTCAGGGAACTTAATCGATATTAGTTGATCATCCTCTAAATCTTTTTGGACTTGTCTTTCGTATTGATCAATTGCTGCAATATAATACCAAGGTATTTGTGTTAATGTTTCGGTTTTTTTATAAAGCGCTAACCTTTCATCATAAATATTATCTTCATCTTCTGCATTAACGATTTGAGTAAATGAAAATAAGCATAGGATGAAAAGAAAAGAAAAATAATAGCGTTTCACATGCAATGTTCTCACCTCATAAAATACTTGAAAATAGGACCAACTTTAGTCAGTCCTATATATGTTATTCTCTAAATCAAATGATTACTCGTCCTTTCCTTGTGGCGACTTTTTCATCTCAGAAATTATACGTTCAATCGTGTTTTCGTAATCGGGGTCTGTTGTAGTTGAATTATGCAAGCTTTCAATATCCCGAATTAATACGTCGTTGTCAGAAACGTAAATATCAAAATAACGAGGCATTACAGATTCAGCAGATTTTTTCGCTACATCAGCAGCTTCTTCTTTTTCCAATACATCATTCTTGTCATAAGCAATTAGTACCTCTTCATCGGTCACTAGTGTTGCTACTTCATCAAATGTTTCATGTCGTAAAACCATTTTTGCTATGATATCTGCCATTTCATTTCGATCCATTGTGACGACTCTATTTCTGTCCGGATCTTGGTCAAATTCATCTTTGGTATAATTTACAAACCCAAGACGGCTTGTTTCTCTCGGATCATTATATTCCGGGTCACGGACGGGACCCTCATCTCGAGTTGGATCTAATTGATCGGCTATTTTTTCTTGTTCACTTTGTGACTGATCCGTTGCACAAGCAGTTAGTGCCATTGTAATGAATAATATGGTTAGTGTTCGTATGATTTTCAACAGTTTTTCCTCCTCATCTAACAGTTGGATAAGAATGTATAGGGATATTTATCTGATGTATGGTTAGTTTTGTGTATAAAATAGAAAATCATACAAGCAACACGTAATATTTTCTAGGTGAAATTATAGAAGTATGATAAACTATACTCAGCTATGAGGGGTGAGTTTTGTGATTGAATTATTTGGAAAAAATTATGAACTTATAGAAAATGTAAAAGATGGATTCGATAAAAATGCCTTAGAAGCTCGCTATACGGATATTTTAAAAAAATATGATTATATCGTAGGCGATTGGGGCTATGAACAGCTTCGCTTAAAAGGGTTTTACCGTGACGACCACTTGAAGGCATCGATCGATTCAAAGATCAGTACACTTGATGACTATATATATGAATACTGTAATTTTGGTTGTGCTTATTTTGTACTAAAAAAGAATAACTAATATGGGAGCAATAGTTCTACTTGGAACTATTGCTCTTCTTGTTCTGGATGAACATCATCTGGTTCGTCGTGAATCACATGTGAACCAGGTGCTTGTCTTGGAAGGTCTTCATGAAGCTCTTTATAAGGAAATACAAAGGCACTTGTACGTTGTTGTTCATCTTTCCAAGGTGTTGATTTTCCTACAACAGGTTCTTCTTTGTTAATGGAAGAACCAAATGCTCCTTCAGGAAACTCCTCAGGTATTAAATTGTTTTTTTGATTATTCACATTAGAGAAATCGGAAAATTTCTTATCATCGTTTTTAGCCAAAACTTTGACCTCCTTTCTTTCCTTTAGGTTTAACGAAAACATTCCGAAGTAATTTACCAATTGCTGGTTTGAATGAAAAACTGTAAAAAACACAAAAAAAATTAAAAAATAAACCAAAAGACCCACGTACGACAATAAGTGACAAAATTCACTCTTTCATAATTTTGGAAAATAGGCTGAAGTACTGTTTTTACATAAAACGCATTGGAATCACCTTCATAACGTGATTAAAGTAGTGGGAATATATTCTTATACTTTTTAAAAGTAGGTTACGAAATGGAATTGACAGAAAGAGAAAATATGTAATGATTTATATAGAAATCACAGTATTATTAAAAATAATTAAATGAACAACGAAATGAGGTTTGAAATTGTTAGAGTCAAAGCGTAGGGCAATTATATTTTTTGTTATTGCAATTATTTTAGCAGCTATTTCTGGTTATTTAATATTGAAAAAAGTTCAAACGTTAAATTCAGATTTAGGAACAATGGTTCATGTATATGTAGCAAGTAAAGACATTCACTCTAGAGCTTTAATAACCCCTGCAGACCTTACTACTGAAGAAATTCCAAAAAAATTTTTACGAGATGAACATATCACTGAATTAGAGGAGTTTAAAAACACAGTTTCTGTTGTTCCACTTTCTAGTGGGCAAATGATAACAGACAATATGTTAAAGAAAGCATCTGCGGTAACAGAGGTAGAGAACCGTTTAATTACCCTATTGCAATCTGATAAGGTCTTCTTTGATGAGGAGTTAGCAGATTTAGACCGAGTTGATATTATTATTTCCAAGGATGAAAACGGGGAGAAAGTTACGGAAGTATTTATGGAAGACGTAAAAGTTGCTCGTATTGCTAGATCTGGTAGTGAATTCTCAGGTGTACAGGTAGAGGTTCCATTTGAGAAGGTTACCGATTTAATTCATATGCAGAATTATGCAGAATCAATGCGTATCATTCGTTCGAATGTAGGACAAATGCCGCAAGGAGAAGGAAACTCAGCAATAACAAATGAGAGTGAAGAGGAATCAACAGATGATCAGTCTGCAGATGAATCAGATGAAATTGATGAATAAGTTAACTTATCTAAGAGTAATTGTTGATTAATGGGGGAGCTAAATGAAAAAAGTACAGGAATTGTTTGTAATTGGTAACAATGAAGAGTTGTATTCATCTGTTCAACAACAACTTGATCAACATTATCAGTTACAACGTATTCAACCAGAAGATGTGAAAAAGTATGTTGTCAAAATCGTACTCATATTAAAAACAGAAAATGAGTCAGTACTTGATTTAGCGCAATATATATTAGCTGAAAATCCGAATGCCTATTTGGTCTATATTAGTGATGTTCAAAATTTTGATTTGCTTAGGGATTTAAACAGGCTAGGGATAATGGATTATCTTGTCTTTCCAGATGAGGAGTGGATATTATCTGAACGAATTAAAGAAGTAACCGAAACGAAACTCGTTCAAGATGAAGGTCATGGAACTGCCGAAGGGTTTAAGCGGGGTGGAGGTAAAGTATTTACCTTCTATAGTGGAAAAGGTGGATCAGGCAAATCATTAATAAGTACTGCGTTTGCACAAACATTAAAATTAGAATCAACTGCAAAAGTTCTCTATATTGACTTAAATTTGCAATATGGTGGATCTGAAACTTTCTTAGCACTAGATAGTAATCGATCTATTATTGATCTTTTGCCAGTTATTAACGAGTTAAGTGAACACCATATTCGAAATATTGCTGAAAAAGAGGAATACTCGGGGCTAGAAGTTCTTGTCAGTCCAAGGGATACAGAAATGGCAGAGCGAATTGATGATGATTTTATCCTACGAATGATTCGGGCAAGCAAACGAACATATGACTTTATTGTGGTCGATCTGCCATCCTGGATGGATGAAAGAGTATTCACAGCCTTAGAGGAATCAGAGCGAATTTATTACACAATGAGCTATGATACGATCGCAATTCGAGTGCTGAAGAATGTTGAAAACCTGTTTAAACAATTGGGTCTGGTCCTTGATGAAAGAATGGAATTAGTTATCAATTTTTCCGGGAAAGAGAATGAATTGAATCAAAAGGACTTAGAGCGATTTGTAACCTACCCAACAGTAGCTAAAGTTAGAAGAGATTTAAAAGGAGTCCAATCATTTTTAAATCAAGGTCAACCATTACGAAAAGAATTGAAGGAAAAAAAGTTACCACCAGTAGCTAAAGATATACAAAAATGGGTTCGCTCCATGTTGAAGTAAACTGAGTAATTTATTGAAGGGTGGTGTATCGATGGCGCTGTTCCAAAAGGGTAATAAAGATAAGAAAGAGACCTATCAAACGGACTTCTCTGTAACAAACACCTACATTGATAATCTGGTGGAGCATTATAAATCTAGATTATTAACCGAAGTCAACTTAGAACAATTAACAAATCTCCCGGAATCAGACAAAAGGTTAAAAATTGAAAGAATCATTAACCAATTTATGAGTGAAGAAAAAGTTGTCATTCCTAGACATGATAAAGAATCATTACTCTCCAGGTTAATTGATGAAAGTGTTGGATTTGGACCATTAGAATCGTTACTTCATGATGATTCGATAACAGAAATACTGGTGAATGGACCAAAGGAAATCTATATCGAAAAAAATGGTCAATTAGAGCAGGTGGATATTTCGTTCAAGGATGAGGCTCATGTTCGACATATTGTAGACCGAGTAGTAGCACCATTAGGAAGAAGAATTGATGAAAGTTCACCTATGGTCGATGCCAGATTACCTGACGGAAGTCGTGTTAATGCTGTTATATCACCAGTAAGTTTGGGTGGGACAGTATTATCTATTCGTAAATTTAGAAAAGATCCATTTGTAATGAAAGATTTGAGACAGTATGGCACGTTTACAGAAAAAATGGAGAAGTTTTTACAAGCTTTAGTTAATACGAAGCTAAACATCCTAATTTCTGGAGGAACTGGAAGTGGAAAAACGACATTATTAAATGCACTTGCCAAAGAAATTCCCTTGGGTGAAAGATTAATTACAATAGAAGATTCGGCAGAACTAAAACTAGAACGTAACAATGTTGTTGGGATGGAAGCACGTCCGCCAAATGTAGAAGGGGAAGGGGAAATTTCTATTCGCCAGCTTGTTAAAAATTCATTACGTATGCGGCCGGACCGGATTATTGTTGGTGAGGTGCGTGGTCCAGAAGCTTTTGATATGCTTCAAGCTATGAACACTGGTCACGAAGGATCTTTAACTACTGTCCATGCAAATACCCCAACAGACGCGATCAATCGTGTTGAAGGTATGGTTGTAATGGCAGGAATGAATTTACCTACCCACATTATTCGTGAATATATTGTTGGCGCACTTGATTATATTGTTCAAGTGCAGCGGTTAACCGATGGTACGAGAAAAATCATAAATATAGCGGAGGTTTCAGTTAATGAGGAAAATAGGATTGAAATCCGTGATATTTTTCGTTTTAAACGAACAAGTGTAGATGCAAACGGTAAGATCCAGGGTTATTTTACTCCAACAGGTGTAGTACCAAGGTGTTTAAATCAATTACAAGTATTTGGGCATACATTTGATTCGTTGTTCTTTGAGCCAAAGGGAGAGATGCTAGATGAGTTCCACCGTAGCCATTCTATATAGCCTTGCAGTACTTTCACTGTTAACAAGTATCTATTTTTATCTCGGCTACCGAAATGACAAAAAGGAATGGATACATAAAGTAAAAGAATGGTATCCAGCAGAGGAAAGGAAAAGTTTTATCAGTAAATTAGGAGAACGTTTTGATGAACAGAAAAGTTCTTCTAATTTAAGAAATAAGCTACAAAATGCAAATTTGAAACTACTGCCCTCTGAGTACATTGGTGTCATATTCGTTGGTTATTTAATATTATTCGTTCTGTTTTTTTCGATATTTAATATGCCGATTCGAATAAGTTTTCTGCTTTCATTAGCTATCGTATTTGTTTCTCATTACCTCTTATTCTATATCCGTAAAAATAATTATGAGATGCGCTTTAATGAGCAATTGTCAGAGGTTTGTAGAATACTAGCTAATGCGTCTCGGTCAGGGTTAACGGTTAATCAGGGGATTGATATAGTCGCAAGAGAAGTAAATGCTCCCGCTGGAGAGCAATTTAAACGAATTTCAAATGAATTAAAGTTAGGTGTTTCATTAGAGGCGACCTTGCGTGCTGTTCAGAAACGGAATAAATCACGGGACTTTAACTTGTTTATTGCTACTTTATTAATTCAGAAAAAAACGGGTGGAAATTTAGCATTAACATTCGAAACCATGGCAAATACATTTGAAGATCGAAAACTATTAGCACAATCAATTAAAACAATGACATCGGAGCAAAAATATATATCATTTATTGTCCCAATATTGCCTATCTTTTTGTTATTAATTATGAACAATGTAATTGATGGCTTCATTGAGCCATTATGGTCTGGAATAGGTATTTTCATGTTGATTTTGTTTTTAGCAACAATTGTACTGTCTTTCCTTATTATACGAAAAATTACGGATATAAAGGTGTAATGTAAAATGGATGCTCTTATTATTTTAGCAATTATAGCTTTCTGGTTTAGTGCAGTTATATGTTTAAAACATTTTTGGAGCTTTTTACAAGCGAAAAGAGTTCGAATATATCATATTTCTGAAGTTACGGACATTGATCCGTATGAGAAGAAAGAAAAGCAAAAGAACAGGCGTGCAGCGTTATTTCAGCAAATCACGAAATATGCAGATGATTTTTCTGATTTAGGAATGCGAATTAATTTCTTTAGTGAAAATCATGATGTAGATGCTTGGCTACGAAAATCTGGTAATCCACTAAAACTAACCGTTAAACGATTTCAAGGTTTAAAGATATTTCTATTTATTCTTGGTTTTTTCATCGCTATGTTAGCACTGATTATTGGCTTTCCTTTTTCTCAGTACTTTTTAGCTTTCGGTCCTTTGTTAGGATATTTTCTTCCCATAATATTAATTAAGCGGGAGGTAAAGAAAAGGCAGGATAACATTCGAAAGGATCTACCTGATTTTTTAGATACAGTCAGTACTAGCGTACAGGCGGGGGTTAGTTTAGATCACGCATTACGGGAGGTGATTCGCCACTTTGATGGACCAATACGGGAGGAGTTCTCACGATTTAATCAGGAGATAGATCTTGGTGTTCCGAGAGAAAAGGCGTATCGTGATTTGTTGAATAGAAATGACAATCCCGAGTTCCAATCACTCATCAAGGCACTAATTCAAGGGATGAATTTAGGGGTTCCAATTGCAACAACGTTTAAAGTTCAATCAGAGGATATGAGACAAATGCGGGAGGAGCAGGTAAAAGAACTTGCGGCCAAGGCTTCTCCAAAGGTGACACTAGTGACAACGTTTTTAATTGCACCTGTTTCCATATTAATGATTGCAGGCTTAATGATCATGAACATGTTGATGGGTGATAATAGTATTTTAAATCTTTTTTAAATTAAAACAAATTTAGGAGGAAAAAAGAATGAAATTAATGAATGGTTTTTATGTCAAGATGATGAATCAATTAACCGCGTGGAAGAAGGAAGAAAGAGGATCTCAGACCTTAGAATGGTTGGGAATTGCAGCGGTTATTGTTATATTGGTTGGAATTGTTTCGCAAGCGTTTAATGACGAGGGGATCGGAACTTCTATTAAAGAAAAATTTGATGAATTTATAGAAAATATTGGATCAGGAGAATAATAGTTATTTTAATCTGATTTAATTTTAGATCTTAAAAATAGGAGATTGTATATGAAAAGTAGATTTTTTGTCATTTTATTCTCAATTACGGTCGTACTATTCTTAGCAGGTTGTAAAGAAGATGAGGATACTAGTAGTGATGACTCACAACAAACTGATACAGAGGAAATAGAAAAAAAGGAAGATGATATCGATGAAAGCGCCCTTGATAAAGGGGAAGCAGAAGATCAAGATGTAGAATCTTCTTCTGTGGAATTATTGAAAGATGTTAGTAGTATTCCTAGCAATACATTAGAAGTTATCCACCAAAAGGAAGGGAAATTTACATCTATTGACATAAGAGACGAAAGTATTGTTGATGAAGTGATTACCGAAGTTCAAAAGTTAGAACCTTTATCTGAGGATGCTACTGACCAAGAGTTAGATACGTATTTTAACTATTTGTACTCACTTGTAGCAGAAGATTTCCCTGACCCACAAGATACGATAAAAAAATGGGAATTTGGTTCTTATGGTGACCCAGATTTACCAGATACAAGGTTTCACTTTAAGGAAAATTATAATATTGAAGTGTTGTTAGATGCGAGTGGTAGTATGGCAGCGTACATTGGAGATAAGACCATGATGCAAATTGCAAAAGAAACTATTCAAGATTTTATGGATCAAGTACCAGAAGAGGCAAACGTGTCATTTCGAGTTTATGGTCATAAAGGAACGAGTTCAAGTGATGATAAAGAGCTTTCTTGTGAAGCAATAGAACAGGTATATGGATATGCACCTTATGAGGAAGATTCCTTTCAAGAGGAACTGGATCAAATAAAACCAGCAGGTTGGACACCATTAGCAGAAGCTTTAAAAAAAGCAGAAGAGGCGTTAGCTGAGTATGACACAGAAAACCATACAAATTTGATTTATGTTGTAAGTGATGGGGTGGAGACTTGTGACGGTGATCCAGTACAAGTAGCAAAATCACTTTCTGACTCCAATGCAAAACCTATAATGAACATTATTGGTTTTAATGTAGATGATGAAGCACATGCACAATTAAAGGAAATGGCTGATGTGTCTGGAGGAATTTTTTCTGCAGCGAATAATCAAAATGAATTAGAAGATGAGTTTAAACGCGCAGAAGAAGTTTTAGAAGCATGGGAAGAGTGGAAAGAAGATGCATTAAAGGACGTAAATAATATACGCGTTCAAAACAGTTTTGATATTACTAGATTTACGAATGAATGGGGACAAAAAGATACATTAATGTACAATAATTTGTCTCGATTAACAAGAATTTTTGATGATGAAGGGATCATCTCTTTTCAACAAAGAAAGAAATTTTACACGAAACGTGACGAAGTAATAGACGTTGTAAGGTCTGCAAAAAAAGATGTGGAAGAGCAGTTAAGGGATATTAGCGCAGAAAATTTAGAAGAAATGAAGGAATCTATCAATAATAGATTTAAAGATGAAACCACTAATTAAAGGTTTGTCTTGGGAAGAACGGAGGTGAACAGATGAACATACTTTTCAAAAGAATATTTGCTGTTATTGCAATTTTTATCATTACCTTTATGCCAGTGTTGACCCCAACTGTTTATGCTGTGGAATCATGGTCAGGTGATCCTTGGTCAGGCAATCCATGGACGGGAGACCCTTGGGATGGTAGTGATTTAGAATGGTCAGGTGATCCTTGGTCTGGAAATGAGACGGAAGGTGATAGTTGGACTAGTGAACCATGGTATTTAGAAGGTTGGAATGGAGATCCGTATACAGGAAATCCGTGGTTAGACCAAGGGTGGAATGGGAACCCATATGCAGGAAATCCGTGGTTAAATCAAGGTTGGAATGGGAATCCATATGCAGGAAATCCATGGTTAGATCAAGGTTGGAATGGAAGTCCATATGCAGGAAATCCCTGGCTGAATCAAGGTTGGAATGGGAACCCTTATTCAGGAAGTCCATATGCTGGAAACCCTTATCAAGGTAATCCGTGGCAGGACCAAGGCTTTAACGGAAATCCTTATCTAGGAAATGCCTGGAATAATCCATATTTTCAAGGTAATAACACAGAATTTTCAGCTGGTTCAAATGGATACGAAGCCCCAAGTCGTTTTTATGACTCAACAGGATTTAAAACAGCAGAATATGTTCTAAAAGATGTCGTCAACGGATCAGTAAACTGGTTAAACGATGGAATTAATTATTCTGTCGCTCTCGATAAAGGGTTAAATCCTCCAGGGTATGGTGCCGGTAGATATTTTACCGATTTGCTCTTCAACAGCTTTCGAATCGGTTATGGAGATAGTGGCTTTTTTGATGCCTATGATCTTACTACAAAATCATTGGATGGAATAAGTGCTTATAATGATTTTAAAGCAGCTACAAACTGGTCGAGTTTAAGTAATACTGCAGGAAATTTACGTAGCTATGGCGATACAATTACGAATGCAGCAGGTAAGATGGGGGCTCTTTCAAAATTTAATCTTGCTACTGCGGCGATCGGTACCGTAACATCATCCTTTAAAACAGTTGATAGTTTTGTAGATTCCTATAAAACACTACAAAGTGATGCATCTGGTGCTGAAAAAACTGCGGCTGTAGCTAAATCTGGTGAAAACCTTGGTGAATTTCTTATGAACTCTGGGGCAGTTGCCTCATTCATACCAGGTGGTCAGGCAGTTGGAGCGGGCATGGTTGCTGTAGGAGCAGGAGTGTGGGTTGTTTCTAAAGGTGTTAATATCGTTGCCAAGAACTGGGATGGCATTAAATCAAAAGCGAAGAAAGCTGGTAACGCTATTAAAAAAGGGTGGAACACAGTAAAAGGGTGGTTCTCATAATAGGATAGGTTTATAACCTATTCTATTATGTAGTATCATAAATGAAGTTCTAAGTTATATTCAAAAAGGATGATATGTTTGAAGAAGATTGAAATAAATGAAAAGCAACTAATTAAATTAGCTAAAAAACATAAAAAATTTCTAGAAAGCTATTCGATTAACCGAGTTGCTTATCTCTTTAATGACCATGTATTTTATTTAGCTTATTTTAGTGATAAAAGTGGCCAGGACATAAAAGGTGATGCCGTAATATCACCAGATTCTGATGATATTTCGGAATATCAAAGTGCCCATGCACCTTTACTGGAACATGCTGCAACAGTTCATAATATTAAATATCACGGTGGTGATCGAGCGAAGGTTAATTATGCTATTTTTTATGAGGTTAGAGATTACTTAGAAAATGTAGTTCAAGCTAATATTTTAAGTCAGGACCTACAAGTAGTCTATGAAAGGGCATTTAAGGTTATCTCTAATATGATTACCTTACAAGATGAATTAGTTAGGCTTTATTATGAGGCAATGGATTTACATAACGAAACGTTAAAAAGAGGTTATTTCGTCGATGAAGAATTGGAAAAGTTAAAAAGCTACATCCCGATATTAGAACAAATTCAATACGAGCAAGGGAAGGATAGATACAATTACCGAGCTGATTTTGATGTAATCTATGAAAATAGAAATGATCCCAATGTAAAGCAATTTGAAAAGTTTACGGATAAAAATACATTAAGGGAACTGACAACCGAAGCTTCAGAAAAAGATATCAAAAAAGGATTGCAAGCACTAATGGAAGGAATTGATCTAGACGAATCTAATTACACGAAGGAAAAACATTACGAAGCAGTGAGGGCCAAATTTGCCAATAACTTGGAAAAGTTAATCCATGATTCCAAAAGTAAACTTAGATATCCTTAGCTTTTATGAGGGGAGTCAGGAGTTAAATATGTTTAATAAAGGATGGTAAGTTTGAAAAAAGTAGTAGTAGATGAGAAAAGATTAATTAAGTTGGCAAAGAAACACAAGAATTTTTTAGAGAGCTATACAATTAATCGTGTTGCTTACCTTTTTAATGATCATGTATTTTATCTGGCGTATTTTAGTAATAAAAGTGGTGACAACATTAAAGGTCATGCCATTATTTCACCAGATACAGATGATAGATATGAACATGAAATGGCACTTTCTCCATTAGTTCAACATGCAGTCACGGTTCATAACATTAAATACACTGGAGGGGAAAGGGCTAAAATTAAATTTTCTTTTTTCTATGAGTATAGGGATTATTTAGAGGATATTGTAGGTGCAAATGTATTTAGTCAGGAACATCAAGTCATTTATGAACGAGCACTTAAAGTTGTATCTAATGTAATAGATTTACAGGAAAATTTGGTTAATTCTTATTATGAAGCTATGGATTTACATAATGAAACGTCGAAAAGGGGTTACTTCATCGATGAAGAGTTGGAAAAATTTCGCGGGAGATTTAGAGAAGTTAATCGACGAAGTAAAAGGGAAGCTACGATTTCCGTAGCCAAAGGAGAGTATTATGGAAAAGCCATTTAAATATACGTGGGAAATATTTACAGGTAGGTTTGAAAAAGTTTTTCTTTTGATGTTGGTGACAACTTTACCGTTGTTACTTATCCATTCATTTGCCACTAATTATATTTACGCAATTACACCACGGTATTTGCCGAACCATTCAGCTGCAGATATTTATTATGGCCTTTTAACTATTTTATTATTTTTATATGCTCAGGTTCCTTATATTCGTTTTGTTCATAATGAACACGAAGGTCATGAACATAGCTTGAAAAATTCTGTTTATTTTTTCTTCGCGAACGGTTTTTCTATATTTTTATTTGCTTGTATTCTTTCTGTTCTGACAACAATAGGTTTCATGCTCTTTTTACTACCCGGGATAATCCTGTTAGCCATATTCTTTCCAGTACCATATATTAGTACATTTGATGGGAAGTCCGTATGGAAATCCGTAAAAGAAGGAACGCGTTTAGGTAAAAAGAAAATAATTAAGATCATTTTCATTCTATTTATTACTGGATTTATTGAAATATTTATTGGGTTATTCGTAACATTTCAGTTACTTAATATTACCAATTCCTTAGCAGCACAGATCATTACACAGATTGTCTTAAATCTATTAATCTTTCCTTTCGTGATTATGCTAATCACCTCCTACATGATTAAATGGAGAGAAAGTTTAGAGGTGCTAGAGTTTGAAAAAATGGAGGAGCTCCATAATGAATTTGCTAAATAAAGTTACTAAAGATGAGCAAGGTAGTGCTACCATAGAATTTTTAGGTATAATTCCTGTCGCTTTACTATTATTAGTTGTACTTTGGCAATTTATTTTAGGAATTCATGGAGTTGTTGTCACACAATCTGCTGTAAACGAATATGCTTCGGTTTATTCCATTACGAAAGATAAGGATGAAGCACGTGCTGCAGCTCAGAAAATACTTGATACTACTGGAGATCATTTATCATTTAGTTCTTATGTAACTGAGCCATCCAGCAGTGATAAGGAATTTACAATAGAAATTGCTGCCAATATAAATTTAGTCGTTCTACCGGTAAATCTCTTCGGAGGCACGACACCAAGTATTGATTATCATGCGACTACATACAGTAGGGTGATCGAATGAAACAGGTGAGGGATGATGTAATTCATAGCGAGAATGGGAATGTTGCTTTATTTGTATTAGGTATGCTAAGTATCATCATGGTTTTGTTTCTGGTTGTGGCTAACTTAGGTTCTGTTTTAGCAACAAAGGAGAAATCTGATATGACTTCTTCACAGGCTAGCCTTACAGCTACAAGTGTATTTTATGAAGAAGTTAGAGATATGATTGAGGGAACTAGCTATACTGAACCCGTTGAACCAACAGAACCTACTCCACCAGATGAGGATGCAGAAAATTACGATGAATTAATGGAAGCATATGAAGAAGCTATGGAAGAGTATGATGAACTCTATGATGAGTATTTAGAGGAACTAGAAATTTATGAGTTTTTTGACCAGTTTGATGATAAGGTTGCAGAACGAAGAGATGGGTTAATTGGTTCGCTCCCTGATTGGACATTAAATGAGTTGGATTTAGAGGCATTGGATCAAGTTTTAGAAAATGCATTAACTAGTGGCGGACCAGTTCAGGAGGCGCTTGAAGACCTGTTAGTTGGGAGCATCGATAATGCTGTTATTCAAGCAGCAATTGCTACCATCGAGCAGAATAATGGTGAGCTTGAAGGAGCAAAATTAGATATTCAAGATAATCGGATTTTTATTAAGTCAGCGAATGAAATGGAGTCTACTTCTTACAATGGAATATTGGAGGGAATCCAAGAAAAGATTTATCAGGAGTCGGCTGGACCGGAAATTGGTTTTATTAATTATATATGGAATAGAAATACACCGATAGAGTTGGAAGATGAGTGATTTTAGAAATTTGGGAGGTTTTCAAATGAAAAAGTTATTTGTTTTATGTCTGTTTATACTAATGACATTAGTTGCCTGTAGTTCACCCGAGACTGATGAACTAGTAGAGTATCACAATAATTACATAGATGTTATTAATGAAAAGGCTGAACTTGTGGATCAAGCAGTATTTAAATCGATGAATGTAGAGACACCTGAAGAAGCATTGGAAATTCAAAAAAATGAAGTTATGCCACTTGTAAATGAAATTAAAGATTTTATGAATTCACAAGAGGTTGAGACAGAGGCAGTGAAGGAATTTCATGATTTACGAATGGAACAAATTGAAGCATTTGCATCCTCAGTAGAGTTACAATATGAGGCTTTGGAAAAAACAGTTGATATGGCTTCTAAAGAACAGATTAATAAACTTGTAGAAGAATCTGATGCTAAATACACAGAAGCGATGGAAAAAAGCCAAAAAGCCGAAGACAGATTGGCAGAATTAGCCGATGAGTATGACGTTGAATTTATGGATGAAGAGTAAGCAGTATTGATAGGAGGTTTTACAAATTTCAAGTAAAGAAAAGAAGTGGCACAGGTTTTATTTCATTCTAATGATTGTGATCTATGGAATTTTTGTTCCCGTAACTGTGTTTGAATGGCTAGCTCTAGATGGAAGTTTTCCATTAACAGCGGTTGTAATTGGATTCGCTTTACCAGTGATGAGAAGAAATCATTTACATACGATTAGAGAGAAGGAGAGCAATTAAATGGTTGATTTAGTAGAGAATGAAAGTATTCAGTTAACTGCAGCAGCAAATTTGAAAAGAGGGAAAGAAGCTGTAGGTGGAAAAATAACAATTACAAATCGACGTGTTTATTTTAAACCACACGCAATTAATATTCAAAAAGAACCTTTGGAATTTCCGTTGGAGCAAATTTCTAATGTTGAAAAGTCAAAATCATTAGGTTTGATACCAAATGTTTTAATTGTAACTTTGAACAATGGAAACGTACATCACTTTGTCGTAAATAAACGACAAAAAATAATGGATTACATAGAGACTGCTATCCAAAATTAAACAAGATTAGTTAATAAAAGGCCTTTTAAAGGTCTTTTTATTTTAGTAGAATTTTTCATTCTGTTTAAGGAATTTTAGTTCGCATATGTTTGTGTGTGGTTCATTCCTGCATCATTATATGGTAAAATTAAGGGAGATTTAATCGTATAATTGGAGTGAAACAGATATGTACTTTGTAGATCGAAATAAAATAGAGCAAATCCTATTATATATGGAAAAAATATTAGATGAATTAAAAAAGCAACCGAATCGTTCGTTTGTAGAAAAATTAGCACTAGAGCGCATGGCACAAGTTCTAATTGAATCGATTATTGATGTTGGTAATATGATGATTGACGGATTTATCATGCGTGACCCTGGGAGCTATGAGGACATTATCGATATATTAGTAGATGAGCGTGTATTGCCAGCTTCGGAAATAAGTAGCTACAAAGAAGTTATTGGATTGCGAAAAACTCTTGTAACGAATTATACTGATGTCGAGCTTGATACAATTGAAGAGAAATTGATGGATAATAAGGAAATGCTAGCAGAATTTAGCTCACATATTCGATCCTATTTAGAAACTGAACTTGGAGTAGCGAATGCATTTTCAAATAACCAATGAAGGTGATGAATGTGAAGAGGGCGACAACGAGACAGAAGTTGTTAAATGTTTTAAAAAAGGATCATGAATTAACGATTGATGGAATCATGAAATATTTTACGATTTCTGAAGTAGCAGTACGGCGACATATCCATGAACTAGAGAACCAAGGTTTAATTAAAAAGAATACAAATAAACAAAAGATTGGAAGGCCATATTACACGTATGTACTGACAAAAGAGGGACATCGTACATTTCCAAATCAATATGAGAAGCTACCAGTTGAACTCCTGAAAGATCTGGAGGATGTTCAAGGGCAAAAAGCCGTGGAAAGTGTTTTACAAAGACGAATGGAAAGAGAAAAAGCCTACTTTGAGATGGAAATGAAGTCCGATAACTTCGATGAACGTGTTGCCGAGGTAGCAAGAATTCAAGATGAGAAAGGGTATATGGTAGAAATAAAGAAAACAGCAGATGGTCATTATGAGATGAAAAATTATAATTGCCCAATAGCAAATCTAGCTTCTTGTTATAAAAAGGTATGTGACAATGAAAGAATCGTGTTTGACGAGATATTTGAAAAGAGTGAGGTAATTCCGCATTCTTGTATTACTGATGGGGATAATTTTTGCAAGTGGACAATTAAAAGACCTACAAAGGGATGAGCACCCTGCTCATCTTTATTTTTTGTTCCTATTTTAATATTGCGCAGTATGTATATAATGCGACGTAACTTTATGTTGGTCATTACTAATTTTTCACTTATTAGCGGTATGAAAAAAAGCTACGACAGAATACTCCGCTTTCAGGGATTGCCTGAGTCTATAAAGGAATGAGGATCCACTTCGTCATTGATGAGGATCGTGGTTCCGTTAAATGACAAAAATACCGACCAAACTAGGTGTATGAGGATCCTCATTCCTCTATTAGCCATAAATCAGTGTAAATTTCACTAAATATTGGTGAATAAAGGAATGAGGAACCATAACCATGCTCAAAATGAATGATATCGGCCATTTAGCGGAATGAGGATCCACCTCGTTTTCGCTGAGGAGTGTTCTTCTACTATTTGGCCGCAATGATGGATGGATCTTGCACTCTCTCAATGAAGTTTAATTTTCCTATCAACTTAATATTTTGAATGCCAATTTTTTAGTTGCGTCGCATAATCCATCTACTATACAACACTTACTGTAATAAGATTCATGCTTTTAATTACATTATAAAGTTATAATGGTATAAGCAATTGTTCTAATATATAAAGGAAGAGGTATTACCAAATGAAGCCATATAAAGGATATTTAATTGATTTAGATGGAACCATGTATCGTGGCAATGAAGTAATTAAAGAAGCACCAGATTTCGTAAATAGACTACGGGAGAAGAATATTCCTTATTTATTTTTAACAAATAATTCTTCCAAAACACCCGAAGCGGTTTCGGATAAATTAAATCAAATGGGAATCCATTCAACACCGGAACATGTGTTTACGTCAAGCATGGCAACAGCCAAGTACCTAAAGCAACAAAAACAAGATGCAAGCTGTTATGTGATTGGAGAAGTAGGTCTTCATGATGCTTTGAAAAGAGAGGGATTACAGATAACCGATCAACATTGTGATTTCGTTGTCACTGGAATGGACCGAGAGATAACGTATGAAAAATTGGCTCAAGCTTGTATTGCAATCCGGGAGGGAGCTCAATTTGTATCTACAAATAGTGACATAGCAATACCTACTGAAAGAGGCTTACTACCTGGAAACGGTGCTTTAACTTCTGTCATTACAGTAAGTACTGGGAAGAAACCTATTTTTGTTGGTAAACCTGAATCCATCATAGTGGAGGAAGCACTAAATGTTTTAGGAACCGATATTAAAGAAACGTTAGTTGTTGGTGATAATTATCATACGGATATTCAGGCAGGTATTAACGCAGGAATTGATACATTAATGGTATTTACTGGTTTAACACCATATGAAGATTTACCAAACCTTGAAGTAAAACCAACTTATGATGTGCAAAAGTTAACGGAATTTACCATTCTCTAATAAAAAAACAGTTCACTACGATCAGTGAACTGTTTTTCATTTTAATCATCTATTTCATCGTCAGCGGTTGCATGAGCTAACCTACTAGATGCAGCAGCGGCAATAGCTCCTACAATATCGTCTAAAAAGGTATGACATTCACCTGAGGATTTATCATTTAATTTTTTAAGAATACCTGGCTTTTGCTTGTCGATATAGCCATAGTTAGTAAAGCCAATGGATCCATATACATTCACAATGGAAAAAGCAATGACCTCATCGACACCATAAAGGCTTTCATCTACTTCAATCGTTTTTTGTAACGGTTCATCTAATTTCTTCTCTTCTGCAAGTCGATCTAATTGAATTCCAGTTAAAATCGCATTTTGTACTTCGCGTTTACGTAATACTTGATCAACATTGTGGTAGCAATCCTCCATTTTTAAATCTTGATGGTATTTGGATTGTAGGTAATAAACCAATTCTGCGATATCTTCTATTGTTACGCCTCTTTCATTTAACCATTTTCTAGCATTTCTTTCTAATTCACTCTGTTTCGTTACGTTATCCATCGAAATCACCTATCCTTAAATTTTATTTGTCGGTTAAAATCTAGCTATTTTAAACATACACATCTTACTAAGGAGGAGAACTTTTATGAAGGATATTCTAAGATCAGACTACGCGATCCATGTTCGAGATAGTATTCATTACAAGGGTATTGAGGGCTATAGAGACGATCAATATCTTTATTTTATCATTCCAGCAACGAACAAGGAAACATTATATATGGAGCAGGCAGCACTGACATATTATTTAGTTGAAAATGGTTACAACCATGTGGCACTTCCCGTTCCGACGATAAACGGTGAATGGTTTCGTCCGATTGATAATACAAATTATATGGTACTTCGAATCCAACAGTTACAAGGACAGATAAGCACATCTTACGGAAAAAAACTAGCAGAATTTCATCAGCTTAGTTCAAATTATCAGTACGAACCACAGGAAATCTCTAGCTATGGTCAATGGAAAGATTTATGGATCAATAAACTAATGGCATTTGAAAATAAAGTCAATGAAGAATCAAAAAGTTACTCAAGTTCGTATTACCGTTTAGTAATGGATATCCTCCCATATATTATCGGTATTAGTGAAAATGCTATTCAGTATATGCAAGAAACAGAATCAGAAACAAGGTATCATTTACATGATCAAGGTACATTTTCATTTCAACGGTATCGGAATAATCTCCATGACCCAATTATATGGATGTATGATTTAGTATACGATCATCCAGCACGCGATATATCAGAGTTTATAAGAAATCAATTGTTATGGAATGAAGAAGATGATCATAAAGAAATAGCGAATTTTGTACATGATTATCAATCTGTTCGTCCAGTTTCGATTTTTAGCTGGAGATTAGTCTATGCTCGTTTGCTTTTTCCAGTTCATCTATTCGATTGTTTAGAAAAGGGATTTTCAAGTAGAGACTTTGCTCAACAGGAAGAGGAATTAAAGGAGATGATTCATCGACAGGAGAAGTATGAACAAAAACTAGCGTCCATTTTTGAAATGCTCCAGGTCGACTATCAATCTTTGGAGATTCCTGTGTTACACTGGTTAAAATAGGTAAGGAAGGTGTAAGAATGACGAAACCAATCTTATATATCACTCGGAAAGTGCCAGATCAGATAGTAAAAAAGATCACAAGCAATTTTGACGTTCGTATGTGGGAATATGAGGATCAACCTGTTCCAAGAAATGTTTTATTACAAGAAGTGAGAAACGCAGATGGAATTCTCTGTTTAATTTCCGAACAAATTGACAAGGAAATCCTAGATCAAGCAAAGCGACTTAAAATCATTTCAAATATGGCAGTTGGTTATGACAATATTGATGTTTTAGCAGCTCGTGAAAAAGGGATTGTTGTAACAAATACTCCAGATGTTTTAACAGAAACAACTGCTGATCTAACATTTGCATTATTAATGGCAACAGCTAGAAGATTAGTCGAAGCGAGTGATTACATTCGTAACGATCAATGGACAAATTGGTCTCCTTATTTACTTGCAGGTTCTGACATTCATCGAAAAACAATTGGAATAGTTGGAATGGGAAGAATTGGTCATGCAGTTGCGAAACGTGCCAAAGGTTTTGATATGTCTATTCTTTATCACAATCGTAATCGGAACAGAAATGCAGAAGTAGAACTGCAGGCGGAATATACTGATTTCGAAAGTTTGCTAAGGAATGCAGACTTTGTTGTGTCATTAGTTCCACATACGCTAGAAACAGATCAGTTATTTAACAAAGAAGCTTTTGCGAAAATGAAGTCATCCGCAATATTTATTAATGCATCCCGAGGAAAAGTGGTAGATGAAGACGCATTACTGCATGCTTTACATACTAAAGAGATTAAAGCAGCAGGACTAGATGTTTTTTCTACGGAGCCAATTCGACGTGATCATTCGCTTGTTAAGCTAGATAATGTTGTTTGTTTGCCACATATTGGTTCAGCAAGTGTGGAAACAAGAACACGAATGCTACAATTATGTATAGAAAATTTAGAAGGGTATTTTTTCGGAAAAGGACCGAAAACACCAGTTTGATCATATAAAAAAGCAGACATCATGAATGTCTGCTTCTAAGTTTATGGTAGTAATTAAAATTAAAATTAAAATACTTGTTCGATTTCTTTTACACCTGGAACTTCTGTACGTAATGCACGTTCAATCCCAGCTTTTAGCGTGATTGTAGAACTTGGGCAATTACCACATGCTCCCATGAGACGAAGAAGTACAATGCCATTTTCATCAACATCTACTAACTCCACATCTCCACCATCGCGCAGTAAAAATGGGCGTAGCTTATTTAATACTTCCTGAACCTGTTCTTGCATTATCCATCTTCTCCTTTCCTAATTCTTATTATAAAGCGTTTCATAAAAAAAATCTATCTTTTAATACACTCTATTTATGACTAAATGTTGACATGTAACGAAAGTTTCACTAAATATTTTATCTTTATACAAAGATTTTGTAAAATAAAAGTATCTTATCGATTAAGTTTGAATATAATGGAGGTTTTCACATGGGGAAGGGTAATGTTTTAATTACTGTATATGGGGCGGAACAAATTTGTGCTAGTTGTGTTGGCGCTCCAGGCTCTAAGGACACGTACGAATGGTTACAGGCAGCAATTGGTAGAAAGTATGTTGATGACTCCATCACTTACGAATATGTAGATATAGATGAACCTCCTGAAATAGAAAAGCATAAACAGTTTGTGGAGAAGATTATTGAGGAAGACTTGTTTTATCCAATCGTGTTTGTAGATAATGAGATGGTTGCAGAAGGTATTCCGCGATTAAAAACGATCTATCAAGCATTAGATAATCATAATATTGAATTACGGTCTGAATAATTGGAGGATGCGAAGGATGGAAATACCTTATATTAAAATGCATGGTTTAGGAAATAGCTACATTTACCTTGATTTGTTTCAATTTGAAATAGAAGAAGACCAGTTGGCTACATTGGCTCAAGAGGTTTCGAATGTAAATACGGGAATTGGTTCTGACGGATTGATCTTGATTCACCCGAGTGAAGTTGCTGAGGTTGGAATGCGTATTTTTAACAAAGATGGTTCAGAAGGTATGAGTTGTGGGAATGGTCTACGTTGTACAGCAAAATATGCATATGAGTATGGAATTGTGGATCGTCCTAATTTCAAAATAGAAACAAAAGCAGGGATTGTGGAAGCAGAGATTTTAGTAGAGGAAGGGAAAGTGAATGATATTACGGTTAATATGGGTTCTCCTATATTAAATCGATCGGCAATTCCAATGCTTGGTGATGATGATAAACACGTTATAAATGAAAGGTTTGCTATTGGTGATAGAGATTTACATGTTACAGCTGTATCGATGGGGAATCCCCATGCTGTTTATTTCGTAGATGATATTGAACAGGCACCTTTATATGATCTTGGCCCGATCATTGAAAAAGATGAAAGGTTCCCTGAAGGTGTAAATGTAGAGTTCATTGAAGTACTTTCTGAAAACGAATTGAACTTTCGTGTTTGGGAACGTGGTTCAGGTGTGACCCAGGCTTGTGGAACGGGAGCATGTGCAGCAGCTGTAGCGTCTATATTAAATAATAATGCTCGGAAGAATGAAACAATTACGGTCCATTTGCTGGGTGGTGACCTACAAATAAAGTGGGATGAGAATGATCAGGTGTGGATGACAGGTGGGGCAGATATTATCGCAACTGGTGTTTATCAGTTTCATATATAAACGATATAGTTGAAACGCATCTCTTCAGTTTGTATACTAGTAATTGTATCGACATGTGATTTTTAAAGGGAGGTAATAAGATGCCGATTACAATCACAGATAATGCTCGTCATCAGATTCAGGACATGATGAAAGAGGAAACGGATAATGTTCGTCTACGTTTTGGAATAAAAGGTGGCGGATGTAGTGGATTGTCTTACTCATTAGGTTTTGACTATGATATAAATGATGAACTAGATATGGTTGATGAGATTAATGACATTCCTGTCGTTATTTTCAAACAAGATATTCCTATTATTGAGGGGACGACCATTGATTTTAAACAAAATATGATGGGTGGCGGATTTAGTATTGATAATCCAAATGCCATTGTGTCTTGTGGATGTGGATCTTCATTCAAAGCCAAAGATTATGAAGGAACACCAGAAAAGTGTTAATGGTAAAGCTAGAATACATAGAAGTGTTCTAGCTTTTTTTGTACTAAAATCCTCATTACGCTGGGATCAAATGCGTTCAGCACAAAAATAAAGCTTGGCTTCGCGATAGACGAAATCAAGCTTAAATCTTTATTTTTAAAACATGCTTGTGGAATGCTTAGGTTGTATTCGTGCTTTCGGGTCAATATAGTTTTTTGCGTTATTGATAGCTGTTGGGCCTTCACCGAAACCAGTTGCTATTAATTTTACTTTTCCATCATATGTACAAATATCTCCAGCAGCATAAATTCCTGGAATATTTGTTTCCATTTTGGAATTAACAACAATACTGTTTTTCTCGATTTCTAATCCCCAATCCTTGATAGGGCCTAATGTAGAAACAAAACCATAGTTACAGATAATCGTATCGATATCTAACTCGAGCGTTTTATCGCCTTTCACTTCTTCCAAGACAATTTTTTCTATTTGGTCATTCGCAATAATATCAGTTGGTACATACGGAGTTAATACCTCTACATTTGATTTTTTTAACTGTTCTACACTGTGTTCATGTGCCCGGAATTTATCTCTTCGATGTACTAGGGTAACCTTCTCAGCAATTGGTTCTAGCATGAGCGCCCAGTCAACTGCAGAGTCTCCGCCACCTAAGAGGACTACTTTTTTCCCTTTATATTGATTCATGTCCTTTACGTAATAATGTAAGTTAATTCCTTCGTACTGTTCAGAATTTCCTACGTTTAGGCGGCGTGGTTGAAATGCACCATTTCCGGCTGTGATGATAATGGTTTTGGTATAATGAACTTCTTTATTAGATGTAATCTTGAAGGAATTATCCTCAAGTCGTTCTACCGTTTCAACAGCCTGATCCAATACGATCGTTGGATTAAATAAATTTGCTTGTTCTTCTAAGTTTTCGACTAATTCCTGTGCACGTACTTTTGGAAAACCTGCAATATCATATATATATTTCTCTGGATAAAGCGCGCTCAATTGCCCTCCAGTATGTGGTAAGCTTTCAATTATTTTAACGCTTGCTTGACGCATTCCACCATAAAATGCTGTGAATAATCCGACAGGACCTGCGCCGATAATCGTAACATCATATACTTTGTCTGACACGATTATTACCTCCACTTCTCTATATCAACTTGTATCCCTAACATCGTATCATATATTGAATGATATTTCTTCCATGTTGTATTGAGATAGAAATGTAATCTGAAAAATAAAAATAAACGGTAATGGGTTGAAAAATATAGTTAAAAGAGCTAATATTATCAGTGGATATAATATTACGATTTTGTGACAAGTACATAACAAGATATTAATCTATTTATATTTTCGTACGTGAAATATGTCACATATAGATAATCCGTAATATGTCATTATAGATTTATAAATATTATAATTGGAAGTGATTGAGAGTGAAGAATCCAAACGTAGTAATTTTAGGTGCAGGTTATGGTGGACTTATGACTACTGTTAAACTACAGAAGTCACTTGGGGTAAACGAAGCTAATATTACGTTAGTAAACAAGAATGACTATCATTATCAAACAACTTGGTTGCATGAGACAGCTGCCGGGACAATACATCATGATCAAACACGTATTCCGCTTAAAGATGTCGTTAATATGAGTAAAGTGAACTTTGTACAAGATACAGTGGTTGAAATAAAACCAGATGAGAAGAAGGTTAAACTAGAAAACAGTGAGCTAGACTATGATATTTTAGTTGTAGGACTAGGGTTTGAACCAGCAACATTTGGAATACCAGGACTAGAAGAAAATGCATTTATGATCAATGATATTAATAGTTCACGTCTAATAAGAGAGCATTTGGAACATAATTTTGCAATGTATCATAATGAAGAAGAGAAAAATCCTGCACGATTGAATATCGTAGTAGGTGGCGGTGGATTTACCGGTATCGAATTTGTTGGTGAATTAGCAAATCGTATTCCTGAGTTATGTGAGGAGTATGATATTGATAAGGCACAAGTGCGTATCATTAATGTAGAAGGAGCACCTACTGTATTACCTGGTTTTGATCCGGAACTCGTTGAGTATGCAATGAATTCTTTGGAAGCACGTGGTGTAGAGTTTATTACGGGTGCATTATTAAAAGAAGCGAAACCTGAGAGCATTGTATATGAGAAAGATGGAAAGCAGGTTGAAATTCCTACTTTGACTACTGTATGGGCTGCTGGTGTTCGTGCTAACTCTATTGTAGAAAAATCAGGCTTTGAAAATAACCGAGGTAAAGTTGAAGTACGTAAAGATATGCGTGCACCTGAGTATGATGATGTCTTTGTTATCGGGGATTGCGCATTGATTTGGAACGGTGAACGTCCATTCCCACCAACTGCACAAATTGCAATTCAACAATCAGCTACTGTTGCACATAATGTAAAAGCATTAGTACAAGGTCATACTGACTTAGAAAGCTTTGAGTTCAATTCACTTGGTACATTAGCTTCACTAGGACATAATGATGCTGTAGGTGTGATTATGAACGATCGTAAAATTTTCGGTTGGAAAGCTACCTTTATGAAGAAAATGAGTGATAATCGTTATCTTCTAAAATTAGGTGGAGTCGGACTAATGCTGAAAAAAGGGAAATTTAACTTTTTCTATTAATTGACAACTTCATGAACATTTCTTTAAATGGGATTGTTAGAAAAGCAAAGGCAACTTTATTGTCTTTGCTTTTTTCATGATTTATTTATAGAATGGATTTTGTATGAATAATTACGTCTAATAAAGGGGAATATACGTTGATACAACTTATCGTTTCTATATTGTTATTTTTTGTGATCTTTTTTGGTCTAGCTTTTATATTAAATATGTTGTTACGAAGGACTTGGGTAATGACTTTCATTTATCCATTTATCATTATAATTATTGTGGATAATATTTCAACAATCGATTATTTCACTCAGACTGGTGAAGCCTTTCAGACCCTTTTTACAAGAGTAGTAAATTTAACAGCGATTGACATTGTTATCTTAGCGGCTGGTTTTATTGGTACGATTGTATCTGGCTTTGTTATTAAATATCTTCGTAAAAATGGATATCAAATGTTTTAGTTCTCTGATTGGATGGCCTAGCAAGCAGAGATAAACTTTTATTAATGCTCTGAAGCTTTTATTGAAATACATTATTTTTAATTGATAATGAATAAATTTTAACTAGATTGGAGATGATGACATCCAGAGAGGTGTTTTTATTGAAAATCAGTAAAATTATTCGAAGAACAAGTATGAGCATACTGTTTATTGCAGCATTTTTGACTACTCTATCTAGTATATCAAATGTTAGCTTTGCAGATGTACAAGTCATGCTTGAAGCAAATACGTATGGTGTATCCCAACCTGCATCCGCTACCATAGATTACCAATTTGTTGAAGGTAGAAAGGTAGGCTTGCAGGAAAAATCATTAAATCAGTTGAAACAGCAAGAGACTTATATATCTAGTGAGGAAATTGAAGGGCCACAGACACTTGA
The DNA here is from genome assembly GCF_900111445.1 of Oceanobacillus limi. Classification (GTDB taxonomy): domain Bacteria; phylum Bacillota; class Bacilli; order Bacillales; family Amphibacillaceae; genus Ornithinibacillus; species Ornithinibacillus limi. The sequence goes on along the minus strand of NZ_FOHE01000009.1, from coordinate 68,384 downwards.
GGAGGCCGTGGACTATGAACAATACCCAAGTGCTACGGTAGTTGCTACCGGTTACACAGCTGGGGTCGAGTCTACGGGAAAAACGCCAGATCACCCACATTATGGAATTACTTATTCAGGAGTTAAGGTAAAGCGTGACTTATACTCTACTATTGCTGCAGATTTGTCCATATATCCTATAGGGACTGTTATGTTTATTCCCGGTTATGGTTATGGCGTTGTAGCGGACAAGGGTGGAGCCATTAATGGGAATAAGATCGACTTGTATTACGAGACGGTTGAAGATGTTTATTCAGAATGGGGTAAAAAAGAAGTAGACGTCTATATTATTGAAATGGGTGATGGAACCCTTTCAGAAGAAACGTTAGCAGAGTTAAATGAAAATGAAGCATTACAAGTATTTCGAGAACAAATTAACAAGAGTTAAAGTAATATAAGAACATAAGCTTTTAGTTTGAATTGACAATAATGAACCGCATGAAATCAAATTTCTCTAAATAGGATTTCATGCGGTTTTATTAGATTATGCGTTTTGTTAGACCAATTGGTTGGTCTAAGAAAATAAAGGATAAAGTAAGAAAGCAATAATGATTCCAAAGATTCCCCCAAAGAATACTTCGATTGGTTGATGGCCTAATAGTTCTTTTAATTCCTCGCGTTTTTCGTATTCTTCTTTTTTATTCCAATCTTTTGCTTCCTCTACGAAATACAGGAAGTCTTTGTGTAGTTTATTCAGTACAACAGCTTGTTCCCCTGCATGACGCCGTACACCGGATGCGTCAAACATAATAATTACACTAAAGATACACGAAATTGCAAACATGGATGATGCGACACCTTCCGTAATCCCAATAGCCGTAGATAGTGCTGTTACTGCAGCTGAATGACTGCTAGGCATGCCTCCAGTGCTAAATGCTAAGCTTGGTTTGAATTCTTTTGTAGCAATCAATGTAATTGGCACTTTAATTGCTTGAGCTAATATTATTCCCGAAAAAGCAGCCCATAAAGGGAAATTTAAAAATAATTCCATGTTGTTTATGCTTCCCTTCTTTTCATGATTTGTTATATCAATTCGTTATGATTGATGTCATTTTATCATACTGAAAAGAGAAAAGCATACGAATCCGAAATATAATTGTGTAGCTTAAGAAGTAGCTTGCCACTTGAAAGTTACGCGCTTCGCAAGGTTAATGATGAATATTGCTGCCAAACAGGCTAAAGCACCGTCTTTAATTAAAAATGGAATCATACCAGACCAAGCCACTAGATAGGAAATCTCTAGTTCTAACCACGTGTTCATGGCAATGTACATGTATGTAACACCAATTCCATAGTTAAAAACAAGCCCTATAATCGCCGCAAAAGTATAAAGTACAATAGAGTTTTTATTTCCTTTTTCTGCAATCCAGCCGACGAAAAAAGCGACAAAGATAAAGGAAATAATAAATCCACCTGTAGGGCTAATGATTGCCATAGGTCCTGCAGATAGTCCTGCAAAGATTGGAACTCCAGCCATCCCTACTAGCATATAGGTTATCATAGAGATACTCCCTAGTTTTTTCCCCAACATTAATCCAGCTAGGATGGCGAAAAATGTTTGTAGAGATAATGGAACGGATGCTCCACCAATTGGTATGGCTAGCATTGGAAACCAGACTGTAATATTTGCTCCAATCGCCATTAGACATACAAACACTGCCCCATACGTTAAATCAATAGCTCGTAATTGTTTCATTTCAACTCTCTCCTTCCCTTATTATTGATCATATCTCTGCATCACCTTATTGTCAACCTTCAATATTTTTGGTTGACAATAAGTTAACAAAAAACAGCTTTTCAAAAATGAAAAACTGTTTCTCTTTCTTACTTAATTGCCGCGTCTAAGGCGATTTCCATCATCTCATTAAACGTTGTTTGGCGTTCGTCAGCTGACGTTTCTTCACCAGTTAAAATATGGTCTGAGACGGTAAGGATGGATAATGCTTGGCGATCAAATTTTGCTGCCAAGGTATATAAAGCCGTCGTTTCCATTTCAACTGCAAGAACTTTATATTTTGCTAATAATTCATTAACCTCTTTTGCATTATCACGGTAGAACGTATCACTCGTGAATACATTACCAACACGAAGGTTCATGCCTTTTTCAATACCTACATCATAAGCATTTTTTAACAGTTCAAAATCTGCTAATGGAGCGTAGTCAATACCATTAAAGACCATACGGTTTACTTGAGAGTCGGTAGTTGATCCTTGGGCTAATATAACATCTCGGACCTTAACGTCTTTTTGGATAGCACCACATGTCCCAACACGGATTAGCTTCTTCACGTCGTAGCTCTGTATTAATTCATTTACATAAATAGAAATTGACGGCACACCCATTCCAGTACCTTGTACAGAAACACGCTCTCCTTTATAGGTTCCTGTATATCCATACATTCCACGTACTTGGTTGTACTGTGTAACATCTTCTAAAAATGTATCGGCAATAAACTTAGCTCTTAAGGGGTCACCTGGTAATAGAATTTTATCGGCTATTTCACCTTGTTTTGCTCCTATATGTACACTCATATTCTATTCCTCCTAATTTATCTTTCAAAAATACATTAGCATAATGTAATTTTAAAGACAAACGATACCAAAAAAGATCAAAATGGTTCCCTTGTATAAAAAAATTGTATATAATAGAGTTAGTTCAGTTATTCACGAATGGATATTTGAGGGTAATTGCGAAAAATGGTACATAATAAGTTTTGTACAAGTAAACATTAGGATTGGAAGGATGAATTAACATGAAAGAAAAAACATTTACAATTACTGCAGACACTGGCGTACATGCTCGTCCAGCAACACTACTAGTAAATAAAGCAGGGCAATTTCAGTCAGATGTAGAGCTTTCTTATAATGATAAAACAGTTAATCTGAAATCCATTATGGGAGTAATGTCTTTAGGTATTCCTAAGGGTGCTGAAATTAAAGTTTCTGCTAATGGTAATGATGAAGAGGAAGCAATTGCTGGTGTAGCAGAAGTAATTAAAGAAAACTTGGGTGAATAATGGTTTTGTGATAGGCTAGAGTATGGTTGATACTCTAGCCTTCATTATTGGTAAAAGCTTTTTTTGTAATCATTATTTTCAAGTGCTTCAAGTACAGTTAGTGCTTTTTTATTGAAAGCTGTTTCTTTTGACTGAAGCTGTTCTTTGAGCTTATCTATTGCTTGGAGAAGTGATTCTCTGTATGGTGGTACATCAGCTTCAAATGAAAATACGGCACTCTTTAATACATTTGCTTTTTCGTTTTTCGCAAGTGCTTTTCGCTGATGAAAGAATACTCCTTCTACTTGTTTTGGATGGTGTAAGTCTCCTTGCATTGGGTGCTTTTCAACAGCCAGTACTTTGATTAGAAAATTTTCTCCTCGGTCTTCCATAATCTCTCCAATGTAAACACCAGATTTATACGTAGCACGTACATAATCTCCAATTGAAAAATCTGCCAATATGATTCAACTCCTTTCATTCTATTTTGCCAAATATATTACAAATTAGCGAACAATTGGTTTTACTATTTATAATCATCTCAATTTGTTATACTATGGTGCAGAAGGACGTGGTTCAAATGATGGAATTTTTATATTTTCCAGAAGATAAATCTGAATACATTCCTGCAATCATTACGTTAATTGTCTTTGTTGCTGCTGCAGGGGTTGCAATGTATATGATAACGAAGAAGTCTAAAAAAGAAGAAAACAGATTTGAAGAAGAGTATAAACAATTGAAAAATGAGTATAAAGAATAGGAACAAAATGGAGGGCATACTACTTGAGATGCCTTCTTTTTTTATTCCTGATGAAATGGGAATCTAAAGAGCTAGTAAGAAGGTTGAATTGGTAAAAGGAGCGTGATTTTCATACCTTTGTTGCTGTGCATTTGTACTTTACGTGTTTACTCTTCACTTTTTTAGGAATACTAATGGCAGAAGTTATGATAAAGGGGTAATCAACATGCGGTATGTATTAGTCGTCCTTTTGTTTCTATTGGCATCCTGTCAAAGTGATGAAGTTTCATCTAAAACAATTGATATGTATAACACGGATGGAGATATGGTTGGTACAGCAAAATTATTAGAACAACCAGATGGAGTTCAAGTGACAATTAAATTAGAGGGACTAGAACCAGGTTATCATGGCGCACATGTGCATGAATTTCCAAAATGTGATGCACCTGATTTTAAGACAGCAGGAAACCATTTCGATCCTGAGGGCAATGAACATGGTTTAATGCATCCAGAAGGAGCACACCTAGGAGATCTGCCTAATGTAGAGGCGGATGAAGGTGGTCTTGTAGATGCGGAATTAATGCTGGCGGGTGCAACATTGACAGACGGTAAGAATTCGATTTTAACCGGTGAAGGAACTTCTCTAATTATAACTGAAGGGCAGGATGATGGAGTTAGCCAGCCTAGTGGTGATTCAGGAGCTCGTATTATTTGTGGGGAGATAAAATCTGGAAATCAAAATGAATCTACAGAGTCTCCTACAGATCCAACAGAACTAAATGAGGAGCAAGAGGAATAAAGAAGTTGAAAACACGAGAAATTCTCGTGTTTTTTTATACCATATAACCTATTGATTAGATATCATTTCAAGTGCAGAACAAGTAATTGGACAATTGAATCGGACTTGTTACATTACATGTTGGCTGCGAGGAATTTACATTTTAATTACAGTGGAAAAGCCACTAATTCAAATGGGTTAAAAATACTATATATTTCTCAGTGGTATCATCCTATGTCTGGACGAATTCAGAAAATGAATATGCTATTACTACTTAATTCGACAATACCCAACAAATAAACATAATATAAAATTCAAAGTAACGAACATTTTAAATTATATTTTAAAGATTGTTCGTGAAATTATCTTTTAAATCAGTTATCCTTTGAAATTATATTAAAATATATTACTTGGGTATTAATTACCATTTTTTGGTTAATCACTTATCTTTTTAATGTAAATTTAGTACTATTAATACTGATTAATGTACTATAGGAACCGCTTTGAAAACCTTTCATTGTCTTCGAATATAATATATTTAAATATTTAACTTTCAAAGATTAAGAATGTAGGATTGAATATACAAACAATTCTAATACGTGAATGCATTACTCTTGTTCTGGTAACAGCGGTGGAACTTATATCCAGTTATTAATTGATGAGGAATTTGAAAGTAATACTAGGGAATAAAGGTCTAAATAAGTAGTCAAGGTTAAATGTATAATAGTTGAAAATGGTACGATGATTTTGAGCCTTTTGCCTATCTCCTCTTTTATTATTTTCAAGTATTAGGTTCTGGGTATTCAATTTTATTGCCTCAACTTTATTGCCTCAACAAGTAATTTACGGATCAGCTAAAGATAATGTAATGTCTTAAGTTTGTTATATTATTATACTATCAAAAAGGAATAGATGACTTTAGGAGTGTTTGAGTAATGAAGCATGGAATGATAGTTACCTTAATGACATGGATAATTATTATTTTTACTTTGTCTGGATGCAGCTTTTTTGAACATGATGAATTACCTGAGAATGAAGACCTCAAGGAAGTAAATGATGATGAAAGTAGTGTTGTAGAGAAGGTTATAGATGACGAAAATAGTAATGATTCCTACTTGAATGAAGAGGAATTTGAGGAGGAACCAGTTGAAGACCTATTAGCTAATTTGCTAGAGACTGCGCCAGAGCTGCCGACAAATGTTGAGGAAGTTGTAGAATATCCTACCGGACCACTAGCGGGGAATGGAAGACATAATGGGCAAGAACCTATTATGTCCACTGATGAAATGGTGGAATTCGTTGAAGAGACCCTCCCACCCATTCCAGAAGATGCAGATGAAGCCTATCTCAATGATTGGTTTAAAGCATATCGTTTTTTATTTGCGGAGAGTTACCCAGATCCTAATCAAATCCTTACTTCCATTAAATTTAATCAGTACGGACATCCAGAAATGGAGGATGAGCGCTTTCAATTTAAAGATCAAATGAATGTTCTCATCATTTTGGATGTTAGTGGTAGCATGGCCAATATGATGGATGGAAGTACAATGATGGACATCGCCAAAAATTCTATTCGAGAGTTTACTTCTACTTTGCCAGAAGAAGCAAATGTTGGCTTACGGGTTTACGGACATGAAGGAAAACGGACAGAGAAAACAAAGGAAGAGTCCTGTGAATTGACGGAATTAGTGTACGATATACAGCCGTTAGAGTCCTCAAGATTCAGTCAAATCATTGATCCATTTGAACCAACCGGCTGGACGCCAATCGCCCTTAGTTTAGAAGAAGCCAAAAAAGATTTTGAGGCATTTCCAGGAGCTGAAAATACAAATCTAGTTTATGTTGTCAGTGATGGGGCAGAGACTTGCGGTGGAGATCCTGTACGTGTAGCAGAAGAATTAACGGAATCGGATATCCAACCCATTATTAATGTGATTGGATTTAATGTCGATATGGATGGTCAAAGTCATTTGCGAGAAATTGCCGAAGCAGGTGGTGGACTGTATACGGATGCTGGAAATGAGGATCAACTTAATGAAGCGTTTGAACAAGCAAATGAACTATTAAAACAATGGCGCTCATGGAAAATTAATTCGAAAAGAGAAGCTACAAACCAAAGAATTGCTCAAAATCTTGATGCTGGTAAATTCAGAGTAAATTGGAACAATTATCTTCGTGATGAAGATATAATAATGCATCGAGTTTTATTGGAGTTAGATCAAAAATATCTAGGAGGACACTTCCATAACTTGAATAACAAAAGAAGTGATCTATGGCACCTTATAAAAGGCCTAGGAAAAGAATCAGAAGAATACTTGTTAGAGGAAATAGAAAATAATTATTCAGAAATCATGGAGGAAATCAATCAGGAATTTGATGAAAATGTAGATGATAACTAATTTCTTAAGAACCTGTATTTAGAGGTTATGAAAAGCGTGAAAGGTGATGGTATTACGAGTGTGGCATTATTAATGAGTTGGTGTACCAATTATATGTGTTTAATGGATGATATATTATATAGTTAAAGCTATTGTATAAGTTAATTATCCCTCTGTTGACAACGAATCAAATAAAAATGGTTACACATCTATTCGAGTCTATGAGTATTTTTGTAAAAAAATAATGAGCGTTTTAAATTTTGCGAAGAAATCATTAAGAGTCTTATATCCAGTTATTAGAAACTGTGAAAAAGGATTACAATAAATTAATTGAGGATATTGATCTAATCGTTATCTAATTAGGTTTTATGAGCATAATGTAATGTCTTAATGTTTGTTAGACTATTATGCTATCACAAAGGAATAGATGACTTTAGGAGTGTTTGAGTAATGAAGCATGGAATGATAGTTACCTTAATAATAGGGATAATTATTATTTTTACTTTGTCTGGATGCAGCTTTATTGAACATGATGAATTGCCTGAGAATGAAGACCTCAAGGAAGTGAATGATGAAAGTAGTGTTATGGAGAAGGTTAAAGATGACGAAAATAGTAATGATTCCCACTTGAATGATGAACAACTTGAAGAAGAACCTGTTGAAGACCCATTAGCTAATTTAATAGAAACTGCACCAGATCTGCCGTCAAGTGCGGAGGAGGTTGTAGAATATCCTACTGGACCGCTAGCGGGGAATGGTAGGTTACAAGGGGAAGAACCAATTATGTCCACTGATGAAATGGTGGAATTCGTTGAAGAAACCCTCCCGCCTATTCCAGAAGATGCAGATGAAGCCTATCTCAATGATTGGTTTAAAGCATATCGTTTTTTATTTGCGGAGAGTTACCCGGACCCTAATCAAATCCTTACTTCCATTAAATTTAATCAGTTCGGACATCCTGAAATGGAGGATGAGCGTTTTCAATTTAAAGATCAAATGAATGTTCTCATCATTTTGGATGTTAGTGGTAGCATGGCCAATATGATGGATGGAAGTACAATGATGGACATCGCCAAAAATTCTATTCGAGAGTTTACTTCTACTTTGCCAGAAGAAGCAAATGTTGGCTTACGGGTTTACGGACATGAAGGAAAACGGACAGGGAAAACAAAGGAAGAGTCCTGTGAATTGACGGAATTAGTGTACGATATACAGCCGTTAGAGTCATCAAGATTCAGTCAAATCATTGATCCATTTGAACCAACCGGCTGGACGCCAATCGCCCTTAGTTTAGAAGAAGCCAAAAAAGATTTTGAGGCATTTCCAGGCGATGAAAATACGAATCTAGTTTATGTTGTCAGTGATGGGGCAGAGACTTGCGGTGGAGATCCTGTACGTGTAGCAGAAGAATTAACGGAATCAGATATCCAACCCATTATTAATGTGATTGGATTTAATGTCGATATGGATGGTCAAAGTCATTTGCGAGAAATTGCCGAAGCAGGTGGTGGACTGTATACAGATGCTGGAAATGAAGAGCAACTAAATGAAGCCTTTGAGCAAGCAAATGAACTATTAAAACAATGGCGCTCATGGAAAATTAATTCGAAAAGAGAAGCTACAAACCAAAGAATTGCTGAAAGACTTGATGCTGGTAAATTCAGAGTAAATTGGAACAATTATCATCGAGATGAAAATGCAATAATGAACCGTGTTTTATTGGATTTAGATAAAGAATATTTAGGAGGACATTTCCGAAGTTTAGATAGCAAAAGATCAGAGTTTTGGGATGTTATAAGGGGGCTTGGAAAAGAATCAGAAGAATATTTGTTAGAGGAAATAGAAAATAATTATTCAGAAATCATGGAGGAAATCAATCAGGAATTTGATGAAAATGTAGGTGAAAATGTAGATGAAAACTAAGTTCTTAACAACTTGTATTTAGGGGTACGAAAAGCGTGAAGGGTGATTGGAAATTTAACGGATGATATTGAAAATGTTCTGAAGGAATTCAAATCTAATTTATCTCCCTAATTAACTGGGAACCAGGGTATACAATTAATTTATGATAAAGTGATTTTCATTCAGTGGGGTTTTCTTCATCCTACACGGATTGTTAGATGAACCAATCGAACAATTACTGGCAGTTAACCCCCCGCTTAACCTCTTTAATTTTACTTAAGTGGGGTCTTACTGCCAGTTATATGCGGGATAAATCTAAATCTTCAAAGCAGGGGATGCGATAACTTGAAATCAATTATGAAAAGTACAGTATATATTTATTTGTTATTGCTATTACTAATCGTTTCTTCATGCTCCTCTGATGATGTTTATGAAGAATTTACGGAAATGAGAGAAACCGCTATGGAACCACCATCAAACATAGAAGAGATTATGGAATATCCAAAAGGAATGCTTGCTGGTAAGGATTATGCACAAGATTAGGAAGAGATGGAAGAGGTTATTAAGTCTCATCTTCCACCGATAGAAGAAGATGTCGAGGAAGCATATTTAGATGACTGGTGGAAAGTATATTACTCTTTAGTAGCTGAGGAATACCCAGATCCAAGAGGGATTTTTGAAGAAAAGGAATTAGAACCATTTGATCATCCAGCACTAGAAGATGATAGGACAAATCGGATGCAAGAACAGATTAACGTTCTTATTTTACTGGATGTAAGTGGTAGTATGAGTAATGAAATAAACAATAGAAAAATGATAGATATTGCGAAAGACTCTATTTTGGAATTCACTGCTGATTTACCTTCTTCTGCTAATGTTGGTTTACGTGTATATGGACATAAAGGAAGTAGCAAGGAAAAAGATAAGGAAATTTCCTGTTCTAGTTCAGAGCTTGTATATGATATACAACCATTTGAAAAAGACGAATTTAAGGATGCTCTAGATCCCTATGAACCTTCTGGTTGGACACCTAAAGCGCGAAGCTTACAAAGAGCTAGTGAGGATTTCAAAAATTTTCCTGCGGAGAACAATGCAAATATCATCTATGTAGTAAGTGATGGGATTGAAACATGTGATGGCGATCCAGTTTCTGTTACTAAATCATTAATGAATACGGAAATTCAGCCTCTCATCAATGTAATTGGCTTTAATGTAGATGATGACGCTCAACAAAAATTACTTGAAATAGCAGAAATGGGACAAGGTGAATATACCTCTGCAGTAAATGAAGAGGATTTGCAAGCAGTTTTTGACCGTGCAGAAGAGATGATTCATCAATGGGAGCAATGGAAGCAGTTGGCAAAAGAAGATATAGAACTTCACAAATCGAGTCAAAGCAATGCTGCAGATGATTTTTATAATGAATGGAAAGAAGTAAATCAACGTGAAAGAAGAAATGTGTTTGGCATTATTAATGATTTAAGAAGTACTGGATATATCACCGAGGAATCGCATAGCTACTTTGCTATTCAGCGGACGAAACGGACCTACAATTATACAGAAATTGGAGAAGAAGCTTATTCTGATTTAATCAAAGACATTAATAATAATTATCAAAAAAATATACAAGAGATTCAAAAAGATCTAGAAGAAATAAATCAATAACTAGAGGAGGAAAATAGAATGGGAACTTCAACCATATTTAAGTGGATAACAGGGGGTTTGGAAGCTTTTTGGGGGATCCCCGTACTAGGAGGATCATTAATTCTTGGCTTAGCATGGACCCCATTAATTTTCATGCTTGTTTTACATATAGTTACATTAATTTTTTCGATTCAAGATAAGAAAAAAATTCACGGGAGTATTACTGGGATCGTTACTTCTTGTTTAGGTTGGATACCTATCCTTGGAATGATTATGCATATTTTAACTGCCATCCTATTACTTATAGATGCTTTTCAAAGTAATAAAGATAACAAACCAGCAGTAGAATAGTCGTAATCTTTATAATAATTTGTGGGAGATTATACAGATCCATACCAACTCTTGAATTCATTAGCTTGATACTTTGGTAATGCAGATATTAAAGAAACTAAATTTAATTTAAAGACCATAAAAATGTGTAAGCTTGTCAAATACAATCAATGGAGAATCCATGATGGATATTGCGAATGTTCTATTCGTCAGTTTACTTCCAATTTTCCAGAACAATCAGATGTAGGACTTAAGGTTTACGGACATGGAGGTCACAGGTCAGGAATAAGCAAAGAACAATCCTGTGAGATTTCAGATTTAGTTATGATATTCAAACTGTAGATTCAACAGTTTTAAATCAAGTAATTGATAGCTTTGAACCAAAAGTTGGACACCAATTCCTTTTAGCCTGAAAGAAGCGAAACGTGATTTTGCAAACTTTCCAGGTGAAGACCATACGAATCTAGTTTATATTGTCAGTGATGGTGCAGAAACATGTGAGGTTAAAAAATACAGAGAGTAAATTGAGGAAATAGATGCGGAATTTAATAAGAATGTTCTAAAAAAGTCATGTGTTAGGTTGGATGTGAATATGGAACGTAAGAAAAGGAATAAGGAGAAAGGTTCAGTCTCCATCGAGTTTGTTTTTGGCAGTATAAATGAATAGAGAGGTACTGGATCGATAACCGAGGAATCGCATAGCATCTTGCCATTCAGAATGAAACAGACCTTTCATAGCTATTCCTAGTAAAATTAAAAGTATGTAAGAAATGTCCCCACCGTAATAAAAGGTGCCATGGGCATTTCTTTTACGGTGAACTTTTTTGGAAATATTTTTTTCAATAGCAGTAGTGGTAGAGCAATGATTACTGCAAATAGATAACTATAGAATAAAATGTAGAGTCCAGTAATCCAGCCGAAAGCTAAACCAAGTAATGCGAATAATTTAATATCACCACCACCCAAAGAATTAGAAACAACAGCAATGAAGAAACATATTCCACCAACAATTAGAAATCCCAGTAAATACGTGAATATATCGTTAAAGTTGATGAGTAAATGATAGATAAGAAAATACGCCATTCCCGGAAATGTAATCCAATTATAAATCAGTCTACTTTTTAGGTCTGTGTATGTAGAGATTAATAGAATAATGGAAATCGGTATAATAATTAATAAGGAAGTCAAAAGTCATCACAGCCTTTAACAGATTTGGTCTTACTATTCAGAATTATACCATTATAACTTCCATTATTCTATTTATTAATAATCGTAAAGTGTAAAGTAATGTTTCTATCCACAGAAAGGTAAGATATTTTTCTAAAACCCCTATAGAGGGGATGTATTGCCTGTCAAATAGCAGGGTGTTCTAAGCCCAAATGAATCCACATATTATTGGGCTTAGCAGCATTCATCTAGCGTCATTTTATTGCATCAATAATCCGTTTCACACCTTCTTCTATTAATGGCCTTGGACAAGCAATATTCATGCGCATAAATCCAGAACCTTCCTTACCATATTCAACGCCTGCATTTAAACCTACTTTAGCTTCTTCAATCATGAATCTTTTTAATTTCTTATCATCTAAACCTAGTGCATTACAGTCAATCCAAAGGAGATAGGTTCCTTCCGAATCGATGACGTTAAGTTGGGTATGTTTACTTAATTGTTCGGAAACATAGTTACGGTTTTCTAAGAGAACGTTTCTCAATTCAAAAAGCCATTGTTCACCATGGTCATAAGCAGCTTCTAGAGCAGTAGTAGCCATTGTATTTAGCATATGATGCCCTTGTTTCCCAAGGTGGTCATTTATATTTTTGCGTTTCTCTTTATCCGTTGTGATGATATAAGAAGCTTGTAATCCAGCAAGATTAAATGTTTTTGACGGTGACATACAAGTAATCGTTTGATTGGCAATATCCTCTGATAAAGAGGCAATAGGTATATGACGCTTATTAGGATAAGTAAGATCGGCATGTATTTCGTCGGAAAAGATCAAGACATCGTGCTTTAAACAAAGTCGAGCCATTTCTACTAATTCTTCTTCCTTCCAAACTCTTCCAACGGGATTATGCGGAGAGCATAAGATAAATGCTTTCACACCTTGTTGTAGCTTACGTTCAAAATCTTCAAAATCAATCTGATAATAATTACCATTCCGAACTAATGGATTTTTGACCACCTGACGATTATGGTTTTCTATCACACTGTAAAAAGGGGTGTATACTGGTGTTTGAATTAAGATTTTGTCATTTGGTTCTGTAAGAGCTTGAACGGCCATGTGTAAGCTTGTAACTACTCCTGGACTAAATGAAAGCCATTCTGTATTGATCTTCCAATCATGATGCTTCTGAACCCAATTTACAACTGTATCTTTCACTAAGTCATCAATAATGGTATAACCATAAATACCATGCTTTGCTCGTTCAATAATCGCTTCATTTACTTCTACAGGTGCTTTGAAATCCATATCAGCTACCCACATTGGTAGTACATCCTTTGATTGAAAAACAGCTTCAAGCATATCCCATTTAACTGATCTAGTGTTTTCACGGTTATGCACCGTTTCAAATAGTGACATAGCGTTAACCCCCATCATATTTATTAATTTAATTATAACGAACAAGCACCGTAATGAAAAAGGATTAAGTCTCTTTGGTGGATATAGGATGGTGTGCTGGAAACGCATATAACTGGCAGTAAGGCTGCCGTTGATAGAAAATTTATTTTATGAGCCAATATGTGTCGAATAGGAGCGGAATAGTGGTATTTATGAGCATAAATTTACTTTTATGATCCAATCCATGTCGGTTATGATTGAACAGTTAAGTTTATGAGCGGAGTAGGTCCGTCTTGGTAACCAGGCACTTTCAGGAAGGGGGATTAAATTCCCATTAAAAAAGAAAAAAAAGCAAAGCGTTAAACGCTTTGCTTACAGGGGGAATACGAGAAAGTCTTACGATATTAGTTATACCCTGTTACAATAAAATTAAACATGTTTTTTAAAGTTTTTTTGATTTCATGAAACATTTTTAGGTTTTGTATACGTTACATAAGTACTTGGTGGGAGAAAAGGGGGAGGAATTAGTGGATGAGGGTCAATTAATTCAACTAGTTAAAGAAAAAGATGAAATAGCCTTTGAGATGTTAGTGGACAAATATAAGCCAGTTGTGGAACGGTTTGCATTTCAATTTGGTATTACACCTGAATATATACCAGATATTGTCCAAGAAACCTTTATTAAAGTTTACCGAAAAATACACCAGTATAACACTGGGAAGCTATCAACCTGGATTTATCGTATTACACTTAATTCAGCTAGAGATCATTTCCGAAAACAAAAGCGTGATCAAAGGCTTCTATCAAAAGCAAAAGAGAAGCAGCACATGGAGGAGAAATACCGATTCTACTTTGAAAAAGAAGAGCATATCTGGTTGCATGAATGCTTGCAGGAACTCGATCCGAAATATCGGACTCCATTAATATTATTTTATTTTCATGACGCTTCATATGAAGAAATTGCAGCAATCTTAAAAATAAAACCATCTGTTGTAAAGACTCGATTACATCGAGCGAAAAGACTTCTTAAAAAGGAGTTTGAAAAGTTCGGAATACAGGAGGTGTATTTGCATGGATGATAAAAACTTTGATGAATTATTGCGTGGAATGAAAGATTCCTATGAAGAAATTCCAGAATTTTTGGATAAACAGGAACTCATCCAAAAGGTAGAGATGAAACAGAAACAATCACTTTGGAAACGTACATTGCCATCGTTAGCTGCTGTTGCAGGCTTGGGTTTGTTTGTCATCATGACGCTTATTTTTATTAATACAGAACCCGAACAAGCGGAACCAGCTGAATCGAATGATACGAATCAAGCGGAAACGGGAGAAGAAATAGAGATAGATGAAGGAGTCGATGAAGAGGAATTAGAGGAATTAGAAGCATATTTAGAAGAGGCAAAGGAAAGGTTCCGAGAAGAGTTAGGCATGGAGAATATTGACGCATTAAATGAAGTGAGTAGAGCACAAGAATCTATCCAAATATTTAAAGATACTCATGCTCAGTCTTTTAAGGTAGATGATGGTAAAACATGGATTGATGATATTTTTATAACCCCGAAAACTGCTATTGCTGAAATGGATCATTATAATCTGGAAGCATACCAAAAGAATCCTGAACAGTTTGAGAGTGATTTACATGGCTTGTATAGTAGACTACGGAATTTCTCTTTTTCTTTCGATAGGTATTTGGGTAGCTTGTTAGCAGAGCATAAAATTGAATTAGCCGAACAACATACAATTCTTAAATCACAAGATGCTTTAGAAACCTATAACGGACCAGAAGAGGTTAAAGAATTTATTCGTGTAATCAAAGAGCAAGGATATGAGATTAATCGTCATCCAGATAAAGATAGGTTATATGTTAGCTTAGATCAAGAACGAATGGCAGAGCATGTTAGTTCTTGGGAAGTTAAAGAATTATACAAGGATTACTTTCTAGTGTTAACAAAAATGGTACAACTACCTACGGATGGGGGGAATTTATTCGGAATAGCATGGGAAGAACAGGACAGCCTTTTATTAGAGTTAGAAGATCTAATGAATGAATACGATGAAGATATTAGTGAGGGTTTTCAGGTAGATATCTATATAAACGCTTCTGAAATATTAAACAACTATATTGGAGCAAACACAAGATATAACAAGCAAATTCCAGAAGAAGTACGCGCCGATTTACAATCATTTGTCGAAAATCACAAGGATTCCATGTATTGGGGTATTGTGAATGAGGCGGTTCAATTGTATCAAGATAATGATTGGAAAAAAATAGACTATCGTATAACGGCTGATGATTTACGAATTTTACTTGACGAAAGATTTCAAGGGATAACCTCTGAAAATATTATGAATGTAGAGGGAAGTGCATTTCATCAGTATCCGTTTAACCTCTATAATGAATACGAGGCTGAACTAGATCAATCAGTACTAGAAGAGTTAAGTGCAGAAGATGTATTGAAGCTTTATGTGTTTTCCGTTGTAGAAGAAGAAGATGTCGACGTATATGGATCCTTACTTTCAGAAGAAAGTAATTTGAGTGATTTAAGCGAAGAAGAACTTCGGGATCAATTAGATAAGGATTGGAATGATTTTTATTCCATTGTATATGAATCAAATCGCATCGTTGTCCAGCGGGCTAAAGAAGACAGCATTACGTATTCATTTGTAACCGGGTACTATATTGATTATAAAGTAGCCGGAAATATTACAATGAAAAAGGAAGAAGGAATTTGGAAAGTATCGGATTATGAATTTTCAGAGTGAATAAAGTGAATCTTCCGGATCAGTGTTTTTTTCCAAATTGTTAGATGAATGAATCGGACTTTTACTGCCAGTCTTATGCGGGAAAAATGTATCCTATAAAAAATGCGGCTGCTCTTTTGATATGCAGCCGCATTTTTCTATGCTATTTTAATCTTTTTTCTAGTTCTTCCTTTTCCTTTTCAAAGCCAGGTTTACCAAGTAATGCAAACATATTTTTCTTATATGCCTCTACACCTGGTTGATCAAATGGATTCACTCCGAGTAAATAACCACTTAGTGCACAGGCTTTTTCGAAAAAGTATACCATGTAGCCGAACGTAAACGCATCGAGTTTTGGTAATTCAATTACTAGGTTAGGAACATTGCCATCCGTATGGGCTAATAAAGTTCCTTGATAGGCTTTATCATTTATTTCATGAATCGATTTACCTGCTAAATAGTTTAATCCGTCAGAATTTCCTTCGTCAGCTTCTAAAGTCATCTCTTTTTTCGGATTGTTTACATGTAATACGGTTTCAAATAAATCCCGTCGTCCATCCTGGATGTACTGCCCTAATGAATGGAGGTCTGTCGTGAAGTTAGCAGAAGCAGGGAATATCCCTTTTTGATCTTTTCCTTCACTTTCTCCAAACAATTGCTTCCACCATTCTGCAAAATACTGTAGGTGTGGCTCGTAGTTTACAAGCATTTCAATTGTTTTTCCTTTGTTATACAAAACATTCCTTACGGCTGCATATTGATAGGCTGCATTATTGGATAGGGAAGGCTCATTAAAGTCATTCATTGCTTGTTTGGCACCTTGCATCATTTCATCAATAGCTACTCCACTGACTGCAATTGGTAACAATCCAACAGCTGTTAGTACAGAGAAGCGTCCACCGACATCATCCGGGATAACAAATGTTTCATAGCCTTCTTCATTTGCTACTGTTTTTAAAGCACCTTTTTCTTTATCGGTCGTAGCATAGATGCGTTTTTTCGCTTCCTCTTTACCGTACTTTTCCTCTAGATATCTCTTAAATATACGAAATGCAATGGCCGGTTCTGTTGTCGTACCACTTTTTGAAATAATATTAATGGATACATCTTTTCCTTCTAATACATCAAATAATTCTTGCATGTAAGTAGAACTCATATGATGCCCTACGAATATGACTTGTGGAGCTTGACGGTCATTTTTTGAAAGTAAATTTTGGAATGAGTGGTTTAACATTTCGAGTGCTGCTTTTGCCCCTAAATAGGAACCACCAATACCAATCACTAGCAATACATCTGAGTCACTTTTAATTTTTTCTGCCGACGCTTTAATACGGCTGTATTCTTCTCTATCATAGTTTTCTGGTAGGTTAATCCATCCTAGAAAATCATTTCCTGGGCCGGTTTTATTATGTAACGCTTCATGGGCAACCTTAACGAAGCCTTCTAGGTTGTCAATTTCTTGTTGATTAAAAAAAGACATTGCATTATCATATGAAAATTGAATATGTGTCATGTTTGTCCTCCTCTTGAGAAAATTCTTCTCTACTGGTTGTTTTGTTCCTTTTTTAACTTTATCGAAGTAGTGGTATGAAATCAAGAAAGAGCCTAGCCATATTTTGTCGATTTTTCAACAAATCCATACAAATATGCTAAAAAGCTAATGGATGTAGTTTTTGAGATGATGCAACTTATGTTTACCTTCATGTCTTGTATGAAGGAAGATTATACGGTTTCACGCTGCACTCATGCCTTCATCCTTTGTATAAAGGAAGTTTCCCCTAGATTCACGATACAAATGTAGCAATAAAAAAAGCCTTCCCTACCACTATGTCTGCCATAGACGAATAATGATAGTAAGAAAGCCTTTTTCCACCTTTAGTTTTTAGTCGTTCCTTCACGACCTTCAGATTGTTCAATCCACTCTTCTAGCTTTTCTTTCAGTGTATTAAATCCAGAAGCATTATCTTCAGTCTGCTGTTTTACAGGTTTTTTAGATTGTGTTTTTGGACGTTTCTTTGGTGGTTCTTCTGTAGCGCGGATAGAAAGGGAAACTTTGTTTTTTTCTTCATCTACATTAAGGATTTTAACATTAACCTCGTCCCCAACAGTTAAATGTTCATTGATGTCTTTTACATAACCATGCGTAACTTCTGATATATGAACTAACCCTTGTGTCTCATCATCTAATGCAACAAAAGCACCATATGGTTGGATTCCAGTAACTTTTCCTTGTAATATTTGACCAGTCTCAAACTTGTCTGTCATGCTGAACAACTCCTATACCTATTTTCGATTCTTTTCACACAATAAACAATTTTATCATAAGTTTTCCGTTGTGGCAAAAAGTAAGAGAAACTACCACGCTTCTATCGTAACGAGTATATCACCTTTTTCTAACTGAAAGTCTGCAGGTGGATTTAACCTCCAGTTATCTTCTCGTATTATCCCAATCAACAGATAATCTTTCTCTTTTATTTTTGTCATAACGTGAATAAATGATTTCTTTTCAAATTCCTGTGGAAGTGCAAATTGATGAAATTGATTGTTAGCTAGTAATTGAATGATCGATTCAAAAGGTTTGGATTTTGTTTTGTAAATTTCATGAAATAGCAAGGAACTCATGAAGTCGTTTGGTCGAAGAATGGTATTGGCTCCAGCTCGTAAGGCATTTTCTATTTGATTAGCTGAAAGAATTTCTACGACAATCGGTACACTCTTATTATTCCCCCTAGTTGCAACGGTAGCTAATATGGTGAAATGGTCTGCTTGTTTTTCATTTTTAGAACTATCAGCTGTAATGACAATTCGACTTGCCTCGGGGATATTGGCCTTTTGTAGGATAAAGTCATCTGTAGCATCACCGTGAATAAAATGCACTGGAATTTGTTGATAGGATATATGTTGTAGAGTTTGATCGATAAGGATAATATCGATCTTCTTATCATGCCTTCTAATTAATTCAACTAATTTCTTTGTTCGTTCATTCCATCCGACAATGACAATATGATCGGTCCCATGATACGCAACCTTGCCATCTGATAAATCCTCTTCGTGTTTAACTGTATATGCTGAAAACATAGCAATATAAAAGGTAATAACGCCTCCTCCTGAAAGAATTAACAACATTCCAATAATCCTTCCAGTTGTACTAAGTGGAACGTAATCACCATAGCCTACTGTTGACCCAGTGACAATTGCCCACCAAATGCCATCAAAAACAGTTGGAAATTGCTCTGGCTCGATAAGGTGTATGATTGTCCCGAACAAGAGAGTGATGGATAATATAGTAATGATTAATCTTGCGGGCACCGGTAATCTAAAATAAAAATGCTTAAATTGTTCAATGATCATCGTCTCACCTAGAATCTAAAGGGTATATCTTAGTATAGACATTGAAATCATTGAATTATACAAAAGTAAAAAACCCATCATTTACAGATGGGCGAACCGTTAGCTTAGTTTTTGTTTTAAGCTTTCATATACATCATTCCAAAAGTCTCTATTTTCCCGAAAGTTACGTGTAATAAATAATAACATTTCCCGAAATTTTTCTTCATAATCTTCCGTATCGTTTGGAGGAAGGTTCTCTTTCGCATTATCAAAAAACGCTTGTATTTTTTCAGCGCGGGGCCCCCATTTTGCAACTTCATTGCCATCTTGGTCAATAAAAATGAAAATTGGGATAGAGCGAGATTTTCCATTTGTTAAATATTGATCCATGAGTTCCAAGTTTTGATCACGCAAAAGCATCCGCACAGACATATTTGTCTTCTCAGCTAAGCGAAGCAAAATGGGAATATTTAACATGGCGTCTCCACACCAATCTTCGGTCAATGCAATGACACGTAAATTTTTTTTGCTTAATTGTTGAAAAAACGTCGTATCTTCAGGCGGGGTGAAATGGTCATATATGTGTAATAAATTATCTTTATGTTGTTCCATAGATTCAATATAGGTGTCTGTAGAAATTGCTTGATCATACCATTGATTTAATGATGTCAATTTAGACAACTCCTTTTCCAATATATGTGATTGAAGGTTATAAGGTTATACTAATTGTAATCATTAACGTTTCACAGGTAAACAAATGTGCTCTTGTACCTAATTTTTGCTATGATAAATAAAGAGTTTACATGCATTTAGTATAGGAGGATGATTATGGAAAAATCAAATAGGGATTTCTTAATTGAGTTATTGAAGACACCTTCCCCATCTAGTGATGAAGTAGCAATACAAAAAAAGTGGATTCATTATGTTAAAGATTTTGCCGATGAAATCAAAACGGACAATGCTGGAAATGCTATTGGAGTACTTAATCCAGATGCGCCTTTTAAAGTTTTGTTAGCAGGTCACTGTGATGAGATTGCACTTGTTATTAACCGAATTGATGAAGATGGATTTCTTCACTTTGACAAAATGGGAGGAATCAATCCGAAAGCGGCTGTTGGTATGAAAACAACAGTATTAGGGTATTCCAAAGAGATTACAGGGGTTATTGGAGTTAATGCCCAACATCACGGTGGATTAAAAGATAAATTTGGCTTAGAAGACTTGTTTATCGATTGTGGTTTTAAGTCGAAAGAGGAAGCTGAAAAGTTTGTGAAAATAGGAGATTTGGTTGTCTACAAAACAGAACCGGAGAATTTAATGGATCGTTATCTTTCTGGGCGAGGGTTGGACAATCGGACAGGCGCCTTTATTGTGGCAGAAGTGTTCCGTAAGTTGAAAGAAACAGGCTGTAATGTAGGTGTCTATGCAGCAAGTACGGTTAACGAAGAAACAAACATGGGTGGTGCTTATTTTGCTGCTGCAGGTCTTGAACCTACAATGGCAATTGCTTGTGATGTTACCTTTGCAACCGATTATCCAGGTGTGAATAAAAACAAGCATGGAGATATTAAGCTAGAGGGGGGACCAGTTCTAGCTAAAGGTGCACCAATCAACAGAAAGATTAATCAATTATTAGAGCAAACAGCCAAAAAATTAAATATGGATGTCCAATATGAACTGACTCCCCGCATGACAGGGACAGATGCAGATAAAATGCGTTTAACGGGTAGAGGTGTCCCAGTTTCACTAGTATCCCTACCATTAAGATATATGCATTCCCCAGTTGAAACGGTAAGTTTTCAGGATATTGATGAAGAAATTGAATTACTAGTTAAGATGATTTCTAATTTGACTGGAAATGAAAGCTTAAATCCTTTGGATGACTAAATTTTTCTTTTGCCTTAGCTCGATTAGGAGCTAAGGTTTTTAGTTACATAAGCGATTATGAAATCAATTGCGTGTGGGTAGTTTATTGGCAGGAACAGCCATGTTCATCTTTAAGGCAACGCCCAGTAAAGAAATATTAAAGAAAAGCTTCGTAACCTTTGTTCCGAGTTAGCAAAGGAACAATACTTCCCTTTCCTGAAAATTCCAATAGAGGTTAAGAGTTTACCAACTTTCCTGATTATGGAAAGTTTTCGTTTTCGGTTACAAAAGGTATAGTTCATACACGTATGACTTAAGTACCGTTATGTAACAACCAAAACTGATACGGAAACACCAAATTACAATAGAATCGATTTATTTTTCTAAGAAAAAGTTCCTACGTATTCAAAAACATCGGTTAATCCAAATTTGCCAAAACCAAATATAGTATTTTTTCATCATTTTTATTTCCAATAGAAGGAAAGCGAAGAACTAGTTTTAAAGTTTTACGGCCCTTTCCTCCTTTAATTTCAGGGGTTCTTATAGAAACTTGTATTTATATGTTTACGTTACCCCCTCTAAATTTCCTAAGTGATGGAGAATGAAAAATGGTTCTTTTTAATTAATTGTGAATATTCAGTAAATTGATGACAAATATCGACAATGTTTTTACTTCCCTTCCCTTATAGTTGCAGTAACAGCTAGAGTTACTTGGAAATGTAATTTTCAACGTAATTTTAGTATAAGGAGGTGCAAATTAAGTTTCTATTAACGCACTCGGGTTACTAGTTTTACAGGTTTGTTTTACATTTGAGGGGAGGAAATAATTTGAGTAAAAAACGAAAACAGGTTAGAGCATTTAGTGTAATAGCGACAATTTTAATGGTATTTTCACTAATTACACCTGGGTTTGTTGGAGCAGAATCAAATGGGAATAGTAGTTATTCTCTGAATGATTCGAAACAATCAACATCACAAGCAAAAGTAACTAGTAGTTTAACAGAACAGTTTAAAGAAAACGATAAAGTAACGTTTTTAATTAAGTTTGGCGATAAAGCGGATCCAATGAAGGCTGCTAGTAAGGCAAAAGCTGAGGCAGAGAAGGCTAAACTTTCTGCCTATAATCAAGAGTTTAAACAGCGTTCAGCTGTTATTTCTGAATTAAAAGCTACAGCTTTGGAATCTCAACAAAATGTTATGCATTATCTTGAGCAAGAAGCTGAAAAAGGTAATGCTAAAGATATTCGTTCCTTCCACATTGTAAATGGTATTGCTGTAACAGCTACAAAAGAAGTTGCCCAAAAGGTAGCGTCTTTTGCAGAAGTTGAAAAGGTATTGCCAAATGAAAAACGTCAATTAATCAATGCTACGGAACGAAATGTGCCGTTTAAAGAGGTAGAGAAAGTAACACCTGAAGAGAAAAAGAAATTAACAAAAGATTCCGCGAAACCAGAAAATAACACTCAAAACACAGAATGGAATGTTGAGCGTGTAGGTGCACCAGATGTTTGGAGTATGGGTTTTGATGGAACTGGTACAGTTGTTGCGAATATCGATACTGGTGTGGAATGGGATCACCCTGCACTAATGGAAAAATATGCAGGATATGATGCAGCGACTGGTGAAGTGGATCATACGTATAGTTTCTTTGATCCAGTAAATGGAGAAACCGTTCCATATGACAATGATGGCCATGGTACGCATACAATGGGTACAATGGTAGGTGGTGAGGATGACGGATCTAACCAAATTGGGGTAGCTCCTGGAGCGAAGTGGATTGCTGTTCAAGCATTCACCGACGACGGAGCATATGATGCAGATCTGTTAGCTGCTGCAGAGTGGATTTTAGCCCCAGGTGGAGATGCATCAAAAGCACCTGATGTGGTGAATAACTCTTGGGGTGGCGGACCAGGTCTTGATGAATGGTATCGTGACGCTGTTATTGCTTGGCGTGCTGCGGATATTTTCCCAGCGTTTGCTGCTGGTAACACAACGTTGTTTAATCCAGGAGGACCAGGGTCAGTGGCAGCACCATCTAACTATCCAGAATCGTTTGCAGTTGGTGCAACGGATAGTAGTGATAATTTAGCTGAGTTTTCATTAGAAGGTCCTTCACCGTACGATGAAGTGAAACCTGATATTTCTGCACCTGGTGTAGCAGTTCGTTCATCTGTACCTGGTGGTGGATACTCTTCTTACAATGGTACATCAATGGCAACACCAGCCGTTGCTGGAGTAGTTGCACTTCTTCGCGATATCAATGGAAATCTATCTGTTGATGATCTAGAAGAAATTTTAATGGAACACGCTGATGCAGAAGCTGGTACAAATGGAACGTATCCAGACTCTCCGAATAATGGTTTTGGTCATGGTATTGTTGATGCATTTACTGCTGCTTCAGCTATTGCAGATGGACTTGGAACTATTGAAGGCGTCGTTACTATGGATGGAGAAGATACGGAAGCACCAGTATTTGAACACGATGCACCAGACGAAGTGTTGTCGGGTGTAGAGTTACCTTTATCTGTGGTCGTCAGTGACAATGTTAGTGTTACTTCAGTTGAAGTTAGTTATGGTGGAAACACATTAGAAGCAGAACAAGTATCTGGAAACCATAAATCTGGTGAATTTGCTGTAACCATCCCTGCCGAAGATATTACAGGTGATTCATTTACTTACCAGTGGGTAATAAATGACTTTGGTGGAAATGAAGTTGTCAGTGATGAGTACGTAGTAACATTAACAGAACCAATCTTCTTTGAAGATTTTGAAGTGAATCCAGAATGGGACATTGTTGCTAGTGGTAGTGGTGAAGCTAGCTGGGAATGGGGTCAGCCAGAATCTGGTCCAGATAGTGCACCATCTGGAGAAAACCTATATGGTACAAATTTAAGTGGCGATTACAATAATAATGAAGAGACGTATTTGGATTTACCAGCGATTGAATTACCAGAAGGTGAAGCGTTCATCCAATTCGACCATTGGTATGACATTGAATCAAACTGGGATTATGGATTATTGGTTGCCACAAATGATCCGGCTGGTGAATGGACTGTGTTAGAGGAGCTTACTGGTAGCTCGAGCGGATGGGAGACTGTAGCATACGACTTATCTGAATTTAGTGGAGACGACGTTTATCTATCGTTCCTACTTGAAACAGATGGAAGTGTAACTTATCCTGGTTGGTTTATTGATAACGTTACGATTGCAGATATTCCGTTAATTGAAGTATCTACGAATGGAATTAGTAGTACACAGGTTGTTCAACCTTCGGATATTCCGCTTGATGCAACAGTCAGTGTTCTAGAAAGTGGACGTTCGACATCAACAAATCCAATCGATGGTAGCTATTCATTAACGCATAATGCAGGCGACTTTACCGTTGTTGCTGAGGCTTATGGATATGCTTCCCAAGAAGAGTCTGTAAGTTTAGGGGCAGACGAAACGGTTCAAGCCAACTTTACATTGGATGAATTGCCACAAGCAACAGTAAGTGGAACCGTAACAAGTGAAAATTCTGGAAATCCTATTGAAGGAGCAACATTACTACTAGAAGAAGATGCAAATGTTGATCCAGTTGAAACAGATGAAAATGGTCAGTTTGAACTAACAGGCTACGAAGGTACGTATACGTTAAAAGTAGTTGCTAGGGACTTTCATTCACAAGAAATTGAAATTGATCTGCATGAAGACATGACTTTGGACATTGAATTGGAGCCTTTCTACACAGTTCCTGGTGGAGAAATCGGCTATGATGATGGTACAGCTGAGAATGCTCGGGCATTCTATGATGCTGGTAACGCATGGGCTGTAAAAATGTCCTTACCAGAAGGAAGAGATTCAGCGATTGTTACGGACGGTGTATTCCAATTTCATGGTGAAGACTGGCCAGTACCTGGTGACACTCCATTTGCAGTTGAGGTTTGGTCTGCTGGAGACGATGGAATGCCAGATGAAAAATTAGCAGGTCCTGTAGACGCTGAAGCAATTCGTGATCTAAATGAATGGACTGTGGTTGATTTACGTGAACATAATATCCAAGTAGAAGGCGATTTCTTCATGGTATATGTTCAGACGCAAGCAAACCCTAATACACCTGGATTAGCAACCGATGAAAATGGAACCTATGCAGAACGCAGTTACGAAAGAGTTGGAGGCGCATGGGGACAGTCACCTGCAGATGAAGGTAACTATATGATTCGTGCTCGAGTGGCTTATGGAGTGGATGACCCGGTTATTCAATCACCTGCAGATGGAGAAATAACTAACGATTCTAATGTAACTGTTGAAGGTACTGCATCTCCATCGACAACTGTGAACCTACTTAATAACGGCGAAGAAGTAGGAACTGCAGAAATTGGTGATAACGGTGAATTTGCTTTTGATGTAGAATTATCAGAAGGTACTAATGAATTTACCGCTGTATCAATTGTAAATGATGAAGAGGCTAGTCAATCGGAGACTGTTGCCGTAACATTAGACACTCAAGCTCCTGAATTAACAATTGACCAGCCAACTGATGGAGATAAAACAAATCGTGAGACAGTAACCGTTGAAGGAACAATCGCTGATGATCACTTGGATACGGTAACTGTAAATGGACAGCAAGCATCGGTTAATGACGGCACCTATTCAAAACGTATTATCCTTGATGAAGGGGAGAATGTTATTGAAGTCGTTGCGTCCGATTTAGCTGGAAATGAATCAACGGAGACAGTTACGGTTGAAGCAGACTATACTGCACCTGAAATTGAAAATGTCACACCAACGGAAGATCAAAATCTAGAGACTGGGGAAAGTGTCCAAATAGAATTTGAAAGCGAAGAAGGATTGCGTGCAACATTTGCTATCCATATGCCGCTTACGAACTTAGGCGTATCTAACAACCCATCTGCATTGCCAATGGCAAACCCAACTGAACTTCCTATGATGGATATGGGAGATGGCCGTTATGTTGGATACTGGACAGTTCCTAGTAATCTAATTGCTGATGGCGCTAGAATCGAAGTTAAAGTAGTAGATGAATTTGGTAATGAAACTCGTCAATTCGCTGACGGTAAATTATTTATCAATGTAGATGAAGACGACGGTAATAACGGTAATGGTAAGGCAAAAGGCAAACAAAAAGGAAATAACGGCAAAGCCAAAGGGAAAAATTAATCCTTTGGATAACAATCTAATCTAATGTAAATCATTTCTAGGTTGGGACAAAAGTCTAATACTGCAAAATCCGAGCGAATTAATTAATT
Organism: Oceanobacillus limi; assembly: GCF_900111445.1. Lineage (GTDB taxonomy): Bacteria > Bacillota > Bacilli > Bacillales > Amphibacillaceae > Ornithinibacillus > Ornithinibacillus limi. The sequence goes on along the minus strand of NZ_FOHE01000009.1, from coordinate 41,827 downwards.
CGTTCGGATTTTCTTTTGAGCTAATCATACTCTTAATTCAAATTATGGATGTTACAGATTAATTTATGTGTTTAGCATAGTTAGCGTTATAAAACAAAGCAAGGACTTAGCCATAAACTTTAAAGCGGAAGAGCTTAATTATGTTACAACTCCTTCAAGAATAGAAGCAAAGTACTTTTCAAAATCATATATTATTAGTATAATAACAGTAACAATATTATATCGATTCCATCTTCGGGGCAGGGTGCAATTCCCGACCGACGGTAAGGAACTTTTGTTCTAAGTCCGTGACCCGCCAAGTAGTTCTACTTAGCGGCTGATCCGGTGTAAATCCGGGACCGACAGTTACAGTCTGGATGGGAGAAGATGTCGAGCCAAGATATAGGTGCGTATTGTACCTTTATTTCCTGTGGATTTGTTAACCCTAAGGCCCCGATTAGGAGCTTTAGGGTTTTTTGTATTTTTGAACAACAGGAAAAGGCTCATCCTTCACACGAGATGTGAATCGATAAAAGGTGAAGGGGGAGATCGATGATGCAGTCAAATACAATGCAATCATCCAAATTAGTAAGACTTATTATTCTATCATTATTGGGGGCAATTTCACTGGTTTTGTTTTTTGTGAATTTCCCATTGCCCATGTTGCCACCTTATTTGAAGGTTGATTTTAGTGATGTACCTGCGATAATGGCCACATTAATATTTTCACCGATTGCTGGGGTAATTGTTGTAGCAATTAAAAACATTTTATATTTAGCTATTGGTGGTGGAGAAATTGTAGGGGTAACGGCAAACTTTTTAGCAGGTTGTATGTTTGTTTTACCAGTCGGTATTCTTTACCATAAATATAAAAGTGTAAAAAGTATTGTTTCTGGACTTGTTACAGGAACCGTTATTATGGCCGTTGGAATGGGAATATTAAACTACTTTATTATATTGCCAGCTTATGCATTATTGATGGATTGGGGAGAAATGACCGCACAAGCAAAATGGTGGTCTGTTTTAGCCGGGATTCTTCCTTTTAACGTTATAAAAGGAATTGTTGTAGGTATGTTGTTTATTCCATTGTTTATAAAGATGAGAAGGTGGATTGAGCAGCAACAAACGAAATTTGCTTAATAAAAAAGCTAATCCTTAAATCACCACTTTTTAAGGATTAGCTTTTTTTAGTTTTGTCATATCAACTTACTTCTTTTTCGGTACAACTCCTACAGTACACCGTGAAATGCAAATTAGTTTATCTTCCTCATCCACAATTTTCACTTCCCAAACCATCGTTGTTTTTCCAACATGTAGTGGGCTGGCATTTGCTGTCACTACTCCATCCCGTTTACTCTTGATGTGGTTTGCATTAATTTCCATACCAAAAACGTTATATGCTTCCAAATCAACATGTAAGCATGCTCCAATACTTGCCGCAGATTCCGCAAGCGCAACATTTGCTCCACCATGTAAGAATCCAGCTGGTTGATGCGTCCGCTCGTCTACAGGCATTGTCATCGTAACTAAATTTTTGTCTAAAGATACAACCTCGATGCCTAAAGCTTCCATTAGCGTATTATTTAAATCCATCTAGCATCCCCCTTAGTTATTTTAAAATATATGAAAAAGTAGTAAGGATAGACCTAATGATAACCCATAAATGGTATTTGTTTTGCCTGTGGCGATCATAGCCGGCATCATTTCCAGTGGTTGTGTTTTTCCCCAGAAGTTTTTCACGACTTTGATAGCCTTTGGAATGGCAAGATACGTTAGTAAAGACCAAGTTGGTAAAATTCCAAGAAAGATATAAGTTGTCGTTAAAAGAAATGCAATACCAAATAATAGTGCAAGAAAACGAGTCGCATTAGGTCTTCCAAGTAGAATTGCGATCGTTTTGCGACCACTTTCTTTATCGCCGTCTAGGTCACGAATATTATTGGAGAGCATGATACATCCAATAAATATGGCAACAGGAATAGAGATCCAAATAACTTGGCTAGATAAGTTACCAGTTTGGATATAATAGCTAATTCCAATAATGACGGTACCCATGAAAAAACCAGAAAAAAGCTCGCCTAAAGGCGTATATGCAATTGGAAAAGGTCCGCCTGTATATAAATAGCCAAAGGCCATGCAGATTAGTCCAATTACCGCAATTAGCCAACTAGATTCCATACATATATAAACACCAAGTAGCAATGATATGAAATAAAAGACTAGTGCCAAATTCAAAACCGTTTTTGGTTTAATCCCATCGCGTACGATCGTTCCACCAATTCCAACAGATTCTTCTGTGTCAAGCCCACGAACAAAATCATAATACTCATTAAACATGTTTGTTGCAGATTGAATCAGCATGGATGCTACTAACATCGCTAAAAATAACCAAATATGAAGGGTAGTATCTTGTAATGCGACCATTGTACCGACGAAAACTGGTGCAAACGACGCAGTCAATGTATGCGGACGTAGTAACCTCCACCATACTTGAAATCCACTTCGTTCATTTAAAGCTTCTTTTATAGTATTGTTTGTTGTATTCAATATGAAGTCCCCCTGAGCTAACTATATCATATTAAGTTTATGGAAATTGGCATAAGGTGTCAATCGTATAATGTGATATGATAATAAAAGATACACATGAAAATAGATTCCTTTTCTTGAGAAAGAATAAAAAAGAGAATAAAATAAATAGAGTGTACTGACCTATTTTACATGGAGGTTTATCAATAATGTTAAAGGTGAAAGAAGATATACTTAGGTCTTTATTAGATAAAGCGATTCAAACAATACACACGAATGAAATAAAATTAGTTAGTTATACGAAGCAAATTGATGAGGCAAACCCGCTAGCTTTTTTTGAAGCAGGGAAATACATGCAGGGTAACCGAACGTTTTGGAAAAGTTCAATTGATGACTATTTTATTGTTGGGGTTGGATCTGCCCTCGAATTGGCTACTGACAATTCGACTATAACTTATATAGAAAATAAATGGCAAAACCTTTTACAGGATGCATTTATTCATAACCCGTATGAAACACCAGGTACAGGAATCGTTGCTTTAGGTGGAATGGCATTTGATCCCAAAAAAGAAAGAACCGAACTGTGGAAGGAATTCAACTCCAGCCAATTTACTATTCCGGCATTCACGTTGACGAAGTACAATAACAATTATTATTTGACAACGAATGTACAAGTTACCGCAAATGACCATCCAGAACAACTCTTTAATCAGTTAAAGGATAAGGAGGAACAGCTTATCGTTGAATCGGTTGATTTTCCAGAAAATACATCAGTCGTTTCCAAAGATGAGATTCAACCAGAAGTATGGAAGCAAACGGTAAAACATGCTACCGAACAAATAAAAAAACATGTGGCTGATAAAATTGTCCTTGCTCGTGAGGTTCGTTTGGAGTTATCAAAGAAAGCCGAGCCCACCGCTGTTTTGGATCAACTTGCTCAAACTCAACCTAACAGTTATATATTTGCATTTGATCACGGGGAAGGTTGTTTTATTGGGGCGACACCCGAACGCTTAGTCAAGCTGGAAGAAAGTCAATTACTATCAACCTGTCTGGCGGGTACAGCACCACGTGGAGAAACATTGGAAGAAGATGAGAAATATAAAATTACGTTATTTAATGATCAAAAAAATCGGGAGGAACATGATTTTGTTGTGCAAATGATAAAAAATTCCATGGAGGATTATTGCGATAATATCGATGTTCCTAATGAACCTAGTATTTTACAGTTACGAAATTTACAACATTTGTATACACCCGTTCGCGCGAAAATTAAAGATGGGTTTAGTATCTTTGATGTAATTGATAAGTTACATCCAACTCCCGCTTTAGGTGGTACACCAAGAGAAGCATCATTACAGTTCATTCGTGAAAATGAACAATTGGATCGTGGGTGGTATGGCGCTCCTATCGGTTGGTTAGATAGTAACCAAAATGGGGAATTTGCAGTGGCAATTCGTTCAGGACTTATTCAAGGGAAGCATGCTTCCTTATTTGCCGGCTGTGGCATTGTAAAAGACTCAGACCCAGAAGCTGAGTATGAAGAAACAACTATAAAATTATTACCAATGTTGTCCGTATTAGGAGGGGCATAATGGAGTACAGAGAACAACTAACAAGATATGTTGCAAATTTCGTTGATGAATTGGCCAAATCAGGGATGACAGATGTCGTCATCTCTCCTGGTTCTAGGTCAACTCCATTAGCAATGACTTTTGCAGAACATCCAAGTATCAAAGAATGGATTGTTTTAGATGAACGATCTGCGGCCTTTTTTGGCCTAGGTTTGGCAAAGCAAACGAAACGACCAGTAGCTTTATTGTGTTCTTCAGGCACTGCAACTGCGAATTATTTTCCAGCAATTATTGAAGCGTACCATAGTCGGGTTCCGTTGGTTGTTTTAACAGCAGATCGACCTCATGAATTACGTGATGTAGGGGCTCCTCAAGCAATTGATCAAATTAAATTGTATGGGAACTATGTTAAATGGTTTCATGAAATGGCATTACCTGAAGCCACTAATACGATGGTCGGATATACTCGAAGCAAAGCTGCTAGAGCTATACATACTGCTCGATTAGATAATCCGGGCCCGGTTCATTTGAATTTTCCTCTCCGTGAACCGTTGATTCCAGATTTTTCATTAGAAGCTATTTGGGGAGACGACACGGAGGAATCTTATTTACCGGTTTATCAAAGTGTGAAGACCCAGTCAGAAGAGACAATCGACTCGATCATAACTTTACTGCAATCCAAAAAACGTGGTGTGATTGTGTGTGGACCACAAGTTGATGAAAATGCTAGTCAAGCTATTACAGAGCTGGCAGAAGCATGGGGATTACCAATTTTAGTAGACCCATTATCACAAATGAGAGCAGGAAAGCATTCCAAAGACAACTTAATTGAAGGGTATGATGCCTTCTTTAGAAGTGAAACATTGCGCCAAGAATTAAAAGCGGATTTTATTATTCGGTTCGGAGCTATGCCAGTTTCCAAGGCGTATCTTTTTTATGTTCAAGAGCATCAAGATGTGAAACAGTTTATTATTGAGAGTCATTCTGGATATCGAGAGCCTGTTGGAAATAAAACAACATTTATTTATTCAGATCCAGTTACGGTTTGCGCGCAATTTATGGATTCTGGAAGAGATCTAGAATTTGATCATAATTGGTTGGGAAAATGGCAGACAATGAACAAAGTCGCTAAGAAACGTATCGAAAGTGTCTCAGATGATTATCTTACAGAAGGTTCTACGGTTCGTTCGTTGTTCCAAGTTATCCCTGATGAAAGTAGTCTTTACGTTGGAAATAGTATGGCAGTTCGGGATGTAGATACATTTTTCTTATCTACATCAAAGCAAATAAATGTATTAGCAAATCGCGGGGCTAATGGAATTGATGGAATAATATCAAGTGGAATTGGAGCGGCTGCATTTGGTAAACCTGTAACACTGGTTCTAGGGGATTTGTCTTTTTTTCATGATATGAACGGACTACTCGCTGCGAAGCATTATTCAATTAATGTAACGATTCTATTAATTAATAATAATGGTGGTGGAATATTTTCCTTTTTACCACAGGCAACAGAAAGAAAACATTTTGAAGCTTTATTTGGTACCCCAGTTGACTTGCAATTTAAGCAAGCAGTGGATATGTATGGTGGTTCTTATCATACAGCTGAATCGGAAGAGGAGCTTAAGCGTGTCTTAAGCAACAGTTATCAAGAGTCAGGATTGTCCGTTGTAGAGGTTTTTACCGACCGGGAAGAGAATGTAAAATGGCATCGTGAACTTTGGTCTAATATTGAAACAGATATTCGTGAGTCGGTGATCAAATGAAATTTTCTGTAGGGGATGCAACCTATTGGTATGAAGTTCATGGATCTGGAGAGCCGATTGTACTTTTACATGGTTTTACTGGAAGCACGAAAACTTGGGCACCGTTTGTTACGGATTGGGAAAATGATTTCCAAATAATAACGATAGATCTACCGGGGCATGGTCGTACTCAAATCGATACACCGAGGTCCATGGAAGCCTGCTGTGAAGATTTGTCACAGTTATTTGAACATCTGAGCCTTCATTCCTTTCACTTAATCGGTTATTCAATGGGAGGTAGAACGGCATTATCCTTCGCAATGCTTTATCCTAACTATATCAACTCGCTAATTTTAGAAAGTTCCTCACCAGGCTTAGAAATGGAAGAGGATCGTCATAAAAGGCAGGTCAATGATGAAACACTTGCACAGCGAATTGAGAAAGAAGGGGTAGCTTCCTTTGTGAAATTTTGGGAGAATATTCCATTGTTTGAAACGCAAAAGAAGCTAGATGAACATATACAACGATCCATTCGTGAAGAAAGGCTGGCTCAATCAAAAGAAGGATTAGCTTCCTCGTTACGGTTTATGGGAACAGGGAGTCAACCAAACTGGTGGGGGAAATTAAATACGCTTAAGCAACCAGTTCTACTCATTGTGGGAGAGCTAGATGAAAAATTTGTTCGAATGAATCAGAGAATGAGGGAAAGCCTACCAAATAGCCAATTAATTGTAGTTAATAACGCAGGACATGCAATTCATGTGGAACAACCAGAGATTTTTGGTAAAATAGTAAAGGAGTTTATTTTTGATAGATAAAAGGGAAAAGCTTTTTTATCTGTGCAAAATTATTTAAGCTCCTCCCGCCAAGATACGCGGGACAGGTTCTAACCAATGAACTTAAAATACATAAAAAGGAGGATTTTCATGACTGTAGCTTGGGAAAAGGTAAGAGATTATGAAGAAATTATCTACGAAAAATATAATGGTATTGCAAAAGTTACCATTAACCGTCCAGAAAAACGAAATGCATTCACTCCATTAACAGTTAACGAGATGATCGATGCATTTGCAGATGCTCGTGATGATTCATCTATTGGGGTTATTGTATTAGCTGGTGAAGGAGAAAAAGCATTTTGTTCCGGTGGCGATCAATCGGTTCGAGGACATGGTGGATATGTAGGTACTGACCAAATTCCTCGTTTAAACGTGTTAGATCTTCAGCGTTTAATTCGTACAATACCGAAACCTGTAATTGCAATGGTGTCAGGATATGCAATTGGTGGAGGTCATGTACTACACGTAGTTTGTGACTTAACCATTGCAGCAGACAACGCAATTTTTGGACAAACAGGACCAAAAGTAGGAAGCTTTGATGCAGGATATGGTGCTGGATTATTAGCTCGTATGGTTGGTCATAAACGTGCTCGTGAAATTTGGTATCTATGCCGTCAATACAATGCAGAGGAAGCATATGAGATGGGATTAGTAAATACGGTTGTTCCATTAGATAGATTAGAGGAAGAAACAATACAATGGTGTGAAGAGATTTTAGAAAAATCACCAACTGCTTTACGCTTCTTAAAAGCTTCCTTTAATGCGGATACAGATGGATTAGCTGGACTACAGCAAATGGGTGGAGATGCAACACTTCTTTACTACACTTCTGATGAAGCAAAAGAAGGTAGAGATGCATTTAAAGAAAAAAGAAAACCAGACTTTGATCAATTCCCGCGTTTCCCGTGATCAACTAGACGAAATTTTTGTGAAAAACCTTTGCTGTGTAGCAAAGGTTTTTCCATTCCTATAGGAGGAGATATTATGTCCGAATCTATACCCCACTGGCTTACCAAACAAGCAGACTTAGCGCCAAAGCAATCAGCGGTCGAGTTAGAAGATGGTACAAAGATTACTTTTTTGGAATTAAAGACTAAAAGTCAATCCTTTGCGAAGAAGTTAGCAACAAGTGGTGTAAGGAAAGGAAGTCATGTCGGGATATTATCCAATAATAATATACATATGATTATTGCCATACATGCATTAAGTTATATTGGCGCAATTGGCGTATTATTAAATACACGATTAACAACAGAAGAACTTCATTATCAGATAAAGGATGCAGAAGTTTCTCATTTACTAACATCAGTCGAATTGCTATCAACTGCAGAAAGGTTAGATGTACCGGTTACCCATTCCTTTTCTGAAATTGATCACATGAAAGAAAGAGCTATTAATCTTCAAGAAGAATTACAGCTAGAAGATTATTTCACTATCATTTATACTTCTGGAACTACTGGATTCCCTAAAGGTGTGATGCATACTTATGGAAATCATTGGTGGAGTGCAATTGGTTCTGCTTTAAATTTAGGTTTGTCCAAAGAGGATAAATGGTTAGCTGCCCTACCAATGTTTCATGTTGGGGGATTATCCATTTATTTAAAAAGCGTTATTTATGGGATGTCTGTTTTATTATTTGAGAAATTCGATGAGAAACAGGTGCACCATGCAATCATGAATCGTGGAGTCACCATGGTATCAGTAGTTACGGTTATGGTTCAACGGCTTCTAGAAGAGCTTGGAAAGGAGTCCTATCCGAGTAAGTTTCGTTGTATGTTGTTAGGCGGTGGGCCGGCTCCTAGACCATTGTTAGAGAAAGCAAAGGAAAAAGAAATCCCGATCTTTCAATCCTATGGTATGACCGAAACGTCTTCACAAATTGTTACCCTTAGTCCTACAGATGCTTTAGAAAAGCTTGGTTCTGCAGGTAAGCCATTGGTTCCTGCTCAGCTTCGGATACATCAGCCGGATGCTGAAAAAGTCGGAGAAATATATGTTAAGGGGCCTATGGTAACGAAGGGGTATTTCAAAAATAAAGAAGCTACAAAAAAAGCCTTCCAGGAAGGGTGGTTAGCAACAGGGGATTTAGGATATGTGGATGAAGATGGTTTTTTGTATGTCGTTGATCGACGCAAAGACTTAATAATTTCAGGTGGAGAAAACATTTATCCATCTGAGGTTGAGAGTGTATTGGCAGGGATGGAATCTATTAAGGAAATTGGAGTTGTTGGAAAGGAAGATCCGACATGGGGACAAATTCCAGTTGCGTTCGTCGTAGTTAGTAATAGTGTAAAGCAAGAAGAAATTAAACTGTATGCTAAAAAGCGACTTGCAAAGTATAAAGTACCGAAAGAAATCTATTTTGTCGAAGCTCTCCCAAGAAATGCATCAAATAAATTAGTAAGGACAAAACTATTAGACCTCATTCCTTAAAAATGTAGTATTTGTTACATTTTAGAGTAAAGACGCGTTTTTCGTTACTCTATGACATCTGTGGATTATCATACTGCAAAATGAAATGATCGTTTACGTGAAAACCAATGACAGCAAGGAACATTCACGGTTCGATTCTCTTTATGAAAGCAGAAGTATAAACCAAGAGATGAGAAGTAACGGTTGATTATCCTAATATTTCTATCAAATTAATAGAAGGCTGAAAAATAGTGGTTGGGACAAAAATAACACGCTCTATTCTAAAGACAATGATTATAATATGGATGTTTATAGTGAGTAGTTCACTTTGTTGGAGATAAACTTAATTAACTAACGAATTAGCATATACTAAATCGCATAGTGATTGGTATGCTTGTTTTTGTTTATATATTAGTATTCCCTTACAAAGGACATTGCTTTTAGCATGATCACACAAATTAACAGTCCACTATCTGATGTTAGTAGGTTACTAATTACTATGTTATTTTCATTGCTAATTGAGGACTATTTGTAAAATCGTTGTGAGAGGACTGTGGAACCATATGCTATTTGTTAGGTGGTTTAATATTTTCTCCACGGTAAGTGTTAATCATCGAGCCCTCCTATATATTACGTAGAAACATGTGAGTTATACCATTTTTAATCACTTATAAAACTAAATAATTCTATCTATTTATAGTTAAGTCTTTAGTAATAATACTCAATACCCTATTACTTATTTGAATTTTCACCAAATTAGGTCTGCTTAACTATTAATACTATTTCCTAAATATGGTATAAAAATATTAGGCATCTAGTTATTACATACATTGTATTTTAAATGGGAGGAGGTATGAAACATGGAGAAGCAGCACTATGTAAGTAAAATTTCAGAGGAGGAATTAAAAAACCTAGCAGGTGGCTCTGAAGAAGTTACTCCTCAAAGTACAGTGGTTTGCGTTTCACTTAGACTGTGTAAGTGGAGTATTAAGTATTGTCCAAGCTTCAAGAGAAAATGCTGGATGTAATAATTAGCAACTTCTAACTATACCAACCAATTCTGAATTTCACTAGATTCAGAGTTGGTTGGTTAATTTCAATGAAAGGATTGACAGGGATGAATAAAAGTATCCAATTAGATATTAGAAGAATAAAGAAAGACTCCCTTTATCCATCTGAAAGAAGAAAGAGAATAGATAAAGAATTACCGATTAATGAGTTGCTTAGAAAAGAAAAATCAACTATATGGATGAAGCTACTAAAGCAATACGGTATATTAGAAAAAAATGAGTACTTAAATTATTTTGGTGAAGAAGACAAGGCATCTGGCATTTTCACTACTTTCTACCCCGCCTTTCTTAGAATTGCCGAAGACTATTTAGAAGCTGAACTAAACACAATCGAAAATATATCACTAATTAGTGATATAGAAACACTTAAAAACAATATTATGGAATTTATAAGTGAAAATATAGCATACTTATGTGTTCGTGTACTAATTCAAGACATAAATGAATTAAGAGAAGAAAGCAGATTAATAGGCAATACATCTGAAGAACGATACGAATATTACATCAATCATATACTGTCAAAATCAAATAAACAACATGACATACTACAACGATATCCAGTTCTTGCTAGAATCTTATTTGAAACCATAGTTCTTTATACAAATAGTATTATAGAAGCTATTTCACACTTTTCTAAAGATAGATCTGAACTTGTTCAAACATTCAATTTACTGCAAGAAGACTATATAACCACCTTATCTTTGCAACTTGGAGATACTCATAATAATGGGCGAAGCGTCATTTTATTTCAACTTTCCTCTGGTAAAAAAATCGTTTATAAGCCAAGATCACTTTCAATCGATCAGCATTTCCAGGAATTATTAGCATGGATAAATCATAAGAACACTGGATTACCTTTAAAAACTATTACTATTTTAGATAGAGGTAGCTATGGATGGCAGGAATATGTGGAACACGTTCCTTGTAGATCGAAAGAAGAGGTATCTCGATTTTATGAGAGACAAGGGTATTATTTAGCTATTCTATACATATTAAATGCTACAGATTTTCATTATGAAAATCTTATAGCAAATGGAGAAAATCCAATGCTAATAGACTTGGAAGGACTAATTCAAAATACTAACAAAAACTTAAATGTGGATTCTTCAGCTTATGCGAGGGCGTTTAAGAAACTAATGGATTCTGTATTATCAATAGGTATGCTACCTGTATCCTATATTAAATCTAATATATTAGGTTTTGATTTTAGTGGCCTTGGTGGGGATGAGGGTCAGGATACAGGACATGAAACGTTCTCAATAGAAAATACTCACACGGATAAGATGAAATTAGTTAAGGTTGCAGCATTTTCTGAAGCTAGCAAAAATCGTCCTTTCAAGGAAGATAAAAATATCGATGTTTCACAATTTAACATGGAGATTATAAAAGGTTTTCAGGAGATTTACACTTTACTTCTTGAACATAAAAATGAGTTACTTTCGTCTAATGGTCCTCTTTCTCCGTTTAAAAATGATTCAGTTAGAGTGATCCTAAGGAGCACTCAGATCTATGCTACATTCATAGACTCAAGCTATCATCCTGATTATTTAACAGATGGGGATAGTAGGGAACGCCTTGTAAACCTCCTATGGACCGCAAAAAAGAATAATCCAGATTTTGAGGATATCATTATGTATGAATGCAGAGATGTATTAAAAGGCGACATTCCTTATTTTTATTGTTATACGAATTCTAGAGATTTATATCATCCATTAGGTAAAGTGAAGAGTGATTATTATAACATCTCAAATTTTGATTGTTTGATGGAGCGAATAGGGACACTAAGTATTACAGATATGAAGGAACAATTAAGTTTTATAGAGAATTCACTAATAGCTCAATATTCCAATCATAATCACCAATCAAACGAAACTATCAGAGATTACTCCAATAATTCACCTATAGAATTATTAAATAATACCGACCAATTCTTGGAACTTGCTCAGCTAGTCGGTAATGATTTAAAAAATGATGCGATAATTGGTGAAGATAATGATATTACTTGGTTGGGAATGAATTTAAGCATGAATGACCAACTTATGTTTAGTCCAGTTGAGTCTGATTTATATGATGGTCTGTTGGGGATTGGGCTGTTTTATGCAAACCTATACCGAGTAACCCAAAATGAAGAAAATAAAGTATTAGCTGAAAAGTGTATTCAAACAGCTGTGAAGAATTTAAACTATGAACAACTTCCTTTATCTACCTTTTATGGATATGGAGCATACGCATATGCTTTAGGTAATTATTCGATTATTTTTCAAGACAAAAAGTATTTATTGGAAGCGAAGAATATTTTAACAAAGTCTACTGAACAGATCATTTCAGATGAAGCACTAGATTTTATGGGAGGTTCTGCAGGTCTAATAATCACCTGTATTAATCTCTATAAGAAAACTGGTGAATCATATTTATTGGAAATTGCGAAAACATGTGGTGAATCGCTTTTATTAAAATCCGAGAAACAAGCAACAGGTATTGCATGGAGATCCAATCAATTAGGAAAGCCACTTGCAGGTCTTTCTCACGGCTCATCAGGTTTCAGTTGGGCTCTAGCCGAATTATACTCATTTACCAATGATAATAAATACATGGAAGCTTTACAAGAATCATTAAAGTATGAAAGGTCATTGTACAACAAAAAGCAACAAAATTGGTTAGATTTACGTGATGGGGTTGAAAAATTCAATAGACCAATGTGGTGCCATGGAGCATCTGGTATTGGAATGAGTAGATTAATGATTCGTAATAATTTACCTAAAAACCAAGAAATCGAAAATGAAATAAAAATTGCTTTAGCTAAAACAAAGAAATATGGATTTGGTGGTACACACAGTTTATGTCATGGTGACTTAGGAAATGTAGATTTATTATTAATTGCTTCAGAACACTATCAAAAAAGTGGATTAAAAGAGCTTGCGTGGAAAATTGGGGAAGATGTAGCTTTAGAGGTTAAGGGTAGAGAAACAAAATTTGGAATGCCTTCTGGTGCAAAAAGTCCTGGATTAATGGTTGGACAAGCGGGTATAGGGTATGGTTTTTTGAGACTAGCTGTCCCAGAGATTATACCATCAGTATTAACCCTAGGATTATCTGAATGATAGGGGGATTAATTAATGAAATCAAGAATAAAAACAAAAAGAAAGGTACCACTTAAGAGACAGATTGCACAAACGGACTGTGCGATTAACTGTTTATCCATGATTTTAGGTTATTATAAAAGTTATGTGAGTTTCCATGAATTACAAGAAAGGCTCGGAGGAGGTCGAGACGGGATTACACTTCTGGCCTTAAGAAATACAGCTACTAATATTGGATTTCAAACAGAGGTGTTAAAAGCAAGTGAGATTAAGTATATAGAATCACCAGTTATCGTCTACTGGGACAATTACCATTATGTTGTTTTAGAGAAGATTAAAAAAGAAAACTATTATGTACTTGACCCTGCGCTAGGAAGAATTGTTTATTCTAAAGAGGAATTCGACATTCATTTCTCTAATTATTACCTAGTTTTGAAACCTAACGAAAATTTTAAACGCGTAAAACAGAAAAATGTTTGGTTACCTTACCTTAAAATGACAATAGAAAAACCAAAAATTCTTATATCCATACTATTATGGTCATTGTTCATTCAATTAACTACAGTAGCTATGCCCGTCATATCTAAGTTTGCTATTGATGAGATAGTATTACCGGGGGATTACGAGTTTCTGTCTGCATTTTTTATCAGTATTATTGGTTTGATACTTTTCCAAGGAGTAGTATCTTATCTTCGTGGAAGATTCTTAGCTAATTTAAGGGTTCATCTTGATTGGAGACTCATGAGTAGGTTCTTTAAACATCTGATACAGCTTCCCTTTCAATATTTTCAAACAAGATCATTCGGTGATATCGTTTATAGGGCAAATTCTCACGTCATGATAAGGGAACTTTTTTCCCATCAGACTATAATGAGTCTATTAGATTCTACTTTAATTATAATTATCTTAATTTATATGACAATGAACTCAGTTTGGTTAGCAGCTTGTGTTGTCATGTTTGGGTTATTAAATGTTCTACTATTAACTTCAACTCAAAATAAACTGAAGCAACGCGCAGAGGAAGAACTTTCAGAACAATCCGCTTTTCAGGATGCACAAGTCGAAACTATTTATGGCATTTTTGGCATTAAAATGGCTGGTGTAGAAAATAAAATATATAACCAATGGCAACATTTGTTTCGTAATGTATTGGTAGCATTTAAGAGAAAAGAGTATTTTTCTAATCATGTTAATGCTTATATGGCAAGCTTAGAATTAGCGGCTCCACTGATGATTTTAGGGTTCGCCTTATATCAAGTGCAACTTGGGAACATTACAACTGGTACAATGGTTGCGTTTTATTCATTAACTGGTATATTTTTTGGTTCGGTTTCTTCATTAATAGAGACAGCGAAAAGTATGGTCATGATGAATACATATTTACAACGAATGAATGATGTATTAGATGCACCGACAGATAATATACCAGAAGATTGCAAGCAAGTAGAAAAGCTAAGAGGAGATATCAAGTTAAGAAATGTAAGTTTTTCTTATACAAAATATAGCCAACCAGTATTAAAAAACATATCATTAGATATTCAAGCTGGACAAAAAGTTGCTATAGTTGGTCCTTCTGGTTCTGGGAAAAGTACGTTAGCTCGAATGCTATTAGGCCTTTATGAACCTGATAGTGGTGATATTTTTTATGATGAAAATAATTTAAACCAACTAGATAAACAATGGTTACGTAGAAATATTGGAGTAGTCCCCCAAGATGCAACATTATTTAATAAATCTATTCTTCATAACATATCTGTTTATGATGAACACCCTTCAATGGATAGCGTAGCAGAAGCGGCCAAAATTGCTCAAATACATGATGAAATTATGGAAATGCCAATGGGGTATTATACACCTGTATCGGAAATGTCAATGAATATTTCAGGCGGACAAAAACAACGAATTATGTTGGCACGAGCAATCCTACAAAGACCTTCCATTTTATTACTAGATGAAGCGACTAGTTCACTAGATAACTTAAACGAAAAAGGAATAGATCATCATTTAAGTAAAATGAACTGTACTCGAGTTGTAATTGCACATCGCTTAAGTACCATCAAAGATGCAGATCTCATTATTGTATTAAAAAATGGAGAAATTGAAGAAACTGGGAATCATGAAGAATTAATGAGAAGAAATGGATATTATAGTAATTTATATTCTTCAAATGCAGAGTATGCTATCACGTAAAGGGAGTGTCTGTTATATGGATGGGTTTTCCAAGGAAATTAAAGAAAATAGCAGAGATTTAGACCAAAACTTTCATTATCTTCAACCACTTCTAGAAAATAAACGATTTGTTTTCTTGGGGGAAAGCAGTCATTGCGTAAAAGAATACAGTGAAACAAAAGTCAACCTTATAAAATATCTCCACAAGCAATTAGACTTTCGCGTTCTAGCTTTCGAAAGTGAAATGGGGGATTGTTTTGCGGGCGACCACCTTTCACCAAATCTAGATGCAAGCCAATTTATGACGGGTAGCATTGGACGTGCATGGCATAATGAGTATAATTATGAACTATTTCATTACTTGAAATCTATGAAATCCTCCTACCCATTACATTTTGTTGGTGTAGATGTACAACAGAGTGAAGGAAAGCATTTCTCTTCTTTTTTAATGGATTATCTAGATATTCACTTGCAGGAAAGATATTTACAATGGGAATGCAAAGTTAATGAACTGTTAAACGAGGAAAACATGAGAAAACGTCGGAAACGAAGACCAGAAAGCAAGGAAGTGGAAAGAGAAGGAATGGAGTTATTAAGTCTGATAAAGAAACAGGTATTTCCAGATGTTAAAATAGAGAAGGTAATCATCCAAACAATAGAAAATCGATTAGATTATTTCAAGGCAACAATGGAAATGGGGTTTTCAAAGTTATTTGAGTATCGTGATGAACAAATGGCAAAGAACTTGGAGTTTTTATCTCAAGAGATTTTTCCCAATGATAAATTCATTATATGGGCTCATAATCTTCACATCAAAAAGAAAACGAGTGCTCATCGTTTCTCTGCTTACCAGTCTTTTGTGGAGAGTTTACCAGATTCGATGAAGCAGGATAGTTTTGTGGTCGGTTTTTATGCAAAAGATGGTGAAATGGGAGATTATAATGGTCAGCCCTATCCAATAAGAAAGAGTAATAAAAAACATTTGGAGTCAATTTTGAGCCATTCCCCGTATGACAATTGCTTTATCCCATGTGAGGGTCTAGATTGGGGAAGGAAGAAATGGAAAGCCTTTGAAGGTGGAGGAATGAAAACATCATTTATCCCCTCCGAGCAGTATAATGGAATATTCTTTTATAAAAAGGTGCATCCCGCTTTAATTAAAACAGATCGCAATTAATTACATAATTTATCTCGCATATTATGGCAGGCCGACATAAACCGCAACGCATTGTCGGCACTGGCACGTCCTGTGCGTCATAAGACCCCCACTTTAAACCTACGAGGAAAACCAAGGAGGTTAAATGGGGATAAACTGATTCCATAACTCTAAAATACTAGTGGGGAAAATCATCCTGGATGATTTTCTCCACTAGTGTATTGCTAACTATAACAATGGTTCATAGTTGGTAGAGTATATTGGTTGTAAATCAATATTCGGAGAAATATAGAGCTTGGCATGATTGACCGCTATCGGTCCCTCATTAAACCCACCAGCAATAAGGTTGAGTTTTCCTTCATAATTCGCAATATCCCCTACTGCAAAAATCCCAGGAATGCTAGTTGCCATTGTTTGGTCGACTACAATGGATCCATTACTCATTTGCATACCCCAATCTGTGATTGGTCCAAGATCGATTTGGAATCCATGACTAACAATTAAATGGTCAACAGGTAATTCTTCCAGTGAATTATTTTCAAGTTTCCTGATTGTAACACGCTCAATTTGTTCTTTGGTTCCTTTTAAATCAACAATTTCATATGGATGTAAGACGTTAACAGAAGAGTTTTTCATTTTTGTAATATTGCTTTCTATTCCAGTAAAAGTTGGTTTTCGATAGATCAATGTTACTTTGTCCGCAATTGATTCAAGTTCATTTGCCCAATCAACAGCCGAATTCCCACCTCCCGAGATTAGAACATGCTTATTAGCATAGCTTTGTAACTTTCGAATTGTGTAATGTAAGCTAGTTCCTTCAAAGTCTTCTGCATTAGGCAAATCCAGCTTAACGGACTTTAATGTACCATAACCAGTGGCTAAAACAACGGTTTTCGTATTATGTTGTTCTCCATTGCTACTGGTTAATAGAAAGGTACCATCTTGACGTTTTTCCATCCTTGTTATTTGCTGGCCCAGTACGATGGTGGGATCAAATGTTTTTGCTTGTTCGATTAAGTTTTCTGTAAATTTTTCACCTGATATATTTGGAATTCCGCCAACATCCCGAATTATTTTTTCTGGGTAAAAATAGGGAACTTTACCGCCGAGAAACGGAAGGTATTCGATAATTTTTGTTTTCATTTCACGCATTCCACTATAAAAGGCGGTAAATAAACCAATCGGTCCTCCGCCAATTATGGTGATGTCATATAATTCAAGTTGCTTTGACATACTATTATCCTCCTGGGGTTACTTTGTTTTCATTAATAAGTACACAAAATAAGGTACACTTAAGATTGCGACGATAATACCAACTGGAATTTGTGTAGGTGCCAATACGTTTTTACCAATCATATCCGCAACCATTAGTAATACAGCACCGATAAGAGCAGAAATCGGGATAACATATTGATGAAGCGGTCCGATTAATCTTCGAGCGATATGGGGAACGACAAGACCTAAAAAGGCGATTGCCCCACCAGCTGCTACGGAAGCCCCTGCTAAGGATACAGCGAGAACTAGTAATTTAATGCGTTCCTTCTCTACATAGGTGCCAAGGCCAGAAGCTACTTCATCTCCAAAACTTAATATATTGAGTGCACGACCTTTATATAAGGCGATAGGGATTAGTACGACCATCCAAGGTAAGAGAGCTAGGACAAAATTCCAATTCGCACTCCAAATATCCCCAGATAACCAAACCGTTGCTTGTCTGAAATCTTGAGGGTCCATTTTTAGCTGAAAAATGATTAAAATCGCACTGAACCCTGCATTGACACCAATTCCAACTAAGATTAGTCGAATAGGATTTACTCCTTTTTTCCAAGCTAGGCTATAGATGATTAATGCTGCAATAAGGGCACCAAATAAAGCAAATATTGGCATCATAAAACTCGATAGAAGACTGGTTGTTTCTATTTTTGCTTGAAAAAAGAAAATAAATAATACAACCGCTAGCCCAGCTCCTGTGTTAATCCCTAGTATCCCTGGATCAGCCAATTCATTTTGCGTTATTCCTTGTAGAATAGCACCTGATACTGCTAACCCTGCACCAATTAAGAGTGCCAAGATAATACCAGGTAACCGAAAATCAAAGAGAATTAATTCTTCTCGATCCGTTCCTTGACCAATTAGTGTTTTAAAAACTTCTGTTGGATTAATACGAATTACTCCCGTATTTAAACTAATAAAAAACATAATAATTAGAATTAGAATTAAAAAAAGTATAATAAAGCTAAATCGTTTCTGTCTAACTTTTTCATAACCTTGCATTACTTGTCACCTCCACTACCACGTGCCAAATATAAAAAGAAAGGAACGCCAATTAGGGAGGTTATGGCGCCAACCGGAGTTTCAAATGGTGCATTTATCATTCTTGATATAATATCGGATAGTACAAGTAATAATGCACCGAAAACAGCAGAAGAAGGAATAATCCAACGGTAGTCCGTTCCCATAATAAATCGTGTAATATGTGGAACAATAAGTCCGACAAATCCAACTACACCAGCAATAGAAACAGCTGAACCAGTAAGTATTAAAACAGATAAAATCCCCAGTACTTTAATTGCTATGTTACTTTGTCCAAGACCGGTTGCAATATCTTCGCCTAAGCTTAAAACGGTGATCGATTTTGATATCGAAAATGCTAGCACTAATCCAACGATTCCAGATACCATTAAGATCGTTACAGAAAGCCAGCTTGTTCCAGCCAATCCACCTGCTAACCAAAATCCCATCTGTTTTTCTAGTTGAAAATGAAGGGCGATCATGGAAGATACGGAGCTTAACATTGTTCCAATCGCTACACCAGCAAGGGCCAATTTTACAGGCGTTAATCCTCCTGTCGAAATGGAACCAATTACAAAAACAACGACTACAGCGATACCAGCTCCGATAAATGAAGCGATTGTACCCCCAATGCTTGATATCGTTGGTAAAAATGCCAATGTGATGACTAAGGCAAAAGCAGCACCGTCTGTAACTCCCATTATCGAAGGGGAAGCTAAAGGATTACGAGTCATTCCTTGCATGACAGCACCTGATACTGCTAAAAAAGCCCCAACTAATGCTGCTGCAAATGCTCGTGGTAAGCGTAATTCCTGAATTACTTGATGGTTTGTTAGGTCTGGATTAAATTGAAAAATAGCCTTCCATACAGTTGTCATTTCAATAGATACAGCACCAAAAGATACGGAAAGTCCTATCGAAAGGACTACTGCAATCAATGCTAAAATATTGACTAAAATTTTAATAATTACCGAATGATGAATACGTTTTAGCATATTTTCTCCTAAAGATTTATAATATAAATATTGACTTAGTAATTGAAAATGATTATCATTACCGTGAGTAATTATAACATATTGGAGGAGTACATATGTATAGAAATATTAAAAATAACGTATTTTTTTATATTGTAATTATCGGTTTACTACTATTGATATCAGCATGTGGCAATGAATCATCAGAAGAGACCAATGAGGATTCCGCGGAGAATTCCACCGAGAATGCAGAGGTAACACTGAATTCTGAAATGGGCGAGGTAACGATTCCAACAAATGCGGATCGAGTAATTGCTCCATATCATGAAGATGCACTACTCGCGTTAGGAATAACTCCAGTTGCGAAATGGGTTATTGGATCAAGTGTGCAAGATTATTTAGAGGAAGACCTTGGAGATTTACCAGGTATTGAGTGGAACCTTCCATTAGAACAGGTTCTTAATCATGAACCAGATTTGATTATTTTGGAAAATGCTCTAGATAGCTATGAAGGAACGTATGATGATTATAATAAAATTGCCTCCACTTACGTTATGACAGAAGAAGTCACTAAAGATTGGCGAAAACAAGTTGAACTATTTGGTAAGTTATTCGGTAAAGAAAGTGAAGCTGAAGAAGTGTTAGGTGATTATGAACAGCAAGTCGAGGAAGCAAGTCAACAAATAGAGGATGCAATTGGGGATGAATCCATTGCGGCAATCTGGGTTACTGGAGAGCAATTTTATTTATTTGAACAGGATCGTCATAGTGCAAATGTATTTTATAACGAATTAGGGATTAATCAACCGTCCCTTGTTACTGAATTAGGGGACGCAGAGGCACAATGGAATCCGTTATCAATTGAAAAATTATCTGAGTTGGATGCCGATCATGTTTTCTTACTTGCAGAAGAAGGGGAACAAGGCATCGAATTATTAGAAAATAGCAATGTTTGGCAAAGTACTCCTGCTGCTGAGAATGGTAATGTTTACCGCTTAAATGATCCAAGTAACTGGACCAACCAAGGTTTAATCGCTTCTGAGCAAACAATAAACGATATTGTGAATATGTTAGTGGACTAAATTTTAGGGGATTGATAACGATTATCATTGACTAATAGGCAAAAAGCCAATAAACTAGAAGTAATGAATTTCGGAAATAAAAATGCTCATCATATGGGTGTTTTAAAAGTACGGTGTAGGGAGAGATTCCAATGCAAACGTTGACAGCGAAGGATTTAACACTGGGATACGGCGATTCGATTATTATTGATGATTTAAACTTGGAAATTCCAAAAGGGGAAATCACCGTTTTAATCGGAGGAAATGGATGTGGAAAGTCTACATTGCTGCGTTCTTTGGCCCGTTTAATGAAGCCGAAAGATGGTGATGTTGTATTAAATGGTGAGGATATCGCTAAAATGCCAACAAAAGATGTTGCAAAAAAACTTGCTATCTTACCGCAAAGTCCCACCACTCCAGAAGGTCTAACGGTTAAAGAATTGGTAAAACAAGGAAGACATCCATATCGAGGCTTTTTAAAGCAGTGGTCTGCAGAAGATGAAAAAGCAGTAAACCATGCTTTAGAAGTAACAAATATCCATGATTTACAGGATCGTTCGGTTGATTCCTTATCTGGTGGACAACGTCAACGTGCATGGATTGCAATGACTCTCGCTCAAGATACGGATTTAATTCTTTTGGATGAACCGACTACGTATTTAGATATGACTCATCAGATTGATGTGCTTGACTTATTGTTTGAGTTAAACGAGAAGGAAAAGCGAACAATTGTTATGGTTCTACATGATATAAACTTGGCAAGCAGATATGCGCATCATATTGTTGCGATTAAAAATAAAAAAGTTTATGCACAAGGTAAACCGGAAGAAATTATTAATTGTAATTTAGTCCATGATGTTTTTGACATGAAATGTGATGTTATGTACGACCCAATGTTCGGTACACCTATGTGCATTCCTCACGGTAGAGGTCGGTGCATTTTTGCAAATCAGACATTAAAACAATAAAAAACCAATAAAGTAAAAACTCATCAATTTAATGATTGATGGGTTTTTTATTTGTAACGATACATGCTTCCGTAATTTTGAGCCAAATTAAAGATAGGAGGTATGAAGTTATGGATAAGAAAAAGTATTACGTTAGCTTACAGGCACAAGAAATTTCACAAATCGAATACTCTAATAACGATGAATTTGTCGTGTATGCGACAGAGGAAGAAATTGAGGAATTGCGATCAAAAATGGATCAGATGGAGGATGCTGCCCTGGGTACCTTTATTAGATCTCACGTACCTATTAAGCCGTACCACGAAGATGAATCGAACGATAAATATGACGCTGGTATAACAGATGCGTATCAAATGCTATACGATTTAGGAGATACAAATACTAAGGCGCATATAGAAAGTATAGGAATTCTATCAAATAATCATATGTAAGTAGAATGAGGAATAGGATATAGATATCTTATTCCTTATTTAATTTAATTAAATTCTACAAATTGAGATAACTAATTGTAGGCTTGCTATAAATAAAGTGTTTATTTATTTATAATTTAAGGAATACTATGAACAAAGGAGGCTATTATGATTCGCGAATCTATTATTTGGATTTCACTAGCAATTATTCTACTGATCATATTACCAATGGAACGAATTCAATTTACCTCAGCTGAAGGTTGGAAACAAGTAGAATCTACTCAGGAGATTGTTGATTCTACATCCCAAAAAGATACAGATAAGGACTTACAGAAGCAATATAATAAATCAGATAGGTTAACCCATGAAGAAATACTACAATTGACAGATGAATTTATGAATCTACTTGTTCAAGAAATTGATGAGGATTATCAGGTTCGAAACTTTGATACAAAAGAAGAACTACTTGAAGCGTTTGAGGAAGTAACAACTCATGAAGTAGCATACGATTTTGTAGACTTTTATTATACCGAAGAGTTGGGGAAGCTTTATATCATACCAACGGAAACACCACCATGGTTCATGGAAGAAAATGACTATGATGTGATACAATTAAATCAAGAAGGAGTTAAAGTAATTCAAGAAAATGATTCTGTTTTATATGGAGAATATACAATTGAACTTGTATTTACAAAAGTAAATGGTTCATGGAAAATAACAGAAGTCACCTACCCAGAATAAGATAATTTAAAGGCAGCTGAAACCATGTATACTTTTAGAGATTTTTATAATAATGAAGTTAAACTATCCTTTGAGGATCATCCTTTTTCCAAATCACCCAAACATGTTTGGGTGATTTGCAAGTATAACAATAAATGGCTTCTAACAGACCATAAAGAGCGTGGACTTGAATTTCCTGGTGGGAATGTAGAAGAAGGGGAAACACCTGAGCAAGCAGCTGAAAGGGAAATTCGAGAAGAAACTGGTGGTATCGTAAAAAAGTTAACCTATGTTGGTCAGTACTATGTGGCTGGAAAAGGGAAACATGTAATTAAAAATGTTTATTTTGCCAGTATTCAGCTACTCCATAAGCAAAAAACGTATTATGAAACAAACGGTCCTGTATTGTTGAATGACATTCCATCAAATGTGATGAATAATCAATTGTATAGCTTTATCATGAAAGATCATGTGCTAACGTATAGTTTGGATTTTATTAAACAAAGGTTGGCTGTGGATTGATTGAATTTATTCTTCCGTCGCAGTGCCGGCAACGTGATTTCCGCTTTGTGCAATTTCTATGGGGAGGTTTCGGCAATTTAGCGAATGAGTTCCGCTTCGTCATTTATAAGGATCGTAGTTCCGTTAAATGACTAAAAACAGCCCTAAACAAGGAATATGAGGATCCTCATTCCGCTATTAGACATAAATTAGTGAAAATTGTACTGGAAAATTGTGAATAAAGGAATGTGGAACCGAAACCATGCTCCAAGCATATTATTTCGGCCATTTAACGGAATGAGGTTCCACTTCGTCATTAAGTAGGATCGTGGTTCCGTTAAAAAACTAAAAATCGCCCCAACAAGGAGCATGAGGGTTTTCATTCCGCTATTTGTACCCAATACCCAATGGTGGTTAGATGAATCTTTTTTCCACTGACTGATTAAGTATTCCACCATCAGCCGAATATTAGAATAACAATTGTTTTAGTTACGTCGCTTCATATATCAACTATGAATTAAGTTATTTAGCCTTTGATAAAGTGACTTTCAAACTCACTATTCAGAATCGTACAGCTTTAGAGTGGGATGCTTTATTTATGTACCGCCTTATTTTTTACATTCCCCCGCATCTAATGAGAATAAGACCCCCACCCCAGAAAGTTCGAGTAATCAGTGTTTAACTACCCGCAATTGCCTAATTCGTTCCTCTAATAAAACTGTGGGGGATGAAGAACCCCCACGGATTGAAGAACCACTTTATATTACCCTGTGTGCTTGATCAACCAGCCTTCAACTTTTTCTACGACTTTATACATAATTGCTGCAAATATAGCAATAAGAATCAAGCTTGACATAACGAGTGTGAAGTCGAATACTTGGAATCCATAGACAATTAAATATCCTAAGCCTTCTTTAGAGACAAGAAATTCCCCAACGATGACTCCGACCCAAGACAGACCTACATTTACTTTTAATGTGGATATCATAGCTGGAAGTGAAGCTGGGAAGATTGCTTCTTTGAAAAGTTGCCATCTAGAAGCCCCAAAGCTTTGTAATACTTTAATATAGTTAGGATCAACTTCTCGAAATGCTGAATAGACTACGAGCGTTGTAATGATGATAGAAATGATTGCACCCATTGTAATGATTGATAAATATCCAGGACCAATTGCCACGATTATGATAGGTCCTAAAGCAACCTTAGGCATGGCGTTTAATATTACGAGGTATGGATCCATGATTTTTGCAAATCGAGTTGACGACCATAAGGTAACGGCTATAATAATTCCCAATAACGTACCAATGATAAATCCAAGAACCGTTTCAAATAATGTAACCTGCGTGTGAATCATGAGTGAGCCATCTACTATTTTATTTTTTAGGTGAACAAAGATTCGAGATGGTGAGCTGAATATCAGGGGATCAATCCAACGTAATCTACTGCATAACTCCCATGTTGCAAAGAAAACAATTAGGATCATAAATTGCCATGTAAAAACAATTTTTCTTTCACGTTTTAGCTTTTGTTTATATTGTTCAAATAATTGCTGATCCGTTTTTTTATCCATTCATCTATCCCCCCTTTATAAGCCGTAAAGCTAAACTATATAGGAGTTGCTGTATCATTTTGATTTAATTCCTCCCATACTTTATCAAACAGGTTTTGGTATTTAGGGTGTCTTCTAGAGGTAAAAGGCATTTCATTTCTTATCTCAATAGGTACTTCGAATGTTTTGGCTATTGTTCCTGGATTAGCATCCATTACATATATTCGATCGCTCATAGCAATTGCTTCACCAATGTCATGTGTAACAAGTATCGCTGACTTATGATACGTTTTTAATATTTGATAAACTAAGTCTTCTAACTTTAATTTGGTCTGATAATCCAGCGCTGAAAATGGTTCATCCAGTAATAATACTTTTGGATCAGTGATCAGTGTTCGTACAAGGGCAACACGTTGTCGCATCCCACCTGATAAAGCGTTTGGATATGCATCCGCTACATTCGCTAAGCCTACTTCGTATAGTAATTCCGTTGCTTTGTTCTTCACTTCTTCTGATTTGTTGTTATGAATTTTTGGTCCTAACAACACGTTGTCTAGGATTGTTTTCCAGGGAAATAGATAGTCTTGCTGCAACATATAGCCAATTGCGAGTTCAGAACGTTTCAATGGTTTCTTATTAAGAAGTACGTTTCCAGATGTTTGTTGGATAATCCCAGCAACAATGGATAGAATGGTTGATTTTCCACAACCACTCGGTCCAACCAATGACACAAACTCTCCTTCTTTTATGGAAAATGAAATATTATCTAAGGCTTTGGTAAAGTCTTTTTTCGAAAAGTAATAGTGGGAGATGTTTTCTAGTGATAGAAAGGACATGGATTCCCCTCCTTAGTCATTTATAACCTCTTCAGCAATCTCCGTATTGACGAGCTCATTATATGGGATATCCCCTTCCGGAAGTTCTCCAGCTTCTTCCATAATATTGTTTAAATTATTCCACTCCTCTTCGTCAAGGATTGGATCAGTTGCAAATGAACCTTGGCTCTTATAACGGTCGATAGATGATGTGAGAATATCTAATTCTACATCTTCAAAATATGGTTGAATTACCTCAGCGATCTCCTCTGGAGCTGTTTCTTGGACCCATTGCTGAGCTTTATGAATTGCTCTAGTAAAAGCTTCTACGTTCTCCGTGTTTTCTTCCATATAGCTTTGTTTTGCCATAAATACGGTATATGGAACGTGACCAGACTCTTCACCAAAGGATGCAATTACGTGACTATTTCCTTCTTTTTCAAAAACACTAGCAGTTGGTTCAAATAACTGGACGTATTCATAGTCTCCTGATGCAAACGCACTAGGTATATTTGCAAACTCAACATTTTGGGAAAGATTAAGATCATTATGTGGATCGATATTATGTTGCTTTAGCACAAATTCACCAACCATTTGAGGCATTCCACCCTTACGCTGACCAAGAAAGTTACTATCTTTTAGATCCTCCCATTTAAAGTTAGGTTTTTCTTCTTTGGAAACTAAAAATGTACCATCTGTTTGTGTAAGTTGTGCAAAATTAACAGCATAGTCATTTGAATCTTGCGCATAGACGTAGATGGAGGTTTCTGATCCAACTAGTGCAACATCAATACCATCTGATAGTAATGCTGTCATCGTTTTGTCTCCACCCCAAACTGTTTGCAACTCAACGTCTAAACCTTCGTCTTCGAAATATCCTTTTTCTAATGCAACATATTGCGGAGCATAAAATAAAGATCGCGTTACTTCTCCTAGTTTGATAGAGGTGTTTTCATTGGAGCCACATGCAGCCAGTAAAAGTAGAATCATTGTTGAAAATAAAGTGAGACCCTTTACTTTGCTCATCGTTACCATCCTTTCCTTAGGGAAATTGTTTGTATCATACGTAAGTAATGATACTTATGTCTTAGAGGAAATTAATCACCACATTTTATGCGATTTAGAAAAAATGTGTGAATGCCTATATTGGAATTTTGGAGATGATGAGGAAGCCTTATCTCGAAGTCTAAGAAGGATTTATATCTAGGCAAATGACAGTCTGTAGCAAAATTCTTGCGTCAATAAAAAAATACCGACCTCGTAAATGAGATCGGTGTCATTCAATGTTACTTTCACTTATAAAATATATAAAATCCTCTTGGGATGAGGTAACAGATTAAGGGCGATAAATCGGCCCAGCCTGTGCTATTTCGTCACTGGCGTCGGAAAAATTCGCGAAGTTCTCGTGGAATTTAACTGCTAATTTTTTAGCTTCTTGCTCGTAAGCGTTTGGATCAGCCCATGTATATTTGGGTACAAGGACGTCGTCTGGAACACCTGGAACATGAATAGGGATATTTAAACCAAAAATTTCATCCTTAACAGTTTCCAAGCTGTTTAACTCACCTTCCAATGCTGCATGCACCATAGCTCTTGTATAAGAAAGCTTGATTCGTTCTCCAACACCATAGGAGCCACCAGTCCAACCAGTATTAATTAAAAATACATTGGAGTTATACTGATCAATTTTTTCGCCAAGCATTTTTGCATAAGCAGATGGAGCTAATGGTAAAAAGGGTGCTCCAAAGCAAGCAGAAAAAGTTGCTTCAGGTTCTGTAACGCCTCGTTCTGTTCCAGCTAACTTACTTGTATATCCACTTAGAAAGTGATACATTGCCTGTGACTTTGACAGTTTGCTAATAGGTGGCAGTGTTCCAGACGCATCAGCAGTTAAGAATATGATTGCATTTGGATGGCCAGCCACACTAGGAGACACAATATTATCAATGTTTTCAAGTGGATATGCTGCACGCGTATTCTCTGTTAGTGACGTGTCATCATAATCCGGTAGTCTTGTGTTTTGATTTATATTTACATTTTCGAGTACAGAACCAAAGCGAATCGCCTGGTATATTTGCGGCTCTTTTTCTTCAGATAGATTAATGCACTTTGCATAGCAACCGCCTTCTATGTTAAACACACCATTCGGACTCCACCCATGTTCATCATCCCCGATTAAACGACGATATGGATCTGCAGATAGTGTAGTTTTCCCTGTTCCGGAAAGTCCGAAGAACAATGCAACATCACCTTCTTGCCCAACATTAGCTGAGCAGTGCATTGACAAGACATTATTCTTTGGTAATAGATAATTCATGATCGAAAATATAGACTTTTTGATTTCTCCAGCATATTCTGTTCCACCAATTAAGATGATTCGATGTTTAAAGGAAACCATCACAAATGCTTCTGAATTGGTACCGTCCACATTAGGGTCTGCCTTAAATGATGGTGCTGAAATGACTGTAAATCCAGACTGGTGATTTTCGAATTCCTTTTCTGTTGGACGAATAAATAGTTGACGTGCAAATAGGTTATGCCAAGCGAATTCATTAATGACTTGGATTGGAAGCCGATATTTACTGTCAGCACCAGCATAGCCTTTAAATACGTACAATTCATCTTTCTGTTTTAGATATGTTATTACTTTATGGTATAATTGTTCAAAAACATCCGGTTCAATTGGTTGGTTTACTGATCCCCAATCAATTTCATCGTTGCAAGTTTCATCTTTCACAATAAACTTATCTTTCGGTGAGCGACCGGTATATTTTCCTGTTGTAGCTTGAACGGCTCCTGTTGCTGTCAACATTCCCTCTTTTCTGGCAAGTATTTTTTCAACCAATTGGGCAACGGATAAGTTTATTTTAGTGCTAGGCTGTTCAAAAAGTTCCTCTACTAATGACGATTGGATGATCGTTTTCATACACATATAACCTACCTTTATAATCATTTATTTTTGAAGGAAAAATCATTCCGACAATGTGTTACATAATCTGATTATTAGTATAACACATTAATTTTAATAGTCCATACTATTTATTGATTTTAGTTTATTTATTTCTTAACTAATTTGTGACATCATTGAAAAAAGTTGACATAGCATACATCTTTCGTTAATCTTACTTTGAGCGGATACTCTCTTATTCAGAGTTGGCGGAGGGACAGACCCAATGAAGCCCAGCAACCATCACTTTTTTGGTGAAAAGGTGCTAACCTGATGCAAGGATTTTCCTTGAACAATAAGAGCGAAAGGCCACACCCTTTCCTCAACATTGAAGGAAGGGCTTTTTTGTTTTATGGAATATAATACTTCTAACAATAGAGTTCCGTACCACATTTTAAAGGGAGGATTTAGCCAAATGGCTAATAATCGTCGTTTATTTACATCGGAGTCCGTAACAGAAGGACATCCGGATAAGATTTGTGACCAAATATCTGATGCAATTTTAGATGAAATTTTGACAAAGGATCCAGATGCAAGAGTTGCGTGTGAAACTACTGTTACAACGGGTCTTGTACTTGTATCTGGAGAAATAACTACTAGCACGTATGTTGATATCCCAGCAATTGTCCGAAAAACAATTAAGGAAATTGGGTATACTCGTGCGAAATATGGTTTTGATGCGGAAACATGTGCTGTATTAACAGCTATTGATGAACAGTCACCAGATATTGCTGGTGGTGTAGACACCGCACTAGAAGCACGACAAGGTAAAATGAAAGAAGCCGAAATTGCTGCAATCGGAGCAGGGGACCAAGGGTTAATGTTTGGTTTTGCTTGCGATGAAACAGAAGAACTGATGCCGCTACCAATATCATTAGCACACAAATTATCAAAACGATTATCAGATGTTAGAAAAGATGAAACACTTGATTATCTTCGTCCAGATGGAAAAACGCAAGTTACCGTTGAATATGATGAAAATGATCAGCCTGTACGAATCGATACGATCGTTATTTCGACTCAACATCACCAAGATATTACGTTGGAACAGATTGAGAAGGATGTTATTGAAAAAGTTATTCGACCGGTAGTGCCTGAAAATTTATTGGATGAACAAACGAAGTACTTTATTAATCCAACAGGCCGTTTTGTAATTGGTGGCCCTCAGGGGGATGCTGGTTTAACGGGAAGAAAAATTATTGTTGATACGTATGGCGGTTATGCTCGTCATGGTGGTGGTGCATTTAGTGGGAAAGATGCTACAAAAGTAGATCGTTCTGCAGCTTATGCTGCTCGATATGTAGCTAAAAATATCGTAGCGGCCAATCTAGCTAAAACTTGTGAAGTGCAATTAGCCTATGCGATCGGTGTTGCAGAACCAGTTTCCATTTCCATTAATACATTTGGAACAGGCCAGGTTAGTGAAGAAGAATTGGTAAAAGCAGTCCGTCAACTGTTTGATTTGCGTCCAGCTGGAATTATTCGTATGTTAGATCTACAGAGACCAATATACAAAGATACAGCGGCATATGGCCATTTTGGTAGAACCGATATCGTATTTCCTTGGGAAAAAATCGATAAGGTCGATGATCTAAAGCAACTAGTAGTGAAAAACTAATAAAACTCGTGTAGAACGTTAGTAGAACAATCCAAGATGACAAAAATCTATTAAAATTGCTCCAATTGGTATACAACGTAGTGTTTCAAGGACTATACCAATGGGGCAATTTTTTATTGGTTGGTAAGTTGGTTGCGAATTTTGTTGAATTATGAATACAATTTATTTAGAATTATAGACATCCTAAGTATGAAATACATATTGGTTATTTTGATTAGAATAGGAGAAATCGTATGAAACAAGATCAGCAAATCAAGAGCCAATCATTTGTACCTGTAATTATGGGCGCTGATATTGGTGCATATAGCATTGCGCGAACATTTCACGAAGCGTATCAAGTTAAATCTATTAGTATTAGTAGAGGATTAATTGGACCGATTAATCATTCTGTATTATTACAAAATGTAATTGAAAAGAAAATGGATCAGGATGAAGATTTACTTCAATGTTTACAACGCATTGAGCAGACCTATCCAAATTTGCCAAAAATGTTACTAGGTAGTGATGATTGGCATATTGAAATGATTGTGGATGTGAAGAAACAGTTAGGTGAAGGATGGATCACACCATATACAGATCGAAATGTGTTAGATCGTGTCATTGATAAATCTCGTTTTTATCAATTATGCGAGGAATTGAACGTAGATTACCCTAAGTTTATAACAGTTAGAGGGGATTCTCCAGAGAAAATTGAATTACCATTCGACTTTCCCGTCGTCATTAAACCTGCAAGTAGGGCTCCGTATGAGGAAGTGGACTTTGTAGGTAAAAAGAAAGTATTTACTGCGGATAATAGGGATGAATTCGATCGTATTATTTCTCTTCTTCGAAATGCCGATTATAGAGATAGCATCATTATTCAAGAATTTGTACCTGGTGATGATACTTCCATGCATATATTAACGCTATATACTGCGCAAGATGGTAAAACTAAACTAGCTTCATTTGGACAAACATTACTCGAGGACCATACACCTGGTGGAATTGGGAACCCGGTTTCCATTCTTAGCTTACAAAATGAAAAAGTAATAAAACAAGCTATCCGTTTGGTAGAATCAATTGGGTATGTAGGTTATTCTAACTTCGATTTGAAATTTGATGAACGAGATGGAAAATATAAATTTTTCGAGTTAAATCCTAGACTTGGTAGAAGTAATTATTACGTTACTGCCGAAGGACACAATACAGCTACTTATTATGTGAAAGACTATTTGCAAAAAGAAAAGCTCGAATATGAAACTGCAACGAATCATTCCTTGTACTCCATCGTGCCGAAACGTTTGTTATTAAAATATATTAAGCAAAAGGATATACGGACCCAAGTAAAGAAACTATATCGTTCGAATAAAGTAAAGAATCCAATGAATTATTTTCCGGTTGATAAAAGCCTGAAACGTTTGTTTTATGTGTTTGCATCAAAAATGAATTTTTATAAAAAGTTTAAGAATTATCCACCAATGTAGTTTATAAAATAGGTACTCCAAAACCAAACATTTTATAGGATCAAGCGTGCTTTTATGATATAATTTTAAAGATTATGGTTCATCATGATTGAAGGAGATGTAGGAAACGATGTGTGGTTTTATTGGTATGATTCGCAATAATCCGGTTACGCAATCGGAAGATGATATAAATATATTTAAGGCACAAAATAATATTATTTCTCATCGGGGTCCAGATGATGAAGGGTACTTCTTTGATGAATATGTATCATTTGGTTTTCGTCGTTTAAGTATTATTGACTTAGACAGTGGTCAACAACCGCTAAGTTATGATGACGAAAAAATCTGGTTAATATTTAATGGGGAAATATACAATTACGTTGAATTGCGAAAAGAATTGCTAGAAGAAGGATATGCATTTAAAACAGAATCAGATACGGAAGTTATTGCAGCACTTTTTTCCAAACATAAGGAAAATGCTTTTCAATATCTTCGCGGGATGTTTTCGATATTAGTTTGGGATAAAGAAGAAGAAACTTTGTACGGTGCACGTGACCCATTCGGTATTAAACCGTTATTTTATTATGAAACAGAAGAAGGGATTACTTTTGCTTCTGAGAAGAAGAGTATTTCTATGCTGTTGGAAAAAGAAGATGTAAGCTATGATGCGTTACAGCATTATTTAAGTTTTCAATTTGTTCCTGAACCAATGACACTGACGGAAGGAATAAAAAAGGTTGAACCGGGCCACTATTTTGTGAAAAAAGCCGGGGAAGACATTGCGTTCACCCGTTATTGGCATGCAACATTTAGTCCTGTATTAATGGATAAAAACGACTGGATTAAACGAATTCAGGATGTACTTTATGATTCGGTAAATGTTCATATGCGAAGTGATGTACCAGTTGGATCATTTTTATCAGGTGGAATCGACTCGACGATTATCGTAGCAATGGCCAGAGAATTTAATCCAAACATTAAAACTTTTTCAGTTGGTTTTGAACGAGAAGGATTTTCCGAAGTAGATGTTGCTAAAGAAACGGCTGAAAAATTAGGTGTGGAGAATATCTCTTATATTATTTCTCCAGAAGAATATGTAGAAAAACTACCAAAGATTATGTGGCATATGGATGATCCGTTAGCAGATCCTTCCTGTGTACCTTTATACTTTGTTTCGCGTGAAGCGCGTAAGCACGTAACGGTTGTCTTATCTGGAGAAGGATCAGACGAACTGTTTGGTGGTTATAATATTTACCGCGAGCCAGAATCCTTGAAAGTTTTTGATTCCATTCCAACACCAGCTAAAGATCTTTTAGCAAGAGTTGCAGAAGTTTTACCAGAAGGAGTTCGTGGAAAGAGTTTTCTAGAACGAGGGACAAAACCTCTCCGAGAACGTTATATAGGAAATGCGAAAATGTTTGAGGATGCAGAAAAAATAGAGTTGCTGAAACACTTTAATCATAATTTAAGCTATCGAGATATTACTGGGAAATTATTTGATCATGTAGAGGATTATCCGCTCGTAAACCAAATGCAATATGTAGATATTCATACATGGATGCGTGGGGATATCTTGCTGAAAGCAGATAAAATGACAATGGCTAATTCATTGGAGCTACGCGTTCCATTTTTGGATAAGGAAGTGTTCCGTGTAGCCAATGAAATACCAGTTAATTTAAAGATTGCAAATGGAACAACGAAAGATATTTTACGTCAAGCATCTAGAGGTATTATTCCAGACCATGTACTTGATCGTAAGAAACTCGGATTTCCTGTCCCAATTCGTCACTGGTTGAAGGATGAGTTAAATAGTTGGGCTAAACAGTTAATTGAAGAGAGTGAGACGGATCATCTCTTGCATAAATCCTACATTAAGGATTTGCTTGATGCGCATTGCCAAGGCAAGGGAGATTACAGCCGAAAAATTTGGACAGTATTGATGTTTATGCTATGGCATCAAATCTATGTTGAAAATAAATTTGATGTAGAGGAATTAAGAAAACAAGATCCAGAAGTGTCGATTGTTACCTAATGCTAAGTAAGGGAAAAGCAAAAGCGGGTGATTCTAACGTAGAATCACCCGCTTTTTTGTAGATGGTAGTATTCATGACTGAGCAAATGGTTATTTTAAGATTCGGCTGATGCTGGAATACTTAATCACCATTACATTAAATAGTGGATGGGGATATTCTAATCTTGATTCAGGTGCGTCATTTAACTTGAATCATAATACAAATTAAAGACGGAGTGGAACATCAATCCACTAAATGGCCGAAATAATTCGTCTGGAGCATGATTTTAGAACCTCATTCCTTTATTTACCTTTTTCCAGTACAAATTTTACTAATTTATGGCTAATAGTGGAATGAGGATCCTCAAACACCTGATTTAGGTAGTTTTTTGTCATTTAACGGAACCACAATCCACACCAAAGATGAAGCTTCACTCAGTCCGCTATTGACTAAAATAATTCGTCTTCAGCATGATTTCAGGTCTTCTTTCTGTTTGCCTAGTCTATACAGAGTTCCTCCGTCTTCTAAATGTCTAAGGAAGCAAAGTATTCTAGTATTATTTTGACAGGAGCTGTCATGAGGAAATCGACTCCCCGCAAAGGGAAATCACGTTACCCTTATGTCACATTTATATTAGCTATACGCAATAAGAGATGGAAGGGGAAATTCTAGTTGAGTATTGCTGAAATTATTTGTTTAAATCAGTATGTTCTTTGTAATATTGTCCCTTTTCAACATAGGATTTGCGCACTCGTTCCATTTCTTGATAATCTGCTTCCGTTAGTTCTCGAACTACTTTTGCAGGTCTACCGAGTGCTAGTGTACGAGGGGGTATTTTTTTGCCAGGTGGAACTAAACTACCTGCGCCTATAAATGCGCTCTCGCCAACTTCTGCACCATCTAATATAATCGATCCCATGCCGATCAATGCATTTTTTCTAACAATGGCAGAGTGTAATGTTACTTGATGACCAACCGTTACGTCATCTTCTACAACTAACGGGTTGTCAGGACTTTGGTGAAGCATTGATAAATCCTGGATGCTAACACGTTTGCCAATTTTCGTCGGAGCGACATCTCCTCTAATAACGGTTTTAAACCAAATACTGGACTGTTCATCAATGGTAACGTCACCAACTATAACGGCGTCAGATGCAACGAAAGCAGAACTATGTATAAGTGGTTCTATATTTTTGTAGTGGTGTATCATTAAGCTTGATTCCTCCTCTAAAATATGATGATATATTTAGTATAGCAAATTTTGTGTCGGAACATGGGAATGATAAATTCTTAATTACTGTATATAAAGTTTTCCAATGTGGATCGGAGGATGCGCCAATTGAGAGTTCCAACAAATTCTTTCTCTTTAATGGTGACTGTTTACAAACAAATATTCCCATCCGTAAAACGGGAATTATCGTATTGGCAAAAACGAGCGGAGGAAATTCCTAATAATGAATTGCGTACACAGGCGTTGGCTAGTATTAATTCTAAACGATTTCATTGCCAAGGAGGAGCTGTTTTCTCCTTGTTAGCAGGGGAGAAACATCAAGCAGCCGTTCGGTTTATTGTAGCTTATCAAACGATCAGTGATTATCTAGATAATCTCTGTGATCGTAGCACATCGATGGATCCTGATGATTTTCGTTTATTACATCAATCAATGATTGATGCACTAAGTCCCAACCAGTCTGTGAAAAATTATTATGCATGTAGGAATGATCAAGATGATGGCGGGTATTTAGAAGACCTAGTAAAAACTTGTCAATTGGTACTAGAACAAACCCAGTTATACCCAGTTATCCGTGCTACCCTACTAAAACTTGAGGGGTTGTATGGAGATCTACAAGTACATAAACACGTCCGTCTGGAGGAAAGAATCCCGCGACTAACGGAATGGTTTGAGAAAAATAAGGATAACGCCACCAGTTTAAGTTGGTATGAATTTTCTGCAGCTGCGGGTTCTACTTTAGGGATATTTTGTACGGTCTCCTATGCGTTAAGTGGAAACATAACAGAAGAAGTAGTAGAACAAATTTATCAAGGTTATTTTCCATATGTACAAGGTTTACACATATTATTAGATTATTATATTGATCAACTTGAGGATAAGGAAGAAGGAGACCTCAACTTTTGTTTTTACTACCCATCTCAAGAGATTTTGAAAGAGCGTTTGTATTATTTTATTGAGCAAGCAGATAAACATATTCAAAGACTGCCAGATCCTTTTTTTCATCGAATGATTCATCATGGACTTGTTGGTCTATATTTGGGAGATTCGAAAGTTGCAGCTATTGAAAATGGAGCAGAAATGAGAAGGAAGTTATTAAAAGCAAGTGGAAAAAAAGCAACCTTTTTCTATTGGAACACGCGAATGTACTATAAATTAACGAATAAAGCTTAGTGTTAATTGAATAGTTGACAATAAAACCTTGGCAATGTTGGCCAAGGTTTTGTTTATAACTAGCAGCTCGAGGTATACGCGGCGTCTTGTCGCATTGTAGACTCTAGCACGTTCTGTGCGCCGTAAGATCCCTACTTGAAACCTCGAGGTAAACCAAGTATGTAAAATGAGGGAACCAACACCAAGTGTCTGTAAATGTCCAATTTGTTCATCTAACAATCCATTTCGGATGAAAAATTCCCCACTGATTGCAGAATAACTTTATCTTTTCTGAATCGCAACGAGAAAAGGAGGTGTGTTTGCTTGATTCAGAAATTCATGCTTTAGAACGGTGTACTTCTTTTGATCTAATTTACTCACTTTATCCAAAATGATATCTTTCTCTTCTTTACCACCTGGATGCCCGTGATAGATCACAAGAACTATGATTCCATTTTCTTTTAACCTTTGTAGAATTTTATTAATCGCAGTCATCGTGGTGTGGCCTTGTGTAATAATAGATTTATCGCTTTTAGGTAAATAGCCTAAGTTAAAAATGGCCCCTGCAATTGATTGTTCTGTATCGGTAGACAGATACGTATCAGCATTAGCGTGACTATCCAGAATAAGTTTCACATTATCACAATTGTTCTCTTTTAGCTTTTGCTTCGTATTGTTGATAGCTTGTTCCTGAATGTCAAAGCCCAATACAAGTCCGTGTTCCCCTACTAATTTACTTAAAAAAACGGTATCATTACCGTTTCCACACGTAGCATCGATCACCGTTTCATTAGGGTGGACACATTCTTTTAACAGTTCATGCGCATAATTAAGGATTCCTTGTAGCATAATGTAACTCCTCATCATCATTTTTCTATAGTTTAGCACCAAAGGTAGTGTGAAGAAAGAACTTCCATGGGTATGAAAGCAGAAGATAATAGAAATAATGGGCATATATACCTTGACAAAGCATAATCCTTTCATTAAAATTCAATATAATAATTCAAAAACGATGCGAAGGACTAGTAATAATGTGTTTCAGGTACAGAGAGGCAGTGGTTGGTGGAAACTGTCGCTGAAACCTTGTGAACTCACCTTTAAGGTTGCAGGAGTGAACGTAAGTAGTTCCTGACGTTAATCCGCGTTAAGGATTCAAGTGAACGTTTGTTGCGTTAATTTGGGTGGTACCGCGGGAGTGTAAGCTTCTCGTCCCTTTCTAGGGACGGGAAGCTTTTTTGCGTAATAGTGAACCGAGCATCATAAAGAAGTTGCTCGCCACAACTAATTGAAAAAAGGAGGATGAATGATGAGTTTTCACCATCAAGAAATTGAAAAAAAGTGGCAAAAGTTTTGGGAAGATAATAAGACATTTAAAGCTGACACATACTCAGCTAAAGAAAAGTTCTACGCTTTAGATATGTTTCCTTATCCCTCTGGGTCAGGATTACATGTAGGACATCCAGAAGGGTATACGGCAACTGATATCCTTTCACGTATGAAGCGTATGCAGGGCTATGAAGTGCTTCACCCAATGGGGTGGGATGCATTTGGATTGCCAGCAGAGCAATATGCACTTGATACGGGAAATAGTCCAGCTGAATTTACGGAAAAAAATATTGCTACTTTCAAACGGCAGATTCAAGAATTAGGTTTTTCTTATGATTGGGATCGTGAAGTAAACACAACCGATCCAAATTACTATAAATGGACACAATGGATCTTTAAGAAGCTGTATGAAAAAGGGTTGGCCTATATTGATGAAGTAGCCGTAAATTGGTGCCCTGCACTAGGGACTGTTTTAGCAAATGAAGAAGTAATT
Organism: Oceanobacillus limi; assembly: GCF_900111445.1. GTDB lineage: Bacteria > Bacillota > Bacilli > Bacillales > Amphibacillaceae > Ornithinibacillus > Ornithinibacillus limi. The sequence goes on along the minus strand of NZ_FOHE01000009.1, from coordinate 3,772 downwards.
GATGGTAAAAGTGAACGAGGAGGGCATCCAGTCGTTCGAAAGCCGATGAGACAATGGATGCTGAAAATAACGGCATATGCGGACCGTTTACTAGATGATCTGGATGAATTGGATTGGCCAGAGAGCTTAAAGGATATGCAACGAAATTGGATTGGTCGTTCAGAAGGAGCAGAAGTAACGTTTGCAGTTGATGGCCATGATGAGGCCTTTACAGTATTTACAACAAGACCTGACACATTATTTGGAGCAACCTATGCTGTGCTCGCACCAGAACATCCATTGGTAGAGCAAATTGTATCTGCTGATCAAAAAGCAGCCGTAGAAAAGTACTTGCATGAGGTGCAAACAAAATCAGATTTAGAACGAACAGATCTTGCCAAGGATAAAACAGGAGTATTTACTGGTGCTTATGCCGTTAATCCGGTAAATGGTGAAAAAATGCCAATATGGGTTGCTGATTATGTATTGATGTCCTATGGAACTGGAGCAATCATGGCTGTACCTGCACATGATGAAAGAGACTATGAATTTGCAACAAAGTTTGATTTGCCAATCGTTGAAGTCGTTGCTGGAGGGGAAGTTTCCAAAGAAGCGTATACAGGTGATGGAGAACATGTAAATTCTGACTTTCTAAATGGATTGGGTAAAGATGAAGCAATTTCGAAAGCAATTTCTTGGCTTGAAGAAAATGGGAGAGGAACGAAGAAGGTAACGTACCGTTTGCGTGATTGGCTATTCTCTAGACAGCGTTACTGGGGTGAGCCAATTCCGATTATACACTGGGAAGATGGAACAATGACCGCTGTAGCGGATGAGGATCTTCCGTTAGAGCTTCCGGTAATGAAAGACATTAAACCATCTGGAACTGGTGAATCACCATTAGCCAATAGTGAAGGCTGGGTAAATGTAGTTGATCCGAAGACAGGTATGAAAGGTCGTCGTGAAACGAATACAATGCCACAGTGGGCGGGTAGTTGTTGGTACTTCCTACGTTATATCGACCCTAATAACACGGAGAAATTAGCCGATCCGGAAGCTTTAAAAGAATGGTTGCCAATCGATATTTATATTGGTGGTGCAGAACACGCTGTCCTTCATTTACTATATGCAAGGTTCTGGCATAAATTCTTGTATGATATTGGTGTTGTTCCTACAAAAGAGCCATTTATGAAGCTATTTAACCAAGGAATGATCCTTGGTGAGGGTAATGAGAAAATGAGTAAGTCAAAAGGAAATGTTGTAAACCCAGACGATATCATTGTATCTCATGGTGCAGATACCCTACGTCTGTATGAAATGTTTATGGGACCGCTAGATGCATCTGTTGCATGGTCAACCAATGGTTTGGACGGTGCGCGTCGATTCCTTGATCGTGTGTGGCGGTTGTTTATAAATGAGGATGGATCGTTATCTGAAAAGATCACAGAATCAGAATCAGCCGAATTAGAAAAAACGTACCATGAAACCGTGAAAAAAGTAACAGAGGATTTTGAGAGTCTACAATTTAATACAGGTATTTCGCAGATGATGGTATTTATAAATGAAGGCTATAAAGCAGAAAAAATACAGAAAGCGTTCGTGGAAGGATTTGTAAAAATGCTTTCCCCTGTTGCACCTCATATAGCTGAGGAATTATGGCAACGACTAGGGCATTCTGATACAGTTACTTACTCTACATGGCCAACTTTCGATGAGTCCAAGTTGGTAGAAAAAGAAGTTGAAGTAGTTCTTCAAGTTATGGGGAAAGTTCGCTCAAAACTATCAGTTGCGAAAGATATATCAAAAGAAGAGTTAGAAAGATTAGCCATGGAAGATGAAACCATTAAAGAATGGATCGAAGGAAAAACCGTTAGGAAAGTAATCGTAGTTCCTGGAAAATTGGTCAATATTGTAGCTAACTAATTCAAACGATTGAAAAGGAGCCTCATAGAAAAGAGGCTCCTTTTTTAATTTGTTGGTACCCATTCGGTTTTTACAATAATCCATTTGTCTCGATCATAATACCATAGAGATTCAATTGTGCCGAGTTGGTCTGCATGAGAAATACCACTTATTTGTTGAAAGCTTTTTAAACCATAACCTTTTCTATCGCTAATAAAGACAGGCTCGAAATAAGCAATAGGATCAACCATAGGAGATGTATTTTTTATTAAGCTTCCTTTTTCATCATAAATTCCTTTTTCTATATAATCCTCAGAGTGCTCATTAACATCAACTACAACTGGTTCTTTTGTTGGTGATATCTGTACCTCTACTTCAAAATTCTCTTTAAAATCTCCTTGCACATAATCTTGTTTTGGTAGTGGAATTTCTACAAGGTTATATTGTATTAAGGTATGCAATTTATAATGGTGTAACCCACCACTACCGCCAGTAGGGCTTTGGTAAAAAATTTCATTTACTTTGTCATGGTTGAAATCAATGAATTGAAGAATTGGTTCATATCCACCACCATAGTTGATTTCCCATGTCTCATTTTCGTGGTTTTTAACAACCGCCACGATATCCCGATAATATTCCGATTCAGGTGAAAATAATATCCCTTTTAATTCAATTTCTTCCTTGTGCCCATCGCCGGTTACATCTTCTTGATAAGACTCAATCACTTTTAATTCAGGTGGTTCTTGTTTTTCATTAGCAAATGTCAAATTAGCACATATAAATACAATTGGTATTAAACAAATAAATATTTTGTATTTCATGTAAGCCCCCCACATAAATTTCATAAATATATTTTGTGTAAGAAATTTGAAAGCTATACACAAAAAACGTATTATAATAACGAGGTTAAAAATTGTATGATAAGGATGATTTTTTATGGAACATATAAAGGAAGTAACACCGAAAGAAGTCGAAGAGATTATATCAAATGAAGATGTTAACACTGAAATTATTGATGTAAGAGAAGATGAAGAGGTTGCTTCAGGAATGATTGAAGGGGCGAAGCATATTCCACTAGGTAACATACCTGATGTCGCAGATGAACTGGATAAAGAAAAAGATTATATTTTAGTTTGTCGATCTGGTCGTAGAAGTATGAATGCAGCCTTGTATTTAGACGAGATAGGATTTAAGGTTCGTAATATGTCAGGTGGTATGCTTGAATGGGGAGGAGAAGTCATCATTTAGGCTTCTCCAGTAATGGATAAATATAGTAATAATGGAAATATGTTATGTGAATAGCGTATTGACTGCTTGTTCTATTAGATGTATTATTATATTACTCGTTATAAATGAGGTCTTATTAAAAAAACTGAACTTTGTTATTGACATCATTTGAACGTGTGTGTTATATTAATCAAGTCGCCATTACGGCAGACGACAAATAACGACTTGCAACTTCAAAAAAATTTTAAAAAAAGTCGTTGACACGAAATTATAAGTTTGATATAATATAAAAGTTGTTGTTGATAGCAACAAAACAATTTGCTCTTTGAAAACTGAACAAAACAGCTAGTATGTTAAGATGAAAAACAACCTCGTTTTTCTAACTTATTTAAATCTAGAAGCTAGTGTTTCTAGTAGCTAAGAATTATCATTTGGTTGATTGGTGTCAATCAAATACAAACTTTTTTGGAGAGTTTGATCTTGGCTCAGGACGAACGCTGGCGGCGTGCCTAATACATGCAAGTCGAGCGCGGGAAGCAAGTTGATCCCTTCGGGGTGAAACTTGTGGAACGAGCGGCGGACGGGTGAGTAACACGTGGGCAACCTGCCTGTAAGACTGGGATAACTCGCGGAAACGTGAGCTAATACCGGATAATACTTTTTA
>NZ_FOHE01000017.1 GCF_900111445.1 Oceanobacillus limi | reverse complement strand
GCTAAACAATCGTCGTTAAAATTTTTAACTAAAGCTACAAGAAGTATGACGCACAATACATCTGATACGAATTAATACTTGAAAAGCAATGAACATAAGGAAATAACTATTAGTACATAAAAGTAAGGGAAAGGGGCCAAATGTGCCATGCGAGATAAACCAGTAGTAATCGGAGTTGCAGGTGGAAGTGGAAGCGGAAAAACATCTGTAACACGTTCCATTTACAATCGATTTTCGGATAAAACAATACTAGTTATTGAACAAGATTATTATTATAAAGACCAAAGTCATCTACCATTTGATGAACGGTTAAATACAAACTATGACCATCCTTTAGCATTTGATAATGACTTATTGATTGAACATGTGCATGATCTATTGAACCATAAGGAAATTAAAAAACCAATATATGATTATAAATTACACACACGCTCGTCCGAGGTTGAGAAAGTTTCACCAAAAGATGTTATTATTTTGGAAGGAATATTAATCCTAGAGGATCCACGACTTTTAGATTTAATGGACATTAAAGTATTTGTAGATACAGACGCAGATTTAAGAATCATTCGCCGCTTATTACGTGATATTAAAGAGCGAGGTCGAACATTGGATTCAGTAATCGACCAATACTTAAATAATGTTCGACCAAGCCATTTACAGTTTGTGGAGCCGACGAAACGGTATGCTGATATAATCATCCCTGAAGGTGGCCAGAATCATGTTGCTATTGATCTGATGGCTACAAAAATCGAACATATTTTAGCGAAATATCAATCGAATGAATAAGTGAAAACTATTGCGAATTTAAAGAAAATCTGCCATAGTAATGAAAAGAAAACTTTTTCACTATATTAGTTGAGACTATTTACTATTAATAGTATCATACAATTTATACTGTCTTTTCATTTTGCTCACTAACTGAGCTTAATAATACGTGTCCATTTGGCGTATTGATTTTTTAGTCTCGCGTTATGCGATTAGATCATAAAGGAGTGTTTTTTTCATGGCAATAGAGAAAAATTATTATATGACACAAGAGGGGAAAGAAAAGCTAGAAAAGGAATTATTATACTTAAAAACGGAAAGAAGACAAGAAGTTGTTGAACGAATTAAAGTAGCGCGCGACTTCGGAGATCTATCGGAGAACTCGGAGTATGATTCTGCAAAAGATGAGCAGGCATTTGTGGAGTCACGAATAGCTCAAGTTGAAAAGATGATACGTAATGCTGTAATCATTGAGAATGATAATGACAATCCTGATCTTGTTTCACTGGGTAAATCGGTTACATTTCAAGAACTGCCTGATGGTGACGAGGAAACGTATACGATTGTTGGTAGCGCAGAGGCGGATCCATTTGAAGGGAAGATTTCAAATGATTCTCCTATGGCAAAAAGTTTACTTGGACATGAAGTAGGGGAAGAGCTTTCTGTAGCAACACCAGGTGGAGATATACAAGTGAAAATAATTAAAGTTGAATAGCTGGATTAAAAGCGGAAATATATCCGCTTTTTTTCTTGTTCTTTATGTTTTTTAAACCTCTGTTGTGCCAGGAGGGGCGGATTGCTTATAATTTTGGTCTAAAAAGATCTTATTTCATTAGGGAAAACTTGGTTTCACGGCCAATATATCTCACCAAAGAAGGTGGCATGTCTAAAGAAAGACAAGATTAGTTAGCGAATAAACTTTGAATTGTAAGTATCATATTATTTTCCTAAAACACAGCAGAAAAAAATTATGAATAGTATATAATAATAGTATGGATTATTCGATTTATGTGAACGGAAAGCCGTAACTACCCATGAAGCTTACGCGTGTTACTTTATATCCACATGTACCAAAGTTGAATTTGTTTCAATGTACCGGATATTTAAATGGGAAAAGCAATTTGATGATTTGGGCCAGTCAATTTAAAATAGAGATAAGGAAATAGACAATTTTGATGGCGTGGTTTATATATTGGTATAGTAGATAGAAATAACAGCAAATAAAAGAATATACTAGAAATCACTTTACAAAAACTACATAGCAATCTATTAACATTATAAGCAGAGTATGGTCCGTTCACAGGGCAAAAAAGAAGAAATAAGTGATTCTTTAGAATCGGAGAGAAAATCTGGTGCTTAAGTGAGATTGGTTTGGTTGGCCATGAAACCTTTGCCCGATACTATGGCTTCAGCGGCAGAGTAAACCACCAGTTCACACTGGTGGTTTTGATTTAATCTAATTCATATACAGGGTCTTCCTCAAATACAAAGAAATGCCTATTATCAAATTGATCAATTTTCCATTCTGCTTCCTGTTCATCATAAAGCAAGAATACTTTAACACCACGTTCATATTCGTGATCATTTTCTCCTTTAAATAACCTTCCAAGATTACCATTCGGTTCATAATACGTGAACATGACATCAATATCAAATACATAGGCTTCTGCCTCTTCATCATATTCCGGGTCTTGATACCAGTCTACTCGATATTGCGCTTTACGTAAGGTTCCTTCGTATTCAGGTATCTCTTCTTCAATATATTCTATTTGTTCTTCGAGAGTTTGTATCATATTCTCTGTTATGTGATCTTGTAGTAGGGATACGTCTCGAGCATTTAATGCTTCTGTATAAGTTAAGAATACGTCATTTATAATTTGGATTATTTTTTCCTCTTCTGAATCTGAAATAGTAGGTACCTTACTAATTCGAATTTCTTGTACATCATTATTAATGATTTCAGATTGACTAATGATTGTTTCCCAAGGCATTTCTTTTTGAAGGTGTATTTCTATATTTTCACTTAGTGGAAATGGTCCTACGACTTGGCTTCCCTTGTTAATTATGATATCGGTTTCTTGATCGTTTACGAATAAGGTTGCTTCGTCTTCAAAGGTTGAAACAATATTAAAATTTCCTACATTTACTTCTATCTCTTGTCTAGTTGAGTTTGAATCCATGTTAAACAAGTTAATTTCTATCTCTTCTTCGGTAGAAGCATAGGAGTTATCAAAGATGGCTTTTAAAACATGCGTACCTGGCATAAAAGGTCCGTATTTTTTTTCATGAACGCCTTCTTCAACTGTTGTATCTATTTTCTCTTCATCAACAAAAAGATCTACACTATTATCCGTGGTAAATACCTCAATGAAAGCAGGTATAACCACTAATTTGTAATCATCGAAGAATAACCATCTTGATCCATTTTTTTCGAGAGTTATGGTTGCGTAAGTTTCTGATGTAGAGGGAACATCACCATTCTGATAGGATTCTGCTTCTTCCTTTAACTTGTTTATAATGGTTTCAAAAGAATCTGGATTTTCTTGGAAAAATCTTAATAATGTTGCTATGTTGTCTTCAGTAATTGTAAATGAATCCTCATAAGCAATTAATAAGTTAGTAAGTTCTTCATGATTCTCTGTTAAAACTGCTTCTTCGAATGAATTAATTTTATGTATTGGATTATGTTGAGAATTTCCTACTAAATAAAAGACGATAAATGATACTACTAGTAATAGTCCAAGTGACATTAATGTGATCAGCTTTTTAGAGAATTTTCTCTTAGGTTGTTTTTCTATCTTATTGCCACATTCAGGACAGTACTGAATGTCTGTAGCTAAATCATGGCCACAACTAATACATTTTAATTTCAATAGTTCTCACCCCTAATCTCCATTTCTACATTAAATCATACCAAATGTAGGAATAAAAATTATGCAACTTTTTCACTATTTAAAAAAGATTGATTTATAGATTGAGTAATATCAATTATCAATGAATCTGAAAAAGTATGAATTAGGTAACTAACGGATTAATTATATTTCAATTATATTACAAAATTATTACGTAATTATTAAAATCACCCAATTATAATCCCTAAGAACTAGACAAAAAGTACTTGTTATTTCTTTTGTATTATTTCATCTCTTTTTTGTATTTCTACAAAAATTCCAATTCGTCATTTTTTGATACTTCTCAGCTGGTAATATATGTTATATACGTACTATTTTTTAAAATACAGTAATATCGTTCGGTTTTGAGGGGTTAGAAGAAGTATTTAATTCTTGTATCTTTAATTAAGTATATTTACACAAATAAAATGGGTATAATTTCCTGTTTTTAGGTAATACTATTTAATTTAATTGTAAATTTAGTAAAATTTATAAAGTATATATAACAATTAATGGTGGTGTTTCTTGTTGAAGAAGATTCGGATCGTAATTGCAGATACAAATAAAGATTATTTAGAATCACTTGGTGCTTACATGCGTACATCAAGTAACAGTAAACAATTTATTGTCACGACGACTTAATAGCAACTTCTCGTGATGCTGTAGACAAATTAGAGGATGCATTGGAATTAATTGAAGAAGCTGAAGGAATTAATTCAGATATGTTAGATAAATTAGAAGATCATACCAATAGCGGTTCAAGTGGTGATTATGATAATGCTAAAGATGTTAGCGAAGAATTAAATGAAAGTACCGTGGGTGATAACACGGAGAGTAGTTTAGACGATTATGTATATGATGAAGAATTATTTACGAACTTAAAGGACGCCGTTGAAAATGCAATTCAATCGTTAAGGGTTGAGAGTGGTCCAAGAACAGATGCTTTAATAACGAAATTAGAGAATGACTTTCGGACTTTGAACGTAATAAAGGTAGCATTATTAGGGATATCGATTTTTCAAGAGAATATCACACTAACACAACAAATAAAGTTGAAGAAGCTCTAGATATTTTAGAAAATGGTCGGGCTGAATATAAGGATGCAGAGGATGAAATCACAGAAAAAGAAAATGAAGCAGATGAAGGGATGGATGAGAGTAAAGATCAGCTAGAGGAAATAGAAGATGCTATCAATAATGCTGCTGGTGCAGCAGGAGACAATCAAAAACTAGCCGAACTGGGACAAAAAGCAAATGATTATGGTGAAGCTATTGAAGCGAATAACCGAGAATTTTCAATGGAGGACAGAGACGACACGGCAGATGAGGCAATGTCTTTTATCGATACATTGTTTAAAAACTTAGGTAACTTGCTACTAACTGTAAGAGATGAGGTATATATAAACGAATATATCTTAATGCGGTTTAATAGTCATGATTTTGATAAAAGCGGTTTTGAAGCTAATAAATTCGAAAATAACCAAGTAGAATACATTATTTATGGGAAAGAACTTCACGGAATGAATTACTTTGCTGCTCTATCCGAAATATTTGCGGTTCGATTTGCTATTAATTTAGCGGCAGGATTTATGCAACCTGAAGCACGAGGGTTCGGACCGCTTACTTGGGCATATGCATTAAGTTTTGCTTTTAGTAGAACTACTATTGATCTAGCTGATATTACAAGTGGAGAGCCGATAGAATTGTTTCCGGGAAAAACATTTCCGATTATGGATTATAAAGATCATTTAAGGTTATTCCTATTTGCTCATCCAGAAGGTGGTAAATTTGACAGGTTAATGGCTGTAATTGATAGTGATACTGGCGAGGATCTAAGGGAGCGTTCAACATATGTTTCAGCAAAATCAACATCTTCTATTAATCTTTGGTTTTTACCACAAATTATAGAGATGCTTAATTCAACTAATGTAATAAATGGCAGAGTAGAAGGAAATACTTTTTTTATTGAAAAGGAAGTTAATTTTTCATATTAATATAAATTAAGAGGTGGTAAGTTATGAAGAGGATATTATTTATAACAGTTATTTTATCAACTATTACTTTAGGGTTAATGGCCTGTTCTAATGAAAATGCAGATGAATCCAATGAAGAGCAACCTAGTTCTGCAACAGAAAATAGTGGTAAACAAGATGAAACCAATACAGACATTGAAGGTGATGAAAATGAAGAGAAAGAAGAGGATAAAGAGGATTCTAACAGTAAATTTAATGTAGAATCGGAAGACCAACTTGATTTAGGTATTGGTGACACAGGAACATTTGATACCACCTTAGGAACGTATGATATTACTATAGTATCGGCAAAGTTAGAAGACGAAATTGATGGGACAAACTCAGAGTTAGATAAGTTTCTGTATCTAGATATTATTGTAAAAAATACAAGTCAAGAAACTCAAAAAGTAGAAGATTTATTACATTCAATGGAAGCTTCACACGAGCGTGAAAGAAGTGGATTTTCTGATGCATCAGATTATTTTAATAGTCTAGAAAAAATGTCTGGTGAACTTGCTCCAGGAGAAGAGATATCAGGTCAATTTGTCACTATGGTCTATGATTCAGAAGAATATTACTTTAGAAAAGACCCAGGTAATGTAGCCGCTGGAAGTAGTAACCAAGTAATTTGGACAATTAAAGCAGACGAGGTTAGATAAATAGATTTTAGGCTGTAAGTTAATGAGAAAATCGAGCTATATTGTCATGTGACAAATGGCAATATAGCATAACCATATCAGTATACGATATCTTGAAGAGAATATTTTAAAAATTATCTTTTGTTTACTAGTTGGGTAGAGAGCTTGTGGAGATGAACTTAATTGTAGTCTAATACTATAGAAATATTTTCATATTGATATTATTACAATTTTAATTAAGAGGTATCATGATAAAAAAATCAGTTTAATAATTTCTATTGTATTCATAAGTTTATTTTTGGTGGCTTGCAGTGATTAAAATGATACAGATAATGTAACTTAAGAAAAGATAATACCGATGCAACTAGTTCGGCAGGTGAAAACCAGAAACTAGCTGAACTGAAACAAATGTAAATGTTTATGGTGAAGCTATTGAAGCGAATAACCGAAATTTTCAATGGAGGACCGTGACGACACGGCAGGTGAGGCAATGTCTTTTATCGATACATAGTCAATGTGCTTTGGGAAATTTGAACGTAATCTCCACTAATTATGTGTTTCCAATATCAGCAGTAGTTCTCGTAAAAGAATATCCTCATGCACAAGCCTGAATAAACGTTCCAAAGCCTCTTGCTTTAAGTCTCATAAACCTTGCTGCTAAATTAATAGGAAATCGAACCGCAAATATTTCGGATAGAGCAGCAAAGTAATTCATTCCGTGAAGTTCTTTTCCATAAATAATGTATTCTACGGAGGAATTAATGGATTAATATTCTCCTTTTTAGGGTTATTAGTTGCTGGTGGTATATTTCTTATACTTTATGTTTTTAAAGGACTTGGGGCTGGGGATGTGAAACTGTTTGTGGCAATTGTTGCGATTGTTGGCGTACAAATGGTTTATACATAATAATAAGTTAAGATAACGGCTGGTATTACCGCATGCATAAAGGGAAAACGCGTACTCTTTGTCGTCTTAAACTCTTCTTCTGTAACTCCATGTTTTCTGCTTCTGTAGACTCTTGTTCTGCTTCCAAAGTTGATTCAAAATTTGAAGCAGTCTTACTAAGAGGTATCACTTGTGTTACATATAACACGGTTAAACTGCATAAGAAGCCTATTAATATGCCAGACAATAATGATATATTTTGTTTAGGTTTTTCTTTCGATTCTTTCTTGTTAGTGTCCTTAGTAAGAGAAGATTTAGTACTTTGGATCTTTGAGCTTAGATTATACTGAAGGACCATTTACCAGTAAATATCAAAACTATTAATTTTGCTTTTAGAATCAAGTGTACCTCAAGTAGCTATAGAAAAGTCCTGGTTAAATCAGCAATATGAAGAAGTTGTTGATTTCTATTTAGAAATACCTGAAAATAATAGAGCTAAACTATTGGCTGCACGTAGCTATCTCGAACTCGATGAACCAGATGAGGCTATGCAGCTAGGGGAAGAGATAAATGACGTTTCCATTCAAATTGCAGGTTTAGAAAAACAGATTGAATTATTAGAATCTAACGAAGAGCTTGATGAAGATGAAAGGGAGGAAAGGATAGAAGAATTAGAGCAGGACTTAGATGAACTAGCTAAATAGAAGTATCTACTCTGAAAATACATGGTAATTTAGTTTATGTTACCATGTCTTTTCAATTTGTTACAAGTTATTTAAAACTATCTAAATCGATAAAAAGTAATATATTTGTTTGCATATAAAATATGATACTATAATAGAGTAAACATAGGGAGGGAAAATAAATGAGTGACTTTGATAATTATACTCGTGTAAATAAATTTGAAAAGAGAAGAAAAAATACGAAAGCGATCTCTGCCATGTTTCTTTTGGGCAGTGTATTTATTGTCTTACTGATTGGGATATGGGTATTTGGAGGAAACGATGATGCGGAAGAAGGGACCAGCCCTGATACTTCAGAAGAGACAAACCCTAATGCTGATGACATGGACTCCGATCAACAAGATGATTCAGATGAGCAAGAAGATGTAACAGCTGAAACAGAAGATGGTGAGACTTCTTCTGATGAAAGCGAGTCTACTACTGAGACAGAGGAAGAAACAAATCAAGATACGAATATAAATCAAGCTGAAATAGAAACTCAACCAGCAGATGGCACTGATGACCAAAATGTTATTGAAGCATATACTGGAAACTGGCCACCTATTGGAACGGAGCAAGAAGGGCCTCATACTACTCAATACGATGAGGGTACACAAGATAGAATAGAAATGGAAGAGGCTATTAGAGTTGCAACTGGTTTGTCTGAGGATGATATGATTACATGGTGGTTAGAAAACGGTGGCGAACAAAAAGTCATTGGAACAGTGACGAATAACCAACAAACAGAAACATATAGGGTTTATATTAGCTGGATTGAAAATGAAGGTTGGCAACCAACCTTAGTAGAGGTATTAGCGGAAAACGATAAAAAGAACGATTAGCGTTTATAGGAGGATTTTCAACATGACAATCGGAATTATTGGAGCTATGGATCAAGAAGTTGCCATTCTCAAGAAAAATATGCAAGATATCCAAGAAGTAACAGTAGCAAACTGCTCCTTTATGAAGGGGAGCCTATTAGGAAGAGAGATTGTACTACTTAAGTCTGGGATAGGAAAAGTTAATGCAGCGATGGCTACAACCATATTGTTGGAGCGTTATGCTCCAACACATATTATTAATACTGGCTCGGCTGGAGGATTTTCAACAGAATTAGAAGTAGGTGATGTTGTCATTTCTGATAAAGTGGTTCATCATGATGTAGATGTGACAGCTTTCAACTACCAATACGGACAAGTTCCTGGCATGCCGGCGATGTTTGTGGCTGATGAGGATTTACGGAGAAAATCGCTACAGGCTGTGGGCGAGTTAGAGGTTGAGGGAAAAGAAGGAATTATTGCTACTGGTGATTCTTTTATGGAAGATCCGGAAAGAGTAGCTTATGTGAGAGAAAAGTTTCCTACCATGATAGCAGCGGAAATGGAGGCTGCTGCAGTTGCACAAGTATGTCATCAATATAATGTCCCATTTGTAGTAATTCGGGCATTATCAGACATAGCTGGGAAAAAATCCTCCATATCGTTCGATGAATTTCTAGAGCAAGCAGCGAAAAATGCATCTGAAATTATTATGTCAATGATAAAATCATTGTAATAACACCATTATTTCCCTCCTTACTTAGACATTTGAATATGTTATCATGAATAATAGGGGGGAAGTATGGTGGAAAATAAACAATTAGAATTAAAATTGAAAGATTATTTGCGTTTTATAGCATCACTAATCATACTTGGGACGTATCTGTTTTTCGGGGGAATTATTAATGTCTATATCCAGCCTTCGGAAAATGGAGCCGAACTTTTTTATTTATCCTTCGCATTATTACTAATAGGTTTAGGATTATCTTTTAAATATATAAAACTAAAAAAGACAATAGAAAAAAATGAGCGAATCTGAATTGATCGCTCATTTTTCTTTTTCTTATTAGCTCTTTCTTTCATTTCTAAAATATTCATGGAATACTTTCATTAATGCTCTTTTCTCAATTCGTGATACATAGCTTCTGGAGATATTTAACTTTTTGGCGATTTCTCTTTGTGTCATTTCTTTATGGTCATTCAACCCATACCGATATACGATAACTTCCCGTTCACGTTTATCAAGAATAGAAAAATAGTCTTGCATTTTTTCGATCTCCATATTCAACTGGATATACTCGATCACATTTTCATTTTCTGCTTCGAGAATATCAATTAAGCTAATTTCATTCCCTTCTTTATCCTGCCCGATAGGATCATGAAGAGAAACATCCTTTTTAACCTTCTTAAGAGCTCGTAAATGCATTAGAATTTCGTTCTCTATACATCTTGCGGCATAAGTAGCAAGTTTGGTTCCTTTCCCAACAGAGAAGCTCTCTATACCCTTAATCAATCCGATTGTGCCGATGGAGATCAGATCCTCCATATCTTCTCCCGTATTCTCGAATTTTTTCACAATATGTGCGACCAACCTCAAGTTATGCTCAATTAATTTGTTTCTAGCCGTTTCACTTCCGTTTTGCATTTCTTTAAGGTACTTTGCTTCTTCTTCTGATGAGAGGGGTTGAGGAAACGCATGGTTTTTTACATAAGAAACAAAGAATAGTGCTTCTTTTATTAATAATGCAAGGACACTTAATATTCCGGACAAACACTACACCTCCTAAAAGCTTCAGTTGGGCTTATGCCTATATAACCAACCTATGTCGCTTAATCGATTTTTGTGTCTGTCCATAAAAAAACGTACAAGTTCAAAATGAATTATTACTGTTTCATATCACTTCTATCCCGCATATAACAGGCAAGCTGACATAAAAGTGACGTTCTGTGTATTGTCGGCACTACCACGTCCTATGCCTTCGTAAGCCACACTTCAAACCTATAATATTAAACCAAGGCTGTTAGTGGGAGGTCAACTGAAATTCAAATATTCGACTCATTCATCAAACAATAAGTGTGGGAAAACCCCCCTACTTATTAAAAACTCACTTTATATTGTGCAAACAATAAATCAGTTGTAACGAAATTAGAATGTAGGAGTTTGGGAAGAGACGTTGGAAACAGATTCGTTATAGAAGCCATAACATTGATTGTTTATAATCTATTTTATATTTAAGCAGAACTTAAATTAGCCGTTTCAATAATTTTTCATGTAAAAGAAAAAACGGTGTTCACTTGGAACACCGCTGGTTTAACTATTTTCACGCAAAGCCTCTTCATATTCATCACGACGATTTTTGGTGATTGGTTTCACACCTACTTTATGTGCTGCTCTGGAGATCATATGAGCGGAAACAGGAGCAGTAAGTAAAATAAAAATAAGGGATAATAATAATTTTCCACTAACAATGTCATGTTCGACATAAAGGAATAAAAATGCTCCAATTAATATCCCTGCTAAACCAAGGGTAGATGCTTTTGTAGCTGCGTGTAGTCTTGAATAAATATCTGGAAATCTTGCAATTCCAATGGAACCGGATAACACAAACAAAGTACCCGACAATAGCGCAATAATAATGACGATATTTATAATGATATTAATCCATGTCTCGATCAATAATAACACCCTTTTCCAAGTATTTGGCAATTGCTACAGTACCTAAGAATGCCAGGATAGCAATTAACAAGATGACATCGTTCAAGTTAGGTGTTACTAAATAGATAGCCACTAATGCAGCTAGACCCATAAGATTAATCCCTATTGTATCTAAAGCAACGGCACGGTCTGGACTAGTTGGACCAGCAATCATTCGATACAACAAAAGGAGTAAAGAAATGGATATGGCAATAAAGCAGATGAATACCGTACCATCAAGAATTGCTTCTGTTGCTTTATAAATAGTTTCTGTCATCGTGTCACCTCCATAATTGCTTTTTCAAAGGTATTCTTAATTGCTTGAATCGACTCATCAACATCGTCTATATGAATGGAGTGAATAAATATTTGGGAATTATCCTCTGATATTGCAACAGATAGTGTGCCAGGGGTTAGGGAAATTAAGTTTGCTAATAACGTAATTTCCCAATTACTTTTTAAATCTGTTGGTAAGGCAAATATCCCAGGCTCTACGTCCGGTTTTGGTTGATAAACGATTTTAATAATATCGAAATTTGATAGGACTAATTCTTTAATAAACAGTAGAATTAATCGAATAATTTTTCCAACGCGTCTCATATAGAATGTTCCAGGTATAAATCGACCTAATAGTAATAGTAATAAAATCCCCCATAAATAGCCTGCAATAAAACTAGGGGCAGTATAGGATTCACTTAAGAACATCCACATGAACGCAATAATTAAATTGACAACAATCTGAAAGGCCATCGTTAGCTACTCCTTTAATACAGAATCAATATAAAGTTGCGGATCGAGTAAATAGGATGAAATTGACTCGATAGAAGGATAAATAAACTCGGCACCAATTCCTAAAAATATGGAAAACAATAATAGGAATACAATAGGTGCGATAAATCCTTTTGTCGATTTCATTTTATATTTACCAGATTCATCTTTTTCGCCCCAGAATCCACGAATAAAGATTTTCATAACAGAATACAAAATTAAAAGGCTAGAAAGTAGGGCAACGAGTACAATTGCAATTTCGTTGGCTGCCAACGCACCTTTTAGTAATAGAAACTTACCGATAAAACCGCTAAATGGAGGGATTCCAGCTAATACAAACGCTGAAATAAATAGTAACCAACCAAGTATTGGATAATAATGGATTAGACCACCCATTTTGCGTAAATCAGAAGTACCTGCTACATAAGCTACAACACTTACAATTAGGAACAATACTGTTTTAATAATCATATCGTGAATCAAATAGTAGATGGAACCACTTAATGCATCCTCATTTAACACGCCAATACCCATTATAATAAATCCAATTGCTGGAATGATATTATAAGCGATTATAAGTTTAATGTTATTTGTCGAAAGTGCACCAATGACACCAAATACCATAGACAAGCCTGCAATCCATAGGAAAAATTGGTGAGTTAATTCCATCTCATGGACAAAAATTAACGAGAATACACGAAGAATCGAATATATTCCTACTTTGGTTAATAACGCTGCAAATAAAGCAGACACTACTGGGTTTGGTACAATGTACGATTTAGGCATCCAGTAATAAAGTGGAAATAGTGCCGCTTTTGTAGCAAACACAAAAAACAATAGAATAGCAATTGTTGTTAAGATACCATCTTGATCTACTTCCGATACACGTTCTGCGATCTGGGCCATATTGACCGTACCAACCGCACCGTATATAAATGCAACAGCTGTTACAAATAAGATGGAGGAAAATAGATTAATTAATACATATTTAATGGATTCTCTTAACTGTACCTTGTCGCCACCTAAAACAATCAATGCATAGGATGCCATTAATAGAACTTCAAAGAATACAAAGAGATTAAACAAATCCCCAGTTAAAAAAGCACCAGATACACCAGAGATTAAAAAGAAATAAAACGCATAGAAATAATGCTGCTCTTGCTTTAACGTTAGTGCATGTGGTGCAAAAAATGCACATGCAACCGCAACAATATTCGTAGTTAATACGAGTAAAGTTGCTAACGGATCAGCAACAAGGACAATTCCATATGGTGCAATCCATCCTCCGGTTTCCAAAATAATGGCTCCCTCGGTAAAAACGAGCCATGAAATATAGGAAACAACTGCTAAGCTAATGATAGACAATATTTTAGTTAAGATTCGTGTTATCGGAACTTTTGAATTGAATAAAGCAACGATAATCCCAGCTATTAATGGGATAATTATTGGTAAAACTGCTAAGTTACTCATTTTCGGTACCCCTTAATTTTTCCATATTATCTGTATTGTTTTCACGAGCCGTACGGTATGCAAGTACTAGTAATAAACTAGTGATACCAAAGCTGATAACGATTGATGTTAGAATTAAAGCTTGTGGTAATGGATCCGTATAATTTTCAATTCCATCATGTAAAATTGGAGGTTGACCTGTTTTTAATTTCCCCATTGTTAGGATGAATAAATGGGCTCCATGTGATAGTAAGACCGTACCAATTACAATGCGAAGTAATTGCTTTTGTAATAAGTTATATACGCCTGTAGTCATTAATACTCCTGATAGAATGGCAATAATTATTTCCATCTATTCCGCCTCCTTATCTTTACGAAGTTTGATGAGGCTAAAGATTGCTAACGCTGCAATTCCTAGTACAGCAATCTCAAATAACGTATCCAGTCCACGCATGTCAACAAGAATGACGTTAACAACATTATGCCCACCACCAAGTTTATACGCTGTTTCAATGAAATAATCTGAAATAGGGTCAAACCATTCAGTACTATGGGCTGAGATTGCTATTAAGGTCATTAGTGCACCAAAACCAATTGAAATAATCATGTTATTTAATTTGGATCCCGTTGACTCTTTGCGTTTTTCGAGCTTTGGTAAGTGATAGAAGCAAAGAAGAAATAACGCGACAGAGACGGTCTCAATTACTAACTGTGTAAGTGCTAGGTCAGGTGCGCGGTAAATAACAAATAAAGTTGCAACTCCGTACCCAACTACACCAGTAATCAAAATTGCACCTAGTTTGGAAGTTGTGAACATAGTAGCAAGTGCTGCAATGATGATGATTACAACAACTGCTAATTCAATCCAGGTTACTTCTGCTAAGTTGTTAAATTCCATATTAAATCCATTTGTTGAAATCATTACAATAAATGTAACGAAGATAATTGTCCCTAGAATAATTGACATATATGTTTTAAGGGATCCTGTCATATACGTGTTCGTTAGGCGAGTAGAGAAGGTATCTACATTCTTGACTAACCCATCATATACCTTATTCATGCTCATTTTTCCAGGTAAGACATGATAGACATTGCTCCATTTTTCACGTGTTAGATACAGTAATGCACCAATTCCTACTACAGCCAGTGACATGAAAAGAGGAGGTATCCACCCATGCCAAAAATGAATATCTTTTATTTCAACAGCATTATTTACTGCTTCTGCTGCATGGATTAAGAAAGTGCCATTTACTGAGTTTGGAAATAGACCAATGAAAACAACTCCAACCACCAAAATTATTGGTGATACAAGCATACCAATTGGAGCCTCGTGTGGCTTGATCTTCAATTTATCAAATTGCTTCGGACCAGTGAATACTCCAAAGAAGAAGTACATGGAATAAACAAAGGTGAAAATACTTCCAAAAACAGCTAAATATGGAATGAGTGGAATAATTACATTCGCAATCGGATTCACTACCTCATTTAGATGTAACGTTGCTTCAAAAAACATTTCCTTACTATAAAACCCATTTAAAAACGGTAGTGGTATACCCGCCATGGAGAACGTACCAAAGACAGCAAGTGTAGCAGTAATTGGCATAACTGTTAATAATCCTCCAAGTCTACGGATGTCTCTTGTGCCAGTTTCGTGGTCAATAATACCGGCAACCATAAATAAACTACCTTTAAAGGTTGCATGGTTTAAAATGTGGAAGATTGCAGCAAAAATAGCTGCTTTTGTTCCAAAACCTAACATAGCCATAATCATACCTAGCTGACTTATCGTCGAAAATGCAAGAATCCCTTTTAGGTCGGTCTGTCTAACAGCCATATAGGATGCCCAGCATAGTGTAGCAATTCCAACAATGCTTACGATGATGAAGAACCATTCGTATGTAGCAAAAATAGGAGAAAAACGAGCTACCAAGAATATTCCAGCTTTAACCATAGTTGCGGAGTGTAGGTAAGCACTAACTGGTGTAGGTGCTTCCATTGCATCTGGTAACCAAATGTGAAAAGGAAACTGAGCAGATTTGGTAAATGCACCTAATAAGATTAACCCCATAATTAAAGGTAGGTAATCACTAGACAAAATGAGGTCTGTCTGTGTAATCATTTCCTGAATACTTGTAGTTCCTGTAATGACGGTTAATAAGATGAATCCACCTAACATGCTTAGGCCGCCGAATACAGTTATTAACATGGACTTTTGTGCACCATATCTAGATCGTTCGCGATAATGCCAATAGCCAATCAACAGAAATGACGAAATCGATGTTAGCTCCCAGAATGTGTAAAGAACAAATAAATTATCCGATAATACAACTCCGAGCATCGCTGTCATAAACATAAGTAAGTATACATAAAAGGAACCTAACCGTTCCGAAACATGCAAGTAATAAATGGAGTAGAATACGACTAGTGATCCGATTCCACTTATTAGTAATACAAATAATAAGCTTAGGCCATCTAAGTAAAAATCAAAATTTATTCCTAAAGAAGGTATCCAATTATATACCTGTCGTACTGGAGTAAAATCATTTCCAACAAACCGGATAAAATAAAGAAAAATCAAGAAAGGAATAAAAAACACAAATATACCAGTATGTATTTTATGTTTCCATTTGCTAAGCATCGGTACAAGGATAGCAAATAGTAGTGGAAGTAAAACTGCAAATAACATCGAATGGAAATCCTCCTTAAATATCATAAATATCTCAGCCTTATTTATATTATATAATTTCAAGAAATATATGTTGGAAAAGGCTGTTGTCGAAAATTTGGGGTGTGAATTTGGGTTCCAATTGCCATGATTGGAATTTCATTACGGAAAATGATTACTAAAATTAGCTAATCTTGGGCTACCACTTTAAGAAATAGAATACCATAATAATGCTGTAGACAAAAACAAAATACCCTTATCATTTAGCGAATGATAAGGGTGGGATGTGTTTCTTCCTATTTAATATATTCGTAAAATATACAAACATATTTTTAGCTAGAAAATTTGATTTTATGTATTAAACCACGTCGATAAATTTCCTCTTTTATAAGTGAAACAAAATCAGGGCTTAAATTTAATTCATTTGCTTTATGATAGGATTCCAGTAATAATTCATCTGACAAATGCTCCATAAATGCAGCCCTCCTTAAAGATTTGAACAAGTTTTTATTAAGGTACTAATAAAGTACCATGATTCCTACGG
Organism: Oceanobacillus limi; assembly: GCF_900111445.1. Classification (GTDB taxonomy): domain Bacteria; phylum Bacillota; class Bacilli; order Bacillales; family Amphibacillaceae; genus Ornithinibacillus; species Ornithinibacillus limi. Next base: position 57,249 of record NZ_FOHE01000017.1, on the reverse strand, counting down.
TTGTACAAGGTTACAGTTATCTACACTAACCTGTAGATAACTTGTGAATAAAGGGGTTATTAAGTTAAGGAACGTTGGTAAATCAGTGTGGAAAATGTGCATAAAGTTATCCACAGCGCGAAAAATGATACAATTTGTCGAACGATTTTACAAGTTTTTTCGAAAATCTGCAAATTTTTCTATTCCCTCTTGCATATAATTACTATTTTTGCTATCAATAAAAAGTTATTATAGGATTGTATTTATATTGTATAATTACCCATGTCATTCAGAAATAAACATGTGAATGGAAATTAACAGATGATTGAGGTGTACGACTTGTTAAAACGATTTTTGCCTAACGAACATGTGAAAAGTATATTTGATATTAGACCGAAATCCCTTAAAGAAAAAGGAATTAAAGGTGTGATTACAGATTTAGACAATACTCTCGTAGCATGGGATGTTAGAGAAGCGACTCCAGAAGTGAAAAATTGGTTTAAAGAAATGCAAGATGAAGGCATTAAAGTAACGATCATATCGAATAATAAAGAAGATCGGGTCAAGTTCTTCTCAGAGCCATTGAATACTCCTTATGTATTTAGTGCGCGCAAACCGTTACGAAGGGCATTTAAGATTGCTGCAAAAGAAATGGGATTGAAAAGGGAAGAAATTGTTGTCATTGGGGACCAATTACTGACCGATGTATTAGGAGGTAACTCTGCAGGTTTACATACAATATTAGTGGTACCAATTGTAGAAACCGACGAAAAGATTACAAGAATTAATCGTACAATTGAACGAAGGATTTTAAGCTATTTTCGAAAAAAAGGTAAAATTAAATGGGAGGAATAGAAATGCAAGAAGAGATATATTGTCAGGGGTGTGGGGTGTCTATCCAAACGTCAGATCCAGATTCATTAGGGTATACACCTAAGTCCTCATTGGACCGTGAAACTGTGTTGTGTAAACGATGCTTCCGGTTAAAGCATTATAATGAAATTCAAGATGTTTCCATGACCGATGATGATTACTTGAAAATGGTGAGTACTATTCGTGATACGGATGCGTTAGTTGTACATGTAATAGATATTTTTGATGTAAGTGGATCCTTAATCAAGAGCTTACCTAGAATTGTAGGGAATAACCCAATTTTATTAGTTGGTAATAAAATGGATTTATTGCCAAAATCTACAAATCACCGTAAACTAAAACAATGGTTACGTTCCTCTGCAAAGGAAGCGGGCTACAAGGTGAAAGATGTAGCTTTGATTTCATCAGTTAAAGGGCATGGAATGGAAGAACTTACCGAACTGATGGAAATTTATCGGTACAATAAAGATGTTTATATCGTTGGAACGACAAATGTCGGCAAATCGACATTTATTAATCGTCTTATTAAACAGTCAGTTGGAGAAAGTGATGTTATAACTACATCATATTTCCCAGGCACAACTTTAGGGTTTATCGAGATCCCATTAGATGGAGAAGCATCTCTAATTGATACGCCGGGAATCGTTAATAAAGAACAAATCGCGCATTACATTTCTGATCACGACCTTAAAATTGTTACACCTAACAAAGAGATCAAACCGAGAATATATCAGCTAAACGATCAGCAAACGTTGTATTTCGGTGGATTAGCTAGGTTAGATTTTATTAAAGGAAATAAGACGTCTTTTGTGTGTTATTTCTCCAACCAGCTTTCCATACACCGGACGAAACTTGAGAAGGCTGATGCTCTGTATGACAATCATTTAGGGGAGCTTTTGTCACCACCTAATGAAGAGACATTGAACCACTTACCAAAGTTAACAAAAAGTACGTTCCGTATTACGGGAGAAAGGACAGATATTGTCTTTCCTGGATTAGGTTGGGTAAGTGTAGATGGAGATATCACGGTAGAAGCTCATAGCCCAAAAGGCGTACATGTATCGCTTAGGAAATCACTATTATAGGAGTGGAGAAAATGAACTATCGGTTAGGGCTTATAGGATTTCCTATTAGTCATTCACTCTCACCATGGATACATAATATGTTTCTTAAAAATGCGGATCAACAAGGTACTTATAAGACATTTGAGATTATACCAGAAGAATTTGAATCAACGTTAAATGACATAAGAAAAGAAGAAGAGCTTGATGGTTTCAATGTTACAATACCCTTTAAACAGAAAATAATCCCATACTTAGATGAAATTGACCAATACGCTAGTGCTGTCGGTGCAGTGAATACGGTCAAGAATATAAATGGGAAATGGGTTGGTTATAACACCGATGGTTTAGGGTATATTCAATCATTAAAAGAGAAATTCCCGCAACTGTTTCGAAATAAAGGTATTCGGGTTGCATTGGTTGGAGCAGGAGGAGCAGCTAGGGGTATTTATTTTGCATTAATGACGAATGGTTTTAGGAGAATTGACGTAGGTAATCGTACATTGGAACATGCGATGGATTTAAATTTATTATCTACTCCTGAAACTATAACTAATATTATATCTTTACATGAATTGGAAAAAGTAATAACGGATTACGATTTAATTATTCAGACTACAAATGTCGGTATGAAACCTAATTCTGATTCGAGTATTCTTTCGTTTAGTAAATTGAGACATTCACAAGTTGTCAGTGATATTGTTTATCAACCGCTAAAAACTCAGTTATTAAGACAAGCTGAAGAAAAGGGAGCAAGCATATTGTGCGGACACTCTATGCTGATCTATCAAGCAAAAGCAGCATTTGAGATTTGGACCGGGAGAGAAGTAGATAATATTAAGGAAATGGAAAAGCAATTACAAAATATACTGGAGGGATAACTATGTTAACAGGAAAACAAAAACGTTTTTTACGTTCTGAAGCACATCATTTAAAGCCGATTTTCCAAGTGGGGAAAATTGGAGTAAATGATAATATGGTTACACAAATTAATGAAGCACTTGAAAAGAGAGAATTAATTAAAGTAAGTATATTGCAAAATTGTCTTGAAGATAAGGATGAGGTAGCAGAAGCATTACAAAAAGGTACAGATTGTGAAATTGTGCAAATTATTGGGAATAATATTGTATTGTATAAGGAATCCGAAGAGAACAAGCAAATTAAACTACCATAGCAAGTTGTAAGGGGAATGTTATGAAACGAATTGGAATCCTAGGGGGGACATTTGATCCACCCCATATTGGTCATTTAATTATTGCTGAGGAAGTTCGAATGAGGCTTGAATTAGAAGAAATATGGTTTATCCCAACATATGAACCTCCTCACAAGAAGAAGGCTACTACTGAAGCAGATATGCGAGTAGGTATGCTGGAAAAAGCAATTGAAGATAATCCTTTCTTTCATATGAACACAATAGAGATGGAACGAGAGGGGAAATCCTATACGCTAGATACGATGAAGTTGTTACATGACAGGTACCCAAATACGGAATTCTACTTTATTATTGGTGGAGACATGGTAGAATACTTACCAAAATGGCATAAAATAAAAGAACTTCTTAACTATGTAACCTTTGTTGGGTTAAAACGACCTGGATATTCGTTTCATACTGCCTATCCAGTTCTAGAAGTTGAAGTTCCATTGATAAATATTTCTTCTTCGGAAATCAGGGAACGTGTAATGAAAAAGGAACCATTTAGGTATTTTGTACCGAAATCTGTTTACACGTTTATTAAGGGGAATCGGTTATATGAATAGGCAGGAAGTAATTGAGATTATTGAACCTCATTTAACAAAGGAAAGATTTGAACATACATTACGTGTGGCAGAGACGGCTGTAGGTTTGGCCAAAATGTACGGTGAGTCGAAAGAGAAAGCAGAATTGGCCTCCCTCTTTCATGATTACGCTAAGTATAGACCACTTGATGAGATGGAAAGAATTATTAAAACAAATTATCTTCCTAAAGATCTACTTCAATATCATCATGAGTTATGGCATGGGCCGGTTGGGTCTATATTGATTGAACAAGAGTATGGTATTGTGGATGAAGAAGTGAAAAGTGCTATTTATTACCATACAACAGGTCGGTCAAATATGACCAAATTAGATATGATTGTATTTGTCGCTGATTATATCGAACCTGGTAGGAGTTTTCCCGGGTTAGAAGAGGTCCGTGAAAAAGCTCAAGAGGATTTAGTTCAAACGGCTTGGATGGTCTCTCGTAATACGATTTCTTTTTTGATGAGTAAGCATAGCCGAATCTATCCGGATACCTTTCACGCGTACAATGATTTAACGAAACAATTAAATGGAGGTAATTGATTAATGGAAGTAAAGCAAATATTAAATTTAGCCGCTGAAGCATGTAGTGATAAAAGAGCGGAGAACATCGTAGCATTAGATATGGATCAAGTATCGTTAGTAGCAGATTATTTTTTAATCTGTCATGGCTCTAACGAAAGACAGGTACAAGCAATCGCGCGTTCTGTTAAAGAAAAAATGGATGAACATGATATTCCTGTCAAGCGATTAGAAGGCATGGAGCAAGCAAGATGGGTGTTAGTTGATCTAGGAGATATCGTATGTCATATTTTCCATAAGGATGAACGGACTTATTATAACCTAGAAAGACTTTGGGGAGATGCTTCTGAGGTATCTTTATCAATAGGACAGGATTAGTATGTCATATCAACAAATGGCGCTATTGTATGATAAATTGATGGAGGATGCTCCATATGATGCTTGGGTTACATTTACAGAGAGTATTTTGCAGCAATTTGGAATAAAGGATGCTCATATAGCTGATCTTGGATGTGGGACAGGAGAAATTACCTATCGACTAGCTAGTAAGGGGTATCATATGGTTGGTGTTGATTATTCAGCAGATATGCTGGCAATTGCCGAGCAAAAAGTAAGTAAGTTAAATTTACCTATTCATTGGTTAAATCAAGATCTGAAAGATTTACATGGTTTAGATCAAATGGATGCTGCGATTAGTTATTGTGATGTTATGAATTATATAACAGAGACAGACGAGTTAGAGGCTGTGTTTCATCATGTTGCTAACTCCTTAAAGCCTGGTGGGCTTTTTATATTTGATGTTCACTCACTTCATCATGTACAGGATAATTTAATCAATCAAACCTTTGCGGACGTAACTGAAGAAGCTTCCTATATATGGGATTGCTCAGAAGGTGATTATCCTGGAGAAATGTATCATGATATAACCTTCTTTATGTTGGACGAGGGGAATAAATATACTCGTTTTGATGAAACCCATCATCAAAGGACATACTCTGTATCAATTTATGAACAATTGTTAAAAAAATCCGGATTTATAAATATAAATTTTTACAGTGATTTTTCTTTAGAAAATCAATATTTAGAAGAAAAAGTGGAAAGAATTTTTATTATTGGAGAAAAAGGGTCGAGATAATTAGTTTATCTCGATTTTTTGGTTTGGATTACAATTAGACAATTACAATGTTTACCATTATAATCGAAGAATCCCCCCTTTTAATTTCATATCAGTAAACCTCTTGAAGGAAGTGAGCAAATTGTTACATCTTCTAAAAAAACCTCATTTTATCATAGTAGGAATCGCTATTCTCGCTGTGATCATTGTCGTATCTATTCAACCTTTTTCTTCCGTTGATAATTCAGCAATCCCCCCTATTGCCCCGGAAAAAGCTCTGGAACAAATGGAATCTCCAACGAAAATCCAATCAAATGAGATTGTAGTTGATATTAAAGGAGAAATACAGCAACCTGGCGTATATGAGATGGCTGTTGATTCAAGAGTAGAAGATGTTGTTCAGACGGCTGGTGGGTTTACCGAAAAAGCAGATCAAACGGTTATTAATTTGGCACAAAAAGTACATGATGAAATGGTTATTATTGTACCGTCAGAGCAGGATCTAGAGGGAAATGAAATGACCAAGAGTGTCGATCGTGATGCGAGTAAAATTAGAATAAATTACGCAACATCTGAAGAAATAGAACATCTAAATGGAATTGGACCATCTAAGGCTGAGGCTATTATACAATATCGTGAAGAAAGCGGTTTGTTTCAAAGCGTAGAGGATTTACTGAATGTGCCTGGTATCGGTGAAAAAACATTAGATAAGATTCGTGAGACGATTGTTGTTCCATAGTTCATTGACGAGAATAAATTGATAAAGGTAAACTAGAACTAATTTATACATAGAGGGTGATTGGTAGAATGGAAAGAATTTCTTGGGATCAATATTTTATGGCTCAAAGTCATTTGCTTTCGTTAAGAAGTACATGTACAAGGTTGATGGTTGGAGCAACAATTGTTAGAGATAAACGGATCATTGCAGGGGGCTATAATGGGAGTGTCTCCGGGGGAGTGCATTGTGTAGATGAAGGCTGCTATGTTATTGATGGCCACTGTGTTCGAACGGTACATGCTGAGGCGAACGCATTATTACAATGTGCAAAATTTGGTGTTCCTACTGAAAATGCAGATATATATGTGACACATTTTCCTTGTTTACAATGCAGTAAACAATTAATTCAGAGTGGTATTCGAACTGTTTTTTATGCAGAGGATTATAAAAATCACCCTTATGCAGAGCAATTATTTAGAGAAGCAGGTGTTGAAACGAAAAAAGTTGAATTGACTTACTTGGCAGTTGATACCAAATATCAAGAAAAAGAACGTTATGTAAAAGAGCTTGTAGAAAAGGTAAATAGGAATTCCAGAGAAGATCAGGAGTTACAGGTTCTCATTAATAAGGTTGAAGCGTTATTTACTAAATAATTGTAAGCATTCAAAATAAAAATATGAATAGATATTAGGTGAACAAATGATAGGGAATTGGCATATTGTTGCTCTAGCAAGTATGTTTAGTTTATTGTCCTTCAATCTAGATAATTATGTTTTATTCTTGGGTGTTATTAGTTGGTTACTTTACTTACTACTTCAGAAGCGGCTAAAGAAAATAACATTTATTATTTCTTTAGCTGCTACTCTATTCTTTATTTTATCTTCTCCTAACCAGAGTTCTTCACTCACTCCCTCTTCTAATTCTTTGGAATTATCAGGTGAAATAACCAGTTCCATACAGAAATCAGAAAACCGAATACAGTTTCTATTTCGTGAACATGGCTCTAGAGAATCTATTCAAGTAATTTATTATCCTAATAATGAGGAATTAACTGAAGAGACAGCTATCCGTTCATTTAAGCATGGAGCCTCTTGTGTGATATACGGGGACTTAGAGATGCCCGATAACAGTAGGAACCCGGGACAATTTGATTATAGACAATACTTGTTTTCTATGGGGGTCTCTTATGAGATTACGATTAATACGTTAGAGGAAATATATTGTACAGGTGAATCCGTTTTTCTAAGTAATATTTATTCCTGGAAGGGTAAATTGCAAAATTATCTATCAACAACCTATAGCAACCAAACAAGTGCATGGATTAATGCTTTAACGCTAGGAGAGGATGACCAATTAGAGGAGAGCACCGTAGACTTATTCCGTAAGTGGGGACTATCTCATTTATTGGCAATATCTGGTCTTCATATTGGGCTAGTCATTAGTTTGATTTACTTCGGCTTGGTTAAAATAAATATTACGACGAAGGAAAAGGCTCGTTGGTTCATTATTTTATTACTTCCAATTTATGCGCTAATGGCAGGAGGTGCCCCATCAGTGTGGCGGGCGAGCTTGATGGCTTTACTAGTTTTCCTTTTGTCTAAACTAAGATATAAACTCTCTTCAACAGACATTATCAGTGTTGTCTTTATATTCTTATTGGTAGTGGACCCATCCATATTTCGACATATAGGCTTTCAATTTTCCTTCCTTGTAGCTTTTGGACTTATTTTATCACGATCATGGCTCACTGGTACAAACTCCATTCTCTTTCAAATGTTGCAAATTAGTTTTATTTCCCAAATGATGATCTTACCACTACAATTTATATACTTCTATACGGTGTCCCCATTATCCATTATAGTCAATGTTTTTGTCGTCCCTTATTTTTCTTTTTTTGTAATACCACTCATGTTTTTATTTCTGTTATTCTCGTTTATTCCAGTTATTACGAAGCCCATTGATCACCTATTTACGGGAATTCACTCTTTCTTTCTGACAATCATGGAAAAGCTCGACAATTTTGCATACTTCCCTTGGACTACGGGTGCTTTTCCAATGTTATTGTTGCTTATTTATTTCATTTTGTTGCTATTTTTTATGAACTTCATTCTCAGAAATAAATCAAAACCTGCATTTGGTGTCGGAGTATGTATAACCATAATAATTATGATTGTTATCAGTAGACCGTATTTTTCTCCATATGGTACAGTCACGATGCTTGATATTGGACAAGGAGATGCGATTGTCATAGAGTTTCCATATCGAAAAGGGGTTGTATTAATTGATGCGGGAGCTAATTTTACGTTTGAACAGATGGAACCGGGGGAAAGGATATATACGCAAATTATCAAAGCTTTTTTACACTACAGAGGGATTACGCAATTTGATGCAGTGTTTATTACCCATGAAGATATTGATCACTCAGGAAGCATTCCATTGATCATCGAATCGTTTCGGGTGGATCAAATCATTACAAGTGAGTTCTATCCGTTTAAGCAAACGGAGCTTGAGCATTTTAACCAAAATGATACACAGGTAAAGAAAGTAAGCCAGGGGGATGAAATTTTGATAGGAAATCACCCCTTTTATATACTTGAGCCTAGGTATCAAAAAGGTTCCCCAAACGAAAATTCACTTGTATTATTTACAACCTTAGGAAGGTTAAATTGGCTTTTTACAGGAGATATAGGTAAACCTACAGAAAGAGAACTCATACTAAACTATCCTTTATTAGATATAGATGTTCTAAAAGTTGCGCATCACGGGAGCAATACATCTTCAGATCGAAATTTTATTGAACAGATCAATCCTCATTATGCACTTATATCTGTAGGGAGCAATAACCGATATGGACACCCATCAAAGGAAGTGGTTGATATTTTAAAAGAGGCTGGTGTAACCGTGCTACGAACTGATCAAGATGGAGCGATTATTTTTTCTTTTGATGAACAGGGTGGAACATTTTATAAATACTTACCATATGATACAAGTAGATAAGGAATAATATTTATGATAAGTGAGAAAAATCCCCTAGGAATTTCCGTTTGAAACATAAAAAAGAGACTGTGTTGATCAGTCTCTTTATTATCGTCAAATTGCTATGTAATTTAAGAGCCAATTACGCTAATTACTACTCCAATTGCAAAAATAAGAACAAAGAAAATGAATGAGAATGCAAAACCTTTAATGGAATCCACAACATCGTTATTTTTTGATTGTACATTTTGTTCAAATTCGTTCATTTCTACCCCTCCTATATCAATATTAGTATAAAACAATTGCTTATAAAAATCCATAATGATCTAAAAAAGTCACAGAAAATTAAATGTCTCCATAATTAGAAAGAGTTAACAACTATACTTTTACTTATATCGGAAACGCTATAAATAAAGAAAATATCGTTTAAAATACAGTTCCTAGGGCTGGGTTTTAAACGTTTATATAGATTAGAGAGGGAAATACCACCACAGTTTCCCTCTCCATATATTTCTTGCTATTCAGCTATGATCAGATTACCATTATGTATATACAGTAATGGAGTGAATAGCATGAGTTATTTAAAAGCAATGGAACAACTGAAAAAGAAACAGTTGCCTAATATTTTATTATTATACGGTACAGAAACCTATTTTATCCAAAAATTAAAAGATCAGGTAGTCAAAAATCTGGATGAGGATAATCTGTCTACATACGACTTATCAGAAACACCCATTCAGGAAGTCATTGGAGATGCGGAAACCTATCCATTTTTTGGTGAACAGAAAGTAATTATAGCTACAAATCCTGTGTTTCTTAAAGCAAAATCCGATAAGTTAACATTTGAACATGATTTAAATGTGCTTGAACGTTATCTGCAATCACCAGTCGATTATTCCGTAGTAGTATTTATTGCAGCATATGAAAAAATTGATGAGCGGAAAAAGATCAGCAAACTATTAAAAAAGACTGCTTTAGTTGCCGAATGTAATCCGGTAAAAGAATTTGAATTATCAAAGTGGATTAAAAACTTATCGGATCAATATCGTATTACAATTAGGGATGATGCTTATGAAATTATAGAAAATGAACTATCGAATAATCTTAATATATTGGAGAACGAACTAGCTAAAATAGCGCTATATGTAGGAGAAGATGGCGTTGTAACGAAAGACATAGCAGAGGAATTAATTTCACATACAGTTTCAAGTTCATCGTTAAGGCTTGTCGATACGGTTATTGAAGGTGATTTGCAAAAAGCAATTTCAATTTATAAGGATCTCGAAAAAATGAAAGAAGAACCTATTGCGATGATCGGCTTATTGGCATTTCAATTTCGAACCATTCTTCGAGTGAAATTACTAAAACAAAAAGGATATACACAATTTCAAATGCAAAAACAAATTGGAGGTCACCCCTATGTCATTAAGGTAGCAATGAGTAGGGAAGCTAAATTTACAACGGAACGTCTACAACAGATAATTGATCGACTGGCTACTGCTGATGCCGTAATGAAGCAAGGAAAAATGGAAAAGGAACTTGCTTTTGAATTATTATTATATGATTTAATTCGTGCATCTTAAGAATAAGTGGAACAAAATAGTAACTAAAAAAAACGATCCTTTACAACAGGGATCGTTTTTTCAATAGACTTATTTTATTATGCCCCTAAGCCATTAACTTTTTTAGTTAAACGAGCTTTTTGACGGTTACCATTGTTTTTATGGATAAGTCCTTTTTGTACTGCTTTGTCGATTGTTTGCGTTGTTTTACGTAATGCAGTTTTTGCATTTTCCACGTCATTTGCTTCAACAAGTTTTTCTACTTGTTTTATTTGTGAACGCATATCAGATTTAGCTGCTTGATTTTGGGCGCGTTTTTTATTATTTACATCAACACGCTTAATTGCAGATTTAATATTAGCCATTATTCCTTCACCTCCTAAAAGGGTCTATCCCTTTATATGGACAAGAGTCATTTTATCATTGCTTCCCGTTGTTTTCAATAGAAATGTTAGCATCCTTCATAATTTGTGTGTTTTTGGTGAAAATATGAACCATAGTAGCGTAGAAATTATTTAACGTTTAGGAGGATTTTCTTAATGGAGAATACGGAACAGGCATATGAAGTACGCACGGATTTGGCCGTAGAAGCAAAGGATATGTATGTGGAAAAGGAAGAGCAACAAGAAGACCAAATTACAGGCGTTAAGGTTAAAGAGCGACATGAAAATGATATAAAAATAAATTATGTTGATATTGATCAAGAAGGTGCTGAATTACTAGGTAAGAAACCAGGCTCCTATGTAACCATCTATGCGGATGGAGTAAAGCGACAAGATACGAAAAGGCAGGAGAATGCTGCGAAGATTTTAGCTGGTGAATTAGAGCAATTGCTAAAGAAAAATAATATTCCTAAGGAAGGAACCGGGTTGATCGTTGGTTTAGGAAACTGGAATGTTACCCCGGATGCATTAGGGCCAATGACTGCAGAAAAAGTGTTAGTAACGAGTCATTTATTTAAACTGGAGCATGAATCGGTTTCAGAAGGCTACCGCCCAGTAGCATCCGTCACTCCAGGGGTAATGGGGGTCACTGGAATCGAAACTAGCAACATTATTTTTGGGATTGTTGAAAAATTCCAACCCGATTTCGTTATTGCTATTGATGCATTGGCATCTCGTTCCATAGAAAGGGTGAATGAGACAATCCAGCTATCAGATTCTGGCATTCATCCTGGTTCTGGGGTAGGGAACAAACGGAAGGAATTAAGTAAAGAAACGCTGGGAATTCCTGTGTTAGCTATCGGAGTTCCAACGGTTGTCGATGCAGTAACAATAACAAGTGATACAATTGATTTTCTGTTAAAACATTTTGGTAGGGAGTTGCGGGAAAAGGATAGACCTTCAAAATCATTGGCTCCTGCTAGTATGACATTCGGTGGGAAAGAATTAACAGAAGAGGACCTACCGGATGAGGAGAAACGGAAAACATTTCTCGGGATGGTAGGTGGTCTTTCTGATGAAGAAAAACGATCCTTAATACGAGAAGTTTTAACTCCAATCGGACATAATCTCATGGTTACCCCAAAAGAAGTAGACGGATTTATGGTCGATATGTCTCACGTCATTGCTAATGGAATTAATGCAGCATTACACGGTTCTGTCACAATTGAAAATTTTGCATCTTATACTAGATAAAAAAATAGAGGGAGACTTTCCTCTATTTTTTTAGTTCAGAGAAAAGTAAGTAGAAAAATTTGGCTTAATTAAGCTTGGACTGGCTACATGAACAAGACTACATTGCCTTGTGGTTTGAAATAGGTAGCAAAGTTAAGCTTTTCTAACGCTTAGGTTTATTTTTCTTAAATAGCTATTTTGGAAATTATTGTGTAAAAAAATATAGAATTTTTATGTCCCAATGGGTAACTCTATTTTATTTAAAAGATTTAGTTCTACCTTTTGCTAGTCTTTCATAGATTCTACTATAGACTGTACGCAAGGGGTGGAACAATGCTTTCAAGGTATAAGAGAATTTATCAAAAATCAACTTTACATACATTTTTAAAGAAGAGCGGGATCTATGTGTTAAGTATTGTAATATTGTTCGTATCGATTGGTATTTTAACTACATTGTCTCCAGCCTTTCGTTTTTCCTCAGACACAATTACAAAGTGGACAAGTGAAGTAGAGGGATCAACTTTTTTATATTTATTTGGAATGGAAAATAGAGTGTTCAAGGAGAGTTATCCTGAAGATTACCATATGCCTAACATCTCATCTACGCTATTACAAATTGCAACAAGTATTAAACCAAGAGACCCAAGAAGTCTATTGGGAAATGAACTTCCAGGCTTTTCTATATTTGATAATAAGATATTGATTGCTGGAGAAGGATCGAATTATACAAATATGCCAGTTGAATCCTCTCCACCTCTTGAGGATGTACTAGAAGATCGTCATGCTATTGTGGATGAGGATGAGCGAGAACAAGAAGAAAAAGAACCAACAGAAGTTACCGAGGAAGACGTCGTATTTATATATAATACACATAATTATGAGTCCTTTTTGCCTCATTTACCTGAAGTAACCGATCCAGATTTAGCACATCATAATGAAGTGAACATCACCAAAGTCAGTGAACGGTTTTCGCAATCGTTGGCCAACCATGGGATTGGAGCGATTACTGACAAAACGGACATTATGAAAAAGTTAGATGAAAGTGGGCAGGAATACTGGCAATCGTATGAGTCATCTAGACAAGTAGTTCAAGATGCATTTGCAAACCATAAGAATATCCAATATACCTTTGATATACATCGCGATGCCCTTGGGCACAGTGAAACAACAAAGGAAATTAACGGAGAATCTTATGCACGGATTTATTTTGTTGTTGGGAAAGACAACGCATCGAACGAAACAAACTTTCAATTAGCGAATCAGCTTCATGATTTGATGGAGGAAAAATATCCAGGTTTAAGCCGGGGGGTTTTACCACAAGGTGGAGCTGGAAATAATGGGATTTATAATCAGGATTTACATGAAAATGCGCTGCTATTAGAAATTGGTGGAGTGGAAAATAATTTAGATGAATTAAATAGGTCAGCGGACGCTTTAGCAGAAGTATTTAGTGAATTTTACTGGCAACAGGCTGAAGAGGTAAGTGCCGATTAAGGAGGTAGATGGTGATGAGGAGTATTGTTGTACTGTTACTATTAGTGGTTTTCTTTTTAGCAGGTACGTTATTTGGAATTAATCGAGGGGATATCGCTTTACTCGGTGAAGATAAACAAGAAGTGGGGACAGAAGAAATGATTGGTTCTCATGAGGTGAAGGACGAAATGGAGGGTTTTAATGAAGAGGAGGCCGAAACTAGTTCAAATCAGGATATTACAACAGATTCAATTCAACGAGTGGAACAACCTGTTAACTTTACACAGAAAACTGCTTCTTTTCTAGAAGGGGCTGTAAAAGTATTTTATGAAGGGCTAGTACAAATTTTGTATCAAATTTCACAGCTATTCTACTAACATTAGATGAATCCTACTAAGGGGTTCTTTTTTGTCTAAGAGGTTTCTTACTGTTTGCCTAGTCCTTACAGCTGTTCCTACGTGTTCTAAGGGATGGGAGAAAATATTCGTGTATTACCTTGGCTGAAGCTAGCGAAAAACACGTTACAATTACTTCGCATAATGTACAAAATTAGTCAAAACGCTGCGTATAGATGTCGGTTAATGAGGGTGCTTCTTGAAAGTAATCGATTCAATTGCTATAATCATCCTAGTTATAAACAATAGAAATGGCATTTATGGTGAAAATTTTTCCTTTTATCATCCTCTGGTAAAAGACATGTAGGAGTTGGCATTACGTATGAAAAGAAAACAAGAGAATGTACGTAACTTTTCGATTATTGCTCATATTGATCATGGGAAATCAACGTTAGCTGATCGAATTTTAGAGCAAACAAAAGCATTAACACAACGTGAAATGAAAGAGCAATTTCTTGATGCAATGGATTTAGAGCGGGAACGTGGAATAACCATTAAATTGAATGCTGTTCAATTACAATATACGAGTAAAAGCGGCGAAGATTATTTATTTCATTTAATAGATACCCCGGGTCATGTTGATTTTACATATGAAGTTTCCAGAAGTCTTGCTGCCTGTGAAGGAGCGATTTTGGTAGTAGATGCGGCCCAAGGAATTGAAGCACAAACACTTGCCAATGTTTATCTCGCTATGGATAACGATTTAGAAATAATACCAGTAATAAATAAAATAGACTTACCGAGCGCAGATCCAGAGCGAGTGAAGAAAGAATTAGAAGATGTAATTGGAATAGACCCGGATGAGGTAATTTTGGCATCTGCAAAATCGAACATTGGGATAGATGAAATTCTAGAACGTATAACAGAAGCAATCCCTGCCCCAATTGGAGAACCTGAGGATCCATTAAAAGCATTGATATTTGATTCTTTATACGATCCTTATCGAGGAGTTATCGCTTATGTATGTATTAAAGAAGGATCTGTAAAAGTAGGCGATAAAATAAAAATGATGGCAACCGGAAAAGAATTTGAAGTGAATGAGGTAGGTGTATTTACTCCAAAACCAATCGCAAAAAACGAATTGGTTGTTGGAGATGTTGGGTATTTAACTGCGTCCATAAAAAATGTAAGTGATACAAGAGTCGGGGACACGATAACCCTAGCTGATAACCCAGCTCAAGCTGCTCTTCCTGGTTATAAAAGGTTAAATCCGATGGTTTTTTGTGGGCTATATCCAGTTGATTCTAACAAATATAATGACCTACGGGAAGCATTAGAAAGACTAGAATTGAACGATTCATCTCTACAATATGAAGCAGAAACGTCTCAAGCTTTAGGGTTTGGATTCCGTTGCGGTTTCTTAGGGTTGTTGCATATGGAAATTATCCAAGAACGAATCGAACGAGAATTCAATATTGACTTAATAACAACGGCACCGAGTGTTATTTATGAGGTGGAACAAACAGATGGAGAGACTTTGAGTATCGATAACCCGTCGTTTATGCCAGATCCGCAGCAAATAAAAGAAATCCGTGAGCCGTTTGTTAAGGCTACAATTATGGTTCCGAACGAATTTGTTGGACCAGTAATGGAAATCGCTCAGAAAAAAAGAGGACAATTTATCGATATGGAATACTTAGATGATATTCGCGTAAATGTTATCTACCATATTCCACTTTCTGAGATTGTTTATGACTTTTTCGATCAATTAAAGTCACAAACAAAAGGTTATGCATCCTTTGATTATGATTTAATTGGGTATCATGATTCGAATCTTACGAAAATGGATATTTTGCTTAATGGTGAGACGATTGATGCGCTATCATTTATTGTACATCGAGATTTCGCATATGACCGTGGGAAACAAATTGTTGATAAGCTAAAAGATTTAATTCCAAGACAGCAATTTGAGGTGCCAGTTCAAGCAGCAATTGGTAATAAAATTGTGGCGCGTTCAACAATTAAAGCAATGCGTAAAAATGTATTGGCAAAATGTTATGGTGGAGATATTTCCCGTAAACGTAAATTATTAGAAAAACAAAAAGAAGGGAAAAAACGAATGAAAATGGTTGGTTCAGTTGAGGTCCCTCAGGAAGCGTTTATGGCTGTTTTACAAATGAATGATGATTAAAGTTTAGATGGGAGAACTTTTTACATTAAAAGTTTTTCCTTTTCTTTTTAACTGCAAGAAGTAAAGGCAAGATTTCAAAGGAGAGCGCTCGCCACCTTTTGAATAAGTACGGGTTTTTGATGAAATAGGAGGAAGATTATGATCCAATCAGTTTATATCCATATACCATTTTGTCAGCAAATATGCCATTACTGTGATTTTACGAAGTTTTTCTATAATGAAGAATTGGCCAATGACTATATGGAAGCATTAAAAAAAGAAATAAATACAAGTGTAATGGGGAATAAAAATAAAGTTCGCACTATTTTTATTGGTGGTGGAACACCAACAGCATTAAATCAAACACAATTACGATCCTTATTAGAAATTGTTCAAGAAAAATTTGATGTGGCTAATTGTCAAGAATATACAATTGAAGCGAATCCAGGCGATTTTGATGAAGAGAAAGTTAAATTACTTAAAGCGTATGGAGTAAATAGAATATCATTAGGTGTACAAGTATTTGATGATGGGATGCTTGAGGAACTTGGGAGGTTACACAAGGTAAAAGATGTTTATCATACAATCAACTTATTAAAGCAATATGGATTTGAGAATATAAGTATTGACTTAATTTATTCTTTACCGAACCAGACGCCAGAGCATTTTCAACATACGGTTGATGAAGCACTTTCTTTCCAGTTGCCTCATTATTCTTCGTATTCTCTACAAATAGAACCGAAAACGATTTTTTATAATCGGTATAAAAAAGGAAAGCTCCATCGACCAGCTCAGGAAGACGAAGTTCAAATGTACGAGATTTTAAAGAATTCGATGCGGGATAATGGGTTAATACAATATGAGATTAGTAATTTCGCCAAAAATGGTTACGAAAGCAAGCATAACCTCAACTATTGGAATAACGATTATTATTATGGTTTTGGTGCGGGAGCAAGTGGTTATTTACCAGGTAAGCGTACGATTAATATTCGACCATTACCATCTTACATTAAACAAGCGATGCAAACTGGACAACCTGTATTGCATGTTGATGAAATTGGTTTAAAAGAGCAGATAGAAGAGGAATTATTCCTAGGGTTACGGAAATTACAAGGAATACGTAAGACCGACTTTGAAAAGAAATATGGTTTTCCTTATGACGTACTTTATCGCCAACAAATTAACAATTTAATTCAAAAAGGTTGGTTGATCGAAAAAGGCGATTTCATACGTTTAACGGAAGAAGGTGTACTTCTTGGTAATAATGTATTCGAACACTTCTTATTAGAAGAAGAGGAATTAAATCGTGTTCGTTGACAAAAAAAATAGGATTTGATAATTTATTAGTAGTATTAGCACTCGGTTGTTATGAGTGCTAACAGAGGTGATCATCATGTTAACAAATCGGCAATTGTTAGTATTACAAGTCATTATTGATGATTTCATCGATTCTGCACATCCTGTGGGATCGCGAGCAATTTCTAAACGGAAGGATATAACGTTTAGTGCCGCAACGATTCGAAATGTGATGGCTGATTTAGAAGATATGGGTTTTCTTGAAAAAACACATTCATCCTCGGGCAGAATTCCGTCGGAAAAAGGATATCGCTATTATGTAGACCATGTAATCGCTCCGTCCATACAAAATGGAAAACTGGACATAATGCAACATATTATCCAGGATGAATTTATTGAGATGGAAAAACTGGTACAAAAGTCTGCGGAAGTTTTATCTGATTTAACAAGTTATACGTCCATTATTTTAGGTCCTGAAATCTACGAAACAAAGGTAAAACAATTACAAATCGTACCTTTGTCCAAGCAAACGGCTGTTGCCATACTTGTTACAGATTCTGGCCATGTGGAGCATCATTCTTTTACAATACCTGTAGAAATTAATGCATCAGATTTAGAGAAAATGGTAAATATTTTAAATGAACGATTACAAGGAGTTTCGTTAGCGCGATTACCAGAGGTGTTAAACACAGAAGTCCTTTCATTGATGAAAATTTATGTTAATGACTTCGAAAAAGCTTATGACTACTTAAAATCAGCATTCTTTAGTGAGCAACCAACCAAATTATATATTGGTGGGAAAACGAATATTTTAATGCAGCCTGAATTTAAAGATGTCGAAAAAATTCGTTCCTTCTATTCCATGATGGAGGACGAAGATGAAGTAGTTAATTTATTGAAAAATCCACAACATGGAATCCGAGTATCAATCGGTCACGAAAATAAATTAGAGGCTATACAAGACTTCAGTTTAATAACGGCTTCGTACCAATTGGGTGAGAATCAAACAGGTACAATTGCATTACTTGGTCCAACTCGAATGGAATACCGTAAAGTCATTACACTGCTGAACGCTTTGTCGAATGAAATGACAGAAGCCCTGTATTTATGGTATAAAAACAATGGTTAATTTTTTAAATGTTCGGCACCGAGCGTAAGGATTGAAAATGGAGGTTGCAGAATGGAAGAACAGAATAAAGATACTGTCCAAGAAGATGTAAAAAACGAAAATGAGCAAGAGATTATTGATGAAGTAGAAGCAAATGAATCAGAACCAGTCGATGAGGAAAGTGCAAACCTCAAAGGAGAAATTGAACGTTTGCAAAAAGAGAAAGAAGAGATTTATAACCGTATGCTTCGGAATCAAGCAGAGTTCGATAATTTTAAGAAACGAACGCAAAGAGAAAAAGAAGCAGACCGAAAATATAAATCACAAGATTTGGTCAATGAATTGTTGCCAGCAATTGATAATTTTGAACGAGCACTACAAACGGAAACAACGGAAGAAAATAAAAACCTTGTCGAGGGAATTACAATGGTTTATAAACAGTTAACCGATGCTCTTCAGTCGCAAGGGGTAGAAGTTATTGAAACAGTTGGAAAAGAATTTGATCCAACATACCACCACGCAGTTATGCAGGTGGAAGATGAAGAGGTAGATTCCAACATTATTGTTGAAGAATTACAAAAAGGTTATGTTCTAAAGGATCGTGTGATTCGACCAGCTATGGTTAAAGTAAATAAATAAATGGATTTGTAGTAGGAGGAAATAGATTATGAGTAAAATAATTGGAATTGACTTAGGTACAACAAACTCATGTGTAGCAGTTATGGAAGGTGGAGAAGCGGTTGTTATACCAAACCCAGAGGGTAACCGTACGACACCATCTGTTGTTGCGTTTAAAAACGGAGAAAGACAGGTTGGGGAAGTAGCGAAGCGTCAAGCAATCACTAACCCTGACACAATTCAATCAATCAAACGTCACATGGGAACAGATTACAAAGTGAAAATTGATGATAAAGAATATACGCCACAGGAAGTATCAGCGATTATTTTACAACATATTAAATCGTATGCGGAAGATTACATTGGTGAAAAAGTCGAAAAAGCTGTCATTACAGTACCGGCTTATTTTAATGATGCAGAACGTCAAGCTACAAAGGATGCAGGTAAAATTGCTGGTCTAGAAGTAGAGCGTATCATTAACGAGCCTACTGCTGCAGCATTAGCTTACGGTATTGATAAAGAAGATCAAGATCAAACGATCTTAGTTTATGACCTAGGTGGAGGTACATTTGACGTATCTATTCTTGATATTGGAGACGGCACATTTGAAGTTGTATCTACCGCTGGTGATAACCGTCTAGGTGGAGACGATTTTGACGAAGTAATCATTAACCATATGGTAGCTGAATTCAAAAAAGAGAATGGTATTGACTTGTCACAAGATAAAATGGCGATGCAACGTCTAAAGGATGCTGCTGAGAAAGCGAAAAAAGACCTATCTGGTGTAACACAAACGCAAATCTCACTACCATTCATTACGGCGGGAGATGCTGGTCCATTACATTTAGAAATGAATATGACTCGTGCGAAATTCGAGGAGTTATCTTCAGATCTTGTAGAACGTACAATGGTTCCTACACGTAAGGCATTATCTGATGCTGGCTTGAGTGCAAGTGATATTCATAAAGTTATTCTAGTTGGTGGTTCAACACGTATTCCTGCGGTTCAAGAAGCTATTAAACGTGAAACTGGAAAAGAACCTTCAAAAGGTGTAAACCCTGATGAAGTTGTTGCACTTGGTGCTGCAATTCAAGGTGGAGTGTTACAAGGTGATGTGAAAGACGTATTACTACTAGATGTAACACCACTGTCACTAGGTATTGAAACAATGGGTGGCGTATTCACGAAGTTAATTGAGCGCAACACTACAATTCCAACTAGTCATTCACAAGTATTCTCAACAGCTGCAGATAACCAGACTGCAGTAGACATCCATGTACTACAAGGTGAACGTGAAATGGCTCAAGATAATAAAACGCTGGGACGTTTCCAATTAACAGATATTCCACCAGCACCACGTGGAGTACCACAAATCGAAGTATCCTTTGATATCGATGCAAATGGTATCGTGAATGTGCGTGCATTGGATAAAGGAACGAATAAAGAACAGTCAATTACGATTAAGTCTTCTTCAGGATTATCTGATGAAGAAGTAGATAAAATGGTAAAAGAAGCGGAAGAAAATGCGGAAGCAGATAAAAAACGTCGTGAAGAAGTAGATCTACGTAATGAGGCAGATCAATTAGTATTCACAACGGATAAGACAATTAAAGATCTTGGCGATAAAGTTTCTGATGAGGAAAAACAAAATGCTGAAAATGCAAAAGATGAATTAAAGAAAGCATTAGAGTCAGATAACTTAGATGATATTAAAGCGAAGAAGGAAGCTCTAGAAGAGCAAGTTCAGCAACTTTCTGTGAAGCTTTATGAGCAAATGGCACAGGAGCAACAAGCACAGCAAGGACAGGAAGGACAAAGTCAAGACGACGATGTTGTAGATGCTGATTACCAAGAAGTAGATGACGAAGAGAATAAAAAATAAAAGATTAGCTCATATAAAAAGTCAAAGTCAGGACCTTCTTGGCTTTGGCTTTTTTCTTGGTGGATAGATCGCATGAATAGCCTCTAAAGACATGTAAAGCCAAGTTTTCCATGAAGATTAGTGAGGTTCATTTGCCAGTGGTGGATAAATGATGGTAAGATAAAATTTATGCAATAGTGTAGCGGGAGAGTGATTAAAGTGAGTAAGCGCGACTATTATGAAGTACTTGGCTTAGAAAAAGGTGCTTCTAAAGATGAGATAAAGAAGGCTTATAGAAAATTAGCAAGGAAGTATCATCCGGATGTAAATAAAGAATCCGATGCTGCCGATAAATTCAAGGAAGTAAAAGAAGCTTATGAAACATTAAGTAATGACCAAAAACGTGCTCAATATGATCAATTTGGTCATGCTGGTATGGGTGATCAAGGTTTTGGTGGCTTCGGTGGTGGAGCGCAAGACTTTGGTGGTTTTGGTGATATCTTTGATATGTTCTTTGGTGGTGGTGGTCGTAGACGTGACCCAAACGCTCCTCAACAAGGTGCAGACCTACAATATACAATGGTACTTGATTTTGAAGAAGCTATCTTTGGTAAGGAAACAGATATATCCATACCAAAAGAAGAGAATTGCGATACGTGCCATGGATCTGGTGCTAAACCTGGCACAGACACGAAAACGTGTTCCCATTGTCATGGATCTGGTCAGTTAAATACAGAGCAAAACACACCATTTGGGAGAGTGGTAAACCGTCGTGTTTGTCATTATTGTAATGGATCTGGAAAAGAAATCCCGAATAAATGTCAAACCTGCGGTGGAAGCGGTAAGGTGAAAAAGAACAAAAAAATTCATATTTCTATTCCTGCGGGGATTGATGAAGGGCAACAGATTCGTGTTTCTGGAAAAGGGGAGCCAGGAGTGAACGGTGGACCTGCTGGAGACCTTTATGTAGTCATTCAAGTACGTGAACATGATTTCTTTGAACGTGAAGGCGACAATATATACTGTGACCTACCATTAACATTTGCTCAGGCTGCATTAGGCGATGAAGTGGAAGTGCCAACCGTTCACGGAAAAGTAAAATTGAAGGTTCCTGCTGGTACCCAGTCTGGAAAAACATTCCGCTTAAAAGGGAAGGGTGTTCCGAATGTACGTGGATATGGCCATGGAGACCAACATATTCAAGTGCGTGTAATAACACCTACCAATTTATCAGATCGTCAAAAAGAACTGTTACGTGAATTTAATGATTTAAGTGGGAATGATGCGACTGAAGAACAAGAGGATTCTATCTTCCAACGTTTTAAAAAAGCCTTTAAGGGAGAATAACGGTGTTTAAAAACACCGTTTTACATATTTGACAGATAGGTTTATTGTTTTTCCATCAAATACATAGGAAACGTAAAGCGTGACATGAACATGAGTGATTTGTTTCCTAACATTTCTAACATGAGGAAAAGAGTGGATGATATGAAATGGACAGAAATATGTATTCATACAACGAACGATGCTGTGGAACCCATATCAAATATATTGCATGAAGCCGGAGCAAGTGGAGTTGTTATTGAAGATCCAAAGGACTTGTTCATTGATCGGGACACTAGTTTTGGAGAAGTATTTGAACTCCGCTCGGAAGATTACCCCAAAGAAGGAGTTTATTTAAAAGCTTACTTACCTGTTACAAGTTTTTTAGCTGAAACCGTTGAAGAGATTAAGCAATCTATCAATGCATTAATTGAATTTGATTTCGACATTGGACATAATCAAGTAACCTTAAGTGAAGTTCGTGAAGAGGACTGGGCTACGGCATGGAAAAAATACTACAAACCCATTAATATATCGAAAAAGATTACAATAACACCTACATGGGAAGATTATATACCACGTAGTGATCAGGAATTAGTTATTGAATTGGATCCAGGAATGGCATTTGGTACAGGAACTCATCCGACAACTATCCTAAGTATTCAAGCTTTGGAGGCTTACCTTCAAAAAAATGATACAGTCATTGATGTGGGGTGTGGGTCTGGTGTCCTAAGTATTGCATCTGTTCTCCTAGGAGCTAAAAAAGTACATGCCTATGACCTTGATGAGATAGCTGTAAAGAGTACTAGTGTTAATGCAAAGGTCAATAAGGTGGACGATCAAATTGATATTAAGCAAAATAATTTGTTGAACAATGTGGCTATTCAAGCAGACGTGATTGTATCAAATATATTAGCAGAAATTATTGTTCGCTTTATATCAGATGCCTGGAATAACCTGAGATCTGGTGGGTTGTTTATTACTTCAGGAATTATTCAAAACAAGAAAACTACTGTAATTGATGCTTTAGAGGTTCAAGGATTCGAGATCGTTGAAATTAATGAACTAGAGGATTGGGTGTCTATTACAGCTAAAAAAAAGTAGGTGGGTAGTTTGCAAAGATATTTTATACCTGCAGAGAACTGGGAAGATGATCTCGTAACAATTGATGGTGAAGATGCTCATCACATTCTCAGGGTCATGAGGTATCAAGTAAATGATACGTTTATCGGTAATCACCCAAACACAAAAGCAGCAATTTGTAAAATAGTAAATGTAGAAGCTGGGGTTGTTCAAGCTTATGTAGAACAGTGGCTAGAAGAAAACGCTGAAATGCCTGTGGAAATTACAATAGCACATGGGTTACCGAAGGGTGATAAGTTGGAGCTTGTATTGCAAAAAGGGACTGAACTTGGAGCATCCGGTTTTATCCCATTTAAGGCTGATCGATCTATAGTAAAATGGGATAAAAAGAAGGAAAATAAAAAACGTGATAGATTTGCAAAGATCGTTAAGGAAGCAAGTGAACAAAGTCATCGTAACAAAGTACCTACTGTTCAACAATTAATGAGCCTTCATGAGTTAATAGAGGAGAGCTCGAAGTATAATGTTAAGATTTTTGCTTATGAAGAAGAGGCGAAAGTAGTAAATTATATTTCGTTTAGTGAGATCGTTAAGGAACTTCGGGAATCAGATCGTGTATTCGTATGTATTGGACCTGAGGGTGGCTTCTCACAACATGAGGTCGAAACTTTAAAGGAAAATGATTTTAAACCAGTCCGTCTTGGACCTAGAATTCTACGTACCGAAACAGCTCCACTATATGTGTTAGCAAGTATTTCATACCATTTAGAAGAATTGAGGTGTAAATAGTGACTACTGTCGCATTTCATACATTAGGATGTAAAGTTAATCATTACGAAACAGAGGGTATTTGGAACATGTTTAAAGACCAAGGCTTTGAGCGTGTGGATTTTGAACACCATGCAGATATTTATGTCATCAATACCTGTACGGTTACCAATACTGGAGATAAGAAAAGTAGGCAAACTATCAGACGTGCGGTTCGCAATAATCCAGAAGCCGTTGTATGTGTTACAGGATGTTATGCACAAACTTCTCCTGGGGAGATAATGGAAATCCCTGGAGTAGATGTAGTTGTTGGAACACAGAACCGTAAAAAGATGATTGAATATATAGAAGAGCACCAAAAGACCCGTGAACCGATTAATGGGGTTTCAAACATCATGAAAAACCGTGTGTTTGAGGAAATGGATGTTCCACAGTTTACCGATCGTACGAGAGCTTCTTTGAAAATACAAGAGGGATGTAACAACTTTTGTACATTCTGTATTATTCCATGGTCACGTGGTTTGTTGCGTTCTAGAGATCCGGAAAGTGTAATTCAACAAGCCCAGAAACTTGTTGACGCGGGCTATAAAGAGATTGTGCTGACAGGTATTCATACTGCTGGATACGGCGAAGATATGAATGACTACAACTTTGCTATGTTGTTAAGAGAATTAGAAGAAAAAGTGGAAGGACTTATGCGAATTCGTATTTCATCCATTGAAGCAAGTCAAATAACGGATGAGGTTATTGAAGTTCTTGATCAATCGAAGAAAATCGTTCGTCACTTGCATATTCCGTTACAATCAGGTTCTGATTCAGTGCTCTCTCGAATGAGGAGAAAGTATTCTACAGAATATTATTTTGAAAAAGTACAAAAAATTAGCAAAGCTCTTCCTGACTTAGCGATTACTTCCGACGTTATTGTTGGATTTCCTGGTGAAACAGATGAAGAATTTATGGAAACCTACAACTTTGTAAAGAAAGTTGGATATTCAGAGCTTCATGTTTTTCCTTTTTCAAGAAGAACAGGTACACCTGCCGCACGCATGGATGATCAAGTTGAAGATGATGTTAAGAATGAACGTGTGCATCAATTAATTGAGTTGTCTAATCAGCAGGCAAAAGAATACGCATCAAGGTATGAAGATGAAGTATTAGAAGTAATTCCAGAAGAACGTGTAGCAGATCAAGATGATCCTGATCTTCTTGTTGGCTATACAGATAATTATTTAAAAGTACAGTTTAAAGGGACTCCAGACATGATTGGAAAAATTGTCCGTGTAAAAATTAATAAATCCGGTTATCCAATTAATGAAGGTACATTCGTACGCGTAATGGATCATGCAACACATTCCTATGTGAAAGTTAATGCCTAGTCAATTCTTTTGACTAGGTTTTTCTTATTGCTTATCCCCAATATGCACTAACGAGGCATTATGTTGTACGTATTATTTAATTAAAAATCAGAATAAATGACTTTCTTCGAATATCGCTATGGAAATCACCGTGCTTTCCTTGATATAACACTATCAATAAACTATTTTGGACAAACTCGTTTATACAAAAAAAGTTATGTCACACGAAATTAATTCCCAAGAATATAACAATTTCCTAGGGTGTTCTTTATATAATTAATATAGATTTTTTATAGTAGAAGTGCTATGATATCCATGAGGTACGTACAACTCAGGAGAAAGGAAGTTAACAATGAATAAAGATCTTGCGAAATACATTGACCACACACAATTGAAACCGGATACGAAGCAAGAAAAAATTACTCAAATTGTCGAGGAAGCAATCGAATATGAGTTTGCCTCTGTTTGTGTCAATCCACACTGGGTCCCATATTGCTATGAGCGTTTAAAGGATACAGAAGTAAAAGTTTGTACTGTTATTGGATTCCCATTAGGTGCTACATCTACTGCAACAAAAGCATTTGAAACAAAACAAACGATTCAAGATGGTGCTACTGAGGTAGATATGGTAATTAATGTAGGTGAATTGAAGTCTGGTAATGACCAATTCGTAAAAGAAGACATTAAAGCGGTTGTAGATGCTGCAAATGGAAAAGCATTAACTAAAGTGATTATTGAAACTTCTTTACTAACAGATGAAGAAAAAATACGTGCGTGTGAGCTTGCTAAAGAAGCTGGAGCAGATTATGTTAAGACTTCTACTGGATTCTCTGGTGGGGGAGCAACCGTAGAAGATATCGCTTTAATGCGCAAGACGGTAGGACCTAACATGGGTGTGAAAGCTTCTGGTGGAGTTCGCGATTTAGAAACCACAAAGGCCATGATTGAGGCAGGCGCAACTCGTATTGGAGCTAGTGCAGGGGTCGATATTGTCCAAGGAAACAAAGGTACATCTGAATATTAATTCGCTAGAAATTAGTATACTTTAAAATAATCAGTTGACATTAGTTTCAGATATATTATAATAAAAAAAGGCATGTGAGATGATACATATGCCCGTACAAATTGTTTTATGCTTCGGAGGGAGGGAAATTAGCATGTCAAATACAACTCGCGTTCGTAAAAACGAGTCTCTTGAGGATGCTCTTCGTCGCTTTAAGCGTAGTGTGTCAAAAAGTGGTACACTACAAGAATATCGTAAGCGTGAACACTATGAAAAACCTAGCGTTCGTCGTAAAAAGAAATCAGAAGCTGCTAGAAAGCGTAAATACTAAAGAAGGTGCAATGTTATGTCACTTGTAACAAAACTTAACAATGAAATGAAGCAAGCAATGAAGAATAAGGACAAAGATACATTAAGTGTTATTCGCATGGTGAAAGCTTCATTACAGAATGAATCGATTAAACTTGGTAAAAGTGATCTTTCAGAAGACGAAGAATTGACGGTTTTATCAAGAGAACTAAAACAAAGAAAAGATTCCCTCCAAGAATTTAAATCAGCTGGACGCGATGATCTCGTTGACAAACTTGAAACGGAAATCAATGTTTTACAAGAATATATGCCAAAACAACTCTCAGATGATGAGTTGGAGGCAATTGTTCAAGAAACGATTCAGGAAACTGGTGCATCTTCAAAATCAGATATGGGGAAAGTAATGGGTGCAATCATGCCAAAGGTCAAAGGAAAGGCCGATGGTGGAAAAGTGAATCAATTTGTATTGAAGCACCTTAACTAATTACCCCCTTTAAAAAAGTCCTTGTCATGTAGACAAGGATTTTTTTATTACCGGTGATTTGAATAGAAATCAATCTAAGAGAAGCAATCACATCAAGTTAAAATTTTGTAATTTGACCCTTAAATAATTCAAAGAGATAAGTTAAGAATACATTCTCCTGTAACATTATGTTAAACTTTATATGGTATTTAAAAAAAGTGAAACGTTATATCTTATAAGGACGTATGTACTAGGTAAGAGGGAGGTGGCAATATTTGAAAGGAAAAAGATTTGTTACTTACATAATTACAATTTTAGTATTGCTTAGCTTTTTTCAAGTTGAGAATAATGTAAATATAAGTGCTGAAGATGGAGCTGGTAAATTAGTATATGTAATCCCTGTTGAGAATGAAGTCGAACGAGGGTTAGAGGCTTTTATGAAGCGTTCTATACAAGAGGCAACTGAAGCAGGTGCAGACCATATCATTCTAGAAATTAATACTCCCGGTGGGGCTGTTAATGCAGCGGGTAATATTGCAACGATGCTACAAGATCTGACCATTCCAACATCTTCTTATATTATTCAACAGGCAGCCTCTGCTGGATCTTATATTGCATTAAATACGGATACCATATATATGAATCCTCACTCAGGAATGGGAGCAAGTGGTATCATTAACTCTGATGGTACCGCAGCAGATAAAAAGGCACAGTCATTCTGGTTGAAACAAATGGAGAGCGCTGCTGAATCAAAAGGAAGAGATCCGTTGTATGCTTTAGCAATGGCTGATGATAGTATTGATTTACCAGAATATGGAGCACCTGAAGGGGATTTCTTAACCTTGTCCCCACAGGAAGCGGTAGAAGTAAAATATTCAGAAGGGATAGTATCCCACCGAACAGAACTACTACATGAATTAGGGCTCTCTAATGCCGAAATCGTAGAGATGGAAACTACCCCCGCAGAGAGTGTTGCTAGATTTTTAACCAGCCCAGTGGTTGTACCAATTCTACTATCCTTAGCGAGTCTTGGGTTAGTCGTTGAATTATATTCGCCTGGCTTTGGGGTACCTGGTACAATGGGTTTAGTTTCATTGCTGTTATTTTTCTATGGTCATTTTATTGCAGGACTTGCTGGGATGGAGGCAATTCTGTTACTGATATTAGGTATAGCCTTAATAATTGCCGAATTTTTTGTCCCTGGTGGTATAATGGGGTTAATCGGTATCGGTGCAATTATTGGATCCTTACTGATGGCAGGCGCAGATTTAAGCCATATGACCATGAGTATTGCCATTGCTTTTCTTGTGGCGATTTTTGCTTCTGTCATATTGTTTAGGAGAATTGGAATGGACAAAGGTGTGTTCCGACATGTTATATTGAAAGATCAGACGACTACAGAATTGGGATATGTTTCAAAAGAGAATCGCTTAGACCTAATTGGTTTAGAAGGGGTTACTGTTACTCCATTGCGACCCGCAGGTACAGCGATATTTGATAACGAACGAATTGATGTTGTATCAGAAGGAGCCTTCATCGGTGAGAATAAACGAATTAAAGTAGTGAAAGTAGAAGGAGTTCGAATTGTAGTTAGAGAATTGTAATATACGGTGTTCAATTGAGCCCGATATATATATAGAAAAAAATAGGAGGAATGGATCATGGATATTCAAGGAATAATGCCGTTAATTCTTATAGCGGTAATATTGATTGCTGTTGCAATTTTATTTACATTCATACCAGTTGCACTTTGGATTAGTGCATTAGCTGCGGGTGTGAAGGTTGGTATACTCCAACTAATTGGTATGCGCTTAAGGCGTGTTGTGCCAAATCGTGTAATTAATCCGTTAATTAAAGCACATAAAGCGGGGCTTGGTGTGCAAACACCTCAATTAGAAAGTCACTACCTAGCCGGTGGTAATGTCGATCGTGTCGTAAATGCATTGATCGCAGCACATCGAGCAAATATCGAATTAACATTTGAGCGAGCAGCTGCTATCGACTTAGCGGGTCGTGATGTGTTAGAAGCAGTTCAAATGAGTGTTAATCCAAAAGTTATCGAAACCCCTTTTATTGCAGGTATTGCAATGGATGGAATAGAAGTTAAAGCAAAAGCAAGAATTACTGTTCGTGCCAACATTGATCGTTTAGTCGGTGGTGCTGGTGAAGATACGGTAATTGCACGTGTTGGTGAAGGAGTTGTAAGTACAATTGGTAGCTCTGACACCCATGCAAAAGTATTAGAAAATCCAGATTCAATATCTCAAAACGTATTAAGTAAAGGATTAGATGCTGGTACTGCATTTGAGATCTTATCGATTGATATTGCAGATGTTGATATTGGTAAAAACATTGGTGCGATCTTACAAACCGACCAAGCTGAGGCTGATAAAAATATTGCTCAAGCGAAAGCGGAAGAGCGTCGTGCAATGGCTGTTGCCCAAGAACAAGAAATGGTTGCTCGAGTCCAAGAAATGCGTGCAAAAGTAGTAGAAGCAGAGGCAGAAGTTCCTCAAGCTCTCGCCGAAGCACTACGTTCTGGGAAAATGGGTGTAATGGATTATATGAATTACCAAAATATTGATGCAGATACAGATATGCGCGATTCTATCGGAAAGTTATCCAAAGAAGATAACGATGAAAATGATCAGTAATAGGAAGACTGTACCAGAAAGGAGGGATTTGGTTGGAATCGTTGTTTGATTTTTTATTTAGTAATATCGTATTTGTTGTCATCGTAATCGGTGCACTCATGAGACTTTTTCGAGGTAACGCTGAAGACGATGGTGGACAGCAGAAACGACAACCAGAAAGAACAAGGCAACAAACAAATCCGAAGCCAACCGCAACTCCTTCGGGTGGTCCTATCCAAAGGAATCGTCAACCAAAAGCAGATTACACTACTGCTGAGACGAATCCAACTCATACACTGGAAGAACAGCAACAGCAGCAATTAGAGAAATTAGCTGGTCGTATGAATGCAACTATCGATCAATCAATGGATGAATTATCATCCAATACGACGGATCATATTGGTCAAAGTCTACAAAAGCCAAAAAAACAACCGTCTTCCAAAAAGACTGAAAATTATCGAAAGCAGATAAAGAATAATTTATCTAGAGATGGATTAGTGAACAGTGTTGTAATGGCGGAAGTGTTAGGACCAGCGAGGGCTAGGAAGCCATATCGTAGTGTTATACAAGAACGTAAAAGTTAAATTTAGTAGAAGTCATTTATGGGTAATAAGAAATAACCTATAAATGGCTTTTTTTATTAATTTGTTTTACATAAGCTAATTCCAGGAAATTTCTCGAAACTGGATTCGCTACCAATTGCACCGCATACCTAAATCGAATATACAGTTTTGTCTTTATAGTTCTTATCTTTGCTTATGTAACATAAATATGATTGTGAGAGGAGGCTGCATTCGTGAAAAAAATGCATCAACGCGTACGACCTTGGCTAATCAAAAATTTTGCACTTCCTTCTGATGTAGTCTTGGAGCTACCTAGAATAACGATAATTGGTCAACTGCATGTATATATTGAAAATCATAAGGGGTTAGTTGTTTTCACGGACGAAGAATTAAAATTGAAGACAACGAAAGGTTACATACAAATTAAAGGTTCATCATTTGTTATTAAAATGATGCTACCAGAAGAAATTTTATTGGAAGGAAAAATTTCCGATGTGAAATTTATTCCCAATTAAATTTCCACAAGTCATGGGGGGTAAAAATGAAACAAATACAGGGATCCTATATAACCGGATATGTAACATTATTAGTAAAAGGAAATATGCCAGAATTATTTTTTCAAGAATGTATGAATAAAGGAGTAACAGTATGGAATATAAAAAAGAAAAATAAGCATGCTTGTAGTGGGAATATTAAATTACAAGACATAAAACATTTAAAAGAAATTAAGCGTGGAAAAGATTATCATATATCCTTTATACAAAAGAAGGGGTTTCCGTTTCTTCTCTCGCGTTTTTTTAGAAGGAAAGAAATTGTTATTGCAATGGCAATGAGTATCCTACTCATTTTTTTGCTTTCTAATGTCATTTGGAAGGTGGAAATTAAAGGAGTTCCGAAAGACATTGAGGAAAAGATAGATAAACAATTGAAAGATTATGGCGTCCATCCGGGCGCATGGACGTTTACCTTAGACAAGCCCGGTGAGATACAACGTAATTTAACGGAAGATGTCCCAGAATTACTTTGGGTTGGTGTACAGAAAAAGGGGACAACCTTCTTCTTAGAAGGTGTGGAAAAGACAATTGTTGAAAAGAAAGATGTGGAAGGACCAAGGGATTTAGTAGCGACTAAAAAAGGTGTTATTAAGAATATGTACGTTTCGAAAGGTCTTCCTAAAGTTGAAATAAATGATTATGTTGAACCTGGTGATATTTTAGTATCTGGTACGTTAAATGAAGTTGAGCAAAACGAGGAAGAAGAGGAGGAGGAAGAGGAAAATAAAGAAAAAGAAAATAGAATAGTCGTGGCATCCGAAGGGGAAATTATTGCAAACACTTGGTATAATACAGAAGTAACCGTCCCCCTAAAAACAAATTATGAGCTATTAACTGGTGAGCATGAAAACAAATATTCCATCGGTTTTGGTGACTTTCAAATTCCGATATGGGGATTTGGAACGCCTGATTATGAAGCAATACATCGGGAAGAAAATGAAAATCAATTTTACTTTTTTAAATGGAAATTACCGATTCGATTTATCCAAACAACTTTAAGTGAAAAAACATATCATGATATGGAGCGGTCTAAGGAAGAAGCCGTCCAAGCAGGGATTCGCCAAGCCAAACAGGAACTGCAATTAAAACTGGGACCTGATGCTGAAATTACTTCAGAAAAAGTTTTGCATGAATCTGTAGAGAGTGGTAAAGTTAAACTAAGTTTACACTTAACTGTAGAAGAAGATATAGCAAAAGCACAACCAATAAATCAAGGAGATTGATTATGTCAGAAAACTTACGTATGATTGATCTGCATTTAACAAGTCAAAATGAAGCATTAAATCTTTTTGGTACAAACGATAAATACTTAAAACACATTGAAGAAAAGTTAAATGTTTCGATTGTGACTAGAGGCGAAAAAGTAGGTGTTTCTGGTGACAAAGAGGATATAAATATGGTTCAAGATATATTGTTAACGTTATTAGGTGTTGTACGAAAAGGGTTAACAATTGCTGAGCGTGATATTGTATATGCTATTGATTTGGCTAAAGAAGGAAAAATTGATCAATTTGAAACATTGTTTGAAGACGAGATTACTAAAAATGTTAAAGGTAAATCAATACGAGTTAAAACGTTAGGACAAAAAAAATATATCCAAGCGATTAAATCAAATGATTTGGTGTTTGGCATTGGTCCAGCTGGAACCGGTAAAACCTATTTGGCAGTCGTTATGGCGGTACATGCATTGAAGAATGGTGCAGTCAAGCGTATTATCTTAACGAGACCTGCTGTTGAAGCTGGAGAAAGCTTAGGATTTCTACCTGGCGATTTAAAAGAGAAAGTTGATCCCTACTTACGGCCATTATATGATGCACTTCATGATGTTCTAGGTGCAGAGCATACGCTAAGGTTGATTGAAAGAGAGACAATAGAGGTTGCACCACTTGCCTATATGCGTGGTAGAACCTTAGATGATGCATTTGTAATTCTTGATGAAGCCCAAAACACGACGCCAGAGCAGATGAAGATGTTTTTAACAAGACTTGGCTTTGGTTCCAAAATGGTGATTACTGGTGATATTACACAAATTGATTTGCCGAAAGGGGTTAAATCTGGACTACAAACGGCAAACAATTTGCTTTCGGATGTAAAAGGAATATCGTTTATCCACTTAAAAGAGACAGATGTGGTTAGGCATCCACTAGTTCAACGTATTATAAATGCATACGAAAAAAATGACTAGATGATGTCAGAAGATTAGGTAAGACCCATCACGTGGGTCTTATTTCTGTATTTATGTTATTGAAATGAGGGGATATACGTGAAAGGTAACTTACGTCAATTTGTTCAATCCATCTTAAAGATTCGAACAAAATGGATTACAATATTCTTGCCTACGCTTGCATTGGGCATTTTCTTATTTATGATGTCCTTAAATAACGTTTTTACGGAAACATATGATATAGAAAGATTTACTAGTGCAAAACAGACAATACGTTCACCAATTACGATTGAAAATGAACAAGAAACCGAACGAAAAACGAGAGAAACGGTTCAAGCAGTGGAAGATCGGTATCGAATTTCAGAAGAGGTAACACAAGAACAAATTGGTTATGTGGAAGAAATCTTTGATGCGATCAGTAAATTAGAAGCCGAAACAAATGCAGATGATGATGCCGCTGATAATGAGGAAGCGTTACACCATTTATCGGATCAAGAAAAGTTGATTCAATTAAAAGAAATATTATCATTGAATATTGTAGAAAATGTAAATGATACCGTTCTCTTAAAGTTAATGAAGGTAGCGGAAGATGAACGAGAAGAAGGCCAAGAAGTCTTTTTATCATCTTTAACTGAAGTTTTAGAAGATGGAGTGCGTGCAGAAAACAAAAACAGCAGAATAAACATGGTTAAAGAAAGTGTGAAGTACACGACGCTTGATAGTGAGTTAGTAAGTGCTTTAGACAAACTTAGTGAATTTGCGGTGGTAGAGAACTCCTTTTATGATGCTGAACGGACAATGGAAGCCAGAAAGGATGCTGCAAATAGTGTGGATCCTGTATTCATAAATGCAGGGGAAATCATTGTTCGTGAAGGTCAAACAATAACAAATGAAGTATATGAAAAACTTAATCTAGTTGGGTTATTAAACAATGAACGAAATGTATATCCAGTTATCGGGTTGTTTATTTTAATTTTACTTATTTCAAGTATTGTAGCTAATGAAATGAATAAATTACATCGCAAAAACAATCTTGATAAAGGAAAGATTGCATCGATTTTATTCGTAAGCTTTATCGTTGTAACTTTAATGAAGGTAATAAGTTTATATACAAATCAAACAAACCAGCTCTTTTATATTGTTCCTGTAGCAACAGGTGTATTACTCATAAAACTGCTTATTAATGAAAGAGTAGCTGTTGTTATGGCCGGGCTCTATGCCTTGATTGGCTGTGTTTTATTCAATGGTCAAATACCTGGTGCATTAAATGTTGAAGCAGGTATATACTTTTTCTTCTCGCAAATGGCTGGTATTATCTTTTTGCGGAATGTAAAAGACCGCTTTGCTATTGTGAAATCTGGATTAGGAATGTCATTAGTAAACTTAATGACTGTATTACTATTTATATTTCTTTCCTTTGAGAAATATTCATTTGTAGATCTATTAACTTATTCTGGCTTCGCTTTAGCAGCAGCATTTCTATCAGCAGTATTAACGATCGGTCTATTATCTTTCTTTGAATCTGGATTAGGTATACTATCCGATGTGAAATTATTACAACTTTCAAGTCCGAATCAACCGTTACTCAAGAAGATTTTAACAGAGGCACCTGGTACGTATCACCATTCGATAATGGTAGCTAATTTGAGTGAAACGGCATGTGAGGCAGTTGGTGCAAATGGGTTGTTAGCTAGGGTGGGTGCATACTATCATGATATTGGAAAGACGGTAAGGCCACACTACTTTATTGAAAACCAATTGGCGATTAAAAATCCTCATGATGTAATAGCACCTAAGCAGAGTGCTGAAATAATTATTAACCATCCATATGCTGGTGCCGAAATGTTAAAAAAATATAAATTACCAAAAGAAATTATAGATATTGCGATGCAGCATCATGGAACTACATTGTTAAAGTATTTTTATTTTAAGGAAAAAGAAACAAATCCTAAGGTCAAAGAGGCGGATTATCGATATCCAGGACCTAAACCACAGACAAAAGAAGCAGCAATTATTTGTATTTGTGATTCTGTTGAAGCGGCTGTACGGTCATTAAAAGAACCGACAGAAGAAAAAATTGAAGAAATTGTCTCTTCAATTGTAAACGATCGGTTAATGGACGGACAGTTAGATGAGTGCCCATTGACATTAAGAGAGGTTAAAACCATTCATCGTACAATTTGTGAAACATTAAAAGGAATTTTTCATTCAAGAATTCAATATCCGATGAAGGAGGCAAAATAATGCATATAGATTTTCATGATAATACCAATTCTGTTGATTCGGATTATATTGATTTAATCCATCGCCTTATGCAATTCACTGCAAAGAAGGAAGGGATATCTAATCAAGCAGAAGTCTCTGTTAGCTTTGTTGATAATAAGGAAATACAAGAATTAAATCGCAACTATCGCCAAATCAATCAACCTACAGACGTTATCTCGTTTGCTCTCGAAGAGTCTGTAGAAGGGGAGTTAAATGTAATCGGTGATGACCTACCTTTAGCCTTAGGCGATATCGTAATATCCATTGATCGAGCAAAGGAACAAGCAAGCGATTATAATCATACATTAGATAGGGAGTTAGGATTTCTTGCTGTACATGGTTTTCTCCATTTATTAGGTTATGATCATATGAATGAAGAAGAAGAAAAGGAGATGTTCCAAAAGCAAGATGAAATATTAGGAGAATTTAATCTTGAACGCTAAAAATAGACGAATTGGTTTCTCCTTTGCGTGGAATGGTATTAAAGAGGTATTTTTATCAGAGTTTAACTTTCGATTACATACCATTTCAGCTCTTTTCGTATTACTAACAGGATTTTACTTCCGGTTAGCGACTCTAGAATGGGCATTTATAATCCTTAGCATTGGAATGGTATTGATTACTGAAACAATGAATACGGCTATAGAAAAAATGGTGGATTATATGAAACCGGAAATACACCCTACTGCAAAAGTAATCAAAGATATTGCTGCAGGATCTGTGTTACTTGCTACAATTACAGCTGGATTAATTGGACTAGTGATTTTTATTCCAAAGGTTATTGAATTATGGTAAAAGGCTCTATGATAGAGTCTTTTTTCATATTAAAATCATACACTAATTACGACGAAATAATTGTTTTTTTATAAGCTTTTGTCGATTGCATGAAAGTAGTTTTTATTTGTAGTATGATATAAACTAACAAACAATAGAAAGTGTAAAACATGGAGGATACATCATGGACGAAAACTTCAAATCAGGATTTATTACTATTATTGGTAGACCAAATGTTGGAAAATCTACATTTTTAAATAGGGTAATAGGACAAAAAATAGCTATCATGAGTGATAAACCACAAACAACAAGAAATAAAATACAAGGTGTTCTAACACAAGAAGATGCGCAATTTGTATTCATTGATACACCTGGTATTCATAAACCGAAACATCGATTAGGTGACTTTATGGTAAAGTTAGCAGAAGATACATTGAATGAAGTAGATGCTATTTTGTTTATGATTAATGCAGATGAAGGTTATGGAAAAGGGGATCAATTTATTTTAGATCGCTTACAACGTGTGAAAAATCCGGTATTTTTAATTATTAATAAAATTGATCTTATACATCCAGATGAATTATTTCCTATCATTGAACTCTATAAAGAAAAGTGTGAGTTTGAAGAGATTATTCCAATTTCTGCTTTACAGGGGAATAATGTGGACCATCTATTGGGTGTATTAAAAACACATCTTCCTAAAGGACCACAATATTATCCGTCAGACCAAGTAACAGATCATCCCGAACGATTTATTATGAGTGAATTAATACGGGAAAAAGTGTTGCAAATGACAAGAGAAGAGATTCCTCATTCTATAGCGGTAGTCATTGAGAATATTGAGAAGAGAGAGTCGAATGCTGTTTTCATTCAAGCGACAATTGTTACCGAGAGAAAAACGCAAAAAGGTATATTAATTGGCAAGCAAGGTAGTATGCTGAAAAATATTGGTAAAGAAGCACGTAAAGATATTGAAGCTTTGCTGGGGACAAAAGTCTACTTAGAGCTGTGGGTGAAAGTACAAAAGGATTGGCGTAATAAGCAAAGCCAGTTACAAGAATTCGGTTTCCGTAATGATGAATATTAGACATGGTAAATTTTTTAACTAATGGTTTTGTATACTGTGGTAATTCTAATAGTATAAGGTCCTCAAGAGAGGCCTTACCTAAATATATAGTTGTTGTTTTGGCTGTTTTTGAAGTTCTAACTTTAAAACATACTTGCACAAGTATTTAAAGAAAGGTGTGGTTTCTTGTGATCGACTTAACCTGGAAAATATTTAGTCAAACAGGAAATATTGAAACCTATTTATTAATGAAAGAGTTAGAAAATGATCCAGATATGACCGAAAATGAGAGCTCTGACACAAACGAGTTACCGGTAGATACTAAAATGTAGCATACCGTTTGGAAAAAGGTGATTGTGTATGCTTGAAAAAATAGAGGGTATTGTAATTAAGACAATTGATTACGGTGAAACACATAAGATAATTACGATTTTCAGTAAAAAGCTTGGAAAATTTTCAGCAATAGCCAAAGGTGCAAAGAAGCCTAAAAGTAGAATGGCTGCAGTAACGCAGCCATTTATTTTAGGACAATTTTTAGTTTATGTAAATTCTGGTTTAAGTTCGATTCAACAAGGTGAAATAATGGAGTCTTTCCGATCAATTCGAGAAGATATCATTAAAACGGCTTATACTGCATATATTACCGAGTTTACGGAAAAGTTAGTTGATGAAAAATCACCAGATGGCTATCTGTATGATCAGTTGTATCAAACAATTCGCTGGATCTCTGAAAATGAGGATATGGATATTCCAATTATGATGTTTGAGTTAAAACTATTTGAAAAAGGTGGCTTTGCCCCTACATTGATTGCTTGTGTAAATTGTGGGCAAACAGAACCACTTAGCGGTTTTTCAATCTTAGAAGGAGGCGTATTGTGTAATGGCTGTCTTCATAAAGATGCTGATGCAATCCCCTTAACGCCTTCTTTAATTAGACTATTACAAGTGTTTTCTAGAGTTGGATTGGAACAAGTGGGGAAGATTTCTGTCAAGCCAGAAAACAGGCGATTACTAAGGCAATTATTAGATTCATATTACGATCGTTACGGAGGATATTATTTAAAGTCCAAACGTTTTTTAAATCAGTTAGATCGTTTAAATTAACCTCTAATTAGTTGACAAGTAGATAATAAATACAGTATCATTTGTACATAAATTTAGAAGAACATATTTGCGAAGATAGAGAATAGTACTTATGGTAGTATGTAATAGCGAGTTCAGGTTGGTGGGAGCTGAATCAGTAGACCATGAGGAATGGCACTCTTGAGCAATTAGGATAAAGTGGCTCTAATATAATGGAGCAAATAGGGTGGAACCGCGGATTACAGTCCGTCCCTATGTCTTATGGGCATAGGGACGGATTTTTTTATATTTCAAAAAATTACGGAGGATCGTAGCCAATGAATATTCAAGAAATGATTTTAACACTGCAGAAATACTGGTCTAATCAAAATTGCATCTTGATGCAAGCATATGATGTCGAAAAAGGAGCAGGTACTATGTCACCAATGACTTTATTACGTAGTTTAGGACCTGAACCGTGGAATGTTGCGTATGTGGAGCCTTCTAGACGACCAGCAGATGGTAGGTACGGTAAAAACCCAAATCGTTTGTATCAGCATCATCAATTCCAAGTCATTATGAAGCCTTCCCCAGATAATATCCAGGAATTGTATTTGGAATCTTTAAAGGCATTGGGCATTGATCCCTTGCAGCACGATATTCGTTTTGTAGAAGATAATTGGGAGAACCCTACTTTAGGAGCAGCTGGTTTAGGCTGGGAAGTATGGTTAGATGGAATGGAAATTACCCAATTCACCTATTTTCAACAAATCGGAGGATTGGAAGCAAATCCAGTTACGGTTGAATTGACCTATGGTATTGAAAGATTAGCATCTTATATTCAAGATAAAGAGAATGTGTTTGATTTAGAGTGGAATCATGGTGTTACGGTAAAAGATATATTTTTACAACCGGAATACGAGCATTCGAAGTATACATTTGAAGAATCCAATACCGAGATGCTGTTCCAGTTATTTTCAATGTATGAAGAGGAGGCAAAAGTTACCATGGAAAAAGGACTCGTTTTTCCAGCATATGATTATGTCTTAAAGTGCTCTCATACATTTAATTTATTAGATGCACGTGGTGTTATATCTGTAACCGAAAGAACCGGATATATTTCTAGAATTCGAAGCTTAGCTAGAAGCATTGCAAAAGCCTATGTTGCAGAAAGAGAACGATTAGGATTTCCGATGCTTAAGGAGGAAGAAGCAGAATGACAAAAAATGTATTATTTGAAATTGGATTAGAGGAATTACCAGCACGTTTTATTGATGATGCTGAAAAACAACTTATAACAAAAACAAAAAAGTGGTTAGAAGATTTACGTATTTCATTTGATTCGATTACCAGCTATTCAACTCCAAGGAGACTTGCAGTAATAGTAGAAAATATGGCACAAGAGCAAACAACCGTTGAAGAAGAAGCAAAAGGACCTTCCATTAAAATTGCCAAAGATGATAATGGGGAGTGGACCAAAGCTGCAATTGGTTTTACAAAAGGTCAAGGGAAAACAACAGATGATATTTTTACAAAAGAAATAAAAGGAACCGAATATATATTTGTGAAAAAACGTATCGAAGGACAACCATCTAAAGATTTAATGCCTTCCTTTAAAGATATTGTAGAGTCGATCCAATTCGGTAAAAACATGCGTTGGGGACAGCAGTCACTTCGTTATGCTCGCCCAATTCGATGGCTTATAGCCCTTTTTGGAGAAGAGGTTATTCCCTTTGCAGTAGCAGGTGTTCAAACTGGAAACCAAACATTTGGACATCGCTTTTTAGGGGAAAAGATTACAATAACGGATCCCTTGTTGTATAAGCAAACACTAGAGGATAATTTCGTTGTTGTTGACGCATTAGAAAGAGAAGAATTGATAAAGAATCAAATTCAGGATCTAGAACGTGAAAATGAGTATGTAGTTCCTGTGGATCAAGATTTACTTGAAGAGGTACGTAATTTAGTGGAGTATCCTACAGTGTTTTTAGGATCCTTTGAGAAAAACTTTCTAGCCCTTCCTTCTGAGGTTTTAATAACTTCTATGAAGGAACACCAACGATATTTCCCTGTCAAGTCAGCGAGTGGAGAATTATTACCGTATTTTGTTGGTGTTCGTAATGGTGATAATAAAGCTATTAATACGGTTGCTAGAGGGAATGAGAAGGTGCTTCGTGCAAGGTTATCAGATGCACAATTCTTTTACGAAGAAGACCAAAAGCAATCCATTGCTTTTTACAACCAGAAGTTAGAAAATGTTGTGTTCCAAGAGAAGTTGGGAACAATTCATGATAAAGTAAATCGATCTGTTCAGTTAGCAAAAGAAATTGCTGAGATACTCCATGTCGATTCGGTTACGCAAGAAAATGCAGTACGAGCTGCTCAAATTAGTAAATTTGACCTTATGACGAATATGGTCAATGAATTTACAGAATTACAAGGAATCATTGGAGAAAAGTATGCCCTTAACTTTGGTGAAAATAAAGAAGTCGCACAAGCAATCAGAGAACAGTACCTACCAAATAGTGCAAATGGAGAATTGCCTAATTCCGTAGTGGGGGCAATAGTGAGTATTGCAGACAAACTTGATACAATTGTTGGTTGCATTTTTGTAGGTTTAAGGCCGACTGGTTCTCAAGATCCTTATGGATTACGAAGACAAGCGATAGGTATTTTACGAACTTTAATTGAAATGAAATGGAATATAACAGTAAAGCAGTTGATAGACATAGCAATTAATCTATATCAAAACCGTGATATTGAGCAAGAAGGCGATCAAAATATTCAAACAGAAGTTACGGAATTTATGAAACAACGGGCTGTATATGTGCTGCGTGAAATGAATATCGAAGCAGATATTATAGATGCAGTTTTCCAACAGCATATCGGTGAATTATCGTATTCTATTGAAAAAGCCAAAATACTTTCAAATAAACGGAATGAAGAAGCTTTTAAACCGGTTCAAGAAGCTTTAGTGCGAGTGTTAAACCTTGCTGAGAAAGCTGACAAAATAAAAGTAAATCCAGAGTTGTTTGAGACAACATCTGAAACCAAATTATATGAAATATATCAAGAAGTGCATAAAGGTTTCACAGAGGTAAATGACAAGAAAAATGCGAATGAAGCGTTAAATCAACTTCGTAAATTAACAGAACCCATTCATACTTTTTTTGATCA
This sequence comes from Oceanobacillus limi, assembly GCF_900111445.1. Taxonomy (GTDB): domain Bacteria; phylum Bacillota; class Bacilli; order Bacillales; family Amphibacillaceae; genus Ornithinibacillus; species Ornithinibacillus limi. The sequence continues at coordinate 15,625 of NZ_FOHE01000017.1, read as the reverse complement.
CAATATGGTTATGGCTGACAATGAGGATGTTCGCAGCAACCGGCTTGCCTTGTTAAAAAACATCGCAGAACTAGTGGCAAATTATGCTGATTTATCAGCAATAGAATGGAAACAACAATTTTAATAGTAGAAAGAATATTGCTCCCTAAGGAGGGCGTATGTGCAAATTATGACAAACATAATTTTCTTTCCACTATATATGAGATATAATATTCCTTAAGTAGTATGTCATATTAGCTAGGTGGTGAAATAGTGGAATTATCTAATAGACAAGAAAAGATAATTAATATTGTAAAGGAAAATGGCCCCATTACTGGCGAAAATATTGCAGAAAAACTAAATCTAACGAGGGCAACTTTACGACCGGATTTAGCGATATTAACAATGGCTGGCTTTTTAGATGCTAGACCAAGAGTTGGTTATTTCTATACGGGAAAAACTGGATCGGAATTATTAACTGAAAAAATCAAGAGTTTTAAGGTTCAGGATTATCAATCTATTCCTATTGTTGTTAATGAAGCAGTCTCTGTATATGATGCAATTTCGACAATGTTTTTAGAAGATGTTGGAACATTATTTGTTGTAGATGATCATGCTTGTTTAACCGGGATTCTTTCCCGCAAGGACCTATTGCGAGCGAGTATAGGAACACAAGATTTAAATGCTGTTCCTGTCCATATTATAATGACTAGAATGCCCAATATTACGGTATGTCGAAAAGACGATTTGTTAATTGATGTAGCTAATCAATTAATTGGAAAACAGATAGACGGAATACCTGTAATTAAGGATACAGATAAGGGGTTAGAAGTAGTCGGAAGAATTACAAAAACCACAATTACAAAAGCGTTTGTTGAGCTAATTACAGAAGATCAATTGTAACAGGGACGGTTAAATCGTGCATTTTTGGGAAGAGAGGAGTTAATAGAAATGGGCTTAAAAACAGTAGTTTTTGTTTTATCTGATTCAGTTGGTGAAACTGCCGAGCTGGTTATGAAAGCAGGGTTAAGCCAATTTAATTGTGGAGAATACAAAATACAACGAATTCCATATGTGGAAGATAAGCATACAATTGACGAATCCTTGCAATTAGCAATGGATGAAGAAGCAATTCTTGGCTTTACGTTTGTAGATCCTGAATTGAGGGCGTACTTAAATCGTGAAGCTGACCGCTTAGGTATTGAAGCGATTGATATTATGGGACCAATGCTTTCTTCCATGGAGAAGTTTTTTCAGAAAAGTCCTAGATTAGAGCCTGGTTTGGTACATAAACTTGATGAAGATTACTTTAAGAAAGTAGAAGCAATCGAGTTCGCTGTAAAATACGATGACGGCCGTGATCCAAGAGGTATTTCTAGAGCTGATATAATATTGATTGGGGTGTCTAGAACATCTAAGACCCCATTATCCCAGTATTTGGCAATGAAGCGATTAAAAGTTGCCAACGTTCCGATCGTACCTGAGGTTGATCCACCTGAAGAATTATTTGAAGTGAATCCTGAAAAATGTATTGGATTGAGTATTCGCCCAGAAAAGCTAAATGATATTCGAAAAGAACGATTAAAAGCATTAGGGCTTGGTGATCAAGCGACTTATGCAAATATTAAACGAATTCATCAGGAGTTGGACTATTTTAATGGTGTTGTGGAGCGGATTGGTTGTCCAGTTGTTGATGTATCTAACAAAGCAGTGGAGGAAACAGCAAACAGCATTATACGTTTAACCCAGAAATAATTATAAAAATGGGGAACAGGTTATCTCTTATAATTATTAAACCGCATGAATTAGTTCATGCGGTTTAATAATTTGGCTGATAAAATTAATGAATCCACTTTAGTAAAGCATCCATCATAATAGGATATATACTTTACCTCTTAACCATACCTATCATTATTATGGACCAGATCGAGAAGAAATTTAAATTTTTCTCAAAAAAATTAAGGATAGTTATAGTAATTTCACTAATAATGTATTATAATTATTATTTGTGTAAAAATAGTAAACATATACATTTAAATAAACCTTTGTATATTTGGATTTTCTGAATAATAAAACATTCGAAATTAAGAAGGATTCTTATATCCTTATGTAGAATTATAGTAATTAGAATAAACCAGCTGGTACTTTCTTATACTTGTAAAACCAGTTTGGTTTAAATTGCATCACAGAATATGTCCAAATAATCCTTCTAAGAAACTACATTTAACTAGAAGGAACTTTTTTTCGACATTATGAAAAAAATGTCGAAATTTGAAGGGTTTTTTTAGTTGATAGAGAACTATATTATACGAGTGGTTCAAAAGGGATAATCTTTTGGATACATATGTAAAAGTATGGTGATGGATATGTCTAATCAAATTCCAGAAGACGTAATAGAAGACATTCGTAAATCGAATGATATAGTCGATGTAATTGGAGAGTACGTACAACTTAAAAAGCAGGGAAGAAATTATTTTGGCCTCTGTCCATTCCATGGGGAAAAAACACCATCTTTTTCAGTAACGCAGGAAAAACAAATTTTTCACTGCTTTGGCTGTGGAAAAGGAGGAAATGTAGTTTCTTTTATCATGGAAATAGAAAGCTTTTCCTTCTTTGAAGCAATAAAACATCTAGCTGACAGAAGTGGTGTCTCTCTTCCAGAAACTGCTGTACAAAGAGATAGTACTCTTTCACAAGAGAGCCAAAGTATGCTTTCGGCGTATGATTGGCTAACGAAACTTTACCATCATCTGTTACGTTACACGAAGGATGGAAAGGATGGATACCGTTATTTCCGAGACAGAGGAATTACAGATGAAACAATTGATACATTCCAACTTGGTTTTGCACCGAATATAAAGGATTTTACAGCAACCTTTTTGGAAAAAAAGGGGTTTCATCAGCAACTATTAATAAAATCCGGTATTCTAACGTTAAAAGATGATGATTCGGTATCCGATCGATTTAGGGGTAGGGTCATTTACCCAATTCGAAATCACTTGGGAAAGACCGTAGCGTTTGGTGGGCGAACTATTACAGACCAAGGTCCCAAGTACTTAAATAGTTCAGAAAGTGAACTATTTCATAAAGGAAGGATTTTGTATAATTTTGACTTAGCAAAAAAACATATTCGTAAGACAAACGAAGTAATATTATTTGAAGGGCAAATGGATGTAATTTCTTCCTATCAAGCAGGAATTAATAATGTAGTAGCTACAATGGGAACAGCACTTACAGAAAGCCAAGCTAAATTATTACGTCGTTATGTCGATAAGGTTATAATTTGCTATGATGCGGATCATGCTGGTATTGAAGCAACCTACAAGGCAGCAACGTTATTACAATCTGTTGGATGTCAAGTGAAAATAGCAAGAATGAATAATGGTATGGATCCAGATGAATTTATACGTGAAAATGGGGCTGATTCATTTCGCACAGAGGTAATTGAAACGAGTGATACGTTCCTGACTTTCTACATGAATTATCTCAAAAAAGACTATAACTTAAGTCTAGAAGGGGATCGAATTCAGTATATTGAAATGGTGATTAAGGAACTAGCTAAAATTGATAGCCCGATTGAAAGAGAATATTATGTAAAAGAATTGAGTAATGAATATGGTTTAATGATGGATACATTGTTAGAACAAGTTCATACTTATCGGGAAAAATCAAGTAGTCCTAAGGATAAGAGTACAAAAGAAAGATATACTAAAAAAGTACAAAATCAGTACCAAAAAAGAAAATTACTTCCAGCCTATCACAATGCCGAACGAAAGTTGCTTGCATATATGTTGCAAGATCGGACAATTACTGATAAGGTGCAGGAGGAATTAGGCGCTTCTTTTAATATAGATGAACATAAAATAATTGCGACGCATCTCTATGCATATTATGAGGAAGGTCTGCCTGTAGATGTTAGTTTATTTGTTGAAAGGTTAACAGATGAAAAGTTAAAACATTTAGTAATTGAACTTGCAATGCTTCCTGTATATGAGGAGATAAGCGATGCTGAAATAAATGATTATATTCGAATAATTCGTTCTCAATCGAGCGAAGTTGCTAGTATTAAACAGTTAAAAGATGAACAACGTTTAGCAGAGCAACAACAAGACCCTATTAAAGCAGCCCAAATTGCGATGCAGATCATCGAACTAAAAAAGCAAGTAAAAAACTAATTCAAAAGATTTAAGTAGTATAAGAAGGAGGGGGACTCATGGCTGAAAATAAACCTTCACAAACAAAAGAAAATGAGCCAGAGTTAACACTTGAACAAGCCAAAGAGCAACTATTAGAGATTGGTAAAAAACGCGGTGTTCTTGCCTACGAAGAAATTGCTGATCGACTTTCCAATTTTGTAATTGAACCAGATCAAATGGATGAATTTTATGAGTTTTTAGGAGAACAAGGCGTAGAAATTATTGGAGATTCAGAAGAAGATCCTAATATGAAAGAAATAGCGAAGGAAGAAGAATTCGATTTAAACGACCTAAGTGTACCACTTGGTATCAAAATAAACGATCCAGTGAGGATGTATTTAAAAGAAATTGGAAGAGTAGACTTACTCTCTGCTGAAGAAGAGATTGACTTAGCCACTCGCATTGAACAAGGTGAGGAAGAAGCTAAAAGACGATTGGCAGAAGCGAACTTACGATTAGTTGTAAGTATTGCGAAAAGATATGTAGGTCGAGGTATGCTTTTCCTAGATTTGATTCAAGAAGGAAACATGGGTTTAATTAAAGCAGTTGAAAAATTTGATTACCGTAAAGGATTTAAATTTAGTACCTATGCTACTTGGTGGATTCGCCAAGCGATTACACGTGCAATTGCTGACCAAGCTCGTACAATTCGTATCCCAGTGCATATGGTGGAGACAATCAATAAGTTAATTCGTGTACAAAGACAGCTTCTACAAGATTTAGGACGCGAACCAACTCCAGAAGAAATTGGAGAAGAAATGGAACTTTCACCTGATAAAGTTCGCGACATTCTAAAAATAGCTCAAGAACCAGTATCTTTAGAAACGCCAATCGGTGAAGAAGATGATTCCCATTTAGGAGATTTCATTGAAGATCACGAAGCGGTTTCTCCTTCCGATCACGCGGCTTATGAATTGTTGAAAGAGCAGTTAGAAGATGTTTTAGATACACTAACTGATCGTGAAGAAAATGTATTACGTTTACGATTTGGATTAGATGATGGGCGCACTAGAACTTTAGAAGAAGTAGGAAAGGTATTTGGTGTTACTCGAGAAAGAATACGTCAAATTGAAGCCAAAGCATTACGTAAGTTAAGACATCCTAGTCGTAGTAAGCGTCTAAAAGACTTTATGGATTAAAGATTAGTCATTGGTCATGTTTCAAACTTGAACAATGACTTTTCTAAGGCTTTTTTAAATAAGATAGTCATTCCCTGATTCTTCTACACACGGAAGAAATACTTTGTATAAACTGAAATACCAGCAACGTATTTCTTCTAGTGATGTTGATACCGTTTTCATATCTTGTATTATATTTTAAACAATTTAATCTGTTTTTGCAACTAAGTATTTTGATTGTTTTTGCCGATTAAATTGTTTGTGAGAGATTAAATTATCCGTGAAGCCTCTTTTTTTATTGTTTTAAAATCTTTCACATCTTTTTCCTTTAAAGTAATTGCATTTTCGAGTAAAATAAATATAGCTTTGTACCATAATATAGATAATGGGGATACATAAGGAGGAAATACAATGAGAAAAAACCCAGTCATTCCATATGCAATAATTGCTGTTGTAGGGATACTTACTGTAATTGTTTTATCTTTTATTGGTGTAAGTCAACGAGAGGATATTGCAAATGAAGATGGAGATCATCAAACAGAAGAAGGGGAAGCAAGCGCTGAACCTGATGTGATTTATGAAAATAACTGTGCAATGTGCCATGGTGGCGACCTTTCTGGTGGTATGGGGCCAGATTTAACACAAGTCGGTGCTGATTTATCTGAGGATGAAATTAATGATATTATTTTAAATGGTCGTGGCGACATGCCAGCACAGAGTCACCTTTCTGAAGGGGAAGTTTCATCGTTAGTTGAGTGGCTTAGTGAGCATCAATAAATTGAATGAAGTTAACTGGAAGCTTTCTGCGATAAACAGAAAGCTTTTCTATTAGTCAGAAAAGAGCCTCCTTTATTATGAAGAAATGCTTTTCATAAAATGGAGGGTTAGTTTGATCGGACATTATGTATCCCAAATATACTGGGTTGACTAAAATGTGATTTTCTGTTGTGTTTTCGGCACTAGCACGTCCCATGCGTCCGAGGAATTTCACTTCAAACCTATGAAGTAAAACTAAGGATGGTAAGTGTGGGTTCAACTGAAAGTCAAGTGTCCGAATGGTTTACCTAATATTAGAGGGGATGAAGAAAATCCTACTGGTTAAAGATTCACTTATTGGAGGTAGTTATGACGAGTACAATCAAGCTATCAGAAAGATTAAAGTTAGTAGCATCTTATCTTCCTAAAGGTGCTAATTTTGCAGACATTGGTTCAGACCATGCTTATCTTCCGTGTTATGTTTGTTCCAAGGATCCTACAGCTATGGCCATCGCAGGTGAAGTAAACGAAGGTCCCTACCTTAGTGCTAAAAAGACGGTGACACTCTACCAGTTCGATGAAGTAATTGACGTACGTTTAGGGGATGGTTTAGCTGTAATCAACCCTGGTGAAGTGGGACAAGTAGTAATTTCCGGTATGGGAGGAACACTTATTCGACAAATTTTAGATGATGGAAAAGAAAAATTAGTTCATACAGATAGAATAATAACACAACCAAATGTAGATGAAAAAAGTGTTCGTGAATGGTTTGTAAAACACGGCTATATCATTAACCACGAGGAAATAATAGAAGAGAATGGTCATATTTATGAAGTGATCATTGCCGACAAGAATAAGGATGGGATTACGTATCACCTAACAATGGAAGAGTTATTATTTGGTCCATTGTTACGAAAGAAAAAACCAAAGGAATTCGTTGAAAAATGGAGCCTAGAAAGAGATAAAAGGATACACGTTTTACAACAATTGAAGCGAGCTAAAGAACAGCAAGCTGAGAAAGTAGAGTATTTTGAAAAGGAATTAAAGATGATTGAGGAGGTATTAACAAATGGATAAGCCGTACACCAACTCATCTATTTTTACGATAATGGAGCAATGGGCTCCCCTGCATTTAGCTTATGATTGGGATAACGTTGGGCTGCAGATTGGTTCCCATAATAAACCTATACAAAAAATCATGGTAACTTTAGATGTAATGGAATCAGTTGTTGATGAGGCGATAGAGAATAATGTAGATCTTATTATTGCACACCATCCATTATTGTTTAAATCTTTGAAGAGCCTGAACACAGATAGTTCAAGAGGGCGTATTATCGCGAAATTATTGGAGCATGGTATTACGGTTTATGCATCACATACAAACCTTGACGCTGCGGTTGGTGGTGTAAATGACATGCTAGGCGATGCATTACAATTAGAATCATCAGAAGTACTGGTGGAAACACACAAGGAATCCCTTTATAAAATTGCAATATATGTTCCTCATTCCCATAAAGGCGAGGTACACGATGCGTTAAGTGCTAATGGAGCAGGGCATATCGGGGATTATAGCCACTGTTCGTTCCAGACGGATGGGATTGGAACATTTAAGCCATTAGAAGGTGCAAATCCATATATAGGAACCAAGGATGAAATGGAAAAAGTGGATGAAGTGAAAATAGAAACAATTGTTCCTAAGAATAAACTCTCTGTTGTTTTAAATGCTGTGATAAAAAGTCATCCATATGAAGAGCCTGCTTATGATGTTTACCCCTTACAGAATGAGGGAACACAATTTGGAATTGGTCGAATAGGAGATTTGCATACCCCGATGAGGCTAGAGGATTTCTGTGAAAATGTGAAGTCTTCGTTTGGAATTTCTAATCTCCGGGTTACTGGTGACCTTTCTAAGAAGGTTAAAAGAGTTGCAATATTAGGTGGTAGCGGTGAAAAATATATACAAGCTGCCAAACGTAAAGGCGCTGATGTTTATGTAACTGGAGATATGACATTTCATATAGCACAGGAAGCGTGGCAGATGGGACTTACCGTAATTGATGCGGGTCATTATATTGAAACGATTATGAAGGATGGGACAAAAGATTATCTAGAAAAACATCTTAATAAAGAAAGTATAGAAGTGATTGTTTCGAAAGCAAATACAGATCCTTTTCAATTTGTTTAGGGAGTTAAGATATGTACATTATAGTAAATGACATTTTCATCTTCCACAGAAAGAATCATTAAAAGGAGTATTCTTATGAAAAATAGTTTTGAGGCGTTTTCATTTGAGCCAGTTATGATGGAAGTTATTCATCAGCTCGGTTTTAAAAAGCCAACAGAAATACAACAAAAGGTCATTCCTTCTATTACAGAAGGAAAAAGTGTTATTGGCCAATCTCAAACTGGATCTGGTAAGACACACGCGTATTTATTACCGTTAATGAATCAAATTGATGAAAATAAAAGAGAAGTTCAGTTTGTAATCACTGCTCCTACAAGAGAGTTAGCGATGCAAATATTTGACGAAGTGAAGAAAATAATTAAATTTGCGGATATGGATCAAAAATGGATTGCGAAGCTATTAGTTGGTGGAACAGATAAGCAAAAAATGATCGATAAATTAAAAGAACCACCACAAATTATAGTAGGAACCCCAGGTCGAATCTTAGACATCGTAAAAGAGGAAGCTTTATCGCTTTACTCTGCAAAGTCGTTTGTAATAGATGAAGCTGATTTAATGCTTGATCTCGGTTTTATCAATGAAGTGGATCAATTACTAGTTCGTAGTAAAACAGACATTCAATTACTCGTCTATTCTGCGACGATCCCGCAAAGGTTAGAGCACTTTTTAAAGAAATATTTAGAAAATCCGCTTCATGTAAAAATTGATGACAAGCTTTCACCTGAAACGATGGAGCATCGATTGATTGCATTGAGACATCGGAGTGAATCCGATATAATTCTAGATATTTCTAAAACCATTCATCCTTACTTGGCAATTATTTTCACAAACGGGAAAGAACATGCAAATGAATTGGCAAAAGCATTGCTACAAAAGGGGTTAGATGTTGGTTTAATTCATGGTGGACTTCCACCGAGGGAAAGAAAGCGTGTATTAAAAGATATACAAAATCTTCGCTATCAATATATCGTTGCCACTGATCTAGCAGCGAGGGGGATTGATATTAAGGGAGTTAGTCACGTTATAAATGCTCAATTACCGAAAGAAGAGGAATTCTATATTCATCGTGTAGGCAGAACAGCTAGGGCTGGATTAGAGGGGACAGCAATAAGTATTTACCAAGAGAGTGATTTAAAGCTGATTCAAAAACTTGAAAATAAAGGGTTGCAATTTGTGTTCGCTGATATAAAAAATGGGCAATGGCAGGATGCGAAGTCGTGGAATGAACGTACGCTAAGGACAAAAACGACAACGGATGCTGAAAAAGAGGCTTGGAAGCAGGTGCGCAAACCTAAAAAAGTTAAGCCAGGCTATAAGAAAAAAATGAAGAAGCAACAAGAGTCGATCAAACGACAAATATCAAAACGAAATAAATATAAAAAGTAAGATAGGCTATTGGGAGAGGTGTAGAAATTGTTGAAAATAGGTTCACATGTATCAATGAGTGGTAAAAAAATGCTGTTGGGTTCCAGTGAAGAGGCTGCATCATACGGATCAAATACGTTTATGATATACACAGGAGCACCGCAGAATACAAGAAGAAAAGCAATTGAAGAATTGAATATTGAAAATGGAATAAAGCACATGAAGGAAAACGGAATCTCCGATATAGTGGTTCATGCACCATATATCATTAATATTGGTAACACGTCAAAACCGGAGACTTTCGAATTGGGTGTAAACTTTTTGCGAAGTGAAATTGATCGCACAGAAGCTTTAGGCGCGAAGCAAATTGTGTTACACCCAGGAGCTCATGTTGGTGCTGGTGCGGAAAAAGGTATACAGCGAATAATTGAAGGGTTAAATGAAGTTTTAGAAAAAGGAAAAGACGTTCAGATAGCGTTAGAAACGATGGCTGGTAAAGGCTCTGAGATCGGACGAACTTTTGATGAATTAGCAGCAATTATTGAAGGTGTCACCCATAATGAACAATTATCTATTTGTTTAGACACTTGTCATGTCCACGATGCAGGCTATGACATTGTAAATGATTTTGATGGTGTATTAAATGAATTTGATAAAATAATTGGATTAGACCGATTGAAAGTAATTCATGTTAATGATAGTAAAAATGAACGAGCTGCACATAAAGATAGACATGAAAATATTGGTTTTGGTCACATCGGTTTTGAAGCATTACATTACATTATCCATCACCCTCAATTAGAGCAATTGCCTAAGATTTTAGAAACACCATACGTTGGAGAGGATAAGAAGAACAAAAAACCACCATATAAATTTGAAATTGAAATGATTAGGGATGGAAAATTTGTTTCAGACTTGAAAGAAAAAATTATGAATCAATAAGGAAAAGGAATCTTACTTATTATAAGTAAGATTCCTTTTACGTCGGTTAAGAAATAATAAGACGCTTGCGCTTTTTTTCTTGTTTTATTAGTGAAATAATGATTCTAAACCATAAGCTTTGATCATTTCCTTAAAAAGTCTATTTGCTTTTTTGGCTGTCTCTTTATCCGTTATACGTGCTAATTCTTGGAGCATTTTTTTATGGTCCTGTTTATCAAATGGGTCGATTTTGTTCTTTTTTAAATAGTCACTAATGTTGGTAGCTTCTTGTTTCGTAATGGAGAAACCATATTCTCTCCCGTATTTGTAAATATCTTCAGTAGTTAATTGTTTCATCTTATTTATTACTATCGCTTTAATCCATTGAGACATAGTACTACTCCTTTAAAATTACTGTTGTATCACTATATGCAGCACTGATACATTTATCAACTTGTCCATGCTAATCGTTGGAATAATCCGCATTCCCAAAAAGTAGCATTATAATTTAACTAGAAAACCATAAACTATAGATGCACCTCAACTTATGAAGGAGGTCTTAATGATGGATGAATTCAATAATCGAAGAGACAATGTTGAAGATGCTCCAAATCATGGAGGCCCATTAGAAGATGGTCCGGTTGCTCCAGGGAACTTTGAAAAACCAGAGCGAATTTCAACTTTTGGAGATCGAGACGAAGAGACAGCAGCTGAAATAACTGCTGACGACTATACTGGTGATCGAGTGACTATTAATGATGAAGACGGTGCAGATGCGAACACTGCTTTTGGATGGATCGCAATTGCTTTATCTGTTATTTCTTTCTTCTGGTTACCAGTTGTCATGGGTGCTGCGGGTGTAATTGTCGGTTTCATGGCAAGAGCTAGAAATGCTGATACGTTAGGTAATATTGCCATCATTGCCGGTGCAATCTCTATTGTATTCGCGTTATTTATAGGGCCATTTGTTTAACTATACGAGGCTGACTACGGTCAGTCTCTTTTTTTAATCAAAAAGTCGTCTCTCATGTAGCGTTGTTATACAATGGAAAGTAATAAAACGTACCAGATTTTATTTTATAAGGGTTAATATTGGGGTTCAATTCCTTAAAATCCACTAAGATTTTTTCTACATCGATTGTATTACTATTAAATTCATTTAGTTGTTCAACTATGGATAGTACAGTATCTCCAGAAGATATTTTAATTTTTACTGCTTGATAATCATTAGTATCTAATTCATCAGAATTCGATATCTGTGTATTTTCTTTTTGTAAATCGATACCAATCGTAAGGTCTTTATAAATACTAATAAAAAATAGTATAATGAACACATAGAGCAATGTCTTTTTCATTGGTAAAACTCCTTTAATGAAACTATAAGGCATTTTGATTCGTATAATGAACTAAGGTGAAGGAGGGGAAACATATGGAGATTTTTTCATATGACTGGATAGGTTTGGTGATTACTGGGTTCGCTACTTTATTCTTAATTGGTGAAATCCTTGTAAATATGCGTGGTGTGTTTGCTTTATTAGGGATAGGATTTATAACAGTTTATTTTTCTGTATACTTAGAAACAAGCTCTCTTATAGTTATGCTTATTATTTATTTTGTTGGATTATTACTAATTGTTATCGATGGTAAACTCTTAAATGATGGGACATTGGCTACAATCGGAGTGGCTAGTATGCTAACAGCTGTTGCATTACCTGCCCCAACATTTAGCGCTGGGTTATATGCAGTTCTTGGGGTGTTGATTGGTGTCGGAGCGTCCTTCTTCTTTTTAAAGGTTTTTAAACGACGAGAAATGTGGACCAAAATAGCATTAAAGGATCAATTAACGAAGGAGGCTGGATATAGCTCGATGAACATCGAATATGAAAAGTTAATTGATCGAGAAGGAATTACATTAAATGATCTAAGACCAGTCGGCACGATTCGTGTTGATAAAAAGGATTATAGTGCTGTCTCAAATGGTCAATGGATTCCTAAGGATAGTAATGTGCGCATTGTAGAAGTAGACGGAACGAAAATACTAGTGGAAAAAATTAATAATCAATAAACAGTAATCCCTCTTACTTGTTATCACTATAGGTAAGGGGATTTTTTACTGGTGGATTCAGGTCTAATGATTATTCTGGTGTACGAATAAATAAATAAGGGTAGAAAATAATAGGGGTACATAGAGCGTCATTAATTTCTTTTGTAAATTTAATGTAAAGTTTGTCGATATTTGCTTTACAAATTAAATAAGTTCAACAATAATGAGTAAGGCATGATTAATAATAACAACAAGTACGAAGGGACGGAGTAACCATTGGATATCGATTTACAAACACTCCTGTTTGAATTTATCGGGGGCTTGGGGATATTTTTACTAGGTATTAAGTATATGGGAGAAGGATTACAAAAGTCCGCTGGCGATCGTTTACGTGACATACTAGACAGATTTACTAGCAATCCCTTCCTAGGCGTATTAGCAGGTATTATCGTTACAATTCTAATTCAAAGTAGTTCTGGTACAACAGTACTAACTATAGGATTAGTTAATGCTGGTTTTATGACACTTAGACAAGCAATTGGTGTAATTATGGGAGCGAATGTTGGTACTACAGTAACCGCGTTTGTGATTGGGTTAGACATAGGGGAATATGCCCTCCCTATAATTGCAGTTGGATGTTTCCTGTTATTCTTCTTTAAAAACTCAAAAGTTAACAACGTTGGACAAACTATCTTTGGCTTTGGTGCTTTATTCTTTGGTCTCGAATTAATGAGTGGTGGACTTAAACCGTTACGTACATTAGATGTATTCCAAGAATTAACTGTAGAAATGAGTCAGCAGCCAATTCTTGGTGTTGTCATAGGAACAGTGTTTACCGTAATTGTTCAGAGCTCAAGTGCAACAATCGGTATACTTCAATCATTGTTCTCTGAGGGGGCAATTGAACTTAAAGCTGCTCTACCGGTATTGTTCGGTGATAATATTGGAACTACAATTACAGCCGTATTAGCTGCAATCGGTGCTAGTGTCGCAGCAAAAAGAGCGGCATTAACACATGTTATATTTAATTTAATTGGTACAACTATTGTATTAGTTTTGCTACATCCATTTACGATCTATGTCGAAATGTTACAAGGACAATTTAATTTAAATGAAGAAATGACAATAGCATTTGCCCATGGTAGTTTTAATGTTGTAAATACATTAATTCAGTTACCTTTCGTTGCAGCTCTTGCCTGGTTAGTTACCAAAATTGTACCTGGTAAAGATGTAATTGTTGAATACAAACCGCAGCATTTAGATCCAATTTTTATTCAGCAATCTTCTACGTTAGCATTAGATCAAGCAAAGGCTGAAGTTGTACGCATGGGTGAGTATGCTTATAAAGGTTTAGAAGAAACAAACCTATATCTTACGAATAACCATCAAAAGCATTCTGAGATGGCGATCCAAATAGAAGGTGCATTAAATAATTTGGATCGTAAAATTACGGATTATTTAATTGAATTATCTGGTGAATCGATGTCCGAATTAGAAAGTGCAAAACATACTGCATTAATGGACTCCGTTCGTGATATAGAGCGAATTGGTGACCATTTCGAGAATATAATTGAGTTGATCGATTATAAGATATCAAATAAGGTTCAATTAACAGACCAAGCTGTTGAGGACTTAAATAATATGTTTGATTTAACGATCTTAACCGTTAAACAAGCTGTTAAAGCTTTGGACACCTCCAATCGTGAGGAAGCACTTGCAGTAGTGCAAAAAGAGGATGAAATTGACAAAATGGAACGTGCATTCCGTAAGAAACATATCATTCGTATGAATGAAGGTTTGTGCAGTGGTTCTGCTGGAATAGTCTTCGTTGATATTATTAGTAATTTAGAACGAATTGGAGACCATGCAGTTAATATTGCGGAAGCGGTATTAGGAGATAATTAGAGCTTCTAAAAATTAAGTCATTTAGATATTCATGATGTATTTTAGAAATCCGGATGTTAATAATTCTAATTCTTCTATTAGAATTTTAATTGATAGTTCGGATTTCTCTTTTGTATATTTTCAATAAAGGGATGTTAGTGGATATAAGAGTAGGGCTATTAGTTGTATATATGTGGATAGAGATAGGCCTTCATAAAGTGGAGAGAGCGTATCTATTTTGGAAAGATAATCTAGCCCATTTCATTTTAATTTATTCTCAATAATTAATTTCTATTGATATCTTTTTATAAAGATGGTATATTTAGTTTTGTTGTTTTATTGTGCAAAAGTCATTACATAATTTATAAAAACACATTGACATATCATTTTATATATGATAAATTATATTTCGTTGCTAATAAAATATAAACTATTCCACAGTAGCTCAGTGGTAGAGATGAGCAAAACGTCTACCGAATAAGCTACGAATAACCCCGAAGCACTATGCATCATTGAGTAAACTAGCAGATGTAGGGGTCCAGCATCACTGATTAAGCTATAAAAATAAGGTCAGTGTTCGTTTACTATAATATTCCACAGTAGCTCAGTGGTAGAGCTATCGGCTGTTAACCGATCGGTCGTAGGTTCGAATCCTACCTGTGGAGCCATGTGGCGGCGTAGCTCAGCTGGCGAGAGCGTACGGTTCATACCCGTGAGGTCGTGGGTTCGATCCCCTCCGCCGCTACCATAATTTAATAATTCCTATGGCGGTCGTGGCGAAGTGGTTAACGCACCGGATTGTGGCTCCGGCATTCGTGGGTTCGATCCCCACCGGTCGCCCTTTAACTTAAAAGAAGGACCCTTAGCTCAGTTGGTCAGAGCTATCGGCTCATAACCGATCGGTCGCAGGTTCGAGTCCTGCAGGGTCCACCATATATAACTCGGAGGTATACCCAAGTCTGGCTGAAGGGATCGGTCTTGAAAACCGACAGGGGTGTCAAAGCCCGCGGGGGTTCGAATCCCTCTACCTCCTCCATACATATTATAAATTGTAATAAACTATACGCCACTTTTTAAACATGGTTAGACATAATGAGAACAATAAGGCTCGGTAGCTCAGTCGGTAGAGCAACAAGCAAAACTTCCACCGAATAAGCTGCGAGTAACCCCGAAGCAC
>NZ_FOHE01000048.1 GCF_900111445.1 Oceanobacillus limi | reverse complement strand
GTCTAGTGATCCAATTGGTTTAGAGTTTAGTTCGAAAAATGGACGATCAGTTGCCATAATTTCTTCACGAGAGGCAACTGAGTTTTCCATATTGTCCTCAATAAAGTTCATACGCTTCGTAACAAACGCTGTACGACCAGAAGGATTATAGGATAATTTCGTATATTCTTTCATAACCGTATTAAACAAGCGTTTTCCTCGTTTGTTTAAAGGTTTTTGAAATGCTGGGTTAGCTTTTTCCCAATTATCTGGATCGTCCATTTCTTCTATGGCATCAAGTTCGCAAATGTAAGGAAATACTCCCTTGAATTCAATCAGGCCTTTTAAAATATCCTCACATTCTCGGTACTTAATATCAAAGTAACCTTCTCGAATAAAACCTTTTGTTCCAATAAAAAATTGTCTTCCACAATCTACTTTCCCAAGACCTCCAGAGAACACATCAACTATTTCTGTGCTTTCCATCTCATGGTATTCATCATAGATAACTGCACCTTCACGACCACCATCTTGCGAACTAGCATTACTAGTTTTGTACTCAAAAACAGATTGTGTAGTTAATCCTGTGATACTACTCTTAAAGGCTTCAAATTCTTCTTCCAAGACTTCATTTCCTTTTTTCTTGATGGTTCGAAAACATTCCTGGAAACTTCTTTTAGCCTGTTTTTCAGAATTGGCAACAATTGATACATCATAATAATCAATACCGTGTAATTCACTTATGAAGTAATTTGCAAGGGTAGATATAAATCCGTTCTTTCCTCCACCACGTCCCATATTAATGACAAACTCATCAAATACAGGTTCGTCATCTTCTTTACGGAATAAAAAAATGAATGGGGCTATGAAATACTCCCATTCATCTAATTCGAAATACCAAGTCTCACTAAATTCGATATAATTATTAATTTGTTCTTCATCAAAATAATAAAGGTCATCTCTTGGTAAAATGTGCTTTTCAATCAGTCCGATTAACAGTATTCTCTTTTTGTTAAGTAAGATCTTGCCACATTTCCATTTTTTAATGTAGTCTTCAACATATTTATTATGCAACATAAGCTATCGACCTAATAATTTCGATTTCCTATCCTTGCTGGGCTGTGGCAATAGTTCAGTTAATTGGTTAATGATTGACTGATAGGTTTTGTCGCGGTTGTCATAATTCTCAACGATTGGTCTTTTACGATCATAAGGTACCTGGTTTTCACTCTGAGAAAATTTTTCATACTCCCCATTTTCTAAGATGTCTTTCCAATTATCATCCAGTAATATTCTAAGTCGTGCAGCTTGGATGATTAATCCTTCAGCAACATCCAGTTGATTTTTGGGAATGTTTTTGAAAAGATTTTTCAAGCGTATTGTTTCTGTCTCCACTCTACTCTCCATATCGTCAATTCTATCGTTTAATAGATAAAGTAAAGATACATCCAATGCTTTTGCAATCCTTTGAATTACTTCTAAACTAGGGGAATTTCTTCCTTGTTCAAGGCTGGCATAATAATTTGTTGAAATGCCTGCCATTGCAGCAATATCAACTTGTGTCCACTTTTTCTCTTTTCGTTTTTCTTTCATCCGAAAACCAACTTTTTGCTTATCCAAACTAATCACCTTCTTTCTACACAGACC
>NZ_FOHE01000049.1 GCF_900111445.1 Oceanobacillus limi | reverse complement strand
TAATATGTACCCTTTGTAAAGGACTTTTAAAAAAAAAGACTATGCTACACTGGAAAGGTGATTCCTGTATTGTACAGGGGTCATCTTTTTTAGATTCCATTGATATCTGTAATTGTTGTAATAAGTCATATAACTCTTAATTTCACGCTTTAACTCATTTAGTGTTTCACAAGGTTTAATATATGCTTCATCTTTGAAATGCCCAAAAAATGATTCTTGTGGGGCGTTATCCCAACAGTTTCCTCGCCTTGACATGGATTGTCCTAAACCATATTTCTTAACCATTTTTTGATAGGTAGGGTTTGTATAGTGAAATCCTTGATCCGAATGGATGAAAGCTCCCTCTGCCATTTTTACTCTTCTATTATTTTTCAACTTTAAAAGAGTGTCTGTTGCGATATCTAAAGTGATACGATCAGAAACGTTGTAGGCTAATATTTCATTGGTTGATCCATCTTTAATCGTGGATAAATAAGCTTTCTTTCCCTTTCCATAAAATAAATAAGTGATATCTGTTAATAATACTTTTCCAGGTATATTTTGTTTGAATTGTCGGTTTAATTTGTTTGGTAATACAGTATGTTCCTTCGTTGCTTTCGCCATCCGACGATAAGGATTAGCTTTTCTGATAGGGCATATAATGCCATACTTCTTCATAATTCTGCGGATACGTTTTTGGTTGTAATTGATCTTGAATTCGCCATCCAAAGTCATCTTAATTTGTCGAGCACCCTTTTTACGTCTCTTATAGTTAAAGGCTTTCAATATCTTCTCTTTGGCAATTTCATCTTGCTTTTCACGTTGTTTTCTTCTTTCCAGTGACGCTAATGAGAAATAATTATAATATCCTGACGGTGATACACCAGCTACCTTACATAAGTACCTTACTTTGTTTTTTAATTTAAACTTGTCAATTACGAATTTAATCAGTTCAAACCTCTGCGATGCAGGAATGTTTATTTCTGTTTCTTCTTCAGTCTCCTCTCTGCCATATCGATCTTTTTTAGTAATTCTATCTCTGCTTTTAATAAGTTATTTTGTGCCTCTAATCTTTTATACTTTTCTTCTATAGAAAGCTCCTTTTCACTCGGTCTACCGGAGTTTCCTTTACGGGTGTCCTGTAAACCACCTATGCCATATTTATGGTATGCTGCACGCCATCTATTACCCGATGACTTTATACGTTCTTTCCCAATAATATCTATATCGAATCCATGATCCTCGAATATTTGTCTAGGAAACTTACCCTTTTCGTTTTCAGTAATAAAAATTCTTTTAAATTCATCAGTATAAGTAATCCCTTTTTCACTAACAGATTTTACATAGAGATTTTTAGATAATATTCTAATTTCCTTTTCCGTAAACAATCTCTTACTCATATTCTTTCCCCATTTACTATTTTTTCTTAAGTATACACAAAAGTACCCTATAGGTAGACTTTTTTTAAAGTGTCTACTCTATAGGGTACATTTTA